>NZ_JARHTQ010000037.1 GCF_029223525.1 Streptantibioticus ferralitis | reverse complement strand
GTGGGTGGGGCTTACATGCGTGACAAGCTCGCCGTGGCCGCCAGCACATCCCGGATCGCCTGGCGATCCCCCGCCTGCCCGACCGCCAGATCCTCCGGCTCCCGGTGCCCGGCGGCCAACTGGCAGAACTCGGTGGCCTCCAGGGCGACTTGCGCCACGCTCTCCGCCTTGCAGCCCACCGCCGCCGGTGAGTCCAACGCGATGTACCAGTCGCCGCCGCCCTCGCCCTCCAACTCCAGGTGGACCGAACGGCCCGGCGTGCCCGCCTCCACCCACCGTGCCGGAGACATGGCCAGCCCCGCCCTGCGCCGCCCCGCGAGGGCGAGCGGCAGCATGCGCGCCGTCAGATCGACCATCGCGTTCAAGTGCCCTGGCGCGGGCGGACCGTACGGATAGTCGACGGCCTCCGCGATGTCCCCGGCGTGGATCCAGCACTCCAACGCACGGTCCACGAACGCGTCCCGCAACGGAAGCTTGAAGTCCCCGTAACCGACGTCGAGTCCGCCCGCGCTCCGCCCGGCGAAGGACACCGTGCGCAGCAGCGTATGGCCCTGGTCCCGCCATTCCTCACGCACCTCGCTGCCGGACCGCGAGCCGAAGCGGCGCCAGTACTCCAACGTCCGCTCGGTCGGATCGCGGGGCGCGTCCGAACCCAGTGCGGTGTCCTCGCCGAGCGCGGTTCCTATCAGCCCGTCGACCGCGGCGAGATGGCCGATGACGTTGGTGACGGACGTGCGGCGCGCACCGTCGTGCCACTCCAAGGTGACGGGCGTGGCCCAGTCCTCCGGTCCGAGGTCCCGGAGCAACGCGTCCAGACGCGCGGTCTCCGCGTCGTACGGTCCCGCCCAGTCGGGCACGGGTATGCGTGCGGGGCGTCGGCCCAGGCAGTTCTCCAGAACGCGGGCGCGCAGCAGCGGATCGAGGTCGAGCGAGTCCTCCGACCGCAACAGGCCGACCGCGTCCCGCAGCCGTACCGCTTCTTCCGCACAGGTCGCGCAGTCCGTGAGGTGCGCCTCCACCGCGGCCGTCTCCTCAGCGGAGCACGCCGACAGCGCCCATGCGCCGAGCAGCGACTTCAACGTCAGATGGTCGAGCGGCGGTGGTGAAGGGGGCTGCGGCGCCGGACGCAGTGGTCCGTCGTCCGCCGCACCCCGTGGCAGCGGTACCCGCGGCAACGGCATGCCGCCGTTCTCCTCGGGTCCGCTGCCCATCGGACCGTCTCCCGTGGGCCCGGTCATCGCGAACCGCCCGGGCCCGGCGGGGAAGCGGAGTCCGACGGCGGATTCGGCTGCATCGCCGTGGAGAGCATCTGCAGGCCGAGCCGGAGCCGTCGCCGTGCCTCGTCCTCGGTCAGACCGAGCTCCGCCGCGGTCTGCCGGTAGTCGCGGCGGTGCAGATAGGCCAGATCAAGGGTGGCGCGTATCGAGGTGGGCATCGAGCTCTTGATGAAGTCGGCGCGGGCGGCGGTGTTGGCGTCGCACACCTTCCGCTCGAACTGCTCGGTGGTCCGCTCACCGCCCGCCCTGATCCGCTCCGCCTCACAGCGCCGCAGCCGGTGCACCGCCTGCCGCTGGGTGAGCGTGGCTATCCAGGAACGCAAGTTGCCTTCCTTGGGGTCGTACGCGTCCGGGTTCTCCCAGATGTACCCGAAGACCTCGCGGGTGATCTGGTCGGCCGCGTCCTCGTCGCCCATCACGCGGTACGCGAGTCCGTGCACCAGCGAAGCGAAGCGGTCGTACAGCTCACAGAGCGCCGCCTCCTCTCCTCGGGCCAGCCGCTGCTGCATCTTGCGGTCCCAGCGTGGTGGTGCGGGTGTCGCCATCCGGCCGCCCCCTCTCGGCTCACCTCATCGCTCAACGTCCAACGCTCATCACTCTTCCGTCACCATCGAATGTATCCGCCGGGTCTGACAACGCACGCTGCTTTGCCGCAATGGACACCCGATGAGTAACCGATCAGTACGGAACGGGTGCCCAGCGAGCTACAAGTAGAGGCCTGGTGAAGACGAGCTGTTATGGGGGTGTGACCACGGCCTTGCGGGGAAGGCATCGCCGCTGGGCATAGGGTCAGGGGGTACCGGAACGGAACGACTCTGCCGACGAAGGGGCAGCGAGCCAGTGGCGTTGAGGGTGAAGGCGGAGGAGCGGGACGGCTGGACCGTGCTGCACGTGTCGGGTGAGATGGACCTGGTGACCTCGCCCGGGGTGCGGCAGCATGTCCATGACGCGGTCGCCGAGGGGCGGCGCAGTGTGGTGCTCGACCTTTCCGATGTGCGCTTCTGCGACTCCAGCGGGGTGGGCGTGCTGATCGCGGCGCGCCGCCTGATGCGTTCGTGCACCGGCCGCCTGCGGCTGATACTGCCCGCGCAGGGCGCGGTCGACGGCTCGCATGTGAACCGGGTGCTGGCCGCGCTGGGCGTACGCCGCCTCTTCGAGGTCTTCCAGGATCTCGACGCCGCCGTGGACGACACGGCCCGCCCGCTGTCCGCCTGACCGCCGGAGGCCGCCCCGGCGCAGAAGCCCCGGCGCGCAAGGCGCAACGCAGAGAGCACTGCGCGCAAGGCGCAACGCAGAGAGCAGAGAGCACGGCACACAAGCCGCAGTGCGGCTACTTGGCGGCGTACCCCGCCAACGCGGGCTCCAGCAGCGCGAACGCTTCCCGGGCCGCCGCGCCGAGCCCGGTGAAGAACTCCTCCTCGTCCTGCCCGGCCTCGGAGCGCCGTCGCGCCTCGTGGAACAACACCCGCTGCACACCGGACAGTTGGGCGGCCGCGACGCGCGGCGCCACACCATCGGCTCCGGCCTGCTCGATGAGCGTCTCGGCCAGCGCCTGTTCCTGCTGGTCGTAGATCTCCCGCAGCCGCGCCCGCAGCGCCGGGCTCTCCACCACCAGCCGCGCGAAGCCGGGGCTGACGCGGCCGAGCAGCGGCGCGTGCTCCTCGCAGTCCGCCAGGTACTTGCGGCGCAGCGCGGCCAGCGCCGACTCCCCGGGGGCGCGCTCGGCGACGGTGCGCGCCGGCCCGCCCACCACCTCCTCGTACGCGTCGAAGAACAAGTCCTCCTTGCGTGGGAAGTAGTTGGTGACGGTCATCTTGGAGACCCCGGCGGCCTTCGCGATGTCCGCGATGGTCGTCTGCTCGAAGCCGTGCTCGATGAACATCAGGGTCGCGACATGCGAGATCTTCTGCCGGGTCTGCTGCTTCTTGAGCTCGCGGAGCTGCGCCATGGCCGCATCCTACCCAGTTTCTAGGTTCGACCTAAAAATTCACTCGCAGCGATTGATTGGGCGGACCTAAATTTAGGTCCATGCAAAAAAATGCCCCGGCGTCGACCTCGACTGGCGCTGGATGTTCTACGTCAACGTGCCCATCCGCGTCGTCACCCTGCTGCTCGCCGCGCGCCTGCTGCCGAGCACCGCACGGGCGCCCCGGCGCACCCCGCTCGATGTGCCCGGTCTCGCGCTGCTCTCGCCGGGCCTCGCCGCGCTGATGTACGGCTGCGCACAGCAGAGTTGGGGCGTGCCGTTCGCGTTCCTCGGCCACGGCCCGGCCGACCGGCTGCTGACCGCCGCCCTGTTGGTACGCGGCGCCGGCCTCGGCCTCGCGATGGTGCCCGGCATGTCCGCGGCCTACGCCTCCGTCTCCCGCGACGAGGCTCCTCGTGCGGCGGGAACCGTCAACGTCCTCAACCGTCTGGGGGGGACTCGGTATGGCGGCACTCACCGTCGTCCTGCAACACCAACTCACCGGCGCGGCCAGCCCGGCTGCCGCCGACGGCCATGCCTTCGCCTGGGCGCTCGCGCTGTGCGCCCTGGCGTTCGTTCCGGCGCTGTACTACCCCGCCCGTAGGGCCCGGTAGCACCCGGGGACCGCAGGCCCGTTCCGATCCACCGGAATCCACCGGAATCCATCGAAAGGAAGCCGTCCATGACCACTCCGCGACTGATGGCCGTGCACGCCCACCCCGACGACGAGTCCAGCAAGGGCGCCGCCACCCTCGCCCGCTACGCGGCGGCGGGCGCCGAGGTGCTGGTCGTCACCTGTACGGGCGGCGAACGCGGAGACGTCCTCAATCCGGCCCTGGACCGCCCCGAGGTCCGCGCCGACCTCCCGGCGATCCGCCGCCGCGAGATGGCCGCCGCCGCCGAGATCCTCGGCGTACGGCAGCGGTTCCTCGGCTTCACGGACTCCGGCCTCCCCGGGGAGGGCGATCCGCTGCCGGAAGGCTGCTTCGCCGCACTGCCGGTGGCGCGGGCGGCGACGGAACTGGCGGACGTCATACGGGAGTTCCGTCCGCATGTCGTCATCACCTACGACCCCTCCGGCGGCTATCCGCACCCCGACCATATCCAGACCCACCGCGTCACCCTCGCCGCCTACGAGGCCATGGCCGGTGAGCCGGCGCAGCCGCTCAAGCTCTACTACCAGGCCGCCTTCGAGAAGCAGTGGTTCTCGACCCTGCACGAGGCGATGCTGCGGTGGGGCATCGCGTCCCGGATGAGCGAGGTGCTGGCCAACTGGCCGGACTGGGCACCGCGGTTCGACGTGACGACCCGCATCCGGTGTGCGGAGTACTTCGCGGTACGCGATCGCGCCTTCCGGGCCCACGCCACCCAGGCCGACCCGGCCGGCCCGTTCTTCGCCCACCCCCGCGACCTGGAACGCGAGGTCTGGCCGACGGAGAACTACGTCCTCGCGCGCTCGCGCGTGGCGTCACGGACGCCGGAGGACGACCTGTTCGCGGGCGTCAATCCGGCGTGACGGCGCGGTGCACCACGAGCGCGGCCACGTCGTCGTCCAGCGTGCCCGCCGTATAGGCCAGCAGATCGGTGCGCAGCCTGTCGATCAGGTCGTCCGGGGACGCGGTGGCATGCCGCTCCACCCGTTCGGCGAGCGGATAGAAGACGCCCGCGCGGTCGCGGCCCTCGCTCACCCCGTCGGTGTACAGCAGCAGGCTGTCCCCCGCGCCGAAGGGCGACACGTCCACCTGGTAGTGCGTGTCCAGCAGCACCGCCAGGTTGAGCGGCGGGGACGGCCTGGCGGCCTCCAGCACCCGGACCGTGCCCTCACTCAGCAGCAGTGGCGGCGGGTGCCCGCAGCTGAGCAGCCGCACCACGGATTCGTCCTCGGGGATCTCGACGAACAGCGCGGTGGCGAACCGTTCGTCGGCATCGGTGCCCGGCACCTGGGCGGAGAAGCGCTGCACGCTGGTCTCCAGCCGGTTGGCCAGCGAGGGCAGGTCGGGCGCCTCGTGTGCCGCCTCCCGGAAGGAACCCATCAGGACCGCCGCGACCTGCACGGCGGGCAACCCCTTGCCGCGCACATCGCCGATCAGCAACCTGATCCCGTGCGGGGTGTACTGGGCTTCGAAGAAGTCCCCGCCGATGCGCGCCCGAGCGGCGGCGGCCAGGTACAGGGCCTCCATGCGCAGCGAGCCCAGGCGGCGCGGCAGCGGCCGGAGCAGTGCCTGCTGGGCGGCCTCGGCCACGGAGAGGATGTCCGCGAGGGCGCGTTCGCGCTGCCTGCGGGTATGGCTTGCGTACATCGCGGCCAGTGTCACGGCGATGATCACGCCCAGGGTCAGCCACGCTGACGTTTGGCCGAGACGCCCCCAGTAGGCGACCAGGCCGAAGTCGACCACAAGGGTGGCCAGCCCGATCGCACCCGTGGCGAGCGGGTTCCAACTGGCGGCGGCCAGCGCGGGCACGGCGACGAGCAGCCGGTTCCACAGCACGTCGCTGGGGACCAGCAGGTCAATGGCGACGATCAGCGGAACCAGCGCCAGCGGAACCAGGCGCACCATTGTCGGGCCGATGGCGGGGGCGCGGACTCGCCGCGCCAGTTCGGTCATCTGCCGGAGAACAGGCCGCTGTGACTGGGACAAGGGATCACCCTGCATCCATCGTGCCTCATTCCTCTTCCACCAGCAGGGGAGGGACTTCCACAGCGGAGGAGGGACTTCCACCAGCAGAGGGGGAACCCGCACCACCCGGCGGCCCACCGCCGGTCACCCGCGGCGATGGGGTGATCGCTGAGGTCGCGGTGGCTCGCGCTGACCGGTCAGGTCAGCTGACGTACGGGGTCGTCGCGGTCACGAATTCCCGTATGACCAGGCGTGACGCATCGCGTGCGGCGTCCAACGCGGCACGATCCCCGGCGTGGTGGAGTTCGGTGACGTTCTCCAGCGTCCGCTCGGCGATCCTGGACAGTTCCGCGCTGCCGGTGAGCATCTGCGCGCGGAACATGGCCTCATGGGCCGAGTACCGCAGCTTGTAGACCTGCTCCTGAAGTTCCGGGGTGTCCTCGTCGACCCGGTCCTCATGCTGCACGAACCAGCGCTGCACCAGCACCCGCCGGTACTCGAGGAGCGCGCCCGCGAAGGCGCAGTAGGCGTCGATCCGCTCCTGCCGGAGCTTCTCGGTCCGCGTGAGCTGGGCACTGCGCTCGGACGCCCGACGCTGGAAGGTGTGTGTGACGGTGGCCCCCGGCAGTGTGCCCAACACGGCGATGACACTCGGCAGAACCGCACCCATGCCAGCAGTGGATCACACTGCCGCGCCCCTTGTGGTGGCACGATCGCGCCATGACGCACATCACGCTCGCAAAGGGTGACATCACCACCCAACACGTCGACGCCATCGTGAACGCCGCCAACTCCTCGCTGATGGGCGGCGGCGGGGTGGACGGGGCGATCCACCGCAGGGGCGGCCCGGAGATCCTCGCGGAGTGCCGTGCGTTGCGGGCGTCGCAGTACGGCAGGGGGCTGCCGACCGGCCAGGCGGTGGCGACCACCGCCGGCGAACTCCCCGCCCGGTGGGTGATCCACACGGTGGGGCCGGTGTGGTCGGCGAGCGAGGACCGGTCCGAGGCGCTGGCGTCCTGCTACCGCGAATCGCTTTGTGTGGCCGACGAGTTGGGGGCGCGGACGGTGGCGTTCCCGGCGATCTCCACCGGGATCTACGGCTGGCCGATGGACGACGGCGCCCGGATCGCGGTCCGTACCGTGCGGGAGGCGGACACCTCGGTGGCCGAGGTCCGCTTCGTCCTCTTCGACGACGCGGCGTACCGGGCGTTCGCCGACGCGGTCCGCTGAGCGCGGGCGGCGCCCTTCCAGGGCCTGACGGGCGGTCGCCCGTGGGGGGCGCCGCCGGTCAGGCCCTGGTGGGTCCTCCGGCTACGGCTGGAGCCGCCCGGCGAAGCGCCGCTCGAAGCCGTCGCCGGTGTCCGCGGTCACCGTGTAGTCGTAGCGACCGGCGGACGTCGGCGCCAGGACCGCCTTGGCGGTCGCGCCCGGTGCCACCGTGACTGTGCGGGACGACGAACTCTGCGCGAACAGTGCCTTGTTCTCCCCGATCGTGAAGACGACCGGCTTGCCGCCCGCATTGGTCAGGGTCAGCCGGACGCCGTCCGGGTGCTCGGTGGAGGCGATCTCCGGGTGCCCCTTCGCGGGGTCGTTCCAGGTGCGGACGTCGCCCTTGAAGCCGCGCAGGAAGCCGTCGGGGCCGTGCGTGTCGATGTCGTACGGACCGCCGCTGACCGACAGCGCGCTGAAGTAGTCGGCGACCTTCCCGCCCACCGGCAGGGTGTAGCGCCAGGCGCCGAACTTGCGGTGGTTGACCGTGTACATCGACAGGCCCGCGCCGAGGCGGCCGAGGTTCTCCACCGTGATCCACAGCAGGCCCTTCGCCGTGTCCGTACGGGACGACGAGCCGAAGCGGTAGCCGACCGGGAGCGCCGGCCGGTCCCCGGGCTCGACCTCGGGGAAGGTCTGCTTGATCGGCGGGAAGAGCGGCGGAAGGATCTTCTTGTCCTGCTCGGCGAGGTCCGCGAGCAGCTTCTTGGTGTCGGGGAGCGCGGGGAACGCGGTGGTGCTCTTGTGGCGGAAGTCGAAGGCCGACATCAGGTCGCCGCAGACCGTGCGGCGCCAGGCGGAGATGTTGGGCTCCTTGACCCCTGTCCAGTTCTCCAGGAACCGCAGCACCGAAGTGTGGTCGAACACCTCGGAGTTGACGCGGCCGCCACGGCTCCACGGCGAGATGACGATCATCGGGACGCGCGGGCCGAGGCCGATGGGCGCGCCGTTGATGAACTCGTCGGGGGTGCCGTCGGGCGCCACCGGCGCTACGACATGGTCGAAGAAGCCGTCGTTCTCGTCGTAGTTGAGGAAGACGACGGTCTTCGCCCAGACCTCCGGGTGCTTGGCCAGCGCGCCGAGTACGTAGGACGCGGTGAAGTCGGCGCCCTGCGCGGGCGGGTGGTTGGGGTGCTCGGACTGGTCGGTCGGCGCCACCACCCAACTCACCGACGGAAGGTTGCCGCTGGCGACGTCCTGCGCGAAGTCATCGGCACCCCGCTTGACCATGCCCCGGGTGTAGAGCGGGGAGTCCTTGGCCGCGCTCTGGAACTGCTTGAACCAGGCAATCGGGTTGTCGTCGAAGTTGTCGTTCTGCTGGTAGATCTTCCAGGAGATCCCGGCGGACTGGAGCCGCTCGGGGTAGGTGGTCCAGGTGTACCCCTTCTCGCTGTTGTCGGTGACCGGGCCGCCTCCCGTACCGCGCGGGTCGACCATTCCCGTCCACAGGTAGAGGCGGTTGGGGTTGGTGGGCGCCATCGTGGAGCAGAAGTACTGGTCGCACAGGGTGAACTGATCTGCCAGCGCGTACTGGAACGGGATGTCCTGGCGGCGGTAGTAGCCCATGGTGTACCAGGACTTGGCCGGGATCCAGTTGGTGTACTGGCCGTTGGCCCAGGCGCTGTGGGTGCCGTCCCAGGAGTGGTCGAGGTCGAAGATCCGCTGCGCGTCGGAGGTCGAGGTGTCCAGGTGCCAGGGCAGCAGGGTCGTTCCGCCGATGTTGCCGAGCAGCTTCTGGTGCAGTACGTCGGAGTCGTTCGGCAGCCGCACCAGGGAGGTGTCCTGGTAGCCGCGCACTCCGTTCAGCGTCCCGTAGTAGTGGTCGAAGGAACGGTTCTCCTGCATCAGGATCACCACGTGCTCGACATCGTCCAACGTGCCGTGCGGACCGTGCTTGCCGCTGGCGGCCAAGGCCTGCTGCAGCGCGCCGGGCAGCGCGCCGGAGCCGATCACGGCACCGCTCGCGACAGCCGAACCCAGCAGCGTGCGGCGGGAGATGGGGGACACAGTGCCTCCTGGCAGGTCGTGTTACCGGTGGTAGGGGCCGGTGCGGCGCGATGGTTCCAGCCGCCGGTGAATTCGGGAAGGCTTCTGAACGGCATCGGCCTGGCCGGTTGCGGGCATTGGGTGCAAAACCCGCAACCCGGCCGTCAGGACCCCGCGAACCGTTCGCGGAGTTCGTACTTGAGCACTTTGCGCAGCGCCTCGTTGCGTGGCAGCGCGGGCACGACCTCCAACTGCTCCGGGAGTTTGTGGACCGCCAGCCCCGCTCCCCGCAGGAACGTCGTGACCTCGGCCAGGGTGAGCGTCGAGCAGCCCGCGGGCTGCTCGACGACCGCGCAGACGCGTTCGCCGCGCTCGGCGTCCGGTAGTCCGATCACGGCGGCGTCGTGTATGCCGGGGTGCTGGTAGAGCAGTTCCTCGATCTCCTTGGCGGAGATGTTCTCGCCCTTGCGGATGATGATGTCCTTGAGGCGGCCGGTGAGGACCAGGTGTCCGGCGGCGGTCAGCCGACCCAGGTCGCCGGTGCGGAAGAAGCCCTGCTCGTCGAATGCGGCGACGGTCTGGTCGGGGTCCGCATAGCCCTGGCAGACCGCCTCGCCGCGCAGCCGGACCTCGCCGTCCACGATGCGGATCTCCATCTCGGCCGGTGGGCGGCCCTCGGTGGTCGCCAGCTGCTCGGGGGTGTCGAGCGGTGACCCCATGGTGATCATCGGGGCCTCGGTCATGCCGTAGCCGTGGGTGAGTTGGCAGCCGAGCTCCCGTACCACCTCGTGGTACAGCTCGGGCGGCTTGGGCGCGCCGCCGCCCGCCAGCAGTCGCAGGGTGGGCACCAGCCGCTCCTCGGGCGGCAGTTGGCGCTGCTGGGCGAGGAAGAGGGAGTAGAACGCGGTGCTGCCGCCCGCCAGCGTCACCCCGTGCCGCCGGTAGGCGTCCAGCGCGCCCGGCAGTGCGAACCGCTCCAGCAGCAGCGCCGGGAACCCGTAGAGCAGGAGCATGACCAGGTAGTCGAGCCCCCCGATGTGCGCGTACGGGAAGGCGATCGACCCGACGTCGTCCGACCGCATCCGCAACGCGTGCGCCAGGCAGGAGCCGCCCGCGATCAGGCTGCGGTCGCTGTGCAGGACGCCCTTCGGCGCGGAGGTGGTGCCGGAGGTCCAGTAGATCCAGCGCACTTCCCGCCCGTCCGCCGGTGGCGGCGGCAAGGTGGCCGGGTCGCCGTCCGGCAGCCGGTCGTACACGCTGAGCAGCTGCGGCGGTTCCGGGAGTCGGCGGGCGAGGCGGCGGGCCATGGCGGTGTGGTCGAAGCCGCGCCAGGGGCCCGGGGTGATGAGGAACCGGGCGTCGGCGCGCTGGACGGCGTGCCCGACCTCGCGGTCGCGGTAGATCGGGATGACGGGGGACTGTACGGCGCCGATCCGGGCGAGGGCCGCGCAGAGCACCACCGTCTCGATCCGGGTCGGCAGCTGCCAGCAGACGCGGGAGCCGGGGCGTACCCCGAGTCCGTACAGACCGGCGGCCGTGCGTTCCGCGCGGGTGGCGAACGCGCCGAAGGTCACCCGGCGGTCGGACTCGTCGAGCAGCACGGGCGCGTCCGGGGTGAGCGCGGCCCGGCGCGCGATCAGCTCCCACAGGGTGCGGGACGCGCCGAGGTCGTGCGGGGTGGTCGCGCTCATCCGGGCCTCCGGTTCCGCCTTGTCGGTTGGTGGTCGCGTGGCTACGGTAGATCTGACGCAGCGTCAGATAAAGGGTCCAGGCGATGGGGAGGCGGCCGTGGAGCTACCGAGGATCATCAGCGTCGACGACCACGTGATCGAGCCCGCGCACCTCTTCGAGACCTGGCTCCCGGCCAGGTACCACGACCGCGGCCCCAAGCCGCTCACCGCGGGCATCGGCGAACTGGCCTACATCGGCGGGAAGTACCAGATCACCATGGACCCCGAAGGACCGCCCACCGACTGGTGGATCTACGAGGACCTGAAGTTCCCGTACAAGCGCAACATCGCGGCCGTCGGCTTCGACCGGGACGAGATGACCCTCGAAGGCATCACCCGCGACCAGATGCGGCGCGGCTGCTGGGACCCCGTCGAGCGGCTGAAGGACATGGACCTCAACCATGTCGAGGCCTCGCTGTGCTTCCCCACCTTCCCGCGGTTCTGCGGGCAGACCTTCGCCGAGGCGCGGGACAAGGAGGTCGCGCTGGCCTGTGTGCGCGCCTACAACGACTGGATGGTGGCGGAGTGGTGCGGGGACAGCGGGGGACGGCTGATACCGCTGTGCCTGATCCCGCTGTGGGACGTGGAGTTGGCGGTCGCGGAGATCCGCCGGAACGCGGCGCGCGGCGTGAAGGCGGTCTGCTTCAGCGAGATCCCGACCCATCTGGGACTGCCCAGCATCCACTGCGGATACTGGGACCCCTTCTTCGCGGTCTGCGAGGAGACCGGCACGGTCGTCAACATGCACATCGGGTCGTCCTCGCAGATGCCCGCCGCCTCACCGGACGCGCCGCCCGCCGTACAGGCAAGCCTGAGCTTCAACAACGCGATGGCGTCGATGATGGACTTCCTGTTCAGCGGCGTGCTGGTGAAGTTCCCCAGACTCAAACTCGCCTACAGCGAGGGCCAGATGGGCTGGGTCCCCTATGCCCTGGAACGTGCCGACGACGTCTGGCGGGAGCACCGGGCGTGGGGCGGGGTACGGGACCTGATCCCGGAGCCGCCGTCCTCGTACTACTACCGGCAGATCTTCTGCTGCTTCTTCCGCGACAAACACGGTGTCGAGTCGATCGACACCGTCGGACGGGACAACGCGACGTTCGAGACCGACTACCCGCACGTCGACTCGACGTTCCCGCACACCAGGGAAGTGGCGCTCGAACATGTGAAGGGGCTGGACGACGAGACCGTGCACAAGCTGATGCGCGGCAACGCCATCCGGATGCTGGAGCTGGACCTTGACCGCTGAGCTGTGCGCGGGCCGGGTGGTGGCCGTCACCGGCGCCGGACGCGGAATCGGTCGCGAGCACGCGCTGGCCTTCGCGGCGGCCGGGGCCCGGGTCGTGGTCAACGATCTGGCGCCGGTCGATGAGCGGGACGCGGCGGCGGGGGAGGTCGTGGCACGGATACGGGAGGCGGGCGGCGAAGCCGTCGTCCACACCGAGGACATCGCGACGTGGTCCGGCGCCGCTTCCCTGGTGCGCACCGCGCTCGACGCCTTCGGCGGCCTGGACGTGCTGGTCAACAACGCCGGGATCCTGCGCGACCGGATGCTGGTCTCCATGGACGAGGCGGAGTGGGACGCGGTGGTGCGGGTGCACCTGAAGGGGCACTTCGCGCCGCTGCGGCACGCGGCCGGGTACTGGAGGCAACGGGCGAAGTCGGGCGGGCGGGTGGATGCCCGGGTCATCAACACCACCTCCGGCGCGGGTCTGCTGGGCAGTGTCGGGCAGGGCAACTACGCCGCCGCCAAGGCGGGCACAGCGGCCCTGACGGTGGTCGCGGCGGCCGAACTCGGGCGGTACGGGGTGACGGTCAACGCCATCGCCCCGGCGGCCAGGACCCGGATGACCGAGCAGGCGATGCCGGAGCTGGTCGCCCGGCCGGAGCGCGGGTTCGACGTCTACCACCCGGGCAACGTCGCACCGCTGGTGGTGTGGCTGGGCAGCGCTGAGTCCGCCGGGGTGACCGGGCGGGTCTTCGAGGTCGAGGGCGGTCGGGTGTCGCTCGCGGACGGCTGGCGGCACGGTCCGGCCGTGGACGCGGGCCGCCGCTGGCAACCGTCGGAACTCGGTCCCGTCGTCGGGAAGTTGCTGTCCGAGGCACCGGCACCCGAGCCCGTCTACGGGACGTCTCCGGGACAGGGCGGTGCGGGACACGGCGCCGAGGGGCACGGCGCCGAGGGGCACGACGCCGAGGGGCACGACGCTGAGGGACACGGCGTTGAGGGACACGGTGACGCGTGGACCTGACCTACACCGAGCAGGAGGAGGCCTTCCGCGCCGAACTGCGCGAGTGGCTCGCCGGTGTGCTGCCGACCCTCCCGCCGAAGCCCGATCCCGCGCACTGGCCGGGCCGCAGAGCGTACGACACCACCTGGCAGCGCATGCTGTACGACGCGGGCTATGCCGGACTGCACTGGCCCGCCGACGCGGGCGGCCGCGGCGCGACCCCCACGCAGCACCTGATCTTCCTGGAGGAGACCGAGCGGGCGGGAGCACCGTACGTCGGTGCCAACTTCGTCGGACTGCTGCACGCCGGACCGACCATCGCCGCCGAGGGGACCGCGGAGCAGCGACGCCGCTGGCTGCCGCCGATCCTGCGTGGCGACGAGGTGTGGTGCCAGGGCTTCAGCGAACCGGACGCGGGTTCGGACCTGGCCGCGCTGCGCACCAGGGCGGTACGGGACGGTGAGACGTACGTGGTCACCGGCTCGAAGATCTGGACTTCGCACGCCGAAGTCGCCGACTGGTGCGAGCTGTTGGTCCGTACCGACTCCGACGCGCCCAGACATCGCGGGATCACCTGGCTGGCGATGCCGATGAGTGCCGCGGGGGTTAACGTCCGGCCGCTGCGCACACTCGCCGGATCGAGCGAATTCGCCGAGGTGTTCCTGGACGAGGTGCGGGTACCGGTGGCGAACCGGGTGGGCGAGGAGAACGACGGCTGGCGCGTCACCATGGTCACGCTGTCGTTCGAACGCGGCACGGCGTTCGTCGGCGAAGTCATCGCGTGCAGGCGGACATTGCGTGAGGTGGCGTCGTCGGCGCGGCGCAACGGCACCTGGGACGACCAGGTGCTGCGTCGGCGGATCGGACGGCTGGCCGCCGAGTTCTCCGTGCTGTGGCGGCTCACGCAGTGGAACGTCAGCGCGGCGGAGCGGGTACTGCGCGGCGGCGGTACGGGGGTGCCGGGCGTCGGCGGTTCGGTGTTCAAGCTGCGGTACTCGCACGCGCGGCAGGAACTGTACGAGACGGCGGCGGCGGTGCTGGGCGCGGACGCTCTGGACGCCGCGCGGGAGTGGACCGCCGACCGGCTGTCCTCGCTGTCGTACACCATCGCGGCGGGCACCTCGCAGATCCAGAAGAACATCGTCGCCGAGCGGATCCTCGGCCTGCCGAAGGGGCCGTGAGGCGGTGTACTTCCAACTCACCGACGAACAGCGGGCGTTGCGCGCGGGGGTACGGGAACTGCTTGCCGGGCGGTTCGCCAGGGACCGGATGCGGGCCTGCCTGGCGGATGCGGCAGTGGACCGCGGGCTGTGGCGGGAACTGGGCTCGGCGGGCCTGTTCGACCTGCGGCTGGACGGGATGGGCCTGGCCGAGGCCGCGCTGGTCTTCGAGGAGGCCGGGCGGGCGCTGCTGCCGGGGCCGCTGGTCGCGACGCATCTGGCGGCGGGGGTGGTCGACGGAGCCGCCGAGGGCAAGGCGGTGGTCGCCGGATGCGACGGCACGCTGGTCGATCATCTGGCCGACGCGGACGCGGTGCTGTGGATCGAGGGCCGGGCTGCCCTCGCTCTCGATCCGGCCCAACTGATCACCGTTCCGCTGCGGTCGGTGGATCCGTTGACACCGCTCTGGCGGGTCGAGGCCCGGCCCGCCGACGGGCAGGCGGTGTCCGACGCGTCGCGGCTGCATCGTGAAGCCGTCCTGTTGACCGCCGCCCAGCAGTGCGGCAGCGCGGGCGGCACGGTGGAGTTGGCGGTGGAGTACGCGGGCACCCGCCGGCAATTCGGGCGGGCGATCGGGACATTCCAGGCGATCAAGCATCTGTGCGCGGACATGCTGGTGCGGGTCGAGATGGCCCGTACCGCTGTCTACGCGGCCGCCGTGACCGGTGATCCCACCGAGATCGCGGCCGCCAAGCTGCTCGCCGACGAAGCCGCCGTCCGCAACTCCCGCGACTGTCTTCAGATCTTCGGCGGGATGGGCTTCACCTGGGAGGCCGATGTGCATCTCCATATGAAACGCGCGTGGTTGTTGTCAACGCGGTTCGCTCGGGAGGGGGAGATCCAGGACGCTCTGGCGCGGTCTTTGTGCTCGCCCGACTTCTGGTAATGGGTGCGGGGTGGGTACGAGGCGTTGCCGCTGGTCGTCAGCGCTTACGGAATGGTGCGATATGCCCGGAATAAGGTGTCACCGAGCGTTGATATCGGGTTGTGTCCGAGGTGTAACTCGTAACCGCGTGGAGTCGACGCCCCTCTCGGGTACCCTCCATCGAGTGCGAGTAGTTCAGGGGCGCAACAATCGCGACGGTCGTCATGGCGGTATCCATGCGACAACCGGCGCGGTTCCCCAGGATGCTTGCGGCCGGGAGGGAAACGCCCGCAGGTGCTGGACACGCACGGTATCGCGCCTATCCACTACCCGTAGCGAGCGCGATCACGGGGCAGTATGCAGCATGGGTACCACGTTCCGTTGGAATATGACTGAAGCGCTTGTTGCGGTGACTGTACGTCAATCATGCTGTCCTTCGTCAGCGTCACAGTCGGTGACGGTACGGAGGCGCGAGGCGATGTGTCCGCCGGTTCGGATGGTGTGAGCGGTGCAGGTGCTTCAGGTGCAGTTGGAGGTCTTCCCCGACCCGGCCGAGGTGGGCCGGGCTCGTAGGTGGGCCCGTTCCCGGCTGCTGCGGTCGGGCATAGGAGCAGATGAGCCGCTGGCCGAGACGCTGCTCCTGCTCATCTCGGAGCTGGTAACCAACGCGGTGGTGCACACCGGCTGCCCGGCCGTGCTGCGGATGCTCTTCCCCGAACCAGAGGTCTCCGACGCGGGCGCCGACGGCGCCGCGGCCGGGACCGTACGCGTGGAGGTCGCCGACGCCAGCGCCAAGCCTCCGGCGCCGCGGCACGCTCAGGGCGACGAGACCGGCGGGCGCGGCCTGGAGCTGGTGGACGGTCTCGCCGACCGCTGGGGCTGGGAGCGCGAAGGCTCCGGCAAGCACATCTGGTGCGAGGTGGACCGCTGCGACGGGGGCTCCGCTCCGTCCCAGCAGCTTTACGACGAACGCCCGATGGCCGCCTACGGCGACGCGATCGGGTACCGGGATGACAGCGCCGCGCGCGTCACCGGGCCTGCGGGGCCGACCGGCGGTGTCCCCGGGGCGGGCGCCGCGGGCCCGGCCTCCGGCCGTCCGGGCGGTGCCCGGTCGGGCTACTTGATCGCGACGGGCGCGACCGGACTGCCCACCCCGCCGACGAACGGCTCGGGCGTCGCGTTCAGCAGGAACGCGTAACGGCCGTCCTCGGCGCAGGCCGTGGACAGCTCCTCCAGATTCCAGTTCTGCCCCTGCGGCATGCCCATCTCGACCAGATGGAGCGCGTGCACCGCCAGCCACAGGTCCTCGAACTCCGGCGGGAAGATCTCGAACGTCAGCGTGTCACTGGCGACCGCCGCGACATCACGGGCGTGGAACCACTCGGGGGTGCGGATCGACAGACCGGGCGAGGGGTACGCGTAGGCGTGCCTGTCACCGGTCAGGTACAGCCGCATCTGCCCGGTGCGTACGACAACGATGTCGCCGGAGCGGACCGTCGTGCCCGCCAGTTCCTCGGCGGCCTCCAGGTCTTCGGGTACGACGGCATGGTCGCCGGGAAGGCGTTCGACGCCGTGCGCGCGGGCGACGTCCAGGAGAACGCCGCGTGACACCAGGCTGGTGATCTTCTCGATTCCGCCGAACTCGGCGCCCGTGTGTGCGGTGACCGTGGTGGCGGGGCGCCCGTTGTACAGGCGGCCGGAGTGTGAGACGTGACCGAGGCCGTCCCAGTGCGTGGCCGCCTGCAGCCCCATCGTGACGACATCATCACTGGTGGCGACCGTGTCCGGGCCGAACATCTGCCAGTTGACGGCGACCATCGCGCGCAGCGGGTTCATCCGGCCCGGGATCGCGCCGGTCTGGACCCCGTCCTGCTTCAGGGGAAGCGCGAGCGGGACACGGCGGCCGGAACGCACGGTGCCGACCGCCTCGCGCACCACCTCGTCGGTGATCAGGTTGAGCGTGCCGATCTCGTCGGCCGCGCCCCAACGCCCCCAGTTGTTCACGCGCTTGGCGATGTCATGGAACCGCTCGGGCAACGGCATCCCGGCCTCCTTCGGTGTGTGCGGGCTTCCGCCTGCGCGGGGCTTGCGCGATGGGTCACCGGTGTTCCTAGAATCTAACGGACCGTCAGAAACCCGGGAAGGCTTGTAGGAAGGTTCGGCTGTGGGCGACTTCTTGACCGGCAAGGTCATCGCGATCACCGGCGCGGGGCGGGGTATCGGACGGGCTGTGGCGCTCGCCTGCGCCGCCGAGGGCGCCAAGGTCGTGGTCAACGACTACGGCGTCTCGATCGAGGGCGGCGAGCCGACCAGCGAGGTGGCGGCGGCCGTTGTGAAGGAGATCGAGGCGACGGGCGGTGACGCCGTCGCCGTGGCCGACGATGTGTCGGCCATGGCCGGGGGCGGCCGGGTCGTCTCGACGGCGGTTGAGACCTATGGGCGGATCGACGGGGTGGTGTGCGTCGCCGGGATCCTGCGCGAACGCATGTTGTTCAACATGACCGAGGAGGAGTGGGACCCCGTTGTCGCCACCCATCTGAAGGGTACGTTCACCGTCTTCCGTGCCGCCTCGGCCGTCATGCGCAAGCAGGGCTACGGCACCCTGATCGGCTTCACCAGCGGCAACCATCAGGGCAGTGTCGCCCAGGCCAACTACTCCGCCGCCAAGGGCGGGATCATCTCCCTGGTGCGCAGCGCCGCGCTGGGCCTGCACAAGTACGGGGTGACCGCGAACTGCGTCGCCCCGGTCGCCCGCACCCGGATGTCCGCCAACGTGCCCATGGAACTCAAGGAGATCGGCGAACCGGAGGACGTCGCGGCGTTCGTCGTCTACCTGCTCAGCGACCAGGCGCGCGACATCACCGGACAGGTGTACACCGTCGCCGGACCCAAGATCGCGGTCTGGGCCCAACCACGTGAACTGCGCGCCGCCTACACGGAAGGCGCCTGGACCCCGCAACGGATCGCGGACTTCCTCCCCGGTGCGGTCGGCACCGACCCCATGCCCCTGCTCGAACAGCTTGAGGCCATGCGCAAGGCCGCCACCGCCAACGACCGGCCCAACGCCTGAGGACCGCCATGGACTTCACCTTCGGGCCGCAGGCCCAGGCCTTCCGCACCGAGGCGCGGGCCTGGCTCGCCGACCATCTGACGGCCACCACGACCGCCGGCCGGGCGTGGGAACGCGAGTTGGGCGCCCACGGATGGATCGGCCTCGGCTGGCAGTCGCCGGGCAGCGAGCCCGCACGGCATGGCGGCACACGTGGACCATATGGGAACCGATGCGGCTCGCTGACCGAACAGGTCGTCTGGGGCGAGGAGTACGCCCGCGCCGCCGCGCCGCCCCGGTCCGGCCATATCGGCGAGAACCTGCTCGCCCCCACCCTGCTCGCCCATGGCACCCCCGCCCAACGCGACCGCTTCCTGCCGCCCATCGCCCGCGGCGAGGAACTGTGGTGCCAGGGCTACAGCGAACCCAACGCCGGATCCGACCTCGCGGGCGTGCGCACGGCGGCCGTGCTGGACGACAGCGGAACCACGTATCGCATCACCGGTCAGAAGGTCTGGACGTCACTGGCGCTCGACGCCGACTGGTGCTTCGTCCTGGCCCGCACCGAGCCCGGCTCCGTACGCCACCACGGCCTGTCCTTCCTGCTGGTGCCGATGGACCAGCCGGGCCGCATCGAGGTCCGCCCGATCCGCCAGATGTCCGGGGAGAGCGAGTTCAACGAGGTGTTCTTCGACGGCGCCCACGCCTCCGCCGATCACCGCGTCGGTGCGGAAGGCGATGGCTGGCGCATCGCCATGGCCCTCCTCGGTTACGAACGCGGCGTCTCCACCCTCGTGCAGCAGATCGGCTTCGCCCGGGAGCTGGCGGACGTCGTGACGCTCGCCGTCGACAACGGCGCCGCTGACGACCCGGTGCTGCGCGACCGCCTGGTCCGGCAATGGGCCGACCTACGCGTCATGCGCTGGAACGCCCTACGCACCCTCGGGACCACGGACCCGGCCGCCCCCAGCATGTCCAAGCTGCTGTGGGGCCGTTGGCACCAGCGCCTCGGCGAACTGGCCATGGCGATACAGGGCGCCTCCGGCTCGGCGGGCCCCGCCCCCCGACCAACCTCCTCCTCGGCCGCCGCACCCGGCGACCCGACTTCGCATCTCGCATATCAACTCGGCTCCTTCCAGCGGCTGTTCCTGTTCAGCCGCGCCGACACCCTTTACGGCGGATCGGACGAAATCCAGCGGAACATCATCGCCGAGCGCGTCCTCGGGCTCCCGAAGGAACCCCGCCCATGACCACCGAGAGCGCCCCCGGACGGTCCAGCGACGCGAGCGGTGCCAAGCCCCAAGGCGGGCGCGGAGAGACGGACTCACCGTCGTACGAGCCAGCCCATGGACTGCTCGCCGGACGCACCGTCCTCATCACCGCCGCCGCGGGCACCGGGATCGGCTTCGCCACCGCCAAACGCTGCGCCGAGGAAGGCGCCACCGTCGCCATCAGCGATCGTCACGAACGCCGCCTGACCGCTTCCGCAGAGGAACTCGCCGACATCATGGGCACCAAGCCCATCGCCGTGCCCTGCGACGTGACCGCCGAGACCGACGTCCAGCGCCTCTTCGCCACCGTCACCGCCGAATTCGGCCGCATCGACGCCCTGGTCAACAACGCGGGCCTGGGCGGAACCAGCGACCTTGTCGACATGAGCGACGAACAGTGGGGCCGCGTCCTCGACGTCACACTCGGCGGCACCTTCCGCTGCACCCGTGCCGCACTGCGGCAGATGTGCCCCCGCCGCAGCGGCGTCATCGTCAACAACGCCTCCGTACTGGGCTGGCGCGCCCAGGCGGGACAGGCCCACTACGCCGCGGCCAAGGCCGGAGTCATGGCGCTCACCCGGTGCGCCGCCATCGAAGCGGCCCCACACGGCGTGCGGGTCAACGCGGTAGCCCCTTCTCTCGCCATGCACCCCAACCTGGCCAAGGTCACCAGCGACGAACTGCTCGATGAACTCACCTCCCGTGAAGCCTTCGGTCGCGCCGCCGAACCCTGGGAAGTCGCGAACGTGATCGTCTTCCTCGCCAGCGGCTACAGCTCCTATCTGACCGGTGAAGTCGTCTCGGTCTCCTCTCAACATCCCTGACATCGCGGCCACTTCCGAAGCCAACGGGTGAGCGGCCCGACAAGCCCAGCGAAGGGCACTGACGGATGAAGCGCTATGCGCACTGGATCAACGGACAGCGGCATCAGCCCGCCCAGGGCCACTACCCCGTCGTCAACCCCGCCACCGAACAGGTCATCGGCTACGCCCCAGAGGCGACCCGGGGCGACGTGGACACGGCGGTCCGTGCCGCGCGTACCGCGTACCAGGCGTGGAGCCGTACCGCGCCCAAGGAACGCGCCGCCGTACTGGACCGCATCGCGGACCTGCTGGCCGCCCACGCCAAGGACCTCGTGCCGCTGCTGCAGGCCGAGACCGGAGCGGCGATGCGGGTGGCGTCGACCATGCAACTGCCCACGGCCGCAGAGCGGTTCCGCCGCTACGCGCGCGGGGCCACCGAGCCCGACACGATCCCGCTTGCACCGCTGCCCGTGAAGGCGTCCCCGCTGGCGCCCGGGGGACTGCTCGGCGCAGCCGCCGTCCGGCGCCCGGTCGGCGTCGTCGGCTGCATCACCTCGTACAACTTCCCCGTAGTGAACCTGGCGGGGAAGGCCGCCCCGGCGCTGGCCATGGGCAACACGGTCGTGGCCAAGCCCGCGCCTCAGGATCCGCTGACCTGTCTCCTGCTCGGCGAGATCTTCCAGGAGGCCGGTCTGCCGGACGGCGTGTTCAACGTGGTGACGGGATCGGGCGCCGCGGCGGGCGAGGCCCTGGTCGCGCACCCCGGTGTCGACATGATCAGTTTCACGGGTTCCACCTCCGTGGGTAAGGCGATAGCCGAGTCGGCTGGTCGCTTGATGAAGCGCACTCTCATGGAACTCGGTGGCAAAGGAGCCGCGATCATCCTGGATGACCTGACCGACGGGGCGGGAAAATCGGCGGTGGGCGCCGTCGGTTCGACGTGGTCGTTCCACTGTGGACAGATCTGCACGGCTCCGACCCGCGTGCTCGTCCATCGCGCGCTGTACGAGAAGGTCGTCACCGGTCTCCAAAGCTACGCCGAGGCACTGACAATCGGGGACCCTGTGGATAACTCCACGATCGTCGGCCCGTTGATCAGCGCCGCCCAACGCGACCGCGTCGAGGCCTACGTCGCCGGAGCGCGAGACCAGGGCGCCCGAATCGTCACCGGCGGTACCCGCCCCGACCTCAAACCCGGCTTCTACGCGGCGCCCACCCTCATCGCCGACGTCCGGCCGGGGATGGCCGTGGCCCAGGAGGAGATCTTCGGGCCGGTGGTCGTCGCGATCCCCTTCGACACCGAGGACGAGGCGGTCGAGATCGCCAACGGCACCGCGTACGGCCTGTACGACTACGTCTTCTCCGGGGACGCCGGTCGCGCCTGGCAACTCGCCGCTCGTCTGCGCAGCGGCAATGTCGGGATCAACACCGTGCAGCGGCACCCCGAAACGCCGTTCGGCGGGTTCAAGGACAGCGGGATCGGCCGCGACGGCGGCTCGTTCGGACTGCACGCGTACAGCGAACTCCAGTCGGTGGTCTGGCCTTCCTGAGGAAGCGGTCGTGGAGAGGGAACGGTGGGTATGAGAGGTGTCATCTTCGACGGCGAGCAGCCGCGGGTCGTCGACGACCTCGCGGTGCGCAGGCCTGGCCCGGGCGAAGTCGGCGTCCGCATCCAGGCCGCCGGCCTGTGCCACAGTGACCTGTCGGTGATCGACGGAACGATCCCGTTCCCGGTCCCTGTAGTACTCGGCCACGAGGGCGCGGGCGTCGTCGAGGCCGTCGGGGCGGGCGTCGGCCATGTCGCGCCCGGCGATCACGTCGCGCTCTCCACGCTCGCCAACTGCGGTACGTGTGCCGAATGCGATCGCGGCCGTCCGACCATGTGCCGCAGGGCGATCGGGCGTCCAGAGCGTCCGTTCGCCCGCGGCGGTGAGGAGCTCTACAACTTCGCGGCCAACTCCGCCTTCGCGGAACGGACCGTCGTCAAGGCGGTCCAGGCGGTCCCCATCCCGGACGACATTCCCTTCACCTCCGCCGCGTTGCTCGGCTGCGGCGTCCTGACCGGCGTCGGTGCCGTCCTCAACCGCGCCAAGGTCGGTCACGGCGACTCGGTCGTCGTCATCGGTACCGGGGGCGTCGGCCTGAACGTCATCCAGGGCGCACGGATCGCCGGGGCCCGGCGCATCGTCGCCATCGACGCGAACCCCGTGAAGGCCGCGGTCGCCCGACAGTTCGGTGCCACCGACTTCATCGACGCCTCGCAGGTCGCGGACCCGGTCGAGGCGGTCCGTGCGCTGCTTCCCAATGGCGCCGACCACGCCTTCGAATGTGTAGGGCATGTCCGGCTTGTCCGCCAGGCCATCGATCTGCTCGACCGGCATGGTCAAGCCGTACTCCTCGGCATGCCGCCCGCAGACGCCGAGGCGTCCTTCCGCGTCTCTGCGATGTACCTGGACAAATCCATTCTCGGTTGCCGATACGGGTCGTCACGCCCGCAGCGGGACATCGCGCTGTACGCGGAGCTTTATCGGCAACGGCGGCTGCTTCTCGATGAGTTGGTCACCAAGACCTATCCGATCGAGGACTTCGCCAAAGCCGCTGACGACACGCATCATGGGCGCGTGGCTCGGGGTGTGCTCACGTTCTGAGGTTCCGAAGTTCTGAAGGGAGCCCGGGGAGCCCGCACCGCCCAGACCTTCGTGGACTCCTCCTTGGGCCGCTCGGCGCGGTTCTAATGTGAGACGGTGCCGAAGCGGCCACGGTGGAAGAGGAGCGGTGATGCCTCTTGCGGCCCTTGGTGCGCGGTGCCGAGAGCGGCCACGTGACCGACGACGATGAGGTGGTCGCCGCCGGTGTGGACGGCGTGGATGGTGCAGTCGACCCATGCGGGAACCGCGGCGATCAGCGGCGCCCCGGTCGCGGGCGCGGCAGTCCACTCCACGCCCGTGAACTTGTCGCCACCGCTGACGGCGAAGGCCCGGCAGAGTTCGCCCTGATCGGCGCCGAGGATGTTGACGCAGAAGACACCGGTGCGGGCGATACGCGGCCAGCTGGCCGAGGAGCGGCCGACCATGAAGGCGACCAGCGGCGGGTCGAGCGACAGTGAGACGAACGACTGGCAGGCGAAGCCAGCGGGACCATGGCCGTCGTCAGGTGTGGCGGGCGCGGTGATGACCGTGACACCGCTGGCGAAGTTGCCCAGCACGCGTCGGAATTCGCCCGGATCGAGTGGTGCTCGCTCATCCTCCCGCACCGCCCGCAGTTCCGGCCGTGGCATCGCTTCGACGGGTGCGGCGGATGTCGGTGCGCCGACCGACCTGAGGTAGCGGACGGCGGTGGCCGCCATCCCTGCGTGTCCCATCACATCCATCATTGAAACTGATAGTCCGTCAGATTAGAAGAGGTTGTGGCGCCGCCGCCGTTCAGCGGCCCCGGAATTCCGGGTCGCGACGTTCGATGAAGCCGCGGATGCCCTCCTGGGCGTCCGCCGTGGTCATATTGATCTCCTGCGCGGCGGCTTCGGCGGCGAACGCGCTGCCTCGGTCCGATTCCAGCGAAGAGTTCACCAACTGCTTGGTGAGCGCCAGCGCGCGGGTGGGTCCGGAGGCGAGCCGGTCAGCCCACTCACGGGTGGCTTTCTCCAACTCCCGTACGGGAACCACGCGGTTGACCAGGCCCAGCCGTTCCGCGGCGTCCGCCCGGAGATCGTCACCGAAGAACATCAGTTCCTTGGCGCGCAGCGGACCGATCAATCGGGGGAGTAGATACGTTCCGCCTCCGTCGGGGACGAGACCGCGGCGCACGAACACCTCGATGAATTTCGCGGTGTCGGCCGCGATGACCAGGTCGCAGGCGAAGGCGAGATGGGCCCCGATACCGGCGGCAGTACCGTTCACGGCCGCGATCACGGGCTTGTCGCAGTCCAGCACGGCGGCGATCAGCCGCTGGGCCCCTTGCCGGATGGTACGGGCGACGTCGCCCGCGATGCGCTCGCCTCGGCCTGAGCCGGGTCCCGTGCCAGGGCTTGCCGCTGCTCCCGAGCCGGGGCTTGCGTCAGGGCTTGTGCCTGGTGCGGAACCGGTGCTCGCCCCTGCCCCGGAGCCGGCGCTTGCCGCCGCTCCCGAGCCGGTCGGCGTGTTGCCGCGCAGGTCGGCTCCGGCGCAGAAGGCCCGTCCGGTCCCGGTGATCACCACGGCCCGGATCAGCGGATCGGCGGAGGCGTCCGCCAGCAGGCGGATGAGGCGTTCACGCTGGTCCCAGGTGATCGCGTTCATCGCCTCCGGCCGGTTCAGGGTGATCCACGAGACGCCGTTGTCAGTGGCCTGGAGTACAACTGAATCGACGGACGGACCGATGGATTCTTCGGGGGAGGAAGTCATGAACGTCCTTGGCAGCAGTCGGAAGGCTCGGCCGCCCACGCCGTATCGGCCGGGCGCGGGACGCGGCTCACCGGCACACCGCGAGCGCGTCAAGCGCCACCGCGCCCTGGCCGCGCGGCAGCACCATCAACGGGTTGATATCCAGTTCGGCGAGGCCGTCGTCGAGTTCCATCGCCACGCGTTCCACGCGCAGGACGACATCCACCAGCGCGTCGGTATCGGCGGGGGGTCGGCCGCGTACGCCGTTGAGCAGGGCGTGTCCGCGCAGCTCACGAAGCATCGCGTGGGCTTCCTCCGCACCGAACGGGGGCACCCGGACCACTGTGTCCCGCAGCACTTCGACGAGGACGCCGCCGAGCCCCACGGTCACGGTGGGCCCGAACAGCGGGTCGCGATTGACGCCGACGACCATTTCCACGCCCTGTTCGACCATCTGACAGACCAGTACGCCATCCAGAGCGATATCTGCGAAGCGGGCGATGTCGGTCAGCTCCCGATAGGCATCACGTACCTGGCTGGCCGAGGTCAATCCCACCTGGACCAGCCCGAGTTCGGTCTTGTGCGCCAGCTGGGCGCCGGAGGCCTTCATCACGATCGGGTAGCCCACCAACCCCGCGGCGCGAACCGCTCCGGCGGCGCTGTTCACCAACTGCTCGCGCGGCACCCGGATTCCGTACGCCCGCAGCAACTGCTTGGCCGCGTGCTCGCTCAACTGCTGTCCCTCGCACAGCAGTGCGCCGGCCTTGCGGGCGGATGGGGAGAGCGTGCGCGGTGCGTCCGTGAACGGAGACCGGTAGTCGGAGACGAAGCGGTGGTGGTCGAGGTAGGCCTTGACCGCTCCGACACAGTTGCCGAAGGTGCGGAACGTGGCGACCTTGGAGGAGCCGAGGAGGGTACCGCGATAGGCCGCTTCGGTCCCCACCGGCGAACCCCACACCACGCACACCAGCTTGTCCGTGCCTTCGGCCGCGTCCACCAGGTCCTGCGCGAGCTTGTCGCTCATGGGCGGGAACGGTCCGGTGATCGGGCAGATGAGCACGCCCACGGACGGGTCGGCCAGGATCGCATCGATGATCTTGCGCCCGCGCCAGTCGCCGACGGGATGGCCGCCGTTGTCCACCGGATTGGCCACGTTGAGGTACTCGGGTATCCACTGGTGCAGCTCGGTCTGCTTCTGCTCGGACAGTATGGGAAGCGGCAGGCCTGCCGCGCTGGCCAGGTCGGAGAAGTGTGCGCCGGTGCCGCCGGAGATGGAATAGACGACGACACCCTCGGCGCCCGGCGGCTTGGCGCGGGCCAACAGATGGGCGGTGTCCTGGAGTTCGTCCAGACCGTTGACGCGGATGACGCCGAACTGTTTGAAGGCGGCGTCGGTGACGGCGTCGGAACCGGTGAGCTTCCCGGTGTGCGAAGCGGCCGTGCGGGCGCCGGTTTCGGTCCTGCCGACTTTGATCGCGACGATCGGAACCTTGTTTCGGGCCGCTCGGTCGGCGGCGAGCATGAACGACCGACCGTCCTTGAGCCCTTCCACATATACGGCGATCGCCCCGACCTCGGGCTGTTCGGCGAAATACGAGATGAAGTCCGCGGATTCCAGATCAGCTTCGTTGCCGGTGGGTGCCCAGTGGCTCAGTCGGATACCGAGTTCCTGGAGGGTGAAGACCGGGCGCCCCTGGTGGCCTGACTGGGTGATCAGCGCGATGGCCGGGCCTTCCAGGTCGTCGCGGATCCGCTCGAAGGCGTTGAGGTTGGTGTTCGGCCCGAGTAGTCGTAGCCCCGAGCGGGTTACGGCCTCGGCCAGCCGCTGCTGGGCAGCAGCGCCCGCGGCACCGGTCTCGGCGAACCCGGAGGCGAACGCGACGGCGAACTTCACCTTGGCTTCGCCTAGTTCCTCGATTAACGGAAGCGGGTCCGAGACCAGCAGGACGGCGAGATCCACCGGTTGCGGCAGTGCTGCGATGGACGCGTGGCATGGGAGGTCGAAGACCACCTCGCGTCCCGGGTTCACGGGGAAGAGCCGGGCGCCGACGCGGTCGGCCCAGGCCATGAGCTGGCGGGTGATGCCCGTATTCGGCTTGCCGGTGCTGTCCGAGGCTCCGATGACAGCCACCGTGTCCGGGTGGAAGAACCGGTCAAGGTCCGGCACGGGGGCGTACAGCGGTCTTCCGCTGACGTCGAGGTCCGCCGCGCCGTGCACGGCGGGTCCAGGACGCTCGCCGCAGGCCACGGCCCGCGCCGCACGGGGGTCGGTGCTGAGGCTGCCGTGTGTCGATCCAAGCATGGGTCCCGCCCGCTCCTGGTGCACAATCGACTGAACTGACGCATAGTCAGATTACTGAATTGATCCAGCGGCAGGAACTGGTCGGCAGGGAAAGGTTCCAGAGGCCCCATGCTTGCCGGGCTGACCGGAGCCCTCGTGGTCGGCCGGGATGGGCGACGCTGAGCTGATGGAACATCAGGCGCAGAGGGAGGAGTTCCGGGGTGCACACGATCTGGCTGAGTGGTGGCGATTGGCTTGCCGTGCTACGCATAGGCCTGGGCCTGTGGTGGTTGGAGAGCTGGCGGCACAAGGACAAGAAGGCCTGGTTCGAACGCGGCACGGGCATCGCATGGGCGGCGGACATCGCCGGGAAGCACCGCTGGGCCTTGGTGCGAAGTGGCTTCACCGCCGCCGTCGCTCCGCGCCCCAAGATGATCGCCTACGTCGTGGTCTATGCCGAACTCGCCCTCGGGCTGGGGCTGACCTTCGGCCTGCTCACACCGATTGCCCTCGTGGGCGGGCTGGCACTGAACCTCATCTATCTGGTGCTGATGATCCACGACTGGGCCGAGCAGGGGCAGAACTCGATGATGGCGCTGGTATCAATGGTGGGGCTGTTCGCCATGTGCTGGCAGCACTGGTCGTTGGACGCGGCATTCGGACTCTTCTGACAGCGGGATCGCGGCAGAAAGGGCAGCCAATGCCGACAGGACGGTACGACCTTCCCGAGATCGATGCCTTCACCCGGCCCTACTGGGACGCGGCGGCCGAAGGCCGGCTGCTGATCCGCCGGTGCCGGGACTGCGGCGTCGCGCATCACTATCCACGTGAGTTCTGCCCGCGCTGCTGGAGTGACGCGGTCGACTGGGAGCGGGCGTGCGGCCGGGCCACGCTCTACACCTGGTCGGTGGTCCATCTCAACGATCTTCCGCCCTTCGGTGACCGGGTACCGTACACCGCCGCCGTGGTGGATCTGGCCGAGGGGCCGCGCATGATGACGGAGATCGTCGACTGTGCGGAGTCCGAACTGTGGATCGGCGTCGACCTGCGGGTGGCCTTCCGTACTGGAACCGATACCGGCATGCCCGCTGGTGGCGCGGGGCACGCGGTCCCCGTATTCCGCGTGGCCGGTACAGGTGTTGAATGAGTGCATGCTGCGACCTGTCGAACTTGAGGCCTACGGACTGACGTTGCGCCCCTGGGAGGAAGCCGATGTGAAGGCCGCTCTACGTGGGTTGTCGGATCCGGACTTCAACCGGTGGAACACGCCGTCGGTGCGCATCGAGGACGAGGAGGGCGCCCTGAGGTTCATCCGCAGCCGCAGGCAGGGTTGGCTGCGCGGCGACATGCTCTCGTTCGCCGTGGCCGAGGACGGCGAGGTCCGTGGCCATGTCGCTGTGCAGCTGTCCGATCCGCGGATGCGCAACGGGCGGGTCGGTTATTGGGTGATCAGGGAGAACCGCGGGCGACGCATAGCGTCGCGGGCTCTGGAGACGCTCACCCGTTGGGCGTTCCGCGATCTGGGTCTGCACCGGATGGAGTTGGGACACGATCTCGACAATGAGGCGTCCTGTGCGGTAGCCCGCCGGTGCGCGTATGCCTACGAGGGATTGCTGCGTGGGGCGCGGATCGATCTGGACGGCGTTCCCCGTGATCTGCATCTGCACGCCCGACTCGTCATCGATCCGGCACCCGAGGCCCCGTCCGCTCCCTGAAGGCCGAAACCAGCTGGGGCGGCAGCGGATGGAGGATCAAGGTCGGCTGAACGGCGAGGTCAGCGCACCCGGCGCCGGGTATGTCAGTCACGCCCCAGGACGATCGTGCCCGAAGAGCAGAACCAGCCGCCGGTTCCGGAGGCGACGGCCAGTCGCGGCAGCCGCCCATCCCCCTTGCGTACCTGGTGAGCGCCCGCCTCACCCCTCAACTGCCGTACGGCTTCCACCAGAAGGAACAGTCCCCGCATACCGGGGTGGCAGGCGGACAGCCCACCGCCGTCGGTGTTGACCGGGAGTTCGCCGTCGGTCTGCAACCGTCCCTTCGCGACGAACGCGCCCCCCTCTCCCTTGCCGCAGAAGCCCAGGTCCTCCAGCGTCACCAATGTCATGTACGTGAACGCGTCGTAGATCTGCGCGACGTCGACCTCCGACGGGCGGATCCCGGCCCGCCCGAAGGCGAGCCGCCCGGAGACCGCAGCGGGTGAGACGGTGAAGTCGTCCCACTCCGACATCGTGGTGTGCGATGCGCACTCGCCGGTGCCGAGGATCCAGACCGGGGTCCTCGCTGTGTCGGGTACGTACTCCTCGGCGGCGAGCAGCACCGCGCAGCCGCCGTCGGAGCGGATGCAGCAGTGCAGCTTGGTGAACGGGTCGGCGATCACCGGGCCGGACAGCACCTCGTCGACGGTGATCGGCGTCCGGTACATCGCGTCGGAGTTCCGGCTGGCGTTCGCCCGTGCCTGGACGGCCACTTCGGCGAGCTGTTCCAGTGTCGTGCCGTACTCGTGCATGTGGCGGCGGGCGGCCATCGCGTACTTGGCGATCAGCGTATGTCCGTAGGGCACTTCGAACTGCAGGGGGCCGCGGGCGCCGAAGGAGAGATTGGCGGTACGGCGTCTGGCCTTGAGATCCGCGCGGGCGGTGGAGCCGTAGACCAGCAGTACGGCATTGGCGTGCCCGGCGGCGATGGCGTCGGAGGCGTGCGTGGCCATCACCTCCCAGGTCGAACCGCCAACGGCGGTGGAATCGACCCAGGTTGGGCGCAGCCCCAGGTACTCGGCGACCTCGATGGGCGCCAAAGCGCCCAGTCCCGCCGATCCGAAGCCGTCGATGACCGACCGGTCGAGTCCGCAGTCCGCCAGAGCGCGACGGGCGGCCTGTGCGTGCAGGGTGTACGGGGTGGCCTCGTCAACGCGACCGCAGTCGGCCAGGGCCACGCCGACGATGGCGACCTTGCGTCGGTTTCGGGGTATCGCCGGTGACGCGTTCGACATTGGACTGACGGTACATCAGATTCTGCGCGGCGCAATGTGGCCGTCGCGCGCCTCTGTGCCCGAGTCACTCGACTGCCTAATATGACGAGGCGTCAGATAGTGGGCTGGTGGCATGCCTGGAAGGACCCGCAGATGGATGCCGCGTTCACCGAGGAACAGGACGAGATCCGGCGCACCCTGCGCGAACTGCTGCACAAGCGCTGTGGTCCGGACGACGTGAAGGCGGCGTGCCGCACTCCCGCCGGATACGACGAGGGTCTGTGGCGGCAACTCGCCACCCGGCTCGGGCTGCCGGGCTTGGCCCTCCCGCCGCGCTACGGGGGCGTCGGCTGCGGCCCCACCGAGCTGGCGCTCGCCGGCGAGGAGACCGGCCGGGCCCTGCTGCCCGCGCCGCTGCTGGCCAGTTGCGTACTCGTCGCACCGCTCATCGCCGAGCTGGGGAGCGAGCGGCAGCGGGCCGGATATCTGCCGCGCATCGCCGCTGGCGAGCTGACGGCGGCGCTGGCCGTGTCGGAGCCGGTGGGTACCGTCCTCGCGCTGACCGGGCGGAACGACGGCGCCTGGTCCGGTGGCGGCCGGGCGGGCGGTATACAGGCCCGGCAGGCTGAGGACGGCTGGCGGCTCCATGGGCAAGCCGACCAGGTGCTGGACGGGCACAGTGCCGGGCTGCTGCTGGTCGCCGCGCACACCGGCGGTTACGTACGCAGCCGGACCCTCCTGTTCGTGGTGGAACCGACCGGGCTCGGGGCGTCCGGACTCACCCGCACCCGTCTGACCTCGCTGGACGAGACCCGCCCGCAGGCCCGTGTCGAACTGCGTGATGTGGCCGCCGTACCCCTTGGCGGTGACGCCGGGCCGACGCCGGACGAGCTGACGGCGGCACTGCTGCGTACGGGCGGCCTGGCGGCGGCGGTGCTGGCTGCCCAGGCGGTGGGAGCGGCGGACTTCGCACTGTCCAGCACGGTGGAGTACGTGCGGGTCAGGGAGCAGTTCGGACGGCCTGTTGGATCGTTTCAGGCGGTCAAACACCGCCTCGCCGACGGCTATGTGCGGGTGCAGGCGGCACGCTCGGCCGCGTATTACGCCGCCTGGGCGGCGGGCGGCGGTGCCCCGGGGGAGAGCGGCGGGGAAGACGGTATCGGGGTCGCCGGACCGCTCGCGCTCGCGCAGGCGCTGGAGGCGCTGAACCATGTGGCCGGGGAGTCCATCCAACTGCACGGCGGGGTCGGGTTCACCTGGGAACACCACGCGCATCTGTACTTCAAGCGGGCCGCCGCCGATGAGTTGATCTTCGGCCCCGTGCATCGGCTGAGGGCGCACGCCGCACAGCGGGCCGGACTGTTCGATGCCGGTGTGCTCGAAGGGGCGGTCGCGTGATGGCGCGGGGCGGGCCGCTGGGCCGTATCCGACCGGTCATCCAGACGTTCTCGTCCAGCCGGGCCTTCGCGAAGGTCGCGCCGCATGTCATCCCTGCGCTGGACAGACTTCTCTACCGGTTGACGGGCGGAAAGGTGCTGCTGGGTGCCCGCATGCTGACCAGTGCGGTCCTGACGTCAACGGGAGCGCGCAGTGGGCAGCCCCGGCACACCCCGTTGGCCTGTATGCGGGCCGAGGACGGCACATATGTGCTGGTGGGCAGCAATTTCGGGCGTCCAGGTCACCCTGCCTGGACCGGCAATCTGATCAGGAATCCCCAGGCCCGTATCAACTGGAAGGGCCGTGACATCCCGGTCACGGCCGCACTCCTCGAAGGGGCGGAGCGCGCGCAGGTCTGGGAGGCCGTGGTGCGCTTCTGGCCACCGTACGCGTCGTACGCGGCGCGGGTGGAGCGTGAGATCAGGCTGTTCCGGCTCACCCCGCGCGACTGATCGGTTGCCAACGGCAGCTGCGACGGAGCGGCCAGCGAGTACGTCCACATGCCGACGCGGGCGCCGGACCGGCTACCTCCCCCGAGGGCCGGCCGACGCCCGCGTGAATGTCTGGCAGGACATGGCAGGACGAACTGGCGACGCGGCGGTGAGCCGACCGCCGAATGGTGCTGGAGCTGCTACTTGGTCGGCTTCTTACCGGTCACACCCAGGTGCACAAGGAGCGCCAGGTTGGGCTTGAGCTCGGCCTGCTTGACGCCCCAGGACTGGAAGCCCTTCTGGTGCGCGGCGACCGCGGCGAGCATCGCGACCAGCGAACCGGCGACTGCCGCCGGATTGACCGACTTGTCGACCCGGCCCTTGTCCTGGAGCTCCTTGATGGAGTCGGTCAGAGAGTTGGTGACGGCGTTGAGGATCTTCATACGGATCTTGTAGAACCGTTTATCCCCTTCCGCCGCGCCAAGGTCGACGACGCGCAAAATCGCGTCGTTCTTACGCCAGAAGGAAAGGAACCCGTCGACGAGGTCCTCGGCGGCGGCCCAGGCGGGCTTGCCCACCCAGGTGCGCCCCGCGACCAGATCGGTGAGGGTCGCTCCTTCCTTGGCCATCTCCTCGGCGAGTTCGAGGACAGCGCCCTCGACATCGGGGAAGTACTGGTAAAACGTTGCGGGGGAGGTACCCGCCATCCGGGCGACGTCGATGACCTTGACGTCCCGGTACGGCGAAGTGCTGAGCATCTCGCTGAGGCATTCGAGCAGCTTCTGCCGCGTCGCCTGCCCGCGGCGCCCTGCAACTCGGCCGTCGACGGTGCGAACTTGTCCTGTCATGCCGTCAGTTTACCTTCGGGTGATCAGTGCGCGATTCGGCTGCGTGCAAATGGGGAGGGAGCTCCCCTCCGCCATGAATCTGCAGGTCAGCGCCGGTTATATAGCGTGCGCCGGCCGATGCCAGAAACAGCACGGGATCCGCGATCTCGTCAGGGGAGGCCAGTCGGCCCATGGGAATGGCGGCTGCCAGCGCCCGTCGGGCGGCTCCGTCTCCGTAGTGACCCGGCGAATGCTCCGATGGTGCACCTGTGCCGTCCTCGGTCAGGACCAGGCCCACGACCAGGCAGTTCACCCGGACCTTCGGGGCCCACTCGGCGGCCAGAGAGCGGGTGAGCGAGGACAGGCCCGCCTTGGCGGCCCCGTAGGCGGCGGTGCCGGGGGAGGGGCGGACCCCGCTGACGCTGCCGATATTGACGATGGATCCGCCGCCGTCCTGCTCGCGCATGATCAGGTTCGCCGCCTGCGCGCAGTAGAGCGGCGCCAGCAGGTTCAGCTCGATGATCGCGTGGGAGAACCGCGGGGAGACGGTGGCCGCCTCCGCGTACGGGGAGCCGCCCGCGTTGTTGACCAGTAGATCGAGGCGTCCGTACGCGCCGCGCAGTCCGGCGAACAGTCCGCTGACGGCGTCCGGGTCCCGTACGTCGGCTGGAAAGAAGGTGATGCCGTCCGGCAGCGCGTCCGGCTGCCTGCGGCCGCAGACGGCGACCTCGGCGCCCGCCGTTCGCAATCGCTCGGCGATCGCCCGGCCGATACCGCGAGTGCCGCCCGTTACGAGCGCGACTTTCCCTTCCAGGCCATCCGTCACGTCGGCTATCGTGCCAGACTAGCTGACGGAACGTCAGATAGCGCTCAAGTCGGCGTGGAGGAAGGGCTGATGGCGATATGGGTGGCACGCCAGGAGCTGGGCATCGCGGAAGTGGTGATCGACGCTCCACCAGTCAACGCACTTGATGCTTCAGGGTGGTTTGAACTCGCTCGTGCGCTTAACGCGCAGGGCTCGGAGCCCAGCACAAGGGTGCTGATTCTGCGGGCGGAGGGCCGGGGCTTCTGCGCGGGCGTCGACATCAAGGAGATGCAGCGCCCACCGCGCGACGGCGAAGGAGCGTTCGACGCGTTGATCGGTGTCAACGCCGGTTGCGCCGCCGCCTTTTCCGCGGTGTACGACTGCCCGGTCCCGGTGATCGCCGCGGTGCACGGCTTCTGTGTGGGAGGCGGGGTGGGTCTGGTGGGCAACGCGGACATCGTGCTCGCCTCGCATGACGCGTACGTGGGGCTGCCCGAGGTCGACCGCGGCGCCCTGGGTGCGGCCACGCATCTGGCCCGGTTGGTGCCGCAGCAGCGGATGCGGCACATGGTCTACACCGCGCAGCGCGCCACCGCCGCCGAACTGCACGGATACGGTTCGGTGCTCGCGGTCGTCGACCGCGACAAGCTGCGTGACACCGCGCTGGAGGTCGCCGCGAGCGTCGCAGCCAAGGACGCGGTCGTCATCCGTGCCGCCAAGCAGTCCCTCAACGGCATCGATCCCGTCGACGTCAAACGCTCCTACCGCTACGAACAGGGCTTCACCTTCGAGCTCAACCTGACCGGCGTCAGCGACCGGCTGCGCGACGACTTCGTCCGAGGGAACGGCGCTGTCCCCGGGCGGAACAGCGCGCCACAAGGGGAGGGCACGTGACGGACAAGCGGATGACTGCCGACGAGGCCGTCTCGCGCGTCGAGGACGGCATGACGGTCGGCATCGGCGGCTGGGGTTCGCGCCGCAAGCCCATGGCGCTGGTACGCGCACTGCTGCGCTCACCGGTCAAGGATCTGACCGTGGTCTCCTACGGCGGGCCTGACGTCGGCTTGCTCTGTGCGGCGGGCAAGATCCGCAAGGTTGTCTACGGCTTTGTGTCGCTCGACTCGATACCCCTCGAACCCCATTTCCGGGCGGCCCGTGAAGCGGGCGCGGTGGAGGCCCTGGAACTGGACGAGGGCATGTTCCTCGCCGGGCTGCGGGCGGCGGCGCTGCGGCTGCCGTTCATGCCGGTGCGCGGTGGGATCGGCTCGGACGTGCGGCGCAACGCGCCCTTCCTGCGTACCGTCGCCGACCCGTACGGGAGCGGGGACGAGGTGATGGCCGCGCCGCCACTGGAACTGGACGTCGCGCTGGTGCACGCCAACCTCGCCGACGCGCGCGGCAACGCGGCGCTCACCGGGCCCGACCAGTTCTTCGACGACCTGTTCTGCCTGGCGGCGAGGACGGCGTATGTGTCAGCGGAACGCCTCGTACCCACCGCCGATCTGCGACAGGAGGCGGGCTGCCTGCACTCGCTGGTGATCCACCGGCATCTGACCACGGGCGTGATCGAGGCACCGCGCGGCGCGCACTTCACCGAGTGCCCGCCGGAGTACGGGCGCGACGAGGCGTTCCAGCAGGCGTACGCGAGGGCGGCGGCCGACCCGGAGAGTTGGGCCGTCTTCGCGGACCGCTTCCTCAGTCACCCTGATGAGCCGTCGTATCAACAGGCTGTGGACGAATTCCGGGCCGCGACGAGAGAGCATGCGGGAGGCGCTCGGTGATCACCACCGCGACCCGTGCCGAGATCTGCGTCGTCGCCTGCGCGGAGGCCTGGCGCGGTGACGGCGAGATCCTCGCCAGCCCGATGGGGGCGATACCGACCATCGGCGCCCGCCTGGCCCGTGCCACGTTCGCGCCGGACCTGGTGCTGACCGACGGACTCGCCCAGGTCATCGACGGTGACGTGGCGCTGGGCGCGCCACCTGACGGCCTCACCGTCGAGGGCTGGCTGCCGTACCGTGCGGTGCTCGACCTGCTCGCGAACGGGCGCCGTCACGTGATGATGGGCCCGGCACAGATCGACGCGTACGGAAATGCCAACATCTCCTGCGTAGGCGAGTGGGACCGCCCCAAACGCCAGCTTCTCGGTGCGCGCGGCGCCCCGGGCAACACCGTCAACCACGCCACCAGCTACTGGGCGCCGCGGCACAGCCCCCGCGTCTTCACCGCCCACGTCGACGTCGTCTGCGGTGTCGGCAATGACCGGGCGGCCGCGCTGCCCGGTCCCTCAGCCCGCTTCCACGATCTACGGCGGGTCGTCACCAACCTGTGCGTACTGGACTTCGATCCGCACGACGGGCGGATGAGGCTGGCCTCCGTTCATCCCGGCGTCACGGTCGCGGAAGTTGTCGAGGCAACAGGTTTCGATCTCGGTGGCGCAGAAGGCACGGGGGAGGTGTTGACGGGCACCGCCAACGCGCCGACGACCCGTGTCCCCGCCCCCGAGGAACTGCGTCTGATCCGCCAGGTGCTCGATCCGCGCTCGTTGCGGGACCGCGAGGTTCCGGCATGACGCTGCGCACCCGGCTGACCGCCCTGATCGGCATCGACCACCCGATCGTGCAGACCGGTATGGGGTACGTGGCCTATCCACCGCTGGTCGCGGCGACCGCCCGGGCGGGCGCCCTGGGCGTACTGGCCTCGGCCACCATGGCGTACGGGGAACTGGAGACCGCGATCGCCGAGGTCAAGGTGGCGGCGCCGGACCGCCCCTTCGGCGTCAACCTGCGATCCGACGCCCCCGACGCCGCAGAGCGGATCGACCTCATGGGCCGCGAAGGCGTGCGCGTCGCCTCGTTCGCGCAGGCGCCCAGCCGCGAACTGATCAAGCGGGCACACGATCACGGGATGATCGTGATCCCCTCGATCGGTGCCAGACGGCATGCCGAGAAGGTCGCCGAATGGGGGGTGGACGCGGTCGTCGCACAGGGCGGCGAGGGCGGCGGCCACACCGGTCCGGTGCCGACGACCCTGCTGCTGCCGCAGGTCGTGGACGCGCTCGCGGGCTCGTCCGTCGTCGTCATCGCGGCGGGCGGGTTCTTCGACGGCAGAGGTCTGGCCGCCGCCTTGGCCTACGGTGCCGACGGCATCGCGATGGGCACCCGCTTCCTGCTCACCTCGGACGCACCGGTGCCACGCGCCGTACAGGACCGCTACCTGTCCGCGGACGTCACCGGGACCACCGTGACGCGTGAGGTGGATGGAGTGCCGCACCGGGTGCTGGCCACCGACTTCGTGGCCTCCCTGGAGCGCGGCGGGCCGCTGGTGCGCTATCCGCGCGCGGTTCGCAACGCCCTGCGCTTCGCGCGGATGTCCGGAACACCGCTGCGCGCGATGGTGCGTGAGGGGCGCGCGATGCGGGGTGCGCGCGGGCTGAGCTGGCCGCAGGTGTTGATGGCGGCCAACACCCCGGTACTTCTGCGCGCCGCGATGGTGGAGGGCCGCGCTGACCTGGGTGTCATGGCCACCGGACAGGTGGCGGGGGTCATCGACGACCTCCCGCCCTGCGCGGAGTTGGTCCGGCGCGTGGTCGCCGAGGCCGAGGAGCGGCTGGCGGCCGTCCACAGCGCCGTGACGCGTTGAGCGGATCGGTTATCCACAGGGCGGGCGTAAGCCGGGCACCCGGACTAGCGTGGCCAGCAAGACGACATCCCATCGCACGGGAGGACTCAGGGCCATGTCGGCGTTCGCGGAAGGTGCCCCTTGCTGGGTGGATGCGATGCTCCCGGATGTGGCAGCGGGCAAGCGCTTCTACGGGGAACTGCTCGGCTGGACATTCGAAGAGGGTGGTGCGGAGGGCGACTCCTACAGCCTGGCGCTGCACGACGGAAGCCACGTCGCGGCGCTCATTCCCAAGTTCGACGGACGCATGCCGACCACGTGGACGGTGTACTTCGCGTCCGAGGACGCGGCCAGGACCGCCGAGAAGATACGCGAGGCGGGCGGGCAGATCGTGATGGGCCCGGGGCAGGTCGGCGACTTCGGCACCATGGCGATCGCCGCCGATCCGAGTGGCGCGGTCTTCGGTGTGTGGCAGGGCGGCCGACACCAAGGCTTCGACAAGCGGGACGAGGTAGGGGCCTTCGGCTGGACGGAGCTGTACACGCGGGAGAAGGACGCCGTGGATCCCTTCTATCGACAGGTGTTCGGCTATGAGACCGAGCAGATAGGCGACGCGGGCGGCGACTTCGACTACGAGGTGTGGACCCTCAAGCGGGACTCCGAAATCCAGTACATCGCAGGACGCCTGCAGATGGGGCCGGACTTCCCGGCCGGGCTGCCCGCGCACTTCAGGGTCTACTTCGTGGTCGACAACTGCGACAACGCGGTCGCGACGGTCCGAAAGCTCGGCGGCAGGGTGAACACCGAACCGCAGGACAGCCCGCACGGCCGCTGGGCCTCGGTCATCGACGACCAGGGCGCGCACTTCACCGTCATCGACACGGCGACGAAAGTAGGGGAGATATAGCGACTGTCCGGCACAGCTTCGGAGCCGAGGTGCCACGGGTCGCGCCCATCGCTCACCGCGGGATCGGCTACAGACGCTCGATGATGGTGACGTTGGCCTGGCCGCCCCCCTCGCACATGGTCTGGAGGCCGAACCGTCCGCCCGCGCGCTCCAGTTGGTGCAGCAAGGTGGTCATGAGCTTCGCGCCGGTGGCGCCCAGCGGATGCCCAAGGGCGATCGCACCGCCGCACGGGTTCACCTTCGCCGGGTCGGCGCCGGTCTCCTTCAGCCACGCCAGCACCACCGAGGCGAATGCCTCGTTGATCTCGATGGCGTCGAAGTCCCCGATGGCCATACCCGTCTTGGCCAGAGCGCGCTCGGTTGCCGGAATCGGCGCGGTCAGCATGGCGATGGGATCGCCGCCGCGCACCGACAGATGGTGGACGCGAGCGCGCGGGGTGAGCCCGTGGTCCCGTACGGCCCGCTCCGAGGCGAGCAGCAGCGCCGATGCGCCATCGGAGATCTGTGAGGCGAGGGCGGCGGTGAGCCGTCCACCCGGTGCGAGCGGTTCCAGGGACGCCATCTTCTCCAACGAGGTGTCCCTGCGCGGCCCTTCGTCGACCGCCAACTCGGTCAGCGGAGCGGTCTCCTTCTCGAACCAGCCGCTGTCGATGGCGTGCACCGCCTTTTGATGGCTGGCGAGCGCGAGGTGTTCCATCTCCTCGCGGGAGATGTCCCATTGGCGCGCGATCATCTCCGCGCCGTGGAACTGGCTGACGGGCTGCTCCCCGTACCGCTGGCGCCAGCCGGTGGAGCTGGAGAACGGGTCGGCGAAGCCGTACTCCGCGCCGACACGGAAGGCCGCGGCGATGGGGATCTGCGACATGTTCTGTACGCCGCCCGCGACCACCAGGTCGCAGGTGCCGGACATCACCGCCTGCGCGGCGAAGTGCACCGCCTGCTGCGACGAGCCGCACTGCCGGTCGATCGTCACGCCGGGTACGTGTTCCGGCAGCCCGGCGGCGAGCCAGCAGGTGCGAGCGATATCGCCCGCCTGCCCGCCGACGGTGTCCAGGCAGCCGAAGATCACGTCCTCGACCGCCGCTGGATCGATTCCGCAGCGCTGGACCAGTGCCCGCAGCACATGCGCGCCCAGGTCCGCCGGGTGCACCGACGACAGGGCGCCCTTCTTGCGGCCCACCGGTGTGCGTACCGCCTCGACGATGAAGGCCTCTGCCATGACGACCCCTCCATGCAGGATGCTGGTGACGACCGCAGGGTGCTGGTGAAGCGCGCTCTTAAATCTGACGAGCCGTCAGGTTATGCTAGCGCAAGTGACGGACCTTATCTTCAGTGCGACCGAAGAGGACTTCCGGCGGGAGATACGGGACTGGCTCGCCCGGCATGTGCCGCGGGATCCCCTGCCGTCCATGGACACCCCGGATGGCTTCCGCGCGCACCAGCGGTGGGAGCGCCAGTTGTACGACGCCCGCTGGGCGGTGGTCAGTTGGCCGGAGGGCTACGGCGGCAGAGGTGCATCGCTCGTTGAGTGGCTGATCTTCGAGGAGGAGTACTGGCGCTCGGGTGCACCAGGCCGGGTAAGCCAGAACGGCATCTTCCTCTTCGCCCCCGCCGTCTTCGCCCACGGCACCGAGGAGCAGCGCCGCCGCATCCTGCCGCCGATGGCCGCCGGGGACGAGATCTGGGTACAGGGCTGGTCGGAGCCGGGTGCCGGGTCGGATCTGGCGGCGCTGCGGTCGCGTGCGGTTCGCGATGAGCGGCGCGGCGGCTGGCGACTGACCGGACAGAAGACCTGGAGCTCGCGCGGAACCTACGGACATCGGATGTTCGGCCTGTTCAGGACCGACGCACGGGCCGAACGCCAGCACGGCCTCACCTACTTCATGATCGACCTCGCGGCCGACGGCGTGACCGTGCGACCGATCCGGCAACTGGACGGCGAACCGGGGTTCGCCGAGGTCTTCCTCGAAGATGTCTTCGTACCGGACACCGATGTGCTGGGCGAGCCCGGGCAGGGCTGGAGCGTCGCGATGTCGACCACCGGCGATGAACGCGGCCTCCATCTGCGCAGCCCCGGCCGCTTCCTGGCCACCGCCGACCAGTTGGTGCGGCTCTACGGCCAGGTGAGCGTCGGCACGGCGGCGGGCACCGGCACCCCGGACGCGTACCGAGACGCCGTGGTGGACGCCTGGATGCGCGCCGAGGCCTACCGCCTCTACACCTTCCGTACCGTCACCCGGCTCGGCGATGGGCAGTCCATCGGGCCGGAGTCCAGCGTCAACAAGGTCTTCTGGTCCGAACTCGATCTGAACCTGCACGCCACCGCACAGCGGCTGCTGGGGCCGTGGGCGGAAACCGGCGGCCGCTGGCTCGACGGATATCTCTTCTCGCTCGCGGGCCCTATCTACGCGGGCACCAACGAGATCCAGCGCAACGTCATCGCCGAGCGGCTGCTCGGCCTGCCGAAGGAACCGAAGGGCAAGGCGTCCAGGGGGTTGGGCGGCGGAGGAGGGGCGGGCGGATGAGGCTGGGGCCGACGGCCGACGAGGAACTGTTCGCCCGCACGGTCCGGGCGCTGCTGGAGCGCCGTTGCACCCCGCGGGATGTCCGGGCGGGGTTCGCCCGTAAGCGGTGGGAGGAACTGGCGGAGACCGGGGTCACCGGGCTACTGGTGTCCGAGGAGCACGGCGGGCTCGGCCTGGGCGCGGGCGCGCTGGTGGCCGTCGCGGCGGCGGGGGGCAGGGCGTGCGCGCCGGAACCGGTGGTGGAGGCCGCTGTCGCGGCCGCACTGCTGGCCGGGGTGGATGCGGACCGCGCCGCCAAGTGGCTGCGCGAACTCGCGGCGGGCACCGCGGTCGCCGCGGTACGGCTGCCGGTCGGCGGGCCCCGGACGGGCGGCGGACCGGGCGCGGTACCCGTTGCGCATGCCGCGTACGCGGACCTCGTCCTGGTGGTGGACGGCCATGCGCTGCATGTCTGCCCGGCCGCCGACGCGTGCATCGGTCCGGTGGCAGGAGTGGATCCGGGGCGCGGTCTGGCTCATGTTGATATATCGACTCTGTCAGGTGAGCCGCCGGTAGCGCTGCGCGAGTGGACGGTCACCCGCGCCGGATGGCTCGGCGCGATCGGGGCCGCCGCCGATCTGCTCGGTGCCGCCCGCGCGATGCTTGAGCTGACCGTTCGGTACGCCGGGCAACGCGAACAATTCGGGCGGGCGATCGGCTCGTACCAGGCGGTCAAGCACCTGCTGGCCGATGTGCTGATCGCGGTGGAGTTCGCACACCCCGTCGTACTGCGCGCCGCGTACTCGTTCGACCACGACTTGCCGTCGGCCGGGCGGGACGCGGCCATGGCCAAGGTCTTCGCCTCCGACGCGGCGGATCTGGCGGCCCGGTCCTGCCTTCAGGTGCACGGCGCGATCGGCTACACCGAGGAGTGCGACCTCGTTCTGTGGTTGCGGCGGGTCTGGGCGCTCTCCGCGGCCTGGGGTGACGCCGCTCACCATCGCGCCGCCGTCGCGGCGGACCTACTGGGCCCCGCACCGGCCCCGCCATGCCCATAGGCGGCGTAGGCAACCTGCGGCGGTGAGTGCGCGTCTGTATCACAACGTGGGCGTACCAGCGGACGCAGAATCGTTTCGTCGTACCGTACGGCGCGCTCGGAACCGCCCCGGGTTCGCAACCGGAGCGCATCCCAGGAAGAATCAGATCCCGTACCCCGGGACGGTTGGCGGTGAGACGCTGCCCGGGGCTGCAACAATTCGGGGGGTACGGGGAGGTGGCAGGGCAGTGGTGGAACAGCTGACGCAGCACGACCCGAGACGGATCGGCCCATTCGAGGTCCTCGGGCGGCTCGGCGCCGGCGGCATGGGTTTGGTCTATCTCGCCCGCTCGGCGTCCGGTCGACGCGTGGCGATCAAGACGGTGCGTGCCGAGCTGGCGGAGGACCAGCTGTTCCGGGTCCGGTTCACCCGCGAGGTCGAGGCGGCGCGCGCGGTGAGCGGCTTCTACACGGCCGCCGTGGTCGACGCCGACCCGCGGGCGGCCGTGCCGTGGCTCGCCACGGCCTACGTACCGGCCCCTTCGCTCGAAGAGATAGTCAATGAGTGCGGGCCGCTGCCGGCCCAGGCGGTGCGCTGGCTGGCGGCCGGAGTCGCGGAGGCACTGCAGTCCATCCACGGCGCCGGTCTTGTGCACCGGGACCTCAAACCCTCCAATGTCCTCGTGGTGGAGGACGGGCCCAGGGTGATCGACTTCGGCATCGCCAGCGGTGTGTCGAACACTCGGCTGACCATGACCAACGTGGCCGTGGGCACGCCCGCGTACATGTCGCCGGAGCAGGCACGCGACTCGCGGAGCGTCACCGGAGCCAGCGACATCTTCTCGCTCGGCTCGACGCTGGTCTTCGCCGCGACAGGACACGCGCCCTTCCACGGTTCGAACCCGGTCGAGACCGTCTTCATGCTGCTCCGCGAGGGACCGGACACCACAGGACTGCCGGATGAGCTGCGGCCGCTCATCGAGTCGTGCATGCGCATGGAGCAGGAACGGCGGCCGACCCCCGCTGATCTGCAGGCCCAACTGGCCCCCCACCTGTTCTCCTCCGCCGACGACGGCGGATCGGTTTCGGCGTGGCTGCCCGAGCGCGCGGTCGCGGTCATAGAGCAGCGCAGCGGCCGTCGGCAACGGGCCGCGGCCGACGCCGCGGCCAATGTCGCCGCCGCCAACGCCGCCGTGGCCGCGGGCCATGACGCCCCGGCCGTCCCCGTGGCACCGCCGGTGCCCGAGCAGGCGCCGCCCGCGCAAGTGGGCGGCGGGCGCCATGCGAGCCCCGAACGCGGCGCGGAGCACGGCGCGGACGGCCACCCGGCGCAGTCCGCCGGACCCGTGCAGCTCGCCGGTTCCGTCCCGATCGGGCCGGGCCCGCTGGCGGCAGACGGCAAGGACCCACGGGGAACGCAGGGTGCGCCGCCGGCTCCCGGTATCGACTGGACGGCGCGCGGCCGGGCCCCGGCACCGGCGCCGGCCGGCGCGGTCCACGGCGTTGGCGCGCCGTCGGCGCACGCCGCGGTGCCCGTGCAGCCACCACCGCAGCCGCTTGCCCCGCAGGCCCGGCCGTCCCGGCATGCCGCCGAGGGGTACGACGAGCGGGACGCGCGCTGGCGCCCCTGGCGCTTCCGCATGTCAAACGACGTGTGGGGCACACCTGTTGTCGCCGGAGGCCGCCTTTACGTCACCTCCTTCGAGGTGCACGCGCTGGACGTGGCCACGGGACAGCGGCAGTTCAAGACACGTGACGTCGCCTGGACAATGGCCATCGAGGACGGCCTGATCCACGCCTCCGACGGTCCAGGCCTCTACGCGCTGGACGCGACCGACGGCGGCGAGCTGTGGCGCATCGCCGTCGACGGCTGGGTGTACTCGCTCCAGGTACAGGACGGCACGGTCATCACCGGTACCCGCGGCGGAGGCGTCCAGGCGTGGGACGCGGCGGGCGGGGAACTCCTGTGGGAACGAAGCGGCGCCCAGGCCGACTTCGAGTCCCCGGAGTCGGGCCCGGCCCTTGTGGACGGCGCGGTCTACTACCGCGGCGGCGGACTGCTGCACGCGCTCGACGCCCGCTCTGGCGCCGAGCGTTGGGCATACCCGCTGGGCGACGGCGAGATGGCCGCCGGGGTCGCGTCCGGAATGCCGGTCCGGCCAGCCGCCGGCGGCGGGGCCGTGTACGTCACCGCGGGCAGCCGCGTACTGGCGCTGGACGCCGGAGAGGGCACCGAACGCTGGCGCTTCGACGCCCCGGCGGTCATCTTCGCGCCTGTCACACACGCTCCGGGCGGTGTGTACGTGGTCGACTACCTGGGCACGGTGTACGCCCTGGACGCGCGCTCCGGTGTGGAGCGATGGCGTGTGGCGACGGAGGCCCGGCAGTCCGTTGAGCCGGTCCTGGTCTCCGGCGGACTCGTACACCTCGGCAGCGGCGGTGCGCTCTACACGCTGGACGCGGTTTCCGGCGCCCCCCGATGGCGGTTCGCCACACAGGGCGAGATCGTCGGCTCTCCGGTGGCGGCGGACGGCCGCCTCCACTTCGGGTCGGTGGACCACTGCCTGTACACCGTTGACGCGGCGAGCGGCCAGTTGCGCTGGAAGCTTGAGACGGGCGGCGAGATCACCGGCTCTCCGGTGGCCCGGGACGGAGTGGTGTACGCGTGCAGCAAGGACCGGTGCGTTTACGCGCTGGACGCGGTCAAGGGGACCGGCTCCCGCCGGTAGGGCGCCTTCCCCGCGGTGCGTTCGGGTGGGCGGTCCGCCGGGCCGCCCACCATCAGCGCACCCGGTGGTCGCCGCGGCGCGCGCGGAAGAGTTCCTGCTGCCGTTCGGGGGGAAGGTTCCCGAGGGTGACGAGATGCGGTGCGCCCGCCAGCGCGAGCGATCGCCCGGCGGCCCGCGCCGACCACACGGCGCGCACCGTTCCCTGCACCGCCTCCGTCGGGTACGACGCGACAACGCCGGCCGCCCGCACGGCGGCGGCCAGCAGCTCGTCGCCCGGCACGACCTCCGACACCAGCCCGGTCTCGTACGCGCGCCGCGCGCCGATCCGTTCCGCGGTGCCCATCAGGGACATCCGCATGACCTCCCCGTACGGCATGCGCTGCGCCATGCCGATGGATTCGTAGGCGCTGACCATGCCGTACGCGGTGTGCGGGTCGAAGAAGGTCGCATGGTCGGCGGCGATGGCGAACTCGCACTCGCCGAGCAGGTAGAACGCACCGCCGCAGGCCATGCCGTTGACCGCGGCGATGACCGGTATCCACAGGTCGGCCGACTTGGGGCCGATCCGGAGCAGCGGATCGTCGATCGCGTACGGGGACGGCGGCTGCGGAATCACACAGGAGCGGTCAAGACCGGTACAGAACGCCTTGTCGCCCGCGCCGGTCAGCACGACCGCCCGTATGTCGGGGGACATCCGGAACTCCCGCCAGGTGGCGCTGAGTTCCTCGCACATCGTCAGGTCGATGGCGTTGTGCCGGTCGGGCCGGTTGAGGGTCACCACCGCGACGCCGTCCTTCGTGTCGACGGTGATCACGGACGCTCCAGCAGCCAGCGAGGGACGGTGACGCCCTCCGGGATCTCATGGAAGCAGGCCCGCACGGCCGCGCCGATCCGCAGACGGGACGTATCCACCGAGTTCAGCGCCGCGGCGGGTGCGGCGACCACGTTGCCGACCAGCCGGATCCCCGGGTCCTCGGCGAGTTCCACGATCACCGCGTTGTACGGCGCCTGTGCCGCGTACCCCGGCAGTAGCGGTGGGTGGGGCAGGACGTAGGACCAGATCCGGCCGCGGCCGGACATCGCGCGCCATGCGCTGTCGAAGGACTGGCAGTGCGGGCAGCACGGCCGCGGCGGGAAGCGCAGCCGTCCGCACGCGCCGCAGACCTGGACGCGGAGTTCGCCGCGCGCGGCGAACTCCCAGAAGGGCGCACCGTCCTGGTCCGGTACGGGCAGCAGCAAGCCGTTGTCAGTGGTGGCCTTCATGATGGAGGACATGAACGCTCAACTCCTCAGGAGAAGCGCGGAGGTTGGCACGCCTTCGCCTGCCGTGACCAGACATGTCGCCGCGTCCGGAACCTGTGCGGTGGAGGTACCGCGCAGTTGCTTGACGCCCTCGGTGATCAGGTTGAAACCGTGTACATACGCCTCGGACAGGCCGCCTCCCGAGGTGTTGAGCGGTAGTCGTCCGCCGATCTCCAGGGCGCCGCCCTCGGTGAACGCACCTCCTTCACCGCGGGCGCAGAAGCCGTAGCCCTCCAGGGAGAGCGGGATGAGCGGGGTGAACGCGTCGTAGATCTGCGCGACGTCGATGTCGTCGGGGGTGATGTCGGCGGTCTTCCACAGCTGTCGGGCCGCCGTCCACGCGGGGCCGCAGAGCGGGTCGTCGTTCCAGTAGTTGACCATGCCGTGGTGCTGGGTGGGCAGCGCCTGGGCGACGGAGTGCACATAGACCGGCCGGCGGCGGCAGTCACGGGCACGGTCGGCGCTGACGACGACGCATGCCAACGCACCATCGGTCTCCAGGCAGTTGTCGAAGAGGCAGAGCGGTTCGCTGATCCACCGGGACGTCATGTACATCTCGCGAGTCAGCGGGCGCTCGTACATCATCGCGGCCGGGTTCTGGTTGGCGCGGTTGCGGCAGGCGAGGGCGACATTGAAGAGGTGGTCACGGGTGACGCCGTATTCGTGCATATAGCGGCGGGTGAGCATGCCGATCTCGTCCGCCGGGCGCAGCAGCCCGAACGGCCGCGTCCACTGTGCGGGGGTGGGGAGTTGGGCGTGGACATCGGTCCAGGGGCGCTTGCCCGAGCCGCGTTTGCGTGACCGCCAGGCGACGCCGACGGTGGCCTGACCGGTGGAGATGGCGGCCGCGAGGTGGGCCACGGTGGCGCATGAACCACCGCCTCCGTAGCCGACCTTGGAGAAGAAGGTCACGTCTCCGGCGCCGATGGACTTGGCGACCTCGACCTCGTCGGTCTCCTCCATGGTGTACGAGGCGAACGCGTCCACCTCGGAGGGTTCGATTCCGGCGTCGTCCAGGGCAGCCAGTATCGCCCGGCAGGCGAGGGTCTTCTCGGGGTCGTCGAGTCGCTTGGCGAACGCGGTCTGGCCTGTCCCGACGATGGCGGTCGCGTCCTTGAGGGATGCCACCGGCGCCACCTCCTCGTGTCCAACGAGCCCGCTGGCCCTGGGCTGGCAGGGCATCAGAGTACCCATTAATCTGACGGATAGTCAGCTAGTTGGAGCCGCACAGCGGTGGGAGGCAGCGATTATGCGCGGTGACCTGGAGTTCGGCAGCGTCCCCCAGCTGGTGGTCGAGGCCGCACGGCGTTACGGGAGCCGGGAGGCCGTGGTCGACGGACGGACCCGGGTCTCCTATGCGGAGCTGGCCTCACGAGTGGAGCGGGCGGCGGCCGCCTGCGCCGCGTCCGGTGTCGAGTTGGGCGACCGGGTCGCCATCTGGGCTCCGAACACGCTGGATTGGATCGTCGCGGCACTGGGGGCGGTGAGCGCGGGCGGTGTCCTGGTTCCGTTGAACACCCGGTTCAAGGGCGCCGAGGCCGCTTATGTGCTGGGCCGCACCCGCGCCCGACTGCTCTTCGTCACCGGTGCGTTCCTCGGTACGTCGTATGTGGCGTCGCTGCGGCGCGCGGCGGGCGGCGGCCCGCCGGACGCCGCGGAAGGACCGCTGCCCGGACTGCCCCATCTGCGTGATGTGGTGGTGCTGGCGGAGGACGCGCCGCCCGACTTCCTTACCTGGAAGGAGTTCCTGGCGGGCGGCGACACCGTTCCGGCCGGGCGAGTACGGGCCAGAGCCGCGGCGGTACGCCCCGATGCCCCCTCCGACATCATGTTCACCTCAGGCACCACCGGTCACCCCAAGGGCGCTGTCATCACGCATACGCAGACCTTGCGCGTCTATGGAGTGTGGAGCGAACTCGCGGGTCTGACAGCGGACGACCGCTATCTGATCGTCAACCCCTTCTTCCACACCTTCGGTTACAAGGCGGGCATCATCGCCTGTCTGCTGCGCGGCGCGACCATGGTTCCGCAGTCCGTCTTCAACGTGGACACCGCACTGGCCAATATCGCCACCGAACGCATCAGCGTGCTGCCCGGCCCGCCCACCCTGCACCAGGCGATACTCGACCACCCGGTGCGCGCCCAACACGACCTGTCCGCACTCCGGCTGGTGGTGACCGGAGCAGCCGTGGTCCCCTTGGAGCTCGTCGAGCGGCTGCGCGGTGAGTTGAGGGTCGCCACCGTGCTGACCGCGTACGGCCTGACGGAGGCCTCCGGCACGGTCACCATGTGCCGCCCTGGTGACCCGCCGGGTGTCATCGCGTCGACGTGCGGCCGGGCCATCCCGGACACCGAGGTCAGACTCGCTGGCAACGGCGAGATCCTGGTGCGTGGCTACAACGTCATGTCCGGCTACTTCGAGGAGCCAGAGGAGACGGCGAAGGCGATCGATACCGAGGGCTGGCTGCACACGGGCGACGTCGGCGTGCTCGACGCCGACGGCAACATACGGATCACCGACCGCATCAAGGACATGTTCATCGTGGGAGGTTTCAACGCCTACCCGGCAGAGATAGAGCGCATCGTCTCCCGTCACCCCGATGTGCTCGAAGTGGCCGTGGTCGGCATCCCCGATGCACGGCTGGGCGAGGTCGGCAAGGCGTATGTGGTGCGGCGCCCGAACTCGACGGTCACCGGCGACGATGTGATCGCGTGGTCGCGACGGGAGATGGCCAACTACAAGGTGCCGCGCGAGGTCGAGTTCCTGGCGGAACTTCCGCGCAACGCCAGCGGCAAGATACTGAAGGGCGCGCTACGCGCCCGCCCTACGACATGACGGGGCGGCGGCGGACCCCCCGGTGCCGCCGCCACCCCTGCTTTGTGGTGAGGGGATTTAGACGTTGCCCCAGGTGTCCGGAGCGGTCACGGAGGAGTCTCCGTCGTGCGCCTGGACGATGGCCAGACCCCGGTCACCATGGGCGTTCGTACTTGCGGAAGCGATCGCAGGGACCGCAGCCGCTGCCGTTGCGGTCGCGATGCCCGCGACCACAATGGCGGCCTTCCGTATCAGACTCATGTCTGCTCCAGTCTCGGAGTGATGGATGGAATGGGAGTCGCGGCCAACAAAGTTGGCCGCGACGCCCCCTCCACGCCGCGGCCGCCTGGTTTGCTGATGTACGTCCCCCGTTGCCCCCGTTGCCCCTCGTGCGCCACGGCCCCCTATGGCGCCTTCCCCCGTGGCACCTTCGCCCCCGCGGCGCTAACCCCTCACTGGGAGGGGAGGACCGTGTTACCCCAGGTGTCGGGCTGCACGAGCGGCTTTGCCCCCGTGTTGCCCCAGGTGTCAGGGTCATCCTGGGGCTGTTCCTCAACGCCCTCGCCATGCGACTGCTGCTCGATGCCGTTCGGCGGTTCCGGGAACTCCCCCCTACCAGCTCCCGTACCGATGCCCGCGCCGGGCCTCTTGCTGTTGCCAGTGCTTGGAACGTTGGCGGTCATGCTGTTTCTCCCCGTTAGATGCCTTGCATGGTGTGTCTTTCGGCGTTCCGGACGCCCGCTTGGTGACGACCCCCGTGCGCCACCAAGCGGGCATCTCTCGATGCGATGAAATCTTGACAGCGCCCGATAAGCAACCGATAAACGCCCCCCGATATTGCGCCTGACCTGCGGTTATACGGCCACGCTCGAAGATGGGCGGTCATCGAGGAGTTGGAGCACCTCGTCGGCTCCCTCGGTGCCGAGGGACTTGTGGATGTTCAGTGCGTCGTGCCAGCAGGCCCGAGCGCGGTCCGCTTGCCCGATTCCATGGAGCGCGCGCCCGAGAACGGTCAGCACATCGGCCGTCCGCCAGTGGCCGGTGGTCCTGTTCACCAACCCAAGTGCCTGCTCGGCATGAGCGGCGGCCTGGCGGTGGCGGCCCGCCGCGACATGAACCACGGCCATGCGGTAGAGGGTCACGCCCTCCCAGAGCTGTTGGCGGGCTTCCCGGAAGATGGGCAGCGCCTTGTTGAGGCAGCCCAACGCCTCGTCGAAACGGTCGCTCGCGGTCAGGGCGATCGCCAGCACGTACAGGCCCATGCCAAGGCGGTAACCCCCTGTGCGCAGCTCGTAGTAGAGCGCCATCGCCTCCTCGGCGGTGGCGACAGCCGCGTCGTGGTTGCCCACCTCGACGTGTACGCGCGAGAGGTTGCTCAGCGTCGACGCCATACCGGTCAGGTTGTTGTGATCGCGGAAGGACTCGAGTGCCTGCTGGTAGTAGGCTTCCGCCTCCTCGTAGCGCCTGCGGTCCTTCGCGATCAGCCCGCGCAGGTTCGGCGCGTAGCTGCAAGTCAGCGGATCCTCGGCGGTCAGCCCGAGCAGAAGTGCGCGTTGCGCCGCGAGGTCCGCCTCCTCGAAGTGACTGCTGGACCAGGAGCGGATCCGGCCCAGCAACAGGTGCGCCCGGCCTGCTACCAGGGGCTCACCGCAGTCATCGGCGGTTTCGATGACCGCGCGGACGGCCTGCTCGTAGGAGCGCAGATGGACACCGGACTCCATCAGGTCCTGGGATGCGAAGAGCAGGTCGATCGCATGGCGCAGCGGGCCTGCGCACCCGTGCGCGGCGGTCTGCCGGACGGCGGACAGTACTCCGGCTGCTTCGGCGAACAGCCAGTCCAGGGCCTCGGATTGTTCTGTGAAGACCAGACCGTGTCGCGCGGGCGTTGCCAGGTGCTCCAGCACCGGTTCACCCGGGTTCTCCAACGCGTACACGCACTCCGTGGACGCCAGGTAGAAGTCGAGCACGCGCGACAGTGCGGCCTCGCGGGCCTCGGCGGTTTCGTCGCGTTCCGCGCAGTCGCGGGCGTAGAGGCGCAGGAGGTCGTGGTACCGGTAGCGGGCCGGGGCCGCCGATTCCAGGAGGCTTATGTCGACCAGCGTCTCCAGCAGGGACTCCGCGTCATACGGGTCCATGTCGAGCACGGCGGCGGCCGCGTTCAGCGAGATGTCGGGGCCGTCCGGCAGGGCCAGCAGGCGGAAGGCACGGGCCTGTTCGGTGGCCAGATGGCCGTAGCCGAGTTCGAAGGTGGCCTTGACCGCCAGGTCCCCCGCCTTCAGTTCGTCCAGTCGGCGCCGCTCGTCGCTGAGCTTTCGGGCCAGTACGGAGACCGTCCACGTTCGCCGAGTGGACAGCCGCGAGGCGGCGATACGGATCGCGAGCGGCAGGAAACCGCAGGCGGCGACGACGTCGAGGGCGGCTTGGCGTTCGGCCATGACGCGCTCGGTCCCGACGATCTTGGTGAAGAGCTGGAGGGCCTCCTCCGGGCTCATGACGTCGAGGTCCACCAGGTGGGCGCCTTCCAGATCCACCATGCGGACCCGGCTGGTGATCAGGGCGGCGCTGCCCGGGGTGCCGGGCAGCAACGGCCGCACCTGCGCCGCGTCGTGGGCGTTGTCGAGAAGGGCGAGGACGCGACGACCGTCGAGGATCGAGCGGTAGAGCGCCGCACGGTCTTCAAGACCGTCCGGAATGGCTGAATCCGGTGTGCCCAGTGCCCGCAGGAAGGAGGCGAGTACCGTCTCCGGCTCGGTCGGCCTGGCGCCCTGCCCCTGGAGGTCGACGTACAACTGGCCGTCGGGGAAGGTGGTCCGGGCCGCATGGGCGACATGTACCGCCAGCGTGGTCTTGCCGACGCCGCCGATGCCCGCCACCGCCGACAGGGCCATGACACCGCTGTCCGCGGTCGCCAACTCCTGGACCAGTTCCGAGACGAAGGCGGTCCGACCCGTGAAGTCCGTGACCGCTGCGGGCAGTTGCGCGGGCCGGATCGGCGCGATCGTGTTCGCCGTGTCCCCGGGCGAGGACGGGGCGGCGAGTTCGGGATCGGCCTCCAGTATGCGTTGGTGGAGTTCGGTGAGTTCGGCGCAGGGATCGACGCCGAGTTCCTCGGCGAGCAGCCGCCGGGTGTCGGCGAACACACCCAGCGCCTCGGCCTGTCGACCGCTGCGGTAGAGCGCGAGCATCAACAGGGCCCGCAGCCGCTCACGCAACGGGTGTTCGGCGGACAGCGCGGTCAACTCGGAGACCGCCTCGCCGTGGCCGCCGAGTTCGAGGTCGAGTTCGAGCCGGGCCTCCAGCAGGGTCAACCGCCACTCGGTGAGCCGGGTGCGCTGCATCTCCGCGTAAGGCCCCGGGAGCCCGGCGAGCGGCTCGCCGTCCCACAGGTCGAGCGCGGCGCACAGCAGTTCGCGGGCGCGCGCGGGATCGCCCGAGGCCCGGGCCTTCTCCGCCTCGACGGCCTGCCGCTCGGCCACCGCGGTGTCCAGACTGCCCGGCGCGGTACGCAGCGCGTAGCCGCCCGACACAGAGGCCAAAGCCCCGGCGCCGAGGGTCTTACGGAGCCGGAACGCGTAGGTGCGCAGGGCGGCGAGCGCGCTCTCCGGCGGTTCGTGGCCCCATAGCGCGTAGATCAACTCGTCGGCCGTAGCGGTCCGGCCGCCGCGCAGCAGGAGTGCGGCGAGCAGGGCACGCTGCTGAGGCGAGCCCGCCGACAGCAGGTTCTCGCCTTGCCAGGCCCGCACCGGGCCGAGGAGCGCGAAGCGCAGCCCCGGCTCCGTTCCGCCATCCATCACAGACTCCCATTCCGCGCCGGCGGCGAGAACGCGTCGAGCACGTACCCAGTGGACGTATATCGATCGTTCATCGTGAGCCGGGACCATCTCCGCGTGTGATGAGTACAGCCGCGTGACGGCCAGTTTGCCCTGTCCTACCGGGCGCGGTCACGTCCTCACGGGCGGTTGTACGCCAATCAGTGTGAATTGATCGGAATTTGAGATTCCGTGTGTGAGGTCTGTGGGGAAGAGGAGTGACGGAGCTGTCATGTGCTCATGGTGTACGCCACCGAAGCCGTCCGCGTCGGAGTTTGGGGGCGGTGTCAGTGGAGCCGCCACGGAGCGGACGCGCGCCAGGATGAGTGCGGTGGTGACGCCGGGCCGGATGCTGCGCAAGAGGGCCGCCGAACTGCCTTGTGCGGTGCCGTACGGCGCGCTGCCGGGCGCGCCCTTCGCCGCGACGGCCGCGTGCAGCTATGCCGAACTCGACCGCCGGGCGCGCGCGGTGGCCGCCCGGCTCGGTGGTGCGCTCCCGCCGGGTAGCCGGGTGCTCCTCGCCTACCGCCAGGGGCCGGATTTCGCCGGTGCGTTCTACGGGTGTCTGTACGCGGGCATGGTGGCGGTGCCGTATCTGCTGCCCGAGCGCGGGATGGACGACGGCATCGACGAAGGGGTCGCGGAGGCCGTCGACCGGGTCGGTCCCGCCGCCGTGCTGACCGCGGCCGACGGCTGGTCGGCGCTGCCGGTGAACCGCGACCGCGTCCCGGTCCTGGAGGCCGACGGCCAGATGGTCGGCGGCTGCCCGGTTGGTGAACTGGCCGGTCGGTGGCGCCCGGTTGGGGTGCTGCGCGGTGCGGACGCCTACCGCCGCTATGTGCCCGGGCCGCTGGGCGACCCGTTGGGCGGCCGGATGGAGCCGCCGTTCAGCCACGGCGATCTGCTCAACGTCCTCCAGGAGTTGCAGGACGCCTGTCGGCTGGGCGTCAAGGACGAGGAGCTGGGCTGGATCGCTTCGGTGCACGGTATGGATGACGCGGTGTGGCGCCTGCTGCTCCCGGTGCACGAGGGGCGTGCGGTCTGGGAGACGGGATGGCCGTGCGGGCCGGATGACAGGGGGTAGCGCCGGGTGCCAAGGCCCTTCGGCAGGTGCGCTACGGGCCATCGGAGGATCCTTTTCGATGTCCACAGAGCTGACGGTTCGTCAGATTGGCGCTACCGTGAAGCCATGGAGAGCTTCCCGGAGATCATCTCGGTGGACGACCACACGGTCGAGCCCGCAGGCGTCTGGCGGGACCGGCTCCCGTCCCGGTACCACGACATCGGTCCGCGCATCGTCCGGGCGCCGCTGAAGGAAATGACCTTCGTCGGCGGTAAGTTCGCGCCGAAGATGGGCGCGCCCGGCGATGACGGGCCGATCGCCGACTGGTGGGTCTACGAGGACCTGCACCGCCCGCTGACCCGACTGGACACCGCTGTCGGCTGCAGCCGCGACGACATCAAGCTTGAGGGCATCACCTACGAGCAGATGCGTCCGGGGTCCTACAGCGTGCCAGAGCGGTTGGCGGACATGGATGTCAACCATGTGCGGTCCGCGCTGTGCTTCCCGACCTTCCCGCGCTTTTGCGGGCAGACGTTCACCGAGGCCAAGGACCACGACCTCGGTCTGCTGTGTCTGCGGGCGTACAACGACTGGATGGTCGAGGAGTGGTGCGGACCGCAGGCGCACGGCCGTCTCATCCCTCTCACCCTCATCCCGCTGTGGGACGCGGAACTCGCCGCCCGCGAGGTGCGACGCAACGCCGAGCGCGGTGTGCGGGCGGTCTGCTTCAGCGAGATACCGCCGCGCCTGGGGCTGCCGTCGATCCACACCGACGACTGGGACCCCTTTCTGAGGGCCTGCGACGAGACCGGCACCGTCATCGCGATGCACATCGGCTCCTCCTCGAAGATGCCCTCCACCTCCGCGGACGCGCCGCCCGCTGTCGGCTCCACCATCACCTTCGCCAACTGCTGCTACTCGATGGTGGATTGGCTGATGTCGGGAAAGTTCGAAAGCTTCCCCCATCTCAAGATCATGTACGCGGAGGGCCAGATCGGCTGGATACCGTACATCCTGGAGCGGGCCGATGTCGTCTGGGAGGAGAACCGGGGCTGGGGCGGCGTCGCCGACAAGGTGCTCCGGCCGCCGTCCGAACTGTTCGCCGAACATGTCTACGGCTGCTTCTTCGACGACGCGTTCGGTCTGCGGAACCTTGACGCGATCGGTGTCGGCAACGTCCTGTACGAGACGGACTATCCGCACTCGGACTCGACCTGGCCGAAATCCAGGGAAGTCGGCGAGGCGCAGATGGGCCATCTGCCGCAGGACGTGGTCGAGCGGATCGTACGCGGCAACGCGATCGATCTGCTGGGCCTGACCTCGGATGGCCTCTGGGCGCCCGCGGCCTCGTGACGCGGGGACCGGCCGTGGGTGGACGGTCCCCCGCACCGCCCACCCACGACGCCCCTCCCTCCGCGGCCGCGTCCGTGCTCCCGCGCTGACCCGCCCGCGCTCACGCACCCGGTGCGGACGCTATGCGCACCCCCAACCGTCCGACGGGCAGGGCCGCGGCCACCGCGCCTAGCGCGCAGCCGGTGAGCAGGCCCACCCCGTGGTTGTTGGAGACCGCGCACAGCGCCACCCCGGCGATCGGTATCAGCAGCGCGAAGCCGCGCCGGAAGGACCATCGGTCGCCGCGTAGCAGATGCAGCGCCGCCATCGCGCCGACCAGCCCACAGATGGCGACGGAACTGCCCGCTCCGTGTGGACTCCAGCCCGCCGCACTCACACCGTTCTCCGCGAGACCGCTGAGCATGTAGGCGGCCAGCCAGCGGCCGGGGCCGATCACCCGCTCGGCTATCGGGCCGACCACCGTCAGCGCGGCGAAGTTGAACGCCGCCTGTATCCAGCCGGACGACTGCACCAGTACGGCGGTCAGCAGCCGCCACCACTGGCCGTCGTCGAAGGCCGCCCCGTCGCGCTCCAAGTGTTCGAGAACCGTGGGAAAGGCGAACTGCGCGGCGGTCGTCAGGACCGTGAGGGCCAGGACCGCGACCGAGGCCATCGGCACCGGGCGCCGCCACGCGGCCCGCAGGATGTCCAGCGGGCTGTCGCCCTTCCGGTCGGCGAGCAGCGCTGTCAGCGTTTCCTTGCCGGGCACCACCACGGCAGCCGCGCAGCCGTACAGCACCGCCGTGTGCGTCTGCATCCCGAACTCCCCCTTCACCACCGAACCGACCACCGAACCGACCACCGGAGCGCCCGCCGGGCCAGCGCCCGGATCCACTACCGGACCAGGCGACGGACGAGCCGGGCCCCGCAGAGCCGCCGGCCGGTTCTCCACGGGTCTTCGCCCCGTACCCAAAGCCTGCCGCTCGGCAGGGCCCCGGGGGCAGTGCCTTCTGTCGTGACTGCGCTATGACATCCGTCATGGTCCGCACCATGCACGGAACGCGGGGTTGTCTGACGCTATGTCAGATACGACGATGAGGGCACTCGCGACGAGGGAGGCCCACATGGTGCGGATCCTGCCGGATGACCGTCTGGTCTACGGGATGCAGTTGCCGGTCCAGGCGCTGAGCACCGTGTTCGCGGAGGGGTGGGAGACCGCGGCCGGACCTGCCGAACTGCTCCGGATCGCCCGCGCGGCGGACCGGCTCGGCTTCTTCTACGTCGCCTGCTGTGACCACGTGGTGATTCCGGCCCGGCTCGCGGACGCGATGAGCACCACGTGGTACGACCCGGTGGCCACGTTGTCCTATGTGGCCGCCGCGACCACCCGGGTACGGCTGCTCAGCCATGTCGCCGTGGCCGGGCTGCGGCATCCGCTGGCCGTCGCCAAGCAGTACGCCACGCTCGACCACCTCTCCGGCGGACGGCTGATCCTCGGTGTCGGCGCCGGACATGTGCGGGAGGAGTTCGACGCGCTGGGGGTGGACTTCGACCGCCGCGGACCCGTGCTCGACGAGACCATCGACGCGCTGAAGGCCGCGTTGGGGCCCGAGGAGTTCCCCGAGCACACCGGACGGCACTTCGCCTTCCGGGAGTTGGGCCAGCGGCCCAGACCCGCCCAGACTCCCCGCCCGCCGATCTGGGTCGGCGGATCGTCCCCCGCGGCGATACGACGGTCGGCCCTGCGCGGCGACGGCTGGCTGCCGCAGGGAGATCCACGGGATCAACTGCCGTCGCGGATAGCCGAACTGGAGCGGCTGCGCGCCGGCGAACCGCTCGACATCGGGGCTATCACCGAGCCGCTGTACATAGGGGAGCCGTCCTGGCGGGTAGGCCGCCGCACACTGTCCGGCCAGGCTGAGGCGATCGCGGAATCGCTGCGCGAGTATGCGGCGATGGGGATCGGCCAGATACAGGTCCGCTTCCGCAGCCGTAGCGCGACCGAACTCCTCGATCAGATGGAGGCGTTCGCCTCCGGTGTCGCTCCGCATCTCAACTGACCCCGTACCGAACCCCGGGAGCGATATGGGCGCATTGGACGGGCGCGTCATCCTCATCACCGGCGCGGCGCGTGGCCAGGGCGAGCAGGAGGCCCGGCTCTTCGTCGCCGAGGGCGGCAGGGTCGTCCTCGGCGACGTGCTGGACGAGCAGGGTCAGGCGCTGGCCGGGGAACTGGGGGAGGAGCGTGCCGTGTATGTCCATCTGGATGTGAGCCAGGAGGAGCAGTGGCTGTCGGCCGTCGATACGGCGACCGGCGCCTTCGGCGCGCTGGATGGCCTGGTGAACAACGCGGGCATCCTGCGCTTCAACGAACTGGCCAGCACACCGCTGGCGGAGTTCCAGCAGGTCGTCCAGGTCAACCAGGTGGGCGCCTTCCTCGGGATGCGCACGGTGGTGCCCGCCCTGGCGGCGGCGGGCGGTGGCACGATCATCAACACGGCGTCGGTCGCGGCGCTTTCCGGAATGGCACTGCTGACCTCGTACGCGGCGACCAAGGCCGCGATCGTCGGGATGACGCGGGTGGCGGCGTTGGAACTGGCGGCGAAGCGGATTCGGGTCAACGCGATCTGCCCGGGCGCGATCGACACCCCGATGACCAACCCCGCGCAGCTGGATCCGAACGCCCACGCCTCGGCGGCGGGACGGGAGTCCGTCGGGGAGGCGGCTGCGCCGGACGAGATGTACCGGAGGCTGGTGCCGATCGGTCGGATCGGCCGTCCGCAGGAGGTGGCCAAGCTCGCACTGTTCCTTACGTCAGAGGACTCCTCGTATATCACCGGCCAGCCGTTCGTGATCGATGGCGGCTGGTTGGCCGGGGTCTCCGTCTTCTAGCGGGTCCTGCCGCGCACCAGGTATTGACGGCGTAGGCGGGCGCTGCGAGAGTCGATTCAATCTGACGGTACGTCAGAAACCGCAGTTGCGGCCCGAGGAGTGATCTTGGAATTCGGGATCTTCGTACAGGGATATGTGCCCGCGAGCCGGGTGAAGGCCGACCCCGAGGCGGAGCACCGTGCGCTGCTGGAGGAGACCGAGTACGTCATCCAGGCCGACAAGTCGGGCTTCAAGTACGCCTGGGCAAGTGAGCACCACTTCCTGGAGGAGTACTCCCACCTCTCGGCCAACGATGTCTTCCTCGGCTATCTGGCCCATGCCACAGAACGCATCCACCTCGGCTCCGGCATTTTCAATCCACTGCCGCAGGTCAACCATCCGGCGAAGGTCGCCGAGCGGGTCGCCATGCTCGACCATCTGTCCGGCGGACGCTTCGAGTTCGGTACCGGGCGCGGCGCTGGCAGCCACGAGATCCTCGGTTTCCTCCCCGGGATCACCGATATGAACCACACCAAGGAGATCTGGGAGGAGACCATCGCCGAGTTCCCCAAGATGTGGCTGCAGGACACATATCAGGGGTTCGAGGGAAAGCACTGGTCACTGCCCGCGCGCAAGATCCTGCCGAAGCCGTACGGAGCCTCGCACCCCGCGATGTGGTACGCGGCGGGGTCGCCGTCCTCGTATGCCATGGCCGCCAGGAAGGGGCTTGGCGTTCTGGGGTTCAGCGTGCAGAAGGTCTCCGACATGGAGTGGGTGGTCGACTCGTACAAGACCGCCGTCCGTGAAGCCGAGCCGATCGCCGACTTCGTCAACGACAACGTGATGGTGACGTCGACGGCGATTTGCGCCGAAACCTCGAAGAAGGCCCGGGAGATCGCGGTCAGCAGCAATCTCAACTACCTGCAGTCGCTGTTGTTCCGCTATCACGACACCTTCCCCAGGCCCGAGGGCATTCCGCAGTGGCCGGAACTCCTGCCGGACTACACCCCGGAGATCATCGATCTGCTGATCGCCGAGGAGCTGATGATCTGCGGTGACCCGGACGAGGTACTGGCACAGTGCAAGCGGTGGGAGGCGGCGGGCGCCGACCAGTTGTCGTTCGGGCTGCCGGTGGGCGTGCCGTACGAGGACACGCTGACCACGATCAAACTGATCGGAGAGCACGTCATCCCGGAGATCGACACGGATCCGGTGCACCGGACCAGCCGCTTCCGGGAAGCGGCGGGCAGATAGCCGGGCTCACCGCGGGCAGCGGCCCCGCACCCGCCGGCCCCCCGGCGGGCGACCGAGTGGTCGCCTCCTGTGCGGCGACGGCTTCCCGGGCCGTCGCTTCCCGACCCGGTCCGGAGCCGTGCGGCGGCGGCCCGCCGTATGGCTCCGGCCCGGGCCGACCCCGCAGGTCGCACAACCGGTACACCGCCCTCGTCACCACCTTCCGGAGAGGTGATTCGACCATGCTTGACCACCTGATCGAGGGCGCCACCGTGGTGGACGGCACGGGCGCGCCCTCGTACATCGCCGATGTCGGCATACGGGACGGAAGAATCGCCTCGATCGCCGAGCCGGGTGGCACCACCGAGAGCACCCGCAGCAGGCAGGACGCGAACGGACTGGTGCTCACGCCCGGATTCGTGGATCTGCACACGCACTACGACGCCCAGTTGTTCTGGGATCCCTTCGCGACTCCGTCCATGAACCACGGTGTGACGACCGTCGTGGGCGGCAACTGCGGATTCACCCTGGCGCCGCTCAGGCCGCAGGATGGCGACTACACACGCCGCATGATGAGCAAGGTCGAGGGCATGTCGCTCAAGGCCCTTGAGGACGGGGTGGATTGGCGTTGGGCGTCGTTCGCCGAATTCCTCGGCGGGCTCGACGGCCGGATCGCCGTCAACGCGGGTTTCATGGTGGGGCACTGCGCGCTACGGCGGCATGTCATGGGCGCCGATGCCATTGGCGGCCAGCCCACCGCGCGCCAGATGGAGGAGATGCTCTGGCTCTTCCATGAATCCATGGACGCGGGCGCATGGGGCCTTTCGACGACGCAGTCGTCCACCCACACCGACGGCGACGGTAAACCGGTGGCCTCCCGGCACGCCCGCCCCGAGGAACTGCTGGCGCTCTCGCGCGCGGTCGGGGAACACGAGGGCACACAGATCGAGGCGATAGTCGCCGGATGCCTGGACCAGTTCGCCGACGAGGAAATCGAGTTGCTGGCCGCCATGAGCGCCGCTGCCGGTCGGCCGCTGAACTGGAACGTGCTGACCATCGACGCTGCCGTTCCGGAACGCGTACCGCGGCAACTTCTCGCTTCGGAGGCGGCCCGTAAGGCGGGTGGCCGGGTCGTCGCACTGACCATGCCGATCCTCACCCCCATGAACATGTCGCTCGGCACGTTCTGCGCACTGAATCTGATCCCGGGCTGGGGAGAGATCCTGGCCCTTCCCGTCGACGCCCGGATCGCTCGCCTGAAGGACCCCGCCGTACGGGCGGAGATGCTGCGCCGCGCGAACAGCCCGGAAGCGGGCGTCTTCCGGCGACTGGCGGACTTCGGACGCTATGTGATCGGCGATACATACTCGGAGGAGAACGCGGGACTGACCGGGCGGCGGGTTTCCGATATCGCCGCAGAACGCGGGCAGGAACCCTTCCCGACGCTGGTCGACATCTGCGCCAACGATCGGCTGCGCACCGTGCTGTGGCCCATGCCCACGGACAACGATCCGGCGAGTTGGGAACTGCGGCGGCGGACCTGGGAACACGAGGACGTCATGCTGGGCGGCTCGGACGCGGGCGCGCATCTGGACCGGATGTGCGGTGCGCCCTACACGACGCGGTTCCTCGGCGACTGCCTGCGCGGGCGCAAGCTGGTCGGGCTGGAGCGGGCGGTACGCATGCTCACCGGCGATCCCGCCAGGCTGTACGGGCTGCGCCAGCGCGGCAGGATCGCCGAGGGGTACTTCGCCGACCTGGTGCTCTTCGATCCGGAACGGATCGAGGCGGGTCCCGCGACACTGGTCCACGATCTGCCGGGCGACAGCCCGCGGCTGGACTCCAAGGCGCTGGGTGTGGTGAGCGTGCGGGTGAACGGCGTACAGACCATCCACGATGACGTCGTGACGGGCGCGGTCCCAGGAACGGTGCTGCGCTCGGGGCGCGATACGGAGACGGTGTCGACGCGGTCGTAACCGTTCGGCGGGGTCATTGTCGGGTTGCGGCCGGTTCGTACCGCCGGGCCGCGGCGGTAGGAAGCGCTCCACCGCCGCGGCGGGCAACCACGACGGTGCGGACCGGCCGTGCCAAACCGGTCGCAACCCAATGCCGAACACCCGCCGGGCAGGCGCTCAGCCGCCGTGCCGTTCCCTCAACTGCTCCTGGTAGAGGCTCTCCGGGAGCACATGCGTGCCGGAGGACTGGAACTCGCCGGGGCGGTGGCCGCCGGCGGGCGGCGCCTGGGTGCCGGTGCAGCCGATCGCCCAGTTGTGGGCGGTCGGCGGGTTCTCCACCTCGTACTTGCCCACCGAGCAGTTCCATGCCACGTCGTTGGCGCCCGCCCAGCCCTGGCCGCTGCCCATCCACTGGCGGTCGTGCAGCGCGAGGGTGCCCGTGGAGTCCATCGTGATCCTGTCGTAGAGCGTCCCGGTCGCCCACCGCTGGTGCGGGCCCGCGTCCAGCAGCCGCGAACCGGTGTTGGCGGCCGTGCAGTTGGTGATCACGTTGGGGCCGGGGATACGGGCCTGGGTCGCCCAAGCGTGCTGGTTGCTGCCGGTCACCGCGCAGTTCTCGATCAGCGTCTGCTGCCCGCTCACCGTGTACGCGACCGGCTGGGCGTGGATGTCCTGGGGCACGGAGGCGTCCAGCGACCGGGTGTCCAGCATGGTGTCGTGCAGCGCGCCGGTGCCGAAGGAGAAGGCCGAGCCGAACCGGTTCGCGGTCACCGCGCGAACCCAGGAGTTCTCGGCGGCGTCCAGGCTGACCAGCGCCGAGCTGAAGTACCCGCCGCCGTGCCAGGACGGGTCGGACTCGAACGACTTGCCGTTGCCCGAGAGGTTCTCGACGCCCGCCTCACTGATCCGGCCGTCGAAGGTGTACTTCCATACGGACGCGTGGGTGTACTGCTTCTCCAACGCCTGCGGGAGCGGCACATCGAGGGTGATGGTGTCACCGCGCACGCCCGCCACGGTGCGTTCGAACTCATGGCCGCTGCTGGGCTTCCACTGGGTGCTGGGCTGTCCGCCGGGGCGCGGCGGGATGTGGTCCATCCCGATGGCATGGATCCAGTTCTGCTCGATGGGCCGTTGCACGACGATCCGGTCACCGGCGCTGAAGTGGGAGGCGGCGCCGGAGACATGGACGGTGCCGGCACCCACCGGCACATAGCCGTCGGCCACCGGGTAGGCGCTGCCGTTCTGGGTGATCTGCCCGGAACCGCCGACTGTCACCAGCGTGTGCGGCTTGCCGGTGCCGGTGAGCACCGTGCCCTGGGGGCCCGCTCCGGAGCCGCGCAGTACGACACCGGACCGGTCGACCCTGACTGTCCCGCCGATCCGGTAGGTGCCCGGCTTGAGCAGGACCGCGCCGCCTCCTGATGTGTCGCCCGCCCGCTCGATCGCGGCCTGGATGCGCGCGGTGTCGTCTCCGGAGGGCGTGGGGGCGAGGGTGGCGGCGACCGGGCGGTTGGGGATGGTCCGGTCGCCGCCGTGGTAGCCGACGGAGGAGAAGTCGGGGACGCGGTTGCCCTGCGCGTCGGTGCGGTACGAGAGCTTGCCGCCGCGGAAGGTGACCCAGTCGGCGGTCGCCTTCGGATTGGCGGCGGCGCTGGTGTGGGGGGACGCGGCGGCCTGCCAGTACGTGGTGGTGAGCCCGCCCGCCACCGCGAGTGCGGCGGCGGCGCCGAGCACGGCGTACCGCCTGCGGCGTGGGTCGCTCCTGTGGGGTTCCGTCATGGAGCGGCAGCTTGCCGGTCCACGCCGTGATAGTAAAGGTTCCTAACTGCTCTTTACGGAAGCTTCAACTCCCGTACTGCTGAGGAGGGCTGGGTGCCGTCGCCGCGGTGCGGCGAAGGCCATGGCGACAGTCGCGATCCCGAGATTCACCGCGATCGTGTGCGGGAATAGGCAAGATCGGGCAAAAGCCGTCCGAATGCGGAGGTGTCGACAGTGCGTATCTCGACCATGACCTTCCTGACCGACGAGTCCATCGGTCCGGTCCAACTCGCCCAGGAGCTTGAGCAGCGGCAGTTCTCCGGGCTCTATCTGCCCGAACACACCCACATCCCGATCTCCCGCAAGAGCCCCTACCCGGCGGGCGGACCGCTGCCGCGCGAGTACGGCCGCGCCCTCGACCCCTTCACCACCCTCGGCGCCGCCGCCGCGGTCACCGAACACCTCACCCTCGGTACTGGGATCACCCTGGTGGCCCAGCACGACCCGATCGTGCTCGCCAAGCAGATCGCGACCCTCGACCACCTGTCCGGCGGCCGGTTCACCTTCGGCGTGGGGCTCGGCTGGAACGCGGAGGAGGCCGCCGCCCACGGTGTGGACTGGCCGCGCCGCCGAGACCTCGTTCGGGATCGGCTGGCGGCCATGCAGGCCCTGTGGGCACCGGAACCCACCGCGTACGACGGCGAGTTCACCCACGTCGAGGCAAGTGAGGCGCACCCGAAGCCGCAGGCGCTGCGCATCCTGCTGGGCGGCGCGGCCGGGCCGAAGCTGTTCGCGGACATCGCCAGATTCGCCGATGGCTGGCTGCCCGTGGGCACGCACGGCATGGCGGAGGACATCACGGCGCTGCGGGCGGCTTGGGCGGAGGCGGGCCGGGAGGGGAATCCGCAGGTCGTGCCGTACGGGGTCCAACCAAGCGCCGGCAAACTGGCGTACCTGCGCGACCAGGGCATCGAGGAGATCGTCGTCATGCTGCCGTCCGCGGGCGCCGACGAGGTGCTGCGCGCTCTGGACGACCACGCGCAGTACCTGTAGCGCCCTACCGCGCAAGGGCGTCCGCACCGGTCGACGTCTTCCTGGCCGGGGCGGCAGGCGTGCCGCCCCGGCCAGGAGCGATTTCGCCGAGCGTGTCCCGGTATTCCTGCGTCCCGCTGTGACAAAGCGCGCAGGCAGGCGTCGCTGCCACTGTCGGCGCTCGCTCGTATGCTCGGTGGATGGACACCAGCCCGCCGTGCCCGGAGCAGCCGACACCGACCGCCAACGCCATGCGCCGTGCGCTCAGCCGCGCACGCAGCGGCGTGGCATTGGACGTCGCGGAGGCGGCCGTTCTGCTGCAGGCGCGCGGTGCGGATCTGGACGACCTCGCCGCGATCGCCGCCCGGGTGCGGGACGCCGGCCTGGAGGCCGCAGGGCGGCCCGGTGTGATCACCTACGCGCGCAACGTCTTCATTCCGCTCACCCGGCTGTGCCGGGACCGCTGCCACTACTGCACCTTCGTCACCGTGCCCGGCAAACTGCGGCGCGAGAGCCAGGGGATGTTCCTGTCCCCGGACGAGGTGCTGGCCATCGCCCGGCAGGGTGCCCAACTCGGCTGCAAGGAAGCCCTGTTCACGCTGGGCGACCGCCCCGAGGACCGCTGGCCCGAGGCCCGTGAGTGGCTGGACGCCCATGGCTACGACGACACCGTGGCGTATGTACGGGCGATGGCGATCCGGGTGCTGGAGGAGACCGGTCTGCTGCCGCACCTCAACCCCGGGGCGATGTCCTGGACGGATGTGCAGCGCCTCAAGCCGGTCGCGGCCTCGATGGGCATGATGCTGGAGACCACCGCGACCCGGCTGTGGTCCGAGCCGGGCGGTCCGCACTACGGCTCCCCGGACAAGGATCCCGCCGTTCGGCTGCGGGTACTGCAGGACGTCGGCCGCTCCAACGTGCCGTTCACCACCGGCATTCTGCTCGGCATCGGTGAGACGCACACCGAGCGCGCCGAGTCGCTGTTCGCGATCCGCACGGTGGCCCGGCAGTACCACGGCATCCAGGAGGTCATCGTCCAGAACTTCCGCGCCAAGCCGGACACCCCGATGCGGGGAATGCCGGACGCGGAGTTGGACGACCTGGTCGCCACCATCGCCGTGGCCCGGCTGATCCTGGGCCCCGCCGCACGTATCCAGGCGCCGCCCAATCTGATCGCCGGCGAGTACGCGCGCGTGATCGCCGCGGGCATCGACGACTGGGGCGGTGTCTCCCCGCTGACCCCCGACCACGTCAGCCCCGAGCACCCCTGGCCGCACATCGACGAACTGCGCACCATCACCGCGCGGTCCGGCTTCACGATGCGCGAACGCCTCACCATCTACCCGGAGTTCGTCCAGCGCGGCGAGCCCTGGCTCGACCCGCGGGTCCTCCCGCACGTACGGGCGCTGGCCGATCCGGACAGCGGACTGGCGCTTGAGGACCGCAAGCCGACGGGCCTGCCCTGGCAGGAACCGGAAGAGGTCTTCAGCGCCACGGGCCGCACCGATCTGCACTCCACCATCGACACCGAGGGCCGCACCAGCGACCGCAGGAACGACTTCGACGAGGTGTACGGAGACTGGGAGTCGCTGCGCGAGCAGGCCGCGCCCGGCGCGGTCCCGGACCGTATCGAGGCCGACGTACGGGCCGCCCTGGCGACCGCGGCCGACGATCCGACCAAGCTCAACGACGCCGAGGCGCTCGCCCTGCTGCACGCCGACGGCCCGGCGCTGGACGCGCTGTGCCGGATCGCGGACGACGTACGGCGCGACGCGGTCGGCGACGAGGTCACCTACATCGTCACCCGGAACATCAACTTCACCAACGTCTGCTACACCGGCTGCCGCTTCTGCGCCTTCGCCCAGCGCCGTACCGACGCCGACGCGTACACCCTCTCGCTCGACCAGGTGGCCGACCGCGCCCAGCAGGCGTGGGAGGTGGGCGCCACCGAGGTCTGCATGCAGGGCGGTATCCACCCGGACCTGCCCGGCACCGCGTACTTCGACATCGCTCGGGCGGTCAAGGCGCGGGTACCGGGCATGCATGTGCACGCCTTCTCGCCGATGGAGGTGGTCAACGGCGCCACCCGCACCGGACTGTCCATCCGCGACTGGCTCCAACAGGCCAGGGAATCAGGGCTCGACACCATCCCCGGCACGGCCGCCGAGATCCTCGACGACGAGGTGCGCTGGGTACTCACCAAGGGCAAGCTGCCCACGGCCACCTGGATCGAGGTCATCAAGACCGCTCACCAACTGGGCATCCGCTCCTCCTCGACCATGATGTACGGGCATGTGGACCAGCCCCGGCACTGGTTGGGCCATCTGCGGCTGCTCGCCCGAATCCAGCAGGAAACCGGCGGATTCACGGAGTTCGTCACCCTCCCGTTCATCCACACCAACGCGCCGGTGTATCTGGCCGGGATCGCCCGCCCCGGACCGACCCGCCGCGACAACCGCGCGGTCATCGCCATGGCCCGTCTCCTGCTCCACCCGCACATCCGCAACATCCAGACGAGCTGGGTGAAGCTGGGTACCGAAGGGGCGGCCGAAATGCTCCGCTCGGGCGCCAACGACCTGGGCGGAACGCTGATGGAGGAGACCATCTCCCGGATGGCGGGCTCCAGCTACGGGTCGTACCGCTCCATCCGCGATCTGGTCGCCATCGCCGAGGCGGCGGGCCGACCGGCCCGGCAGCGGGACACCCTGTACGGGGCGGTGCCGGAAGAACGCCGGGCAGCCGGGTTGGCCTCGGACGGCCATCTCCCCGAGCTGCTGCCGGTCCTGGACAGCTGAGGAGAGTTGACGACAGTGACGCGGCCGACCGAAGGGGAGTAGAGGCGTGGCCGAAATATGGGGGCGAGCAGAGCAACAGGACTTCCGCAGCAGGGTGAGAGGCTGTCTGCTCGGCGGGGCGATCGGCGATGCGCTCGGCGCGGGTATCGAGTTCGACTCGCTGGAGAAGATCCGCAGCCAGCACGGCGACGCGGGCGTCACCGACTATGTACCGGCCTTCGGGCGGCGCGGTGCGATCACCGATGACACCCAGATGAGCCTGTTCACGGTGGAGGGGCTGATCCGCGCCCATGTCCGCCGCGACGCCGGTACCTGGCATCCGCCAACGGACGTGCACCTCGCGTATCTGCGCTGGGCCGCCACCCAGGCCGACTGGGGTCCCGACGAGCGCGACACCGGCGCGGGCTGGCTGGCCCGCGAGGAGTGGCTCTACTCCCAGCGCGCTCCCGGCCGCGCCTGTCTGAGCGGACTGGGTGACACCCGGATGGGCACTCTCGCCGAGCCGAAGAACCCGGGCTCGAAGGGTTGCGGCACGGTGATGCGCTCCGCACCGTTCGGCCTGCTGGTGGGGTGGGAGCCCGGGCTGGTCTTCCAGTTGGCGGTGGAGTGCGCCGCCCAGACGCACGGACATCCGACGGGGTACCTGGCGGCTGGGGCGTTCGCGGTCATCGTGCATGCCCTGGCGCACGGGAGCCCGTTGGACGACGCCGTCCAGCGGGCCCTGGCGCAGCTGGCCGCCCAACCCGGCCACGAGGAGACCACCGAAGCGTTGCAGCGTGCGCTCGGGGCGGTCCGCCAGGGGTTGCCGACCGCCGAGCGGGTGGAGTCGCTCGGCGAGGGCTGGACCGCGGAAGAGGCGCTGGCCATCGGCGTCTACTGCGCGCTGGTCGCGGAGGACGTACGACACGGCTTGCTGCTGGCCGTGAACCACTCGGGCGACAGTGACTCGACCGGTTCGATCTGCGGCAACCTGCTCGGCGTACAGCACGGGGAGACGGCGCTGCCGCCCGCGTGGGTGGTGGAGTTGGAGGGGCGGGGCACGATCCTGCAGCTCGCTGACGACTTCGCGATGGAGATGACGCAGGGTGCGGCGCTCGCCGGCGGGAGCGCCTGGCTCAGCCGGTACCCCGTTTCGGGGTGATTCAGCCTGCCCACCCAACCGTTACCGCGGACGACGGTCAGGACGGTGACGGGCGGGTGGGCAGGCACCTACCCCAGACGAGCCGGAACCGGTGTACTCACCGGCCCCCCGTTGACCAACTCGACCACCGCGTCGCGGTCAGCAGTCCGCTCCGGTCGCACAAAACCGATCGCCACATACAGCACGAGCGACACCGCCACCGGAGTCGCGATCTGCACCTGCAACGACACTCCGCTCAGCCCGAAGTTCGTCAGCCAGAAGCCGAACAGGCCCAGCGCCCAGCTGACCAGCGCCGCCGTCGGGCCCGACCGGCGGCAGAACCGCAGCAGACCCATGAGCAGCGGTATGGAGATCGGCCCCACCAGACCCGCCACCCATTTGACGACGACCGTGATGATGTCCTTGAACGTCGGCGAGTTGACCTGTGTGGCGACCGCCATCGACAGGGCCAGGAACGACACCGTGGTGATCCGAGCGGCGACCAGACCGGCCCGCTCGGACCAGGCGCGTACCGCCGAGGACAGCGGCGGCAGGATGTCACGGGTGCAGACCGCCGAGATCGCGTTGGCGTCGGAGGAGCACATCGCCATGGTGTGGGAGAAGAATCCGACCACGACCAGGCCCAGCAGTCCGTGCGGCAGCAGCTTCTCCGCCAACAGCGCGTAGGAGTCGCTCGCGTCCGGCTTCTTGGCGTGCACCAGCAGCGGTGCCACCCACATCGGGAAGAACAGCACGAACGGCCAGACCAGCCACAGCGCACCCGACAGTGTCGCCGCGCGGGTGGCGTCCCGGGCGCTGGTGGTGGCCATGTAGCGCTGCGCCTGGTTCCACATCCCGCCGTTGTACTCAAAGGTCTTGATGAAGAGATACGCGAACAGGAAGGTCAGGGTGTACGGGCCGGCCGTCGGATGGGTGTGCCCGGCGGGCAGCAGGTCCCAGACGTTCCACAGGCCGCTGATGCCGCCGATCCTGCCGAGTGTCGCCACGAACATCGCGATACCGGCGAGCAGTTGGATGGCGAACTGGCCCAACTCGGTGAGCGCGTCGGCCCACAGTCCGCCCACGGTGCAGTAGGCGGCGGTCACGATCCCGGTGATGAGAATTCCCTGGTCGATGGAGGCCCCGGTGAAGATGGACAACAGGGTCGCGATCGCGGCCCACTTGGCGCCGACGTCGACGATCTTCAGCAGTACCCCGGACCAGGCCAGGGCCTGCTGGGTCGGCATGTTGTAGCGGACCTTGAGGAATTCCAGCGGTGAGGCGACATGCAGCCTGGACCGGACCCGGTTCAGTCGGGGTGCGAAGCTCCTGGCGCCGATGAAGACGCCGATGGCGATGGGAAACGACCAGGTGAAGAAGGATGTCACGCCCAGTTGGTAGGAGATACCGGCATACCCGGTGAACATCACGGCGCTGTAGCCGGACATATGGTGCGAGATGCCGGACAGCCACCACGGCATCTTCCCGCCCGCGGTGAAGAAGTCGCTGACGTCGCCCACCCGTCTGTGCGACCACACACCGATCGCGACCATCACGCCGAAGTACGCGACGAGGACGGCCCAGTCGAAACCGTTCATGCCCCCTCCAGGGGTCCGTCTTGTGAACACGGCAGTTGTGCACACGGAACACGAACGCGCTTCGCAAGAGCGGGACTTGCCGGGGATTCAATCCTTGATCCGAGCTCGGGTCAAGAGGTTGGTGTTCACAAGCCTGAACGGCGGTCAAATCCAAGAACGAATTTACTTCCTCTTGACCCTCCTTGGCATTGTTGTGACTCATCCCGCGAACACACCATGAGCGGGTGCTTCGCAGGCGCAGGGCCAAGGTCCCCGAAAACAGCAGCGAGCCCCCTCGGCCAGGACGGCGACCAGTCGAGAGGACTCTGGGTGTTACTGCCGAAACTGCGGTGGTTGTTGTATACGGCGCTGTCGCGCCTATTCGGCCGGGTCTCAGCCGAGGTCGAACGCGCCGGTCTCCACGCCGGCGATGAAGGCGGCCCAGGACTCCGAGGAGAAGGACAGCGAAGGGCCCTGCGGGTCCTTCGAGTCGCGGACCGCGATGGCGTACGCGCCGGGGGTGCGGACTTCCACGCACGCGCCGTGCGCGCCGGAGTACGACGACTTCTTCCACGCGGCGGTGATGTTCTGCTTGGTGTGCTCGTTGTTCATGTCAGCTCCGGAATAAGCGAGTTGGATGAGGGATGTCGACGCCTTGGCGACGCGAACGACGCTACTCGGCAACATCACTTTCCGGAGCTCCGGTTCACTCGACCGGATGGCGTCTACCATCCGCCTCTTCCGTCGTCGGGGACAACGGTGTAGCCTCCGCGCCGAATGCGGCTCCAGTGTGCGCAAGGGGCCTACGGGGCGTACTCCTGGGCGAGTTGGGACATGAACTGCCGCGACTGATCCGGGTTCAGCGCCAGTGCCCGCAGATGCTCGTACATCATGCAGTAGTCCTGTACATCGTTCGGCTTCTCCAGGTACAGATCGCTGGTCATGCCTTCCAGATAGACCACCGAGGCGTCCGAGGCATCCTCGAACTCCAGGATCGCGAACTCGCCGTACATACCCGGATGAGCGCCAACGCTGTACGGCAGGATCTGCAACGTGACATGTGGCATGGTGCTGCACTGGACCAGGTGCTCCAACTGCTCGCTCATGATGCGCTCGTCGCCGGTGACCCGGCGCAGCGCGGCCTCGTCGAGCACCACCCAGAACCGCACCGGGCTGATCTGGTCGGTGATTCGTTCCTGCCGCTTAAGCCGCACCTGGATACGTTTCTCCACCTCCGCGACGGTGGCCTCCGGCCACATGCCCTCGATGACGGCCCGCGCGTACTCCGGGGTCTGCAACAGGCCCGGGACGATCAGCGAGTCATAGGCGCGCAGCGAGACGGCGTCGGTCTCCAGGCCGATGTAGACGCTGTACGGGACATCGCCGAACGCGTGCCACCAGCCCTGCTGGCGGGACTCCTTGGCCATCTGCATCAGTGAGTCGACGATGCGGTGGTCCTCGACGCCGTACACACCGCACAGATCGCGGACATCGCGCTGGCTGATGCTGCGTCGGCCGTTCTCCAGGCGGCTGATCTTCGACTGCGACACCAGAAGGCGGGCGGCGACCTCCTCGGCCGTCATGCCCTTCATCTCGCGGAGTTTGCGGAGCTCCGAACCCAGTCTGCGTCGCCTGACAGTGGGATTGACGTTGGCCGCCACGGAACTGCACCTCCGACTGTGAACTGCTCTGGTACCGCTGCTCTTGTAAGAGTTGAGGTACCTGCTCTTGTACGACCGGTGTACTGCCGGTCAGCAGCCTGCCACCAGAGGTCAACGCTGCGCAGAAGAACGGGGGCAATCAGCTGTGGGATGCCAGCGAAACGCGCGGGGTGGGGGGGCCCGGGGGGGGCCCGGGGCCCCCCCCCCCCCCGGCCCGGCGGCCCCCCCCCGGGGGGGGGGGGGGGGGGGGGGGGGCCCGGTGTGCCCCCGCCCGGTCGTGCCGGGGGGGGGGGGGGGCCGCCCCCGGGGGGTGGGGGGGGGCGGGGCGG
>NZ_JARHTQ010000036.1 GCF_029223525.1 Streptantibioticus ferralitis | reverse complement strand
GAGGCGATGAACGCCTTCGACATCGCCTTCGACGGCCGCCTCTCGGCCGGACGGGTATAGGCCAATCAGATCAACGAGAAACCTCTACGCCAACCGAGTGGTGAACACCGCTTTCGTGATACTCCCTCGGGGGTGTCGTCGACTCGGGCAAATCGAGGTCGAGTTCCACAATGGACTCATTGCCTCCCGGGTCTTTCATCAGGGCGCTCGTCTCATGTCGCCGCGAGTCGTGTTGCCCTGGAAGCTGTGTGGTCTTCAGGACGAGAGCTTCGACAGGATGCGCTGACGTGTCTGTTGCTCAGGGCCGATGACTGCGACTAGGCCGTCCGCTCCGCTGGTGGGTGTGGCGGCGGAAACCGGCCCGGTTGTGTTGGAGAGTTTGGCATTCTGGCGGGGTTGGAATTCGATGCTCATCCAGTCGCGAGCGCAACGCAGCACGGCCCACGATGTTGGACCGGCCGTGGCGTTGGAAGAGGCGCTGTGATACGGCCCGTCTGGGAGGTCGGATGCGCCTTCGTTGGACTTGCTGGGCCAGTTGGTATCGATCTGAATGACCGGCTGTCCGTTCCTGACGACTGTAAGACCGCACATGTCGCCCCCTGTGTAGAGGACGAAGTAGTCGTCCCCGTACTGGAGGTTGGCTACGGGCTTGAGGCCGTTGGGTGCTTCGCTGGGGTCGGCGGGGGGTGGGCTTGCCTGGGGGCTGATGCCGACGGCCGGAAGCCCTTGAAGGGCAGGTGGTGGGGTGGAGCGGGCGGAGCTTCCGCTATCGCCCGCTCCACCAGTGCACGCGGAGAGGAAGAAGCCGCTGGTGACGAGAACTGCTGCCGTGCGGAACCTCAACGAACTTCTCTCCCCACCGTTAGTGCGTCAGTTCGCGTACGTGTCGAAGCATACGCCGGACGGTTGGTAGGCGTAGCCGTTACCGATCTTGTTGTCGAAGCGGTCGAACACGTCGAAGCTGTACGCCCTCAGGGACGGGTACGCCCTGATCACGCCGACCTTCCCAGACGGGACCGGGTAGGACATGCCCCGGGTTACCGAGTACGTCGTGGTGACGTTGAAACCGACGCCCGCCGATACGTAACTGGCTTGGACGTTGGCATTGGCGCTCCAAGTCGCGGCCACCGACTTGTTCACGGTCAAGCTAATCGTGGACGGGCCCCTGCCTGAGGTGTAGTCGATCTGATCCGTGCCGCATAGGGTGCCGTTGTCACTTACGTTGCCGATGTGGTTGTCGACCCAGTTCGGCCTGTCATTGGTCTTAGGGACGGCTGTGGGTGTGGTGTTGAGTTCGACGATGGTGTGAGGCCCCGGCTTGACGGCGATGGTCGGTGCGCCGTGAGCCGGGACGGTTGCTGCGTTCGCGGTGGTCGCGCCGGTTATGGCGAGGGCCGCCGTGGCCGAGGCGATGACCGTGATTGCGGTGAGCTTTTTCTTGACGTGCAAGTTTCCCCCTCTTGCAACGATGCGCACGTAATGGCGCACAGATACGCGCATGTTCCCCGTGTTTGACGACGTCGCGTCGAACAAGCGCCCGATTACGTTCACATGTTTGTCGTCACGACGTCAATGATCTTGATGTGACGTACCGTCAATTTAGTTTGTTTTCGGCCTGTTCTGCGGCCGCTGGGTGCCCCAACGGGTGCGTTTCATTGCAGGTGCGCAGCGTCCAACCTGGCGGCCAGGTCGAATAGTTCACACCAGCCCCACACGCGCCGCCCTCGGCCGTCGACCGGTACAGGCACGGTGCAAATTGAGCCGTCGGCCACACCTCGGTACGCCGCCGCGCCCGGGGGACGACTCAGCGCCAGGCGCAGGCCTACGCCGATCGCCCCGCAGCCCGAGGACCGAGGTGCCGCTGGCACTGGAGGCGCTGACGCGCGAGCAGGTCATCGACTGGCGGCTGCGTGCCCAACACGACCACCAGGTGGTGCTGGACCATATCGGCTGGTACGGCGAGCTGTCCGCGCGGCGGCTGTTTACCAGTGTGTTTGTCGACTAAGCGGTCTTGTCGAAGTGCGGTGCCTTAACGCGCCCAGTAAGGGGCGCGGGGAACGACGCGACCGGCCACGGACGGCCCGCTCCCGCCGAACCGCAATTTAGGCGTCGGCGCGTCACCTCAGACGCCATAGGCGCCTGCGTCCCCGGCGCGGCCGGGGCGGCACCGGCCGTCGCTCCGCCCGCCTCGCTCGGAGCCCGTCCGGCCGCCAGTGACCGTCGGGCGACAGCACCGGCACCTGACGCTCCGCTTGCGCCTTGATCTCGTGGTGCGACTCGTGGGAGGTCACCCGGTACGCCTCCTCCCACGCCGCCAGCGCCGCTCCGACGGCCGAGCCCCCGGCACCGGGACGGCGAGCGCGCACCGCCAGCCATGTCAGGCCGGAAAGGACCGCGATGAAGCCACCGAAGACGGCCAGGAGCGGTAAGAAGACATCCATGCCCCGAGCCTAAGCGGACTGTGGTGCTGTGCGGGTATGTGAATTGGCGGGAGGGGGCCTGCCATGGCGAAGCCGCTGCGGGTGAGGCTGTCGCCGGAGCAGGACGCCGAGCTCCGGCGGCGGCTGAGGTCACGGGATCTGACGGTCAACGAGCGGATGCGGCTGGAATGCGTCCGCCTGTCGGCGCGGGGCTGGACGGTGCCCGAGATCGCGCCGGCCGTCGAAAAGCACCAGGTCACGGTGCGAAAAGCACTGCACCGGTTCCTCGGCGGAGGTTTCGAAGCCATGGCGGACGCACCTCGCGGGGGCCGTCCGCCGCGCTGGAAGCGCGAGGGCCTGGACGCGCTGGAGGCGATGCTCGACGCCGCAGCGGCCGAAGGGACGACGTGGACGCTGCCCGCGCTGGCCGAGTGGCTACGCCGCGAACGCGGCGTGGACATCGATTCCTCGTGGCTGTCGGTGCTGCTGCTCCGGGACGGTTTCCGCTGGAAACGCACCCGGGACAGCCTGCGGCACAAGGCCGACCCGGCCCTCCAGGCCGCCGCGTGGGAGCGGCTGGAGGGCTTACGGCTGTACGGCTGAGGGCCGAAGCAGGAGAGGAAGACCTGTACTACCTCGACGAGTCCGGTTTCTCCCCGACCCTGCCCACCGGCTTCACCTGGGCCCGCACCGGTGTACGGCCCGTGGTGAAGCGGGAGGACACCAAGAACCGCCGCGTCAACGTGCTCGGCGCGCTCAGCGAGAAGGGACCGGACCCCGAACTGGTCTGGACCGCCGTCGACCACAAAATCGACGCGCCAATGGTCCTCGACTTCGTCTGCCGACAGATCGCACGCATACCCGGTGATGCCGGCCAGCTCGCCGTCCCGCCGCCCGGCTGGCAGCGGCACCGGCCGTGCATGATCGTCATGGACAACGCCCAGATCCACCACGCCAAACTCTTCAAAGGACGACGTGAGGAACTGGAAGCCATCGGGGTCCACCTGTTCTACCTCCCTCCCAGGTCACCTGAGTTGAACCACATCGAGCGCGTGTGGCGCTCGGTGAAATACGAGGACATGCCCGTCCGCGCCTACACCAGCACCCAGGAACTGCACACCGCCGTCGACCACGCAATGACCAGACGAGCCACAGCACTGGCACCAACCACAACGCACTTACTCAAGACCGCTTAGGTCCTGCGCGCCAGCCACCTTCTGCCCGCTCACACCACCTGGGCACAGGCGTGAGCGGTGAGTTGCCCGGCGTCGACCTGGCACGGGTGGCCCTGCGCATCGGCCGCGACGTCGCTGATCGGCGCCTGGAGCAGGGCCTGTGCCCCGAGCACGGCACCCGCCCGGGCCTGTCCGGCGCGTGCGCCGACTGCTAGCGACAGCGCGCGGACCGGCGTCGGCACCGGTGGCACCCCGTGGGCCGGAGGCCCGCCGCGGGGCAACTGCGAGTGCGGCGCGCGGATCTTCCTGGTCGGCCGCGCCCTGGTCGACGGACTGTGCCGCCTGTGCCGCCAGGAGGCCGAAGACCTTGCTGAGGCCGCCGACGCTCCGGCGTCGTTGAGCCCGGTGCCGTGCCCGGGCGGGGACGGCGTGCCGTGCGAGCGGCTCCCGCTGCCCACCCGGACGGTGTGCGCCCGGCACCGCGCCGAGCAGCTGGCTGCCGAGCCGCAGGCATGCTGATGCCGATGTGTCCTCGTTTGCTTCGTTGCGGCCACCCGAAGGAAAGGCGTACTCATCTTCTATTCAGGGGGTTCGGCCGTGTCGCGAAGGGGCCGATGGCTGGATGTCTGCGTCCGGTGGCGTGACGGCTCGTTGGACACGCAGCAGACCGTGGGCGCGGGGACGAGCGGCCGTGGCAGACGGAGGGTGCCCGGTGAGTGACCGCAGTGCGATCGAGTGGACCGAGGCGACGTGGAACCCGACGACCGGCTGCGACCGCGTGTCGTCCGGCTGCGACAGCCCGGGGCTGCCGGGGTGCGGGCGCTGCACACTCAGTCCTGCGCGTCCGCGCACCCCGGGTGTCCCCAGCTCTTACCGACCTTGGTGATCGTGTCGCCCTTGGCATAGGGCCGCGCGCACGGGCAGGTCCCGGGATACCGCGCGGAGAGCGTCCGCGGACCGCCTGAGGAACTCCTCTTCGCCTTCGCCGCGGACGAGGCAGAGGAGCGGCCGGCGCGCGACGAGGAGGCAGGGACCGGGTCTGGTACCGGCAGGTCGGCCGCGGTGCCGCCCGCTGCCTGCTGGATACGGGCCGCGTCGCTGGCGGCCTTGTCGGCGATCGCGTTCAGCGGATCGCCGTCTACCTGGTGGGCGGGGACGTACACGAAGGTGACGTCCCGCCCCTCCAAAAGAGAGTCGATGCGCTGTATCAGCTCACGGTTGGCCACCGGCTTGCCGGCGGCGGTCTTCCAGCCATTGCGCTTCCACCCCGCCAGCCACTTCGTCACCGCGTCACGGGTATAGATGCTGTCGAGGCGGACCTCCAGCGCGACAACGGGATCCGTCGCTTCGAGCAGTTGCTCCAGCGCCGTCAGCTCGCCGAGGGGGCGACGAGAAATAGGAATGCAGGCATGACAGGGCCGTGACGACACGTCAGCTAGGAGCTGATCACGAGTGCGCCGGGGCGGCCGCGGCGATGGCGGGCAGATCGGGGCATGGAGGTGCACCGATATAAAGTCGCCCCCGACCGGCGGCGGCAGATAGGCCGCTGACCTGGGGCGTTGCGCGGCCTAGGGGGTCTTATCTAGACGGGGCTCCTGGATCGACGCCCGTGGTTAGACCCCCGGATTGGACGGGCTGTGGGCCATCGAATTGTTTCTCACCCGCTCCAACAACCGGCGTCCAACGCCCTCGCGCTCCATCCGTACGGTGCTGTCAGAGAACCAGGGCAGCGCATCCGCCCCTCTCGTACTGGCTGCCGGACGGCCAAAGGCATCTCCCTATGCGGATCCTGGCACCCGTGGCCCTCATCGTCATCGCACCCTGCATCGCCGGAATGACGCCTGCCCTCCTCCTGCCAGCCCTGTGTAGCGCTTCCCCGGCGAATCCGTCGCCCGCGAAGCGCTACACAGGTACGAGACATCCACAACACACAAACGAGGGAGCGCCAAGCACCGTTGAACGTACGGGCCGGGGCGGCGCGCGCCGTGTGTGCAGATCAGGGCACGAAAAGATGCACCGATATACAGTCGCTCCCGTCCAGGCATGGCAAATACGCCGCAGACCTGCGGCGTTGCCGTCAGCAGAGGTGTCGATTCTCAGCGGGCGCCCCGAATCGATGAAGTGATGAGAGCCCCGCTTGGACGGGCCGTGGGACATGAGGCCGTGCTGCAGCGTGTCGCGCTTTCGAGGCTCTTCACAGACGAGGGTGTAGTTGCGGCCTGAACCCGCCTGTCTCGAGCAGCGATCTGGCAATGTAGTTGGTCAAGTTGCGGAACCCGAGCGCGGAGCCACGGAGATGTTCGAGCCTGCCGTTGATCGCCTCCGTCCACCGTGGCTGACCACTCGATCAGGTCGACCATCAGCTCGCGGCCACGACGCCGGTCCTCCTCGCGGTAGGCGGCGATCATGCGCTGTGTGACGGGGGCGCCTGGCCCCCGGTCAGACGCTCGGCAACGCGACCGGCCTGGCCAGCACCTGGTCCAGGACGTCGGCGAGGAACCGCGCCGGATCCGGGACCGGCGCCGTGACCCGCATCGCGACGATCGCGTCCGGTCGCACGAGCACGGCTCCGTCGTCGGACAGCCAAGGCGCGCAGACCCGGTGCACCGGTAGGCCGACGTGCGCCGCGTCGGCGAGCCACCGGTCGCCCGCGGCGCCCACCAGCAGGGTCCACCGGGACGCGACCAGGTCGAGCGTGGAGACCCCGTCGACCCACGCGTGGGGCACCCGTGAACCCGGCGACCCGTCCAGCGCCACCGCCAGATCTACCGTGGACGGGAGTTCCGGCTGTGGGTCGACGACGGCGGCCGAGTCGTACCGCTGGCCGAGGTGCACGACCGGCGCCGCCCACACCCCCGCCGCCGCCCTGGCGGCCTCGGCCTCGGGTCCACGCCCCCAGTGCAGCTCCGGATCGGCGAGCCTGCGCATTGCCTGGTCCAGCGTCGCCGCGGCGACCGGCTCGCGCTCTTGCGCGTAGGTGTCGAGCAGGCCGGCGCCTGCCTCGCCGTGGTGGACGGCGGCCAGTTTCCACGCCAGGTTGTGGGCGTCGGCGACGCCGGTGTTGAGGCCGAACGCGCCCAGGGGTGCCACGGTGTGCGCGGCGTCGCCGACGAGGAACACGCGGCCGACGGCGAAGCGGTCGGCCAGGGAGCTCCGGGGCCGCCACGGGAGCACGCTGCGCACCTCGACGTCGAGGTCGGGATCGCCGACCGCCGCGCGGACGACCGCGACGCAGCGTTCGTCCGTGAAGTCCTCGGGCCGCTCGCCCCCGTCGATGTCGCAGGTGACGTGGAAGACCCAGGTGGTCGCTCCGTCCACGGTCACCAGCAGGCCGGGTGCCTCCGGCGTGGTGATCGTGCAGGTGCCGAAGGCCATCCCCCGCAGGTGGGGTCGGAGGTCGGCGCGGAACAGGATGTTGATCTTCGACTTGCCCAGGTCGCCCGGCCCGGAGGTGCCCACGCCGAGCGCGGTCCGCACGGCGCTGTGCGTGCCGTCCGCAGCCACCACGTGCACGCAGCGCAACGAGTAGCGGCCGTCGGGCCCCTCCAGTTCGACGTCGACCCCGTTGGCGTCCTGCGCGATGCCGACCAGGCGGGTCGACCAGCGCAGATCCGCTCCGCGGCGCGCCAGGTCGGCCGTCACCACGGCGTCGAGGCGGTCCTGCGCGCAGACGCCGCGCAGCCTGAACGGCGTCGTGTCCAGCTCGGTGGCGGACGGGGTCGGCATGGGCACGGTCACGACATCGCCCGCACCCATTTCGACGACGGTCCGCGCCACCGCCTTGCCCGCGGCGCCCCGGAGGTCGACCGCGGCGGCGTCGACGGCGGTGTCCAGCCCGAGTTCGCGCAGGACCTCGACGGTGCGCGACCCGATGCCGGTGGCGCGCGGGTGGACGGACGGCCCGGACCGGCGTTCGACGAGCACTGCGGGGACGCCGTGGTGGGCGAGCAGCGCCGCGGTGAGCAGCCCGACGCTGCCGCCTCCGACCACGAGCACCGGCACTTCTGGATACACCGTTTCCGTCATGGCTACATCGTATCCAGAAGATAGAATGCCGGGCAACGAGAAAGGGAAGCACCCGATGACCGAACCCGCTCCCTGGTCGGTGTGGACCAGGCCTCGCCCCGAACCGGCCCGACGCGCGCCGGGGGTGGACCAGTACGTGGCCGCCGCGCTGGCCGTCGCCGATGCGGAGGGCTTGGCCGCGGTGTCGATGCGCCGGGTCGCGGGCGACCTCGGTTCCGGGACGGCCACCCTCTACCGCTACATCGCCAACCGCGACGAACTCATGGACCTGATGGTCGACGCGGTGCAGGGCGAGGACCCGCTTCCCGAGCCCACGCGGGACTGGCGCGCCGACCTGTCCGCGGTCGCGCACTCGCTGCGCACGACCCTGCTGCGGCACCCATGGTTGGCGGGAGAACTGGCAGGCCGGCCCTCACTCGGCCCCAACTCGTTGCGACGGTCCGAATCCGCGCTGCGCGCCGCCGTCGCGCTCACGCCCGACATCACCCTGGCCTCACAGGCGCTCGTAGCCGTGCACGCGTACGTGCTGGGCTCGGTGGCCACGCAGCAGGCTGCTCGGCGCGCCGAGCAGCGCACCGGCCTGACCGAGGAGCAGTGGCAGCGCAGCGTCGGCCCCTATATCAGCGAGGTCCTCGCGGCGGGCGAGCACCCGATGCTCGCCCGCCGCGTCCTGGAAGGCGAGGAACTCGACCCTGACGTCGAGTTCGCGTTCGGCCTGGACTGCGTGCTCGACGGTCTCGCGGCCCGATTGGGTCGCTGACCGTTCAGTACGGCTACCGGTTCACAGTTCCCGACCGCTGCACCCTCGTCTGTGGAGAGCCGCTTTCGAGGCGGCATCCAAGGCGGCGAGTCGACGCCTGAGCAGGGACTGTGCGGGGTGTGTCGTGTCGTCCCACCCCGCTGAACGCCGCGAGCGGGTGTTGCCACCCGTGACCTGGAGGTTGGTTGGGCCGCCACGACCAACGCGAGATCATTCGAACGACGCCATCGTGCGTGCCCGTGGCCCCCAGTGCCCACGGCGGCACCGCCTACGCGAGGCCTGATGTGGCGACCCCGCCCGCCGCCCTGCCATCCACATCCCACACGACGGTGGCCGTCACCGTGAACGTCTCACCAGGCTGCCCAACCGACGACCGACAGTAGGCATAGCCGCAATCCGTAAATTGCGAAGTCGCGGACTACCGCGAGGAGTACGGCGTGCTCTGACCTCCACACACCATTTCACCAACCGTCTTCCATCGACCACGCCATCCGCACAGGTGTCGCCTTGGCCATCACCTCAACCCCCGGCAGCCGCGACGTCTGCGACACCGGAGGCCAATCCGCCCGATCGAGCCACATCCACGTCGGCGCTCGCACCACGTGAGCCGCCCGGACATCCGGACTCATCCGAATCCCTGGCGACCGCGACTGCAACTGGCTCACACCCTGCCGGGCAACCGCCTCCGGTGTCGGCTGCTGTTGAACCGCATGTGCATCTGGTTGCTCCCTGTGCTACCCCGTCGCCAGGCACATACCGCCGAGATTCGTCACCCAGCAGCCCGCTGGGACAGCGGGCGAAGCGGCTGGCTGGTTGCTTCCCACGCCGGGGGGAATGGTCCTGGCGAGACGGCCTCCGATGGGCGGAGACCTATTGTCGCCGAACTCTGAAGAGTGGTCCTGGATCACTTCTGGAAAGCCACCGACATCAGCCGAGACTGCGGCATGTCGCGTGCCACCGGATGTCGGCCATGCGCACTGCAATCGGGGCCCGCGCGCCGAGTGTGCAGATTGGGGCATACAAAGACGCACCTATATGCAGTCGCATCGGCCCAGTGGTGGCAAATCGTCCGCTGACCTGTGGCGTTGCCCGGCCCAGGGGGTCTTCTGCAAGCAGGACTGCGGGATCGACGCCGCATTGCCCTAGAGGTTGGACGAGCCGTGGGCCAGCGAGCCACCTAGCCGCCAGAGCACCGAAATAACCGGGTGACCTGCATCGTCATGTGCGACTGAGTCTGGCACTCATCGGAGAAGAACATGCCCTCATTCCTCCAACCCGACAAACCCCAGGTCAACTCCGGGAGGAAGTTGCGCGCCATGTTGCAACTGATGCAATTCCGCCGGGAATGCAATCCAGGCGACCTTGGCGCTCTTCTCCACCGGGCGAAACCCCCAGGCACCGGCGGTGAGTTCGTGCACGATATGGAGGCCACGCCCGCGCTCGGCCAGGAGGGCACACAGCGCCTCCAGACCCCCTCCCCTGTCTTCGGACAGCGGCGTGAACGGGCAGACGTCGGGGAACGCCGGAACGTCAGGAACCGTGGGGTCGTGGTCGAGCACTTCGCAGATGATCTCGGCGTCAGTGCATCGAAGCGACAACTCATATGGTCCCTTGGCGTGCTCGCTGGCGTTGGCGACCAGTTCCGAGGCTGCCAGGACGCCGTTACTGATCGTCTCTTCGGGCATCCCCATGGAGGTGAGGGCTCGACGGAGTACAGACCGTGCCTCGGCGGCCGGGGTGGGGGTGCAGCTGGTCCAGCGGTACAGGGTCCAGGGGGCGCTGCGCCACGGGGAGCTCATCGCCGTACACCTCCCCGAACTGCGTGGCGACTCCGGTCGATACGACGGTGTCGTCCCCGGCCGGGACGCATGCAGGCGATCACCTCCCCCCTGAACGAGGGCACACCGAGGACGGCGGTCGGTAGCGAGAGAACGGATGCGAACAGGATGATCGGCAGCATGACGGCCTCCGCAGCAATCGCGATCGGGACGCGACCACCACACCGTGCTGTGCGGTAAGAGCGGAACTGCCCTCTGATGAGGACTTTGAGGACTTCCGCCGATGGCGAGTTCGTTCACACCCAGGGGCGGCAATCGAGCCGGCGGATGGTGTCAGGTAGGAACGTGAAAGTCCGGCCTACCCTCGGCGTGCGAACCACCATGTGGGCTGGGCTCGTTACTCGCCTCTACGCGCCTCTGGACATGGCGAAGCCCCCGTCGTGAGATGACGGTGGGCTGGATACTACGGGGTTGCGGCTCTACGCCAATGAAGAGCGCCGCCGACGATGGGCGCGCGGGGCCGGACTCCCACAATGGACGACTGCGGCGGCGCGAGCGATGCCGATCTGCGGGGCGGTGAGCCCATGCCCTTGGCGAAGTGGTGTACTTGGCCGATCCGTTCCATGGCGGCGAACAGCTCGTCCGCAATGCGTTCAGCCTCGTAGCGTTCGGTGGGCAGATCGAGGGGGCGGGCCGGTTCGGCGAGGATGTCGGCGCCGTGCTGGACGACACCGAGGTCTCGCATTTCCCACCGGTGGGCAACTAATGACCAACTCAAGGTGGGCGTCCGCCCAGATGTCAGCTAGTGCGTCCATCAACGACGGGAGCTGGCGCGGCCCGTAGGTGCGGATCACCAGGTCGGTGCGGGTGCTCGGGGTGCTCACCGTCTCCTCCTCAGCTGACGCCGGTGGTGGCCATTCCTCAGCCAGTCGGCCACCTCGTACGGCGACGTGCTGCTGCGGGAGCGGTACAGCGGCTGGACCCGTGCATCGATATGCGGGCGGTGCTCATGGCTGCCCATCGACTGTGCGGATCATCGCCGTGTACAGCGGGGCGTCCTCCCACGGGCGGCTGGGGCCGAGGGAGCGGTATCCCCAGTGGCTGTACGCCTGCTGTGCCGGGGCCGCTTCCGGCTCGGGGCGCACGGTGAGAGTGACCCGCTCGGCGGGCATGCCATCCAGCAGCACGTTGTGCAGTGCGGCGGCGACGCCGGACCGGCGCCACGGCTGGCGGACGGCCAGCTCGATGACGGCAAACGTGCGCTCGCCGTTCTCGCGGGTGAATTCACGATCGGCGAGCGGCTGCTGCAAGCCAGACCACCAACGGGTCTCGGCGGGCAGGCAGTAGCCGTAGGTGAAGCCGACGACCTGATCGGCGTCATCGCGTGCGAGGACCAGTCGGAAGTGCGGGCGGGTGGCGGCCTGGCGGGCGAAGCGCTCGGTGAACTCCTTCACGTCCTCCGGTCCTTCGCAATACGGGGGCTCGGCGTAGACCTCGGCGTAGGCAGGCAGGAACGCGCCGAGCTGGTCGACGGCGTCGGGGCCGTCGACGATCTGGAGGGCTGGGTGAGGGGTCATCGGCGGCCTCCGGATGCCGTGGTGAGGTACGGGGTGATGGCGTCGGCAGCCTCGCGGGCACCGCGGGCGCCGGTGCGCTGTAGCTGGTCACGGACCTGGGCGAGGCGGCGGGTGACGCGGCCGGAGTCGACTTCGGCGAGGTCGTCGAGGGCGGCGGTGGCTTCGGTGGCGGCCTCGTCGGCTTCTCCGGTGTGGACCAGGGCGCGGGCGAGGGTAAGTCGATACAGGGCGCGGTTGCGGCCGTAAGCGGCGGCCTGCCGAGTCACGGCCGTGCGTAGGAAGGGGACGGCGGCGCGGGGTCGGCCTGTGTCGTCATACAGCAGCCCTTGGGCGAAGTCGAGTTCGGCTGGGCCGTGGAACGCGGCCCACGGCGGTGCGGGTCGGCCGCGATCCATGCGCTCCAGCATGCGCATGGCGGTGGCGAGTTGGCGACTGGCTCCGGTGGCGTCGCGCATCCGGGCCAGTGCACGTGCCTCCCGTGCGGTGATGAGTGACAGCAGGGTAGGGGAGCCGAGTCCTTCGGCCTTGCTGCGGGCGGTGCGGGCGAGGTCGTAGCCGTCGCGGGGGCGGTCCTCGTGGATGGCCTGCATGCTCAACGCTGCTAGGACCAGGACCTCCAGTCCGGTGTCGCCCAGCACCGTGGCGGTGGTCAGCGCCTCGCCCCAGTAGCGGCGGGCGGCGTCCTGGTCGTCGGCGTCGTAGGCAAGCCACGCCACTTGTTCGGCCGTCTCGCCGACGAGTAGATGCAGCTGGCGGGCGATGGGCTCGGGCACGACGGCGGTGTTCAGCACCCGACGGACGCGGTGCAGGTGGCGCACGGCCAGCGAAAGGACGTCGGCACCACCGTACGCGTCATCCAGGGCATACAGAGAGCGCAGCCCCTCGCGCAGCTCCAGGACGTGGGCGGAGCCGACCTCGTGACCTCCCGCCGGGAGCGCCGCGCCCGCGGCGATGCCCACCGCGTCGGCTACAAATGTCCGCCGTTCCACGCTCGCCTCCTTCCTCGTCGGCGTGATCGTCTCACCGGCCGTCCGGGGTCGAAACCCCAAGACGGAAGGGTCAGTTCCGAACATCGCCTGCAACACAGCCCAGGCACGGGCCCGCGGCTGGGGCGGGTCCGGCTGCCTCCATCGCCGTTGCTGGCGTTCGGTGACGGTGACCGGCTCGCCGAGCAGCCGAGCCGTGGCATCGAACGCCTGAAGGAATGCGGTGGGCTGATCCCAGCCGCGAGAAATACATGCCCGTTGAAACGGTGTCACGTCGTCGGTCACCTGAACCCCCGGTGCAGCTGCTGAACCGACAGTAGCGGTGTCGAGTGTGCTGAAAGTCCGGTCAGACGCGAAAAGTCCGGCGATACGTCCGGGGGGAGGTCCGCCGGGCGGTGCGGGCGCCACGGTTATCTAGATGCATCCAAGCTCGGCCATGCACGAGTGCCCTGCGGGTCGAGCTGCCTGCCAGTGGCCACCGCCGCGAAGTGAGTCGGCAGCACCTCACCATCGGGAGTTCTCCATATGACCGCGTATGAACCGTGCCCGTCCCCCGCCGTTGTGAAGTGCACCTCCCAGCTGGCCCGGCTTCCGTCCGGTGGATGGGTGGCCGCGCTGCCTGGCCAATCGACTTTGTGGCCGGCAGGCCGGGAATGGGACGCGGTCCGGCTCGGACCTGACGCCGCCGCCATGGTCTACGAGCACATGTGTGGCGCGACGCATGGCGACCCCGGTCCGGTGCTCCTCGATCCATACGCTGGATGGCACTACTGGCTGGTGCGGCCCGGGGCTACGGCCTCATGGAAGCTGCCCGGCGTGGTCTGCCGCAGCACCGGCTCCTGGGTCACGGTCGTACACGCGGCACGGACCGCAGGCCCAGGGCCGCACTGGCTCAACCCGCCGCGGCCCGACGGTCGACTGACCCACGCCGTGCTCCTCCACGCGGCGATCCGCGCCGTGGTGGGCCCATGATCTCCCGGCCGGTCCGATGTGACTGGGGCCGGACCGGCCGGGACCCGTGGTGCCATCGGCTATCCCCCGATGCCGGGGCGCCACACCCCTGCCGGGGTTGTCCGTGAACAGGTTTCCCGGGCTCGACGGCTGGGGTGACACCCACCCCTCTGTCAACAGGCAGGGACCATCACCGGAGCGAGAGAGGAGGTGAGCAACGTGACCACGACCGGTACGCAGACCAAGCTGAGCGCCGAGGCCGTGCGACTTCTTCAACGTCGCGTGAAGGCGTTCGCGGCGACCGGCACCACCAACAACGCACCGACGACCTACCACCGGTAGCCGTCACGCGGGGAGAGGCGCATGGGCGCCTCTCCCCGTCCGCCCCTTACTCGCGATCTACCCGGGAGAAGCACCCGTGTTTTCCTCTGGCTTGCACCTGACGTTCCTGGGACACCAGACCTGGCACATTAGCGACGGCCACACCGTCGTACTGCTGGACCCCATCCTCGACACCGCCTTCGGCGCGGGAGACTTACAGTTCGCCATCTGGCCGCCCCGCTCGGTCGACATCGCCGCGATGCCCGCGCCGAACGCCGTGGTGCTCAGTCACGAGCACCTCGACCACTTCCACCTGCCATCGCTGAACCTGCTGGAGCGCACCACGCCCGTCTACACCGGCGTGACCACACCGGCCGCGGTGACCAACGCGATCACCGCCCTCGGTTTCACCGTGCACCGGGCCGACCACACCCAGCCGATCAGGATCGGTGACATCGAGATCACGCTGTATCCCGCTGGCGCACGGACTCTGTTCTGGGAAAAACGGGTGGCCCAGCCACTGGTCCGTCTCGCCGGCACCACCGGCGACGATGTATTCATCGGCGTGGACGCCGATGTCTCTGACCTGTACACCGAGCAGGTCAGAGACGGGGTCCTGGCACCGCCGCGTCTTGCGGTGGTGTCCAACAACGCCCAGACAGTTCCCTACGGGGCGCTGGGTGCGGACGCCAACCTGCTGCCGGGCATGGACGGCCCACGCAACCGGAAGACCGGCCTCGAAATCCTCAACGGTCTGCTGATCGACTACCTGCGGCCGTTGGACGGGGTGGGCAATGTCGCCTTGTGCGGCAACGGCTTCACCGCCCCGCGCAGTCCGCACGGCCCCTTCCTGTACGCCGACCACGCCAGGCTCGCCCAGGCCGCCAACGCCATGCAGCACCTGTTCCGCGTTCACGGCCCCCGGCCGGGCGACTGTCTTACGGTGCCGCGCAACGGGGAAGCCATCGCCATCAGCCAGGTCCCGTGGGTCGAGATCGACACCGCCGCCGAGGACCGCGCCGCCGCCGAGCTACACCTCTTCCTCGACAAGCCCAGCCAGGTCGCTCCCACGCCGATCACCCCCGCGCTGCCCGAAAGCGAATGGGACGCCGCACGGGAAGCAGTGGCCGGGGAACTTCCCCGGATGGCGCGCGAGTTCGTGGCCACACGTACCGGGGCGCTGGCCACCAGCATCCACGACTACCTGTCCGGCCCACTCGGCGCCCACCGCGTCGTGCTGCGGCTGCTCGACCCGCCCGGCCAGCCCGGAAGTATGGACAGCTACGCCTGGGACATCACCGGCCCGAGGTGGGAGGCGGTACCGACCATCAGCCGGGAAGAAGCCATGGCCGTCTACCCGTTCGGCATCGAGATCTACTACCAAGACCTCGCGGCGCTGTTCACCGGCCGCGCCCAGATCTGGGACGTGGTCGGCGGCTCGTACCAGGGGTGGCACATCGGCGAGAACCTCGACTCGCCGGTCTACGCCCTGTTCGCGATCTACGGTGAACATCAACGCCCTGACCTGGCGGCCCGCTGCTACGCCTACAGCCTGTCCCGGCTCGGGTCCACTCCGACGGCAGCATCGTGAACTGCACCAACCATGTCGGGCCGTTGGACGGGGCCGCCCGTCTGCGGCCCGACGGCTGGCTGGCCCGCCCGCTGACCCGCAATCGGATCCAGGCTGAAGCGCAGGCCCGTCTACTGCTTCAGCGGTATCACCCTCAATCCGCAGGGCCGGTAAGGTGCCTCACCGCCCGCTACCGCACCGCCGCCTTCGCGCTCGGTGCCCCGGCGCAGCGGCTACTCAAGCGGCATGCTGATCAGGCCGCCTACCTCAGCGAAGTACTGGCCTACCAACTACTCGACAGCGAGGGGGTGCTGCCAGCCCTGCTCAGCTCCAGCGACACCTCGTTGTCCCTGGTCACCGAGTACGTCGAGGAGCGGATGGACCTCGGCAGGCCAGCGGTCTTCGAGGAACTGGTCGCCACCGTCGCAGCGATCCACACGGCCCCTGCCCGGTGGCACCCGGCGATCCAGGAGACGATGGCCGACTGGACGGTCGCGGCGGCTCTCGACGCCCCGGCGCCGCCGTGGATCAGCGTCCCGCACCCGTGGGAACTGCTGCTGAAGGTGGTCGCCGACGCGCACGGCCCGGACCATGTTCCCGTCGGCCACCTGGACCTGAAGGCCGACCACGGGCGGCGCCATCCCGACGGGCACCCGGTGGTCATCGACGTCGAGACCCTCCGGCCGGACCTGACGGGCCAACCGGACCTGATCACCCTCGCCCACCTCGCCCGGGTGGAAGGAGGGCGTTTGTCTCCACGATCGGTCCGGCACCTCTACCGTCGTTGCACCAGCATGTTTGGCGCCCAGTGGACGGACGCGGCCCTGGTGCGGGCGCTCACGGCGTTCGCGGAGGCCACGGGCTTGCGCTGCCTCCACGGCGTCGAGAGGTGACCGGAAGAGGGAAGCAACAGCACATGTTCACTGCCGTGCGTACCGTCATGGTCTTCGCCGACGATCCCGAGAAGTGCGCCCGCTGGTGGGCGAGCGTCCTGGATACCGAGGTCCGTCTGGAGGTGGATGACGGCAGGGTGTACGCCTGGCTGGACGTCAGCGGGATCGAGCTTGGCTTCCATCCCGCCGACGAGACACGCAATCCACGCGGCGGCAGCCCCGTCGTGTACTGGGCCGTCGACCACGTGGACGCGGTCCGCACGCGTCTGCTGGACGCCGGCTGCACCCACCACCGCGGCCCCATCGAAGCCGAACCAGGCCGAAAAATCTGCCAGCTCACGGACCCATTCGGAACCATCTTCGGCATCGACGGACCCGAGTCGACATCCGCGTAAATAGCAGTGCCGCTCGCAGCCGCCCTACCAGTACTACAGCCTCATTCGGCTTCGGCGTCAACATCGGCGCTGAAACCTCGTGGTCTTCGACCAGCCCTAGAGGTGCGCTCCTACTCATCTGAACTGCCCCTGCGGACACGCGGGCGAGGGCCTCCACACCGCCGCATAACGACTACCCATTGCACTCACTAACCCTCTGAACCCAGCGATTGCTAACCGAGGCCCGGCCAGGGTAGGGAGCGGACCACACCAACAGTCAGGTGCCTGCAGCGTATGCGCTGGTCGAGCCATTCGGATACCTCGGATGATTCCAGCACCTGCAGCAGACGCTTGCATTCCGCCTCACCTCCGTCCAGCGGCGTGGCCGTAATCAGGTGATTGTCCACTGCGACCGGATCAACGCCTGTGACCAGCACCCCAGCCGCCCGAGCCTCTCCACCGGCCCTCGAACCCGGCCGGGAAGTCCGACGGATCGCAATAAAAGGGGGAGTTACCAATCGCCCTGCGAACTGACGGGAACGGCCGGGAACTCCTTTGGCTCCGGACGGCGGAAGATCGCGAGCAGTGAGGAATGGAGCAACTGGCCCCTCATGCGGGTCTCGATTGTCCACGACAGCTCCCACGCGCACCTCAAACGCATCTTCAACGCTTGACGAGGCCATCGGCGCCGGCCACCACGGGCCTGCAGGGACGCTCGGGGTTCTCTTGCGTCTGCGGGCTGCTCGCATAAGAAACACATCGATGTCAGTCTGTGCATCGAACTGTCCGTAGAGGTCAGCACGTTCCACATCAAGAAGCGACTCCACCCGAGAGCGCCAGGGTTCATAGCGACTGCCGCTGCGCAGCACGTCAGGCAGTACGGCAAACATCCGTTGTTGGATCCCCAGTGCCTGTGCGGCCGCGAGGACAAAGACGGCGGCCTGCGAAACGGCACCGCTAGTCCAGTCACAGTCGGGGTCTGCGGGAGCAGAGCCATACGGAGGGTTAAGCAGCAGATGCCCTCGGTAACTGGAGGTTGAGCGCAGCAAGGCGAGCCCGTCGCCAGCTTGTATACCCCGGAAGGCGCGAAGCCCGGCGTCCACATTGATGCTGCCCGGGCTTACTTCCCCACGATGCCTAGCTGCTGCTGCCAGGAGCAGCCGCAACCGAGCGGCATCCACGAACGGCTGCTGCTGATCGGATCCGCGCAAGCGCCTGCCCCAGAGTCGAACAGTTTCGGCCAATGTGGAGCCGATAGGGAGACGATCGGCAGCAGCAAGCAGCAGGTCCCCGGCTCCACATGTTGGATCCCAGAAGCGTTCCGCGGTCGATGGCTCGCCAGTGTCCATCAGCGCGGAGACCCGGGAGCGGACCTCACCTCCTGTGAAGAAGGCACCTTCGTCCCGACGGACCTGCAACGGCACCAGGCTGCGCAAGCGCTGGGCAGCCTGGCCATTCAGAGCATGCTCCACGTCTTGATGGACTCGCCTCCACGAGCCCTTGACAACGTCTGAAGCGAGCAACCGTAGTTGATCGGTGTACGCCGCATACCCGGCTGTTCGCACGCGAGGCTCCCCTTCCCCCCTCTTGGCGTCAACTACCCAGCAGTTAGCTAGAGGTGACGCCCCGTCCGCCGCTATTCTGCAGCAGTCCGATCGACCCCGGAACCCTGGGGCACGACCTGGCTCGGAGGGGGACTCTTGAGCACTCATCTGCGCTTCGCCCCGGAAATCCTGGTCCGGCTAGGAGAGGAGCTCATCCCTCACCCCGACCTGGGCGTGATCGAACTGGTCCGCAACGCCTACGACGCAGATGCGACTCACTGCACCGTCACACTGCATAACGCTTCGCAACCAGGCGGGACACTGGTGGTCGCGGATGACGGCGATGGGATGACAGCGGAGAGCATTCGAGAGGGCTTCCTCCTGATCGGCCGGTCGACCAAACCGACCTCACCTCTCACCCGCAAGGAGCGTCGCAAGGTCGGAGAGAAGGGGCTCGGTCGGCTCGCTGCTCTGCGGCTGGGACGTCAGGTCGAACTCTTCACTCGTCCCCGCGAAGAGCCCGGCGTCGAGCACGTCCTGGTCATCGACTGGTCAGCGTACGAGTCTGTGCGAACCGTTGAGGAAGTCGAACTCATTGTCGAGACGCGGCCTACGAGGAAGGGCCCAGGAACAAACTTGACCGTTCACCGCCTTCGGCAAGGGTTCGACGATGCAGAGATGGAACGGCTCGCCCGAGCCATGCGCCTGCTCACCGGATTCTTCGATGATGAGGACACCGGCTTCCAAACCACGTTGAATGCACCACAGTTTGAGCGCGTAGCCGAGGCCGTGAACCGCGGTTTCTTCGACGAACATGAGTACAAGCTGGAGGCCCACCTCGACGAGCAAGGGTATGCCCGCACGGTCCTATATAACTGGAAGGGCGAGGAGATCGTGAGGGGTGAGCACAGTGATGTGGCTCCTGACGGGCCTCGTGGCCAATTGCAGGCACCGCTCAAGTACGAAGCTCCGTCGGCCTCTTTCGAACTGTGGATGTTTCTCCTGGACAAGCGGTCGTTCGAGCTGCGCGGGTCCCGACGACAGTACACTGAATTGCGCCCCTGGCTGAAGGTAGTCGGTGGTGTGCACCTATTTCACAGGGGGCTACGCGTTCACCCGTATGGCGATTCGGGTTTCGACTGGCTAGACCTCAACCTCATGCGATCGCGTAGCCCGGAACTTCGTCCATCCACCAACAATAGTGTTGGTCGGGTATCGGTGGATGACCCGGATGACACCTTGATTCCCAAGACGGACCGAATGGGATTTCAAGAAAATCTGGCGTTCATAGAGCTCCGGAGTTTTGCCCGCAGTGCAACTGACTGGGCCGCCAGAGAGCGAAAGCGCATACGTGATAACAATCGCACTGGGAATGCTGCGACAGTCCGGAAGGAAAAAGATCAGGCGAAGCGAGCAGTCAAGGAAGTCCTGAAAGACCTCCAGCGATTCAACCCAGTGCAGGCTAGGCAAGTTTCGGAGCTGGTCGACACCCAAGAACGATACATTCAAGCCCTAGAGCGGGACCGTCTTCTCTATCGCTCTCTGGCGACGGTCGGAATCAGCACCGCCGTGTTCGCTCATGAGTCATTGAGCACAGCTGTGGGGCTTGGCGAAGACTTGGAGATGCTAGAGCGGCGGAGCCGCAAACTTCTCGACGCCGAAACATACGAGGAGAAGATCAACAGCACTCTAGGGCGAGCTCAGCGAAGCGCTGCTTCTATCCACTCATTCGCCAAGGTCCCTCTACGGATGCTGCGCCGCAACAAGCGCCGAGCTGCAGCAGTCGACGTCAACGAAGCGTGTCGCGAGTTCGCTGAGATGTTTGGCGGCTATCTTCAGGACTGGCACATAAAGCTTGATCTCGATCTGTGCGATGAGCCCGTCTGCGTGCTGACTCCGATCGCCGATATCGAATCGATTTATGCAAATCTCGTCATCAACGCGGCACACGCTTTTGCGCGCTCAAATGACCCGTCGGGAGAGCGGACGGTGCTCATCCGAACTCGGGCGGAGGCTGACCGGGTGGTAATTGATGTCGCCGACTCTGGCCCTGGGCTCACGGATGTTGCCGTACAAGATATGTGGCTCCCTGGTGAGGGCGGTAGAAGTTCCGATGGCACGGGGCTCGGCTTGACCATCGTCAAGGACATTGTCGCTGATCTTCACGGCAAGAAGACCGTCCTTGAAGAGGGCGAGCTCTCAGCAGAGATACATGGCGAGCTTGGGGGCGCAGCCTTTCACATCCGCTTGCCTCGACAGGCAGAGGGACGCGACGGGCAGGCGGCGACCCCATGAGTAGAGCATGTGCTCACAACGTCCTGGAACTCGCTAGCCCAAGAGTTGCCCTGGTGGATGACCGGGAAGAGGCACTGATCAGAGCCTGTGATCTGTTGGGAGACCTGCCTCTGACAGTTGACCCCATGCTTTTACGTGAACCGCGTACGCTCAACAGCGTGTTAGACGAAATCCTTGGGCGCGGGTGTACTGCATTGATTTCCGATCACAGGCTGCGTCATCACGCACGCGTCGGCTTCGACGGAGCGGAGCTGGTGTACCGGGCGAATGAACGGAAGCTCCCGGCTGTGCTTTACAGTGCCCATGTCGAAGACGACGAAGCGACCTCTATCCGAGAATGGCGATACCGTATCCCTCGAGTAGTTCAGAAGGGCCCGCACTCAGTAGAGGCAATTCCCGAGGCGTTGCAAACAGCAGCGGCCGAGGTAGCTGGTCGTCGCGCGCTGGAACGTCGAGGGTTCCTTACCCCTGTACGTGTCGTGGATGTCCATCGCGACGGATACCCGACCGTTGACGTAACGGTCACCGCCTGGAAGCCCGACACCGTGGTAACCATTCCCCTGACTCGGCTCCCGGCCACACACCAGTCGGCTTCCTCATCGTTGATCGGCACGGTCTTCCTTGGCAAGGTTAACTTCTATGCTGAGTCTGAGGCTGAGCTGTTCTTCCACGATCTCGAACTTGCTCCAGATCCTCCGGCCGATTGGAACACCGAATGACCGAGGTCCAAAGTGGACTTCGCCCAGCAGGTCGCACTGCGGTTGACACGGCTGAGGCCGTGATCCTGGACGTGGGACATGGCAATTGTGCCGTGCTTCGGGATGGCGTGCGCTGTGTCATCGTAGACGCTAAGTCCGATAAGCTTCTTTATCAAGAATTGATTGACTCCGGAATCTGCCGTATCGAGCACTTGGTGCTGTCGCACGCCGACAGTGACCATATTGCGGGTGCTCTTAGACTACTGCCAAACGAAGACTTCGATATCGGAACCGTCTGGATAAATTCGGATAGCAACAAGGATAGCTTGAAATGGCACGAGCTGTTGGGCCTGCTCGCTAGGTTGAAGCGAGATGGCAGGCTCAGGACTCGGGTGGGAATCTGCGATGAGCAGGATTGGGATCTCTCCCTCGAACGAGTTCTCATCGACGTCCTTCATCCCACCCTCACGGACATAGGTCATGGCACGGGCAAGGCGGGCCGAGTCCGTCCGGAGATCACCACCAACGGCATGTCAGTCGTACTCCGAGTGCTTCTCGATGGTCATCCGGCGCTCTTGCTGCCTGGTGACCTCGACGCCGCCGCGCTGGAGCAGATGCTCAGCCGCTCTAAGGCCATGACTGCCCATGTGCTTGTCTACCCGCACCACGGCGGGCACAGCGGTGACGGCCCGGAGAACGAGTTTGCCAAGCAGTTGTGCGAGGCCGTCCAACCCGAGGTTGTCGTCTTTTCGATGGGGCGCGGTTCCTTTAAAAACCCCTTGCCTGAGGCCGTTGCTGAGATCAGAAGCTCACGTGCCGGTACCCGCGTTGCCTGTACTCAGCTATCACCGAACTGTCATGCGGGCGAACCACCTACTGCTCAACCACTCCACCTACTTGGCCGCCCAGCAGCTGGGCTCACAGGTAACCGATGCTGCGCAGGAACTGTCAGAGTCACCGCGGTTGACGGGGCACTCCTTGTCGAACCCCGGCCTGAGGACCATCTGACCTGGATTGAGCAGCATGTACGTGCCCCCATGTGCAACCCAAAGGTGCGGCTTCCAGGACCGCGTAAGCCTTGAGTTGAATGCTTACAGCGACGCAGGCCGCAGCAGGCGATGCGGCTGCGTGACCGGTGCGTGAGCAGACGGCGCGTCCCGAACCATCACGGGCCGAACAGCACAACCCGCCGCGTGGCGCTGACCAGCCAGAACAGCACCACGCGGCACGGTCGGCCAGGACCGATCCGATCTCCGTCCGCCTTGTAAAGCAGGGGCATCGGTTTCGAACCCGACCGAGGACTCCAACCTGCGGCCCAGGCTCACGCCGACCACCGTTCGGTTCCCTGGCAGCCGCCTGCCGCCCAACGCCGGCGTCCGGGGCAATTGGACACGGTCAGCCCATCCCGACCCCACACGCGCGCGCATCCGGCCCATCGGTCACAGATTCCGTGGCCAGATGCCGCCCCCTTCCGCTATCGGCCCGTCACGTACATCCAGCACCCATCCAGCAACCGTACCGATAACCAGGGATGACGACAGCCGACGACCCGTCACCAAATCCAGCACGGATCCAGCAACGGGAACGCGAACGGGGCCGACCCCAACCAGGACCGACCCCATCCGACCTGCGCGTTTGCTAAATCACTGCATCAACGCTACAGCGCCGCCTAAACGTTGAACCGGAACTCCACCACATCCCCGTCCTGCATCACGTACTCCTTGCCCTCCATGCGGGCCTTGCCCTTGGCGCGGGCTTCGGTGACCGAGCCGCATTCGACAAGGTCCTCGAAGGAGACGATCTCGGCCTTGATGAAGCCCTTTTGGAAGTCGGTGTGGATGACACCGGCGGCTTCGGGGGCGGTGGCGCCCTTCTTGATGGTCCAGGCGCGGGCCTCCTTGGGGCCCGCGGTCAGGTAGGTCTGCAGGCCCAGGGTCTCGAAGCCGACGCGGGCGAGGGTGGCGAGGCCCGGCTCGTCCTGGCCCATGGACTGCAGGAGTTCGAGCGCCTCGTCGTCGTCGAGTTCGATCAGCTCGGACTCGATCTTGGCGTTGAGGAAGATCGCCTCGGCGGGGGCGACCAGGGCGCGCTGCTCGTCCTTGAACTCCTCGTCGACCAGTTCGTCCTCGTCGACGTTGAAGACGTACAGGAACGGCTTGGTGGTGAGCAGGTGCAGCTCGTGCAGCAGGATGCCCTGCTCGGTGCCCTTGGTGATGCCCGCGGAGAAGAGGGTGCGGCCCTCCTCCAGGATCTTCTGGGCGGCCTCGACGGCGGTGACGACCGCGGCCTTGTCCTTCTGGAGGCGTGCTTCCTTCTGCAGCCGCGGCAGGACCTTCTCGATGGTCTGCAGATCGGCGAGGATCAGCTCGGTGTTGATGGTCTCGATGTCGTCCTTGGGCGAGACCTTGCCGTCGACGTGGACGACGTTCTCGTCCTTGAAGGCGCGGATGACCTGGCAGATCGCATCCGACTCGCGGATGTTCGCGAGGAACTTGTTGCCCAGGCCCTCACCCTCCGAGGCACCGCGCACGATGCCCGCGATGTCGACGAAGTCGACGGTGGCCGGGAGCTTGCGCTGCGAGCCGAAGATCCCGGCGAGCTTGTCCAGGCGCGGGTCGGGGACGCCGACCACGCCCACGTTCGGCTCGATCGTGGCGAACGGGTAGTTGGCCGCCAGTACGTCGTTCTTGGTCAGGGCGTTGAACAGGGTCGACTTGCCGACATTCGGCAGGCCGACGATTCCGATCGTGAGCGACACGTGGCGACTTCCCAGGGCGAGGACGAATGGTTCGGTCCCCATCGGGACCGAACCCCCAGTCTAAGCGGCCCGCATGCTACGGCCACCGCGCTGCGCCACCAGCACCGCCAGGCCCAGCGCCAGCCAGATCAGCCCGACCCACTGGGCGGTGCGCGCCGCCTCGACGATCACCGCGATCGTCACGGCCAGCCCCAGCACCGGCACCACGAGGTGCTTCACCACACTGAACGCGGCGTCCCGGTTACGTACCGCGAACCACCCGACCACCGACAGATGCAGCAGCGCGAACGCGGTCAGCGCGCCGATGTCCACCACCGAGACCAGCCGGTCCAGGCCGTCCGCCCGGCGCGCCGCCCACACCGCCGCGACCAGTGTCACCACGGCGTTGACCAGCAGCGCGCGGCGCGGCACACCGCTGGTCGCGTCGACCTTCGACAGGGCCCCGGGCAGCCGCCGGTCCCTGGCCATCGCGAAGAGCAGCCGCCCGGCCGCCGCCTGCCCGGCGAGCGCCGCGAAAGCCGCGCCGATCGCCTTGCTCACGGCGACCAGTTGGTGCAGCCAGTGGCCGATGCCCGCCTCCACCACGTCGTAGAAGGCGGAGCTCTGCCTGGCAGGGTCGGCCGCGAGTGCGGCGGCGGACTGCTGGGACAGCAGGGCCGCCAGATACGTCTGGGTGATGAACAGCGCCCCGGCCAGCACCAGGCAGAACAGCACCGCCCTCGCCACCCGCCCCGATCCCCCGCTGGCCTCCTCGGCGAACGCCGCGATCGCGTCGAAGCCGAGGTACGACAGCACCGCCACCGACACCGCGCCGAGCACCGCCGTCCCGGAGAAGCCGCCCTGCCCGGTGAAAGGCGAGGCCAGGCCTCGGCTGGCGCCATGGCGTACCAGTACGACGATCGCCGAGCCGACGAAGACCAGCAGCACCGCGATCTCCATGGCCAGCACCAGGAAGCCGACGAGGGCGGCCGCCCGTACCCCGCGCATGTTCAGCGCCGTGGTCACCACCACGGCGATCGCGGTGAAGACCCACTGCGAGACGGACGGGATCAGCGCATGCAGCGCGATGCCCGAGAAGAGATAGGCGACCGCGGGGATCAGCAGGTAGTCGAGCATCGCCATCCAGCCCGCGATGAAGCCGGGCGCGGGGCCGAGCCCGGCCCGCGCGTACGCGAACACCGAACCCGCCTGCGGTACCACCCGCACCATCAACGCGTACGAGAAGGCGGTGAAAGCCATCGCGACGGTGGCCGCCACGTACACCAGCGCCACCGCGCCGTGCGATCCGGCGTCCAGCGCGCCGAAGACACCGACCGGCGCCATCGGGGCGATGAACAGCAGCCCGTAGACCACCAGGTCACGGAAGCCGAGGGTGCGGCGCAGCTCCCCGGTGGGCGCCGCGGGCTCCTGTGCGGTGGTCATGGGTGCCTCCTCGGGTCCGGGCCGCTCCTCGCCCGATTGCATCACCGGGCGTGCTTCGACGCGTGCGAAGCCGCGCCCTTGGGGCGCCGGTACGCGCCCGTACGATGGGGTCATGACTGCTACGACTTCCCGCCGGGTCCTGCTCGCCGCCCCCCGCGGCTACTGCGCAGGCGTGGACCGAGCCGTGATCACCGTCGAGAAGGCCCTGGAGCAGTACGGGGCGCCGATCTACGTGCGCAAGGAGATCGTGCACAACAAGTACGTCGTCCAGACCCTGGAGAAGAAGGGCGCGATCTTCGTCGACGAGACGGAGGAGGTGCCCGAGGGCTCCATCGTCATCTTCTCCGCGCACGGCGTCGCCCCCGTCGTCCACGAGGAGGCCGCCCAGCGCCGCCTCGCCTCCATCGACGCGACCTGCCCCCTGGTGACCAAGGTCCACAAGGAGGCGCAGCGCTTCGCCAACGAGGACTACGACATCCTGCTGATCGGGCACGAGGGCCACGAGGAGGTCATCGGCACGATGGGCGAGGCCCCGGACCGGATCCATCTGGTGGACGGTCCGGAGGACGTCGCGAAGCTTGAGGTGCGCGACGAGAAGAAGCTGGTGTGGCTGTCGCAGACCACGCTGTCGGTGGACGAGACGATGGAGACCGTCGACCGGCTCAAGGACCGGTTCCCCGCACTGGTCAGCCCGCCGAGCGACGACATCTGCTACGCGACGCAGAACCGCCAGGTCGCGGTGAAGCAGATCGGCGCGGACGCGGACCTGGTGATCGTGGTCGGCTCGCGGAACTCCTCCAACTCCAAGCGACTGGTCGAGGTGGCACTGCAGGCCGGTGCCAAGGACGCGCACCTGGTGGACTTCGCGGACGAGATCGACGAGACGTGGCTGGACGGGGTCACGACGGTCGGTCTCACCTCGGGCGCCTCGGTGCCGGAGATCCTGGTCGAAGGCGTGCTGGAGTGGCTGGCCCAGCGCGGCTACGCGGATGTCGAGGTGGTGACCTCGGCGGAGGAGCACATCCAGTTCTCACTGCCGAAGGAACTGCGCCGCGATCTCAGGAAGCCGGAAGGCGCGTAGCACTTCCTTCCGGATAGCGCTTCCTTTCCGGGCGTCGCCGGGGCGGGCTGGCGCTTCCGGGGGTGACCGGCGCCGGGCGGCCTTAACTTGGGTCCTATGAATGTCTTCGGTGTGGACATCGGTGGATCCGGGATCAAGGGCGCTCCGGTGGACCTGGAGCGCGGCGACCTGGCGGAGGAGCGCTACAAGGTGCTCACCCCGCATCCGGCGGAACCTGACACGGTGGTGGAGAGCGTCAAACAGGTCGTAGACCACTTCGGTTGGTCCGGACCGGTCGGGGTGACGTTTCCCGGGGTCGTCATGGACGGCGTGACCCGCACCGCGGCGAACATGCACAAGGGCTGGATCGGAACGGACGCCCGCGCACTGCTCAGCGACGCGCTGGGCATGCCGGTCACGCTGCTCAACGACGCGGACGCGGCCGGAATCGCCGAGATGTCGTTCGGCGCGGGCCATGGCCACGACGGAACGGTGGTCCTGCTCACCTTCGGCACCGGTATCGGCAGCGCCGTCTTCGTCGATGGCCGGCTGCTGCCCAACACCGAGTTGGGCCACCTGGAGTTGCACGGCCACGACGCGGAGAAGCGGGCCTCGTCGAAGGTCAAGGAAGACCACGAGATGACCTGGAAGCAGTGGGCGGCCCGGGTGGAGCAGTATCTGGCCCATGTCGAGATGCTGTTCTCACCCGGCCTGTTCGTGATCGGCGGCGGGGTGAGCCGCAAGGCGGACAAGTTCCTGCCGCTGATCAACGGCATCCGCGCGCAGATCGTGCCCGCCGGGCTGCAGAACAACGCGGGCATCGTGGGCGCGGCGATGGCCGCCGCGAAGGGCTGACGGCCGCGCCCCGTCCGCGAGCCCGGCTCAAGGCCCTCCGCGAGCCCGACTCAAGGCCCTCCGCGAGCCCGGCTCAGGGCCGCCTGCGGGCCCGCTGGTCGCTGATCTTGCGGGCGGCGGCGATGACGGCCGCCAGTAGCGTGCCGCCGTAGAGCCAGCCGGTGCGGGTGGCCAGACCGGTCACCGTACCGGCGAGGTGCCCGAGGAAGCTGCCGTCACCGGACTCCCCGGTCACGCCCAGCGCCAGGGCGAAGGCGATGGGCGCGCTGACCGGAGCGGCGGCCAGGTCCTCGCCGCGTACCCACAGCGCGCCCAGCACGCTCGCGATGATGAAGACCACGCCGAAGAAGGTGCCCGGCTCATCGGTGAAGAGGTTGTCCAGGGCGCCGCCGATCACCGTGACCGTGATGACCACCAGACCCGTCCCGAGCCCGGTGAGCCGGGCGCTCGGCCGCACGACACGGCGCAGGACGGTCGCCACCGGCTCGGGGAGCGACGCCCGGCGCCGCGCCCGGTAGCAGGTCGCGGTGGGCTCGGGCATGCCACTGCGGGCGGGGCGCGGCGTACGCGTGCTGGGTTGCTGCTCCACCGGACCAAATTGGCATCCCATACCAGTGAAAGCCAGGAGATTTCTGCTGAAGTCGGAAAATTCCAACTTCAGCCGGTATCCGGATATCCGGCGGCGCCGAACCCGCCGCACCCCGGCCCGAACACGGCCGCGTTCGGGCTGTCGGTGCGGACGGCTAGTCTCGGCACATGGCACTGAGCACATCAGCGGAAGCGCCGATCCCGGTCGGCGAGGTGTCGCGGTTGATCGGCGGGTGGATCGACCGGCTGGGTGCGGTGTGGGTCGAGGGGCAGATCACCCAGCTGTCGCGGCGCCCCGGCGCGGGTGTGGTGTTCCTGACGCTGCGCGACCCCTCACACGATGTGTCGATCAGCGTGACCTGCTTCCGCGCCGTCTTCGACGCGGTGGCGGACGCGGTGACCGAGGGCGCGCGGGTGGTGGTGCACGCCAAACCGGAGTGGTACGCGCCACGCGGCCAGCTGTCGCTGCGGGCCGCCGAGATCCGGCCGGTGGGGGTGGGCGAACTCCTGGCGCGCCTGGAGCGGTTGAAGAAGTCGCTCGCCAGGGAAGGGCTGTTCGACGCCGACCGCAAACAACGCCTGCCGTTCCTCCCGCAGTTGATCGGTCTGGTCTGCGGTCGAGCCTCGGCGGCCGAGCGGGACGTGCTGGAGAACGCGCGGCACCGCTGGCCCGCCGTCCGCTTCGAGGTGCGCAACGTCCCGGTGCAGGGCGTACAGGCGGTGCCGCGCGTCATCGAGGCCATCCGGAACCTGGACGCGCACTCCGAGGTGGATGTGATCGTGGTGGCCCGCGGCGGCGGCAGCGTGGAGGACCTACTGCCGTTCTCCGACGAGGAGTTGGTACGGGCGGTGGCCGCGTGCCGCACCCCGCTGGTCTCGGCGATCGGGCACGAGCCGGACTCCCCGCTGCTGGATCTGGTGGCCGATCTACGGGCCTCCACGCCCACCGACGCCGCCAAGAAGGTGGTGCCGGACGTGGGCGAGGAGCAGTTGCGGATACGGCAACTGCGGGAACGGGCGCTGCGTACGGTGCGCAATCTGCTGGACCGCGAGGAGCGGGGGCTGGCGGCCGCGGTCAGCCGGCCGTCGATGGCGCATCCGCACCGGATGGTGGAGGAGCGCGAGGCCGAGGCCGCCGCGCTGGTGGAACGTTCCCGCCGCTGTCTGGGCCATCTGCTGGACCGGGCGGACGCCGAACTGGAACACACCCGGGCGCGGGTGCTGGCGCTCTCCCCCGCCGCGACGCTGCGGCGCGGATACGCGGTGCTGCAGCGCGAGGACGGCGCCGTGGTGCGTGCGGCCGACGAGGTCGTGGCGGACGAGAAGCTGCGGGCCCGGGTCGCGGAAGGCGAGTTCAGCGTGCGGGTCGCGGACGGCGCGGCGGGGTGACGCGGGGGCGGACGCCGCCGGGGTGACGCGGGCGGACGCCGCGACCCGTGGCGCCGTTGACAGTGCTGTCGTACCCCGCGCCTAGGCTTGGTCCCATGGCAGATCAGGAGACGGCCGAGCAGGACACGCTGGGATACGAGCAGGCGCGCGACGAACTGGTCGATGTCGTGCGGCGGCTGGAGGCCGGCGGCTCGACGCTGGAGGAGTCTCTCGCGCTGTGGGAGCGCGGCGAGGAGCTGGCGAAGGTGTGCCGTCGCTGGCTGGACGGCGCCAGGGCGCGGCTCGACGCGGCGTTGGCCGACAGCGAGGAGGCCGCGGACGACGCCCGCCCCGCGGACGAGGACGGCGAGGATTGAGCCCGGGGCCGACGGCGCCGTTCGCGCTCGACGGGGTCATCAGCGCCGTTTGAGCGTTGCGGCAAGTCCCTGACCGCCGGTCCGCGGCATCGTGGTGGCTCGGCGTCGCGGCGGAAGTCTCCTGGGGGCACGCCCCCAGACCCCCACCGCTACGGCGCTCTTCCCGGGGCGGTCTCCAGACCACCCGGGGGTGTCGGGCGCTTGCGCCCGGCAGGATGTCCCGGCGCGACGGCGGGCAACCACCGCGGCACGGACCGGCGGTGGCTAACCGACCGAAACCCGGATACCGACCGAAACCCGGATCAGGATCCGCCGGAGGCCCGAAGCGCCGCGGCCAGCTGAGCCAACTGGTCGTACGGTGCGGTGCCGGTGACCAGCGTGGTCACGCTGCCCTTGTGCCGCACCAGCGCCCGGTACCGGCCGCCGTCGTAGCGGTCCCAGGTCTGCCCGGCCACCGACTGCGAGCCGTTCTGCTGCGAGGACTGCGTCTTGCCGGAGATGAACTGCTGCGGGTCGCCGTTGCTCTGCTCCACCGCCACGTACTCGTTCTGCGGGTCGATGAAGCCGAGGTGCCACTGGGAGTTCTTCGGGTCCGACCCGTCGTACGTCACCGACGTGGCCCGCCACTGGTCCGACAGCCCCTCGGGTGCGGCCACCGGATAGGGCGCCGCGCGGCGGGCCTGCCCCAGCTCCACGTTGTAGCTGACCGTCTTGACCGGATTGCTCTCGGTGTGCGGGACGAAGAGGTAGATGCCCGCGACGAGCACGCCGATCACCGCGATCGACAGCACCATGTCCCGTACCGTCTGCCTGCCACGCATGTTTGCCACGCCCCCTATCGTCCCCCATGCCGGCCGCGGCTCGGCTCAGGGGTGCCGGAGCAGCGCTCTCGTTCATGGCTCGCGTGCTCCTGGCGGCGTCATCATGGCTGGTGTAGGCGCTCATGTGACGGGTGCCCTGCTCAAGATGGCGAGCGACCGATAAAGTCACAGCACCCTCGTTTCCGGCCGTCGCCGTACAGAAAGGTGCGCTCGATGACCGAGCACAACTTGCCGTCCCAACTCGAAGTGAGCCCGGAGGCCCCTGACCGCAACCTCGCCCTGGAACTGGTCCGGGTCACCGAGGCCGCCGCCATGGCCGCCGGCCGGTGGGTCGGCCGCGGCGACAAGAACGGCGCGGACGGCGCGGCGGTCAAGGCCATGCGCACCCTCGTCCACACCGTGTCGATGAACGGCGTCGTCGTCATCGGCGAGGGCGAGAAGGACGAAGCGCCGATGCTCTACAACGGCGAGCGGATCGGTGACGGAACCGGTGCGGAGTGCGATGTCGCCGTCGACCCGGTCGACGGCACGACGCTGACCGCCAAGGGCATGCCGAACGCGGTCTCGGTGCTCGCGGTCGCCGAACGCGGCACGATGTTCGACCCGTCCGCGGTGTTCTACATGGAGAAGCTGGCCGCCGGTCCCGAAGCGGCCGACGCCGTCGACATCACCGCCCCCGCCGCCACCAACATCCGCGCGGTGGCCAAGGCCAAGGGCTGTGCGCCGGAGGACGTGACCGTCGTCGTGCTCGACCGGCCGCGCCATGACGGGCTGGTCAAGGAGATCCGGGAGACCGGTGCACGGATCAAGTTCATCTCGGACGGCGATGTCGCGGGCGCGATCATGGCCGTACGGGAGGGCACCGGCGTCGACCTGCTGCTCGGCATCGGCGGCACGCCCGAGGGCATCATCGCGGCCTGCGCCATCAAGTGTCTGGGCGGCACGTTCCAGGGCCGGCTGTGGCCCAAGGACGGTGCCGAGCGCCAGCGGGCGCTGGACGCGGGCCACGATCTGGACCGGGTGCTGCACATCGACGACCTGGTCAGCGGCGACAACGTGTTCTTCGTCGCGACCGGCATCACCGACGGCGAACTGCTGCGCGGTGTCCGTTACGGCGCGGAGACCGCGACCACCTCGTCGCTGGTGATGCGGTCGAAGTCCGGCACGATCCGGCAGATCGACTCCACGCACAAGCTGGCCAAGCTGCGGGCGTACAGCGCGATCGACTTCGACCGCGCGCGGTAGCGGACAGTCAAGCGCAGCACGGGCGGGGGCCCCGCCGATCAGTTCGGCGGGGCCCCCGTCCCGTACTGCGCTGTTGCGCGGTGTCGCGGGCCTAGCCCGCGGCGGCGATCCTTGGCGATCGCTGGAGTTCCGCGTCGCGGCGGCGCCGACGGGCCAGTACGACCCTGCGCTCCGCGGCGGTCAATCCGCCCCACACCCCGTAGGGTTCGGGCTGTAGCAACGCGTGCTCCCGGCACTCCAGCATCACCGGGCAGCGCGCACAGACCCGCTTCGCGGCTTCCTCACGGGACAGCCGCGCCGCGGTCGGCTCCTTCGACGGCGCGAAGAACATGCCCGCTTCATCTCGGCGGCACGCCGCCTCAGCGTGCCATGGTCCTGCCAAGTCCCGGGGGTGACGGTACGGGGACGTGACGGTGTCCTGCACGGGCTCGATCGGTTGCAGCACGGGGTACTCCTGACGACGGCTTCGGCGTTCTGTCACCCTTGCCCGTCGCTGCGTACAGCTGTCCCTAACCGCATAGTTCCCCGCCCAGCCGTACGAGTGACGATGCACCAACCCTTACCCGCTGTGCGCTAGTTCATGCGGAGCGTACCGACCGGGGCTCCGCCCCGGTCGGGTGGTGGCGCGGCGGGGTCACTGCGGGGCTCCGCCCCGCGCCCCGTTCCGAATCGCTCCGGATGCCCCGGGGCTCCGCCCCGGCCCCCGTTCACGCAGCGACACGGCGCCCGAAGACCCTGCCCCCGGTCCTCCGCATGCCTCCCATCACGGCCCGCACCAGGGACCGGCCCGGTGGCCGTCGGGCAGGAGCACACGCCCGCTCGCGCGCCGTGAACCTCAGGCCGCACCCCCCACGTGGCCAGCCCTCGGACACCGGCGGGTCCTCGCCGGCCTGCGGTGGATTCGACACCGCCGGACTCCGCCATGGCACGTCTCGCCGTCGCGGCGGGAAGGAGTTTCCGTCACTGCGATACCCGACCACCGGCGGGCGGACCCTCAGCGGACCGCGGCCGGCCCGATCCGCGTCCGCCGCCACGGCGCGCCCCCACAACAACGTGGACCGGCGGTCGGACGGCAGCCGGTCCACGTTGGTCATGGGCCGGAGCGGCCCTACCGCGCATGCGGGGCGCGCCCCCGGAGGGTTACCCCTCCAAGCGGTCGCGGCCCCAGGACTTCAGGCGCTTGCCGCGCTTGGACTTGGCGTCCACACCGCCGAACAGGGCCATGCCGCTGATCACCACGACGGGGGCCTCGGGGTCGGGCGACTCGTGCGTGCTGACGTCGAAGCCGCCGAAGATGCCGCTGCCGGTGCCGCGCAGGGTGACGTTCTCCGGGACCTTGATCTCGACGCCGCCGAAGATCGCCACCGCGTTGATGACGATCTCCCGCTGTTCGAACACCGCCTCCGTGAGATCGATCTGCACGCCGCCGAAGCAGGCGAAGGCATTGGTGCGGGCACCGACGCGCCAGCGGCCCTTGCGGGTGGAGCCGCCGAAGACGGCGATCAGGTTCTGGGTGCTGGACGGCGGCTCGGCCGACGGCGCGGGCCGCGGCGCGGCAGCGGGGCCCCGCACCGGCAGGTCCCGTACCAGCGGCTCCAACTCGCCGACCGTCTTCGCCGCGTAGGCGGCGTCCATGCGTTGGGAGTGCTCCTCGTGCGTCAGACGCCCCTCGGCGAGCGCATCGCGCAGGATCTCGGCGATGCGGTCCCGGTCCACGTCCGACGCACGCATCTCGGGCTCGGCGTACGGCTTCTGCTCTCGCTTCTGGAGCGACGACTCGTCCACGGCAACCACGATATCCAAACGCGATAGATCGTGACTACCGGCTTCGCCTCACGATGTCACCCGGGCCGGGCGACGTGGCCGGGAGCCGGGGGCCGGGAGGGGCCGGGGGCCAGCCCCCGGGAACACGCGGCAGGCCGGTCCCGCTGCGGTGAGCCCTACCTCACAGACCGCGACGCCGGACCACGTCTTACGCTTGGTTTCGCTTCGTCGACGTCGCCGAGTGAGGAACACGCCAGATGGCTGCCGCCCCCCGCCCAACCCACGCTGCCGCCCCCCGCCCTGCGTTCGCCTACACGGACCTTCTTCCGCTCGGCGCGGACACCACGCCGTACCGCCTGGTGACCTCCGAGGGCGTGAGCACCTTCGAGGCCGACGGCCGCACGTTCCTCAAGGTGGAGCCGGAGGCCCTGCGGCGGCTGGCCGCCGAGGCGATGCACGACATCTCGCACTACCTGCGCCCGGCCCACCTCGCCCAGCTGCGGAAGATCCTCGACGACCCCGAGGCCTCTCCCAACGACCGCTTCGTCGCGCTCGACCTGCTGAAGAACGCCAACATCGCGGCCGCGGGCGTGCTGCCGATGTGCCAGGACACCGGTACCGCCATCGTCATGGGCAAGCGCGGCCAGCACGTGCTGACTTCGGGCGGCGACGAGGAGGCCCTCTCGCGCGGCGTGTACGACGCGTACACCAAGCTGAACCTGCGTTACTCGCAGATGGCGCCGCTGACCATGTGGGAGGAGAAGAACACCGGCTCCAACCTCCCCGCCCAGATCGAGCTCTACGCGACCGACGGCGGTGCGTACAAGTTCCTGTTCATGGCGAAGGGCGGCGGCTCGGCCAACAAGTCGTTCCTCTACCAGGAGACCAAGGCGGTCCTCAACGAGGCCTCCATGATGAAGTTCCTGGAGGAGAAGATCCGTTCGCTGGGCACGGCGGCCTGCCCGCCGTACCACCTGGCGATCGTCGTCGGCGGTACGTCGGCCGAGTACGCGCTCAAGACGGCCAAGTACGCCTCCGCGCACTACCTCGACGAGCTGCCCGCCGAGGGCTCCCCGACCGGCCACGGCTTCCGCGACCAAGAGCTGGAGCAGAAGGTCTTCGAGCTGACCCAGAAGATCGGCATCGGCGCGCAGTTCGGCGGCAAGTACTTCTGCCATGACGTACGTGTCGTCCGGCTGCCCCGGCACGGCGCGTCCTGCCCGGTCGCGATCGCGGTCTCCTGCTCCGCGGACCGCCAGGCGCTGGCGAAGATCACCCCCGAGGGCGTCTTCCTTGAGCAGCTGGAGACCGACCCGGCGCGCTTCCTGCCGGAGACCACCGACGAGCACCTGAACGACGATGTGGTGCGCGTCGACCTCAACCGTCCGATGGACGAGATCCGCGCCGAGCTCACCAAGCACCCGGTGAAGACCCGGCTTTCGCTCTCCGGCCCGCTGGTCGTCGCTCGCGACATCGCGCACGCGAAGCTCAAGGAGCGGCTGGACGCGGGCGAGGAGATGCCGCAGTACCTGCGCGACCACGCCGTGTACTACGCGGGCCCGGCCAAGACCCCGGAGGGTTACGCCTCCGGTTCCTTCGGGCCGACGACCGCGGGGCGGATGGACGCCTACGTCGAGCAGTTCCAGGCCGCGGGCGGCTCCTTCGTGATGCTGGCGAAGGGCAACCGCTCCAAGCAGGTCACCGACGCCTGCGCCGCGCACGGCGGCTTCTACCTCGGCTCGATCGGCGGCCCGGCGGCCCGTCTCGCCCAGGACTGCATCAAGAAGGTCGAGGTCCTGGAGTACGAGGAGCTCGGCATGGAGGCCGTGTGGAAGATCGAGGTCGAGGACTTCCCGGCGTTCATCGTGGTGGACGACAAGGGCAATGACTTCTTCCAGGACCCGGCCCCGTCCCCGACGTTCACCAGCATCCCGGTCCGTTCCTCCTGACGGACGACCGAAAAGGCAGTGCCCGGGAACAGATCACCGTTCCCGGGCACTGTCATAGGTATGAGCGATGAGTACCGGATCGAGCACGACTCGATGGGTGAGGTAAGGGTTCCGGCCGAAGCCAAGTGGCGTGCGCAGACCCAGCGCGCGGTGCAGAACTTCCCGGTGAGCGGACAGCGGCTGGAGCACGCCCACATCGCGGCACTCGCCAGGATCAAGGCGGCGGCGGCACGGGTGAACGCCGACCTCGAAGTGATCGACAAGGACACGGCCGAGGCGATCATCGAGGCGGCGCGTGAGGTCGCGGAGGGCCGTTGGGACGAGCACTTCCCCATCGACGTCTTCCAGACCGGCTCCGGCACCTCGTCCAACATGAACGCCAACGAGGTCATCGCCACCCTGGCCGGCGAGCGCCTCGGCCGCCCGGTGCACCCGAACGACCAGGTCAACGCCAGCCAGTCGTCCAACGACGTCTTCCCCTCGTCCATCCACATCGCCGCCACGTCCGCGGTGGTGCGCGATCTGCTGCCGGCCCTGGACCAGCTGGCCGCCGCGTTGGAGCGCAAGGCCGAGGAGTTCGCCGAGGTCGTCAAGTCGGGCCGTACGCATCTGATGGACGCCACACCGGTGACGCTCGGTCAGGAGTTCAGCGGCTACGCGGCCCAGATGCGGTACGGGATCGAGCGGTTGAACGCGTCCCTGCCCCGGCTGGCCGAACTGCCGCTCGGTGGAACGGCGGTGGGCACCGGCATCAACACCCCACCCGGATTCGCGGCCGCGGTCATCGCCGAGGTGGCCCGGGAGACCGGGCTGCCGCTGACCGAGGCCCGCAACCACTTCGAGGCGCAGGGCGCGCGGGACGCCGTCGTGGAGACGTCCGGGCAGCTGCGGACCATCGCGGTCGGGCTGACCAAGATCGCCAACGATCTGCGCTGGATGGGATCGGGTCCGCGGGCCGGGCTCGCCGAGATCGCGCTGCCCGATCTCCAACCGGGCTCCTCGATCATGCCGGGGAAGGTCAATCCGGTGATCCCGGAGGCGGTGGCGATGGTCGCCGCGCAGGTCGTCGGCAATGACGCCACGATCGCCTGGGCGGGCGCGTCCGGCAACTTCGAGCTCAATGTGATGATGCCGGTGATCGGGACCAACATCCTGTCCTCGATCCGGCTGCTGGCGAACGCCTCCCGGCTGCTGGCGGACCGTACGGTCGACGGCGTCACCGCCAACGTCGAACGGGCCCGTGAGTACGCCGAGTCCTCCCCCTCCGTGGTCACCCCGCTGAACCGCTACATCGGCTACGAGGAGGCGGCGAAGGTCGCCAAGCGGGCACTGGCGGAGCGCAAGCGCATCCGCGACGTGGTGCTGGAGATGGGCTATGTGGACCGGGGCCTGCTCACCGAGCGGCAACTGGACGAGGCGCTGGACGTCCTGCGCATGACCCACCCGTAACCCCGCCCGCTCGCGGTGCTCCGTAGGATCCGTGCATGACAGCCAGTTCTCACTCCCGCCCGTCGCCCACCACCGCCCTCAACGGAAGCCCACCGGGCCACGGACACGATTCCCCGTCGCCCACCACCGCCCTCAACGGAAGCCCACCGGGCGGGTGGGCGCCCGGTTCGCAGGTGTTGTGGCGCTACCGAGGCAACGGCCCGCGGTACCGGGCACAGGTGCACATCGCGCGCCCGGTGACCGTGGTGCGCGACGACACCGAACTGCTGGCGGTGTGGATGGCACCGGGCACGCAGTGTGTGAAGCCGGTGCTGGCCGATGGCACATCGGTGCACCGCGAGCCGCTTGCCACCCGTTATCTGAAGTCCCGCGCCACCCGCGTGGAGCGCTGGCACGGCACCGGCGTGCTGAAGTTGGCCCGGCCGGGCGAGCCATGGTCGGTGTGGCTGTTCTGGGAGCCGGGCTGGCGGTTCAAGAACTGGTACGTGAACCTGGAGGAACCGCTGCGCCGTTGGGCCCGTGGGGTGGACTCCGAGGACCACTTCCTGGACATCTCGGTGCAGCCGGGCCGCAGTTGGGGCTGGCGGGACGAGGACGAGTTCGCCCAGGCGCAGGCCGACGGGCTGATCGACGCCGAACTCGCCGCGCGGGTACGGGACGCGGGGGCGCGCGCGGTCCGGGTGATCGAGGAGTGGGGCTCGCCGTTCCGCGACGGCTGGGAGGACTGGCGGCCGGACCCGGCGTGGACCGTGCCGTCCCTCCCGGACGACTGGGACCGCCCCGCGAGCTGAGACATCCGTCTCAGTCGCTTCCTGGCACACCCGCGGCGGCGCCCCCGCCGCCCCGGTGGAGACATCCTGGAAAAGCAGTTGCTCCCGTGCGGAAATCCGAAAGACTCTTGATGTCCCCCTCCCCATGAACCGTAGGATCGTCCTCCGCAACATCGCGAAAAAAGCAAGCACACACCAACGCTTGACGTTAAGTCAGGGGAGTCCGTGGGAACCGGCGGATACGAGGGCATGGGGGTCACCACCCATGCCGAAGGCCAGCGGCGGGACCGGACCGGCCAGGCCGAGGCGTTCGACGCCATCGGCGACCGGTACGACGAGGCGTTCCCGCACAAGGAAGGGCAGTTGGCGGCCGGAGCCTGGCTGGCCGCGGAACTGCCCGCCGGTTCGCGAATACTCGACCTCGGCTGCGGTACGGGACTGCCGACCGCACGGCAACTGGCCGACGCCGGTCACGACGTGGTGGGCATAGACCTGTCCGCCGGAATGATCGCGCTGGCCCGAAAGCACGTACCGGAGGCGGAGTTCCACCAGTTGGACATAGCCGACCTGCGGCCTGGCGGCTCCGGCGCACGGGTGGCGGGCGGCAGGGGGCACTACGAGGGGGTCGCGGCGTTCTTCTCGCTGCTGATGCTGCGCCGCGCGGAGATCCCGTTCACCCTCCGTCTGGTCCGTGAACTCCTGGTGCCCGGCGGGTTGCTGGCACTGTCCATGGTGGAAGCGGATGTGGATGATTTCGCTATTCCGTTCCTGGGAAACACGATCCGGGTATCCGGATACCTGCGGGACGAATTGCGACGCGTCGTACGGGACGCGGGCTTCGAGATCGTCGAGGAGTCCTCGTACTCGTACGCACCGGCGAGCACCGATGTGCCCCCGGAGGAGCAACTCTTCTTGCACTGCCGCCGACTGGCCTGACCGCTTCAGACGGCCCGGCAGGCTGCCGGCGGCGCACTGACGGATACGGATGGAACCCCTAGCGTGACGGAGCACCGCGCCGCCCGGCGGGCGGCCGAGGAGAAGGGCGCGCCGAGCGCCGCCGCGCGCCCGCAGGAGCCGGGCGCCAGCAGCGACGCCCCCGCGGCCGCGCCCAGACCTGCGCAGATCCCGGATCCCCGCAGCGCACTCCGCCGCCCCCGCCACGCGGCGGAGGGGGCGGCGCCCGGCGCGACGGGTGCCGGGCATCCGGTACCGGCCACGTCCGGGACCGGCCACGGCGAACACACCGAACACGGACGGCACAGCGCCCGCCGTGAGCACGAAACGAGAGGCCAGGCCACGGAAACCCCCGGCGCACTACCGCTCAACAGCCCGCGCGGTGAAAGCCGCCCGCGCGGCGCGGACGGCGGGCGCGGCGACGGCCCGCAACCGATGGGCGAGAACCCCGTCGGACGTCCCCGCCCCAGACCGGGCTCGTCCGGCACCGGAGTGCCCAGTATCCCGGGCGCGCGCCCGGCGGCCGACGCCCCCGTTCCCGTACCGCATCCGGCCGGCGAGCCGCCGTCGGAGCCCGCGGCGCGGCCCCGCCCGGACAGTGAGACCCGGTTGGAGAGCGAGTCGGCGGAGAGTCTGCGGCTGCGCTATGTCGGGGCGGCGACGCGCCGGATCGCGCGCGGTATCGACCTGGACGAGATCGTGCTCGGCCTGTGCCGGTCGGTGGTGCCGACGTTCACCGACGCCATCCTGGTCTATCTGCGCGATCCGCTGCCGGTCGGCGACGAGCGGCCGGTGGAGCCACTGGTGCTGCGGCTGCGCAGGACCGACCGCACCCCCGAGGACCCCACCGAGACCCCGGTGCCCGACGCTCCCGGCGCGGGCGCCCGGCTGCCGCTGGTGCCCGCGCCGGAGGTCAGCGGTGCGGCGGAGACCACCCGGGTACGGATGGACGGGCCGCTGGCCGAGGTGCTGCGCGGCGTGCGACCGCTGTTCGCCGAGTCCCCGCAGGCCGCGGCGGCGCTCGCCGAGCTGGTCAACACCGATGTGCCCGGCGGGCGGCGCGCGATCCTCGCGCCGTTGCGCGGGCGCCGCCGGGTGATCGGCGCCGCGGTGCTGCTGCGCCGCCCCGACCGGCCGCCGTTCGAGGGCGACGACCTGCTGGTGGCCGCGCAGTTGGCCACCCACACGGCGCTCGGCGTCGACAAGGCGGCTCTGTACGGGCGAGAGGCGGACATCGCCGACCAGTTGCAGCGCGCGATGCTGCCCGACTCACTCCCCCAGCCCACCGGCGTCCAGCTGTCCAGCCGCTACCTTCCGGCCGCCGAGACGGCGCGCGTCGGTGGTGACTGGTACGACGCGCTGCCGCTGCCCGGCAGCCGGGTCGCGTTGATCGTCGGCGATGTGATGGGCCACTCGATGCAGTCGGCCGCGATCATGGGCCAGCTGCGCACGACCGTACAGACCCTCGCGGGCCTGGACCTGCCTCCGCAGGAGGTGCTGTACCACCTGGACGAGCAGGCCCAGCGGCTCGGCCATGACCGCATGGCGACCTGTGTGTACGCGGTGTACGACCCGATAGCGCACCGGCTGCTGGTGGCGAACGCCGGGCATCCGCCGCCGGTGATGCTGCACAGCGATGGGCGCACCGAGGTGCTGCGGGTGCCGGAGGGCGCGCCGATCGGGGTCGGCGGGGTGCCGTTCGAGGCGGTCGAGCTGCCCGCACCGGCGGGTGCCACGCTGCTCCTCTACACCGACGGCCTGGTGGAGTCGCGGACCCGCGACGTGTGGTCGGGGATCGAGCGGTTGCGGGAGCGGCTGGCCGCGGTGGGGTCGATCGTCTGCCCACCGCCGTTGGAACCGCTGTGCGACGAGGTGCTGGACATCCTCGGCCCCGGCGACCGCGATGACGACATCGCGCTGCTCGCCGCGCGCTTCGACGGAATCGCGCCGAGCGATGTCGCGTACTGGTTCCTTGAACCGCACCCGCAGACGGCCCGCCGGGCCCGGCGGCTGGTGCGGCGGGCGCTGCACCGCTGGGGTCTGGACGAGTTGGCCGACTCGGTGGAGCTACTGGTCAGCGAGGTGGTCACCAACGCGGTGCGGTACGCGGGACGGCCCATCACGCTGCGGCTGCTGCGGACCGATGTGCTGCGCTGCGAGGTCGGCGACGACGCGCCGCAACTGCCGCGGATGCGGCACGTGGCGCCGCAGGAGGAGACCGGACGCGGTCTGTTCCTGGTGCACAGGATGGCCCAGCGATGGGGGGCGACCCGGCTGAGTGCGGGCAAGGTGGTCTGGTTCGAGCTGCCGTTGCCGCAGGCGCTGCCTCACCCGTTACCGAGCGGCCGCTGATCCTCACCAAGCACGATGTGGAGCAGGCCGGGAACAGTGCGAAAACACCCATAGCGCCCATATCGGGTTTAGGCTTGGACCGAGTCCAAGCTGTTGCCGATATGCCGTCGCGGCGATTCACTGCTGGGGTGGACATAGCGGCCTGAACCCCATTTTTGGGAGGACGTCCGATGAGCACCCCCTTCACCACCAACAACGCGGGCATCGCGGTGGAAAGCGATGAGCATTCGCTCACCGTGGGACCGGACGGCCCTATCCTGCTGCAGGACCACTACCTGATCGAGAAGATGGCCCAGTTCAACCGCGAACGGGTACCGGAACGGGTAGTGCACGCCAAGGGCGCGGGCGCATACGGATTCTTCGAAGTCACCAACGACGTCAGCCAGTTCACCAAGGCGGACCTGTTCCAACCGGGCAAGCGCACCGACATGCTGGCCCGGTTCTCCACCGTCGCCGGTGAGCAGGGCAGTCCCGACACCTGGCGCGACCCGCGTGGCTTCGCCCTGAAGTTCTACACGGACGTGGGCAACTTCGACCTGGTCGGCAACAACACGCCGATCTTCTTCGTCCGTGACACGATCAAGTTCCAGGACTTCATCCGCTCGCAGAAGCGCCGCCCGGACAACGGCCTGCGCGACAACGACATGCAGTGGGACTTCTGGACCCTCTCCCCCGAGTCCGCCCACATGGTCACCTGGCTGATGGGCGACCGCGGCATCCCCAAGACGTACCGCAACATGAACGGGTACGGCTCGCACACCTACATGTGGATCAACGGCGGCGGGACCAGGTACTGGGTCAAGTACCACTTCAAGACCGACCAGGGGATCGACTTCCTCACCCAGGCCGAGGCCGACGCGCTGGCGGGCTCTGACCCCGACGTCCACCGCAAGGACCTGTGGCAGGCCATCGAGTCCGGCAACGCGCCGTCGTGGACCCTGTACGTGCAGGTCATGCCGTTCGAGGACGCGGCCGACTACCGCTTCAACCCCTTCGACCTGACCAAGGTGTGGCCGCACGGCGACTACCCGCTGATCGAGGTCGGCCGGATGACGCTCGACCAGAACCCCGAGGACTACTTCATCCACATCGAGCAGGCGGCGTTCGAACCGGCCAACATGGTGCCGGGTGTCGGGCCGTCCCCTGACAAGATGCTGCTGGGACGGCTGTTCTCGTACCCCGACACCCACCGCTACCGGATCGGCCCCAACTACGCGCAGCTGCCGCCGAACCGGCCGCGGGTGCCGGTGCACTCGTACGCCAAGGACGGCCCGATGCGGTACGAGCCGGCCCGCACGGCCCGGCCCTACGCGCCGAACTCCTACGGCGGCCCGCACGCGTCGCCGGAGGCGTACGGCGACATCGCGGGCTGGCAGACGGCCGGCGAGATGGTGCGCGAGGCCTACTCACTGCACCGCGAGGACGATGACTTCGGGCAGCCGGGCACCATGGTCCGCCAGGTCCTGGACGAGGACGCCCGCACCCGGTTGGTGTCCAACGTCGCCGGACATCTGAAGCAGGGCGTCAGCCAGCCGGTGCTGGAGCGGGCGGTGCAGTACTGGCGCAACATCGACAAGAAGATCGGCGACCGCATCGCGGCCGAGGTCAACGGCCTCTGACCGCGCGGCGGAGGCCGACGGCCTCCCGTCGCAACGGACCGCAGCCCCGCGGCACGTGAACGTCCCTCCGTGCCCGGGGCTGCATGTTGCCCTTCCGGCGGATTCCTGATCGGGGTGCGGCGCGCTTTGACCGCCGGTCCACACCGTGGCGGTTGCCCGCCGTCGCGGCGGCAACCACGATGGAGTGGACCGGCGGTCAAAGCGCACCGCCGCTGATCACGACTCCACCGGAAGGGCACACCGACCCGAGCCGGGCCGCAGGCGGCGCTAGCCGCCCTGCGGGAAGCTGAGGCCGTTCATGTTGTTCGCGCCGCCCTGGCCCTGGGTGGTACCCGTGCTGCCGTCCGGCGGGTTGGAGCCGGTGCCGCCGGTCACCGGCGGCGTCGACGGGTGGGACGGGCGCGGGTCCGGGATCACCGGCGGCGTGCTGTGCGACGGCAAGTGCGACGGGGGCGTCGACGGCGACTGCGACGGCTTCGTGGACGGCTTGGTCGACGGCGGCGCCGAGGCGGACGGCGCGGTCGACGGCGCGTCCGACTGCACCGCGGCGCCCTGGTCGGTCTGCAGGTCGAACTGCTGGGGCGACTCACTGCTCAGCGCGACGCGGGTGTAGGCGCTCCAGATCTGTGCCGGGAAGCCCGCGCCGTTGACCCGGCCACCGCCGCCCGCGCCGGAGATCGTCACCTGGTTGTGGGTCTTGGCGTCCTCGCCGAACAGGCCGACCGAGGTCACCAGGTCCGGGGTGTAACCGGTGAACCAGGCCGACTTGTTGTCGTCCGAGGTACCCGTCTTGCCCGCGACCTGGCTGTCCTGCTGCGCGGCGGTACCGGTACCGGAGTTGACCACGCCGGTCAGGATCGAGGTGACCGCGTCCGACGTGGAGCGGCTGATCGCCTGACCGCCGATCGGGTTCTTCAGTGCGGGCTTGTCATTGCCGCGCTCCACCGACTTCACGATGCTCGGGGTGACCAGCTGTCCGTGGTTGTCGAGCGTCGCGTAGATCCCGGCCATCTCCAGCGGGCTGCCGCCCATCGTGCCGAGCGCGATCGCGGGGCCGTCGTGCAGGCCCGCGGTCTTGGTCGGCATGCCGAGCTTGACCGCCGTGTCCGCCACCTTGTCCAGGCCGACGTCCACCGCCATCTGGGCGAAGACCGAGTTGACGGACTGGTCCACGGCCCGCTGGACGGTGATGTTGCCGTAGTCCTGGTGGTCTTCGTTCGCCGGGCCGAACGGCTGGGGCGAGCCCTGCACCTGACGGCCGCTGGTGCCGTCGTAGATGGTGTTGGCGGTGATCGGGCGACCGTCCTGGGTGTGGGCGTTGTTCTCCAGCGCGGAGGCCAGCTCGATCGGCTTGAAGGTGGAGGCGACCTGGTAGTCCTGGCGGGTCGCGTTGTCCAGGTAGTGCTTCGGTGGGCCGTCACCGCCGTAGAGCGCCACGACATGGCCGGTCTTGGGGTCCACGGAGGCCGCGCCCGCCTGGACGTTCCCGTCGACCTTGCGCGCCGAGGGGTCGAGCTGGTTGGTCAGCTGGGTCTTGACCGCCTTCTCCAGGGCCCGCTGCTTGGTCGGGTCGATGGTGAGCGTGATGGTCCAGCCACCAGTCGCGAGGTCCTGGTCGGAGATGACGTTGTTGCTGGTCAGCTCGTGGTTGGCCTCGTTGACGAAGTACTGGGTCTGGCCGCTCAGACCTGGCGTGCCCTTCGGCTGGATCGGCTGCGGGAACTTCGCCTGGCCGCGGGTGCCCGCGTCCAGCCAGTGCATCTCGACCATGTTGTTGAGGACGTAGTTCCAGCGGCCGACGGCCAGTTGCTTGCCCTCGGGGCTCGCGAACGTCACGTCGTACTGGCTCGGGGCCTGGACCAGTGCGGCCAGGTAGGCGCCCTGCGGGACGGTCAGCTTCTTGACGTCGACGCCGTAGTAGGCCTGCGCGGCGGCCTGGATGCCGTAGGCGCCGCGGCCGAAGTAGACGGTGTTGAGGTAGCCCTCAAGGATCTTGTCCTTGCTCATCTCCTGGTCGACCTTGAGGGAGATGAACAGTTCCTTGAACTTCCGGCTGAACGTCTGGTTCTGGGTGAGGTAGTAGTTCTTGACGTACTGCTGGGTGATCGTGGAACCGCCCTGGGTGCCCCTGCCGCTCAGGGTGTTGTAGATACCGCGCGCCATACCGCGCACATCGACGCCGCCGTCGGTGTAGAACGTCTTGTTCTCGGCCGCCACGAACGCGTGCTGCACACCGACGGGTATCTGGCTTATGTCGACCTTCTCGCGGTTGAACGTGCCGCTCCTGGCGATGACCTTGCCGTCGGCGGTCTTGTAGACGTTCGCCTGGAGGGTGGCTGAGGCGTTGGCCGCCGGCAGGCCCACCGTCTCGTACAGGTAGACGAAGGCCGCCATGCCGAGCAGGAGCACGCCGAGCGTGCTCCCGAGCAGCCACCGCAGCCAGCGGCGGCGTGGCTTGCCGTCGGCCTTGACTCTGCCCATGGCTGGCTTGGCCTTGCTTCTACTGCCCACGATCCGGTCTCCTCACCCCGCCCAGTGGTCACAGCGCGCACTCGCGACTCCTCGGCACATACGCGCGACCGATGAAGCTAGCACCGGTAGCTGTCCTTATTTGGCCAAAGTCGCACAATTTCGGTACGTGAGAAGGCCCACGCCGTCCGACGGGAACCATTTCCGCGAGTTTCAACAACCCTGTAATGTGCTATCACTTTGCTAGGCGCGTGCCAGCGCACCGACCGACCACCGAAACGACCGCCGAAACGACCGCCGAAACGGGGAGCCATGACCGACACCCAAGACCCTCAGGCCCGCCCGGGCACCGAGACCGCCCAGGCCGAGATACCCGAGATGCCCCGGCCGCGGATCACCGAGCGCCGCGCGCTCGGCATGCCCGGCCTGCCGTTCCTGCTACTGGCCCTGATCGCACTGGTGATCGGCATCGTCCTCATGGCCACCGGCGGCAACATGGCCGGCACCGGCCACAAGGGCGCCGGTTCCACCGCGCTCATCGTGGGCGGTGCACTGGTGATCGTCGCCGACCTGTTCATGCTGCGCGGCCTGACCCAGGTCGCCCCCGGCCAGGCGCGGGTCTGCCAGTTGTTCGGCCGCTACCAGGGCACGATCCGCCATGACGGACTGCGTTGGGTGAACCCGTTCACCTCGCGCACCAGGATCTCCACCCGGCTGCGCAACAACGAGACCGAGGTGCTGAAGGTCAACGACGCCTACGGCAACCCGATCGAGATCGCCTGTGTGGTCGTCTGGCAGGTCGAGGACACCGCCCAGGCGGTCTTCGAGGTGGACGACTTCGTCGACTTCGTCTCCATCCAGACCGACACCGCGGTCCGGCACATCGCCACCAAGTACCCGTACGACTCGCACGGCGACTCCGAGTTGAGCCTGCGGGAGAACGCCGAGACGATCACCGAGCAGCTCTCCACCGAGATCGCCGCCCGGGTGGAGTCGGCAGGCGTGAAGATCGCCGAGTCCCGGTTCACCCACCTCGCATACGCACCCGAGATCGCCTCCGCGATGCTCCAGCGCCAGCAGGCGGGCGCCATCGTCGCCGCACGGCAGAAGATCGTCGAGGGCGCGGTGGGCATGGTCGAGTCCGCACTCACCCGGATCGCCGAGCAGGACCTGGTCGACCTCGACGAGGAGCGCAAGGCCGCCATGGTGAGCAATCTGCTCGTCGTGCTGTGCGGCGACCGCGCGGCCCAGCCGGTACTGAACACGGGCACCCTCTACCAGTGACCGATCCCACCGAGGACACGGACGAGCCGCGTCGGCAGCCCGCGCGCGCCGAGCGCAAGAAGGTGCTGCTGCGACTCGATCCCGCCGTCCACGACGCGATCGCCCGCTGGGCGGCGGACGATCTGCGCAGCACCAACGCCCAGATCGAGTACCTGCTGCGGCGGGCGCTGTCCGAGGCCGGCCGGCTGCCGGGCGCGGCGAAGCCGATTCCGCGCCGCGGGCGGCCACCGAAGTCAGAGGCCTGACGAAGACCCAGGGCCTGGGGGTTTCACCCCCAGGCCCGCTATACGGCCGACGTATACACGCGGTGTATACCCATGGTGTAGTGTCCTTGCCATGTCAATCGGCCACACCTTCCTCGGGCTCCTGGAGTCAGGCCCCCGGCACGGCTACGACCTCAAGCGGACCTTCGACGCACGGTTCGGACACGACCGCCCACTGGCATACGGGCAGGTGTACTCCACGCTGGCGCGCCTGCTGAAGAACGGGCTGGTGGAGGTCGAAGGCATCGAGCCGGGCGGCGGCCCCGAGCGCAAGCGGTACGCGATCACCGATGCCGGGATCACCGATGTCGAGCGGTGGCTCGCCCAGCCGGAGAAGCCCGAGCCGTATCTGCACAGCACCCTGTACACCAAGGTCGTCCTCGCCCTGCTCACCGGCCGCAGCGCCGCAGAGCTGCTGGACACCCAGCGCGCCGAGCATCTTCGGCTGATGCGGGAGCTGACCCGTCGCAAGAGCGGCGGCGACCTCGCCGACCAACTCGTGTGCGACCACGCCCTGTTCCACCTTGAGGCGGATCTGCGGTGGCTGGAACTGACCGCCGCCCGGCTGGACCAACTGGCCAAGGAGGTCACGAAATGACTGAGGCGGGAAGCGCCGACGACGGGCGGCGGGCGGGCGAACTGCTCCTGGTGGCCACCGCACTGCGCAAGACCTACGGCCACACCCCGGCCCTGGACAACGCCGACTTCTCCATACGCCCCGGCGAGGTCGTCGCCGTGATGGGCCCGTCTGGCTCCGGCAAGTCCACGCTGCTGCACTGCCTGGCCGGGATCGTGCGCCCCGACGCGGGCCAGGTCCGCTACCGGCACCGGGAGCTGTCCGAGATGTCCGACGCCGAGCGCAGCGCGCTGCGCCGTGGCGAGTTCGGCTTCGTCTTCCAGTTCGGCCAGCTGGTACCGGAGTTGACCTGTGTGGAGAACGTCGCGCTGCCGCTGCGGCTGAACGGCGTGAAGCGCAAGGAGGCCGAGCGCCGGGCCACCGAGTGGCTCGACCGCCTTGAGGTCACCGATGTCTCCGCCAAGCGCCCCGGCGAGGTCTCCGGCGGACAGGGCCAGCGCGTCGCGGTCGCCCGCGCCCTGGTCACCGGCCCCCGAGTGGTGTTCGCCGACGAGCCGACCGGCGCCCTGGACTCGCTCAACGGCGAACGCGTGATGGAGCTGCTGACCGCGGCCGCCCGCGACACCCAGGCCGCCGTCGTCCTGGTCACCCACGAGGCCCGGGTCGCCGCGTACTCCGACCGCGAGGTCGTGGTACGGGACGGCAGGTCACGCGATCTGGAGCACGTCGCATGACCGCCACCACCCGCACCTCCCGTGCCACGCCGCGCACTTGGGGGCGTGAACTGGCGCTCGGCGCCCGGTTCGCCACCGGGGGCGGCACCGAGGGCTGGACCCGCACCGCGCTGACCGCGGTCGGCGTGGCGCTCGGCGTCATGCTGCTGCTGGTCGCCGCCGCGGTACCGGCGATGGTCGACAACCGCAGCGACCGCAGCTACGCCAGGGAAGCCCCGTACAGCCCCGAGCTGACCAGGCCGACCGCCGGCACCATGCTGGTCAAGGACGCCAACACCACGTTCCGCCAGGACCGGATCAGCGGCAGCCTGCTCCAGCCGGAAGGCCCGAACGCCCCCGTCCCGCCCGGCGTGGACAGGCTGCCCCGGCCGAACGAGATGGTGGCCTCCCCCGCGCTCGCCAAGCTGCTGAACGCCCCGGACAGCGAGCTGCTCAGGCAGCGACTGCCCTACCGGATCATCGGCACCATCGGCGACCAGGGCCTGGACGGCCCCGGTGACCTCTCGTACTACGCGGGCACCAAGTCGCTGTCCGGCCGGGCCGACGGCGGCTTCCGGATCGACCACTTCGGGCTGAAGCGGAAGTCCACCCCGCTCGATCCGATCCTGATGCTGCTGGTCGTCATGATCTTCGTGGTGCTGCTGATGCCGGTGATGGTGTTCATCGGCACCGCCGTACGGTTCGGCGGCGAGCGGCGGGACCGCAGGCTGGCCGCGCTGCGCCTGGTGGGCGCGGACGTACCGATGGCGCGGCGGATCGCGGCCGGTGAGGCCCTGTTCGGTTCGCTGATCGGGCTGGTCGTGGGGGCCGGATTCTTCCTCGCGGTACGGCAGTTCGTCGGCTCGTTCAGCATGATGGGGATCGGCGTCTTCCCCTCGGACGTGACGCCGAGCGCCGCACTGGTGGCGCTGATCGCGCTTGCGGTGCCCGGGGCGGCGGTCGGCGTGACGCTGTTGGCGCTGCGCGGGGTGACCATCGAGCCGCTGGGTGTGGTGCGCGCCGCGACGCCGCGTCCGCGGCGGCTGTGGTGGCGGCTGGTGCTGCCGGTGCTGGGAATCGCCCTGCTGTTCCCGCTGATCGGCCGGGTCGGCACGCATGGTTCGATCAACCAGTACCAGATCGCCGCGGGTGTGGTGCTGCTGCTGGTGGGGCTGGCGTTGCTGCTGCCGTGGCTGGTGGAGTCGGCGGTACGGCGGTTGCGCGGCGGCCCGTTGCCGTGGCAACTGGCCACCCGCAGGCTCCAGTTGAGCAGCGGCATGGCCGCCCGGATGGTCAGCGGGATCACCGTCGCGGTGGCCGGGGCGATCGCGTTGCAGACGCTGTTCGCGGGGGCCGAGCACTACTTCACCTCCAGCACCGGTCAGGACCCGAACCGGGCGCAGATCATGGCCCGGGTCCAGGTACACGACGGTACGCAGGCCCAGCAGGCCATCACCACGTTCCGCACCACCCAGGGAGTGCGGTCGGCGTTCGGCGTCACAGAGGCGACGGCCGCGGGCGACAGCGGCAACGACCGCAGGGTTCCGGTCACCGTCGCCGACTGCACGACGCTGCGGGAGATCGCCCGGATCGACGGCTGCTCACCGAACAGCGTGTTCGTGATCAAGGGGTCAGACAACAACCCGTCCGCCCCCTACGCCATGCCCGGCAAGCGGCTTGACCTCAACGCCCCCTACATCGGCGCCCCCACCGGCGGCCCCCGGCCGTGGACCATTCCGGCCGACGCCCGGATCGTACAGCCGCGCGAGGACGCCGCGGGCATGGCGCACTACGGTGTGCTGGCCACCCCCGGCGCGCTGAGCGTCAGCGAACTGGCCCACCCGGTGGCCACCGTCGCCATGAAGCTGGACCCGACCGATCCGGACGCGGCGGACCGGGTGCGCAACACCGGCAGCCGCCTGGACCCCTCGGACCCGACGATGACGCTGACCTCGACCGCGCAGGACCACACCTTCTCCAGCATCCGGCGCGGTCTGCTGGTCGGGGCCACCGCGACGCTGCTGGTGATCGGGGCGAGCATGCTGGTGTCCACGCTGGAGCAACTGCGCGAGCGCAGGCGGCTGTTGGCGGTGCTCGTGGCGTTCGGCACCCGGCGCGGCACGCTGGCCCTGTCGGTGCTGTGGCAGGCCGCGGTGCCGGTGGTCATCGGCCTGGGGCTCGCCCTGGTGGGCGGGCTAGGGCTGGGCACGGTGCTGCTGAAGATGGTGAAGGCACCGGTGCGGTTCGACTGGGCAGGCGTCGCGGGCCTGACCGGTGCGGGCGCGGCGGTCGTGCTGCTGGTGACGGTGCTGAGCCTGCCCCCGCTGTGGCGCATGATGCGCCCGGAGGGGCTGCGCACGGAGTGACGTTACGGCTGGGCCTCCCCGACGATCCGCACCGGAAGCTCCCGCAGGGCCCCGCGCAGCGCCGAGGCGAGTTCCTCGAACTCCTCGGCGCGCGCGGCGCCCTGCCGCATGGCCAACGCGATCCGGCGGTCCGGCGCCGGATCGCGGAAGTACCCGGTGGCGAGGTGGGCGCTGCGCCCGGTCTCCACCCTTACCGCGGTGCGCGGCAGCAGCGTCACCCCCAGCCCGCCCGCGACCAGCTGCACCAGCGTGGACAGACCGGCGGCGCTGGTCGTCCCCGGAGTGCCCTCGGGCCGTCCCACCTCACGGCAGATGTCCAGTGCCTGGTCCCGGAGGCAGTGCCCCTCCTCCAGCAGCAGCAGGTCGAGGTCGCGCAGCACCTCGCGCTGGATGTCGCCACGCCCGGCCAGCCGGTGCCCCTCCGGTACGACCAGCACGAAGTCCTCGTCGAACAGCGGCAGTTCGACGACCGACGGCATGCCGAGCGGCACCGCGAGCAGCAGCAGGTCCAGCCGTCCCGCGGCCAGTCCCTCGACCAGCGAGGCCGTCTGCTCCTCGTGCACCTGGAGGTCGAGCTCCGGGTAGCGCTCATGGACCAGCCGCAGCACTATCGGCAGCAGATACGGCGCGACGGTCGGGATCACACCCAGCCGCAGCGCCCCGGTGAACGGCGCACGGACCGCCTCGGCCTCCTCCATCAGCGCGCCGACCGCGTCCAGCACCGCATGCGCCCGGACCGCCAGCCGCTCTCCGGCGGGGGTCAGCAGCACCCGCCGGGTGGTACGTTCCACCAATTGCACGCCGACCACTTCCTCCAGCGCGGCGACCGCCCCGGACAGCGCGGGCTGGCTGGTTCCGATGGCGGCGGCCGCGTCGCGGAAGTGCAGATGGTCGGCGACGGCGGCGAACGCCCGTAGCTGGGCGAGGGTCGGCTGGCGCTGGCTATTGATAAGGATCTCCAATCAAGATCACGGCTCGCGGCTATTTCACTGATCAATGCACTCTATGGCACTGTGGATCACGTCCAACCCTAAGGAAGTCCCCTATAGCACTCATATGGGATTTTCCAGCCCCTCGAAGGAGAGCGCGTGCTCACTGTCGGTGACAAGTTCCCCGAGTACGACCTGACCGCCTGTGTCGACCTTGACCCGGACAAGGCGTTCGCCCAGATCAACCACAAGAGCTACGAGGGCAAGTGGCGCGTGGTGTTCTTCTGACAGAAGACCACTGGAACACCTTTTTTTCGGTAGGCTGTTGTCATGACCTCGACCAACCTGATGACCTGCATAGATGTTGCCGCTCGGGCGTTAGCCCTTGAGCAGGGACGGACACCTGTCGGGATCTACGTCCGCCTGTCTGAGGACAAGGCCCTACGCGCTGGCAGCGAAGGGCGCGAAGAGGGCGAGCAGGTAGCCGAGCAACGCCGCAGGCTCCACGAAGCAGCGCCCAACCTCGGATGCGTCATCGTCCGCGAGTACAACGACAACAACACTCCAGCCTCAGACCCGTTCATCGTCCGTCGCGACTTCGAACAGATGCTCAAAGACCTTGAGAGCGGCGAGATTCGAGGCTTTCTCTTCACGCACTCCGACCGCGTGGCCAGGTTGGAGTACGACGCCGCGCGCGTCAACCGCCTCTTCACGATGTTCCCCAGCTACGTCGGCCGCGCCCTCGACGGCGGTACCGATCTGAGCACCCAGGAAGGCCGAACCATGTTCATGGTGCAGGCCACCATGGGCGCCTACGAAGTCCACAACACCAAGCGGCGGGTCAGCGGCACGAACAAGTCCCGCGCCCTGAAAGGCAAGAAGCACGGAGGCCCACGCGCCTTCGGGTGGAACGAGGACGGGACCCTGCACCCCAAGGAATCCAAGGATCTCCTAGAGGCGGTACGGGCCATCCCTGGCGGCAAGTTGGTCGGCGAGGTTAGAAAAGAGTGGATCGACGAGGGGTACACCCCCAAGGCAAACAAGAGGTCCAGGGAAAGCGGGAACAACTGGACTCTTCAACACTCCACGGTCGAGGCTCGTCTGGTCAACCCCAGGAATTGCGGCTACGTGGTGTACATCCCGCAGCAACTACACCGAGAGTCATCACGCCTATGGCTCCCCGATCACGTCCTATATAAGGACGGTAAACCAGTTATCGGGGACTGGGAGGCCGCTTGCACTCCGGAAGAATGGGCCGCATGCGTAAGCGCTATTGAGACACGCAAGGAATCAAATCGGGAAGGCAACCCGAACCACGACACCTCACCAGCCTATTTCTTGACCGGAATCGCCCGGTGCGGAGAATGCTTCTTCCCAATGAGGGCATCCCTGTACACCAAAGGAACCGGAGCGTACGCCAAATACCGGTTCCGCTACCAGTGCAGGTCGTCTCTTGGCGGATGCGGAGGGGTTTCGCGGGTCGGGCCCCCCGTTGACGACCTCGTGGAGACCGCCTTCTTGGATGACCTACGGAAGCGGTTGAAGAAGTCCAAGGTCAAGGTAGAGGTAGTCGACCCAACCAAAAACGACGCCCGACTGAAGGAAATCGCTTGGGAGAAGGATCAAGTCAAGATCCGGCGCAACGAGAAGCGTATTTCCGTCATCGAAGCCATGGACGCCATCGAACACCTAGAAAAAGAGGAAGCGCAACTCGTCAAAGAGACGCGGCAATTGCAGGCCGCCAAGGCTAGGGCCACCATCGACACAGATGAGAAAATCCTGACGGAGTGGGTGGACTACACGACAAGCGAGAAGCGCGCCAGACTCAAGCACTCCATTCGCGCCGTCCTCATCCACCAGGTTGGACGGGGAAAGCGATTCGACCCAGCGTACATCGAAATCCTCTGGACGAAGGACGAGCAGAACACAGCCCCGAATACTCCTGCTACATAGCGCCGGGATGAATAAGGATGGACCCCTCACTGCGGCCGGGAACGAGGGGTCCATCCTTATTCATTCAGATACCCTAAAACCGAATAGCTTCAGCATCTCTCTGCACCATTGATCACTACGCTCCGGCGCCTTAGCTAGCTCACGCCTAAGCCATTCTTCCTTAGTCATGGGGCCGGGACGTTCATTCGACTCCTCCGGCATCAGAGATCAACCCCAACGCCAGGGCGCCCACTGCCGCCACCCGCAAACCTCGCTTCCTCACGCGCATGCTCACGATCCGCAGCAATCCCGCGCGCTATCTCGGCCTCGCCGGGCGTGTGGCCTGAGCCAACGAACCGCCAGACAGACTCCACATCAACGCCGTCCACCAGGCCGTCACCCTGCCCCCGGGACGTGTCGCCCAAATAGTCCGCCCGAGCCGCCCGAAGCGCCTTGTACGTCGTGCTGTAGGCCCGGCTTTTGGTGAGTACGTGGCCGCGGTAGCCGAGGGTGTGAGCCCATGCCCTGAGTCTCAGGTCGGCGAGTTCGGGTAGGCCGCCGAGACGCCAGCAGGTGAGCATCAGCGCCCGTAGGTGGGCGTGCACGGGCAGGAGTTGTATTTCCTCCAGCGAGCGAACGCGTTGGTCGGTGCCGCCCGCGTCGGATATGGATTTGCTGACGTACTTGGCGACGTAGGCCGCTACTGCTGAGTCGGATACCGCACCGTCGCCGACGAGCCCGCGGATTGGGTGGATATCGATCTGCGGGCCCCAGCGCAAGACCGGCTCACCCAGGGCATGCGTGTAGGGCGCGCGTACGTACGTCGTAGCCGCCGCCTGACGGATCGCCTCTTCCAGGAGGTCACCGGTAGCCCACGCGGGCGGGGGCGACCCAGGACCGTGCGGCCCGTCGAGGCGCACAACGGCATGGAAGTGGACAGCTCCCCGACGTTGGAATTCCGCGACTTTGGCGAAGCCCACCAGGACGTGCTCCCGCAAGCGGGAACGCGGTATGCCCGCCGAGGAGGCGAGTTGCCGCCGCGCCTCGGTGCAGAACCGGTTCCACAGCCGTCCGGCCATCGCGTGCCACAGGACGTGCCCCGGGTAGTCGTAGCAGGCGGGGCACAGCGGTTGGCCGACGTGGGGGTCGGTATCAGCGTGGTGCGCTCCGCAGTGGACCGGCCGCCCATGCGGGCACTGGCCCCCCTCACGGCGTGGATGGCAGCGCTCCCCCGCGCGATGGACAGCGCCGAAGGAGGGGGCAGTCAGGGTGACGAACAACCGTGGATGCCCGGCGACAGCGGTAGGCACGTGCTTGCCGCCGACCAGGCCGCTACGCACCAGGTGGAAGGTGTCGCCCGCGTGCAGTCGCGAGCAGGACGGGCACCGGGACTCACGGCGGTTTCGACACCGCACGGCGAGCCGACCGCCAGGTTCGTGGGATGTGTCGTAATGCTGGAGAACCGCGCCGGTAGCGTCACGGATGGTTTTCCGGCCGGATAGGTATATAGGGTGAGCGCACCCGCCGATGGCGTGGATTTGCTCCAGCCAGCGGGGGAAGCCAGGTTCATGGACGAGCCGGATAATATCCCGCTCTGTTTCTGTCAACGCGCGCAGGCGCTCAGCATTTGCCAGTGCCGAGCGCCGCGCGTCCGAGGTAGCCGGGTAGGCCACGGTGGACCCCTTCCACTAGGTACGAGCAGGTGAACGGACATGCCAGCGCTCCATATCTGATGCATCGTCAGTGATCTGTGAGAGTGGCGAGGCTATAGAGAGAAAGTCGAAGAAAGCCAAGGAGAGATGTTGCGCTAGGCCATCATGACCAGCATGTTCACTACCGCCACAACGGCATTTCCTATGGGTGTTAGGGCGAGGTAGAAACCGGCCAGTGCGATGATGACGAGTTGCCAGCCGCGCACGTCATTACCGCGCACCAGCATGATGGAGACGACCCAGAGGAAGATTTCGAAGAGGTAGATTTGGTTTTGGCTCATGCTGCACCCCCCTCCTTTTCGAAGGTCACCGCCGCCAGCGCGGGCAGGTCGGGAGTAAGCGCGGCGTACTCCTCGGCGACCTGTCGTGCCTCTTCGGTCGTGACGAGGACCGACCGGGCGCGTACCCACCGGCCGCCGATGGTGGCGACAGCGACGCCCTGTTCCTCTTCAGTGATCATTTGGGCCACCGCCACGGCGTCCGGGCTTAGGTCGCCCAGCGCCATTTCCGCTGACGCTTCGTCGTGCACGCGATGGACGATGCGCCCGCCGAGTTGGGCACGCAGCGCCGTGACCCTTGGCCCCATGTCGGAGCCCACCCGTTGACCAGCCACCACCAGGTGTACGCCCAGGGCTGCGCCGAGTTGCGCGAGGCGAAGCAGCAAGGTGGAGCACTGCTCAGACTGATCTCGCCCTTCCCGCGTGCCGTCCATCAGGTACAGCTCTGCCAGCTCATCCACGATCAAGACCACCGGTACCGGCCGCCGATCTTCCGGCAGTTCCCAGATGGAGCGGACCCCCGCCGACCAACACAGGGTCATCCGTTGCTGCACCTCGGTCACCAGGCCGGTAAGCACCCTCAGCGCCTCGGGTCGACTCGTAGCCAGCGCGGACAGCCGACGCCCGAAAAGGCCCAGTTCCATACCTCCTTTACAGTCGATGCCGACCAGTGCGACCGGTTGCGGCGCTATGGCCCGGATGAAGGCTGCGAGCAGCGTGGATTTCCCCGATTGGGTCGCGCCGACCACCAGCCAGTGGGGTATGCGTCGCAGGTTCAGCACCCACGGCCCGCCGTCGTCCACTCGCCCGACCCTCGCCACCAGCACGGGTCCAGCCGTCGGCGCCGCTACATCGCGCGCCGTGTCATCGAGCGTGTTGTGTGCGGTGATCGTGATGAGCACCTCACCACGTCGCGGACTGGTCACCCGCACCCCGTGCACCCGCCAGGCATGCTCCAGTGCCTGTGCGGCAGCGAGGAAAGGGCCGGGAGTCTGCCCCGGATGGATCCGAATCCGAACGACGACGCCGGTACGGGTGAGATGCGGCAGACCCAAGCGGGGAGGTGACTGCCGCAGGGCAACGCCACGCACCATGACGCCGTCAACCACCCGCGCAGTACTGCGCCGCGAGATGGACAGCCCGTTCAACAGGCAGACCTGACGCCACGTCACACGCATACGCACGGTCAAGACCGGATATTCCAGCAGCCACCAGCGCCACGGGATCTGTCGCGCCTCAGCCCACCGACTAGCGTGGGGTGCCCACCACTTGCGTGTCAGTGCGCCTACCGTCGCGGCGAGCAGCACCACCCACAGCAGCAGGTGATTAGTCATCCCCGCCACCCCCTTGGAGGCGAAGCCGGGCGCCGATCAACTGGGCACGCCGTGCGGCCTGTTCGGCAGTGACGCCGACCATACCCATCACGAATTCCAGCGTGGGCAGATCATCCACGGTGACCAGCAGCGACTTAGTACCGCTCAGCAGTTCCAGATCACGCAGCAGGTGACCGAAGGTGTCGTCATCCCCCAGGTACATCAGCACTCACTCCCTGTCGAGGTAGGCCCGACCGCCGCGGACCGGTACCAGTGCGCGCACGGCGCGGTGCAGGCGTAGACCGGGGCGCCCAGCGTGGACCGGCCGACCTGAACGTTGGCCACGGCCTCGAACCGTTCGCCGCACACCACGCACGCGAGCCCGGCAGCCTCCTCTGCGGACAGCAGAAGGACGATGGTTAAGGGCATCACTCGCCACCCTTTCGGGCAGCCGGAGCCGCCGCCGCGCTCCCACCGCTGGCAGCCGTGCCCCCAGCCGGGACGATCTGTTCCGCCCGCCAGGACGTTCCGCTCCTGCCGTCCACTGACCAGTCATTCGCCCACAGGTCGACCACCCGTACGCTCATGCCCTCCGCGATGCCCCGCGGCTGACCAGGCACAACCACATGGATCACGTCCGTACGCCGACCCGCCGCCTGCCGTACGGACAGCCCCACGATCCACTGTTCGCGCCCCTCCCTGTCTTTACGCGGCTCATCGGTAGTCGGGTCGACACGTCGTTCCGGCGCGATCACGCACATGAACTGACCCAGTCGCCCAGTGTCGATTGGCTTCTGTTGCATGGCACCTCAACTCCATCTTCTACCTTCGTACTTATTCGTATAAGTACGAGGACACTCATCGTGCGCTCTAGATAGGTAGCAGGTCAAGCACTTATCCTGTGACCGCTGAAGAGCCCTATAGCACCTACCACTGACAACCGCCGACGCCGAGACCAGGAGCCGAGATGGACAGCGGCATCACGCGACCGCAGCCGATGTACCTGCAACTTGCCGGACGAATCGCGCAGGCGATCCAACAAGGTGATCTGGAAGCGGGCAGCACCCTGCCCAGCGAGTCAGAGATGGTGAGCACCTACCGGGTCAGCCCGGCGACCGTGCGAGCTGCCGTCAACGAGCTACGAAATATGGGGCTGGTGATCAAGGCGCAGGGTCGGCGGACCACCGTCAAGGGCAGCCCGGCAGCACGAGCGATCCCGCGCACGGTCAGCCGCACCGGCACGCGGTACGAGCTGCCGGAGATGAAGGAGACGGAAGCGCCCGCGATCTCCCGCGTGACCCTCACCGGCACACCCGCCGAACTGCTGAACCAGCAGGGACAGCAAGCTATTTCCGTCGACCGCCTGTTGCGCGATCCGCTGACTGGCGAGCGCCTAACTCACCGCATGCTGATTCCGCTCCAGGTCGCCGCCGACGTCCCAGCACTGGCCACGACCCCTGACGCCCCCGTGCCCGAGCTGTACAAGCACCTGACGACCGCTGGGTTCACGATCGTGTGGGATGAGGAAGTAGGGGCGATGATGCCGACTCCCGACGAACGCATGGCGTTGGGACTCACCGACCCGCAGCCCCTATTGGTCTCCTATCGCGTCACCCTCGACGAGGCCACGCAACGCCCGCTGCTAGTCGAAGAGTTGCGCGTGTCCGCCGCTACAACCCGTCTCAGTTACCGCGTGACGCCTGTGAAGGCACCCACCAAGCGCCGCCCCGCCAAAGCTGCGGAGTAACTTTTCTCTACTTACTCAAGGGCACGCCTGCGGCGCGCCGGGCGGCCCTGCCGCCTCGGCCGGGCATGCGGCCTGACGGCCGGTCCCGTCCGGACGGCAACCGCCCGCGCACGCACCACGCCTTGAGCAGCAGAAAGCCCCCCGCCGCCAGCCGGGGGGGCATCCTTGTGCACCAGCAGCCGTCACCGGACACTGACGCGTCTACCGGGACCGCGAACTCCCGCCGCACCGAGCGCCGTTGGCAACCGCGCCGCCGCGTACGGGACCACTCCGCAGGCCGGCGCCCACGGTGCTCAACACGGTGGCGGAGATCGTGACGAGGCTGGTTGCGCGGCGTGGTACCAGGGACCTATAGCGGTCCCTGGACCCCGCCCGCTGGTCGGTGCCCTCCAGCGCGAAACCGCATCGTCCGGGTCAAGGCCCGTCCGCGCTGGAGAACACCGCCCCTTGGATGACGGTTGATGCCGATGGGGGTAGTGCGGCACCAATCGCGCCTGTCGACCCTCTACCCCGCCGCGGAACCCACGGTCAGTGGCTGAGCAGCGGGAAGGGGTAAGAGTTGTTCAGTTCATCGTCCGCCACCAGGCCGTGCCCCTGGCGTTCGGCCAGGTCAGCGCCTAGAGCACTGCCGCGCATGCCGCCGAGCCGCGCCAGCAGGAGAACCCCAGCCCCGCACGGGGATCGGACGAGGGCACGCCTCACAGCAGACCCGACGCCCCGTCACGTCGACCTCGACCCACACCCGCTTGCCTGTCCTTGTCATCCATGTCGTTCCCTTGGGTCGACCACGCATGATGCCCCTCCCTCACAGACATTCCGCTAAAGCCACCAGGACAGCCACGCAGAGCTGCACCGCCTCGACCGTCAAGACCACCAGCGGCTCACCGTCCGGACCAGTGCGCGGAAGTGCCCGAAACCGCTCGTCCTCCAGGCCCAAGCCGAGAAGCGCCATCACCTCGTTGAAATCCGACGCTACGGTATCTGCCTGCCGATAGCTGGTCACGTAGTCCACCCCACGTATCCACACAGAGTCATCAGCCGACTCGCCCGCGCCGCGTCCGTCACCGGGCGTGTCCATCACGTTCCACCTCCCGAAACCTGAGCCGTCCAGCCTCTCACGCCCCAGGCATATGCACTAGACCTTTGAATTCCCTTGTCACACAAGGGGACCGCCCACCGTGCACCCGCCCGGTAAACACTGACTACACATCAGAATTGGAAAGCGGCTGCACAGTAGGTAACTGGCGAATGGGAAACCAACCTAGCGGTATGTAACGCTACGGAAAAACGGAGGTGCCCCCTCCCGCCGACACAGGAGGGGGCACCGCAGGCGGTTACGAGCAGTCCGACGATGGAGCACCCGTTATCGGGTCAATGTAGGCATCGTTGACCCACCCCCACGTACCTGCGGGTAGACCACCGGCACTGTTCGCAGTCAGGTACACGTGGTACCACGACCCGGAGCAGCCCACCGGCTGAACCGTGTCCCCGTAGTAGAGAAGACCCTCCACCCCGTACCCGGTCCCCGGACCGGTCCTCAAGCGGACCCCATTCCCGGTGATGCCCCCAGGCCAGCCATGCGGCTCAGCAACCGCAGAGGGCGCGGCCGAGTGTGCCGGAGCCGCCGAGGCGGACGTCACGCCGACGCCCAGACCAGCCGCAGCCACCGCCGTCACGACCGCCAGCGCACCCAGACGACGCACGGCACGACCGGCGAACCAAGTAGAAGACATGCCTACTCCTTCGTTCCGTTTCTGATGACTGATCACTGCACGCGGTCACTCGCAGCCCGAAGGCAGCCCGCCGCCTATCGGCGAGCCCGCAAGCGGCTCCAGGTAGCTGCCGTACACCCACCCCGCAGCGCCCGAGCCCAGGCCGCCCGCACTGTCAGCGGCGAGATACACCCGATCCCAGCCCCCGCTGCACTGCGTGATGTCGACCGCGTCCCCGTAGTAGAGGAGCCCCTCCACGCCGTACCCAGTCCCCGGACCGGTCCGCAGCCGGACCCCATCAGCTGTGACCTGTGTGGCATAGCTACTCGCCGCCCGAGCCGCATGCGACGGAGCCGCCGAGGCAGACGTCACGCCCACACCCAGACCGGCCGCCGCCACCATCGTCACGACCGCCAACGCACCCAGACGACGACCAACGCGACCGGTAGAGCTTGCACGCATGTTGTTCTCTCTTCCTGATGACTGGCCAGATTGCTTGTCCGTGCGAGCGCGAGAGCCCCGGCGATCAGTCATGACCGCCGTACATCAGGCACTGGATCTGGCTATCCGACGGGCACGAAGGCTCACTGAGGTACGCCTCACTGACCCAGCCCGCGAAGCCGGAAGGCAGCCCGCCCGCACTGTCGTTGGCAAGCGTCACCTGGTCCCACTGCTGGCCGCCCGCATCCTGCGCGGTCGAAAGGATCTGCACCTGGTCACCGGCGTAGAGCTGCCCGAGGATGCCCGCACCGGTCCCCACGTCGTCACGCATCCGCAGACCGTCCACCGTGACTTGCGGAAGGACCACCGCAGCCGCCGCCGGACCCTCCACCCCGGATCCGTCAGCCGGAGTCGCAGCCGACGCCGAAGCCGCGCCGACACCCACACCAGCCACCGCCAGAACTCCGGCCACAGCCAGAGCCCGCACGCGCATACGCACACGCGTCATTGCCATCTGATTGCCCCTCAGATTTGCCGCGTGAGCACACCCTGACGGCTTGTCCGTCAGCACTCACGCGGAGGAGGCATCAGCATCAGCCCACTCCACCTCTTACGTCAAGCACTTATCCGTATAAGTTGGAGCCGCAAGAAAGCCCGACCAGGGCCGGAGCCTGGGACAGGCCCGAATGACCGCGTGTCAACAGCGCACCGTCCCAGCACCGCGCCCCCGCCAGCTCAGCGCGAGGGACGCCGCCGACTCCCGCGACGACCCTTTGCCCCGCCACGTTCTTGATGGGCACGGACCACAGCCGCCATAGCCACCCCACGGCTTGGCCACAGACCGGCAACCCCACCCGGAACCGCATGCCCAAGGTGACGCGCTTCCCAGCCCCGCACGCCACGGCCCGACAACGTGCGCACACGCCCCACGCTGCCGACCGTCTCACCGTGCAGCCGCACCAGCCAGTCACCGTCAAAGCTGCTCGCCAGCCGGACCAGTTGCCAGCCGCCCCCGAACTCATGCGCCATGTCCACCGTGCGCACCACCCGTTCGACAGGCCCAGCCGCCGCCGACTCCACCACGGCTACGGGCACCGATGTTTCGTCACGCGATGAAACCGTACGGCGAGCAGTCGCCGCCGCCGACGAGCCCATCCGCCCATCCTGCGCCCCAGCAACCACCACCCCCGACGTTTCGTCACACCGTGACGATTCAGCCGACGGGTGCGTAGGCAAGGAGGCGGAGCGGACGAGATCAACCACCTTCGCGGCGAGTTCCGCCAGGTCGTCAGCGTCACGACCGGCGCCACCAGGACCAACCTCGCCGCCCTCCGCCGCGCACACTGCCTGTTCGGCCCGCTCAGCGAACAACCCGACCAGCCGCCGAACCTCCCGCGCCAACTCCCCGCCACCTGCCGCAACCGACACGGCACCCGCAGCCGACGACTCCGGCCGGGACCGTCCAGCCCCAGCCACACGAGCGCGATACGCCCGAGCCTGACACGCGCGCGAGCAGTACACCGACGGACGTCCCGTTCGAGCCCGCACCCCCAACGGCCCGCCGCACACCGCGCACGCGCTACCCGACTCACCGGCCATGACCCACCCTCCCAAGTTTCGTCACACGTGACGTTACTTGGGGACGACCGCACCCGCCCTCAGGTTTCGTCACGCGTGATGAAACTGTGACCCCTCAGACCAGATCGAAGCCACCAAAGAGCCAGTGCCGCCTGATGAGTTGAGAGACGTAGTGATCAAAGGCCACGAAAGGACCACTCGTCGACGCCCCGTCATCAGAGTCGATCAGCCGGGACTCGCGCCCGCTCGTAGAGCTGTCGTGCAACCTTATTCTTTAGGTAGGGACGAATTCGAGCCCGCATATTGGCCATGCTTTGGTCGCATTGCCCCGACTGGACTAGCGGGTAAATTTCGACGGCTTTCCCCCACGTGTCACACGCGGCCTCAAGGTGACCAAGTTCTAGCTGTCGTTCAGCGAGCATGGATAGATACCGCACCCGATTTCGCCGGAACGAGTGATGACGTAGCCTGTCAGATTCTCCCAAGGCCGCGATGGAGCCGCGGATGTCACCCAACTCATATAGGACTTGACCAACGTGGTACGTGAGTGATGACGGGTTGTAAGAACCAAAAGTCTTCGATCGTGACTCGGCCTTCTCCATGGCCCGTTCGGCTTCTTTGAGGTACATAAGCGCCTTATGACGGTCGCCGGTTTGCGCCGCCGCATGGGCCTGTTGACCAGCGAGGAAGGCACGCATCCTAGGACCAGCGTTCGGAGACGCAGCGGCGGCAGCGTCAGCACGTCGCATAGCCTCTCGACCGTGCCCTAGGTCGACGGCTTGAACACTCATTCCCCGCAGTGTTGTGCAGTACGTCAGGTGATCTTCCGCCGCTCCGGCCAGCTCCAGCGCCTTGAGGTAATACTGTTGAGCCGTGCCGTGAACTCCCTCGTCCACCGCCATATACCCAGTGAGGTAGCACAAATCCGACGCAGCCGACATCATCGCTTTACGGACCGATTCGGAAGCATCCGCCCGCAGATAGGGGCTTACGGTATTCACGAGGAACGCAGCAGCCATGGGCCGCGCGTGCCGCCCGCCGAATTCGTCGTCAAGTTCAGACACCCGCTCGGTCATTGCGATGACCATCTCAACCTCGGGCATGCCTATATGTTGCGTCTGACCGGTCTGAACAGCGTCCATTCGGCCGACTACGTCCGTCCACCCGGGCACGGTGAGGGCAACAGAAAATAGACCCGCACCGAGGACGCTGCGGCGAGATGGGTCCATGTCTTGCCTCCCGAGATCGATCAGCCCCTCCACGGTACTTGGACGGCTGTTCGGTTGACCGGGAGGCGGAGGAAACCCCGCCTCGGAGTGCGTGATCGGACGGTGCAGCCTGCGGGACAGCGCTTCCAAGATCAGGGGTTGCACGTCCGCCTTGGGCATGTGCCCATTGAGCCACTGGTGAACGGAAGGTTCTCGGTACCGCAGTGGCGTTCCGCGCTCGGTGCCGATGCGGTTGACCTCTTGGGCAGCCTGGCGCAGCGTCCAGCCAGTCTCGCGGTACAGCCGCTCTAGAACTTTGTTCGGCTCAGGCGTGGTCACTGGCCCTCAACTCCCCGCGCTGCTGGCTCTCTTAAAGCTCTTAAGTCCTGCTGCTGTTGCCACGGTACCGCCGTGCGTAGTCGAGGGGTTGCCTAGAGCGAGCAGAGATCACCGAACAGGCGAAGGGCATGGCGACTATGGCGGAGCAGACCCCAGCCCCAGGAGTAGCCAGCAGGGGTGACAACCTGGCAAAGGCAGCGGTCAACGGGCATCAGTTCCGTCGGTTGCTACCGGCCGACGTAGCAGCGGAGCAGCGTAAGCGCTGGGAGCGCACGCCGGACAAAGTGTGGTTCTCCCCCCGGACCCCGTTACCGCCAGAGGTGCCGCGCGGGCCGTATGCAAGGCCAACGCGGGCGCTCGTCCGCAGCGTTGCAATCGGTTTGCGGAGGTTGACCGGTGAGCAGTGAAACCACGGCGACCGTAGCACCAGTAGAGGATTGCGACGTGTGCGCCGCACTGGCCCGGCAGCGCGAAGCAGCACGCCGGACGGGCAGCCCCGTTACGGCCCAGAGCTGCAATGCAGAGATCGCTAACCACCCGCACAGAAGGGCACGAGCGTGAGAACGAGCAATCCTGTCGCTCCACCCTCGCGGGCCATCGCACGAACCGTCGTGTTCGCCACGCCGGATGAAATCAGCGTTGGCACGGTGGTTTTTGATCACGCCTACGACATGCCCGGCAAGGTGCGAAGGGTGGACGGCCGGTACGTCGAGTTGGAGCGCCCCACGGGCTTTACCTGGCGGGTGCCCTTCCTAAGACTCCGGCGAGGTACCGAGCGGGAAGCACGGCAGTTGGAGGCGATTGGCAGGTTGCATGCCCTACGGCAGCGGGGACGGTCATGACCGCGGGCAAAAGCGCTGAGCACGCCGCCCGCAAAGCAACTAGTGAACTCCCGTCCCTGCCGGACGGACCGAACCGGCCTACCCCCTTCGCTGATTCGGGATCCCGGCAGGGGCGGGTACGAACGCCCGTCCGGCTTGTTCCTCCTGTTCGAGGCTGGGCGGGTACTACCCGTCCCGGTTGGGTGCACACGAGGCCACTCAGCCGGGGCGGGTCAGCAGAGGCACACAACCGAAAAGGAGAGTGCAGCAGTGAGCGCAACACTTTTAGTTCCCTTCGGAGTTCGCCACCTGATCTCGCCCCCTGAGGGGACCGAAGAGGATCCGGTTATCACCTACAGCGAGGCACTTCAACTGAACGTCTCCGCACAGGGCAACCCTTGGCACGCCCTTGCCGCGAACAAGCCGGAGACGAAGACCGAGACCAGCAACGGTGACGGCTCTACACCCGGCTCCGACAGCGGAACCGACCTGTACTAACCACATGAAAACCATCCTCATCCTTACCGGCCGGGACGATCTGACGGCCGATGCGGTGGTTGAGGAGCTGGGCAAGCGCGGTGAGAACGTCGTTCGCTACGACACGGCCGACTTTCCTACCGCTTCCCGCCTGGCCGTCTCCCTAACGGGGGATGGCTGGGCGGGCACCTTGACCAGCTCCCGGACGCTGGACCTCGAAACGGTCAAATCTGTTTGGTGGCGTCGCCCCAACGAATTCGTTACGCCTGAGGAATGGCCAGACCACGCGCGTGCATTCGCTCTATCCGAAGCGCGCGTTGGGGTATTGGGCGTTCTAGGCTCGCTCCCCGTGCGGTGGATCAACCATCCGGCCAACGAATCGGCCGCCAACTACAAACCCCGCCAACTGGCCGTAGCTGCTCGCGTCGGCCTAGACGTACCTAGGACCGTGATCACGTCAGACCCGGAGCACGCACGGGACTTCATCGGCAGTGATCAGGTGATCTACAAGGGACTTAGCGGTGGGATCCTCGGACCGGACGGCCGCAGAAAGTTCCTTCCCACAACGCTTGTGACCGCTGGGGAGATCGACGACAGCCTTTCGGGCACGACTCACCTGTTCCAAGAGCATGTTCCGAAGGCGTACGAGGTCCGGCTGACGGTCATCGGGGATCGCATGTTCCCGGTAGCTATCCACGCTGGAAGCGAACGGGCAAAACTGGACTGGCGCACCGATTACCGCTCGCTCACCTACGAGACGATAGAAATGCCCGCCTCCGTTGAGGAAGTGGTCCGACGCCTCATGGACGAACTTGGCTTGTTCTTCGGCGCACTAGACTTCGCCGTAACTCCGGACGGGCATTGGAAGTTCTTTGAGGTGAACCCTAACGGACAATGGCACTGGATTGCCGTAAAGGCCGGTTTGCCATTGGTATCCGTCATGGCTGACGCTCTGCAAGGAGAGAACGAGTGAGTTGGAAAGGCGCGGCAACAGCGCTTGCCGACGCGGTGACTACGAACGCGCCCGAGTGGCACGATGCGGTAAGCAACACTCCCCGGCATCACCTCGTACCCCGTTGGTGGCAGCGGATTCCGAACAGTCCAACGGAGGAATGGGAACTCGTCAGCCCGTCCCCGCTCTCTGCGGAACACACCGCCGCTGCATACCGGGACGAGACGCTTGTTACCAGGGTAGGCCCGGATCACGCCGACCACGCGAAGCCGGGGGGCAAGGCCGCGGGTAGCCCTACATCGTCGTCAACGTTGCCGGGACTCGTGGTGTCCATGCTTCATCACCTGGGCGCGGAACCGAGCCACCAGGTCCTAGACGTTGGTACCGGCTCCGGGTACTCCGCTGCCCTGCTTAGCCGCCGCATCGGAGACGAGCACGTGACGAGCGTGGACGTCGACCGGTACCTAGTTGAGATCGCCCGCGAACGCCTAGCCGAATTCGGCCGGAACCCGCGCATGGAAGCCATTGATGCCACGGGCAAACTCCCCGACGCCGCATACGACCGAATCGTTGCGACTGTCTCAGTCCGCCCCGTACCGGAAACCTGGCTGCGCGCACTCCGACCAGGGGGCAGGCTCGTGACAACCATCGCCCACACAGCACTGTTGATCACGGCCGACATGGGAGACGACGGAGTTGCACGGGGGACCGTTCAGCCGGACCCCGCTACGTTCATGGAAACCCGCCAAGAGGCCGACTACCCGCCGAAGTTGAACGACGTGTTCTCGGCAGCACGCGAAAGCGATGGGGACGACGTACGGCCAACCGACGGACCAATCCCGGACCTCTGGCAAGAATGGTCACTCCGTTGGCTGTACGAGCTGGAGACGCCCGGCATCGAGACGCGCGCCGCTTCGTATCCGGATGGACGCCGCGTGCTCTGGCTTCTCGCCGCCGACGGGTCATGGGCGCGCGGCGAAGACGGCTCAGCGCCTGCGGTACACCAGAGCGGCCCTCGCCGTCTGTGGGACGACCTAGAACGCGTACGTCGACGTTGGGAGAGCGCGGGCAAGTTCCCGCTACACCGAATGGCCGTTGAACTCACACCAGATGGCAGTAGGTTGACCGCCCCGGACGGCTGGACGTTCAAGCTCTGAGCCGTCACCCGAAGCCGCCCCGCCCACCCGCGTGCCCATCGCAGATGGGCGGGGCTACTTGGACTTTGCGCTCCGGTCCGCCACGTAAGAACCGCGCTGCGGCACTGTAAAGACGTACCCCTCCTCACGTAGGTAGCCGACAGCGTGCCGTGCAGTCTCGCGGGCGACCCCAAAGCGTTGGACCAATGCCGCCTCGGACGGAATCTTTCGGTTCACGACCAGAAGGCCGCTCTCAATGTCGGCAATGATCAGCGCCGCAATCTGCCGGTAGACCGGCGTCGGTGCGTCATGGTCGATCTCGCTTGCTGCCATAAGGGCAAAGGTAGACAACCAGCCATGTCTGCGCCTGGTGGCATACGTCTGCCTACCGATGTAGACGAGGGTAGACAAGATGGCTACTGTCAGGCACAAAGAAACCCCGACAGGCCGCGTAGGACCGGCCCGCCGGGGCTTGGAACGCCACCAGCTAGTAGGAGCTGACGACATGCGTGACACTATCGCTCGCGCCCTAACGTGGGTGCTGCGGATACTGTTGCCCGCCCAAGGCCGACACAGCGCGGGACACGTCTTAGCCCACCAGGCCTCGACAGCCCAGCCCGCTTACGTGATCTGCGGACCGACGCGGCCTATCCCTGCACACGTGCTGGCTCGAACCCTGCCCATTCCTGAGAGCACGCGCCCCCTCGTTCCCCTCTACATGGTGGTGTGGGAACGTGACTTCGAGCGACGACAGCAGCACGAGCGACGCCGGGCAGCAGCGGCAGCGAGCATGGGCCACGACTACCCGTACACCTATCCCGGAGCCCAGATGGCGGTATGAGCCCCGAGGCTCTAAGCCCACACCAGCCCGACGCCCCCGAGTGCCGCATCGGCCGGGGGCGTCGGCGTGATCACCGGCGATGGACTGCGATGCCCGCGATTGATCGGAGGATCCGATCAATCTTTCCCGGAGTGGCAATTTTTCTAGATCAATGAGTCTATGGCACGGTGGAGTCCGTCCAACCCACAAGATCATGGAGACATCACAGATGCTCACCGTTGGTGACAAGTTCCCCGCCTGGAAGCTGCTGGGCGTCGAAGGCCCGTCCGACGACAAGCTGGAGATCAAGGAGTACAGCTCGGAGGACAACAAGGGTTGGTCAGTGGTGTTCTTCTGGCCCAAGGACTTCACCTTCGTGTGCCCGACCGAGATCGCCGCGTTCGGCAAGCTGAACGACGAGTTCGCGGACCGCGACGCCCAGATCCTCGGCGTCTCCGGCGACTCGGAGTTCGTCCACCACGCCTGGCGCAAGGACCACAAGGACCTGCGCGACCTGCCGTTCCCGATGCTGGCCGACTCCAAGCACGAGCTGATGCAGGCGTGCGGCGTCGAGGGCGAGGACGGCTTCGCCCAGCGCGCGGTCTTCATCGTCGACCCGAACAACGAGATCCAGTTCACCATGGTGACCGCCGGGTCCGTCGGCCGTAACCCCAAGGAGGTCCTGCGGGTCCTCGACGCGCTGCAGACCGACGAGCTGTGCCCCTGCAACTGGAGCAAGGGCGAGGACACCCTCGACCCGGTCAAGCTGCTGGCCGGTGAGTGAACATGGCGCTCGATGAGCTGAAGTCACAGCTTCCGGAGTACGCCAAGGACCTGAAGCTGAACCTCGGTTCGGTGATCGGCAACAACGACGCGCTGTCCCAGCAGCAGCTGTGGGGCACCGTGCTCGCCTGCGCGATCGCCTCACGCAGCCCGATCGTGCTGCGTGAGCTGGAGCCCGAGGCCAAGGCCAACCTGAGCCCCGAGGCGTACACCGCCGCCAAGGCCGCGGCGGCCATCATGGCGATGAACAACGTCTACTACCGGACCCGGCACCTGCTGTCTGACCCGGAGTACGGCAACCTGCGTGCGGGCCTGCGGATGAACGTCATCGGCAACCCGGGCGTGGAGAAGGTCGACTTCGAGCTGTGGTCGCTCGCGGTCTCCGCCATCAACGGCTGCGGCATGTGCCTCGACTCGCACGAGCAGGTGCTGCGCAAGGCGGATGTCTCTCGCGAGACGATTCAGGAGGCGTTCAAGGTCGCGGCGGTCATCCAGGCCGTCGGGACGACGCTTGACGCCGAGGCGGACCTCGCCTGACGTACCCCGAAAACGGGGTCCGGGACCTTTCGGCCCCGGACCCCGTCTTCGCTTTGATTTCCAGGGGACTTCGTTTCCAGGGGACTTCGTCCACTGGGCCCCCTCAGGGGACCTCGTCCTCCAAGCCCCCCTGGGGGCTTCACCCGCTAACGCCCGTCAGGGGGCCTCGTCCGCCGGGGTTTCCTTTTGGACCGGCGCCACCTCCACCGCCGTGGAGCCGTGGGGGCCGGGCGCAGCCCTCAGCGCGGCCTCGTGGGCGTGGACGCGGAGGTAGCCGACCACCGTATTGGTCACCGCGACCAGCGGAACCGCGACCACCGCACCGCCGATCCCAGCGATCAGCGAACCCGCCGCGACCGCCAGCACCACCCCCAGCGGATGCACCCGCACCGCGCGCCCGAGGATGAACGGCTGCAGGATGTGGCCCTCTATCTGCTGCACGGCGAGCACCACCACCAGCACCATCAGCATGGTGAACGGCCCCTGGGTGACCAGCGCCACGATCATCGCCAGCGCACCCGAGGCCACCGCGCCGACCAGCGGGATGAACGCCCCGAGGAAGATCACCACGGCCAGCGGCACCGCCATCGGCACCCCGAGGAAGTAGATGCCGACACCGATGCAGACCGCGTCGATGAAGGCCACTATCACCGTGCCGCGCACATACAGCGTCAGCGTCCGCCAGGCGCGCGGACCGGCGCCCGCGATCCCTTCCCGGGCGTCCCGCGGAAAGAGCTTGAGCACCCAGTGCCAGACGTTCCGCCCGTCGTAGAGCAGGAACAGGGTGGAGAACATCGCCAGGAAGATCCCGGTGAACAGCTCGATCACCACGGTGACACCCTGCAGGCCCGCCGAGGTGATCTGTTCGGCGTTGGTGCCCACCGCGTGCTGGAGGTTCTTGGCGATCTGGTTGATCTGCGTCTCGGTCACATGGAACGGGGAGTGCAGCAGCCACTTCTTCAACTGCCCGATGCCGTCCTGGAGTTGCTGGGACAGCATGTCGGTGTTCTCCATGACCTGCCAGGCCACGAACCATCCCACCAGGCCCATGATCACGAAGCCGCCGATGAAGGTGACGGCGGTGGCCAGGCCGCGCGGCAGCCCCGCGCGCTTGAGCATGGCGACCGTCGGCTGCAGCAGCGCGGTGATCAGCAGCGAGCCGACGAAGGCGAGGACGACCAGTTGCACCGCGCTGATGACGCGCATCAGGACGTACAGGGCCCCCGCCAGGATCAGGAAGCGCCAGCCGACTTCGGCGGCGACCCGAACTCCCCAGGGGACCGCGCCGACGGGGTCGCGCGGCGCCGCGACCGCCGGGGCGTAGGACGGGGGCGGCGGTACGTAGTCGGCGTGCGGTTCCCGCTCCGCCGTGGGCCCGCCCCGCTCCGGTTCGCCCTCCTCGCCGGGCGCACCGGGGGTCACGGGGATGCCCTCCTCGCTCTCCACGGCCGCGCGGCGCTCTTGGAGGCGAACGGCGAATCCGGCCAGATTCGCGGCAAGGCCCGCCCTCCATCGGCGCATCTGCGACATTGCCTTCCCCATCCCCAGTACCGAACCCGTGAGGAGGACGACGTTACCCGGGCCGGTGGTTGCCTTGCGCACAAGCCCCCGACCGGTGAAGGCGAATTCCAGGGATCGTCGCAACACGTGATCACTGACGTGTGGTGGCGAGAAGTTTAGACAGACGCTCGGCTGGGGTTTCCCAGCCGAGCGTCTTGCGTGGGCGGCTGTTGAGTTCGGCGGCGGC
>NZ_JARHTQ010000035.1 GCF_029223525.1 Streptantibioticus ferralitis | reverse complement strand
GAGTCTTTTTATTTTTTTGTGGCCCGGTCTCGCTGAGCCCGGGTGCTGGCCCGGCTCTCCCCCGCCCCAGCTTGAACAGTCGTTCGCCAAAGCGTGGGCGAAATCAGGGGGGGTGTCCCCCGGACCCGGGGGGGGGGGGGGCGGGGTTGTCCCCCGGCCCCCCACCCACGCGCGCTTCAGCGGCTCCCGTACCGGGTCGTGGGGACGGGGGTGCGGGCCATCTGTGCCCCGCGGACGATCTCGTCCGGTGGATGTCGGACGCGTCCCGCGGGTGTTTGCGTCGGCTCGGCCGATCGGCGTCAGCGGGCTCCGGCCCTGGCCATGCCGCGACCAACGGCACGGGCCTGTTGCGCCTGAGCGGGTGCCCGTCGTGGCTGGACCGCCACGCCGTTCTGCACGTCCATCACGGCGTGCGCCACCAAGCCGCCCATCGGGTCGTACCTGATGAGGTCCCGTAGGCGCGATCGCGATGACCGGCCCTCGTTACCGGGGTAGAGATGCTTGCCGAGCCCCACCGCGTGCGCGAGCGAGGCCAGTGCCGCGGTCCGGGGGTCCGGCGGTACGCCGGTGCGGATCGCGTTGTCCAGCCGGGCCCTGATCTCCCGGCTGACCGCGCTGTCGGTCGCCTGGTAGCGAGTCGTCGGCAGTACCCCGCACATCTGGCCCGGCACGGCGTGCACCATGTCGCACCGTTCCAAGTGCGCGAGATACGTCTGGCGCAGCCCCAGCCGGGGCCCGCCGATCCAATGGACGGCGCGCACCGGGCTGCCGCGCCTGCGCAGCAGTTCCAGTGCGGTGTCCAGGGTCGGATCACCTGTCGGCCGCGGGTGCACCACGGCGATACGATCCCCGTCTGGGGCTATCCGTCCCGCCAAGGCCAGCTCCACTAGCTGTGCCCCGGCCAGACCAAGGTCGAGCGACTGCGGCTGCGCCGTGGTCCCGGTGGTCGGGTCCAAGGCGAGCAGCAACAGCTCCTCCGGAATTGTTCTGCGGCTCCTGCCCATCCATGCCTCCCCGCGTGGATGAATGACAGGGTGACGCCTCTCACACCGATGTGTCGAGAGTGCCTTTGCCTTATCTACGGGAACCGGTAGGTATGTCGTTCTCGTCTAGCGGGGTGGCGGTGGCGTCGTGTGGCGAGGACCGGCGGTTCTCGACGGGTTGCGACGGGATCGGCGGGTCTGGCGACGAGGGCGCGGGCACGCGCAGGACACTGGTCCGGGACACTGGATTTCGGCAGCGGGGCGCCGGGTGAGGCGCCCCGCCTGATGTGTACGGGAGGCTTGGGTGGCGGGCGAATCCCCCGGCAGGGCGGAACAGCGGGAGTCGTCGGGGGAGACGACCAGGCGTGTGGGGGCAGATGGGGACAAAGTAGACCCGAGGCTTGCGGTGCGGCGCGAGGGGTCAACTGACGGCGCGGCAGGCGACGGTGAGGCGCGCGATGGCGCGCCGGAGCCCACGATGACGATGCGGATCCGGGTGCCCGCGGGCGATGGCACGGCGCGCTCGGCGACCGCGGTCACGGAGCGCGCCGGGCGCGAACACCCAGCGGACGACCGGGCCGAATCTACGCCGGATGACGTAGTGGAAGCTGATGCGAAGCAGCGCGCCGCTACGTCCAACGGCGGGCGCGTGCCGACTCCGACTGCGCCGAACACGGAGGCGGACACGGAGGCGGACAAGGAGCCCGCACCGGCGGCGGATTCGTCTGCGGAACGCCAAGAGGGACCGGAGGCGGAAGCAGAAGCGGAACGGGACCGCAAGGCGCGTTCCGGCCCGGGTGCCGGTGCCGGTGCGGCCGCGACCGTTCCGGCCGCGCCGCGGGCTGACGACGCCGCCGAGGCTGCTGCCAAGTCCGGTACGCCGGCGGGTGGCAAGCAGGACGGGGATCGGGCCAAGGCCGACACCGGCGACGCGACGGGTCCGGCGGCCGCGGCGGAGGCCGCCGACGAGCCCGCGGCCCAGCCCGCGTCAAAGAAGGCCCCGGCGAAGGCCGTGCGGGCCTCGTCCGCCGAAGCTCCGGCGAAGCCCGCCCAGTCGTCGGAGCCCAAGTCCACGTCGGCGAAGCCCGCTCAGGCGGCCGCCACCGAGACCGAACCGGCATCCGCAGAGGAGGCGAACCGGCCGCCGTCGCAGCCCGCGTCGGAGAAGTCCGAGCAGCCGAAGCCGGGGAAGCCGGAGAGCTCCGAGCAGTCGAAGCCGGGGAAGCCGGAGAGCTCCGAGCAGCCGAAGCCGGAGAATCAGCGGAAGTCCGAGCAGCCCAAGCCGGAGTCGGCCACCCCGGCCCCCGCGGCCGCCAGCGGCCCCGGAAGGGCCCCAGCGAGCGCGGAGCCCAAGACCGGTCAGCCGTCGGCTGCCACGTCCCCGGCGAAGCCCTCGACCGCGCAGCCCACCGCTTCGCCGACCGCGCCCGCGAAGCCAACCCCCGTCGCGCAGCCCGCTCCCGCGCAGCCGATGCCCGCGCCCGCGCAGGCCTCGGCCGCGACCGCCCCGGCGAAGCCCGCTCCGCCGTCGGCACCCAGCTCCGCCCCGGCGAAGCCCGCCCAGCCGTCGGCGTCCAACTCCGCGACGGCGAAGCCCGCTCAGGCCCCCGCCGCCGCGGCCGAACCGGAATCCGTTGAGCGGACGAAGCAGCAGCCGCTGCCGCCCGCGCCCGGAGAACCGTTGAGGCTGCTGGCCGAGCTGACCAACACGCCGCCGCCGCCGGAGACCCCGCTGCGGACGACGGTGCGCCGCGTCAAGATCTGGACACCGATCGTCGCGCTGCTGGCGATCATCTTCTGTGTGGTGCAGGCGGTGCGTCCGCTACCGAGCCCGAAGCTGACGCTGACCAGCCCCGCCTCGTACACCTTCGGCGGTGCGGCCCCCGCCATGCCGTGGCCGAGCGAGGGTCAGGCGGCGGTGGAGGTCGAAGGCCTCGGCAGCATGGGCTCGTACGGCGAGCAGAAGCCGGTACCCACCGCGAGTGTCGCGAAGGTCATGACCGCCTACGTCATACTGCGCGACCACCCGCTGAAGCACGGTGAGGCCGGGCCGATGATCCCGGTCGACCCGCAGGCGGCGGCCGACGTCAGCCGGGAGAACGAGTCGGTGGTCAAGGTGACCGCGGGTTCGAAGATCAGCGAGTACGAGGCGCTGGAAGCCATCATGCTTCCGTCGGCGAACAACATCGCTCGCCTGCTGGCGCGTTGGGACGGCGGTTCGGAGGCCGAGTTCGTCAAGAAGATGGACGCGGCCGCCAAGGACCTCGGGATGTCGAACACCACGTACACCGACCCGAGCGGCCTGGACGCCACCACCGTCAGCACCGCGATCGACCAGATCAAGCTGGCCCGGACGGCGATGACCAACGATGTGTTCCGGGAGATCGTCAGGAAGCCGTCGTACAAGGCGGCCAGCGGCGACAACTACCGCAACTACAACGGGCTGGTGCCGCTCAACAACACCGTCGGCATCAAGACCGGCACCAGCACCAAGGCGGGCGGAAACCTGGTCTTCGCCGCCGAGAAGCAGGTGGGCGGCACCACCCAGCTGATCATCGGCGCGGTGATGGGCCAGTACAAGCCCGCGATCATCGACACCGTGCTGGCCGCCGGGCGCCAACTCATCATGGCCGCCCAGCAGTCCCTCACCTCCGGACAGGTGATCAAGAAGGGCGATGTCGTCGGCTACGTCGACGACGGTCTCGGTGGCAGGACGTCGGTGGTCGCCACGCAGGACGTCCAGGCGGTGGGCTGGTCCGGCCTCAAGGTGGACATCGCGCTGGGCGCCGGTTCGACCGGCGTACCGCACTCGGCGAAGGCGGGTACCCAGGTCGGCACGCTGACGGTGGGTAGCGGCCCGGGGCAGGTCAGGGTTCCGGTCGCGCTGCAGTCCGATCTGAACGCACCGTCGTTCGGCAGCAAGTTGGTCCGGCTCGGCTGAGTATCAGCCGTTCGTGGTCGACGGAGCCGCGGTCGCCCTGCTGGGTGACCGCGGTTTCACGTTTCATGGACCGCCGCGTGCCGCTCCTGCTGCCAGCGGGCCACCGGGAGGCAGGCGAGCCCGATCAGCACGGCCGTGAAGTGCCCGATGTCGGTGAAACCGCGGCCGTGCACCAGCGCGAGCCCGTAGAAGACCAGCACGCAGAAGCCGTACAGCTGTCGCCAGGGCCGCGGAATGCGGTACGTGAGCACGCCCTGGACGCCCGCGAGCGCGTAACTGACGCCGATGTCCTTGACGTTGACGGACGACGGCGGTACGTAGCCGAACCGGATGCCTACCAGGAGCAGGCCTTCGCTGATGTAGGTGGCGCCGATGTGCGAGATCGCCGCGACGCCGAGCCAGCGCCAGGTCCCCAGCCATCGCTCGGCGGGCACATGGAACAGGTTGTAGAGCACGAAGTAGAGCAGCCAACTGCCGCCGTCGAGATAGAGCGCGCTGCCGAGCAGTACGCGCAGCGGAGTTCTCCACAGGTTGTGGATATTCGTTGACCGCCGCTCCAGGAACCGGGTCTGGAACTCCGGCGAGAAGTGCTGCACCGCATACGTGGTGACCAGCAGGATCGCCAGCCAGACGAAAGTGCCGGGCGCGCGCCGTACGTAGTCCCTCGCCAGTCGAAGTACCGCCCGGAAGGTCGCCATATCGGGATTATGGGCGAAATGCCCGGCGGGGAGCGTCGCCCCCGCCGGGCATGGGAGGAGGGGTGGGTCAGCGACCGCGCAGCGATCGGTACTCCCGCACCAGCGCGCTGGTGGACGAGTCCAGCCCCGGCACCTCGGCACCCTCGGTCAGCGCGGGCTCGATCCGCTTGGCCAGCACCTTGCCCAACTCGACGCCCCACTGGTCGAAGGAGTCGATGTTCCAGATCGCGCCCTGCACGAACACCTTGTGCTCGTAGAGCGCGACCAACTGGCCCAGTACCGAGGGGGTCAGCTCCTTGGCAAGGATGGTGGTGGTCGGGCGATTGCCGACGAACGTCTTGTGCGGTACGAGCTCGGCGGGCACGCCCTCCGCCGCGACCTCTTCCGGGGTCTTGCCGAAGGCCAGCGCCTGCGTCTGGGCGAAGAAGTTGGCCATCAGCAGGTCGTGGTGGTCGGCCAGCTCGCCCAGTTCGGCGATCGGCTTGGCGAAGCCGATGAAGTCGGCGGGGATGAGCTTGGTGCCCTGGTGCAGCAACTGGTAGTACGCGTGCTGCCCGTTGGTGCCGGGGGTACCCCACACCACGGGGCCGGTCTGCCAGTTGACCCGGTGGCCCTCCCGGTCCACGGACTTGCCGTTGGACTCCATGTCGAGCTGCTGCAGATAGGCGGTGAAGCGCGACAGGTAGTGGCTGTAGGGGAGCACGGCATGCGTCTGGGCGTCATGGAAGTTGCCGTACCAGACGCCCAGCAGACCGAGCAGGAACGGTGCGTTGGCCTCGATCGGCGCCAGCTGGAAGTGCTCGTCGATCAGGTGGAACCCGGCCAGCATCTCGCGGAAGTGGTCGGGCCCGATGGCGACCATCAGCGACAGGCCGATCGCCGAGTCGTACGAGTAGCGCCCGCCGACCCAGTCCCAGAACTCGAACATGTTGTCCGTGTTGATGCCGAACTCGGCGACCTTCTCCGCGTTGGTGGACACCGCCACGAAGTGCTTGGCCACCGCGGTCTCATCGCCGCCGAGCCCCTTCAGCAGCCAGCCGCGCGCGGACTTGGCGTTGGTGATGGTCTCGATGGTGGTGAAGGTCTTCGAGGAGATGATGAACAGCGTCTCGGCCGGGTCCAGGTCCCGTACCGCCTCGTGCAGGTCGGCGCCGTCCACGTTGGAGACGAAGCGGAACTGCAGGTCGCGCGAGGTGTAGGGGCGCAGTGCCTCGTACGCCATGGCAGGGCCCAGGTCGGAGCCGCCGATGCCGATGTTGACGACGTTCCTGATGCGCTTGCCGGTGTGGCCGGTCCACTCGCCGGAGCGGACCTTCTCCGAGAACAGGCACATCTTGTTCAGCACCCAGTGCACCCGGGGCATGACGCTCTCGCCGTCCACCTCGATCACCGTGTCGTGCGGGGCACGCAGCGCGATGTGCAGCACGGCGCGGTTCTCGGTCACATTGATCTTCTCGCCCCGGAACATCGCGTCCCGCAGCGCGGCCACTCCGCGGACCTCGGCCAGCTGACGCAGCAGGGCGAGCGTCTCGTCGGTCACCAGGTGCTTGGAGTAGTCGATGCGCAGATCGCCGACGTCGAGGGTGTAGCGCTGGCCGCGCTCGGAGTCGGCGGCGAACAGATCCCGCAGGTGCACCTCCCCCAGTTGCTCGCGGTGCTTGCCGAGCGCTTCCCACTGCGGCAGCCGGTCCAGCCGGGCGGCGTGGTCTGCGGGGGTGTCGGGCATCGTGGCTCCTCGTCGTCGACCGGCGGCCGGGCCGGTGGGGTTGTGCAGGCCGATGAGGTCGTGCAGGCCGGTGGGCTTGTTGTCCATGGCCGTCAGTCGTCACCCTACGTCCGCTCACCTGCCGCTTCGCAGAACGGGATCCAAACGGCAGCCGCGTGCCGCCGGCCGTTCACCGGCTTGTCGCTCAACGGTCGGACTGGTCGTTCACCGGTTTGAAGTTCCGCAGTCGCAGACTGTTTCCCACCACGAAGACCGAGGAGAACGCCATCGCGGCGCCCGCGATCATCGGGTTGAGCAGGCCGGCCGCGGCCAGCGGCAGCGCGGCCACGTTGTAGCCGAAGGCCCAGCAGAGGTTGGACTTGATGATGCCGAGAGTGCGGCGGGCGAGCCGGATCGCGTCCGCGGCGACCCGCAGGTCCCCGCGCACCAGGGTCAGATCACCGGCCTCGATGGCCGCGTCCGTTCCGGTGCCCATGGCCAGGCCCAGATCCGCCTGGGCGAGCGCCGCCGCGTCGTTGACGCCGTCGCCGACCATCGCGACGCTGCGGCCCGCGCGCTGCAGCCGCTTGACGGCCTCGACCTTGTCCTCCGGCATGACCTCGGCGATCACCTGGTCGGCGGCGATGCCGACCTCGGCGGCCACGGCTTCCGCGGCCTTGCGGTTGTCGCCCGTCAACAGCACGGGCGTCAGTCCCAGGGCGCGCAGCTGCCGGACGGCGTCGGCGCTGGTGGGCTTGACGGCATCGGAGACGACGAGCACGGCCCGCGGCGCGCCGTCGCAGGAGACGACGACGGCGGTGCGGCCCTCGGCCTCGGCGCGTTCCCTGGCCTCCTTGAGCCCGGCGGGCAGCGCGGCGTCCAGCAGCCGCTCCCGGCCCACGGACACGGTGTGTCCGTCGATCACGCCTCGTACGCCGACTCCGGCCACGGCGGTGAACTCGGTGGGGGCGGGCAGCGGACCGGTCCGCTCCGCGGCGGCGCGGGCGATGGCCTTGGCGATCGGGTGCTCCGCCGCGTGCTCCAGGGCGCCCGCGAGCCGCAGCGTCCGGTCCTCGTCCTCGCCGTCGGCCGTCACGATGTGAGTGAGTGTCATCACGCCGCTGGTCACGGTGCCGGTCTTGTCCAGCACGATGGTGTCGGCCCTGCGGGTGGACTCCAGGACCTCGGGCCCCTTGATCAGGATGCCGAGTTGCGCACCGCGTCCAGTGCCCACCATCAGCGCGGTCGGCGTCGCCAGACCCAGGGCGCACGGGCAGGCGATGATCAGTACGGCGACGGCGGCGGTGAAGGCCGCGGTGGCGCCCGCGCCGACGATGAGCCAGTAGGCCAGGGTGGCCAGCGCCAACGTGATGACGGCGGGCACGAAGACCGCCGAGATCCGGTCGGCGAGCCGTTGGGCCGCGGCCTTGCCGTTCTGCGCGTCCTCAACCAGTTTGGCCATCCGGGCGAGTTGGGTGTCCGCACCGATCCGGGTGGCCTGGACGACGATCCGGCCGCCCGCGTTCACGGTCGCGCCGGTGACGGGGTCGCCGGGTGCCACCTCGACGGGCACGGACTCACCGGTGAGCATCGAGGCGTCCACCGCCGAGGTGCCGTCCAGGACCACGCCGTCGGTGGCGATCTTCTCGCCGGGCCGTACGACGAACCGGTCACCGACCGTCAACTCGGCAGTGGGCACGCGTACTTCACGGTCACCGCGCAGTACCGCGACGTCCTTCGCGCCCAGGTGCAGCAGGGCGCGCAGCGCGGCGCCCGCCCGACGTTTGGAGCGCGCCTCGAAGTACCGCCCGGCCAGGATGAACGCGGTCACCCCGGCGGCGGCCTCCAGATAGATGTTGCCGCCGCCGTCGGTACGTGAGATCGACAGCTCGAAGGGGTGCTTCATACCGGGCATCCCGGCCTGCCCGAAGAACAGCGCCCACAGCGACCAGCCGAACGCCGCCAACGTGCCCATCGAGATCAGCGTGTCCATGGTCGCCGCGCCGTGCCGCAGATTGGTCCAGGCGGCCCGGTGGAACGGCCAGGCGGCGTAGGCCACCACGGGCGCGGTGAGGGTGAGGGAGAGCCACTGCCAGTTCCGGAACTGCAGCGCCGGGACCATGGCCATGGCGATCACCGGGACGGCGAGCACGATGGCGGTGAGCAGGCGCTGGCGCAGCGGCGCGAGCTCGTCGGGCGCGCCCTCGGGCGCCTCCCGCGCCTCCTCGGCCTGCGGGGGTGCGGGGAGGGTGGCGGTGTACCCGGTGGCCTCGATGGTCGCGATGAGGTCGGCGACGGTGAGGCCGTGGTCGTATGTGACCTTGGCCCGCTCGGTGGCGTAGTTGACGGTGGCGGTGACGCCGTCCATCCGGTTGAGCTTCTTCTCGATCCGGGCGGCACAGGAGGCGCAGGTCATCCCGCCGATCTCCAACTCGGCCTCGGCTGTCTTCGCGGCCATGTCGGTTGCCGTGGCCGCGACGGCACTGCTGGTCGTGTTCGCGGCGGGTGGGGTGGTCATCGACGCTCACTCCCGGATGGTCTGGCGGAACCTTACGCTCCAGACAACCATATACCCCCTAGGGGTATTCCGAGGGAGGCACTCTTCACGCGCCTCGCGCTCCGTGCCCGGAAATCGGCTGCGCTCCTGGCGCCGGGGGACGGCCAGGAGCGCAGGGATGGCGATCGTCGGGGGCGAGGGCTAGTGATCGCCGTCCGGGATCGGGGCGATGTCGTCGAACGGGTCCGCGTCACCGAACGGGTCCCCGTCACCGAAGGGGCCGGTGTCCGCGAACGGGTCCGGGTCGACGTCCGGGAACGGGGCCGAATCGGCGGACGGTGCGGGCACTGCGGAGGGCGCCGGGCCTGCGGAGGGCGCTGACCCTGCGGAGAGGGCCGGGTCCTGATTCGCCTTCGGCGAGAGGTCGGACAGGGCGTCCAGGATCTGCTGCCCGTACTTCGCGAGCTTGTTCTCGCCGACGCCGTTCACCGTGCCGAGCTCGTCCAGGCTGCCCGGGAACGTGGTCGCGATCTCCCGCAGGGTCGCGTCGTGGAAGATCACATACGCCGGTACGCCCTGCTCCTTCGCGGTGGCCGCACGCCAGGCCCGCAGCAGCTCGAACACCGGCACCGCCTCTTCCGGCAGGTCGACAGGGGCCTTGCGCCCGGCCTTGGCGCTCTTCGCTTCCTTCGCGGCCCGCGTCGGCCGCTCCGGCTCGCGTCGCAGCATGACCTTGCGCTGCCCGCGGAGCACCTCGCCGCTCGCGTCGGTGAGCACCAGCGTTCCGTACTCCCCCTCGACGGCGAGCAGGCCCTGCGCCAGCAGCTGGCGCACCACGCCGCGCCACTCCGCCTCGCGCAACTCCGTACCGATCCCGAAGACGCTCAGCGCGTCGTGGTCGAACTGGATGACCTTGGCCGTCTTCTTGCCGAGCAGGATGTCGATGATCTGCCCCGCGCCGAACTTCTGGTTCCGCTCGCGCTTGAGCCGGACCACGGTCGACAGGAGCTTCTGCCCGGCGACCGTCCCGTCCCACGACTCCGGGGGCGACAGGCACGTATCGCAGTTGCCGCACGCGTCGCCCTGCTGCCCGAAGTACGCCAGCAGCCGCACCCGGCGGCAGTCGACCGTCTCGCACAGGGCCAGCATGGCGTCGAGATGCGAGGAGAGACGGCGCCGGTGCGCTTCGTCGCCCTCGGAGGTCTCGATCATCTTGCGCTGCTGCACGACGTCTTGGAGCCCGTACGCCAGCCACGCGGTGGACGGCTGGCCGTCCCGTCCGGCCCGGCCGGTTTCCTGGTAGTAGCCCTCGACGGACTTGGGCAGATCGAGGTGGGCGACGAACCGCACGTCCGGCTTGTCGATCCCCATGCCGAACGCGATGGTGGCGACCACCACCAGACCGTCCTCGCGAAGGAAGCGCGACTGGTTGGCGGCGCGGGTCCGCGCGTCCAGCCCCGCGTGGTACGGCAGCGCGTCGATCCCGTTGCGCACCAGGAACTCGGCGGTCTTCTCCACCGAGGCACGCGACAGGCAGTAGACGATGCCCGCGTCTCCCGCGTGCTCGGTGCGCAGCAGGTGCAGCAGCTGCTTCTTCGGGTCGTCCTTGGGCGCGATGCGGTACTGGATGTTCGGCCGGTCGAAGCTCGCCACGAAGTGCCGGGCGTCCTCCAGCTTCAGCCGGGACGCGATCTCGGCGTGCGTCGCCCTGGTGGCCGTGGCGGTCAACGCGATGCGGGGCACCTTGGGCCAGCGCTCGTGCAGCGCGGACAACGTGAGGTAGTCCGGCCGGAAGTCATGCCCCCAGGAGGCGACGCAGTGCGCCTCGTCGATGGCGAACAGCGAGATCTCACCGCGGTCGAGCAGACTCAGCGTCGCCTCGCTCTGCAGCCGTTCCGGCGCCAGATACAGCAGGTCCAACTCGCCGGCGAGGAACTCCGCCTCGACCAGCCGCCGTTCGTCGAAGTCCTGTGTGGAATTGAGGAATCCGGCCCGTACTCCGAGCGCCCGCAGCGCGTCCACCTGGTCCTGCATCAACGCGATCAGCGGCGAGATGACGACGCCCACGCCTGCCCGCACCAGCGCCGGGATCTGGTAGCACAGCGACTTGCCACCACCGGTGGGCATCAGCACCAGGGCGTCACCACCGCTGACCACATGGTCGATGATCTGTTGCTGCTCCCCGCGGAACGCGTCATACCCGAACACGCGACGCAGCACCGGCAGCGCATCGCCCGCCTCAGCGGCGGCTGGGGCGGCTGGGACAGCGGAGACGTTTTCCAGGGCGGTCATCCGGCCATGCTAGGAGAATCCCGGCGGGTGCGAGGACGCCTGTGGACAACTGAGGACCGCCGCCCGGGGAGCGCGTGCGCTGGACGCCCGTCGTCCGCTGGCCCTGTCCGCCCTGATGGCGTGCCTTGTCGGTTTCCGCGAGTCCAGGCCGAGCCACCCCCCGATACGCGGTCATCCACGCCCGTTGATGTCAAACGTGGATGTCACCGCTTCGCCCATGTCCGCCTCGGCCTTCACTGTGATCGCCGGACACCGCAAACCGTATGGTCAGCAGACGTTCAGCAGGCGTTGGACCACGCAATCGTGTGCACGGACCTGCCGCCGCCATTGGACATTCCAGAGACCATACCTGGTGCGTTGGTATGGGACGGCTTTCGCCAGGGCTGTGCCGGCGCCGCCGAGGAGCGTGCTGGTGGCCATCACGGCTGCTGCGGTGAGACCGCCCGCTCGCATGATCCCGCGGCGCGGGGCTCCTTTGCTGGACATTTCATTTTCCACTCTCATTGATGCTCCAACTTCTCTCTCCCTTCATATGCCGTGACGTTCGACGTTGCGAGGGCCGGACGGCCTGTTGTGCGTGGGTCGGTTAGGCTCCCCGCTTCGGGTTTGAAACCTTCGCTGGCGATTCTGCTGTCCCGCAGCAAGACGACCGCGCCTCTCGCCTCGTCGCCGCAGACCGCCAGAGCAAGGACCCTGAGGGCGCCCACTACTCGGTGAGCCTGAGGCTGTCGCTCGATCCCGCCGAACGCGCCTGTGGCGACACAGGATGACTGGACGGAGGCTGCTACATCTGAGAGGGGACTGTGCACCTCGCGGCCAACGAGCGGTGCCCGATCCACACCGTCTGACGCCTCAGTTGAGTGGTTCGGCGGGCCCGATGAGGCACCCGAGGGGCACCGCACGTCGCACAGGACACTCAGCGCGAGGCCATCAGTCACATGGACCGCCTGCTGAAACGGCGGGTCGACCGTGGCTGACCGCCGCCGTCGATGTCGGACCCTGATGCCAAACACCCCGGACCATGATCGGTCCGGGGCGTTTGTGCTGGTGCCCCCAGCGGGGGACCAGACAGATGGGAATGGGCGTGAGCTGCGGTTTTGCGGCGGGCGGGTCACGATCGAAGCGACCTACTGCGTCTCGTAGCCGTCGACACAAGACGGTCGCACACCCTCATCCGAAGAATGGTCCGGTCGGCCGATGGCCTGTCAGCAGACGTGCTGTGTCGATCAACTCGCAGAGAAATCTACGGAGGTCAGCGACTAGAGCTAATAGCCCCTAATGAGGTCATCAGCTCCAAGGGAGGGCCCGTACTGCTGACACCGTTAGATGACGGCACCGTATGCGTTCATCCAGCCACTTCCCCGTCTGCGGCTCTGCCAATCTGCCCAGGAGTTCCGTGCACTCCGCTCTGATTCCTGGCTTGGGGGACAGGACTATGAGGTGGTTGTCGACGGCGATAGGCACATCGGCAGTGACGAGCACTCCGGCGCCCCTGCCCGTTCCGTCGAAACCTTGCCCGGGGCGGGATGTTCGGCGTACCACGACGAAGGGAGGGTTGAACAGCCGTCCACTTAACTTCCGCTTCCGTTCAGGGGCCCCGACAGTCCCGGTCGGAGGCAGCTGGCGAGCGGTGAGATAGGGGATATTTCGCCCCTCGTGGGGGTCTCGATTGTCCACTACTGTTCCGACGGCCACATTAAAGAGATCCACCACGATGGACGTGGATTCATCCACCGTCTCCGGCCACCAGGCGACGTTACCCGCGTGACCGTCCCTGCGTCGAAGGGCCGAGAGGAGAAGGACATCGACGTCCGTGTGCTGATCGAAGATCCCGCGCGAGCGGACGTCTTCCACCGCGACAAGACCCGTCACATGATCGCGCCACTGCCGGTACCGGCTCCCGCTGCGTAGGACGTCCGGCAGTACGGCCGTGATACGTCCTCCAGGGGCCAGAGCCTCTGCGGCCAAGGCCGTGAATTGTGCGCCTGCCCGACGCCCTCGTTGCTCTCGGCCTGGCCCCTGGAGTGCAGCTTGCTCCGGCCATGTCGCCCTACACCGCGACCATGGCCTTAGGTGCGTCCCCAATGAGATCCCCGAGCGGTGCCCGTCCTGAGGGGACGGGCACCGCTCGGGGTCAATGGCTCACCGAAGAAGTCCGGGTGGAGGTCGGGCTTCGGGCAAACGCCAGGAAGGCTCGGCACGAAGGCGCACGAGGCCCAGCTGACGGTGATCAACAGCGATCCGGGCGAGGCGGCCTGGCCAGTGTCGATGTGTCAGCAGTGCCGACGCCTTGGCGGTGCTCCGCAACGACAAGGCGCTGCCTTCCACCGTGTCGGTGTGCGAGAGCGTCGACCGGAGGCGGGCCAGCCAGGGCGCAGCCCCGCAGACGACGCGCCGGAGGGGTGGGCCACCACGGGCATGTCGGCTCCCGTTTTGTGCGGCAGCGCCGCACTCCGTCGGTGCTCGCAAGGGGGATCGACCGTGGCCAGGACGCGTGGCACGAGCATGCGGATGTGGCAATGGCGACGGAATCTTCTCAGCGACGCAGCGCCGACCGGGAAGTCGGCATACCGGTCAGGTCTCGATCACGGCATCGCAGTCGGGGCAGACCACGGATGCGTACTCCACGGGGTACCACGGTGCCCCGGGCTCGGAGGGCTTCCAGCAGGCCGTCTCCATGGCGAAGGTGTCCTTGCCGCACAGCGTGCGTGGTCCGGTTGCGGCGGGCGTCCCTGGAGCGGCGGGCGCCGCGTGTACCCGGTGTACGGGCAGGTCCTCGCCACGCGGCACGCCCGGAGCGGTTCGCTTGGCGACCGATTTGTCGAGTTCGTACACGACGACGATCTCGCTCATGCTTCCACGGTAGGCGGCCACGCTGCCCACTCGCCTGCAGCGGCTGAGCGGATGCGGCGAGTTCCGCTGCGGTGTCGCGCCCGGAGAGGGCGTGGGGCTGTGACACGTTGCGGCTTCGCCGCGTGGGGGAGACCAGCCACGGACGGCCCACAGTTTCATGACCGCACTTCCAGCGAACCACCTAGCCAGGTCCGTCCACCAGTTCGAGCCCTACGGCCTCGAACTCCACCCGGACCTCGTCGGCCAGCCGCAACGCGCCCAGGAATGCGGAGTAGGGCTTGATGCCCCAAGTGGATTGCGTGACCGTCGCCCAGCCGCGCAGGAGCCTGTTGCCATTCCCCTTGCCGTTCACCGTCACCGGGTGGGTCCGGCCCTTGATGGTGAGGTCCCCGGTGATCTCGAAAGACTGCGGGGTTCCGGTGATGCGGGTGGAACGGAAGGTGATCGTGGAGTGTTCTGCGGTGTGCAGCAGGGCCTTGTCGCCCAGCGTCCGTTTGATCTCGGCCCGGTCGGCGTCGGTGAGCGGCTTCAGCCCGCCTACTCCCTCCCGGACCTCCAACGAGCCCGTTTCGACTGTCACACTCACCGACGACTTGTCCGGGTCGCCGACGACCACCACCGCTTCCCCGGACCATCGGGTGGCTTCGATCGTGAGGTCGTGCCCCACCCTGCGGCCCAGTCCGGCGCGGCCGGTCTTGATCAGGAGGCGGGCGGTCGACGGCCCGAGCCGGTACGTTCCGTCTGTCAGCGTCACAGCGCCGAGGGTACGGGCGGATGCGGACCTGGCCGTCGAGGCAGCCCGTCGGTGTGTCCCCGTCCCTGCCCCGTGCCCCTCGTCCGTGGGCCGAGATGACGCCGCAGCAAAGCCGGATACACCGGGACGCGGCCGCGGCGCCCCCTTTGTCGGCGCGTACCGCGGGACCCGCCGGGCGAGGCACGGACGGGCTCGCCGCCGGTACGTGCCGATCAGCGTCCTTCGAGCCGCAAGCCCCGGCACGCCCCGCTGACGAGCGACGAGCCGCGGACGGACCTGTCGACCGTACGGCCCGGGCCACCGCGATCCCTTCGGCTCCGCGCCAGGACGAGGCCGGCCAACTCACTGTCCAGCACAGACGGGTGGGGGAAGGCGCCGGTCGGGTGTGAAGCCCCGGGGCCGGTTCAAAGGGCCCCTCTCGACCCAGGGCCCGTTGGCATCGCCACTCCCAAGGAATAGGACAAAAGACGCAAAGAGTGCAAAGGTGTGCGCTTCCGGGCTTTGAGGGCTCCAGGCGATCGATGCCAGGACTCCAACTGTGCACCGCGGGAAGGAGGTGAACACGTGAACAACACCGAACGGGCACCCCAGGAACCCGAGGCTGCCCCGACGGAAGGCGAGCAGTCTGTAGCCGAGGCGGCGGAGACCGCAGAGGCCACGGAGACGGAAGACCACGGCCGCCCTCGTCCAGGGCACGGGTGCGGAGCGGGTGCGGAGCGGTGCTGCTGGCGTCGGAGACCTCGCAGCTGCCCGCCGAGCAGACCGCCGGGGAAAAGCTGATCAAGGGGCCGAACATCGCCTCGCTGCCGGGCCTCGCACCGCCGCCGGACCGTATCGAGGCCCCGGTGCTCCTCAAGGTGGGCGACGACGTCTCCACCGACGAGATCTCCCCCGCGGGCGCCCGGGACCTCCCCCTGCGCTCCGTCTTCGGGCCGGGGATAGGCGCGGGGCGCCGGGCTTGCCGAGGTTGGGCAGAAGGCGATCAGGGCGCCGGGGCCGTCCACGTAAGACATCACGAAAGCGGGGGTTTCCGGCTCGAGCGCCAGCTGTCGCGAGGGTGCCGGCTCGACGGCATCGAAGCCGAGCTGGTCCGACGAGGGCGGCGGCGCTCACTTTCGCCTCGGCGTCGATGCCAGCGATGGGCAGAGGTTCGGGGTGGTCGGCGGCTGCGCCGGCGTGGACTGCCTGGTCATCTCCAGCGTTGACCACAGGCAACCGCTGCGGTGGCCGGGGAATCGAACCGGAGCGCGCGACGTTCTCCGTGGGGAAAGAGGGGGGCTTGCGCAGGGACGGTGAACGGCTACGGGCACTCCTTTCGGGCCGCATCTGTCGGTGCCGGGGCTGCCGCCGGTGCATGGCGCCGGTGCCGAGGCGGGCAGGGCGGCCATGCGCTTGGTCCGGCTCCCACTGGAGCTGGCCGCGGGTGGCGTCGGGCAGCTGACCGGACGGTTGGGCCGTGTCCTGCAAGCGCCGTCGGCCGATGCCGGGATTCCGGTGCTGTTGGTGCACGGGCTGGCCGATAGGGCATCGGTTGTCTCGCCGCTTCAGCGAGGGCTGCGCGGCTGCGGCGTGGGCCCTTTCATCGCGGTCGGCTACAACACGCTCGGCCCGGACATCCGTGCTGCGGCCCGGGCGCTGGGCACAACCCGGTGGTGAGACCACGGGGGTCCCGAGGAGCGGCGATTGGTGCCGGTCAGCCGGCCTTGGCGATGGCGCGTAGGGCGTCGATTGTTTCCTCTTCGTCTTGCTGATCGCCGTAGTCGCTGAGTTTGACGATGACGGTTTTCGTCGCGGGGTTGACGTAGATGTACTGGCCGTAGACGCCGATGGCGGAGAAGTCCTTGCCGTCGCCGCCCGGGGGGTGCCACCACTGGGCGGAGTAGCCCCAGCCGTCCACCTGGTGGGGTGCGGGGGTGGCGATGCGTTTGATCCACGCATGGGGGATGATTCGCTTGCCGTGGAACTGCCCGTCGTCCAGGACGAGTTGTCCGACCTTGGCGTAGTCGCGGGCTGTGGCGTTGATGCAGCAGAACGCCTTTTCGTCGCCGCCTTCGTGGTCCAGGTTCCAGGTCGCGCTGTCCTGCGCGCCCATCGGCGCCCAGATGCCGCGTGCCAGGAGGTCGGCCAGCGGCTGTCCTTCGACCTTGGCCAGGACCTGGCCGAGGAGTTCGGTGTCGATGCTGCGGTAGGTGCCTTTGCTGCCCGGCGGGTACAGCATGCCGCGGTGGTCGCGGGCGAAGCCGGGCAGATCACGGGTGAGGTACATACGGGCGGTACCGGTCAGCGGGTAGTACTCGTCGTAGTTCTCCGGAACGTCCACCCCCGAGGTCATGTCCAGCAGGTTCCGCACCGTGATGGCGTCGTAGTCCCCGCCGGTCTTCAGCTGCGGCAGGAGGTCGACCAAGCGGTCCTCCTCGTGGAGCTTGCCTGCCCCGATGGCCTGTCCGACCAGCAAGGACACCACCGATTTGGCGGCCGACCAGGAGGACAGGCGGGTTGTCGGTCCGATCCCGTCGCGGTACCACTCGTGTGCCAGTCGGCCGTCGCGCAGTACCAGGAACGCATTGGTGCGCGTGGTGGTCAGGAACTGCGCGACCGGTATCCGTTGGCCCTTCCACGGCACGCTGCCGGGCAGCCGCGTGTTGCGCACCGGCAGGGGTGTCGGCGTGGTCGAGGCGGGCACCGTGCGGGTGGCGAACAGGTCGCCCTGTCGCGAGGGTTCGGTGGACAGCAGTCGCACCAGTATGGGCGGGGAAGGGATGTTCAGTAGCGCGGTGGCGGTGTAGGAGGCGGCGACCAGTACGCCGAACGCCACCGGCAGGGCGATGACGGTGCGCCGTACACCGCGCTGCGCCCACAGTTTCCCAAGACCCGGAGGGCCCGGTTCCGGCCGGGGCGCAGCGGCAGACAACGCTGCCCGGGTATCGGATGAAGCAGCTGATCGGGCGTGGGCGTTCGGGGTCGGCTCGGGCACGTCGACCGCTGGTCGGGACAGGGCGGCGGATATGCCCCCGGGGGCTCCCAGCTCGCCGCCTGGGGTGTCCTGGGCGTGATGGCGATCAGGCATCGTGCCTGCCCTTCGGGTCCGTAGGCGTGGTGGTGATGTGGGCGCGCGCGTCGACAGCCAGCCAGAACGCCTCCATCAGCGTCTCGAAGACCATGTCGTCGCCCACGGTTGCCATTTGGCGAACGTGCGCGGCGCTCCACCGTGACGGCGTGTGTTGCGGTGGTCTGACGATCAGGAGGACGAGAGCCGTGTAACGGGCGACTGCTACGCACCGTTCTGCGAGAGCCGAGGGGTGAGACTCCCCTCGGCTACTTGACGCCGCAGATTGACGTCAGGTGCCTGCCTCATCGCGTGCCTGGCGGACCATTCCGGCCACGCTCTCCAGCGTGGGTTCGCGGAGGATCACGGGCAGTTCCGCCATGAGGGCGTCCTCTCCTCCGGTCGCCAGTAGTTCACTGCTGACTGCGGCGAGCATTGCCAGCAGCGAGACCGAGTCGCCACCGAGCCGGTGGAAGTTTGTTTGTCCGTCCAGTCGGGCGCGGTCCACGCCGAGGGTGCGGGCCCAGATCTGTGCCACCGCTCCTTGCAGGGGGTCTTCCGTCTCGGCGTGGCCGCCGACAGCGGTGTCGGGTTGGCCTCGAAGGGGTCGGGCAGGGCTCGTATGTCCACCTTGCCGCTGACGGTGTAGGGCAGTTCGGGGACCACGACGGTTGCGGCGGGCACCATGTAGGCGGGCAGTCGCGCGGCCAGATGGTCGGCCAACTGCCTTTCGCCCACGGCTGTGTTGGCCAGGACGTAGGCGTAGAGGGCCTTGCTGGTCGGGCCTGTTCTGCTGCGGGCTACGACGACGGCGCGGTCGACGGCCGGGTGGTCTTCCAGGATCTGTGCCACCTCGGCTGGTTCGACGCGGTGGCCGCGTACCTTGACCTGGTCGTCGATGCGTCCGATGAACTCCAGTTCCCCGGTGGGCAGGAGGCGGGCCAGGTCGCCGGTGCGGTAGACGCGAGTGCCGTCGGCCAGGGTGGGGAAGCGTTCGCGGTTCAGGTCCGGGCGGCCGAGGTAGCCGCGGGCCAGTTGCGCGCCGCCCAGGTACATCTCGCCCACCTCGCCGGGGGCGACGAAGCGGCGTTCGGCATCGAGGAGGAACACCGTGGTGTTGTCTGCCGGGAGGCCGATGGGCACGACCGATGCGGTGCTGTCGGTTGGGGGTTTGTAGGTGTGGGCGGTGCAGCCGATGGTCGCTTCGGTGGGTCCGTACTCGTTGATGATCCGGCAGTGGGGTCCGAACATTTCCTGGGCGCGGGTGGCGACTTCGACGCGGAGTTGTTCGCCCACGACGATGATGCTGCGGTAGCCGGTCGGTGCCAGGTCGAGTCGGCCGATGAGGTCGAGGTGGGAGGGGGTGAGGTTGAGGGCGTTGGCGCCGGAGTCCGTCAGCAGGTGGCGCAGCGAGAGGTGGTGGGGGTCGTCGCGCATCAAGATGATTTGGCCGCCGGCCAGCAGGGGCAGGAAGACGGAGGTGCCCGAGACGTCGAAGGACGGTGAGGTCAGCAGGGGCAGCCGGGTCTGGTCGTCGACGCCGAACTCGCGGGTGGCCCAGTGGACGTAGTTGACCAGATTGCGGTGCTCGATCTGCACACCTTTCGGCCGCCCTGTCGACCCGGAGGTATAGATGATGTAAGCGAGGTCGCTTGGGCTGACATCGGCATCCGCGTCCTCGGCCGACGGCCCGCCAGCGGCTGTCAGGTCGTCCAGGGGCAGTGGCTGGCAGCTGTCGGGGATGCAGTCGCGCTCGGCGTAGAGGTGCTCGACCAGGCAGTACGCGCTCCCGGCATCGGTGAGCAGCTCGGTCAGGCGCAGGTCGGGGTGGCGTACGTCGAGTGGGAGGTAGCAGGCGCCGACGCGCAGCACGCCCCACAGTCCGGCGATGGCGGCCACGGTGCGTCCGGCCAGCAGGCCGACCACCGTTCCCGGGCCCGCGCCGCGGCGGCGCAGCTCCGCGGCGACCGCGTCGGCCCGGCGGCTCAACTCCGCATAGCTGATCGCGCCTTCCGGTCCACTGAGGGCGATCTGGTCCGGGGTCCGCTCGACCTGCTCGCGAAAGAGCCGGACCACCGAGTGCTCACTGGGCAGTACCCGTTGCGTGCGGTTACCCGCCCACTGGCGGTACTCGCGAGGGGAGAGCGCTTCCTCGATGGTGTCGAGCAGCGCGTTGGCCCGGGCTGCGACGCCGGGGCCGTCATGCCAGGTGAGCGTGATCTCCGTGCGCCCCAGGGTTTCGACCAGGTCGATTTCCGGCGGGCTGCCGGGGTTGTTGTTGCCCAGGGCGTAGACGGAGGTCGCGCGGAAGTCGATGGCGGACAGCTCGTCGAGGTCGACGGTGCCCAGATGGGAGACGAAGGCCCTGCCGGGGTAACTGTTGTTCTGTGCCGCGTTCTTGTCCCGGTCTTCGGCGCCCACGCGGAGCATTGGCAGAGGCACCTCCATGACAACGGGGTCCGCGCCGGTGGCCAGCTCCCGGCGTTCGGCCATGCCGGTCAGCATCTCGCGCTGCACCTCCTCCCAGCCGTCGCCAGCACGAACTTCCAGATAGAGGGCGTGGGCCAGCATCGCGGTCGTCCGAATGCCAGGGGTGTGGCGGCGCAGATCCACCGGCACGATGAATCGGCCGGGGCCGTATGACGCGGCGAGTGCCGCGATCACCTTTGCCGTGGCGCCGAGGTGGGTTCCGTCGACTGTTCTACGCCGCCACAGCGGGCCCGGTGAGTTGGCCGGGCGCGGGCCGAGCGGGGAGGCGAATTCCATCGTGGGTATTCCGGATACCGGTGGCGGGGCATCGGGTGCGCATATCTTCCTTATCAGATCCTCGCTGTTGATGCGGGAGGTCGCTCCCACCGGGTCGTGGCCGCGCAGCACCCTGAATACGTCGGTGGCCCACATCAGTAGGCCGCGCCCGTCCATCACGGCGTGCGCCGCGCGGAACACCACGATCGTCGAAGCACCTGGAAACAGCAGTACTTCGCAGGTCGGACCGGATTCGGTCAACTCGGTACGCAGCGCTGGTGAGTCGAGACGCTCCCAATTGAACGGTTCCTCATCAAGGACACGTACTCCGGGTGCCTTCCCGCTGTCCACCCAGCGCTTGTCCTCAAGCACCAGCCGAGAACCCGGGTTGGCTGCCGAGGCAACGGCTACGGCGCGGGTCAATTCATCGGGCCGCAACCCGCCGTCCCCTTCGATGAGAAGGTTGATAACGCTGCGGTCGGGCGCTATGCCCAAGAACAGCCATTCAAGCCCGGAGACCGATCTACTGTACGACTGCTCCATGGCGAGGTCCGACTTCGACCTTCCGAGCCGGTCGCTGCTGGTCTGATGAATCAACGTCAACTTCCTTTATCGCGGTCATGGGCATGGTCCAGCAGCGGTATTTGACCGAATGTAAGCGTCAGTCACCGGACCATATCGTCGTGATGCAAAAAGCTTGTTCCCCGTCGAACCCATGTGGTGATGATGACCTCCTGGTGCGCCAACACAGCTCTGGTCTCCGGGATTCGGTCAGGCCTACCGATCTCCTGTGAAGGCCCATTCGGACATGACTTCCGTTCGGGGGCGATCTAAAAGCGGAATTGGGCGACCATGCCGCGGCGGAGCTGTTGATTCGCATGTGAGCTCTTTGGTCGGTGGTGTCGGGACGGCGGGCTGTGCGGGGGAGGGTTTCGCGAGCGACCCCGGTGGCCAGTGGGGAGAGCATCACGCCCAGGGCGCGGAGCAGCGACAGGCCGGTCCGGGCCCCGGACACCAGGCGGCCCGTGCTGGCCGTGGCATTCGGGAAGGTCATGCGGGTTATCCCGGCCATTCCTTGGACGGTGCTGTGCCGACGCCCATGGCACGCCCCCTCCATGCGGCGGTGGACCGGGACGGCTACATCTTGAGCCAGATCACCATAGGTGTCAACAGTGGTGAATTAATCGGCGGCGCATTCGACAAGGAGCGCTCTGGAGACCGCGTCCCGCCGGGCGGCTGCGGATTGACGCGCACGGCGCGGGCGGCCCGGATCTCCAACGTCCAGCGGATGGCGTGGCCTTGGTGGCCGAGCGGCGCGGATACGTGGACCCAGACACCGAGGGCGCCCGTGGTGCGGTCGCCGGTCCAGCACTTCCCCCACCCCGGTCAACTGGGTTGCAGAGCGGCGTTGAGTCGTTCCACGGTCTGCGTGCCGCTGCCGTGCATCAGCTTGATCAATGTGGTGGGGTGCGGCACCGGGGAGGTCGACGGGATTCGGGTGAACTGCCGCCAGTTCAACGAATCCGCGACCTCACGGCACAACGTCTCGTACCCGAGTTGGTACCGGTGTTTCAGAGACAGCCGCAGCAGCGTCTCGGCCGGCACCGACGGTCGCCCCAGCCGCGCGGCGCACACCGCCCGCCAGGGAGCGATGAACCGCTCGTCGTCCAAGGTGGAAACCAGCGCCCGTAGGCGCCGCCGAACTGGTGTTGCCTTCGTGTTAGTCGCCGCTCGGAGGCGACTTCCTGGCAGGTGCCGCCCTTGACAGCCCGATGTGCCCGGCTATCGTGTCACCAAGGTTGACACCTGTGGTGCACAGTAATTGCGGTGCCGCCATCCGTTCTTCTGTGAGGTGGCCAATGCGCTACGTGGCCCGGGATCCCCGCCAGCCGGTGAAGAGCTGCATGGTCTGTTGCCTGCGGGGCGGACAGTGACGCGGGGCAGCCGGGCTGCTCTGACGGCCGGGATGTCGGCCGCGCTGATCGCGGGAATGACGCTCGGGAACATCGGCGGCAATCTGATGCCGGTACTTCTCACCGGCTACGCGGCCCGGTTCGGCCTGTCCGGCGCGGGCTCGGGAGGGGTAGCCGCCGCGCAACTGCTGACCACGGCGGCGCTGACGCTGGTGCTGGCGCGCCGGGCCACGCGTCCGGGCCGGGCGCGGATGGCCCGGGTTGGTCTCGTGGTGGCGGCGGCGGGCTTCGCCTGTGCTGCGCTGGCACCGGATCCCGCGGTGCTGACGGTGGCGAACGTACTGGCGGGTGCCGGGGTGGGGGCGGTGTTCGCGGCTTCCGCCGCGGGGCTGGCGGCGACCGGCGACGCTGACCGGGCCTCAAGGGTCGCCGTTCTCGGGAGCACTGCGGCCATTGCCGTGCTGCTGGTGGCGGTTCCCGCTGCGGACGGCAGTTGGGGGACGGGCGCCGGGTTCGCGGTCGTGGCGGTGTGCTGCGTGCCGGCGTTCGTCCTGGTAGGCCGGCTTCCGGAACGGCCCGGGCAGTCCGCCATGGACGCGGTGCCGTCGGTGGGTGCTCCGGGGGTGGTGCTGCTGGGGGCGGTGGCTCTGCTGATAGCCGCCGATCAGGGCACGTGGTCGTATGCGGCGGTGTTCGGCGAGGAGCATGTTCATCTGTCGTCCTCGGCGGTCTCCGCTGTTCTTGCGGTCGCGGGGATCTGCGCGTTGGGGGGAGTGGTGGCCGGTTCGCTGGGCGCGCGCCGTTTCGGGCGGGTGCCCGTCCTGGCCGGATGCCTGGCGTTGAGGGCGGTCGCCACGTGCGTGGTCGTGTCGGCGGGGTCGGCGGTGCCGTATGCGGTGGCGATGGTGGTGTGGCAGTGCTGCTATCTGGCGGTGCTGGTGCTGGTGCTGGCCGCGGCGGCCGATATCGACGCGGGTGGGCGTTGGGCGGCGGCTCTGAGCGGGGCGACTACGGTGGGCACCGGTCTGGGACCTCCCGCGGTCGGTGTGCTGCTGGATGCAGTGGGCCCGCGGGGGCTCGGTGTCGTGCTGCTATTGGCCAGTTGTGTCGCGGCGGTGCCGCTGCTTGGTATGGCGCGGGGCAGTGGCGGGACAGCGGCCCTGGAACGGCTGTGGGGCCCGGGCCGGGCCGAGGGCTCAGGCGTGCCTGCGGTCGCGGGCGCGCTGGGCCCGGATCTCGATGGCGTCGATGAATAGGCCGATGGCGGTCTCGAACTGGTCCTCCGCGTCGATATCGGCGAGGTGGTGTGCCACCGAGGCCAGATGCGGGTACCTCTGCGGTGATGCGGCGAGGTACTCGCGCTGCCAGGCCTGGTCGTCGCCCTCGCGGGCCCGTTCGTCCAGGACGCTGACCGAGGCCTCGTAAGCCGACAGGGCCAGTGCTGTGTCCACCAGGGCACGGTAGTACGAAGCCGCCTCCCGTCCCTGTAGTCCCGCTTCGAACAGGGCGCCGATCACGATGTCGGCGCCCTGGAATTCCGCGGCGCGTCGGGAGGTGCGCGCCGCAACCAGGACGGCCACGCCCGGATGCGCCCGGCAGGCGGCGCGGGTCCGGCGCGCGAGCGAGGCCAGGGTCTCGCGCCAGTCGGCCCCAGCCGTGAACCCCTCCAGCGCTTCCTCCACCAGGCGGGCCGCCAGGGCGAGCAGCAGCTCGTCCTTGCTGCCGAAGTGCCGCAGCACCGCGGTGTGGTCGGCTCCCAGGTCAGCCCCGAGGCGCCGGAAGGTCAGCGCCTCAGGGCCGTCGCGCTCGATGACGGCCATGGCGGTGTCGAGGATCAGACCGGCGTTGAGGAAGGGGGAGGAGCGGCGGCCCCTCCGCGCTGTCCCCGTCGCCGTCTTGTTCCCGGTGCCCGTCATGGCCGCCATCCTAGTGGGCCTGTCCTCGGCCCCCGTCGCTGCCGATCCGGTCGGCGATCGCCTGGAAGGCGGTGACGGTCTCCAGGTCACGCTCGTCGTCGGCGTCCGGCCAGGCGCTGGTCTTGACGATCACCACATCCGCCTCCGGATCCACGTACAGGTACTGGCCGAAGATCCCCACTCCGGTGAACGGCCGTCGCGCACCGCCCAGCGTCCACCACTGGTTGCCGTATCCGTAGTGCGGCCAGCCGCTGGGAGGCAGCGCGCCGATTTCCAGGTGCGGGAGCCCACGGTGTTGGACGGCACTCAAGATGCCGATATCGCGGGCGCGAATGGGGCGTTGAGCGTGCCGATGGGTTCGGTCGGTGGATCGGTTCGTGGGCGGCGGCACCTTGCCGATGAAGAGGGCCGACGGCCGGGAGCCCGTGGTACAGCCGGGAGGGCGTCGGGGGACTCGTCGGCGCGGTGCCGGTGACCCTGGGGCCGGCTGGTGCTCTTGCGCCCCTCGGGTATGGAGGGCCAGAGTGCAACACGAGCTGCCCCTTTCCTCGCTCGGCCGCCAGGCCGGAGCCTGACGGGATGGACGATGATCGAGGTTGCGGACGCGGCGGCGGCCCGGAAGGCGCTGGCCCGCCGGATACTGCGCTGCCCGGACTGCCGCGCCGCGCTCCAACCCTGGGGCCAGGCCCGCCCCCGGACCGTCCGTGACCTCGGCGGTCTGGTCGCGGTGCGGCCGGACCGGGCCCGCTGTACCGCCTGCCGTCGCACGCACGTCGTCCTGGACGCCGGTCTGCTGCCGCGCCGCGCGTACACGGTGCGCTTCCTGGGCCAAGCCCTGGCCGGCGCGGTCCACGGGTACGGACACCGGCAGATCGCCGCCGGACTCGGTGCCGCGCAGGACACCGTGCGCGGCTGGCTGCGCCGGGCCCGCAGCACTGCCGAGCAGCTGCGGTTCATCGGTGTCCAGGCCGTCGTCGCCCTCGATCCCGACGCGTTGCCCACGGTGGACCGCGGGGAACCGCTCGCGCACGCCGTCGAGGCGCTGGTGGCCGCCGCCGTGGCCGCTCACCGCCGCTTCGGTCACGGTCCGCGCGAAATCTGGGCGCGGATCGCGCTGCTCACCCATGGCCGCCTGCTCGCGCCCTCCCCGACCGGCTGAACCGTCGGCGCCATTCCTGGCTGCCGCCTGCCCGAACACCGCCGTTGCCCGGGCCCGACGACCATCCGCCGCCACCACGGGGGCTGTCCTACGCATCCGCGCGACACCTTGCCGACGAACGCGACACCTTGCCGACAATCCTGTCCGATTCGCCGGAACCTTCATCGGCACCGTGAACGCCTGCTTCGTCAGCATTTTCAGCGCCGGGCAACACCCACGGCCGCGGCTGCGTGCCACCCACTGTTCAGGGAGTATCCGGTGGCCGCCGAGCTCGCCGCCGCGGGCCATGAGGAGACCGAGCCGGGCGATGTCGCGGGTGGTTGCGTTCAGGGAGCCGCCGCCGATCGCGGTGCGCGGCCGGCCGCGGGTGAGGAAGTAGTAGGAAACGCCTCCCTGGGGGAGAAACCCCAGGTCAGCGGCCTAATGGGTGGTGCCCCCAGCGGGGCGCCAGCCAGATGGGAATGGGCGTGAGCTGGGGGTTTGCTGCGGGGCGGTCACGATCGAAGCTGCGTATGGGCTGCCGTAGGGCTTGGCCGCAAGTGCGAGTCCTCGGCGGGAGCCACGCAAGAGAGCCGGTCCGGGTGCGCTACCTACGATGGAGGAGGTAGGCGGAAGGTCTCCAGGGTTCATCTTCGGTGAGCTCCGCTTCCATGCCGCTCATGACGGGCCGCGATCACCCGCGGCACGAGCAAGCCAACCCGCTCGGTGCAGACGGTTGGCGGGGCGAGGCAGAGGGCGACACGGTTGACAGCCTTCGGGTGTTCATTGAGACGGTGCTGGTGGGAAGACCCGCGTCCGGCGCACGTCAGTCCATCGGATCGGCCCACCCGGTGCGTCCGCTGCATGAAGGCTCCTGCCGTACTTCCTCTGACGTACCCCGGCCCGTGGTTGCCTGCGATCCGGGCGACATCACGAACTTGCTTGATCCATGCGGAAGTTCGGCGAGGTCGGCGAGCAGCTGGTCGAGGATGTGCTCCTCCTCGACGCGGACGGCGTGCCGGGTGAGGGCGGGTGCGAGGGCGGGGTCCCAGGGGGTGGGGGCCGGGGTGCCGGTGGTGAGCGGGGTGCCGAGGCCGCGTTCGACCGCGGCGGAGTAGGAGGAGGTGTCGTAGCGCCAGGGTGCGGCGGTCGGCAGGCGCAGGATGCCGGTGGCGATGCGGATGCCGCCCCAGTCGAAGTCGCCGTGGTAGGCGATCGGGTGGCCTTGGCCGGCGATGTGGGTGAGCAGGGTGCGGGCGGCTGCGGACAGGTTGCCTTCGACGCAGACCAGCGGCGGGCAGTCGGGGCCTAGTTCGTCGGCTGCGGCGGCGAGGACAGCGGGGTTTTCGCAGACGTGGACGGTGTGGCCGTTCAACCCGAGTTCGGGAGGCCCTTTGACGACCTGGCGCAGCGTCAGGACGCAGGGTTCGCCGCCTTCGCGGGCGGCGGCGAGGATGCGGGCGGTGGCGCCGCGAGTGGAACCGGGCAGGCCGAGGACGAGGACGCGGGAGGAGAGATCGTCCCGTGCCACTCCGACCGTGGCCCAGGCGGCCCGGCGGCCGTCGGCGCCAGCGGCCGTCTCGGCGGGCAGCGCGGCGAGCGCGCGGACGGCGGAGAGGACGAGTGTGGCCAGTGGGTGGCCTTCGTCCAGTGCGTGGGCGTCGCCGAGGGTGCGGGCGGCGAGGACGGGGAGGGTGAGGCCGTCGGCGGGGAGCGCGGAGAGCACCCGCACCGCGTCGGCGGCGAGCTGCCATGCGGCTGCGGGATCGCCTCCGGAGAGGCGTTTGAGCAGGCCGGATGCCTCCACCTTGGCTCGCCAGGGCGCGAGCTCGGCCCGATCGGCGACGGCGGGGTGGTCGAGTTCGGCCAGCGCACGTTGCCAGACGGCTGCGAGGGCGGCGTCCTGGGCCCGCCGGTCGATCACCGGCCCGGTCAGGGCGACCACCGCCGCTGCGAGGCCGTCCGGGCAAGCCAGCGATTCGCGCAGCACGCGGTCGACCTCAGCCAACGGCACGGTCAGGGAGCTGCCTGAGCGCAGCCAGCGGCCGAGCAGCAGCTCGACCGCGCGGCGCTGTTCGGGGGTGGCGGCCTTGAGGGTGGCGGGGGTGTCCAGGGGGTGCCCTGCGGCGAGCCGGTCGCGGGTGCGTTCCACCAGCCAGGCCGTCTCGGGGCCGCCGAGCAGGCGACGCAGCCGCGGCAGATCCGTCATCGGCTACTCACTGTCGAGGAGGGACGGTTGCGTCTGCCCGGCCGCTGCCTGGGCGGGGACGTACGGAACGGCCCGGGAATCGCGGGTGCGTGCGATACCGTCCCAGCGCCAGGGGGTGACCAGGACGGCGTCGATGCCCTCCCGGCGGCTCAGCTGGGCGATGGCGATGCCGGGCACGGTCGGGTAGCAGGCCCACTCGCGTTCGCTGGTCATCACCACGTCCAGATCGAATGAGGCCAGCAGGCCGAGGCACTTGGCCCGCGAGTCATCGTCGACGCCGGCGAACGCCTCGTCCAGGGCGATCAGGCGCGGGGCGTGTGGGCTGCCGGAGGAGTAGTGCGAGGAGGCCGCGGCGAACAACGGGACGGAGGCGGCGAGCACGCGTTCGCCGCCGGAGGCCGGACCGGTGGCGGGGCGCCACTGGCCGTCCTGGCGGCGCTGGATGGTGAAGGCGTGCCAGGTGCGGTAGTCCAGGGCGCGGGTGAGCTGGTCGGCCCAGGGGTCGCCGGGGTTGTTCTCGCGCTCCTGTGTGATCCGGGTCTGGAGGAACTCGCCGACGGCCGCCCGGTCGGCCGGGGTCCAGGCGTCGGAGGACTGGCGCAGCAGACGGGTGCGGACGGCCTCCAGGCCGGGCGGCGCGTCCTTGGCGGGCTGCCACCGCAGGCGCAGGGTCATGCCGGTGGAGGTGGGCCGGGCGGCCAAGTCCTCGTTCATCGCCTGCACCTGTTCCTCGGCAGTGGCGATCAGTTCCTGGAGGGTTCCCGCGACCTCACCGACCAGATGGTTCTCCAGCAGTTCGCGCTCCTTGGCGGACAGCAGCCGGGTGCGCCGCTCGACCTCCTCGCGCAGAGAGGCGGCGAGGGCGGGCACGTCGTGAGTGCGGCCGTGGAAGACCACGTCGACGATCATGATGCCGTCGTGCAGGGTCATGCCGACCGAGTGGCCGTGGCGGCCGAGGGCGTCGGTGAGCATCTTGTGCTCGGCGGAGATCCGCTGCTGGATCAGTTCCCAGCGACGCTCGGAGTCGTCGGTGCTGTCGAGTTCCTGGTTGATCGTGCGGGCCAGGGCCACTGCCGGGGTGGGGGCCCAGGGTTCGTCCGGGGGCGGGACGGCGAGTTCGGGGAGGGCTGTGGTGAGCAGGCCGGTGGTGGCGAAAGCGCGGAGGGCGGTCACGGCCCGGTCGCGTTCGGCGGCGGCCTCCTCGATCCGGGTTCGGATCTCGCTGCAGCGGCCCTCGGCGCGGGCGCGGGCGGTCATGGCCTCGTCCCGGGTACGGCGAGTGGTCTTCTCCTCGGCGTCCCGGGCGGCGATCGCCGCGTCGGCCTCGGCCAGCCGCCGGTACAGCTCCTCGACGCTCGCTCCGACCGTCTCGGCCAGCATGCGGTGACGCTCGGCCGCCGCCTTGGCCGTACGGCGGGCGGCGGTCTCGGCCTCCTCGGCCTCGGCGAGAGCAGCGGCGGCGGCCTCGGCCTCGGCGGCGGTCTCAGCCGCAAGCGCGGCGGAACGAGCCCGCGCAGCGGCGACCGGAAGCAGCGCGGCGAGGGCGGCTGCGTAGCCGGACACCGCGTCGCGGACCTGTTCGAGCTCCTCGCGGTTGGTGGGCAGACTGGTGTCCAGGGCGTACTCGTGGACTTCCAGGTCGGCGCGTTCCGCGTCCTCCTGGCGGGCGGCGGCCTCGCGCTCGGCCTCGGCCAGGCGGTCCGTCAGGCGGCGTACGGTCTCGGCCTCGTGACCGGCGCGGGTGTGTGCCTCGCGCAGCGCGTGGTCGGAGGGCTGGGCCTGCTGCTCGGCGGCCAGCGCAGTGGCCCGGGCTCGGACGGCGCCGCGCTGCTCGTCCAACTCGCCGAGTCCGACAGTGAGTTCGCCGCGCCGAGCGGCCAGCTCGGTGAGCCGGGCGCGGCGGGCGGCCTCCCGGGCGCCTTCGCCGATGTGGTGGGCTGCGGGCTTGGTCCAGCGGCCGGTCAGGGCGCCGATCCGGTACCGGCCGCAGGTGGCCACCCAGGTGTGGTGGTCGGTGTCCCCGCCGAGGGCGATCGCGGCGAGGACAGCCTGAACCGCGTCGTCGTCGAGGGCGGCGGCCAGCGGGTCGGCCCGGTCGACGGCTGGACGCAGCACGGCGGCGAGGCTGGTGCCGGGGGCGGTGGCGCCGGGCAGCAGGGCGGCGTCGGCGGCGTCGAGCAGGGTGCCGTCCGGGGTGAGCCAGGCATCCAGCAGCCCTGCGGCCTCCAGCGCGGCCTCGATCCCGGCACGGTGCTCGGCCGGTACGGCGTCGGCGAAGTCGACGGCCCGCCACAGCGGCGCTCCCGGACGGTCGGCGCGGGCGCGCGGATCGCGGGTGTGCGCCAGGGGAGGGGCGTCGTGGCCGCCGGATTCCAGGCGGGCGATCTCCTCGTCCACGGCGGCGAGTTCGCGCCGTACCGCGGTGTGCTCGGCGTCGAGTTCGGCCTCGCGGCGGGTGAGCGCGCCCACGGCCGTGTGGTACGCCGCGGCGGCGGCCTCGGCCGCCGGGTTGGGCCCGGCCAGGGTATCCGTCCAGGCTTCCAGGGCCGCCAGGGCCTGGTCGGGGTCGGGCAGGCGCAACTCGACCGTGTCGGCGGCCCAGGTGCGCCAGGCCGCGGTCAGGGCCGCGCCCTGCTCGGCGACAGCCTGCGCGGCCTCGGCGGACCGCTCGCGGGCGACCTCGAGGTCGGTCGAGCGGCGCGCGGCCTCGGTCTGCGCCGTGCGGGACCGCCCGTGTGCCCGCTCGGCCTCGGCGAGCAGCGCGGCCAGGCCGGTGACGGCCTGGCGGCGGTGTGCGACCGCCCGCTCACCGGCCCGGCGGGTGTCCTGGAACGGCGCGTGGTCGCGCAACAGCGTCTCGGCCACCGGTGCGTGGTCGATTCCGGCCGCTTCGGCGGCGTGGTGTGCCGCGTTGTCGGCCGAGACGAGGGCGGCCTGGTCGGCCTCGTGCTGGGCGTGGGCGGCGGAGGCGCGGCGCTGCCAGTCGTCGGCCTGGCGGCGCGCGGTGCGGCAAGCGCCGGTGCGATCGTCGGCGGCGGCGCGCAGGGCCTCGGCGGTCTTCCCGGCCTGTTCCAGCTCGCGGGCGGCGTCCATCTCGGGGCTGCGGGTGAGCGCGTCCCGGGCGGCGGCCAAAGTCTCGCGGGCGTCCGCCAGTTCCTCCAGACGTGCCTCCGCCTCCCCCAACTGCTCCTCAGCGGCGGCGTGTTCGGCCTCCGCCTCGCCGAGATCGCGGCCCAGGTGCTCGTACCGGCTGTGTGCGACGCGCAGCACGGCGGCCTGCCGCTTGGCCGCGATCCGTGCGTAACGGCGGTAGTGGGTCAGAAAGTCGGCAGCAGCGCCGGAGGCCTCGGCAAGCGCCTGAAGGGCGTGCCGCTCCTCGTCCAGACCGCGGAACGCCTCGGCGACCTCGCCGACCAGGGCGGGATCGAGCGGCGGCAGGGCCTCGGTGAGCGCCTTGGACAGCAGCTTCTCGTCGGGCTTCTTGGACAGTTGCGGCTGGCGCAGCTGGATCAGCAGGTTGACCAGCGCCTCGTAACGGCCCGGGCCGAGGCCGAACAACTGCTCGTCCACCGCCCTGCGGTACTCGGCGGCCGTGTCGTGGACCAGCCCGTGGCCCTGTAGCGCCTCGCGCAGCCGCTCCCGCGTGTACGCGACACGAGTGGCGGACATCAGCGGCAGCTGAGGGCCGACGCGCAGGGATGTGGTGAAGAACCAGTGCCTGGCGATGCCCCTGCCCTTGACCGCCTTCAGACCGCAGCCGATCGTCCGGTACCGGGGCTTGCCGTCCTCACCGATCCGCCCGAACTCCAGCCAGGTGTAGCCCGTGCGCTCGTCGTGCGGGTGCTTCCCGCCGAGCAGCAGGTTCCACTCCATCCGCTTGGCACGGTCGCCATCCGGTTCGACCCGGTGCGCGGCGAGCTCGCCGTCCAGGAGGAAGGGCAGGGTGAGCGCGAGCACCTTGGACTTGCCGGTGCCGTTGTTGCCGCGCAGCAGCAGCCGCCCGTCGTGGAAGCGGAACTCCTCGGCGTCGTAGTAGAAGAGGTCGACCAGCCCGGCGCGCAACGGCTGCCAGCGGGTGCGGGTCGGCTCGGGCGGGGCAGCGGTCATGCGCGGGAACGGGCCTTTCGGATGGTCGGGGCGGCCAGGGCGTAACGGACCAGCGCCGGCTTGGCGGTGACGGTTCCGCCCTCCCGGGTCACCAGGTCGAGGGCGGCGAGCCGGTCGAGAGCCTGGGCGAGCAACTCCGCCGCCGCGGCAGGCTCGGCAGCGCCCTTGCGCCAGTACGAGCGGTGCTGCACGGCCAGTTGCCGCACCAGCTCGACGAGGTGCGGCTCGGTGCGAGGGCCTTTGGCGGTGGCGAGGTGGGCGGCGACCAGCAGGGTGGCATGGCCGTCGGTGCCCTGCTCGGGCATCCGCAGGTCGGTCAGCTCGTCCTCCGGGTCGACCATGGCGATTCCCTCGGCGCGCATCTCCGCTACCAGACCGGTGAGTTCGGTGATCCGCCGGGTGATCGCGTAGCGCTGGGAGACCAGGTAGGTGCGCTCGTGCTCCGGCAGCTCGGCGTAGTACACCACCGGGTCGTCCAGCAGCCTGCGGGTGAGCCGGTGGCGCAGCGCCCGCAGCCGCAACTCCTCGGTGTCGGGCGCGACTTCGCAGGTGAGCAGGGTCAGGCGCTGGTCCGGGGCGGCGGTTTCGACGGTGGACGGTCCACGGGTCGCGGCCAGCAGTGCGGCAAGGACGCGCCGCCGCACGTCGTAGAGCACGTCGTTGGACGCCTCCGACAGGTACGCCTCCTCGTCGCCCGCCACCCGGTGCAGGACGCCCCAGTCCAGCAGCAGCCGTACCACGGCCACCAGATCGGAGCGCTCCTCGCGGCGGTCCATCCGGAACTCGATCCCCGCAGCCACCAGCACCGGGTCACCGGCACCCGTCAGCACGCCGTCGGCCAACCGGCCCAGGGTGATCTGGGCGTCGGCCCGCTCCAGCACGGCCAGCGCCAGGCAGAGCAGCACATAGCGGCGACGGGTGAACGGCACCCTGGTCCGCGGCGCCCGGGCGGGCCGGGTCGCGTCGTCCAGCCGGGCGGGCGACTTGTACAGCCGCGCGGTCTCGGCGTCGACCACCAGCCGCCAACCGGTCTCCTGGGTGAACCAGGCCGCCAGCTCGCCCGCGTGTTTGCGGACCAGCCGGAACTCTTCGTTTCCACTGGTCATCAGCGGTGAGGCGAGCAGCGCGCGGGCGGCCCGGCGCCGTTCGGCCTGGACTTCCGCGTCGGTCATGCCGCAGTCCCGGTGGGTGCGAGGTCGATGATCTCGATGATGTGCTCCGGCCCGCGGAGCACGCCGTCCGCGGTGGGGATCTCCACCGCCGTGTCCGGGTCCACCAGCTTCAGCCGGACCTCCATCGTGCCGTCCCCGGTGAGCGCCGAGGACTCGCTCTCGCCCGGCATCCGAGTCGACAGCGCGTCGCCGAGCACCGCGAGGAACAAGCGGAACGCGTGCGGGTCGAGCCCGTCCGGGCCGGCAAGTTCGGAGAGCAGCATCGGGCCGTCGGTGGCCAGCCGGGCCCGGGCGGCGGCAGTCTGGGCGGCCTCCAGCTCTACCTGCTCGGCCAGCACCTGCCGCGCCGCCGTGCGGTCCGCGACCCGGGTGGGCATACCGCGCCGTTCGTACGAACCGGTCTCGCGCAGCCGCGGGCTGATCTCCAGCGGCGGGGCCTCGGCCCACGGCGTGGTGGCAGCGGGGTCCGCGTCCTGCCAGGCCGCCTCGGTGGCGGCGTCGACCGTCAGGTGGCGGGCCGGGGTGAGGGCGAAGGCCGCCCGCCACAGGCGGTGCGCGGCGGCGTCGTCCGGGGCCTGCGCGAAGAATCGGGCCAGCGCCCGGAAGTCGGCCGACCGGTCCGATCGGCCGCCATGCCGCTCGTTCAGCGCCGCCACCGTGTTGACCAGGCTGGTGATCGCGCTGACCGCCGCACCGCGCAGCAGCTTCGCCTGGGAGGGCTGCCGCGTCGACCGGCTGAGGAACCAGTCGGCCAAGCCCCGCCAGCGGTTCTCCCACACGATGAGCGCCGCCCGCGTCGCCTGCGCGCGCGCCTGCTCCGCCTCCGGCTCGTCCGAGTCGGGTACGGCGTCACCAGCCTCCCGCTGGCCGGCCGTCAGGAGCAACCGCTCCACGCCAGCCGCGTTCAACCGGGTGAGCAGGTCCGCGATCTGCGCGCCGCGGCCCGCCAGGTCGGCGATGAAGCGCTCGATGTACTCGACCAGCCGGTCCTTGTACGCGATGAACGCCTCCTCGTCGCCGTCCTGGAAGTCGATGGTGCGGCGCAGCGAGGCCATGAACGCCTGGGCGTTGTCCGCCAGACTGCCGAACCGCTCGGCGATCTGGAGCAGCAGCAGGTGCGTCTTCGCCGGGTCGGGGTCCGCCGCCCGCGCGAGGACCAGCAGCGAGCCCAACTGCTCGGCGATGTCCGCAAGCGCGACCGACTGCAACTGGCCGCGTCGGCCCAGCGCCTGCTCGTACACGCCTACCGCGCGCAGCGCGGCCTGACCGTGGCGGGTGAGTTGGTACAGGTAGCGCGCCCGGTGGAAGTCCTCGACCGAGGTCACCCGGCCGGTGTCGGCGTCCGCCCGAAGGTTGCCCCACTCGACCAGCTTCTCCAGTGCTCCGCCGACCGCCTCGATCGACGCCGCCGCCATGCCACCGGCGCCCCGGCGCAGCTCGGCGGCCACGTCCTCCGGCCGCAGATGGACGATGAACCGCTCCCGCGCCTGCGCGAACACGGCCAGGACCTGGCCGTAGAGAGGGGCGTTCGGCGCCTGCAGATAGGCGAACGGCTGAGGCGGTGGAGCGTCTGACACGAGCCCCAGTCTTTCAGAGACCGACACCCGTTCGGACGCGAACCGGAAACTCGTTGTCACCGGAGCGCCAGCACCAGCCGACATCACGCGAACCACAGTGCCAGCACCTCTTGGCCGGCAGCACGGGCGCGAGGACCACGTCCAGCGTCACATGCACGCCCCAGGCCAGCTGGTACAGCCGGTAAGGAGGTGTGGGCCGGCCGAACAGGTAGAAGCCCAGCAGGCGCCTGTGCGGAATCAACGTGTTGCTTCCCGCTGGAGCTGTCGTTGCTACGGTACGGCGATCACCAGGGAGCCATGACCAACTCGACAGCCGGTTCCGCGTGTTGTGGCCGCACCTCAACGGGCGTCAGCGACGGTCGATGCTGGCGGTCGAAGCCCGTCTGCTGGACACGGCGCCATACGGGTCGTCGCGAGGGCACTGGGGTCAGCGAGACCACGGTCCGCCTGGGCGCCCACGAGTTGGCGGCCGGTGAGGACTCGTTGCCCTGCGGCCACGCGAGGCGGTCGAGCCCGGGACGCAAGAACGCCGCGCGGAGGGATCTGGGGCTGGTGCCCGCACTGCTGGCGCTGGTCGAGCCGGACGAGTGGGGGAGATCCGATGTCGCCGCTGCGGTGGACGACGAAGTCGCTTCGGCACCTCGCGCAGGAGCTGACGCGGCAGAAGCACCCGGTCCGGGCGACCACGGTCGGCAGGCTTCTGCGGGCCAACGGCTTCAGCCTCCAGGTGATTTCCAGGACACTCGAAGGACAGCAACACCCTGACGGGATGCCCCATCCCTGCCGGTGAATGGGGCTGCGGCGACGGCCCGCGAGCAGGCGCTCGCCTTCCTGGCCCATCCCGTCCTGACCGGGAGGACACGCGGGGAACTGGCCGCTTTGAGCGACCAGTTGGCCCCGGCCAGGCCACCCAGCGGGAGGAACGCTGCTACCAGCAGCGCGGTGGCCGACGCCGCCAGGCGGCCACGGCTGCCTTGTCTGTGACCACCTCCACCTCCCACGGGAGCTATGCCGACCAGATGCAACCCGGCTGTCGTGCTTGCGGTCAGACTGCGGGCTGAGGTTGCCGCCGTCGATTGCGATGTGCTCCTGTCGACTGGGTCCTGCCGTTGGTGGCCCGTGCTCGTCGGCTTGGGAAGGGCAAGATCATGGACGAGAGCCGAGGGCGGGACGTGCCGCTGACGGTGACCTGGGAGATTGAGATCGTCGATGGTGAGCTGGGGAAGGAGCTGGGACGTCACCAGGGCGAAGTGATCTTGAGGTCCTGGCGTGGATCGTTGAACAGCGGCGCCAACAGCGCAACCCGACAACATCGGAGACGAGCTGAGGGCGGACGTTTCCCCTCCGCCGTCGTGCCCTACGTAGGGTATGAACCTGCGACCGGTCAGCAGGCCCTCGCGTATCTCCACATGGGCCCCTGACCTGGGACTTTCCATACATCCTGGGCGGATGTATGGAGCCCTCCAGTCGTCTCCCGGACGCGCCCTGGCAGCACCAGAACGATGTGCCGAGCCGCGCTGACCTGCGCTTTCGCCTGTCGCAGGCTGGTGCCCCCAGCAGGATTCGAACCTGCGACACCCGCTTTAGGAGAGCGGTGCTCTATCCCCTGAGCTATGGAGGCCTGGGCCGGTGGTACGTCAGCCGGGGGTCAGCCTACCGGGTTCGGTGTCGTGGTGGGGAACGGGTTGCCGTAGCGCGCCGCGCGGGTTGGGGGAGTCGCGGCTGTTCAAAGAGTGCGGGCCGGTGTGTAGACGTGCTGGACTCGGCGCAGCGCGGCCAGGTCGGTCAGCGGGTTGCCCTGGACGACTATGAGGTCGGCCCGCATGCCGGAGGCGAGAGTGCCGGTGTCGGTCAGGCCGAGGGCATGGACGGAGTTGGTGGTGGCCAGGTCGAGGATTTCGGCATGGCTGAAACCGAGGGAGGCGAAGAATTCGAGCATCCCCACGTAGTCGCCGAACTGAGCCCCCGGCACACCGGCGTCGGTGCGCGCGATGAACCGGACACCGGCCTCCCGCATCTTCCGGATGGACATGGCAGTCGATCAACCCGGGCAGTATCGTCGTTCCGGGGCGGCGCAACCGGGACACACCCGCGTCCACCGCGGCGTCCAGTTCGGTCGCGCTGCCGACGGCGGTGATCACACCTGCTTCCACGAGCACGGCGCCGTCGTCGATGACCTGGTCGGCGGGTCCGGTGATGACGTGGTCAGCGGTGATCAGCACCTTGTTCACGATTGCCTTTCGCATCGTCGCGCAGGGGAAGGCCCGTACCCATGGCCGTCGCCACCGCGTCATGCGGTGATCGATGTGGCGACCGGATGCGTGCCGTGCCCATAGATCTACGCGTCGCGACGCGCGGCCGCAAACCCCTTATGGGCGGCTCAAGTTGGCGGACGCAGGCCGTCGGGTCCGCTGCTGTGTACCGATGCCATGGCCAGGGTGGGGGTGGACCTCGCGGAGAGGACTCTGAGTCTCAGGCGCGGGGTGGTCACGGCGCGGCCCAGGGGCAGGATTCGGCGGTGGCCGATCGTCGTGCCGGTGACGGTCTGGTGCCAGCCGTGGTCGGTCCAGATGTCGATGGCGAACTGCTCCACCTGCTGGCCCTCGCGGATGTCCTCGCCCAGGCGGATGCGGTCGAAGGTGCGGTGGGCGGCGGGGACGGGGATCTCCAGGGTGCCGGTGGTGGCGCCGGGGGCGGGGGACCAGGGGGAGCGGAGCAGGGACGGGTTCCCGTACGTCGTGTGGATCGCGGTGCCGAAGCCCGTCAGCTCGGCCAGGTCCTCGGTGGCGACGCGGCCGTCCGGGCCGGGTGGGACGTTGAGGAGCAGCACGGCGTTGCGGCCCACCGACTGCTCGTACAGCGCTACCAACTCGCGGGCGGGCTTCGGCCGTTCCCCGGCGTGGAAGAACCAGCCGTCGCGCAGTGAGACGTCCGCCTCCGCCGGGAACCACTGGAGGTACCGCACGCCGGGTGCGGTGATCTTCGCGCGGGAGCCGATGTCGGGGGCTTGTGGGCCGCCGGGGATGAGGGATTCGCCGTGGGCGGTGGACGGGTCGGCGGTGGCGGGGGTGACGCTCCACTCGGTTTCCCGGGCGATGCCGTTCTCGTTGCCGACCCAGCGGGCGCCTTGCGGGCCCGCGAAGGTGACGGTGTCGGGGGAGAGCGCGTGGATGAGCTGGAACCAGGTGGTGAAGTCGTACGGTTCGGTGATCCCGGCGCTGGTCCAGGGGTTGGCGCCGTCCAGCCAGAGTTCGTCGATGGGGCCGTACTGGGTGAACAGTTCGTACAACTGGTTGAGGTAGTAGGCGTTGTAGTCGTCGGCGTGCACGGTGAAGGAGGGCAGGCGGCCCGCCCGTACCGCCGCCGTACGGTCGTCGCCGTCGACCAGGGTGGGGATGGTGCGCTGCACCACCGGGCTTCCGTTGCCGTAGCGGCCCTGTCCGGCCGGGGCGCGGGCGCCGTCCTCCAGCGTTGCCTCCTCCTCGATGCTCAGTGGCCGGCCCGCGGCCTTCTTGGCGCGGATCCGGGCGACGTAGTCGGCATGCCAGGCGTGCGGTTGCTCGGCGCCGTCGGCGGGGGAGAGGTACACGCCGACCTTCAGACCGGCTCTGCGGGCGGCGGCCAGATAGCTGCCGAGGATGTCTCCCTCGTGGTCGCGGCAACCGCTGCCGCATCCCGCGTCGCGTATCCGCCAGTACGCGGACGGTTCGGCGCCGCGCCGGGCCTCGGCGGCGCCGCGCGCTCGGGCCGCGGCCTCCCGTTCGGCGGGAGTGTGGCCGCGGATCCACCAGGGGCTGGCGATGACCGAGTGGTTGGTGTAGCGGGTGGGGTAGAGGACGAAGCCGTCGTGGTGTTTGGCGGTGAGCATCACCTGACGGGCACCGGCTGCCCGGTAGGCGCGCATCCACTGGTCCACGGCGACGCGCGGCGGGTCGAACCAGGCCTCGTCCTCGGCGCCCGAGCCCCATTCGCGGTCGGTGAAAGTGTTCATGCCGAAGTGGGTGAACGCGGTGAGCTCCCGGCGCTGCCAGGCCAGTTGGGCCGGGCGTGGGATGACGCGTGAGGCCTTGTGGACGATGCGGTCCGGACCGTCTCCGGGGGAGATCGGGATCAACGGAGCCGGGGTGATCGGATCAATGGCGGCAGTGGTGGGGTCCACGGCGGTGAGTCGGGTGGTGTGAAGTGCCGTGCCGGCTACCGCTACTGGGGCCAGGGACAACAGACGTCGCCGACTCATGGATGGCTTGGGCATAAGGCCAGTCCTTCCCTGATGCCTAGTTCTCCTGCCAGTCCTCCGATGTATCGAGTGCCTCACGGCATTCTGGCGTGGCTCCGCATCCCGCACAACCGTCCCTGCGGTACCTCTTGACGTCGCATTCTGATTGCTTGAGTCTCATTCTTCAGCGCACTTCCAACGTAACTGCCCAATACCAACCATGAGTTGGAGGTCAACGGCAGCATGTGGACCCATCGCTACCGCGGGAGAACCCCCGCCGGAACGGCCGCCTTCGCGGCGTTCCTCCTCATCGTCGGACTTCTCGTCGGCGGACCTCTCGTCGGCGGTCAGCCCTCCGCGGCCCTCGCGAAGGCCCCAACGCTCACCGCGGTCACCGTTGACGGTCACGGCACCGGCCGGACCTTCGACGGCGTCGGCGCGATCAGTGGCGGCGGCGGTAACACCCGTCTGCTGACCGACTATCCGCCCAAGCAGCGCGGCGAGATACTCGACTACCTCTTCAAGCCCGGCTACGGAGCGGCGCTGCAGATCCTCAAGGTGGAGATCGGCGGCGACACCAACTCCACCGACGGCGCCGAGGCCAGCCATGAACACTCACGCGGTGCCGTCAACTGCGGTACGGGGTACGAGTGGTGGCTGATGGAGCAGGCCAAGGCCCGCAATCCGGGCATCAAGCTGTACGGGCTGGCCTGGGGCGCGCCCGGGTGGATCGGCAACACCGGCGGCGGCGGAAACTTCTGGTCCCAGGACACCGTCGACTACCTCGTCTCCTGGCTCGGCTGTGCCAGACAGCACGGGCTCACCATCGACTACCTCGGCGGCTGGAACGAACGCGGCTACAACACCGGTTGGTACGAGAAGCTGCACTCCGCCCTTGCCGCCAAGGGCTACCGCCACACCCACGTGGTGGGTGCCGACTCCGGGTGGGACGTGGCCACCGCCATGCGCGGGGACTCCGCCTTCGACAACGCGGTGGACATCATCGGTACGCACTACCCGTGCAGCTACATGTCCGCGATGACCCAGTGCTCCACCACCTCCGACGCCCTCGCCACGGGCAAGCAGCTGTGGGCGAGCGAGAACGGCTCCGAGGACTACAACACCGGTGGAGCCCCGCTGGCCAGGGCGGTCGGCCGCGGGTACCTCGACGCCAAGATGACGGCGTACATCAACTGGCCGGTGGTCGCCGCCGTATATCCCAACCTCCCGTACAACACCATGGGGCTGGTCACCGCGACCCAGCCGTGGTCCGGTGCGTACAGCGTCGGCAAGAGCACCTGGGCGTCCGCGCACACCACCCAGTTCACCCGGCCCGGTTGGCACTACATCGACACCGCCGGCGGCTACCTCGGCGGGGACCGTGCGAACGGCTCGTATGTGACGTTGCGGTCTCCCGACTCCACCGCGTGGAGCACGATCGCCGAGACACTGGACGCGTCCGCGGCCCAGACGATGACGCTGAAGGTGACCGGCGGACTGGCCGGCGGTGCGCTGCATGTGTGGTCCAGCGACTTCTCGTCCACCGACCAGCGCGACTACATGGTGCGGCAACCGGACGTCACACCGGTGAGCGGTACGTACCCGCTCACCCTCCAGCCCGGTCGGGTGTACTCCATCACCACGACCACCGGGCAGGGCGCCGGAACCGCCCAGTCTCCGGCACGCGGTGTGCTCCAACTCCCGTACCGCGACGGCTTCGAGCACACCGGGGTCGGCGGTGAGGCCCGGCTGCTCGCCGCACAGCAGGGCAGTTTCGAGGCGGTGCGCTGCGCCGGCGGACGGGCCGGGACGTGCGTCCGGCAGATGGCACCGACCGCGCCGATCAACTGGGACAGCCCGGCCGACCCGTATGCCATCCTCGGCGACCTCGGGTGGAGCAACTACACGGTCTCCATCGACACCCGGCTCACCCAGGACGGCGCGGTGCGGCTGCTCGGCCGGGTCGGCACACAGAGCGGCTTCTCGCCCGCCGGGATCAACTCCTACGACCTGTCGCTGTCGCACAGTGGCGCCTGGGCGATCGAGCGCAACAACACCGCGCACCAGGTGACGGTCCTGGCCCAGGGCACCGACACCCAGGCCGCGGGCGACGGTTGGCACCGGCTCTCACTCGGCTTCGACGGTGCGACGATCACCGCGTCCATCGACGGCCGGACCGTCGGTACGGCCACCGACGCCTCGTACGGCTCCGGGCAGGTCGGCATCGGCACGACCGGCTACGTCCCGGCGCAGTACGACAACCTGAGCGTGACCCCGGGACCGGCGCAGACCTACGCGGGTACCTACCAACTGGTCAACCGCAACAGCGGCAAGGCGCTCGACGTAGCCGACCAGGCGACCGCCGACGGTTCGGCGGTCGACCAGTGGGCGGGCAACGGCGGGGCCAACCAGCGGTGGACCGTGCAGCCCACCGGTGACGGCTACTACCGGCTGACCGGTGTGCAGAGCGGCAAGGCGTTGCAGGTGCCCGGGGGCAACCCGGTCTCCGGCACCCAACTCGACATCCGGGCCCGGCAGTCAGACCTCGCCCAGCAGTGGCGGATCGTTCCGTCCGGTGATGGCTACACCACCTTGGAGAACCGGGCCACCGGCATGCTCGCCGACGTGAGCGGCCAGTCCACCGCGGACGGCGCGAAGGTCATCGAGTGGCCGCCCAACGGTGGGGCCAACCAGCAGTGGCAGTTGGTGCGGACGGACTGACGCCGGCTCGTGCTCAACGGCCGCGGGCGGTGATCGACGCGGTGTGCTCGCGCACCTGCTCCGGACTCAGATACACATCGGTGTACTCGAAGTCCTCCAGTTTGGCGGGCTTTTGGGACAGGAAGCCGATCCGGACGAAGTCATCGCCCGCGGCGGCGTTGATCATCCAGTTGGTCAACACCCGGACCTTGGCCACATTGGTCCGCAACGCCGACCAGTGGTATCCGCGGGCCACCGCCTGCGCCGGGAGACCGCGCAGTTCGATGCCGAGCGGCTTGGAGACCGCGTCCTTGCCGCCGAGATCGACGACCAGGCCCAGGTCCTTGTGCACATAGGGCTGCAGGGGGCGGCCGCGCATGCTGGAGATGACGTTCTCGGCCGCCACCCGGCCCTGCCGCATCGCGTGCTGGGCGGTGGGCGGGCACACCGCGCCGTCGCCCTTGGCGAGGTCGGGTACGGCCGCCGCGTCACCGAGTGCGAAGACCCCGTCGAACCCCGGCAGGGTCATCTCGGCGGTCACCGCCAGCCGGCCGCGTACCGTCTCGGCGCCGAGCGTGGCGACCAGCGGGCTGGCGACGACGCCCGCGGTCCAGATCAGGGTCCGGCACGGCAGGACCCGTCCGTCGGTGAACGTCACCTTGTCGATGCCCGCCTCGGCGATCGACACCCCCAGCGACACCTCGATACCGCGCCGCTGCAGCACCTCCATCGCGCTGCGGCCCAGGTTCTCGCCCAGTTCGGGCATCAGCCTGGGCGCGATGTCGATCAGATGCCACTTGATCAGCCGCGGATCGAGCCGCGGATAGCGCTTGACCGCGTTGCTGGTCAGGCGCTGCAGGCAGGCGGCGGTCTCGGTGCCCGCGTAGCCGCCGCCGACCACCACGAACTGCAGCCGGGAGGCCCGCTCGTCCTCGTCCTGGCTGGCGTCGGCCAGGTCCAGCTGGGAGATGACGTGGTCCCGGATGTACGCGGCCTCGGCGAGCGTCTTCATGCCTCGCCCGTACTCGGTGAGCCCGGGAATGGCGAAGGTCCGGGTGATGCTGCCGGGGGCCACCACGATGTAGTCGTAGGGCTCGTCGACGATCTGGCCGGTGATCATGCGGGTGACGCAGATCTTGGACTTGGTGTCCACACCGATGGCACCGCCGGGCATGATCTTGGTGCGGTGTTTGGTGTTGCGGCGCAGTGAGAGCGCCACGGACTGCGGGGTGAGGATGCCCGAGGCGACCTGGGGCAGCAGCGGCAGATAGAGCTGGTAGGAGTACGGGGTGACCAGGGCGATGTCCGCCTCTTCCGGGGCGAGCCTGCGCTCCAGACGGCGTATGCAGCTGACTCCGGCGAATCCGGCGCCCACTACGAGAATCTTGGGTCGTGCCACGGTGTCCGTCCCTTCTCGCCTACGCTGGGGCCTGTCGCCCACCATGGGGCTTGCCCTTCGTACTGCTCGTCTGCCCCGTTCGCGGCGCTCACCCCCATCTTTCTGGGCCGGAGCGGAGTCCGCCTGCTGAGTGCGGCGGTACGGGCGCACAAAAGACCGGTGGCCGGGCCCCCGAAGGGCCCGGCCACCGGTGAGCGGCGCGGCGGCGGTCAGATCGCGGAGTGCTTTCCGTGCACCATGTCCCAGGCCTCGCTGGCGTAGCGCTCGCGCTCGCCCAGCGACAGCTCCGGGAAGTAGTTCTTCAGGCCCTCGACGACCTGCTGCTCGGGCTCGTGGCAGTCGCGAAGCAGAAAAATCGCCTTGTGCAGGATGGTGTTGTCCACGGGTCGTTCCCTCCGTGCTTTCGCCGGCCCGGTGCAGGCGACGCGGCCCAAGATTACGCAGCCCTGGCACCGGCAAAGCCGCTGGCCCGGACAATGTGGGCAGTTCCACAGTCGGCCCTCAGATCTTGGTTATCGGAGGTTCAAGGACCGGTCACCGAAGCCCCAAGCCGGGGTTACGCGCGGGTCACGACCTATCCGTCAGCAGGGCCTCGGGGATGTCCACGGGGCGGGCCCGCAGATACTCGCCAAGGCTTTTGGCCTGTGGGTCGGGCCGGGTGGAGGCGGCCACACCGTCGCCGAGCAGCCCGTGTACGACGAAGTTCAGCGCCCGCAGGTTCGGCAGCTCGTAGCGGCTGATGGCCAACTCGGCCGCTTCGGGCAGCAGCTGCCGTAGCCGCTCCACGTCCAGATAGCCGCGCAGCCAGGTGTAGGCCAGGTCGTCGCGGGCCCACAGCCCCACGTTGGCGTCGCCGCCCTTGTCGCCGGAGCGCGCTCCGGCGATCCTGCCGAGCGGAACGCTGACGTACGGCCCGGGCATGCTGGGCGCCGGGTCCGCCGGCACATCCGCTGACACAACGTGCGGACGTACCGGGGGGCGCGGTACGGATATGCGGGTGTTGTCGGCCAGCACCACCTCGGCGTGTACCGCGTCGGCCCAGACCAGCGCGGGCCAGTAGATCCCGTACTCGGTGGGGTGCGGCGAGGCCTGCTCCATGTGGAAGCCGGGATAGCTGGACAGGCCGGTGCCCGCGATGGCGGTGAACAGGGCGCGGCCGACCCTCTCCTTGTCGGGGTCCTTGGCTGTCACGACAAGCCGCGCCGTGCCGTCCGACGCGGTCGAGCCGTCCAGCCGGATGTCGAGTTCGGCGAAGCGGTCCCGGCCGCCCACCGCGTCGAGCAGCGCGGCCTGGGCGAAGCGCGCCTTCGCGTCGAGGTCCAACCCGGTCAGGACGAAGGCGGCCGTGTTGCGGTAGCCGCCGCGGTAGTTGAGGCAGACCTTGAGCGTGTCGGGCGCGGGCTCGCCCCGGACGCCGGAGACCCGCACCCGGTCCGGGCCGTCCTGGGCCAGCACGGCGGTGTCGAAGCGTGCTATGACGTCGGCGTTCGGATAGCTGGGCCGCTCTATCTCGTACAGCAACTGCGCGGTGACGGTGTCGATGGTGACCGCCCCACCCGTGCCCTGGTGCTTGGTTATGACGCACGACCCGTCCGGATACATCTCGGCGATCGGGAAGCCGGGGTGGACCGGGTGGTCGAGCTCGGTGAAGAACGAGTAGTTGCCGCCGGTGGCCTGGGCGCCGCATTCGATGATGTGCCCCGCGGTGACGGCGCCCGCGAGCCGGTCCCAGTCGTCGAGCGCCCAGTCGAAGGCCCAGGCGGCGGGCCCGACGACCAGCGAGGCGTCGGTGACACGACCGCAGATGACGACGTCGGCCCCGGCGCGCAGCGCTTCGGTGATGCCCCAGGCGCCGAGGTAGGCATTGGCCGTCACCGGCTCCACACCGGCGTCGGCGAGCGGCTGCCCGGTCGACAGATGCGCGAACCGCTCGCCCGCGGCGCGCAGTTGGGGCAGCCGGGGCAGCAGGTCGTCACCCTCCAGGTAGGCGATCTTCGGGGCCAGCCCGGCGAGGGCGGCGAGCTCGCCGAGTTCGGCCGCGAGGCCCGCCGGGTTGAGACCACCCGCGTTGACGACGACCTTGATGCCGCGTTCCAGGCAGCTGCCGAGCACATCGCGCATCTGGGCGAGGAACGACACCGCGTAGCCGCCCTGCGGGTCGCGTTGTCGGGCCTTCCACAGGATGAGCATGGTGAGTTCGGCCAGGTAGTCCCCGGTCAGTACGTCGATGGGCCCGCCCTCGACCATCTCGCGGGCGGCGGAGAGCCGGTCGCCGTAGAAGCCGGAGCAGTTGGCGATGCGCAGGGACGGGCGCGGCTGGGTCATCGGGCGTCACTCCAGGTCACGTTTTCGAGTGTCGAGTCGTCGAACTGGGCCGTGCTCCACCTCTTCTAGCGGTACGGGGCCGGTGTTGTCGTCGGTTTCCAAGATCTCGTTACCGACTGGTAGGCGCCCGAACGGCCTAGCAGGCAACACCGTCTACTTCCACGGCAACGGCACCTCGGTCGCCTGGTGGGCGCTGGCCGCGTGGGCGGCGGGCGGGCTGCTGGTCTCGTACGCGGCCTCGCTACGGGGGCGGCGGGCGGCGAGCGCCCCCACCTAACGCCACCCCAAACCCCTTGTGGCGCACGTCACATCTCCCGCTGAAATATCCGGGGGAGTTCTCCCCGTTTAACTCCATGGTTGGCCGAAACCTGGCCGTACCCCTTCTTCGGGCTCAGGCCCGGTGAACCCCAACGAAACGGAAGGAGTGCCTCCATGGGCAGTGTCGCCGTCGAGCGTCAGCGGCCCCGGCTGCGGGCGGACGCGTCGCGCAACCGGGAGCGCATCGTCACCGCTGCCCGCGAGGCGCTCGTAGAGCACGGCCCCGACTTTCCGCTGGACGAGATCGCCCGGCGTGCCGGGGTCGGAAACGCCACCCTCTACCGCCACTTCGCCGACCGTCAGCAGCTGATCCGCACGGTGACGCTGTCGGTGCTGGGCCGCCTCGCGGAGGGGGCCGAGGCCGCACTGGCCGAGGCGCCGGATCCGTTCGAGGCGCTGCAGCGCTTCGTGCACCAGGCGGCGGATGAGCGGGTCGGCGTGTTGTGTACGCTATTGTCCGGCGCGTTCGAAGAGGGTGACCCCGAACTCGTCGCTTCAAGTGATCACTTGACGGTGGCCATGGAGGCACTGATCGACAGTGCGCACCGATCGGGCCAGCTTCGTGCCGATGTCGCCGTCGGCGACCTGATGGTCGCACTGTCCCAACTCACCCGGCCGCTGCCCGGCACGGCCTGCTTCACCATCGACCGATTCACCCATCGCCATCTGCAGCTCTTCCTGGACGGTCTTCGGGCTCCCGCACGGTCCGAACTGCCGGGAAGCGCAGTGACGCTTGAGGATCTGCAGCAAAAATCCTGAGCGTTCCCCGCAATATCCCCATAGCATCACGTTTTTCGAGACTTCTTGCCCTTCTCCGCATCCCTAGGTGGTCCCACCCATGCCTGCTGGCGCACCTCCGCTTGACCCGAGACGCTGGAAAGCGCTCGTATTCATCGCCATCGCCCAACTGATGGTCGTGCTGGACGCGACCATCGTGAATATCGCGCTGCCCTCCGCTCAGCACGACCTCGGTATCTCCGACGGCAACCGGCAGTGGGTGATCACCGCTTACACGCTGGCCTTCGGCGGACTGCTGCTGTTCGGCGGTCGAATAGCCGACCTCGCGGGCCGTAAGCGCGCGTTCATCATCGGTCTGCTCGGCTTCGCGGGCGCTTCCGCGATCGGCGGCGCCGCGGTCAACACCAGCATGCTGCTCGGTGCCCGCGCGCTGCAGGGCGTGTTCGGCGCGCTGCTGGCGCCCGCCGCGCTCTCGCTGCTCTCGGTGATGTTCACCGAGGCCAAGGAGCGCGCCAAGGCGTTCGGCATCTACGGCGCCATCGCGGGCGGTGGCGCTGCCATCGGCCTGATGCTCGGTGGTGTACTGACCGAGTACCTCAACTGGCGCTGGGCGCTGTTCGTCAACATCGGCTTCGCGGTGGTCGCCGCGATCGGTGCGATCTCCGTGATCCACGAGCCCGAGGGCACCCGCAACCGCAACCGGCTGGACATCCCCGGTGTGCTGCTGGCCACGCTCGGCCTGGTCTCGCTGGTCTACGGGTTCACCCGCGCCGAGTCCGACGGCTGGGGCGCCGGGATCACCATCGGTCTGTTCGTGGCGGCCGGGGTGCTGCTGCTCGCGTTCGTGTTCGTCGAGTCCCGGGTCGCCTCGCCGCTGCTGCCGCTGCGCGTGGTGACCGAGCGGAACCGCGGCGGTGTGTTCGCCTCGCTGGGCCTCGCCGTGATCGGCATGTTCGGCCTGTTCCTCTTCCTCACGTACTACATGCAGGTCGTCAAGGGCTACACCCCGGTGGCCAGCGGCGTGGCGTTCCTGCCGATGGTCGTGGGCATGATCACCGGTTCGACGCAGATCGGCGCCCGGCTGATGACCCGGGTGCGGCCCCGGCTGCTGATGGGACCCGGCTTTGTGGTCGCCGCCATCGGCATGCTGATCCTGACCCAGATCAAGGTCGACAGCTCGTACCCGGCGCTGATCCTGCCCGCCCTGGTCCTGCTGGGCCTGGGCATGGGTACCGCGTTCATGCCTGCGATGAGCCTGGCCACGCACGGCGTCCAGCCGCGCGACGCCGGTGTCGCCTCCGCGATGGTCAACACCTCGCAGCAGGTGGGCGGTTCGATCGGCACCGCGCTGCTGAACACCATCGCGGCCAGCGCCACCACGGCGTACGCCAAGGCCCACCTGGCGGACGTGCGCTCGCCGCAGGCCGCGAAGGCGCTGCAGCTGCACGCCATGGTGCACGGGTACGCCGCCGCGATCTGGTGGGCGGTCGGCATCCTGGTGCTCGCCGCTGCGATCGCGTTCTTCGCGATCAACACCGGCCACCAGGGCGGCGCTCCGGCCGCCTCGGGTGACGACGAGGTCGCCGACGTTCCGATTCCGGTTGTCGCGCACTGAGGCCCGGGCACCGAGTCCCGTCGCGTACTGAGGCTCGGCGCCGGGGGCCCGGCGCCGAGCCGTACGACGTTCACCGCCCCGCTTCCTTTTCGTAAGGAGGCGGGGCATCGTCATTGAATATTCAAGTAGTCGTAGGCTGGAGGTATGGCGACGACGGAACCGCGTTGGCTGGACGACGAGCAGCAGAAGACCTGGCGTGCCTACATGGCCGCGACCCAACTGCTCTCCGATCACATCGACCGCCAGTTGCAGCGCGACTCCGGGATGCCGCACACCTACTACTCGCTGCTGGTCTGGCTCTCCGAATCGCCCGGGCGCCGGATGCGGATGACCGACCTCGCGGAACGCTCGAAGATCACCCGCAGTCGGCTGTCGCACGCGGTCGCCCGTCTTGAGCAGAACGGCTGGGCGCGCCGTGAGGACTGCCCCACGGACCGCCGCGGCCAGATGGCGGTGCTGACCGACGAGGGGTTCGCGGCGCTGGCAGCGGCCGCGCCCGGGCATGTGGAGGCGGTGCGCGGCGCACTGTTCGACCAGCTGAGCGATGAGCAGGTCCGGCAGCTCGGCGAGATCATGCGGACGGTCGCCGAGGGGCTGGCTCCGCACGGCGGCGCCGACCTGCCCTGGCGGCGCTAGCCGAGTTCCTTCTCGAAGCGGGCCACATCCCAGTAGCGGCCGAACTTGCGGCCCGACTCCGTGTACAGCCCGCACTGGCGGAAGCCGAAGCGGGTGTGCAGTCGTACCGATGCCTCGTTGGGCAGGGCGATACCGGCGTACGCGCGGTGCAGGTCCTGGTCGGCGATCGCCTCGAAGAGGGTCTTGTACAGCAGCGTGCCGACACCGCGGCCGCCCGCGTCCGGTGCGCAGTAGACGGTGGTCTCCACCGATGTGCGGTACGCGGGCTTGGGGCGGAACGGGTCGCTGGACGCGTAACCGAGCACCCGCCCGCGCTCCTGTGCGACGAAGAGCCGGTGCGGTCCATGGCCGTGGTGGGCGGCGAGCCACGGCTGCCGCTGTTCGGGGGTGAAGGCAACCGTGTCGAAGGTGATGTGCGTCCCCAGGATGTAGTGGTTGTAGAGGGCGGTGAGCTGCTCCAGATCGGCCTGCGCAGCAGGCCTGATCTGCACTTCCGCATGGTTGGTCACGATGTGCGCCTCCAGCTGCCCGGGGAAAGCGCAGCAGGATACTGCAAGATCACGAAAATGAGCGAGCCGCTTGGGAATTCTGTCCGGATTCCAGTCGTTGTCTCCCACTGAGTGGGCACGCGAAAAGCGGTGTCCATCCAGCCGAGAGCACTGAATAGAGATCACTGTTTACGCGACCGAACCACGCAGAGGGAGCACGCATGGCAACCCGTGCCGTTGCCCGTCGCACTGACGGGCCCAGCAGTGTTCGCGCCACTGGCGGCGAGGCGGCTGACCGCGATCTGGTCGGTATGTACCTCGACGAAATCGCGCGGACCCCGCTCCTCGACGCGGCGCAGGAGGTCGAGCTGTCCAGGGTCATCGAGGCCGGGGTATTCGCCGAGCACCTGCTCGACGAGGGGAAGACCGCAGCGGGGGCGGGCGAGGACGAGCTGCGCGCACTCGTCCAGGCCGGAGCGCGCGCCAAGGACGTCTTCATCCGTTCCAACCTGCGCCTGGTCGTCGCGGTCGCGCGCCGCTATCCGCGCAGCGGACTACCGCTGCTGGATCTCATCCAGGAGGGCAACGCGGGCTTGGTCCGGGCGGTGGAGAAGTTCGACTACGCCAAGGGCTTCAAGTTCTCGACGTACGCGACCTGGTGGATCCGGCAGGCCATCACCCGCTCGATCGCGGACCAGTCGCGCACGATCCGGCTGCCCGTCCACCTCGTTGAGGAGTTGGGCCGGATCCGCAGGGTGCAGCGGGAGTTCAACCGTGAGCACGGGCGTGACCCGGAACCCGCCGAGATCGCCGCCGAACTAGGCGCGTCGCCCGAGCGCATAGCCGATGTGCTCGACTGGGCGCGCGACCCGGTGAGCCTCAACATGTCCGTGGACGACGAGGGCGAGACCCAGTTCGGCGATCTGGTGGAGGACACCTCGGCCACCTCGCCCGAGGACTCGGTCCTGGTCATGCTGCGCCGGGAGGAACTTGAGGACCTGATCGGCCGCCTCGACGGCCGTACCGCCTCGATCATCCGCGCGCGCTACGGCATGGACGACGGCAAGGAGCGGACGCTGACCGAGGTCGGCAAGCAGCACGGCCTGACCCGCGAGCGCATCCGGCAGATCGAGAAGCACGCCCTTGTCGAGCTCAAGCGGATGGCCCGGGACACCGGCTTCGACCACGAAGCGGCGTGACCCCCCGCCGCGCCGCCGCAGCCGACGGAACACACAACAGCCCCGGTGCCGGGTCAGCCACCGGGGCATTCCGTTCCCGGCCGTCATCGTCGTCCGAGGCCGTCCGAGCCGGGCCGTACCCTTGATGCCATGAGCACTGCCACCGCCCCCGAGTCCCCCGACCCGGCACCCAGGCTGGTCTTCGACGACCCGCTGGACCGCCCGTCGGCGGACGACTCGGACGACGGCTGGGGCGAACGGCCCACCGGCACCGGCGGCGGTGCGGCCGGCCTCGCCCGGTTCCTCGACGAGAAGCCGCCGCACCACCTCTGAGCCGACGGCACGAGGACGGTGCGAGGACGGCGCCACGACGCCGCCCAGGCGCCGCTAGGACGAGCGCGCCACCAGCGCGTCGCGGATCTCCCGCAGCAGCGCGACCTCGGTCGCCTCGGCCTCGGCGTGCTGCTCCTCTTCCTTGGCGCGCTTGGCCGCCCGCCGGGCCAGGAAGCGGCCCATCGGCACCACCATCAGGAAGTACACGACCGCCGCGGTGATCAGGAAGTTGAGCACCGCGCCCAGCACCGAACCCCACAAGATGGCCACGCCGTGGGTGACATGCCCCGCGGAGTCGTATGCGCAGGGCCCCTTGAGGCAGGACTTGTAACTGGCCAGGTCCTTGGTGCCGAACGCGCCGACCACCGGGTTGATCACGCCGTTCACCACGGAGTTGACGACCCCGGTGAAGGCCGCTCCGATGACGACGGCGACGGCCAGGTCGACCACGTTGCCGCGCATCAGGAATTCCCTGAAGCCCGCCCACACGTTGGGCTTCTTCTCCTCCGGCCGACCGCTTGCCTGCTCGCTCACCGCACCGTCCCTCTTCCGTCCGTCATCAACGGGCCATCATGTGGCCGGAGCACGAACCGGCCGATGCGCTACGCCGGGTCCAGCCCGGTGTCCAGGCCGTCCAACGCGTGGGCGCACAGACAGTCGCGCTCACTCGCCCGCGGCAACTCCCCGACGACATCGAACAGTACGTTCCGCAGCCGCGCGACATTGTCCGCGAAGACCTTGAAGACCTCTTCCTGGGAGACGCCGTCGCCATGCTCCGCGCCCGCGTCCAGGTCCGTCACCAGCGTCAACGACGTGTAGCACAGGCCCAGTTCACGCGCCAGGATCGCTTCCGGGTGCCCGGTCATGCCGACCACCGACCAGCCCTGCGCCGCGTGCCACAGCGACTCGGCGCGGGTGGAGAACCGCGGCCCCTCGATCACCACCAGCGCGCCGCCGTCCACCGCCTCCCAGCCGCTCGACCGCGCGGCCCGCACCGCCGTCCGCCGCCCCACCGGGCAGTACGGGTCGGCGAACGCGACGTGCACCACGTTGGGGACCTGCCCGTTGGGGAGCGCCTCGCCGTCGTAGTACGTCTGGGTCCGCGCCTTGGTGCGGTCCACGACCTGGTCGGGGATCAGCAGGGTGCCGGGCCCGTACTCCTCGCGCAGGCCGCCCACCGCGCAGGGGCCGAGCACCTGTGTGACGCCGAGCGAGCGCAGTGCCCACAGATTGGCGCGGTAGTTGATCCGGTGCGGCGGCAGATGGTGTTTGCGGCCGTGCCGCGGCAGGAAGGCGACCGTGCGGCCGGCCACCTCACCGAGGAACAGGGAGTCGCTCGGCGGCCCATAGGGAGTGTCGACCGTGACTTCCGTCACGTCGTCAAGAAAGGCATAGAAACCGGACCCGCCGATGACACCTATCTCCGCCTGGCCGCTACTGGTCTGCGTCATGCCGTCACCCTAGCCGGGACGAACATGCCGAGGACCCCGCCGAAACACTTCGGCGGGGTCCGTACGCAAGACGTAAGGCGTGCGACCTGTTCGGTCAGGCGGCGGGGGTGCTGCTGGAGGCGGTCGCCGTGGTGGTCGACGACTTCGACTCCGAGCCACTGGACGACTTGGACTCCGAGCCGGCCGACGAGGGCGCCTTCGCCGGGCTGCTGCTGCTGGACGACGCGCCGCGGCTGTCCGTCCGGTAGAAGCCGGAGCCCTTGAAGACGACGCCGACCGCGGAGAACACCTTGCGCAGCCTGCCTTGGCAGCTCGGGCACTCGGTGAGCGCCTCGTCGCTGAACTTCTGCACCGCCTCTAGGGGCTCGCCGCACTCGGTGCACTGGTACTGGTAGGTCGGCACTTACTCCTCCTGGCACTCTCACTCAATGAGTGCTAACGACGCTCCATAGTGCAGTATTCCGCCGCTTCAGTCCACCGCGAGTCATGTCACATCCGGCACGCGGTGCCGGTCCGGCGGATGGTGACCACCCGGGTCGTGGTGGTCGCGGCTGTTGCCTGACCGCCCTAACGGCCAGCGGACAGGTGCCGGCGCAGCGTCACCAGAACGGCGAGCGCCAGCGCCGTGCCGCCCAGTGGCACCAGGAAACCGGCGCTCGCGCCGAAGCGGTCGGCCAGCTGTCCGGCCGCCGTCGCCGCGGCCGCCTGGCCGAGCGCCACCGCGCCGGTCAGCCAGGTGAACGCCTCGGTCCTGGCGGCCGCCGGGACCAGCGACTCGACCAGGGTGTAGCCGGTGATCAGCGAGGGCGCGATGCACAGGCCGACCAGCAGCCCCAGCGCGCCCAGCAGCGGCACCGCGTGCACCGCCCACAGCGTGGAGCAGGCCAGCGCGAGCAGCGGGTACGCGAGCAGCAGCCGCCGCTGCGGGGTGGACTTCCAGGCGACGGCCCCGCACACGATGCCCGCCAGCATGTTCCCGGCGGCGAACGTCCCGTACAGCAGGCCGTTGATGCCGGGCTGGCCGATCGCCTGGGTGAAGGCGGTCATGGAGACCTGCATTCCGCCGAAGACCGAGCCGATGCCGAGGAACACCATCGCCAGCACCCGTACACCCGGGATGGTCAGCGCGGAGGCGTGCCGCTGCGCACCGCTCCCGGCCGCGCGGCTCGGTACCGGTGCGGTGCGCCGCTGTGCGGCGAACAGCAGACCGCCGACCAGCGTCAGCGCCGCCTCGGCGATCAGACCGGCCGCCGGGTGCACCGAGGTGCACAGCGCGGTGGCCAGCACCGGGCCGACCACGAAGGTGAACTCGTCGGTCACCGACTCGAAGGCGGCGGCCGTCGGCATCAGCGGCGACCCGTTCAGCTTGGCCGCCCACCGGGACCGCACCATCGGCCCGACCTGCGGCACCGAGGCGCCCGCGGGCACGGCGGCGGCCAGCAGCGCCCACAGCGGCGCGTGGGCCAGTGCGAGCGTGGTCAGCGCGGCGATGGCGGCGGTGTGCACCAGGACGCCTGGCAGCAGTACGGCGCCCTGGCCGAAGCGGTCGGCCAGCTTGCCGCTCTGCGGGGCGAACAGCGCCATGGACACGCCGGTGACGGCGGAGACCACGCCGGCGCTGCCGTAGGAGCCGGTGGTGTGCTGCACGAGCAGCACGATGCCGATGGTCAGCATCGCGAAGGGCTGCCGGGCGGCGAAGCCGGGCAGCAGGAACGTCCACGCGTCAGGCGTGCGCAGCAGCTGCTTGTATCCGGGACGTCCGCCCGGGGCGGTCGGCTCTGTGGTTGTTCCGGGACCCGCCTTGGGTCCGGCGTCCGCGGGGGCGCGGTCTTCGGTGACCGTGGGTGCCACGGCCTGGGCCTTTCTGCCGCCTGGTAGCGCACCGCTGGGATTGCCACGCGATGCGCCGAGAGCTGTCCTCTCGCGCAGGGCCGCGGTAGATACCAGCGGTCCGCGCCGTGCTGGGTGGCAGGGGGACCGCGGCCGCCGTGCGGTCGCGCCAGCTCTGCGTCAGGCAGAGTTGGGGATTTACAACATCACCATGTTAGCGGTACGAATCGGACCTGTGTTCCACGTGGCCGGGCCGTCCCCAGTGCGGCCGGTGCACGGCCGGTGCGTGGCCCTCCAGCCAGCCCGCGAGCTTGCCGCCCCGGCCGACCGCGCGCAGCCGCCGCTCGGCCGCGTCCCGTACCGGATCGGTGGCCACCACCAGCAACTCGTCGCCGCGCCGCAGTACCGTCGCGGGGTCCGGGACGAAGCTCTTGCCGTCCCGTACGACCAGGGTGACAGCGGCGCCGGAGGGCAGCCGCAGCTCCGACACCTCCACGCCGTGCATCCGTGACCGCTCCGGTATGGACACCGACAGCAGATGGCCGCGCAGCCGCTCCAACGGCGCCGATTCGATGCCCAGGTCCGCGGCGGCCTCCGGGGTGCCGAGCCGCAGCCGCCGGGCGACCCACGGCAGGGTGGGCCCCTGCACCAGGGTGAAGACGATCACCAGCACGAAGACGATGTTGAACACCCGGTGGCTCTCGGCGACTTGGTGCACCATCGGAATGGTCGCCAGCACGATCGGTACGGCGCCGCGCAGCCCCGCCCAGGACAGCAGCGCCTGCTCACGCCAGGGCATGCGGAACGGCGTCAGCGTCAACAGCACCGACGCCGGCCTGGCTATCAGCGTCAGCACCGCCCCGATGAGCACCGCGGGCAGGATGTCGGGGCCGAGCTCGTGCGGGTTGACCAGCAGTCCGAGCAGCACGAACATCCCGATCTGCGCCAGCCAGGCGACCCCCTCGGCGAACCCGCGGGTCGCGGGCCGGTGCGGCAGTGCCGCGTTGCCCAGCACCAGGGCGGCCAGGTAGACCGCGAGGAAGCCGCTGCCGTGCGCGAGGGCGCCGCCCGCGTACGCCAGCACCGCGAGCGCCATCACCGCTATCGGGTACAGACCGGAGGCGGGCAGCGCCACATGCCGTAGGGCGAGTGCGCCCAGCTTCCCTATGGCGATGCCGACGGCCGCGCCGATCGCCAGCTCCAGCGCGATCTTGCCGAGCAGTACGTACCAGTGCTCCACCGGTCCGGCGGTGGAGAAGGCGACGACGAGTATGACCACGGGCGCGTCGTTGAAGCCGGACTCCGCCTCCAGGATGCCGTTCAGCCGGGACGGCAGCGGGACCTTGCGCAGCACGGAGAAGACCGCCGCGGCGTCGGTCGAGGACACCACCGCGCCGATGATCAGCGCCTGCCGCCAGTCCAGGCCCACCAGGTAATGCGCGGCGGCGGCCGTGACGGCCACGCTCACCGCGACGCCCGCCGTGGACAGCGCGGCCGCCGCCGGCACCGCGGGCTTGATCTCGTGCCACTTGGTGCCAAGGCCGCCCTCGGCGAGGATCACCACCAGCGCCGCGTACCCCAACACCTGGGTGAGCGCGGCGTCGTTGAACTGGACTCCGAAGCCGTCCTGGCCGATGGCGACGCCGATGCCCAGGTAGATCAGCAGGGTCGGCAGCCCGCTGCGGGACGACACTCGTACCGCCGCCACTGCGACGAGCAGGACGAGGGCGGAGACCAGCAGGACTTCGTTGAGGTGCTCGACAGACAGGGCGCGGTCCTTCCGATAAGGGGGCGGGCCGTACTCGGGAATTCCGGGACCGTGACATCAGCGACTGGCGTCGGGTACCCCGGACCCCCGGCCGACGGGGTCGCAAAAGGACCAGCCGGAACGGGAGTTCGTTTCCCTCTCTAACATTTTACCTGCACTTGGCATTCCGGGGTCCCCCTGCCTGGCGGACGCCCTCTCCCCATATGGTTGCTGCCAGCACTCCGGTCCACCCTGCCCCGCGAAGGACAGCGATGCCCGCCAACACGTCCGGCCCCCCCGCGAAGAAGAAGGGCCGCCGCGCACGACTCCTCGTGATCGTCGTCGTACTGCTCCTCGTGTCGGGCATCGGCTACGGGTCGTACTGGACCGTCAGTACGATCCGTGCCTCCTACCCGCAGACCACCGGGACGCTCCAGCTCAAGGGGCTGTCCGGGCCGGTCCAGGTGGACCGGGACGCCCAGGGCGTCCCGCAGGTCTACGCGGACTCCACCGCGGACCTCTTCCGCGCCCAGGGATACGTACAAGCGCAGGACCGCTTCTACGAGATGGACGTGCGCCGCCATCTGACCGCGGGCCGCCTCGCCGAGATGTTCGGCTCCAGCCAGGTGGACAACGACGCGTTCATCCGCACCCTCGGCTGGCGGCGGGTCGCCCAGCAGGAGTGGGACACCCAGCTGTCCGCCTCCACCAAGGCGAACCTGCAGGCCTACACGGACGGCGTCAACGCCTATCTGTCCGGCCACCACGGCGCCGCCCTGTCGGTGGAGTACGCGGCGCTGGACATCACCAGCGACTACAAGCCCGAGGCGTGGACCCCGGTCGACTCGGTCGCCTGGCTCAAGGCGATGGCCTGGGACCTGCGCGGCAACATGCAGAACGAGATCGACCGCGCCCTGATGACCAGCCGCCTCACCGCGGCGCAGATCGAGCAGCTCTACCCGGAGTACCCGTACGGCCGCAACCAGCCCATCGTCGACGGCGGTACCGTCACAGGAGGCGGCAAGGACTTCGTGCCCGAGGGCGGCACCTCCACCCCCTCGACGCCCGGAACCAACTACGCGACCGGCCAACTCGCCTCGCTCGCCCACACCGTGGACAACCTGCCCGCCCTGCTCGGACCGCCGGGCAACGGCATCGGCTCCAACTCCTGGGTGGTCTCCGGCAGGTACACGACCACCGGCAAGCCGCTGCTCGCCAACGACCCGCACCTCGCGCCGCAACTCCCGTCGCTGTACTACCAGATGGGCCTGCACTGCCGCACGGTGAGCGCCGGATGCCCGTACGACGTCACCGGCTACACCTTTGCCGGAATGCCCGGCGTGGTCATCGGACACAACCAGAACATCGCCTGGGGCATGACCAACCTGGGCGCCGACGTGACCGATCTGTACCTGGAGAAGGTCACCGGCGACAGCTACCTGTACGACGGCAGGCAGGTCCAGTTCACCACCCGCCAGGAGACCCTCAAGGTCGCGGGCGGCAGCAGCCGCACGATCACCGTGCGGGAGACCAACGACGGGATGCCGCTCGTCTCCGACGTCAGCGACGAGATGGCCACCGTCGGCCAGCAGGCACCGGTCAGCGATCCGGCGCCGGACCGGCGCGGCGGCTACGGGGTCGCCCTGCGCTGGACCGCGCTCACCCCCGGCAAGACCATGGACGCGGTCTTCGAGCTCGACCGGGCGGCCGACTTCAACCAGTTCCGGGCAGCCGCGCGGGACTTCGCCGTGCCGTCGCAGAACCTGATCTACGCCGACACCAAGGGCCATATCGGCTACCAGGCGCCCGGCCAGATCCCGATCCGGAACAAGGGCTTCGACGGCCGCTATCCCGCCCCCGGCTGGGACCCCGCCGCCCGCTGGACCGGATACATCCCGCAGTCCGCCATGCCGTGGGAGTACGACCCCAAGCGCGGCTACATCGTCACCGCCAACCAGGCCGTCACCGGCAAGGGCTACCCGTACCTGATCACCGGCGACTGGGGCTACGGCACCCGCAGCCAGCGCATCAACGACCTGATCCAGTCCAAACTGGCGGGCGGCGGCAAGATCTCCATGGACGACATGCAGTCCATGCAGATGGACAACAGCAGCGAGATCGCCAAGCTGATGGTGCCGTACCTGCTGAAGATCAACATCTCGGACCCGTACGTCCGCCAGGCCCAGCAGCTGCTGGAGGGCTGGGACTTCAGCCAGGACTCCGACTCGGCCGCCGCCGCGTACTTCAACGCGGTGTGGCGCAACACCCTCAAGCTCGCCTTCGGCAACAAGCTGCCCAAGGAACTGCGGCCCAAGGGCCAGTGCCTGCGGGTGGCCCCGGTCGATCAGTCGGCCCCGGCCAACAACCTGGGCGGCGGTAGGCAGCTGGTCACCGAATGCGGTCAGCGCGACCCGTCGCAGGCGCAGCCGGACGGCGGCGACCGGTGGTTCGAGGTGGTCCGCAAGATCCTCCCGGACGCCAACAACTCCTGGTGGAACGTCTCCACCACCAGCAGCAAGCCGGCCACCAACCGCGACCAGCTGCTCGCCCAGGCGATGAAGGACGCCCGCTTCGAGCTGACCTCCAAGCTCGGCAAGGACATCGACACCTGGAGCTGGGGCCGGCTGCACAAGATGGAGCTGCGCAACCAGACGCTGGGCAGCGGCGACAGCCCCGCCCTGCTCAAGTGGCTGCTCAACCGCGGTCCGTGGCAGCTCAGCGGCGGCGCGGCGGCGGTCGACGCCAGCGGCTGGAACGCGGCCGCCGGTTATGACGTGGTCTGGGTCCCGGCGATGCGGATGATCGTCAACCTCTACGACTTCGACAAGTCCCGGTGGATAAACCTCACCGGCGCCTCGGGCCACGCCTACAGCGCGCACTACTCGGACCAGACGAACACGTGGGTCAACGGACAGCTGCTGCCCTGGTCCTACACCAGCGGGGCGGTCGACAAGTCGACCAAGGACAAGCTGACCCTCACGCCCTAGCCGAAGCGCCGGACGCCGTCCGGAGTGATCACCGCGTGCACGGGGTGGTCGTGCGGTTCCCTCGGGACCCGGGCGACCACCTCGGCCGCGTAGAGCAGCACCACCAGCGCCGGGTACGCTCCGGCCCGCGCCAGCCGGGCCAGCACCCGGTCGTACGACCCGCCGCCGCGGCCCAGCCGCACCCCGTCCACGTCCACCGCCAGGCCCGGGAGCAGCACGGTGTCCGCGGCCAGCACCGCGTCGCGCCCCAGACGGGGGCCGTCCGGCTCCAGCAGGCCGCGCCCGGCCCGGACCAGCGAGTCCGGGCCCTCGTAAACGGCCCAGTCGAGATCGTTGTCCGGTCGCAGCACCGGCAGCAGCACCCGGACGCCGCGCCCGCGCAGGACGTCGAGCAGCTCGCGGGTGCCGGGCTCGCCGCCCACCGACACATAGGCGGCGACCGTGCCCGCCGCCGCCAACTCCGGTAGCTCAAGCGCCCGCTCGGCAAGCGCGCGGGCCGCCGCCGACCGCTCCTGGACGGTCATGGCGCGGCGTGCGCGCAGCAGCTCGGCGCGCAGTGTGCCCTTGCCGCCGCCGTCCCGCCCGGTACCGGTCATTGCATCCCCTGGAGATCACTGTCCGCGATTCACACGCGGATCACATTTCTATGTCACGCATAGCGGTTATCGTGCGGAACATGACTCACGCACGCGCTCGGATCAGCAAGGCTGTCATCCCCGCGGCGGGGCTCGGCACCCGGTTCCTGCCGGCGACCAAGGCCACGCCCAAGGAGATGCTGCCGGTCGTGGACAAGCCCGCGATCCAGTACGTCGTCGAAGAGGCCGTGGCCGCCGGGCTCTCGGACGTGCTGATGGTCACCGGCCGCAACAAGCGGCCGCTGGAGGACCATTTCGACCGCAATTACGAGCTTGAGGAGGCCCTCAGGCGCAAGGGCGACGAATCCCGGCTGGCCAAGGTCCAGGAGTCCAGCGATCTGGCCACCATGCACTATGTGCGCCAGGGCGATCCCAAGGGCCTCGGCCACGCCGTCCTGTGCGCCGAGCCGCATGTGGCGCGGCAGCCCTTCGCCGTGCTCCTCGGTGACGACCTGATCGACCCGCGCGATCCCCTGCTGACCCGCATGATCGAGGTCCAGGAGCGGTTCGGCGGCAGCGTGGTCGCGCTCATGGAGGTCGACCCGGCCCAGATCCACCTCTACGGCTGCGCCGCGGTCAAACCCCTCGACGAGGAGGGCGTGGTCCGGGTCACCGACCTGGTGGAGAAGCCGACCACTGCCGAGGCGCCCTCCTCGTACGCCGTCATCGGCCGGTACGTCCTCGACGCGACCGTCTTCGAGGTGCTCAAGCAGACCCCGCCCGGGCGCGCGGGCGAGATCCAGCTCACCGACGCGCTGCGCGAACTCGCCCTGGACGGGACGCCGGGCGGCCCGGTGCACGGCGTGCTGTTCTCCGGGCGGCGCTACGACACCGGCGACCGCGGCGACTATCTTCGGGCGATCGTGCGACTGGCATGCGAACGTGATGACCTGGGGCCGGAGTTCCGGGCCTGGCTTCGCCATTACGTCACGGAGGAAATGCAAACGTGAGCAGTCCGGAGAGGTCCGCCGAGCACCCCGCTTCCGGGCGGGGGCCGGCGGACGGGGGCGGGGCGGACCGTCTGTGGTCGGTGGACGACCACCTTGACGACATCCTGCGGCAGCTGACCCCGCTGGAACCCATCGAGCTGCAACTCCTCGACGCCCAGGGGTGCGTACTGGTCGAGGACGTCACGGTCCCGGTGGCGCTGCCGCCGTTCGACAACAGCTCGATGGACGGCTACGCGGTCCGGGTGGCCGATGTCGCGGACGCCGGCGAGGACGCCGCGGCGGTCCTGAAGGTGATCGGCGATGTGGCGGCGGGCGACGCCGAGCTGCCCTCGGTCGGTCCCGGGCAGGCCGCGCGCATCATGACCGGCGCGCCGCTGCCGCCGGGTGCGCAGGCCGTCGTCCCGGTCGAGTGGACCGACGCGGGTCTCGGTGCGGGCCCGGCCAGCACCATGCGGGCGCACAGCGCGCACCCGGCGGGCGCCAGTGGCGAGGTGCGGATCTACCGGCCGGTCGAACCCGGTGCCCATGTCCGCGCCCGGGGCAGCGATGTCCCGGCGGGCGAACTCGCCCTCGCCGCCGGCACCCGGCTCGGGCCGCCGCAGATCGCGCTGCTGGCCGCGATCGGACGGGGCCAGGTGAAGGTCAGACCGCGTCCGCGGGTCGTCGTGCTGTCCACGGGCAGTGAACTCGTCGCGCCCGGCGAGGAGTTGGGACCGGGCCGCATCCACGACTCCAACAGCTACGCGCTGGCCGCCGCCGCGCGGGAGGCGGGTGCCATCGCCTACCGGGTCGGCGCGGTCGCGGACGACGCCGAGACGCTCCGCGCCACCATCGAGGACCAGCTGGTCCGCGCGGACATCATCGTCACCAGCGGCGGTGTGAGCGTCGGCGCGTACGACGTGGTCAAGGAGACCCTGTCGGAGCTGGCGGGCGAGCAGCACGTGGAGTTCCGCAAACTCGCCATGCAGCCCGGCAAACCGCAGGGCTTCGGCCTGATCGGCGAGGACCGCACCCCGCTGCTCGCCCTGCCCGGGAACCCGGTGAGTTCGTACGTCTCCTTCGAGCTGTTCGTACGGCCGGTCATCCGCGCGCTGATGGGCCTTGAGCCGGTGCGCCGTGAGACGGTCACCGCGCGCTGTGCCGCGGCGATCACCGGATCGCCCAAGGGCAGACGGCAGTTCCTGCGCGGCTGGTACGAGAACGGCACGGTGACCCCGGTCGGCGGATCCGGCTCGCACCTGGTCAAGGCGCTCGCCCACGCCAACGCGCTGATCGTGGTGGCCGAGGACAGCACGCGGATCGCGCAGGGCGCGGACGTGGACGTGATCCTGCTCGGTTGACCGCCGGAGCCTGCCGGTACGGTTGCTGCCACTAGGCAGTAGGACTGGACCGGCAGAGCACTGGACCGGGAGAACCATGAGCAGCCCCCCTGACCACCAAGGTCACCTGACGCACCTCGACGAGGCCGGTGCGGCCCGCATGGTCGACGTGAGCGGCAAGGACGTGACCGCGCGCAGCGCCCGGGCGACCGGGCGGGTGCTGGTCTCCGCCCGTGTCGTGGAACTGCTGCGCGGTGCGGGCGTGCCGAAGGGCGACGCCCTGGCCACCGCCCGGATCGCCGGGATCATGGGCGCCAAGCGCACGCCGGAGCTGATCCCGCTGTGCCATCCGCTCGCCGTCTCGGGCGTGCGGGTCGATCTCGCGGTAGCGGACGACGCGGTCGAGATCTCGGCCACGGTGAAGACCACCGACCGCACGGGCGTCGAGATGGAGGCGCTGACCGCGGTGAGCGTCGCCGCGCTCACCGTCGTCGACATGGTCAAGGCCGTGGACAAGGCCGCGGTCATCACCGATGTGAGGGTGGAGACCAAGACGGGCGGCAAGTCCGGCGACTGGTCCCGCCCGTCGGACTCGGCCGGGAACCCGGCCGGGGATTCCGCCCGCAACGAGGACCCGTCGTGAGCGGCCACGAGGGCCCTTCCGGCGGGGCGGCGGGGCGGCAGCCCTTCCGTGCGCTCGCCGTGACCGCCTCCAACCGTGCTTCCGCCGGGGTCTACGAGGACCGCGGCGGGCCGTTGATCGTCGCCGCCCTGACGGACCTCGGGTTCGAGGTGGACGGACCGCGGGTGGTGCCGGACGGCGATCCGGTCGAGCAGGCGCTGCGCGCGGCGGTCGCCGCCTCGTACGACGTGGTCGTCACCACCGGCGGCACCGGCCTGTCACCCACCGACCGCACGCCCGAGGTCACCCGCCGGGTCATCGAGTACGAGATCCCCGGTATCGCGGAGGCGATCCGAGCGGCGGGGCGCGAGAAGGTCCCCACCGCGGTGCTCTCGCGTGGCCTGGCCGGTGTCGCGGGAGGCACTCTGGTGGTGAACCTGCCCGGGTCGACGGGCGGCGTACGCGACGGCCTGGCCGTCCTCGCTCCGCTCCTGGCCCACGCCGTCGACCAGATCCGCGGCGGCGACCACCCCCGTACCGACCGGAGACCGAGCTGAACGGACCCTGGGTCACCGAACTGGTGGACGGCGATGTGACGCTCCGCCCGATAAGGATGCGCGACCAGCGCGCCTGGCGTGAGGTCAACCGCCGCAACCGCGACTGGCTGCGCCCCTGGGAGGCCACCATGCCGCCCGCGCCGCCCGGTCATATCGCCCACCGGCCCACGTACCGGCAGATGGTGCGCCATCTGCGTTCGGAGGCGCACGCCGGGCGGATGCTGCCGTTCGTCGTCGAGTACCAGGGGCGCCTGGTCGGGCAGTTGACGATCGCGGGCATCACCTGGGGGTCGATGTGCTCGGCGCACATCGGCTACTGGGTGGATGAGGCGGTGGCCGGGCGCGGTGTCATTCCAACCGCCGTCGCGCTCGCCGTCGACCACTGTTTCCGCTCCGTGGGGTTGCACCGCATCGAGGTGTGCATCCGCCCGGAGAACGGGCCGAGCCGCCGAGTGGTGGAAAAGCTCGGCTTCCGGGAAGAAGGCCTGCGGCCGCGTTATCTGCACATCGACGGGGCGTGGCGCGACCATCTGGTCTACGCGCTCACCGCCGATGAGGTGCCCGAGGGCATGTTGGTCCGCTGGCACCGGGCGCGTCCCGGAGCACCTCACAAATAAAATACCTGTTCGAAATTGGCCGCTGAATGACCGTATTCGTCGCTGAACCAACCCAACAATCACAAAAAAAGTTCGGCATATCAGCCAGATCGTGCGACACACCGCGCCGAATTGCTGTTGGGTCGTCGCTGGGGCCCCTACCGTGTTGGGCGTGAGCAGCAGCGGCCTCATCTACGCAGCCATTGTCGGGGCCTGGGCTGCCTACTTGGTGCCGATGTGGCTCCGTAGGCAGGACGAGCTGAACGAGGCGCGTCCGACGGAACGCTTCAGCACCGCCATCCGGCTGCTGTCCGGACGCGCGGGCATGGAGCGCCGGTACGCCAAGGCACGCGAGGGCGGCGATCCCAGGGCCGAGGGCCCCGCCCCGGAACCCGCACCCGATACGGCCGACCGGCCGGTGGACGTGCGGTCCCTGGCGCTACCCGCCACCGAGGTGCAACCGGTCGAGCTCACCGCTGAGCGCGGCGGACACCCCGGGCACGCCGAGCCGCAGCAGGCCGCGTCGGCCCAGCGGGCACGGCTGGCGTCGAACGGCCGGGCCAAGGTCCTGGCCCGTCGCCGTCGCACCACCATCGTTCTCTTCCTGGCGTTCACGGCGGGCGCGATCGGCGCCGCCGTGGGCGGTCTCGAGTACCTGTGGGCCCCGGCAGCGCCCGGAGTACTGCTCACGCTCTACATCGCGCACCTGCGCAGGGCGGAGCGCCGCCGGTTCGAGTTCACCATGGACCAGCGACGCGCGGCCGAGGCGGCCCGACGGCTGAGGGAGCGCCCGCGCGAGCGGCCCCGCCTTGAGTCGGCGGGGGCGGCGGCTTCGGAGCCCGCCGCCCCGGAGCCTTCACCGTGTACCGCCGACCGCCGTGCGCTGGTCGAGCAGACGGACCACGCCGAGTGGGTCGACCAGCAGCACGACCAGGCCACCGCCGACGACGGATGGGAGCCGGTCCCGGTGCCGCTGCCGACGTACGTCACGGCCCCGGTCGCCCCCCGCAGCACCGGCAGCGTCGACCTCGGCGCCCCTGACACCTGGAGCTCCGCCCGCTCCGGCACCGCAGCCGACCCCGACCACCCGCGCCCCCAACCCCGCCGTCCCCGCGACCGCGATCGCACCCCGCTCTTCGACCAGTACGCCCCCGGCGCCCCTGGGGACCACACCGGCCTGGACCGCCCCCGCGCCGCCAACGAGTGACCAGCACGTCCGCGCCCGCCCCCCACCTCAGCGGAACCAGGGGCGGGCGCGAGCACCCGCGGGGGGATGCTAAAGTTTTCCTCGTTGCAAGGGCCTGTGGCGCAGTCCGGTAGCGCACCTCGTTCGCATCGAGGGGGTCAGGGGTTCGAATCCCCTCAGGTCCACAACAGGGCCGTTCTTGAGTTAGCTCAAGAAGGGTTCACGAAATCCCGTCTGATCGTTTCGATCGGACGGGATTTCGTTGTTTCTGGGGTCCGTTCGATGCCTGTTCGGGGCGGCGATGGCGGCGTGTTGGGGCTGGATGCGCGCGGGGCTGCCGTTTTCGTGTCGTGCGGGCATGGTGACCGGCCCCGGGAGCCCGGGGCTGAGTTCGTTGCTGTGTGGCTGTGGTTCGGTCCGGCTACTCGGTGACTGGCGGTGGTCGGCCGGTGGTTTCCGGCGGGTCGTCCTTTGTTGGGCTTGGTACGGACTCGAACTCGGCATCGGCGTCAAACGCGTTGTCGCGGAGCGGGGCTCCCGTGCGTTGGTCGAGCCAGGTCTCCAGGATGTCCAGGTTCCCGATGGTGACCATGATGGCGATCAGGAGGGTCTGGGTGACCTGGCCGGGGGCGGGCCGGTGTTTCGGGTTCCCGATGTCGATATTGCCGTTCTTGAGGCGGCCGTTGATGCCCTCGTTGTGGGAGCGGATGGGCTTGTAGGTGCGGTCCCAGGCGGCTCCGAGGTAGTGGGTGTCCTGCCGGAATTTCGCGGTCTTGAGGTCACCGGCGGCGTCGGCGGGGACGCTGATGGCGGATTTTCCGCAGACCTCGGGCAGTTCGTCCTTGGGTGGTGGGTCGGCCCATTCGGTGTCTGGCAGTTGGACCGTGGGCCGTGCGGCGGGATGGCTGGCGCGGGCCCGGGCATCGGCCAGTGTGATAACGGTTGGGGGCGGTCCGCCATGGCGCGGCCGGTTGGGGCGGAGTCGGTCCCGGCGGGCGCAGTTCACCGATGGCGACGGCCCGGTGGCCGGACACTGCAGGCGGACGGTGCCGCGGGCGTCGGCGCCTTCCTTGAGCTTCAGGAAGTGGGGCTGCCGTTGCGCGATCGCTTCCTTCAACTCATCGCTGCGCAGGCGTACGGTTTTGTCGTCCGCGTCCCGGGTGGCGGTGGCCAGGGCGATGGGCATGTGGGGGCAGGCCAGAGAGCCGTCGACCAGCAACGCGCCCTTCCAACTGCCCTGGATGCCGCGGTCTTCGACCTTGTAGTCCAGGGCCAGCTGGTAGCCGAGACGGCGGATGGGGATCTGGAAGTTTGCCGGGGCGCACCCCGTGTATGCGCGGTCGGCTGCGCAGGTACCCACGGGTGTTTGGAGTTCGGCGAGTTGGGTCAGCACGGTGATCGCGTTGGGGCCGGTTCGGAAGCCGGGGGTGTCCAGCACCAGGCCGAGACACAGTTGTGGATAGGGCGTCGGCTGCTTCGGCTTCTCCTCGTTACTGTGCCGGCGGGCGTGGGCAGCGACCAGGAGGGTGGCGCTGTAGCCGAAGATGCCTTCGTCGGCCCCGCCACTGAAGTGCCAGCCTGCGGTGATCTCGACCGAGGCGGTGCCGGAGCGTTCGCTGTCAGGGTCGGCCAGGACCGGGATGGAGGTCGTGTCCACGCCCACATCACCGCGCCAGCGGTGCAAGTACCCACGTTGCTTGGCGAGTTGGACCGGAACGAGAACGAGCTGGTTGGCCATCTGCTGCAGGCGGGCCCTGGCCTGGCGTCCGGTGGGCTCTTCCCAGAGCGCCGCGAAGGCGTCGGCGTCCGCTTGGGGCAGTCGGCGGCGCCGGTCACAGCGGGCCGGGTCCAACGCGGTGGTGATGCGGTTCATCCCCCGGTAGAGACGGCGGCTGGCCGCGATGCGCTCGCGGGCAGTGGCAGGGCGGTCCTGGGGAATGTTCAGCCAGGCGCGAGCCGCGGGCTGCAGGCGGAAGTGCAGGATCCGCCATGCGTCGGCGATGGTGGCCCGGTTGGTGTAATAGGCGGCCAGCATCAGCCCGGCCAGTACCGTGCGTGGCCGCACTCCGGGCGGTCCGGGGCGGCCCTTGAGTATCTCCTCCAGTTGCTGGGGCAGACCAGAGCGGTCCAGGATCGCCAGCAGCTGCCCGACTTTGGAGTCGGGAATATCCGTCAGTCTGCCCGGGCGCAGTTGGGGCCGCAGCAGCAGCGCGGCCGCCTGATCGGCCGCGGGCCGGGCCATCACCGGCGGTGCCCACGCAGCAGCCGGACCACCTCTCCTCCCGGTAGTGGAGGGACCCAACGGTGGTAGGGGGCCAGGCCGGCCGGGGAGGTCATCCCCGCAGCGGACGCGATCACGACCGGGCTGATGCCCTCGGCCAGCAGCCGCACGATCCACGTCGACCGCAGCCGACGGGCCGACAGCGGCGGAAGACCGGCGTGCGGCCGGTGGCGAGCCGGCCAGGAGGAGATGAGGTTCTTCGCTGCGGCCGTCTTCCGGCCGGGCCGGAACACAAAGCCCGCCCCGGCGGCCTCACTCAGCTCCGCCAGCACCGCCTCCCACCCGGCATGGCAGGCCACCAGCCGCCCAAGCATGATCTCGTCCAGCACGGCGACACCCGACGGGGTGATGCGGATGTGGCTGCCCCTCACTCGGGCGACTTCGCCGGGGGCCAGGCCGCATCCGGCCCCGAGCGCCATCAGCGCCAGCCCGTCCAGCCGGGCCCGGCCCGGCAGATGCCCCGCCCAGGCCCGCAGGCGGGACAACTCCCTGTCTTCATAGGGGGGTTGGGGGTTGCGAGGGGAGGACAGCCGGACGGGCGGTGCCTCGCCGCGCTCCACCCACACCAGCGCCTCCCGCACTCTTCGCAGCCGGCACCGGTAGGTCTGCACGGAGCCGTCCTCTCCCGTGCAACCGGACAGCACGAACGCATCGATCGTCTCGCTCCGCATCCACACCCCCGGATCCCGCGGCAGCCCGCGCCCGTCCGCCCAGACCGCGAGGCGCCCCACGGCGTGCAGCAGGCGTGTCGCCTCGTAGCGGGTGGCCGGTGCAGCTGCCGCCACCGTCGCCCGCACCTGGTCCGCGACCGCCGTCCACCGCTCTGGGGGAAGGCGGGGACGGTAGTCGCGGATGCGGCGGGAGACCTCCGGACTCAACGTCACGGACCAATCCCAGCGGCTGGTCAAGCAGCCAGTGAAGGGGTCGAAGCCGATCTTCACGGAAAGGAGTGCATCGACATGGTGGGAGGTTTTGCCCGCAGGAGGCCGCCGCGCGAGCTTGCCCGCGATCCGGAAACCTGGCCCGACGGAATCATCGGCGACGAGGCCGCCGCCGTCATCCAGGACATTGCCCGCGCCCTCGCCGCGGCCCTTCAAGAGCAGGGACGGAGCCTGCGGCAGGCTGCCACCGGGTCCGGCGTCAACCGGCAGGCCATCGCCGATCTCCTCGCCGGACAGTGCTGGCCCGATGTCGCCACCGTCGCCCGCCTCGAGCACTTCCTTGCTGTGCCTCTGTACCCCGCCAACGGAGGAATGCCTCGTACGCATGGAAAAAGGCCCTTCCGTCCCCAAGCCTCACCGGCGCGGGAGACGACAAAATAGGCCACGCGCCCCCGAGGCGAGCACGGTTGCTCTAGCCTCGAGAGCAGCGTGAGCCACTACCAAGGGGTCCACGTCATGGCTTCGCAAGAGGGTGCCACCTCAACGGAGCCGGTTCCCTCCCCCGTTCGGGGGAGGGAACACCTCAAAAGGTCCCTGCCGTTAGGCGGCTCCCTTCACGTGCCGACCGTCGGCGGCGGCGATCACGAACACCCCGGGCTCGGGTTCGACAGCTTTGCCCTGTGTGACATGCCGCTTGCAGGTCTTCCGGGTCGTCTCGATCGCCGCCGACCCCTGCTTTCCGGAAACGGGCCTTCCGATGGCTTCCGTAATCTCCTTCACCCGCAACGGTCGCCCCGCAGTGGCCAGCACATGCAGCACCTGCTGTCCCAGCTGCCGGTTCCGCGGCGCGGCAGCCGACGGCAGCCGAGTTCCAGCAGGCCCCGCCGTCCCGCTCTCATCTGCAACCGGTTCCTCCGCGTTGGCGTTCGCGTTATCGGGCTGGTTGCCAGGGGCATCAGGTCCGGCTTCCGCACCGGTCGTGATCTCTTCCAAGGCGGCCGTCAGATGGTCACGGGTGGCAGCGGCCTTGGACAACTCGGCATCCACCTGAGCCAGTTGTTTCTCCAGCTCTGACCGCTGCTGCTGCAGCCGTGCGGCCTTGTCGGCGTAGAAGTCCACAGCCGTGCGCAGCCCCTCGGCTGCAGCCGCCTCACCGGACATCATGAGCCCTCCCCGAACCGCCAGCATGTCGGCCCAACGCCAGACATCGTAGGGAAAGCCAGCCGCACCAGACAGTCAAATGGCCAACCCTGTCTGGCAGTTCAGGAACACGTGCCAGACAACAGCACCCAGACTCAGGAGCAGGCAGCCAGCTGCCGCCTTCAGGCTCTACTTCTAGTCCAGCGAAAGTGCAGGTCAACCCCACTCGTGAACGCCCCGAGGAAGGGCTACCGCAGGGCGACTTCCAGGCTGGGGCGATGGGCTGACACCCAGCGATACGCCGCGCGGACCTCATCGACCGCGCCCTGGTCACGCAGACGGATCATGGCCAGCTCGCCGCTGGCGGCGGCTGTCTCGATACCTCGCCAACAACGGTCCTGCCACCACAAGATCGTGTCCACGATCCGCTCCCGCTCGACCAGGCCGTAGGCATCGCAGATCAACCGGGTCCGTCGCGCGGCATCCGACAGGTCTGTCACACGCGGGCCAAGATCCAGATACTGCCAGCACACATGAGCGACATCGTGGATACGGTCACCCGGGGCCGCAAGGTCCCAGTCGATGAAGGCCAACGGCTGCCATCCGACGCCATCGGTGGCATAGACGGTGTTCTTCGGCGACAGATCGTTGTGGCAGACGACCTCGCGCGGTCCAGCCAGCGACGACCCACATGACAGGTCATGGAACTCGCGGACAAGTCGCGCCACACGAACCAGATTGTCGTCCGAACACGCTTCGAGCCGTTGGTCAGCCCTCCAGGCCACGTACCCATCGATGTAGTTGAAGACCTCGCGTCCCTCCTCGTCCAAGCCGAGGAACCGCGGTGCTCCGGCCCAACCACACTGTTCGAAGAACTTCAATAGTTCACGGACGAAGGGGGCACGCGGCGACGCAGGGCGGCGGACGGTCGCACCGACACGGACAACCTGATTGATGAAGCCACCGGGCAGAGATGACTCGTGCATGTCGCCACCCTGCCAGGACAGACCACCGGTCATACACAGTCCCGCCGCCCTGCTGGGAAACGATCACCCGGCAGGTGGGAAACGATCTCCAAGGTTCTTCTTTGCCCCAGGTCAGACCCACTCAAGAACGCCCCACAACAAAGAACTGTTCTCGGGTTCGCCCGGGAGTAGTTCACGGGATCCCGTCCGATCGCTCTGATCGGGCGGGATTTTTCGTGGCCTGGATTCGGCCGGGGGCAGCCGTCAATCACCTTTCGCGGGTGGGCTGCTGGCCGGTTCCTGCGGCTTCGTGGGCGCCGCGCGTCAGGCGGCGGGGGCTGACTCCCGGTACCAACTGGCATGTGGCGGGAAGCGGTTGGGGAAGCCGGGGCCCGGTGCGCGGCGCAGGGCGTGCCACAGGGGGGCGCTGCTGAACCAGTGGTCGACGGCGACCATGTCGAGGTCGTGGGTGGTCCTGCCCTGGGCCAGCAGATGCGCGCGGGCGTCTCCGTAGCGGCGGTCGGCGGTGGGCCAGGGGAGGCCGTAGACGTCGCTGAGTGCGCGGAGCAGATCCGCGACGCGGACCGGGTGCGGGTGGCTGGCGTGGTAGACGGACGCCGTGAGGTCCTCGCGGGGGGCAAGGGCGGTGGCGAGCACGGCCTGGGCCAGGTCGTCCACGTCGATCAGGGAGAGCTGGGAGCGCCAGCCGTCGACGGTGCTGCCGAGGGCGACCATCAGGCTCCGCAGCCGGGGGGCCACCCAGCGGTCTCCCGCGCCGTACACCATGTGCGGGCGCAGGACGATGCCGTCCGCCGCGAGGACCGCCTCCTCGGCGGCGGCGCGGCTGCGCGAGGTGGCCGAAGCCGGAGCCACGGCGAGGTCCTCGGGCCGGTCGCCGCGGAACGGGCCGCGCCCGTACACGGCCGCGGTGCTGACGTAGACGATCCGGCGCACCCCCGCTCTGCGAGCCTCGGCGGTAAGCGCCTCGGTGCCAAGGGCGTTGACGGCCTGGCAGATCTCGGTGGGGCCGCCGATCTGCGAAGCGCAGTGCACCAGCACGTCGACGCCCGCGCACACGCCGCGTAGCGACAGCGGATCCGCCAGATCGCCGGGGACCGTTTCGACAAGCGGGGAGGCGGGCGGGAGCAGCGCCTTTCGGTGGGTCATCAGGCGCAACCCCCGGTCGGGGAGAAGCCGGGCGGCATGCTGGACGACCCGGCCGCCGATAAAGCCGGTGGCGCCGGTGATCATGATGGTGCCGGGCATGGTTCCCCGATCTCCCTGTCTGGGCCTGGAAGTTCCGTCGATTCCGGCCGGGCTCGACCGGGCGGAATTCCCTTTTCCTGGACTTTGCGGTTGTCAACCCCTGTGCCGAGGTTGGCTGAATTCAGTCCAGTGGACGGGTGGTGACCGTGCAGGTGAAGACGGTCTGGTCGCTCTGAGTTCCGGTGATCTGGACCGGGGTGTTCCCGTCCGCACCGCGTTGTCCGACCTCTGCGTCGATCCGGCATGGCGTGTCGAATTCTGCGTAGTGGGCGAAACTGCTGGCCATTCCGAGTGCTTGGACCGGCACCGGGTGCATTGCCGCCTGCGCGGCCTGCCGTGCTGCCTCCAGAAGCAGCATTCCCGGTACGTGGTCGACCGGGTGGTCGAAGAAGAGCGGATGTGATGTGTCCGCCCTGAGCAGCCAGCTGTGTGCCGGGTCGCCGGGACCGGCCGCCGCGTCGGCCAGTACGACGTCGCGCGGATCCCTGCGGCCCACCAGGGCGGGGTCGATGGCGGGCGGCGGGGTGATGTCGCTGGTGAACGGCCGGTCGCCACGTATGCGCCGGTAGACGGACGGGGACAGGGTCTTGTAGGCCGCGCTGGCGACGGCGACCCGGATCTGACCGACCCAGACATGGACCCGGTACAGCATCGAGACCACCTGCTTGCCGCGCCGTGTGATGTCATGGCAGGTGATGTGCAACTCGACCTCACTCGGCACCGGCTCCGCGGTGAGGGCGTCGCGCACGGAGGTGTACGCCAGGTCCGACATGAGGAAGTGATGGCCGAGCGGAACGCCGTACTCGGTGTGGGCAAGGAGCGTGCCACCCTGGCGAATCGTTTCCGCGATCAACAGCGGATCCTGCTGGCCGAACCGCGGGGCGAAGACCGCATGGCCACGCGGCCACTGGCCCCGCACAATGAATCCGTCAGGATCGCCGGTTTCCCAGCCGGTGAGGAAGACTTCACTTATGGCCGCCCGATGCACGTACTGCCGCGGCACGGTCGTGGTGAGCTTGGCTATTTCGTGTGCCGGGGGTGATTGCGGGGGAGTGGCGAGTGTGACAGCCGAACGGGAAAGCGGTATGCGCGGTGCGGTGACACTCGACGACTGCATGGAAGATACCTGTCTCTGCGAGGGCAGTGGACAAATGGCGCGGCCGCTGATCCGCCGCTGCTCTCACGGATCGGCGACGGACGCTCCGGATAAGGTACAGACAAGCCGGTTTGGTTTTCAAAGGGCTCAGGAGATGAAATGGCGCAGCAGGCGCGGGCGGTGAAGACCCGGCGCACGATCCTGGAGGCGGCCGCCGCGGTTTTCGACGAGTATGGCTACGAGGGAGCCAGCACTACCGAGATCCTCGCCAGGAGCGGGCTGACCAGGGGTGCGCTGTACTTCCACTTCCCTTCCAAGGAAGCCATCGCCGATGCCGTGGTGGACGCTCAGTCCGAGGCGCTGGTGCCGCCGGAGAACGAAGTGAAGTTGCAGGCCACCATCGATCTGGCGATGGCGTTCGCACACCGGCTTCGCGTCGATGTCGTCCTGCGCGCGGGGGTGCGGCTCAGCGTCGAGCAGGCCTCCTACAAGAACCCCAACGTCGCCCCGTACCAGGGCGCGGCCGATGTCATCCTCGATCTGCTGCGGCAGGCGCAGCAGCGCGGCGAACTGCTGGTCAGCGTCGACCCCGAAGAGGTGTCGCAGCTCATCATCGGCGCGTTCACCGGTATCCAACTGCTGTCCCAGGTCTACGGGCAGCGGCGGGACCTGCCGCTCAGGGTGGCCGCACTGTGGAAGTACCTGCTGCCCGCGCTGGCGATTCCGGGACTGCTGCCGCATCTGGTCGTGGACCCGCAGCGGGTCATCACCATCGGGCCCCCGGCTGCGGAAACGATCGTGGAGAAGGCCGATCCGCGGCCGGAGCCGGGCGCTGCGGCCGACCCGGCGGGAGGCTCCGGGGGACTCGCCGCCGGCGGCGTACCGGGCCGGGCCCCCGGCAGCCGCTCGATCGGTGACGAGCTGCGGACTTCGCTGACCGAGGCGCTGCCTCAGCTCTGACCGCAGGTCGTCATTCGGCCAACGTCGCCCCCCGCCGGTTGACGTACCTGCTCTCAGCTTGACGTTTATCCTCGGCGGGCTTGGTGTTCCTTGATGGTCTCGGCGCGTTTGACGGTCTTGCCGACGTCGTGGCGCTTGGCGCGGTGTCTGTTCTTCGAACCGGGCGGCCGTCCCGGGCCGGG
>NZ_JARHTQ010000034.1 GCF_029223525.1 Streptantibioticus ferralitis | reverse complement strand
GACGAACTCGTCCACCAGCTCGTCCTCGACCGGCTCGACAGCCGGGGTTTCCTTGTCTGCCATGTCCGTCCGTCCCGGCTGGTCAAGGCCCCAGAGCTGGGCCTCGGCCAGCCTGTCACATCACGGACTTACACGATCTTTCAGACACGCTCCTACGGGCGGTTAGATCATGGGTCGAGCCCGGCAGAGCGGGCGAGGCCCAGAGCAGGCGGCCGAAGGGGTCGGTGAGGACCTGTATGTTTATGCCGTGGCGCCGGTGTTTTCCCGAGTAGTACGGGGTGTCGGCGGCGATGCGGTCAATGGGAAGCAGGGTGCTGTCGAGGATGACGAACGCCTTCTCACGGATCGTCGTCATCGCTTCGGTCAGGGTCCACAGCGAGCGCGGCCAGCACCTCGATGGCCTCGCGTATATAGCGGTACACGGTCGCGATGCCGACGCGGAACCCGGCGGCGAGCTGGGTATATGTGTCGCCGCAGCGCAGGTGAGCCAGGGCCAACAGGGCCTGGCGGCCGACCGGAAGCCGCCGCCACCATGTCCCGATCTCCCGCCGCCGGGCACGGAGTTGCTCCGCCAGGTATCGCGGGGTGCGGCTGGACAGATCGATTGACGAAGGATAGACAAGCACCACGAAGCTCCTGGCAGTACGGGCGATCTTGGTCGTGAACCCGTCTACCAGGAGCTTCTTCATGTTGTACAGCAGTGCAACTCGCCCACAGAGCCTTCAGCTTGGAAGGGCTCAGTGTCCGACTGACCGCCCTACTGGCGGCACTCATCCCGCTCCTGGTGTCCTGTTGGCCGGGTATCCCGTGGGAAGGCGTGGCCGCCGTCCTTGCAGCCGTTTCGGTCTCGGTGAGGTCGCCCAGCGACACGAGGACGACAAGACCGCTCGGGCGCTGTACGAGGCGCCCCCGGCTGACTGAGGTAGAGCCCGCCTCAGGCTGAGAGACACGTCCCGTCCCCGGTCAGGAGGACGGGGCAGGCTCGCTGTGCAATCCGACACCGGAAGGACGGCTTCACAGTGCACATTTGTCCTTCCGCGCCGCCCGCAGCCGTCATAGGTTCTGGTCTGCCCGGCATCGGGCCGGGCACCACGAGGGGACGCACAGCCGGAAGTGCAGACTGACAGGCCGCTTCGGGCCGTCCTATCGAGCAGCTTGGCGTCGGGCGGCTTCTCTCGTTTCGTACTCACGGGGTATGGGGGATCCGGTTCTATGAGACTCAAGATCAGGTCTGCCGCTGCGGCTGCGGCGATGGTGGCGTCCGCGGCCACGGCCGGCAGTGCTTCGGCTACCGGGGACGGGGAATCAGTGAAGAGTGCTTCTATGCTTGCGCGTCCAGTCAAGACCGCCCGTCTGCCGCTGCGTCGACTGGCCGCGGCCGCCGTGGCCATCGCCGCAGCCTGCGTGACCGTGGCCGTCCCCGCCGGCCCGGCACAGGCGGCCAGCCCGTGTTCCAATCCCATAATGGCGAACAACCCCGTGGACTTCTACGACCTGGGGGCGTGGTCCTCCCCGTGGACGCGGGCCCCGCGGCGGCTGGGGACGCTGTACCTGGGCTACTATCCCAACCCCAACTGCCGCCGGGTGTACGCCGAATTCCCCTGGAACCAGGACGGGAGCGTGGACCTGAGCAACAAGGTGGGATACATCCGCCTGGACGACGGGTACCAGTATCAAGGCGGCACCGGGCCAGCTGACCGGGCCTACGACAACGCGAACTCGGGCTGGTGGACCTCGGGGTCTCTCCGCATCGACAACTACGCGGCACCCAAACGGTTCACGCCGGTGCTGGAGATCAACCACGGGGCGGCCGTGGAGTGCAACGACCTCGCTTTGCCGGGGAACTGGCACACCTTCTCCGATGGCGGGAACGGGACCGCCACGAGGGTGAACTGCGGTTTCTGACCACGACGCCAGCACAGCGATGCAAGGACGCTTTGGACGCAGAGTCTCAACGACTCAAGATCGAGTCCGATGAGCGTGTAGCGAAGTTCCAGGCCACGAAGGCAGTTCAGAGCGCCCGGTACCAGGCGCAGCAGCCCAACGAATGAGGTAGACCACTCTGCCTCCGGTGACAGATGAAAAGCCCCCCGGCTACGGCCGGGGGGCTTTTCTTTGTTTCTGAGGTCGAGGCTCAGCCGTTGGCCTGTGGGGTGTCTTTACTGGCGCATCGCGGTTGATCAGGGGCTTTGCACGTCCCCGCGTCCCGGGCATGATCACTGATCGTGGGTCTGCGCCTGCTGTACTTGGTCTTCTGCCGGGTGTTGGACTGGCTGGCGCTGCTGGGGCGCTCGTCAGCTGCGAGGAACGCCGAGATCCTCGTGCTGCGCCACGAGGTCGCGGTGCTCCGTCGCCAGATCGAGCGGCCACGGGTGTCGTGGGCCGACCGCGCGGTATTCTCCGCACTCGCTCGGCAGATACCGACCCCGCTGCGCCGACACCGGCTCGTCACCCCGCACACTCCTGGCCTGGCACCGCCGACTGGTCCGCTGGAAATGGCGCCAGCCACCCGCCAAGTCCGGCCGACCACCGCTACGCGACGAACTCGCCGCCCTCATCCAGCGCCTCGCCACAGAGAATCCAAGCTGGGGCTACGTCAGGATCCAAGGCGAACTGCGGCGGCTCGGCCACCGCGTGGCCGCCGCCACCATCCGACGCGTACTTCGTCGCGCGGGCCTGCCACCCGCACCACAGCGCGCCACCCAACAGACCTGGCACACATTCCTCCGCTCTCAGGCCCACACACTGCTCGCCTGCGACTTCCTCCACGTGGACACCGTCCTCCTCAGGCGCCTCTACGTCTTCTTCGTCATGGGGATCAAGACCCGACGCGTCAACGTTCTCGGCGTCACCGCACATCCGACCGGCGAGTGGGTAACGCAGCTCGCCCGGAACCTACTGATGGACCTGGGCGACAGGGCCAGGCGTTTCCGGTTCCTCATCCGCGATCGCGATGCCAAGTTCACCACCGCCTTCGACGCCGTCTTCGCCAGCAACGACACCCAAGTCATCCAGACCCCGCCGCAGAGCCCGCGATCGAACGCCTTCGCGGAGCGGTGGATACGCACCCTGCGCGCCGAATGCACCGACCGCCTCCTCATCACCGGCGAACGGCATCTACGCGCTGTCCTCAGCGAATACACCGCGCACTACAACGCTGGCCGCGCCCACCGCAGTCTGCAGCTGCGAGCCCCCGACGACGAACCCGACGTCATTCCACTGCCCGCCGCGGCAATTCGGCGCCGTCGAATACTCGGCGGACTGCTCAACGAGTACCACGCCGCGTCCATCACGCCTCTTCGGCCGCAACCAGAAACACCCAGATCAGCGGCCTGATCGGAGTATTGACACCCTTCAGGGTTCGGACAAGCTGGGCGAGCTGCTCAGCTAGCCGTGATCAACAACGAGTGTGAGAAATTGTGAGACAACGGCCCCTGAAAACAATCAAGGACCTTGCCTCACTGAAGTGAAACAAGGCCCTGACCTGGGCTCGAAGCCCAACTGCACCGTCGGGACGACAGGATTTGAACCTGCGACCCCTTGACCCCCAGCCAGGTGCTCCACTCTCCGTAGCCGTACAGATGGAATCCGTTACGCACTCTCCGTGGCGCTCCCCCGTTCCACACGGTGGTACGACGCTCCTCCGCTCCCTGGAACCGGGGACAATGCGACCGCGTACCTTGGCACCGCCACGCCCCGCACCGGCCCGATCCTCGATGAGGAGCCATCCCCTGCCAAGCCCTCTGCGCCTCTCGTGACTCGGGAGCGTCTTCTGCGACCGCGCCCCCATGCCCCGTGATCGGATCGAGCAACGTGGCAGACCCAGCCCTGGATGAGGTCACTGACCCGCAGCACAGTCATCGGTACCATGGCGGATGACAGCGATCTACCGGGAGGATGCCATGAGCACAGCGCATGACCGTCCCGTGGGACCGTTCGCCTCCGAGCCCTCCCACCCGCTGCGAACCATCCGCGACATCAGGGAGTCACTCCCCCCGGAACAGGTCGCGCACTTCGACGCCGAACTGGCCGTGACCGACCTCGACGACCTGCCTGCCATGCTCACTCGCTGGGCCACCATCGCCCACGACGGCTTCGAGGACTTCCTGCTGAAAGCCCCCTTCGAGGGTCTGGAGTTCGGCGCCCGCTCGTACGACGAGCCGCAGGGCTCCGAATGATCTACCTGCTCGACACGAATGTGGTCGCCGAACTCACCACCCGCCCGAAGCCCGATTCGAACGTAGTCGCCTGGTTCCACTCCACTCCGCGCCCGAACCGCTACCTGAGCGTGGTTACGGTTGCCGAGATCGAAGCCGGTGTCGCCGCCACCACCGACCCACTTCGCCAGGCCCGCTACGCCCAAGCCCTGGCCACACTGCGCGGCGAGTACCGCCGCCGGATCGCCGCGGTCGGGGAACATGAGGCCGCCGCCTACCTCGCCCTGCACAAGACCCTCAAGACCACCGGCCAGCCCATCGACCCACCCGACGCCCTCATCGCCGCCACCGCCCTGGCCAATGGCTGGACCCTGGTCAGCCGCAACACCAAACACCTCGCCCGCACCGGAGCCGAACTCGTCAACCCCTGGCACTACCAGGGATAGAGCAACCGAGCTTCACGCTCTGGCTGAAGGGTGTCTTCAAAGAGCTGAAGTTGCGGGTTCCGATAGATCATCCGCCCAGGTCGCTGCCTTGATCGCCGGTCTGTGGCCATGCTTGTGGCCATGCCTGACCCCCGACCGGGGTCTTCGTCTACCCGGGGGCACCAGCGGCATCATGACTGTCGTGCTACTGCGCTTGGCCCTGCCCTTGCCGAGAACCTCATCCAGGCTGGTGAGGGCGGTTTCGGTGTCGGGCGCGGTTGCTCAAGTCGGCACCCTGGCGGAGCCGGCGGTCACCTCGGCATGATGACCAGTCGTGCTGCTGAGACTGGCCTATCTGGGCGTGACGAGCGCGTTCGCGATGCTGCGGCTGCTGCCGATGAGCGACCGCGAGAAGGACGTGGAGATCCTGGCACTGCGCCATCAGATCACCGTGCTGGAACGGCAGCTGAGCGGAGCGCGGGTACGGTTCGACGCAAGCGACCGAGCCTTCCTCGCAGCCCTGCTCCACCAGCTCCCGGCGCAGGCGCTGCGTCGAGTGCGGTTGCTGGTGCGGCCGGACACTGTGCTGCGCTGGCACCGGAACCTGGTCTCCCGTCGTCATGCCGCCCGGTCCCATCCCAAGCGCGGAGGCCGACCGCGGACCGTACGCTCCATCCGCGCCCTGGTCCTGCGCCTGGCCGCCGAGAACCCGGCATGGGGGTACCGTCGTCTGCACGGCGAACTACTCGTCCTCGGCGTGGATGTGGCCCCGTCCACGGTATGGGAGATCCTCAAGAACGCCGGCATCCCGCCGGCGCCCGAGCGCACGTCCACGACCTGGGCGGACTTCCTGCGCTCCCAGGCCGACGCGCTCCTCGCGTGCGACTTCTTCGAGACCATCACCCTGTCCGGAGCCCGCATGTACGTGCTCGCGGTCATCGAGCACGCCAACCGGCGGATCCGGATCCTGGGCGCAACCGCGCATCCGACCGCGTCCTGGGTAGCCCAGGCCGCGAAGAACCTCGTCATGGACCTCAAGGACGCCGGCTGCCGAGCCCGCTACCTGATCCGGGATCGGGACGGGACATTCCCCGAGCTGCTCGACGAGGTACTCAAGGACGCGGGCATCGAGATCGTCCTCAGCGGCATCCAGATGCCCAGAATGAACTCCATCATGGAACGCTGGGTGCAAACCTGCCGCCGCGAGCTGCTGGACCGCACCCTGATCTGGGACCAGCGCCACCTGCTCCACGCCCTGCGCGAATTCGAGCACTTCTACAACGGGCACAGACCACACCAGGGCATCGCGAACGCCCGCCCGCTCCACCCACTCCCCCAACCGATCACCGATCCAGGACAGATCACCCGCCTCGACATACACAGGCGCGACCTCCTCGGCGGCCTACTCCACGAATACCAACATGCCGCTTGACCAGGCCGGATGAGGTTTCCGGTAAGGGCACCGCCGGCACCAAAGTCATCGCGGACATCCGCGACCGGTTGCGGCGGGGCGACGGCAGCGTGATGGGCCTGTTGTTCACCATGAACGGCATCAACGAGCAGGCGGAGAAAGAGATCCTCGATCACCGCGAGGACGGGCTGGTCCTGGTCTTCGACGAGGCCGACATCCATACGTTCCTCAAGCAGCCCCACGAGGTCGAGCGGCTTCTGCACCTCAAGCACGAACAACTGGTCGTGCACGGCCACGTCCACCGCGGCGAGGGCCAGCGCCCAGGGGGCGGCAAGGCGCGAACGCCACGCAAGAAGCCGCGACCACTGCCGGACAGCCCCTATCGGCTGCTCGACGCAAACCGAGAACCGGTTGCCTGGTTCCATGGTGCTGGGGGCTTCGGATCCAACGTCTTCTGCCTGAATCTCCCTGACGTCGACTGGGTGCCGGCCGCTGGAAGCGGTGTATCGCTGGACGTCCCGGTGTCCAGCTGGGACCAGCAGCAACTGTTCGCTCTCCTGCAGTCCCTCGCCGAACTCGGCTGGATCGGCCGCAACGGCCACTGGAGCGTCCAACAGCACGGCCGCAACTGGCACGGGCACGGAGCCCGTTCGCTCCATGACGCCCTGAAGGGCTGGAAGAAGCGAACCGCGGAGATCGAAGACCCGCACCACAGCGAGGAGTTCGTCTACTTCGAAGCGTGCGACGGCGGCTTCTTCACCGTATCGGGCAGCATCTCGGCCGAGCCCACACGCCTGGTATACCGGTGCAACGTCTCCTTCCAGCTCGTCGGGGTGCCACTGGACCCGGGATCCCTGCAGCAGCTCTACCGCAGGTTCGACATCCCCAGCCGCGGCTACTTCCGGCCCCTGGTTGAGCGCTCCGTCACCAGGGAGCGCATCGCCGACCGCATCCCCCTGCAGGTGATCGGCTACATCGTGGAGCCCTGAAGGGTGTCTTTACTGCCGTACAGCGACTGACCAGCGGCTTTGCGAGCAGCCGCACTTTGGGCATGATCCCAGTTCGTGGGTCTACGACTGCTGTACTTGATCTTCTGCCGACTGCTGGGCTGGCTGACACTGCTGGGGCTCCTCCGCCGCGCACAAGGCCGAGATACTCACCCTGCGCCACGAGGTCTCCGTACTGCGCCGACAGGTCGAGCGGCCGAGGATGTCATGGGCCGACCGCGCCATGTTCTCCGCTCTCGCGCGGCGCCTTCCGCACGCCTTGCGTCGGCACCGGTTGGTCACCCCGGGCACGCTGCTGACCTGGCACCGGCGCCTGCTGCGCTGGAAGTGGCGTCAACCGCCGGGCAGGTCGGGCCGACCACCACTGCCCGACGAGATCGTCGCGCTCATCCTGCGCCTGGCCGAGGAGAATCCGACCTGGGGGTACGTCAGGATCCAAGGGGAACTGCGGCGGCTCGGCCACCGTGTCGCCGCTGCCACCGTCCGCCGGGTGCTACGTCGTTCTGGCCTGCCGCCCGCACCGCAGCGCGCCTCGCAACAGACCTGGCGCACCTTCCTGCGCATGCAGGCCCACACGCTCCTGGCCTGCGACTTCATGCACGTGGACACTGTCTTCCTGAAACGCCTCTACGTCTTCTTCGTCATGGAGATCAAGACCCGACGCGTCCACGTCCTCGGCATCACCGCCCACCCCACGGGCGAGTGGGTGGCCCAACTGGCCCGAAACCTGCTGATGGACCTGGGAGACAGGGCCGAGAGATTCCGGTTCCTCATCCGCGATCGCGACGCCAAGTTCACCGCCGCATTCGACGCCGTCTTCACCGGCAACGACACAACTGTCATCCCGACCCCACCACAGAGCCCGCGATCGAACGCATTCGCCGAACGGTGGATACGCACAGCACGCGCCGAATGCACCAACCGCCTCCTCATCACCGGCGAACGACACCTGCGCACTGTGCTCAGCGAATACGCCGAGCACTACAACACCGGCCGCGCCCACCGCAGCCTCAACCTACGAGCCCCCGACGATGATCCGAACGTCATCGCCTTGCCCACTGCCGCAGTCCGGCGCCGCCGAGTACTCGGCGGACTGCTCAACGAGTACCACGCCACTACGATTAGACCGCCTCGCCGCCCGCAGGAAAGCCCCAGTTCAGCGGCCTGATCGGAGTTTTGACACCCTTCACGACTTTGCTGCTCAATTCCGGGCGAGAGTTGCCCTGTTGGGGAGATGATTGCTTGTGTGGTCGTTGTCCTGTCGTGCGGGAGTGGTGTGGATGTCGATGCAGCCGAAGGGGTTGCCACGGATTCCGGAGCAGACCGTGGCGGTGGCGCGGGCAGCGTTTCCGAAGGGCAGCCTGGCGATACGGGTGAGGGACCGGCTCGCCGAGGTCTTCGCTGACGAGCCGTTCGCCGAGGCGTTCGGCGTGCGCGGTGCTCCGGGACTGTCTCCGGCTGTGTTATCGCTGGTCACGGTGTTGCAGTTCGTCGAGGACCTGACGGATCGGCAGGCCGCGGCGATGGCGGTACGGGCCATCGACTGGAAATACGCGTTGGGGGTCGAGCTGGGCGACACCGGCTTCGACGCGAGCGTGCTCAGCAAGTTCCGTGCCCGGTTGGTCGGCCATGGTCTGGAGCGTGTCGTCTTCGATCGGCTCTTGGAGCACTGCAAGGACGCCCAACTGATCGGTGCCGGGGGTAAACAGCGTACCGACTCCACGCACGTGATCAGCGCGGTTCGTGACCTGAACCGGCTGGAGCTGGCAGGGGAGAGCGTCCGGGCCGCCCTGGAGGTTCTGGCCGTGGCGGCTCCCGGCTGGCTGGCCGACCGGATCGACGTTGCGGAGTTCGCGCACCGCTACGGGCCACGCGTGAACGGCTGGACCCTGCCGTCATCGAAGACCAAACGCGACCGGCTCGCGGTGGTGTTCGCCCAGGACGGATACGCACTGTGCCGGGCCGCCTGGGCCACGGACGCCCCGGTGTGGATCCGCGAGATCGAGGCCGTGCGGGTCCTGAGGCAGGTCCTCGTGCAGACCTATTACGCCCACACTGATACCCGGGGACGGGAGGTGATCAAGAAGCGGGAAGCCGACGACGAGGGCATCCCGCCCGGCCATCTGCGCCTGGCCTCGCCCTACGATCCCGACGCCCGCTGGTCCGCCAAGGGCGACGAGGTGTTCTGGATGGGCTACAAGGTCCACCTCACCGAAACCTGCCACGCTCCCGCCGAAGCCGAAGCCGAAGCCGAAGCCGTCAAGAAGAGCGGTCCGGCACCGAATCTGATCACGGACGTGCACACCACCGAGGCGACCGTGCCGGACGTGAAGGCGACCGCCCCCGTCCAACAGCGCCTGGCAGAGCATGACCTCAAGCCCGCCGAGCACTACCTCGATGCCGGATACCCCTCCGCCGACCTGATCACCGCCGCCCGCAAGCAGCAGATCACCATGGTCACCCCGGTCCTGCTGGACCACTCACCCCAGGCCCGTGCCGCAGGCGGCTTCGACAAGACCGCCTTCACCATCGACTGGAAGGTCCGCCAGGTCCGCTGCCCCGCCGGTCACACCAACATGAACTGGAACCCCGTCAAGCAGCACGGCCAGGACGCGATCGTCGTCACCTTCAGCGTGCTGGCCTGCCGCCCCTGCCCCTTCCAGAACCAGTGCACCACCTCCAGGCTGGGGCGCCGCGTGCTCACCCTGCGGCCGAGAGAACCCCACGAAGCCCTCGCCCGAGCCCGCGCCGAGCAGAACTCCGACGACTGGAAGGACAAATACGCCCTGCGAGCAGGAATCGAAGGCACGATCAACCAAGCCCTCGACATCACCGGAATACGCCGCGCCCGCTACCGCGGCCTGCCGAAAGTCCGCCTCCAACACGCCTTCTCCGCAACCGCGATCAACGTGATCCGCCTCGACGCCCACTGGGCCGACCAGCTACTCGGCGGCACCCGCACCAGCCAGCTCGAACGCCTCAGCTACCGACTCACCGCCTGACGGAAATTGCGCAGCAGAGTCGGCACTGCCGAGGCTGTTGCCCAGGGAGTGTTGGAGCAGCTTCTTCGTCACCCCGGTCACACTGCTGCGTTGGCACCGGGAGCTGATCGCCGACAAGTGGACCTACCCTCACAAGAGACCGGGTCGGCCACCGATATCAGAGGAGACGCGGGAGTTGATCCTGCGCCTCGCGAGGGAGAACCCGATGTGGGGACATCGGCGCGTACAAGGCGAGCTGGCCCGATTGGGCATCACCGTTTCCGCCGCTACCGTCCGGTCAGTACTGCGGAAGGGAAACATCCCGCCCGCGCCCCAGCGGGCACGTGACGCCTGGGCCACCTTCCTGCGCGCCCAAGCCTCCGGACTACTCGCGTGCGACTTCTTCCACGTCGACACCGCGTTCTGTCGGCGGTTGTACGTGCTGTTCGTCATGGAATTTTCAACGCGCCGGGTGCACATCCTCGGCATCACCGCGCACCCAAACCGGGACTGGGTGACCCAGCAGGTCCGCAACCTGATGATGGATCTCGATGACCGGGTCGACCAGTTCCGGTTCTTCCTGCGCGATCGGGACGGGAAGTTCTCCGACGCCTTCGACGCGGTCCTCGTCGGCGCGGGCGTACAGGTCCTCCTCACACCGCCGAGATCACCGAAGGCGAACGCCTTCGCGGAACGCTGGGTCGGCACCGTCCGCCGCGAGTGCGCCGACCGCCTGCTCATCCTCAACGAGCGGCACCTGCAAACCGTTCTGAACACCTACACCGACCACTACAACCGGCACCGCCCCCACCAGTCCCTCCACCAACGACCTCCCCGAGCCGTGGGAACCGCCGAGACAGCGCGGGTCATCCCGCCCGGGAACCGCATCCGGCGCACCCAAGTACTCGGCGGCCTCATCAACGAGTACCAATCTGCAGCCTGACCACACCCAGCGAACACCCTGGTCATCCCAGCGAACCGAGGTTTCTACGCGGCACAGGGCCACCCGGGCGAGATTCCGCGCTGCTGGAGAGTTCAGTGCTGTTAACGAGTGCCGCCATCGCCAACTTCCGGGCGCTGGACCGGGTGGAGATACAGCTCGACAACCTTGCCACACTGATCGTGGGCCGCAACAATAGCGGCAAGACCTCATTCGTCAACCTGTTTGAGAAGTTCTTCGGCTACGACGTCAAATTCGTCCTGGAGGACTTCCCGGCGACCCGCATCGCCGACATCAAGACCGCTCTGCGCGTATTCGATGAGTCCTGCACCCGCCGCGAAGCCGGTGAGATCGACGAGGCTGAAGCGCTGCTGACGGAGGCCCTCAAGCTCCTGCCTCAGATCCAGCTCACGCTGACCCTCAAGTACACCGAGGACGAGGACCTCGCGGCGATCTCCGACCTCATCCTCGACCTGGACGAGGACTGCTTCGAGGCCAAGATCGAATCGACACTCGCGCTGGCCAGTCCGCAAGGCTTCCTCTGAACCGCCCCGGTTCGAATGGAGACTCGATTTCTTGAAAGGATCGAGTCATGGCACGACCTTCCCGTTACCCGCTTGAGCTCCGCCGTCGTGCGGTGCGCATGGTCGCCGAGGTGCGCGACGACTACCCGAACGAGACGGCCGCCCTGCAGGCGGTGACCGAGAAGCTCGACATCGGCTCCCGCGAGACGCTGCGGAACTGGGTGAAGCAGCACGAGATCGACGCGGGCCAGCGTCCGGGGACGACGACGGAGGAGTCCGCCCAGCTCAGGGCATTGAAGAAGGAAAACGCTGAACTGAAGCGGGCCAACGAGATCCTGAAGGCCGCGGCGGGTTTCTTCGCGGCCGAGCTCGACCGGCCACACACGCGCTCGTAGCGTTCATCGACGAGCACCGGGACCGCTTCGGCGGCGTCGAGCCGATCTGCAGAACCCTCACCGAGTACGACTGCAAGATCGCCCCTTCCACCTACTACGCCCACAAGAAACGCCTCGGAACTTCCTCCGCCCGTTCCGTGCGCGATGAGGAACTCAAAGAGCAAATCCAGGAGGTCTACACGTCCAACTACCGTGTCTACGGAGCCCGGAAGATCTGGCGCGAGCTGAACCGGCAGGGGTATGCCGTGGCCCGCTGCACCGTCGAGCGCCTCATGCGCGAACTCGGCATCGCCGGCGCCGTCCGCGGCAAGAAGGTGATCACGACGATCACCGATCCGGCCGTCGGGCGAGCCCCGGACCTTCTCGACCGCGACTTCGTCGCCAATGCCCCGAACCGCTGCCGGGTGGCCGACTTCACGCACGTCGCCGCCTGGAGCGGCGTCGTCTACGTCGCCTTCGTCGTCGACACCTTCTCCCGGCGCATCGTCGGTTGGTCCGCCTCCACCTCCAAGGAGACCCAACTCGTCTTGGATGCGCTGGAGATGGCCCTGTGGCAGCGCGACCGCGACGGCCGCCCGCACACTCCCGGGCAACTGATCCACCACTCGGACGCCGGCAGTCAATACACGTCGTTCAAGCTCGCCGAGCACCTCGACACAGACGGTATCGCCGCGAGTATCGGATCAGTCGGGGATGCATACGACAACGCCCTGATGGAATCGACGATCGGCCTGTACAAAACCGAATTGATCAAACCGCAGCGGCCCTGGAAGTCGCTCTCCCAGGTCGAGTTGGCCACCGCCGAGTGGGTCGACTGGTACAACCACCGCAGACTCCATGGTGAGATAGGCCACGTTCCGCCCGTCGAGTACGAGGCCAATCACTACATGGAATCCACAAAACCCCAGGTCACAACCACAATCTGAGATCTCTACCGAACCCGGGGCGGTTCAAAGGGAGCTCACGGCCTGCGGATCTTCGACTGGGCACGTGTCGAGGTCAGACCCTGGCATCGTGAAGACCGTCGGCACTGGGTCATCGCCCGCCGCAGTGTGAGTCGGCCCGAGGAAGTCTCCTACTACATCGCCTACTGCCCCGCCGACACGACCCTGGACGAGCTGATCCACATTGCGGGCAGTCGGTGGGCCATCGAGGAGTGTTTCCAAAGCGCGAAGCAGGAGTGCGGCTTGGACGATTACCAAGTCCGCCGTTATCCCGGCTGGCACCGCCACATGACTCTGGCCATGGCCGCGCACGCCTGCCTGACCATCCTGCGGGCCCGCGAGCTGGATGCAGGGAAAGCAGAAACGGATCCTCCCAGCTCGTCCCGCTGGGCCTCGCCGAGATCAGACACCTGATCACTCGCCTCTCCCACCACGCACCCGCACCCATCGACCATGTCCTGCACTGGTCACACTGGCGCCGCAGACGCCAACACCAAGCCCGCATCTGCCACTACACACGACGCGGACACAGCCCATGAAACTACCCAGCAATCAGCGCAAACACCGTTGCAGTACTAGTTGGCGATGCCGATGACTTGCTGGATTGTCTGGGGCTGCTCGAGTACGCGAAGCATGAGGTGGGCGACGTCGGCGCGGGAGATGACGAAGCCGCGCCGTAGGTTCTGTCCGTACGCCGTCCGGTAGGTGCCGGTCAAGGGCTTGTCAGTCAACCGCGGCGGTCGTACGACGGTCCAGTCCAGGCCGCTGTTCCACAGGACGTCTTCCATCGCCGAGAGGTCCGCGTAGTGCTGGCGCAGCGCGGCCTTCGTCAACGGACTGAATAGGTTCCGCATGAAGAACCCATCTCCCGGGTCGTGCTTCGGCGGCTTCGGGCGGCCCGGCGAGGGCACGGTTCCGATCGGTGCGGCGCTGACAACGACGATGCGTCGTACGTCAGTTGCCTTCATGGCCTTGACCATGGCCCGCGTGCCGTGTGAAGCAACTCCGGCCTCCGACACTGACCGTGCGCCGAGGCCGGAGAGCACCGCGTCCGCGCCGCCGATCGCGGACTCCAGCGCCGCCGGGTCCGCGGCCGCCAGGTCGGCGGTCACAATGCGGACTTCCTGCCGGGACAGCTTGTTCGGGTTCCGTACGGCTGCGGTGACATCGTGCCCTGCGGCGACGGCCTGCTCGAGGAGTTGCCGACCAACCCCGCCGGTCGCCGCGAAGATCGTGAGCTTCATCTGTGGCTCCAAGATTGCTGTGCTGTCAGTTCTGGAATGCCTCGGCGTGGTCGGTGGCCCACTGGGCGTAGGTGAGCGCGCGGCGGCCGAGGATCTGCTCGACTTCGCTGGTGGTGAACGCAGGTTTCCCGACGGCGCTGGCCTGCATCGACAGGTAGGCGTCAGCAAAGGGTTGGGAGAAGCCGCGGTTGACCATGCCGCGCCTGGACACCTCCGGCGGGATCTCCTCGTAGCGCAGCGGCCGGCCGATCGCGTCGCCGATGGTGGTGACCATCTCCTCCTGGTCGAGGGATTGCGGGCCGGTCAGCTGAAGCCGTCGGCCCACCAAGTCATCGGTGAGCAGGGCGCGGGCGCCGAGTGCGGCCAGATCCCGCTCGTGGATGGGCGCACCCATGGCTTTCGCGTAGGGGCCGCGCACGATGTCACCGGCGCGGATCTGGGCCGACCACAGGCCGATACTGTTGGTGGCGAACAGGGTGGATCGCAGGCTCACCCACTCCAGGCCGGACCCGGTAACTGCATCCTCGACTTCCTTGTTGAAGACACCCCCAGCCCGGGATGGCTGCAGGGCGGGATCGTCGTCGACGTTGGTCGCCGAAAGGGTCATGATCCGCCGCACCTCGCGCTTCCGGGCGAGCGTGAGCAAGTCGTCAGCGGCTTGCCCTACGGCGCGCGGGTTGAGGAACACGCTGGTGACGCCTTGCAGCAGGGGGGCGATCGTATCGGGCCGAGACGGGTCTCCCTCGACGAGCTCCACACCGGCGGGCAGTGCGGCGGCCTGCGGATTGCGGGTCACCGCGCGGATTCCTGCGCCGGAGATGGCGAGGAGGTCGATGAGGGGACGCCCGACGTTGCCGGTCGCTCCGGTTACCAGGATCACTGAGTACCTTCCGATCTTCGTCTTCAGCGTTCGGTCGACTCGGTAAACCGTCGGAGCCTTGGCGACGCCGCAGATTCTGCACACGTGGTCGCCTTGCGGCGGCATGCCGCAGACCCCTTCGGGGCGTGAACTCGTACGAGAACAGGACGGGGGAGCGTTGCGAAAAGTGACGGCGGAGGCGTTGTCACTTTTCCGGCCGCTATCTCGTCCTGAGTATGTGAGCGCATGTCCCATCGCACGGAAGGCTTCACCGTGACCGGACCGGAGACCGCCGACCGCTTCGCCGAGGCGTGGCGGGCCCATCACGCGTATCTGGTCGATCTGGCGTTCCGGGTGCTCGGCGACATCGGCGAAGCCGAGGACGTGGTGCAGGAAGCCTTCGCCCGGCTTGCCCGGAGCGCTCCTGGTGAGATCAAGGACGAACGCGGCTGGTTGACCGTTGTCAGCACTCGCCTGTGCCTCGACCAGATCCGCTCGGCTCGCTCGCGTCGCGAGCACCCCCAGGACACGACCGTGCTCGAGTCGATCAGTCCGCTGGCCCAAGTGCCCCCCGTGGACCCTGCGGACCGGATCACCATGGACGACGATGTCCGGCTGGCCCTCTTCGTGGTCCTGGAACGGCTGAGCCCGGCGGAACGGGTGGCCTTCGTCCTGCACGATGTCTTCCAGACGCCCTTCGAGGCCATCGCGGAAATCCTCGGACGGCCCATCACGACTTGCCGCCAGCTCGCCCGCCGAGCCCGGCAGAAGATCGCCGATACTCCTCTCCGCCCCAACGCGGTAAGGCTCTCCGAGCACCGGCTGGTCACCGAGAAATTCATCACCGCCTGTAGCAACGGGGACCTCGACGCCCTGTTGGCCGTGCTGCACCCGCGGGTCTGGGGGATGGCCGACTTCGCCGTCGAGCCCCCGATCCGGCCACAGGTCAACCACGGCGCGGACCTCGTCGCCCAGAACCTGATCGCCTACTACGGACACGGGGCGACGCTGGTCCCCCACCCGGTCCGCGGCCGCCCGACCGTACTCGCCTTCTTCGACCGGATGCTATGCGCGGTCATCACCCTGACCGTGGAACACGACCTGATCACAAAGATCCACGTCATCGTCGACCTTGACACAATCGCCCTGCCCGCCGGCCCACCACCCAGCTGGGACCGAACCGATCCGGATCAACAGCGACGGTGAACCCGCCATCTGCCTCCCTGACCTGGAACCCACGAGCAGCGCGGGCAAGGCGCTGGCCGCCGCATGGGCGCCAAAAGTTCAAGGGCGCGACCCGCAACGGCAACGAATGACCTACCCAAGGCGCATCTGAGAAAGGAGAAGCAGCGCGGCGGCAGCGTTCGCCGCGCGCACTTCCCCGCGCCCAACCAGTTCAGGAATCTCCTTCAAGGGAACCCACTCGCGCCGAGAGGACTCGAAATCGTCCTCCGGGTGCCCGACGTACTCGGCGGACTCTGCCCAGTACACGTGATGTCGAGCGTCCGCAAGGCCGTTGGACGGTTCCAAGGTCATCAGGTGGCGCAGCGGTCCCGGCTGCCAGCCGGTCCCCTCCAACATCTCGCGGGCTGCCGCAGCTTCGAGGCACTCTCCGTCCTCGACGACGCCCGCGGCCAGCTCCCAGCCCCACGAGTCGGTGATGAACCGGTGCCGCCAGATCAGGAGCGCCTCATTCGCGTCGTTGACAGCGGCGGCCAAGGCGACCGGTCGCTGCCTGATCAGGTAGTGGTCAAGATGACGCCCGTCCGGCAACTCCACGTCAGCGAGGTTCAGTTCAGCCGCCTCACTCGTCGCCTTGCCGCCGTTCGCAGCGAGGTTCTGGCGCACGGACCGGAGACGGTCACGCAGCCGGTGGGATTCCTGTCCCTGGGCATGCTGCACCATCTCGACGGCCGTTTCGGCGGCTCGCTCGGCTTCACCGCGACGCAGGTCGACGTTGGTCAACGTGGCGAGCCGGTGCACTCGGCTCTCGGGTGCGCCTGCACATCGACGGCCTCCTGCGCGTAGTCCCGAGCGGGCTGCAGGTCACCGAGAGACATGAGCGTCTCGGCGAAGTCGGCCTCGACGAGGCCGGGCTGTACATAGCCGGTCTCAGCCGGTTCCTCGGAGCGGCGGATCTTACGCTCTGTCGCTTCGGCGATCTGCATGCAGCGGTGTGCCCTGTTCTGGTCGCCCATGCGCGCATACGCCTTGGCCTGCATGGCGTAGAGGTCGGTGGCCAACGCCGTGGCTGCAGCCCCGGACGCTAGGCCGCCTGCGGCATGCGGCACCCCTCCCCCGTAGGGAGCGGGCCGCAGACGGTCAACGCCCCGTCTGGACATACGCCGCCGGGACCGGCTCGCCGGTGTGATCCACGAATACCGGCACGCCGCCTGACCTCGTCGGATGGCATATTCGGCAGCCGCACTGCTGCTTGGGCATCCTCGACGTAAGGATGCGGCGCCACCGATGGGTGAGGGCCACACCGACACCCAAGTGACGCCCGCAACAGGTGTAACCGCGCCGAGGACAGTCAGGGGCGGGGTGTAGGACGCCGCTCCGGACGACATTCTGAAACGATCAGCGGGTAGCCTCACGTCCTATCAAGTGACCTCCATCGCGCTGCTTTAGGGAGAACCATGGTCAGACCGGCTCGGCGTCTTCTCGCCTTTGTGCTGCTCGTCTTGGCCTTTGCCCTGCCGATGGCGCCCCTGAGTACGGCCACGACAGCGACGCCGTCCCCGCTGCCGTACCCGACCCGTTCCGACTACCGCATCAAGGGAATCCAACCCGACTTCTGGACCAACAAGGACGAGATCTCCGGCAACAACACCGGTGGTGTGTCGATGAACCTCGTCTGGGCGAACTGGGAGCCGAGCGTCAAGGCTCCCCCGTGCGCCGCCAACGAGCAGGAGTCCGACGGCCACTGCTTCGCCGTCCAGCCCGATGTGGACTCGGCCATCAAGGAATGGACAGACCGCGGCGTGGTCGTGACCGCCATCGTCTACGGCACGCCCGCCTGGGCCCGACAAGGCCGTCCCTGCTCACCCGCCGAGCCCAGCTTCGCCGTCTTCTGCACGCCCAACAACCCGGCCGACTACGGCAGGTTCGCCGGCATGCTCGCCCAGCGCTATGACGGCTTGCACGGACACGGCCGGATCGCAGACTTCGTGATCGACAACGAGGTCAACACCAACACATGGTTCAACATCGGCTGCGGCCCGGGAGCCCCCTGCGACACCACCGCCTGGCTCGACGCCATCGCCTCCAACTACAACGCCGCCTACGACCGCATCACCGCGCAGCAGCCGACCGCCAAGGTACTGACCTCGCTGGAACACCACTTCGGCACGGCCTACGACCGCCCGTCCGACCACGACCCAATGCTCTCCGGCATGACCGTGCTCAAGGGCCTGGCCGCCCGGGCAGGGGCGCGGCAATGGCGGGTCGCCTACCATCCCTATCCCGCAGACCTGTTCAAACCCGACTTCTCCGCCGACGACTTCCCCATGGTCACCTACGGCAATATCGGCATAGTGGTGGGCTGGCTGCGCCAGCAGTTCCCGAACACCCCGTCGGCCTGGACGATCCAGCTCACCGAGAGCGGCATCAACTCCGGTGACCAGTCGAACGAGTCAGCGCAGGCCGCAGCCCTCTGCGACACCTTCCGCAACGTGCTCGGCACGCCGAACATCGAGAGCTACATCTACCACCGGATGCAGGACAACCCCGCCGAGGGCGGCCTCAAGCTCGGCCTACGCAGGCAGGACGGCACGGCAAAGCCCGCCTGGTCCACTTGGGCGCTCGCCAACCGCAACGACCTGTCGCCGCCCCAGCTCTCCTGCGGCTTCGAACAACTCCCCTACACGCTCCTACGCCGCGGCTACGCCCCCTCCCGGGGCCACGTGGCCTCCTCCCGACTACTGCCCCCCGGCTTCGCCCAGGAGCAGAGCTGGAAGCTGCTGCGCGACCCGGGGCCCGGCACGGTCATGCTCTACGAGTGCCAGGTGGGCGCGCACACGTTGCTCACCCCTGACCCCGGTTGCGAGGGCCAGTTCCCTATGGGCCCCATCGGCTACATCCACACCAGCCAGGTCAGCGGGTCGGTACCCCTGTACCGCTGCTACATCCCATCCAACGGCGACCACTTCGTCTCCAGCGCTGCCAACTGCGAGGGCCACACCCGAGAGTCCCTGCTCGGCTACGCCTTCCCATGACGCCTCACAGCGCGCGTCGACGCTGACAGGGAACAACCCGGGCGGGCCTCGGGCCGACTGCGGCCCGCACGGGGGACACCGGCGCCAGCCTCTACCTACACCGGCGGCGCCTGTGCCCCTTCCGCTCACCCCTGGGCGGCGGCGCGCTCGGTTTCACGGTATGCCCTGGCGCCGGACTCGATGACAGGAATCCGGCGCCAGGCTCTTCATGCGTGGGGTTTGGCTGGGTTTCGCGACAGAACACCCAGGTCAGTGAGTTCCGTCAACTCGCCCGAGGTCGCTGGCGGTTGCGGCGCCACACTGCGGTGGCGCCGCTGGCAAACGCGGCCGCTGCCACTGCGGAGCCGCCGAGTTGCATGGAAGTCGGGGACGGAGATGATGGCGTGGACGCCAGGCCGTAGCCACCGGCGAGCCCTTTGCGGTCGTACGCGGACCCCGGCAGTTTGTCCGCGTAGCGGCTGTGTACCAGCTTCTGGTAGTTGGCGAGCGTCACCGCCTGCTTGCCTTGCAGCCCTGATGCCGCTTCCCGGTTGAGTGGTTCGACGGTGTTGTCCTGCAGGCGGTACCAGGCGTGGATCTGTGGCTCGGTGAAGGCCATGGAGTGGCTTTTGGCCTGTTGGCCATAGGTGACATCGCTGTCGCTGTCGCGTATGCCCGCCAAATGCCAGTTGCCGCCGCCCTTGGCCGCGGAGGAGAGCAGGACCGTGGCCTTGTGCCCGTTGACGCCGTTCGCCACGGAGGCCAAGTACGCCAGGCGTGCCACGTTGTCCGCGGTGGGCTTCGCCTTTCCGGTGACGAAGGCGGGCGCGACCTCGTACAGCGCGACCGGGTCGTTCAAGTTGAAGGCCTGCTGGCCGTCATGAGTCCCAGCCGCCGTTGGCCCGGCCGCGCCCGAGCCGCCGTCGGCACCGACGTTCGCCGTTGTGCTGAGGAATCGGGAGACCGCGTTGTGCACCTGTGCGGTCTGGAGGACCTGCCGTGCGCCCTGGTAGTCGGGGATGGCACGCGGGTCATCGGTCGCCTGGGCTTGTCCGCACAAGGCGGTGGAGAGCAGGGTCGCCGCCGCGCCGAGGGAAAGGGACAGGCCCGCGAGACGGGCAGCACTTCGTGGTATGGAAATTCTTTTGCCGCGCATTGCCGCCCGCCTTACTTGTGTATCCCGAGGCGTGAATGGGTCCATTGGAACGACGAGTTGTTGACGTAGTCGTTGTAGTTCCACCAGGTGTAGGTCTGTGTGGACGGCCAGGGGTCACCGACCGCGATCATTTGCGATGATGGGTCGTAGCCGTAGATGACGTTCATGTGGCCGCCGCCAGAGTTCCATCCGATACGGACGGCGAAGGGACGGCCGCCGTCGATCTCCTTGCCGACCTCGGAGAAGGAGGCACTGCGATCGAGGTCGTACCCGGTGTTGTTCAGTCCCACGTTTGACAGGCCGTTGGCGATGTCGTCGAGCGTGGCAGGCTGGTCGTCGCAGCTGATGTTGCCGTTCTGGGCCGCGAGTCGGCAGAAGTCGTACTGGTTGTACTTGGTGTAACCCCAGTACTTGGCGATGGTCAGACCGGTGGCGTCCCAGCACCATTCGTCCTGGACCTGCTTTTGCATGTCTATGGTGAGGGCCACACGCCCAGTGGGGTTGGAGCGCGAGGGTGAGCAGACCGGTAGGTTGCCGGTGTTCCCTTGGATGAACGCGGCGGCGATGTAGAAGGATCCGGAGTCCGACCAGACCCAGCGGGGGTCGTTCTCCACCGTGTCACCCTGGACACGGCAGGTCATCGAGACCGTACTACCGGCCGCGGCCTGACCGACAACGTGGGCGGAAAGGCTGGCCGATGACCGTTCGTTGATGTTGCTGTAGTGGCCCTGACCGCCGGTCACAGTACCGGTTACGGAACCGGCCCGGGCGTTGCCACCGCTGAGCAGGAACGCGACGGTGATGGCGGTCACCGCGATCACCGCTAATGGTCTCCACAAAGTTATGACGCGAGAACGATGCATATGGGGACACTTTCGTGCTGTGGGGGGAAGTGTTGCGCAGGCCATAGGGTGGTTGACGCTGAGCCCGCCGGGTCGTCACCCGGCGCCACTACATGCTCGATCGGCCGGTGTTCAGTTTCGCGGAATATGGTCCGGACCTATCGGTCCGGTCTCTCTCCGCGTGCGCGTTCTGCTACCGCCTAATTTCGCTCCGCATACGTACTGCCGTGCGCACGGCAACGGCAACGAACACCAGCGGCACCGGCCCTGACCTGCCACGATCAGAAAGCGCAAGCTAATTACTACATCATCTTCACCGACACCGCCAAATGACTGCATGCCAACTTCTCTAATTTACTGGAGAGTAGTCATGAAACCGCAGGTCATCTGCATCTACAGGGTTTCGTACAGCACTTGGCGTCAAGACAGGCGTAACGGACGACTACTGACAGTCACTCATTAAGTGAACTCCCGGCATTACAAAGCAGAGTTGCGGCGACGACCGCGAACACCGATACGATGCGCGGCAATCCGTTCGCCGATCACTCGGCGTCCCCCTCACGGAGGAGGTTGCCCTGCCCATGAAGCACGCCAAGCACGCACGAAGAAACCACAGCCGGTTGCGTGCCCGGGTCGCCGGTACCACAGGCACACTGGCCGTCGTCCTGGGCGCCGGGATCGTGCCAGCCACCGCTGCTGGCAAGACCGCCGGGACGCCCACGGCCAAAGCGGTGCCCCTAGGAGCGGCGAACGCCCCGGGCGAGCTGACGCTCCCTGCTCCGACTGGGCCCTATCGCGTCGGGACGGTCGACCTCCACCTGCGCGACACGACACGCACGGATCCATGGGTGCCCGGCAACAAGCCGCGCGAGCTGATGATCTCGCTGTGGTACCCGGCCACGGACACCGCGCACCATCCCGCCGCGCCTTGGCTGCAGTCCGCCGCCGCCGCGCACTTCCTGGGCAACTGGCAAATCCCGCCGAACTCGGTGACCCTGCCTACCACCGCCGGGCACACCGGCACACCGGTTGATCACAAGGCCGGCAAGTTGCCGGTGGTGCTGTACTCGACCGGGCGGGGCTCGGACCGCGCTACGGGCACCGCGCTTGCCGAGGATCTGGCCAGCCGCGGCTACCTGGTCGTCACCCTCGACGACACCCACGATGACAGCGAAGTGCAATTCCCCGGCGGACGGCTCGAAGTAGGCACCATGCCGCCCACCACCCCCGCATCCCGCGTGATCGCCGCCCGGGTCGCCGACACCCGCTTCGTCATCGACCAGCTGAACGTGATCGCCCACGGCCACAACCCGGACGTGGACCACGCGCCCGTTCCCCACGGGCTGTCCGGCGCGATAGACATGGGCCGAATCGGGATGTTCGGCGCTTCCCTCGGCGGAGCGGTAGTGCCTGCGGCGATGCAGGCAGACTCAAGGATCGGCGCAGGAGCGAACCTCGACGGACAGTTCTTCGGGCCGGAGGCCGCTCGGGACCTCAACCGCCCCTTCCTGCTGTTCAGTTCCCAAAACCACGACCGCAACGACGATTCGAGCTGGGCGACCTTCTGGGAACACCTGCACGGCGAGCGGTTCGACCTGAAGCTGCTCGGCGCCCAGCACGTCTCCTTCATCGACTACGAAGCTCTGTGGTCCCAGGCGCCTGGCCCCTTCAAACTATCCCCCACCCAACTCGTCCAAGACCTCGGCACGATCGCCCCGGACCGCGCCATCGAACTCCAACGCGTCTACCTCGCGGCCTTCTTCGACAAGGAACTGCGCCACCAGCACGGCCCCCTGCTCGACGGTCCCTCCCCGAACTACCCGGAAGTCGCCTTCGCCGACTCGCCCGACCATCAGCCGCCCCCACCCACCGCCCTGTACCGCTGCTACAACCCCGCCAACGGCGACCACCTCACCACCACCGTCGTCAGCACCACCAACACCAGCTGCGAGGGCTACCCCAACCTCGACGGCCGCCTCGGCCACATCTCCGCCCGCCAGGTCGCCGGCACCATCCCCCTCTACCGCTGCTACAACCCCGCCAACGGCGACCACCTCGACACCACCGACCCCAACTGCGAGGGCTACCCCCACAAAGACGAACGCCTCGGCTACATCTACACCACACAGATCCCCGGTTCCGTCCCCCTCTACCGCGGCTACGACAACAACGGCCACCACATGACCAGCACCGACCCCAACTGCGAGGGCTACCCCCACAAGGACGGCCGCCTCGGCTACGCACTCCCCTAGCCGGGCTGTCCGACTGGTCGCGTGACGGTGTCCCGCGTGAGAACTCGTCTTTGGGCCGCTGGGCCGGGCGATTCCTCTGCGGGGGCGGAGCCAGGGCGAGATGATCGGAGTCCATGCGATGGTCATGGATTTACCTGTCGCCCCACGGCCAGGAAGTCCTTACCCATCTTCACCATGGAACACCTTTGCTCCGTGGGATTGCCGGATGGTACGTATCTCGCATCCCGATATATGAACGGGGTACCGGCACAGCAGCGGACGCGTCAGATGTACGGCGAGCAGCCGCGGATTGCCCCCGACACGCACCGCCGATGCACTGGATCGCTGACCTGCCAGCGGTCACACTTCGGCGACGCGAACCGCCAGGCGATCAAGCATCGCTGACACCCCGTTGAGGTCACACGGCACAGGACACCATCCAGATGACGTTGCTGTGACTGGCAGCGAGAGTTGGCCAGTCGCAGAGCTACTTTGCCGGGACGTGCACCGGCCAGTGCAGAGGGGGCCCGGGCCGACCGCCTGGAAGGGAATGTCGAGCAAAGCCCCCGGGTGTAGGTCTTGGTCTGAGTGAGTGCCTGCCTGTTCGCGATATCGGACCGCGCAGTCAGCGGGCTGCCGCTCCCGAGAAGCGATTTGGTGGCCGTTGGCGGGATCGGGCACGGTCGGCGGGTTTTGTCATGGATCCGTAACGGCGCCGGGCGAAGAGCAACCAGGTGGGGCGGCCAACTCGTGTGGTGATCAGCGGGGCGCAACTGGGCGCCTTCGCGAAAGGGTGGGTCTCACCATGTGGGGAGATCCACGGGAGGGAAGTCCATGACCAGGACGAAGAAGACCGGGATGAAGGCGCGGGGCGGACGTGTGGCCGTGATCGGTGCGCTGGGTCTGGCCTCAGTGACTCTGGCCGCCGCGCCGGCGTTCGCCAAGGGCGCTGTGGACATCACGGCGCCGCACACGGCGCATGTCGGCAAGACCATCACGGTCACAGCGCACGGCGACGACGACAGCGCCGGCTACCTGCATCAGCTGTGCCTGCAGGAGCGCAGCGGCAAGCAGCCGTGGCACCAGGAGACCTGCAGCGCCGCGGTCAAAGCCGACGCGCGGGTCACTGCACGCGGCAAGGCCGCGCACCGCGGCAACCTGGAATTCCGTGCGGTGCTGTACGGCCTGACCAGCACGCACGACCACCATCCCGTGCGCCTGCACGCCTCTGACGTGGTGACAGTGCACGTCCGCTGAGCCAGCAGCGCGGCCGCTGACAACCGGCACGACCACTGCCCGCGGCCGCGCGGATTGCCTGGGCCAGCCCTGCCTGGCTCGCCGAGTTGATTCCGGCAGGGTGTACGGGCCGGTCCAGGCGTATCTCGATGAGGGGCTGCGGGGGTTCCCGCGGGGGGCTATCGAGGGAGTACTGGTGGCTCCTCGCCTTCACCTGCGGGCGGCTTGGAGTGCTCGGCGAGCCAGGCGAGTGGCTCAGGCGAGATCACCTCGAACTCGGGGCCAGCGCTGCGTTGCGCGAGGCGCCGCAACAGGTCCTCGTGTGTTACCTCGCAGTGGACCAGCATCCACGTCGCGCCGTGCTGGGTGACCAGGCGCTTGTAGTCATCCCGGGTTGTGCGGGTCCCGAGCCCGTGGTCAAGCACGACTGACTGGCCTCCCCTATGACTTCCACAAGTCGGCGCCGCATGTGCTGGATTACGGGTGCCTGGAGCGCTAGGTGCGCATGCTCGGCGTGGTCCTTGCCGAGCCGCCCGTGCCGGGCTGTCATCTCCTCGTCCACGGACAGGCGTGAGGGGTGTCTTTACTGACGCATTGCTCACACGCTGCTCGCCTGCGACTTCCTGCACCTGGACACCGTCCTCCTCGGCCGCCTCTACGTCTTCTTCGTCATGAAGATCAAGACCCGGCGCGTCCACGTTCTCGGCGTCACCGCACATCCGACCGGCGAGTGGGTAGCGCAGCTCGCCCGTAACCTGCTGATGGACCGGGGCGAGAGGGCCGGGCGTTTCCGGTTGCTCATCCGCGACCGCGATGCCAAGTTCACCACCACCTTTGACGCCGTCTTCGCCGACAACGACACGGAAATCATCCAGAGCCCGCCACAGAGCTCGCGATCGAACGCCCGCGCGGAGCGGTGGACACGCACCCTGCGCGCCGAATGCACCGACCGCTGTGATGACCTGCACGAGTGAAGCCTCCGGCAGCCACTGGCGTCCTGGGCGCCACCGAGGGACTCCAGAAAGTTGCGGAGCTCGTTGGTGAGGATTCCCGCCGCGAACTCGGCGAGCCACCGCCCGTGCGCCGGAGGTCTGTCTCGGGCGTCCGGTTTCCGTCGACAACCGGCTTGAATTCGCCCCGTTCCGAGCGGCTCACAGGCGAGACGCCGGGTGCGCTCGCAGGAACGGTGTCGGCCATCAGGACCGCCGAAGGGCCGAACGCCACGCGGAAATCCGCGAATCATCTCGTTGTATCGTTTCTGCACGATTCCGCACACCAGCCTGAAGAAATTTCATTCGAGCGAATTGGCGCCTCATCACATCGCATGTACATACGCATTGGGCGTGCACTTCTCGCCATCATGATCCTTGCTAGTGACGGGGAGCGCGCCACCCAGATAGCTTATTCGCCATGAAATCTCAAAGCCCTCGTTTTCTGGGGCGACGCGGGTTCATTGGCTCTGTGGCGTCCCTCGCTACCGGTACCGCGGCGGCCACGGCGGGACTGGGATCGTCTTTCGTCGCCCGGGCGGACAGCCGGACTCTCGATACGAGCCGGGATCTGGCCCGTAAACTGCTTATGGTCGGTGACGACAACGAGGACCTCAAACTCCGCTATTTGCGGATCCTCATCGACCACGGTCTGCCCAAGACCGCCCAGCCGAAGAACGTCCTCGTCGTGGGCGCGGGAATCTCCGGGCTGGTGGCGGCGAGTCTGTTGCGTGCAGCCGGCCACAAGGTGACGATCCTTGAGGCGAACGGCAATCGGACCGGGGGACGGATCAAGACTTTCCGGCGCGTTTTCTCGGACAAGTCGCTCCACGCCGAGGCGGGCGCCATGCGGCTTCCCGACTTCCACCCGATGGTGTTGGCGCTCGCCGATAAGCTGGGCGTCAAACGCCACCTGTTCTACAACGTTGACGTGGCCCCTGGGGCACGCGGACATGGCACGGTCCCGCCGGTCGTCTACAAGGCGTTCACAGGTGAGACGTGGACCAATGGTTCGCTCACGCGGTTCACCGCTCCGCGGGCGACTATGAACAGCCTGGTACAGGTCAACGGCTTGCGGGTGACGAGGGCTTCCTACGCCGCCTCACCGAGCGCGGTCAACCGTTCGTTCGGAGCCTCGGTGGCGACCACCATGTCCGCGGCCGTCGACAAGGCGCTTGCCCCGCTGACCGTGGCGTCCAACCTCGCCATCGACGACCAGATCGCCGCGTGGACGAAGGTGATCAACAGCTTCGACAACTACTCGACACACCGCTACCTCATCGAACACGCAGGCTGGGATCTCGCACAGGTGGAGGCGGCCGGCACGCTGGAGAACATGACCTCGCGGCTGCACTATTCGCTGATCCCGACACTGATGGACCGCTCCGTCATCAATCCGACCTCCCGGTACTGGGAGCTCGAAGGCGGGACTCAGTCGCTGACGGACAAGCTGACCGACTCCCTGACCGGTGTCATCCGGTACGACCGGCGCATGACCAAGCTCGTCCAGACAGCGCACGGGGTCACCATCGAGACGACGGCCGAGTCCGGCAGCGAGGAATCCTGCGACGGTGCTCCGCAGCGTCCCTTGGAGACGTTCCACGGCGACTACGCCATCATCACGGCACCGTTCTCCGCGGTGCGTTTCTGCGAGTTCGAGCCCGCCTTGTCGTACCCGAAGCGACGCGCCATCACCGAGCTCCACTACGACTCGGCGACCAAAGTGCTCCTGGAATTCAAGAGCCGCTTTTGGGAACAGGGCGCGCGAGGGTACACGGGCGGTGGTTGCGTCACCGACAGCCCCAATCGCTTCACCTACTTCCCCTCGTTGGTCGAGGGGTCGAAGGGTGGCGTGGTGCTCGCCTCCTACACCTGGTCGGACGACGCCATCCGCTGGGACTCCCTGACCAACGGCGAACGGTACGCGTTCGCGCTGGACAATCTCGCGAGGATGTTCGGCGACCGGATCCGCGACGAGTTCACGGGCTCCGGCGCCACCCAGTCCTGGACGAGAGCCCGCTACGCCCTCGGTGAGGCCGTCATCTTCACCCCCGGACAGCTCCACGAACACCACGGCGCCGCTCGAACGGTGGAAGGACGTGTCCACTTCGCCGGCGAGCACACCAGTCTGAAACCGGCCTGGATCGAGGGCGCGTTGGAGAGCGCGGTACGGGTCAGCCTCGAACTGAACGACCGCTGAACCCACATGACAGCGGTATGTCTCCGGCCCACCGTCAGGACGGAAGGTTGGAGCGGTACACGAGGGCCAGGGGCGAGTGGCGACCCCGCCAGGCCGAGAGGTGAGGTGAGACATGGTCGTCCAGCGCAGACCCCACAGGCCCTCAGCGAGCCGGGCACGCCAGGAGGGCGGGAGCGATGTGGTACAGCCGACAGGCTCCACCAGGCAAAGGGCCATGGCCGTCCTCCTGGTTGGCACGGCGCTGGGCGTCACGCTGGCCCCCGCTGTCTACGCGGCGCCGGGGGAACATGCACTCGACACGGTACGGGCCGCGCCGACTGTCGCGGTGAACGCTGCGGCGCGAGCGCAAAGCGGACCCTATACTCCACCCGTCGCGGCCGGCCCCGTGCGGCGCGACCGTCCGGCGGCGCACCGGTCGGGGGTACACGTGTCGATCAACTGCTCTCGCCCTGCCCGCGGACCCGCTCTCGGAGCTGGCCCGGGCTCCGACGGATGCGCGCTCACCGTTGTGATCTGCGACGGTGACCATTTCGTCGCGGTCTGGCTGACCTCGTCCGCCCCTTCCGTGGCATTCTCGCCGGCTGGTCGGCTCAGCGCCGATGTGGGCGCCCCCTGTACGAGCACGCGTCCGACGCCACCACGCCGGCCTCCACTGCCGCCGGTCCACCGCCCCCCTTCACCCCGGCCCGCACCGCCCGCCCCCGCGGTCCCCATCCATCCCGTGCTGCCCATCCCCGCGGCCCCCGTCCATCCCGTGCTGCCGGTCCATCCCGTGCTGCCGGTCCATCCCCGGCAGCCCCGTCAGACCCGACGTGTTTCATCGCCTTCGCCCCACCCATCCGCGAACACACCCTCCCCTCGTCGCATCGTCCCCGTGCAGGCACAGCTCGCCCCGGCGACGCCGCAGCCTCCCTATCCCCGTCCGGACGACTCGCAGCGGTGGTGGCTGCTCACGATGATGGCTGTCGTGCTTCCCGCAGTCCTCACTGCCGCCGTACCGCGCATCACCCAACGCACCATCCGCTGACCCCCACAGCTTCGTACCAGCAGCCCTGGGAGTGCCATGCCCACGTACCTCATCAGCTTCCTGGCCACCCTCGGCGGCATCGCCTTCGCCTTCGGCCTCGGCAAACTACTGGGACGCCATCAGCGCGCCGCGGCGAGCGAGTTCAGCGGCCAGGCACTCTCCCTCATCGGAGGCGTACTGCTCAGCTCCTTCATCCTGCTCACCGGCTTCCAAGTCGCCGGAAGCTGGTCGGCGTTGAGTACGGCGCGAAGCCGTACCTACGATGAAGCCCGCGCGCTCACCGACGTCTACTGGGCGTCAGGCGGACTGGCCGACACGGACCGCACGAAGGTTCGCACGCTGTTGATGCGCTACACCGACGAGGTGGTCTCGACGGAGTTCCCCGCGCTCGCCAAAGGCCGCACGAGCCCGGCGGCATGGCGCGCACTGGACGACGTGCGCAACGCAGTGAACACGGCGGCCACCCCGAGATCCGACCAACAAGTGGCAAAGGCCACCGCTCAGTCCAACCTGGCGACCGTTTACCAGACACGCGCCGACCGGGCTGCGGAGGTCAACGCGAGCATGCCCTTGATCACCTGGCTCGCGCTGCTGGTCGCCGGTGGTTTCCTGATCGCTTTTCCGGCGATCCTGGGACTCGTGGACCATCCGCGCAACCTCGTGGGCCTGTGCTTCGTCGGCGCGGCGGTGGCCTTCGCCATCTGCCTGACCGCGCAACTCAACCACGCCTTCCAGCAGCCGTTCGCAGTGCGGCCGACAGCATTCACCTTCGCTGAAGCGCGCTTCCACCAGATGGACTGACAACGCGGCCGGCTGCAATCACCCCGGGAGACTCATCCGATCGGCATGCCGCCCGTCCCTCCGTGAACCTCACCAGTCGCGTAGCTGTGCTGTCCACGGAGGTTGGTGACGCAGGCCTCCAATGAGCGAAGTTGAAATGGGTGAGGGCCTTGCGGGAGATCAGGGCACCTGGGGGCCGCCGAGACCGGCTCGGAAGGACCCTGCACGAGTATCAACATGCTGCCTGAGCAGGCCGGATGATTAATCGGCGCCCGCATCGCCGACGTGCTCTCCTCTCTCGGTACCGACCCCAACGCCACCACCGGGTGCGAGATGTCGCCGACGCCGAGGGCGCCGGGCAGGACTCGACGCCCCGGTGGCAGCGAGCCGAGACGCGGCGGTGACGGGGGTGAGGGTCCGGTGCTCAGTCGGTGGTGACGTGGACGTTGTCGATCGCGGGTCCGTGCAGGCTGTTCTGGTCGGTGGTACTGGTGAACCGCAGCTTCGTCCGTTTGCCCGGTGCGGTGAACCGGACCGTCTCCGGCCGCCAGCCCATCTTGGACGGGGTGCGGCCGGTGATGTCGAAGGAGAAGTGCCGTGTGACGCCGCCGACTTCGACCTTGAGGGTCTTCAGCGTCGGCCCGTCGGTGGGGTTGCCCGCCAGGTCGAAGGTGACTTTGTACCTCTTGCCCTTGACGGTGTCGAAGGGCTGCTCGATCGCCCCGTCCTCATGCCCGGGAGGACTGCCGTTGAGGTCGATCGACTGGTGCCCGGCGGCCGACTGCCACACATGGTCGCTCGTCAGATCGACCGAGTTCCGCACCACCTTCCATCCGCCGATGGACTGGCCTGCGTAGTAGGTGATGAAGCCGGGACCGGCCGATGGCTGCTCGAAGTCGGCATCGTGCAGCAGGGGTTGGGGAACCACGGCCGGGCTGAGTGGCAAGGCGGCGACTGGGGGCTGGGGACGGGCTTGACTGGCGATGGGCTTTGATTTGAGCGATCGCGGACTGGATGGGGCGGGGGGCGTGGCGGTGGGCGGGCTGATGCCGGGCGAGCCGTGTGCGGCCGATGCCGGCGGTGGTGCCAACGGTGGCGCCGACGCTGGTGCCGACGGCGTTGGCGGTTGCGGCTGCGGTGTCGGTGGCGAACCGGAAGGGGACGGCGGGCGTGAGGCAGACGGCGGACCGGAGGGAGACGGCGAACCCGCGGCGGCCGACTCGCCGGTGCTGGGGGCTGCTGCGGCTTCCGGGACAGCGGAGGGGGATGTCGGACGCAGCAGGAAGAACGTCCCCGATGCGAGCACGGCGCAGCCCGTGACCACTGAAGTGACGACCACCGCATGGCTCGTCGAAGGGCCGCCCCCCGTCAACCTGCCGAACGCATCGCGTGCGCGGAGGGCGGTGTGGGCCTGACCCGCTCCCGGCGGTGTCGCCGTGGGCCGTGGCAGGGCAGCGGAGGCAGGGCCCAGGATGACGGGTCCGAGCAGACCGCGTAGCCTGCTGGAGACCTCGCCCAGCTCTGCCAGCAGCAGGCGGCAGCGCTCGCATGCGGCGAGGTGCTCCTCGATACGGCGCCGGGCACGCACCCCAGTGGCGCCGCGATGGTAGGAAGCCAGTTTCGACGCGTAGGCGCGGCACTCCCCCTCGACGCCGTCCGCGGACAGATGCTCTTGCACATACGCGGTGCGTAACGCCTCCCGAGCCCGATAGGCCAGTGCGGCAGCTCCGTTGGCGGACAGCCCCAGGTGCGGCGCGACCTGCGCCGGATTCTCACCTTCGACCTCGGTGTGCCACAGCACCGTCCGCCAGCGTTCCGGCAGACCGGCGAAGGCACGGGCCACCATCGAGCCTTCCAGCTCCTTCAGGACCGGGTCCTCGAAGGGTACCGGTGCTGCGTAATCCTCCAACTCCGGTGTGGATACGGCCCGTTTTCCCTGCCGTACGTCATTGACCGCGACCCTTCGGACGACGGTGAGCACATACATCCGAAACGAACGACTAGGGCCACCGCCGGAGCGGATCACGCTCAACACACGGGTGAAGGCTTCGGAGACGATGTCGTCCACGTCGGTCGGGGAATCAGCCCAGTACCGGGCGAATCGGCGGGCCGATTCCACATGACGCTCATAAAGGACAGCGAAGGCGGCGTCATCGCCGCTGCGCGCCCGCGCGATCAGTCGTTCGTCACTTCGGTGCTCGGAGATATTCGAGTGTTCCCCCTCCGGGCCGTCATCGGATTCCCATGGCCGTATCGGCTTCGCAGCCATCCCCCACCTACCCGCAAAGAATTGTCATCCGGGCGCACAACACCGGCTGGGTCCGGGCCGGCCGCGCACCGCGTGAGGGACCTTAGCGCTCCTGCTGCAGGCAGAACTCTCGTTCGGGGAAATCTTGGCATCTCGATCACGCACCGACTCGCTGTCTGAACGAAGCATTCGCGCCATCGCGCCTCCCTTACGGGCGCTGACGGGCGCCCAAAAGCCGGTCCGTCCGTATCTGGCACTTTTCGGGCGACTGACGCTTGATGGATGCCGGCGAGCGAGCGGCGGGACGCGCCCGTCCCTCGCGGGACAGGAATCGACCAATGCTGTCGGGGGGACTCGGCCCTGGGCAGGCAGACGAGGAGAACGATGCGCTTTGCCGTCCTAGGATCGCTGAAGGTCCGCGACATGGATGCCGACATCACGCCGTCCGCCTTGATGCTCCGTCGCCTGCTCGCGATACTGCTGCTGCACGCAAACCACACGGTCACCATATCGACGCTCATCGAGGAGCTTTGGGTCGACGATCCGCCGCGGCTCGTCCGGAAGATCGTCCAAACCTATGTGAGCAGTCTGCGGAAGGTGGTGCACCGCACCGGACCGGCTGGACAGCGCCCCCTGCTGGAGACCCGGCCGGGCGGCTACGCCCTGCATCTCGATCGCGATCAATTGGATGTCTGGGAGTTCGAGAACCTCGTCGACGGCGGACGGGCCGCCATGGACGCGGGCGACTATGCATCGGCCGCTGACGTGCTGCGTGGCGCACTGTCGCTGTGGCGCGGTGGAGCGGTCGCGGATATCGAACCGGGGCCGTTGCTGTCGGGGCGGATCTCTCAGCTGGAGGAAATGCGTCTGGCTGCCTTGGAGTTACGCATCGACGCCGATATGGAGCTGGGCAGGCACCGGCATTTGCTGGGCGAACTCAAGATGCTCACCGCCTACCATCCGCTCCATGAGGAATTCTGCGCCCAGTTGATGATCTCCGCATACCGGGCCGGCCAGCGGAGAACCGCACTGGAGGCATACGGCCGCCTGCGCAGCGCGCTCGTCAAGGAACTCGGCATCGAACCTCCGGAACGGCTCAGGCACCTGCGGCACCTGATCCTCAACGAGGCCCCGTCGTTGGATCTGGCGGACAGCCGCGCAGTGCTCCCGCCCGAGCCTGGTCCCGTCGTCCGCCGTCCCATGGTGGACCCCGGCAGAGCGAGGTAGGTCGCCGGCCCTTCGCCGCTGGCGCGGATGGTGCGGATGGTGCGGCGGTAGGCGCCGCCGCCCGCTCCCCAGCGGCAGGCGCACCCCTCTCCCCACGGATGGACTGCGGACGACGCGTACGGCATGCGATGACGTGTTCGCTCGGTGAAGGGTGGGATGACGGGCGGGTCACGGATCCGCCCGCGCAAAGCTGGGGCACCCGCTGTGCAACGGCAGCGCGGCGACCCGGCGGCACTGGGGTGCCGTTCACAATCGCCCCCCCCAGGCGCGCCCCGCTACGGGTTGTCACTGCGCAGCGCCAGGTCCACCAGGTGGCCCGCCGCCCCGGTGTAGCGGGTGGGATCGAGTAGTGCCGTGAGTTGGGGGGCCGGCAGTCGCGAGGTCACCTCGGGGAGCGCTGCGAGCACCTCGCCGAGGGAGCAGCCTCGCTGCTCGGCCTCCGCGGCGGCGCGGCTCAGCAGCCGCTTGGCTTCGGCCCTGCCGAGCGCGGGCGTGAGCGCCGCAGCGATCTTCTCCGACACCACCTGTCCACCGGTGAGGGCGAGATTGGCCAGCATCCGCTCCGGCCGTACGGTCAGTCCCTCCAGCAGTGCGGCGGCCGTGTGCGCGGCGCCGCCGGCCAGCCTGAGGCACTCGCGCAATTGCTGCCACTCCGCGTGCCAGACACCGGCCGATCGTTCGTCCTCGGTGAGCATGCACTGGAACAGACCCGCCGACAGCAGCGGCACCTGAAGCGCGGCGGAGCGGATCAGCGTGGACAGGACCGGGTTGCGCTTGTGGGGCATCGCCGAGGACGCGCCGCGCCCGGCCGCCGCCGGCTCCACGACCTCGGCCACCTCGGTTCTGGCGAGCGACTGCACATCGACCGCGATCTTGCCGAGCGCCCCGGTCAGGAACGCCATCGCAGCCGCCACATCCACCACCGGCGTACGCAGCGAGTGCCACGGGAGGACGGGGACGGACAACCCGAGTTCGTCGGCATAGGTGTCGCAGAGCGCTTCGGCATAGCGGTCGGCGCCCTGCGACGGCCCCTCCTGCCCCCAACCGTGGCCCGCGTACTCCAGGTATCCGGCAAGGGTTCCGGCCGCGCCGCCGAGTTGCGCCGGCAGGCCGCCGTCCATCAGCGCCTCCAGCCGCCGTCTGGCGTCGTACACCAGCTTCAGCCAGCCGGCGGCCTTGAGGCCGAAGGTGGTCGGCACCGCGTGCAGGCTCAGGGTGCGCCCGGCCATCGGGGTGTCCCGGTGGTCGCGGGCGAGCCGGGTGAGGGCGGCGGCGCAGCAGTCGAGGTCGTCCAGGATGAGCACCGTGGCGTGGCTGGCGACCAGCATCGCGGCGGTGTCGAGGATGTCCTGGCTGGTCGAACCGCGGTGGACGAACTCCGCTGCCTCGGCGTCCTGTTCGGCGACGACGGCAGTGAACTCCTCGACGATGCCGACCACCGGATTGGCTGCCTCGCGGGCGGTGCGGGCGAGGCCGGTGAGGTCCAGCCTGCCCGCGCGAGCGGCGGCGGTGATGGCCAGCGCGGCGGCGGTCGGCACCGTCCCCAGTCGGGCCTGCGCTCGCGCCAAGGCGGCTTCGGCCTCCAACATGGCCTGCAGCCAGGCCTCGTCGGACAGCACGGCTTCCACATCGGTTCCGGCCCGCACCGGGGACAGCAGTCCGCTGTCCAGCCCGGCGCGCCGACCGAACAGCATCGAGTGTGTCATTACTTCCTCGTCTCCGGCCGTCGTTCCACCGGCGTCCCCTTCTCCCGTGCTGCGACCCGCGGTAGCCCCGGCTGGCGTCATCGCAGCACCTGCGACAGGTCGACGGGACGGTCGCTGACAGTTCCCGGCGTCGGCGCCAGTGCCAGCACCGCCCGGGCGATGCCGTCGGAGTCGGCCAGCGTCACGGAGTTGACTCCAGGTCGCACACCGGCGGCCGTGACCCAGTGCACCGCCTCGGTGGGCACCCCGAAGGCGAACCGGCGCGGGTGCGGTCGGCCGCCGGCGTCGATCACCTGGTACGGCCGGTCGGTGACGGCCAGCCCGCCTGTCGCATAGCTGCAGCCGTCCCGGCCCGCGATGCGGTACGGGCGGCACTGACCGGTGGTGTGCAGATGGCGCAGCAGCGGGTCGGTCGTGCGGCGCAGGTCGGCCTCGGGCAGCCGTGCGTCGATCAGGACGGCCGCGTGGATGTGCGATCCGGGCACGGCGGGCGAGGAGGCCGCGAACCGGCCGGTGTGCGGGTCGGTGGTGACGGCAGCGCCCGGCCCGAGGATGTCCACGACGCCCGCCTCGACCAACGCGATCAGATGCTCGACCCGTTGGGCCGGCGGGCCGATCGACAAGAAGGCGTTCAACGGTGTGTACCAGCCGTCGAGGTCGTCACGGTGCGAGCTGCCGTGCAGTCCGCCATGGTCGACCAGGAGGCGTATCTCGTTGCGCAGATCGCGCAGCACGTCCAGCGCGCTCTTGTGCGGGCCGCTCAGGTTGCCCGCGTACGCCCTGGAGACATCCTGCCGCAGATGGTCGAGCAGCCAGGAGCGGAAGTCCGCCGGATCGGCGAACTCCTGGCCCCGGTACGGGATCGCGACCCGCTCCCACTCCCACCGGTCGGAGGCTGCGATGCCGAACGCGCGCAGCACCTCGGCCTCCTGGGCGTCGCCCCAGGGGTGCGGCAGATAGCGCTCGCGGAAGCGGCGCGCCTCGCAACCGCAGCCGCGGGAGGCGAGCAGGGCGGAGTAGTAGACGGTCTCCACCTCCTTGGCGATCAGCGGCCACAGGTCGTCGCGGAAGTCGAGGCCGCCGGCTGAGCGGCCGCGCAGCTCGGCCACTTTCTTCGGGTGGAGCACCAGGGGCGTGTGGCGCCCGTGCGCGCCCTTCTCGTTCTCGCCGCGTGCATGGTGCGGTATCCCGCGTCGGGATCCGGCGTGCAGCTTCGGCTCGCGGCCCGACGGAAGGTAGACCAGCCGCCCGTCGCGCCGTTCGAACGCACCCCCGCGGCCGACGGTGAACAGCGCTATGTGGTCGAAGAAGGTCAGACCGAGTCCGCGCAGCAGGACCGTCTCTCCCGGGGGGACTGCGGACAGGTCGACGTCCGCGGGATTCACCGGTGGGACATAGACGAGCCGGTGGTCCGCCGCGAAGACGGCGAACCGCTCCTCCTCGGCCGTGGGCGCCAGCGGTACATGGCCCTGCGCCAGCACCACCGCGTCCAGACCGTCCAACCGGGTGCCGTCCTCCAGCACAACGGACTGCCCGGCGTGGTGCGGGCCGTCCAGGCCGAGCGCCCGGGTCCGGTGCACGACCACGGTGAGCTGCTCCGGCGCGCGGCGCACCACCCGGCGGAAGACCCACTCCAGGTAGCGGCCGTAGAACCCGCGTGTCGGATAGGTGTTGGGACCGAGGTCGCGGGCCTCGGCGAGGGTCTCGTCGTCGTAGGCGTCCGCGGTGTCCATGAGGCTCAGGAAGCGGGCCCACTCGTACAGGCTGGGGCCGGGTTCGAGCGGGCCGTCGATCTCGACGCTGCTGTCGGTGAACACGGTGACCTGCGAGGCGACGGTGTTCATCAGCAGGTGGCGGGACTGGTCCGGACGCCATACGCCGCCCGCTCCCGGCGGGTGGGGGTCCACCAGGTGTACGGTGACCGCTCCGGTCGGCGTGTGCCGGGCGTTGGCGCACAGCCGCTCCAGCACCGACAGCCCGCGCGGCCCCGCGCCGATGATGCAGATGTCGAGATCTGCCGTGGTCATCCGAACTCCCCGTCCTCTGGGTACGTGTCAGTTCCGAGTGCGCCCAGTCGCGGCAGGGTGGCTGCCGCCGCCATGGTGGTGCCGACCACCGCGGTCCTGATCACGGCCTGGCTGAGGGCAGGCGCTCCGCCCATCGGGCGGAAGGCCACCGTGTCCGGTGCGCCGCGGGTGCCGCTGCGTCGAAGGGGCACGGACAAGAAGCCCAGCCCCTCCTGGAGTGGCGCGGGCAGCGCCTTGTACAGCGCCTCCTTGGCGCAGAACACCCGCAGCACCGCGGTCAGCGAGTCCTCCGCCCCGGCCGCCTCCTCGAATTCCGCGGGCGTGCAGATGTGCCGTCTCGCGGTGTGCAGTCCAGGCGCCGAGGCGATGGGTTCGACGTCGATGCCCAGGCCGGTGTCCCGGGCACGGGTGACCACGCAGACCGCGAACTCGCCGGTGTGACTGATGGATCCGCTGACCCCTGGCGGCCAGAGGGGTGCGCCGCGGCTGTCGGCGTCCAGCCAGTGCGTGCGGCCGGTGGCGGCGGTGATGGCCCGAGCCGCCGCCAGCCGCCCGGCCGCGAAGGTGCGCTGCCGGGCGGGCAGGGCCTCCTCGGGCAGAGCCGTGCGGATCCACAACGCCCAGTCCGGGAAGGGCGTTTCATCGGTGCTCGCCATGGCGAGCACGACGGCGGGATCGAACAGTGCGGCCAGCCGCGGGCCGTCGGTACGGGCGGCGCGGCCCGGTGGTGGAGCCGTCACCGCGGCGAGCCGGCGTCGCTGTCCGCCGGTCCCCGGGCGATGGCCGTCACCGGTGCCTCGCCCTCGCGCAGTCCGATACGGGCGTGCAGCCGGGCGAGCGGTGCGGGGGCCCACCAGTTGGCCCGGCCCGCCAGCCTCATGAAGGCGGGCACCAGGATGCCGCGCACCAGCGTCGCGTCCATCATCACCGCGAGCGCGAGCCCGAGTCCGAGCAGTTTCATGAAGGTGATCCCGGACAGCAGGAAGGAGAGCATGACCACCGCGATCAGCAGCGCGGCCGCGGTGATCAGCCTGCCGGTGCGCCCCAATCCCCGCGCTACGGCAAGGGTGTTGTCTCCCGTCGTCTCGTACTCCTCCTTGATGCGGGAGAGCAGGAAGACCTCGTAGTCCATGGACAGGCCGAAGGCGACGCAGAACATCATGATCGGAATGGTCACCACGATCGCTCCGGTCACGGTGAAATGGCCTAGCAGCGAGCTGAGATGACCTTCCTGGAAGACCCAGGCGATCGCGCCGAAGGTCGCGGTGAGGCTGAACATGTTGAGCACCAGCGCCTTCAGCGGCATCAGGACGCTGCCGGTCAGCAGGAACAGCAGCGCGAACGTGCTGACCACGATGATGGCCAGGCTGTAGGGCAGCCGCCGGCTCAGCGAGTTCATGGTGTCCCGGAAGGAAGCGGCCGACCCGCCGACCTTCACCGGCCAGGGGCTCCGTCCGGCGCGCACCTCGCGCACCAGATCCTGCCCCGCGTTGGAGTACGGCGCGACCGACGGCACCACCGAGAACCAGGTGCCCGACCGGCCGGCGAAGCGCTGGGACACCTTGCCGGCCGCCGTCACCTGCCTGCCCCGGGCGTACGAGCCGGTGAGCGCGTCCACCCGGGCCACGCCGGGCAGTCGGGACAGCTGGCCGGCGTACTGCCCGATCCGCTGGTCGGCCGGCCGCGGTGCGCCGATCCCGTCGGCCACCACCAGGATGGGATCCGTCTCCCGCGCCGGATAGTCGTTGATCAAGGTGGTCTGCACCTGGTGCGCTTGCTTGTCGGCCGGCAGTTCGCGGGCATCGGCGAGGCTGAAGCGGATGCCGAGGAACGGGGCGCCCAGCACGAGCAGCAGGGCGACGACGGCCACACCCGCCGGAACGGGGCGCCGCATCACCGCCTGGGCAAGGCGGTACCAGAACCCCTGCGCCAGCGGCTTGGGGGGACGCGGGCGCAATGCCCACCGGTCGATGCGGCTTCCGATCACCACGAGCAGCGCGGGCAGCACCACCAGGGTGGACAGCGCGGCGAACGCCACCACCGCGATGCCCGCGTAGGCGAACGAGCGCAGGAAGTACATCGGGAAGAGCAGCAGAGCCGACAGCGACAGGGCCACCGTGACCGCGGAGAACAGCACGGTACGCCCGGCGGTGCGCAAGGAGGTGGCGATGGCGTCGTGGACCGCGGCGCCGTCGGCGAGTTCCTCCCGGTAGCGGGTCAGCACGAAAAGGCTGTAGTCGATACCGAGGCCTAGTCCCAGCGCGGTGGTGAGGTTCATGGCGAACACCGAGACATCGGTGAAGGCCACCAGGACGCGGAGCACGGCGAGCGCGCCGATGATCGCGACGATGCCGAGTGCCAGCGGCAGCATCGCGGCGATCGCGCCACGGAAGACGAGGATCAGCAGAATCAGGGTGATCGGGGTGACGATCGACTCGGCGAGCAGCAGATCCTTCTGCGACTGGTCGTTGAGTTCGTGGTACGCCTCGGCCTGGCCGCCGAACCGGACCGTCAGGCCGCGATATCCGGCCGAGTACCGCGGAAGCAGCTTCTCCAGGGTCTTGTTGTCCTGGTCCTCGTTGCCCTTCAGGCTCACCAGCACCAGTGCGGAGCGGCCGTTCGCGGCGCGCAGCGAAGGGGCCCGGTCCAATGACCAGTAGGATGCCGCCCCTTGCACACCAGGCTGGGCGGCGAGTTCGGCGGTCAACCGCGCGCCCTTGGCCGCGGTGTCAGCGTCGTCGGCACCGTGCGGTGTGCCCACCAGGGCGACCAGGTTGGGCTCGCCGGCGCCGAAGTCCTTGTTCAGGACAGACGAAGCCTGCGCGGACTCGCTGCCCGGCACGTCGTACCCGCCGGTGGACAGCTTCGTGCTGACCGTCGCACCGATTCCTCCGGCGACCACGCAGAACAGCAGGCTGATGCCGAGCAGGAGTCTGCTTCGCCGACTCGCCAACGCTGCCAGCTTCTTGAACATCTGGAGACTCCTTCGTGCTCACAGTCCCGAAGCGTGCAGCACCCGGTCCGGGGCTCGGCGTACGGATGCGTATCCGCGTTCTCGGCGCAGGAAGTGGAGGAAGTAGTCGGTGAGTTCATTGTGTCCCATCGGCACGTACGAGGCGGCGGATCCGCAGACGTCATAGGTGTGGGCGAGGTCGAACAGCTTCCCGTAGTTCATGTAGGACCGGTAGAAGCCCATTCCGCTGTCGAGCGCCTCGTCGATGGCGGTGAAGCCTTCGCGGTCCGCCACCCACAGCGGCTCGCGCAGTCCGACCAGCCGCGTGACCACCTGGCCGATGTCCCTCGCCGAGGGCGGGCAGGCGTTGACGAGGTGGAAGTACGTCTCCGGCGACTTCGACAGGCCGATGGTCACCGCGTTGCGTGCGACATAGTCGATCGGGAGGGCGTTGATCGCAGCATCCGGTTCGGCGAGCAAACGGACCCGGGCGTGGGTGAGGAAGGTTCCCAGCTTCCGCTCGCTGTTCCTACGGAAGCGCAGCACCGCGCGGGCGAATCCGTAGAGGCCCGACCAGTTGACAGCGTGGTGGGTGAGGCTGTGCCCGATGACGATGCTGGGACGCAGGATGCGGATCCGCATCTCGCCGGCGGCCTCCCGCACCAGTTCCTCGGCGCCGATCTTGGAGCGCTCGTAGGCGTTGTTGGCGACCTGCGGGTCGACGACCGGACCCTCCGCGACCCAGCCCCGTGCGGACCCGGCCACATATGCGGTGCTCACCTGGTTGAACGTCTGCGCCTCAAGGCGGCGTGCCAGTCGGAGAACGTTCCGGGTGCCGTCGACGTTCTGGGCCTCGATCTCCTCGCGGTGCTTCTCCTCGTACCGCAGTGAGGCGGCGCAGTGCCATACCTCGTCCACCCGGGGAATCCCGACCAGGCTGGCGCCGCAGCCGTCGACGGTGATGTCACCCCGGATCGCCCTGGCTCGGGTGTGGATCGACGTGACCAGGTCGGGGCGGCCGTACCCTTCGGCCATGCCGATGAGCGCGTGGCGCAGTCTCTCGCCGGCTGCTTGCTCGTCCTCACCGCGCACCAGCGCATAGATGTCGTCCTCGGTCCGGTCCAGCAGTTCCAGGGCTATGGCCCCGCCCACGAACCCGGTGGCCCCGGTCAGCAGACGGATCGTCATGGAGGCTCCTTGTGTACGGGCAGATCGGTGGCGCAGCCCGCCGGTGCGGGTGCGCCGCACGGCGCGGTCAGATGTGCTGGGCGGCGGCGGGCAGTGCCTGGACGGCCTCCAGCCGGCGGACGAACTCGGTGATCGCCTTCTGGAAGCCCGCCGGGTCGTCGAAGAACGGCACGTGGCCGGCGCGCTTGAGGGTCACCGCGGTGGCGTCGGGGATGAGGGCGAGGGCTTCCTCCACCATCGAGGCGCTCCAGACGAATTCGCCGTCACCGTTGATGATCAGGGTGGGGGGCTGAAGCCGGGCGAGGTCCTCGGGGTCGTCGTCGACGTCCAGTGAGGCGAGGAGGTTCTCCCGGATCGAGGTGTTGGACAGCAGCGCGAGGAAGTTGTCACGGAGCGCCAGGTACGCGGCGCTGCCACCGGAGTTGACCATCTGGTCGCAGAAGACGAGGGGGTAGAGGAGGTCGAAGAGCTGCTTGGTGCTGCCGGCCTCCAGGCTCGCCAGCCAGGAGCGGGTCATCAGCTTGCGGCGCAGGCTGCCGTTGGGTGAGAACGCCAGCCCGACCAGCACCAGGCCGGCCACGCTTTCGGGGTAGGTGTTCGCGAAGTCACGGGCGATCAGCGTGGATATGGAGGTGCCGACCAGGTAGGTCTTCTCGATGCCCAGGTGGTCCAGGAGCCGTCGTACGTCCTCGACGTGGTCCTTGAACGTCACCGGGTCGGTGCCCGGGGAGGAGGCGCCCTGATTCCGCAGGTCGTAGGAGACCAGGCGGAACCTGTTCTCCAACTGGTCGGTGAAGTTCCGCCAGACGGGGCTGACGATGTAGAAGTTGTTGAGCAGGGTGATCACAGGGCCTTCGCCCCGGTCCTCGTAGTACAGCTCGCCGCCGCCCGGCAGTTGGAGAGCCGCGTGGCTGAGATAGCGGATGTCCAGGTTGGTGATATCTGTGTCGGCCATGGATGTCTCCTGTGTGCTCGGGGAGGTCGACGGGGTTGCCGCAGACGCGCGGGGTCGCAGTGCTCCGATGGTCCTCGGCCACGCCTCAGAGCTGGTCAAGACATGGGCGAAGGCGGGCCAAGCGGCCGTCGGGTCCGCTGCTCGGCCGGGGTTGCGGCGATCAGGTCGGCGATGCCACCGAGGGATCCCAGGGCGCCGACCGGCGGGTCGAGCGCGCTCCAGTCGACTCCGTAGGTCTCCTCGATGCGGCTGAGGAAGGCGATCTGCTGCCCGGAGGAGACGCCGAGGTTACGCAGCTGCACCGCGGGGTCGAGCGGCGCCTCGGGGTGTTCGGGCCATATCTGGCGCAACAAGTCGCCGATCTCACGGACGAGTTCACTGCGCCGAGCCGTCGCACTGCCGGTCGTCGGCACCTCTTCCCCGTGGCCGTCTACCTTCTCGGCATTCGCCGGCGCCGCCTCCAGGAGGTCGCGCAGGGCGCGACGCAGTAGCTTTCCGGTGGGATTGCGCGGAAGTTCCCCTACGACGCGGACCGAGACCGGGCGCTTGTGATCGTCGAGCTTTCCGACGCAGGAGCGCAGCACCTCGTCCCCGTCCAGCGGGCCCTCGCCTTCGGGAACCACGAACGCGGTGGGTACTTCTCCCCAGTCCTGGTCCGGGACACCGATCACGGCCGCTTCGGCGACCCTGGGGTGGCGTTCCAGGAACCGCTCCACTTCCAGCGGCGTGATCTTCTGGCCGCCCCGGATGATGAGGTCCTTCAGCCGGCCTTCGAGGTACAGGCGGCCCTCGGCGTCCACCCGGCCCAAGTCCCCAGTGCGCAGCCAGCCGTCGGGCAACACCTCGCCGGTGGCCTCGGGGCTGCCGAGATAGCCGTGCATCACGGAGTCACCGCGTACGCAGATCTCGCCCACCCGGCCGTCGGCCAGCGGCCGCCCCTCCTCGTCTCGGACCTCCAGCGCCACACCGGGGACCGGCCGGCCGACGGAGACGATACGGTCCGCTGCCCCGGCGTCGCACACGTCGTGGTCCTGCGGGCGCAGACTGGCGATGAGCAGCGCCTCGGTCATCCCGTACAACTGCCGGAAGCCGCAGCCGAGCCGCGCATACGCCTCCTGGAGCAGCTCCATCGGCATGGGGGCGGCGGCATAGACCACTTCGCGCAGCACCGGGATGTCGGCGGTGCGCAAGCGCCGGGCACGTAGCAGGAAGCGAAGTGTCTGCGGGACCAACCACAGGTGGGTGACCCGCTCGCTTTCCATCGCCGCCAGGCAGCCCTGGGGGGTGAACGAGCGGCGTAGCACCAGCGTCGCGCCCCGGGAGAGCATCGACAGCGCGAAGAACATCGACCCGTGGTACAGCGGGTTGCACACCAGAACCACGGTGTCGTCGGCCTCGGGAGTTCCTGAGTGCACCCCCATGGCGGCGGTGAACAGATGCCGGTGGTCGATGCCGACGGCCTTCGGTATGCCAGTGGTGGCCGAGGTGTGGAAGACGGCGGCGAGTTCCGCCATCTCCACGTCCGGCAGATCCGCGGGCCGGGGGCCGGTGGCGGCCTCGGCGAACCAGGGCCCGTCCAGGGCGACCGTCTCGAAGCGGGATTCCTGCGCGCCGATCCGGGTGAGCGTCTCGGCCTCCCCCATGACGATCCGCGCTCCGGCCGAAGCCGCCATCGCCCTCAGGTCACCCGGCACTCCGTTCGGGTTCAGCGGGACGAACGCGGCACCGAGCCGTGCCAGCGCGAAGTACGCCTCCAGCACCTCCACGCGGTTGGCCGAGCACACCGCGACACGTCCGCCGCGTTCGACCCCGAGGGCGCGCAGGACCCCGGCGAGGGACGCGGACCGCTGCTCCAGCTCCGCGAAGTTCACGCTGCGAGCGGCGTCCCTGGCCGCCACCCGGTCGGGGAAGGCGCGCGCACCGTCGCATACCACTTGTCCCAGCCACATGGTGTTCAGCTCTCCTCTCCACCGGATGCCGCCCGTGCCGGGGCGTTGCGGCATCCGGTGAGCAGTCGGTCGATGTCGTCGAGGGTGTGCAGGCCGTCGATCTGCTCCTCGGTCAACTCGGCCTGGCATGCCTCCTCGACCAGCAGGGACAGCCGGATCAGCTCGCCGGAGCCCACGCCGACGGACCGCAGCCGGGCGTCCGGCGGAATCTGTTCGGCCAGGGCGCCCGGGATCACTTGGGCGAGGAGGCTACGTGCGTCAGGTACGGGCATCGTGCGGCGCTCCCGTGGTGATGGTCGTGGTGATGATCGACGTCGGATGTGCGCAGTGGTGCCGGACCACCCCGTCGGTCGCCGCGGCGGCCCAGGGCAGCAGCCGGTTGCTGGACGAGCCGAGGCAGAACTCCTCGTATTCCGGCCGGGTACCGGGCCGGCGCAGGGCGAGGTGGGCGAACACCGGGTCGAGGAACTTCCACTGGCCGTCGGTGTCCATCACCTCGGCCCACGCATGGTCGATTCCGGCCAGGCCGAGCGCGCTGACGGTACGGGTCCGCGTGGTGTATCCGGCGGCCGCCAGGTCCGCGGCCAGTTCCCCGCTGGTGACCAGGCAGTCCGCGAGACCGAGTGCCTTGGCCCGCGCCGGGTCGTGGCGCAGCGGCGCAGGCATCCACTGGTAGCGGCGCCGTCCGCTGCGGAAGTCCGCCAGTGCCTGCCGGTAGACCTCGCGGATCTCGGGCGCGACGACGTCCCGGCGGCTGCCCTGAACGGTGCACCGGACCTGGACGGCGATGGCGCTGCCGGCTGCGGACCGCATCACGCTCAGCGCGTGGAGTTGTCCGTCGAACTCCTCCAGAGCGGGGTCGGCCACCTCCCAGGCACCCTGCGTGCAGCGGTCCTGGTGGCTGCAGGTGTAGGACAGCTCGACCGACCACTGCCGGGGAGCCACCCAGGTCTGCGGGGCGGATGCGGCGTAGCGCAGCAGGGCGCGTTCACTGAGTTCCCCGGTGGTGGTGCCTTCGCCCGCGACGATGCCCACGTTGACCACATCATGGAAGTCGTACAGCGGCTCTGAGGTGTCCGGCGCCCGTCCCACTTCCGGCAGGCCGGCGGCGGTGAGCGCTGCGAAGGTCTCAGGTGGGCAGAAGAGCCAGTTGAGTGCCTGCTGCCGGGTCATCGTCCGCTCGCGGTACGCCTCCGGGGTCAGCACCACCTCGTCGAGGGCGGCCAGCCAGACGTCGGTACGCACGCGGCGTGCCCGGTCGGCCGCGGCTGGGCGAGTCATCAACGGCCCCCGGTTCCAGGTGCGTTGAAGGCGAGCCGTTCGACCTCGCCGGCGGCCAGCCGTCGCCGCAGCTCCAGTCGCCGTACCTTCCAGGTGGAGCCGCGCGGCACGGAATTCCATCGCACATGCAGCGGATCCGCGAACGGCGGCAGGCCCGCGACGGCCTCGGCCCAGGCCGCGGCGTCCAGCGGCTGGTCCCCCACGGTGCACACCACCGGGAGCGGGGGTCCGCCGGACGGCGACGGCAGGAACAGCACCTCGTTGAGGTTCGGCAGCCGTTGCATCAGCAGGTCTTCGTACGCCAGGTTGCTGCCGAGTTCGGGGGTTTCATCCACGATGCGGTCCAGCAGATGCAGGCATCCCCATCGGCCGCGCTGCCCGAGGTCACCAGTGCTCCACCAGTTCCGTGCCGAGCCGGGAGCCCTTCTGACGGGTTCGTCGAGGTAGGTCAGGGCGGCGCCGCGGACCCGGACGATGATCTCGCCGCGGCGGTTGTCCGCGTCCTCGGTGCCGGGGCGGGCGGCGAGCCGGTTGCGGCTGAAACCGGGGATCGGGTAGCCGACGCAGCGGGCGTCGGCCGTGCCGATACCGCGCCGGGTGTGGACCCGGATCGACAGCGGTCCGGTCTCGGTGGTTCCGTACGCCTGGAGATAGCGTGGGTGGTGGCGCTGCGAGGCGTTCAGCAGGCGCTCGACGGTGCGCGGGTGGATGGCGTCGAAGGTGTTGATGAAGTACTGCACGGCCGCGAAGGGCGTGCCGGGATGGTCGGCGAGGCGTTCCCACTCCACGAAGACATTGGGGAAGGTCTCGACGACGTTGGGACGCACCTGGCCCATCAGCTCCGCGGCCGCCAACGGGTCCGGGTCGTCCAGCAGCAGTATCTCGGCGTTCCGGCGCAGTGCGGTGCCCAGTGCCGAGGGCATGCGGGCGTGGAAGTAGGACAGGCAGAAGGCCACCGGACCACGCATCCGCAGCAAGTTGGCGACCTGTACCTGCAGTTCGGTGTGCGCCCCGATGCCCGGGTTGTCGAACGCCATCAGCTTGGGCACCCCGGTCGTGCCCGAGCTGTGGGCGATCAGCACGACTCCCGGCGGTAGCTGCAGTGGCCGGTCCGGTGCCGCGGGTGAGTGCTGTTCGACGTCGACCTGCCGGTCACCGAGCACGGTGAACACCGCGCGGGTCAGCTCGGGTAGTTCCACGCCGGCGAGGGAGGTGTCCCGCACCAGACCGTCGGTGACGAGGAAGGGGCGGTCCAGGCGGGTCAGCAGTGCACGGAGGGTCTTCGGATCGGTGTAGGGCCACAGCATGGCGGCGGTGGCGCCGATCCCGGCCACGGCCTGCTGCAGGATGCTGACGTCCAGCGACTGCGTCTTGACGATGGCCACGCGGTCGCCGGGCCGGACACCACCGGACCTGAGCCACTGTGTAGCCTCTTCCACCAGGCGGGCGATGTCGCGCAGCCGCACCCGTGTGCCGAGCGAGGGGCTGAGGGCCATCGGCCGGGTCAGCCGGAGGAGCAACTCCGGATTGCGTATGGCCTCATGGGTGAACATGTCGCCGAGCTGGAAGTCGCGGGCTCTGCGCCAAGGCGCTTTCCACATGGTTTGACTCCAAAGTCGCAAGGAAGCCGGAAGAGGGAACGGGGAGCGGCCGGTGCGGTCAGGCGGCTGCGGCGGCCAGCAGCAGGGCAGGAGCTTCGGGGAACGCGACCAAAAAGCGGTCAAGCATCAACCTCGGTTCGCCAGGCCCGTATTGGCGCGCCGCTGCGGGGGCGGCGGAAGCCGTAGCCGGACGCGGTCAGCTCGTGGAACGTGGCTTGCCCCGCACGTTGATCACACGGAGGGCCGATTCCGGACCGCTTGGCGACGGGCGCGGTCGTGGCGGCCCTGGCCGTCCACCGCTCATTTGACTGCGCTGATCACGCCGTGGGGGGTCCACCGGCCGCCCGGCAGCCGCTCGACCTTGGCGAACCCGGCAGCGGCAAACCACTCCTCGTACTGCCCCCAGCGGTAGATGGTGCTGCTCGCGGCGGGCAGGGTCGCGAAGTAGACGTTGTCCAGGGCCGCGTACAGCGGGCCCTCCCCGCTGTCGTCGGACATGGCATTGAACACCACTACCCGGCCGCCGTCCGGCAGCGCTTGGTGGGCCTTGCGGAGCAGGGCCAGGTTCTCCTCCGGCGACCAGATCACCAGCTGGTTGGCGAACAGCACGCAGTCGTGCCCGGACGGGTAGGTGTCGGCGAAGATGTCGGCGGCCTGGACGGTGATCCGGTCGGCCAGGCCCTGCTCGGCGATCTTGCGACGCGCGATCTCCACTGTCCCGGGGAGGTCGAGAATCGTGAACTCGGCCCCGGGGTCGGCCTGCGCGAGGGCAATCGCGTTCACGCCGTCGCCGCCGCCGACATCGAGCACCCGGCGCACCGCGGTCAGGTCGGCCTTCTCGACCAGGATCGGGTTGGACAGCCGGGACCACGACCGCATGCACCGGTAGAACAGCTGCTCCAGGTCCGGGTCCGCGGACAGCCGGTGGTACAGATCAGTGCCGGTGCCCTTGATCCGGCGTAGGCCGACGTTGGTGTTGGCGCGCAGCGACTCGGTGAAGTCCACTTCGGCGGGGCGGACGATCTGCTCCTCGTATGCGACCAGATCCTCCATGATCTCCCAGGTTCCATCCGCGAACATGCCGGTCAGCAGCTCGGCGTTGCGGTAGCGCCCGGAATGACGGGCGGTCAGGCGCAGCGCGGTGGTGCCGAGAAGCAGGACCTGCACCGGGCGCGCTTCCAGGCCGAGCTCTCGGCCGATCTCCTCCGGGGTCAGGTCGGGCTGCCGGTCAAGCAGTGCGAACAAACCAAGGTTGCAACCGGCGTTGAGCATCTGGAAGGCCGAGGAACCGAACAGGATCTGGACCAGGCCATCGGTGCTGAGCGGGGGAACGTCTGCCATCGGTGCTCCGTATGGGGTGTGGGTGGGAAAGGCGCGAGCAGTGGTCAGGTGACGCGGGTCAGATCGGCCGGGCGGGACACGTAGTTGCGCCGGGTGGCGACCTCGCGCAGGCGGTCCATGGCGTCCCAGACCTCGGTGAACCGGGTGTACAGCGGGGACGGGCCGATCCGCAGCCGGTCCGGTACGCGGTAGTCGCAGACGACCTTCGCCTCCGTGGCGAGCGCTTGGCAGATCCGCCAGGCGTCGGGGTGGTACAGCGACACATGCGAACCGCGCCGCTCGGGCAGGTGGGGCGAGGCCGACCTGAACCCCAGCGGGCCCAGCCAATCGTCCGCCAGGTCGGTCACCAGCCTGCCCAGGAGCAGCCCCTTGGCCCGGATCCGTTCGACACCGGCCTCTTCTACAAGGGCGAGCGCCGGGTCGATCGCCGCCAGCGACAGCAGCGGCGGCGTGCTCACCAGGAAGCGCTCGATCGACGGCACCGGATCGTACTCTGCGCCCATCTGGAACTGCTCGCGCTGCCCGAACCAGCCCCAGACCGGCTGCCGCAGCTGCGCCTGCAGCTCCCTGCGCACATAGAGGTAGGCGGGCGAACCTGGGCCGCCGTTGAGGTACTTGTAGGTGCAGCCGACCGCGAGCTCCGCGCCGGTCGCGGCGAGCTCGACCGGGACAGCCCCGGCAGCGTGCGACAGGTCCCACAGCACGCGGGCGCCGACCGCGCGGGCCAGTTCGTTCACCGCCGCCATGTCCAGCAGCGCACCGCTGCGATACGAAACCAGCGAAAGTACCACCAGCGCCACATCCTGATCGAGGGCAGAGCGCAGCTGTTCCCCTTGCAAGCCGTCATCGAGGTCGGAGGTCAGTTGGTGCAGGCGCAGGCCGCGCTGCGCGGCCAGCCCCTGCAGGATGTAGCGGTTGGTCGGGAAGTCCTCGGCGTCGATCAGGACGGTGCTGCGTCGCGGAGCGGCGTCCAGGGCTGCGGCGGCCAGCTTGTACAGGTTTATCGAGGTCGAGTCGCAGACCACGACCTCACCGGCCCGCGCGCCCAGTACGTGGTCCGCGAGCCGGGCGCCGAGCCGGCTGCCCCAGTCGATCCAGTTCTGCCACGACCGCACCAGCCCGCCGCCCCAGCCTCCCTCGACCACCTCGCGCAGATGGTCGGGTGTGGCGGCGGGCAGCCGGCCCAGCGAGTTGCCGTCCAGGTAGATCAGTTCCGGGTCGGTGATGACGAACCGGTCCCGGAACCCGGCCAGCGGATCGGCCGCGTCCAGCTTCTCGGCCACCGTGCGCGAGGTCCCGCGCTCCATCGGTCCCCTTTCTCTCTCGTGTCGCCTGGCTTGGATCGTGTAACGCGCTGATCGTCAGAGCGCTGATCGCGCCGACCACAGCTCGGGGAAGAAGCGGTGCTCGCTGATCGCGGCGAGCCAGGGCACACCCGACGTGCCGCCGGTGCCCGGCTTGGCGCCCAGAATCCGCTGTACGGTCACCAGGTGGGTGTAGCGCCAGCGGGCGAACTGGTCCGCGGTGTCCATCAGCGCCTCTGCGAGCAGATGGAGGTCGCGGTGGCGGATCGGGTCCCGGTAGACCGCCCGCCAGGCCGCCTCAACCTCGGCGCCGGCCCGGTATGGCTGTGTGGGGTCGCCCGTCGGGGCGTCGTGCGGCGCCAGCAGCCCGCGGCGGGTCAGCAGCCCGAGCGCCTCGTCGTACAAGCTCGGCTCGTGCAGCTGGGCCAGTACCTCCTGGTACGCCGGGGAGTTGCGGTGCGGCTCCACCATCGCCGGGTTCTTGTTGCCGAGCAGGAATTCCAGCCTCCGGTAGCTCACCGACTGGAAGCCGGAGGCGGCACCAAAGAAGTCTCGGAACTCGGCGAACTCCACCGGCGAAAGGACGGAGAAGGTTTCCCAGCACACCAGCAACACCTGCTGCACCCGGACCGACCGACGCAGCGTCCACAGCGCGTCGTCGAGCTGGTCCTTGTGCAACTGATCGCGGATGGTGGTGAGTTCGGTATGCAGCAGCTTGAACAGCAGCTCCTTCACCTGGCTCATGATGATGAAGCCCGGCTCGGTGTCCGCGGTGCTCAGCGGATGCTGGAGCGCCAGCAACGCGTCCATCCGCGCGTACTGCACGTAGGGGGTGGGGCCCTGCGGGAGCTCAGCCTGAAGCTGATTGTCAGTCGCATTGCCTGGTTGGCTCGGCCCGTCGGCAAAGAACGGACACCCGGGGGTGGGTTCGACGTTCATGTGGTCTTCCTCCTTCGTCGCATCTGCGTGAGGACGGCGTCGCCCAGCTCGGTGCCCCGAACCCCCAGGTCATAGGGGAGGTCGAAGTGGTTGCGCCGTTCGGCGACGACCTCCGTCACCGGGGCCCGCGGGCGCACCGCCGCCACCATCCGCTCGTGCTGGCGGACGTACTCCTCGGTCTCGTTGCCGCCGCGGGCCAGCACCAGCTCGGGCAGCCGCGCCGGCAGGTGGTGCAGCGGGCTGTTGCGCCGCGCCCCGGCCTCGCCCATCCGCAGCGTCTCGTTGACGTACGACAACCGGACCGGCTCCAGGTCGTACATCCCGCTCAGCAGCACCGCCCCGGCGATCCGCCCCGACACATCCGGGCCGTCCGCCGGCCCGGGCAGCAGCGCCATCGCGGCCAGGTGCGCCCCGGCCGAGGTGCCGCACAAGTGCAGTCGGCCCGGGGCGAATCCGAGTTCGTCCGCGCGCCGCAGCAGCCAGTCCACACTCCGGCGGACCGAACCGGCCATCGAGTCCAGCGGGGTGTCCGGTGCCAGCCCGTACTCGACCACCGCGACCGCCGCGCCCGCGGCCAGCAACGGCGGGACCGCGAAGGCCGATTCGGCACGGCCCAGCGCCTGCCAGTTCCCGCCGTGCACGAACACCAGCAGCGGCGGGCGGCCCGAGCCCGCCCCGGGGAAGTAGTCGAGCCGCTCCGCCGGGCGCGGACCGTACGCCAGTCCGGCCCGCACCGGGTAGCGGCGCCGGGCGGCCTCGCTCAGCCGCGCGTACGCGTCGAGGTAGGCCTGGAGGCTGGGGACCCGCGTGCTCGGCGAGTACTGCCGGTCGAGCGTGGCCTGGTCCATGCCCCGGTAGACGGCGGTGGCGGTCATCGGGCGTCTCCGCGCGGTACGCCGCGCATCCGCTCAGCCCCGCACGCCGTAGGTGGCGCAGGCCTGCTCGTACAGCTCGGCCAGCAGCGGATCCACGCCGTTCGCCGATGTCCGGTAGCGGTTGCCGAACTGGCCCGCATACTCCTCGAACCAGTCCCGCCGGCTCGACAGAAACAGCACGTCGTGGATCGCCATCGAGCGCACCGCGATCATCGGTACCGGAGCGTAGCTGACCTCGAACGCCGGGTTGCGGGCCGCCTTCTCGGTGCAGTTCTCGTGGAACTGGGCGATCATCAGCCCACGGCGGACGGCCTCGGGCTTGAGCATCGCGTGCGCCTCGTCCAGCAAGTGCAGGTGTTCGGGCGGCAGATCGGGCAGTACCAGCAGCAGCGAGCGCAGGTTCGGATTGCCGGCCTTCCGGTCGGCCTCGCTGAACTCGTGGAGGCCGCAGCGGACGATCTCGCTGAGCAGGGTCTGGCTGGGCGTCGGACCGATCAGCCGGACCCTGATCTCCAGGGCGCCGGCGCGCTGGGCCGGTTCGACGAACGGGCACACCGGACCGGGGCGTCCGAGTTCGCTGTGCGGTTGGCAGATGTAGTCGCTCAACCAACCGTCGACGGCCTCCAGGGCCTTCTCCAGGTCGACGGAGAGCGCATCAGTCAGCATCGTTGTCAGTCCTCGGTTGTCAGTCCTGGTAGGACGCGGATGAGAGGTGACTCGGGGCCGATCGGGCCATCGGATCGGTCTCCCGCGCCGGGTAGTCGTTGATCAAGGTGGTCTGCACCTGGTGCGCTCCAGCACGAGCAGCAGGACGACGACGGCCGCACCCGCCGGAACGGGGCGCCACATCACCGTCTGGGCAACGCGGTACCAGAACCCCTCCGCCAGCGCAGAGCCGACAGCGACAGGCCCCCGGAATCCATGGCAGGAGCTTCGGGGAGTGCGACCAAAGAGTGGTCAAGCATCAACCTCGGCCCATCAAGTCCGTGTTGGGTGACCGCGGCAGGACAGATCGCCGCCGTGGCCGGATGCGGTCGGAACCAGAAGCCCGCCCGCTGTGCTCTCGGGGGCGGGCCTTCTCGCCCTGCAGGCGTGCGAACCGTCACCTGCCTCAGGCAGCGCCCTCCGCAACGGCCCAGCTGGGGCCGGTGGTTGGGGCTCGGCGGCGCCGCTTCGGGACCAGCAGGCCACTGCCGCCGGGTGAACTGCTGGCGGGCCCGGACCTCGGGCGCTGCGGGCCGGCCGAAGGGTATGTGGTATCATCGCGGCCACCCATCCCGCGGTCCGGTGGGCTCAGCGCGGACCTCGGGTCCAGTAGCCCCGGACGCGCATCACCGGAGGTGCGGGCCGGGGAGAGTTCGGAGACCTCGTGATGGGATTCTCCTGTCTCGCGGCCCTGCAAGGGGCAATCCTCCTCATCGCAGCCAAACGCAGCGACCAGATCTCCAGCGAACTCGCCCAACACGACTTCGACACCGACGTCCAGGCCAAGGAACTGCTCGAACGACTCACTTCCAACTTCGAGGCGCTCTCAGCACAACACGAAGCACTGCACCAGCAGATCGCAAAAATAAACGAACAGCTCACGGGCGAGACGAGCCAGCAGGCCTCAACGCTCGGCCAATAACCAGGCCACGACACAGCATCCGTGCACGCCCCCAGCCTCCGATCCCCGACATGAGGTTGGAGTCGGTCCACGTGATATCCGATCAGCCGTACATCCACCGGTTATAGCCGTTGCCGTCCTCGTACTTGGCCTCGTTGCCATCGGTTCGCAGGTGCCGCTGGCGGTGGCGTCCAAGACCTTGCGGCACTCCACACTGGCGACCACGATCAACATCTACGGTCACCTGCTGCCGCACGCCGCTCGCGACGCCGTCCCACGACCAACTCTCACGCCCGTGCCCCACAGGCGCACGTGACCGTCCGACGTGCTCGGACGTACTTATCGGCACCCACACGGTCGGCCCGCCGCCCACGACGATTGAGTCGTAGTCCGGGTTCATCCAGGAACTCCTGTCCTCATCTCACCTGGTCAGCCAGGCGCGGATCGCCGCGGCCGTGGTGTCGGCGTCGTGGTGGACGAGGGAGTAGTGGTGGCCGGGGATGTCGGCGGTGTCGTGCGGCAGCGGCCAGTGCGGCTGCCAGTCCCGGTCGGGGTCGATCCGTCGCATCTGAGCAGTCGGCCGGCCGCGGACCAGCAGCGTGGGGACTGGTCAAGGTTCGGGGCGCCAGCTCTCCAGCACCCGAGCGTAGCCACCTCCCGCGATCATCAACGAGTCGTCGAACTGGTCCACGACGTCGTCCGGCAGGGCGGTACCGGCGGCGATCAGGGCCAGCCCCCGCGCGTCGTCCGGGCGCAGCACGCCGGCGTGGGAGTCGAGCAGGACCACGCCGGCCGGTGACTGCCCCTGCGGGTGCCGGAAACCCCATCCATGGCCTGTGACGTGCAGGTTCTTGCGAACGGCCGATGGTCGCCGTGTGGGCGTGGCAGGCTGCTGGATCGTGCTGTTGCGACTGGCCTACCTCGCCGTGTCGAGCGTGTTCGCCTTCATGCGGCTGCTGCCGATGAGCGATGTGGACAAGAGGATCGAGATATTGACGCTGCGCCACCAGTTGGCCGTGCTACAGCGCCAGATCGACAGGCCCCGGGTGGCCCCGGCGGACCGCGCTTTCCTTGCCGAGCTCCTGCACCGGCTCCCCAGGCCCAGGCTGCGGCAGCTGCACCTGATCGTCTCGCCCGAGACGATCCTGAGGTGGCACCGCGATCTCATGCGCCGCCGCCACGCCAACGCCTCCCGCCACAAGCGGCCCGGCAGACCGGCGACCCGCCGCGCCATCCAGGCTCTCGTCCTGCGTCTGGCCCACGAGAACGCAAGCTGGGGCTACCGGCGCATCCACGGCGAACTCGCCGCCCTCGGCATCAAGGTCGCACCATCCACCGTATGGGAGATCCTTCGGGCGCATGGGATCGAGCCCGCGCCCGAACGCGACCACCAGACCTGGGCCGCCTTCCTTCGCAGTCAGGCCCACGCGATCTTGGCCTGTGACTTCTTCACCGCCACCACGCTCAATGGGGCGACACTGTACGTCTTCGCCGTCATCGAGCACGCCAACCGCCGGGTCCGCATCCTGGGCGCGACGGCTCATCCCACCGCGGCCTGGGTCACCCAGGCCGCCCGGAACCTCGTAACGGACCTCCAGGACGCCGGAGCCACAGTCACCTACCTGATCAGGGACCGCGACAGCAAATACACCTGCGCATTCGATGCTGTCTTCGCCGCCGAGGACATCGAGATCGTCACCACCGGCATCCGCGTTCCCCGCATGAACTCGATCATGGAACGTTGGGTGCAGACCTGCAGACATGAGCTCCTCGACCGCACCTTGATCTGGAACCAGGCCCATCTGCTCCACGCGCTCGGCGAGTTCGAGTCGTTCTACAACCAGCATCGGCCACACCGCACGCTTCACAACGCGGCGCCCCTCCGGCCAATTCCCGAACCGATGACCGATCCGGACCGCCTCGACGTCCATCGACGTGATCGACTCGGCGGCCTCCTCCACGAGTACGCTCATGCGGCCTGATCTGCGCGGACGTAATATTCGGCACCCGCAGGGTCGCCGCGCTGCGGATGATGCTGGACCCCGGGGCGACCTACGCGGAGGCCGATCTCGCACGGCTTACCGAGATCGTCCAAGAGATCCCACTGCATGTCGAGTCAGTGCAAGCTCGGCTGCGCGAGCGACTAGGCGAGGACAGGCACGCGGACACCATCGATGGCGGTGCCGAGGCTCGCGAGTTCATGGAGGTCATGCGGGAAGTCGACGAGTTTCTCTCGGTGGGACCCGAGATCGCCCAGGACGCTGAGGAGACCAGGGACTGGCTGCTGCGGGTGGATCAGTGCCTGGACCACGCCCGCGAGCTTCGCCGCCCGCTGGTCTTGGCGCAGACACTGAATGCCGGGGCGGGTGTTCACGTCGCCGCAGGGCAGCTCGCCGAGGCGGTGCCCTTGCTTGAGGAGGCGTACGGCCTGGCCACGAGCCTGTCGGGCAAGAGGAGCGCGGACGTGGCCATCATCGCCATGACGTCGCTGGCGAAGGTGCAGATCATGCTGCAGGACTGGGCAGCGACCTCCCACGCCTGTGAACGGGCGATCGCTCTCATCGAGCGTGACCGGTACCGGGTGAACGCGCCCTTCCAGCAGGCCGCGTACCTCGCCCCGCACGTTGATGTGTTCACCGCCGCAGTGTTCAGCGCGTGGAGGCTAGGCGATCACGACGCCATGCTCTCCCGGATGGAGCTGTCGAAGGCGCGTGCATCCATACGACTACTCTTCACTTCCGCGTCGGAGAGCACCGAACATTTCGATCGTGAGCTGGCCGAGCTCGGCGATGCCATCAACGGGCCGCGACCCGCGGCTGACAGAGATGCCCGACGCGCTCACCGCCTGGAGTTGTGGGACCAGCGGGCCATCGCGCTGCGCGACCCCAAGGCCGAAACACCGGCCGTGACCCTCGACGCCGTCCAGCGACTGCTCGGGCCCCAAGACGCCGTCCTCTACTACTACTGGCTCAGACCCGACGTGCTGTTGACAACGACCATCACGTCAGGCGATATCGCAGAGGATCGCACCGTCTTCAAGAGCGAGGAACGAACCAAACTCGAGGAGCTCATCGACACGATCAGCCGTCTCAAGGGATCCCTGCGCGAGCTCGATACCTTCTACATCCAGCCACTCGCTCCGCTTCTGACGCCCGTCACAGGTCTTCCCCTCCTGGAGGGGAAGAAGCGTCTGCTGATCTCTCCGCACCGGCTGCTGCACTGGTATCCGTTCGCGGCCATGCCCTACCAGGGCCGACTGCTCGTACAGACCTTCACGCTCCGCCGGATCCCCAACCTGACCAGCCTTCTCCTCCCTCACGCCTTCTATCCCGCGCACAGGTCCGTGGGAGTCGCGGTCAGCGAGTTCCCCGGCCGGGAAGCAGCGCTCGAACCCCTGCTTGTGGCCCGAGATGCGACGGAGCAGATGGTCGAGGCCCACAGGTCGGCCGGCGTTCCCGCCACTGCGATGCCCGAACCCACGCGAGCCACGCTGGTCAGCGCGCTGCACGACGGGACGATCAACGGCGCTTGGTGCCTGCACTTCGCCGGACACGGGCACAGCGTCGACGACGAGATCTCCAAGAACGCGCCCATGGAATCGATGCTCGATCTTGCTGAAGGCCAAGTGGACGGCTACGACATCGCAACCGCCGATCTGGGCTGTGACGTCGTCGTACTGACCGCCTGCGACTCAGGGCAGCTCGCCATCCGCGGCCGAGGCATGGCCGAACAGCCGGGTGACGAGTTGTTCGGGCTACCCGCCGCCTTTCTGCAGGCGCGGTGCCGCAACATACTCGCGCCGATCTGGCCAGCCGACGAGGCAACCGTCTCCCGCCTAGTCGTCGAGTTCCATCGCAACCTTGCACAGGGCGCTCTGCCCGAGGTCGCGCTCACCCAGGCACAACGACGGTTCCTCGACACGGCGAACGTCAAGGAACGCTGGCCGTACTTCTGGGCATCTCTCACGTTGACCGGCGTAGGCGAACCCAATCAGGGAGTTATCCCATGACCGAGATCGTCATTCACTGCATTCCCGAGTCCGGCACCGACCCGTCCGGCACCGCCGCCGAGCTGGAGGCATACCTTCGCGACACCGGTGGCGCGGAACCCCTCCTCGTCGAGGTAGAACAGCCCCAGATCGGGCTCGCCGAAGTCATGGCGATCATCCAACTCACCAGCGCCGCCATCGATCTGACGCAGAGGCTCATCGACTTTCTCCAGACGCGCCGCGACAAGGCAAAGGATATCGAGATCGAGATGGACGGAAAGCGGATCCCCATCCAAGACCTAACCAATGACCAGCGAAAACGGCTGAACGAAGCGCTGGCCTGACCATCGCTCCGCAGACCAAAATGAGCGGATGCTGTCATCGACCCCGCGCCCCAGGGCACGGACCGCTCCTGGGCTGCATTTCTCAAGGCACAGGCTTCCTCGATCGTGGCCACCGACATGTTCCACGTAGACACGGTCTTCCTGCGACGCTGGTTCGTGCTGTTCTTTATCGAGCACGGAACCCGCCGCGTGCACATCGCCGGCGTCACCCGGCATCCCACGGGCCCGTGGGGCACGCAGCAGGCTCGCAACTACCTCATGCACCTCGGGGACCGCGCCGAGTCGATCACATTTCTCATCCGGGACCGCGAACCGTACTTCACCGACAGCTTCGACGCCATCTTCCAAGCGATCGGCGTCCGGGTGGTTCCCGCACTGCCAGCCGTTCCGCGGATGAACGCGATCGCAGAACGCTGGATCGGATCATGCCGACGCGAAGCGACCGACCGCATCCTGATCACCGGAGCGCGCCACCTCCGACGCGTCGTCGACGAGTACGCGGACCACCACAACACCCATCGACCACACCGATCCCTCCGTCAGCGGGCACCGGACCAAGTCACCGAACTTGAACCACCCACTGCCAGCAGCAAGAACAACATCGCCCGACGCGACCGACTCGGCGGCCTCATCCACGAGTATTCGCAGGTCGCGTAGGGTGACACGGTTTCCGGCCCCCACAGGCTTCGGCCGCCTGGAGGAGTAGTGACTGGTTTCGATCTGTGTCTTGTCGACAACGGGGTGTAACTGTGATTCCTCTTGCTTGTCATGCGGGGAGTTAGTCGACCGAAGGGGCGCCAGATGTCCTGGTACGAAAGGTTCGGAGAACTCGACCTTTGCTACACAATTGATCACGACTACCGGAATGGTTTCTTCTGGTCCTCTTACCAGGTCCCGAATTGGGGCGGGAAGCCGCCGAAGCCGCGGCCGAACGGTGAGGTCAGTGTCTGGCTGTCCTCAGCAGCAGGTGATCCCAATTTTAGGCCGCTGGGGTCCTACGCACGCCATTACGGGTCGGCTCAAGACGCGGGTGACGACGTCGACTTCAGGCGCTTCGGGCGGGTGGCGCAGTTGATGATTGCTCCGGTCTCCGGGCAGTCGGGGGTGGTGGCCTCTCCGGTGGACTACCGGCGGTTGTGGCACGACAGCAATACCGGAGCGCACCTCTACGGGTCGGTGTGGCGGCCGATCCCGCCGCAGGGGTACGTAGCTCTAGGGGACGTATGGATGTCGGGCTGGGACGTCAAACCGCCGCTGAACGCGATCTGGTGCGTGAAGCAGACCGCCGTCGGGGGACACACCTACGTGCGCCGGGCGGAGCTGAGGGAGCGGGTCTGGAGCGACCAGGGGACCGGCGGCAATGCCGGGGATGTGGCCGTGTGGCGGGTCGATGTCCCCCCGATCTCGGAGGACCCCTCCGAGCGGCTGCTCCTCGCCCCCAACACGGTCACCACCGTCACGCACTACAGCACTCCGGCACCGACGGACACGACCTGGATCCTGGACGTGCCGTCCGACGTCGAGAAGCGGCCAGAGCCGCCGGTACCGCCTCTGACCTCCCATCAGGAGCCGTCCAGCCCGCAGCCGGTCACCGACCGGATCGTGCGCGTTCCGTTCACGGGCGTCAACGACGAGGGGCGCGACCTGCAATGGAAGGTCCTCAACAGCCCGTTCTACCGGCTGCACCGCCGCGTCGGCTACAACCGGGCGATCTTCACGAACAACCAGCACGGCACTCAGGACGCGCGCGCCTCGGAACAGGTGGTCACCGGCGTCGTCCAGAGTGAGAGCGAGGCGTGGACGACGCTGACCCGCATCGTCGTCTCCGCCTCGGCCGGCATCGCGTTCAAGGGCCTCTCGGTGGGTGCGGACGTCAACATCACCCGTGAGACCGGCTACGAGAAGCGCACCTCGCTCACCGAGTTCACCGAGAGCACCAGGACGCAGGAGATGGTCACCCCGCCGCAGGCTTCGGGGGTCCTGTGGGTCAAGTCCCACGAACTCCAGTTGTACCGGGCCGACGGCAGCGCGGTGGCCGAGGGCCTGTCATTCCAGTTCCCGTCCTACGCCATCGCCAACTTCCCGCCCAACGCCGTCGGCCAGCACATCGAGGCCGCCGCACCGGCCGAGCCGGAGTTCCAGCAGGCACCCGACCTCGACGGGGAGAAAGGCGGCGGCATCCCCGGCTTCGACGCCGAGGAGCTGACGAAGAAGCTGGAGCTGGCCAAGCAGGAGATGCCCGAAAAGCCCTAGCGTTTCCAGTGCCCGCGCCGACCGCCGCTGCCCAACGCGGGCAAGGGCCGACGCGGGCCATCATCGCTTCCGGCTCGGCGCGTGACCGGCTTCTCGGCCGTGCGGTTATCGCTCACCCGCACACCCTGGCCGCCCCGCTCACGGGCCGTCGAAACGGCTGAGGCCGGCCTGACAGCGAAACCTGACAGCAACGCCGACGCACATCAGGAAACGTCGACCGCTCTCTGCGGATCGCGCGGCGCGCGTTGGGGATCGATCGCTGAGACGTATCGCCCCTCGGAAAGATCTTGTAAAGCGGGGGTCGTCGGCCGCATGACCATCTCGGTGCTCCGCTGGCCGACGGGACGACGACTCGCACCTTCGGCCTCCCTCACATGACAGAACGTAGGCCGCTTCGATCGTGACCCACACGCCCGAAAACCGCAGGCCATGCACGTTCCCATCTGCATTACGCCCCACCGAGAACTCGAACCTGCGGCCAGCTACGATCGGGGTCCTCCGTCAGCGGGTGCTTGATGCTCCATCACCTCTCATCGACAGCCACGATGCCCACGCCAGTGGCATGCCAGACACGTTCGGGGCACGGTGACCACCTCCCTCCCACGGACCGTCAGGACCACGGGGAGTGCTCCCAGGCATGTCGAACCGAGTATGGCCATCGACGACGGACGCCTCGAGAAGTGAGCACAGAGCGCCCCTGTGGCGGACAGGGGTTCCACGCCACTTACGGCCATGCCAAGAGACGTGTCCAATTGAGCGTCCCATGGCGACGCGAAGGGCTCCGTACCGCGCGCAGCGGCGGCCTACCGCGTTCCCGTTCTGGGAGTGCCCCGTCTGCGGGGCGGTGCCAAGGGGCATTGCCTCGGCTTTACGGGACGGCGAGCGCCTTAGCGAAGACAGGCAAGGAGGGCTGACCTGCAGAATTAGCGAGTTACGACGACTGGAGCCGCCCCGCCACCCTCGTCCCATGGGGAGCATCGCACCCCGCTCCCTTGGCCAAAGGTCGACCAAAACCCGCCAAGGTGCATTTAGGCCTCTCGATGGCCGATACATCAACATCATCGCGGGTGACCTCGCCACCCAACGGTTGACGACGGCGCGGAACGTCCCCGTACCGCGCCCCACATCGACCCGATCGGGCGACGGACAAATCGGTCCCGATTGACACCAGTTGGAGGTGGGAGCAAGAGGGCTCCCAGAGGGCTCCCCGTTCGCTCCTGTGCCGTTCGGAAACTCATCGCTGCTGCTCGTAGTGGGTCTGGCGCGCCCCGACAGCGTGCTGAAAGCCTGTCCGGGTGATCGTTTCTCTGGTGTACCAGCTGGCTCGGAAGCTGCTCGCGGTCCCGGCGTTGCGGCTGCGGCGGGATGCGGCCAAGGACGCGGAACTGCTTGTTCTGCGGCACGAGAACGCAGTGCTGCGTAGACAGCTGTCGGGACCAGTGCGGTACGAGCCGGCGGATCGGCTGTGGTTCGCGGCGCTGTCCTCCCTGATTCCTCGGCGCCGGTGGGCGCAGGTGTTCCCGGTGACGCCTGGGACGGTGCTCGCGTGGCATCGCAGGTTGATCGCCATGAGGTGGGACTACAGCAAGCGCCGGGCCGGGCCCGGGAGACCGTCGACAGCGGGTGCGGTAAAGGCGCTGGTGGTGCGGCTGGCCCACGAGAATCCGCGTTGGGGCTGCCGACGGATCCAGGGCGAACTGGTTCGGCTCGGGCACTCGGTCGGCTCGACGACGGTCTGGGAGATCCTGACGGCGGCCGGCATTGACCCGGCCCCGCGCCGCAGCGGCCCGACGTGGCGTGAGTTCCTGGCAGCGCAGGCCGAGGGCGTCATCGCCTGCGACTTCCTGCACATCGACCTGGTCGACCTGCGACGGGTGTACGCGCTGGTCTTTCTCGAGCACGGCACACGTCGGCTGCGCGTCGCGGGAGTGACTGCGCATCCCACCGGACCCTGGACGGTCCAGCAGGCCAGAAACGTCGCCGTCGAGTTGGGTGTGCGGGTGGACTCGCTGCGTTTCCTGCTCCGGGACCGGGACGCGAAGTACACCGAGTCCTTCGACGCGGTCTTCGCGGCCGACGACATCGAGGTGGTGAGAACCGCGCCGCGGGCTCCCCGGATGAACGCGCACTGCGAGCGGGTCATTGGCACCCTGCGGCGCGAGGTTCTCGACCACCTGCTGATATGGAACGAGTCCCATGCTCGGCAGGTCCTCGATGCCTATGCCCGGCACTACAACGGTCATCGCCCACACCAGGCTCGCGGGCAACTCCCTCCGCTCGCCCAGGAGCACCCAGCACCCATGACCGCTCCGACCGCTCAGCGGATCCTGCGCACCCGCATGCTAGGTGGCGTGATCAACGAGTACAGATACGCGGCGTGAGCTGCAGCGATGAGTTTCCGAACGGCACAGGCTTTCATCGCCGCTGTCCCCGCCGGGAAACTGGGCAGCGGCTGGCACGGCGTCAACTTCAACTCCCCGTTCGCCGAACTCGCCACGTCGCTCAACCTGACCTGGCTGACCTGGATCCTGTACGCCGACGCGATCGTCTCTCCGGCCGGCTCAGCACTCGTCTTCACCGCCGAGACCAGCCGGGAAGCCTACGCCTTGGGCAAGAGCCGACTGCTGCCCGAGTCCGTAGCCAAGGTGCACCGAGACTCCGGTGTGCCGCGCCGTGCGCTGCTGGTGAACTTCGCCATCGGCCTGGCCTTCCTGCTGCCGTTCGGCAACTGGCAGTCGATCGTCGCGGCCGCCGGTGTACTGGGGCTGTTCGCCTATTCCATCAGCACCATAGCCGAAGCTTCGATACGGCGTGCGGACCCTGGGCGCATGGCGAACTGGGTGCGGGGCACCCGCCTGCTCGCGCCCGCCGCCTTCGTAATCGCCACCCTGATCTCCTACTGGGCTGGCTGGCACGAGCTACGCGTCGCACTCCCCGTACTCTTCTTGTCCGCACCGCTGTACGCATACCAGCAGATCCGCCGCGAGCGAGACCTCGCAGACCTGACCACCGGTCTCTGGTTGCTCGGATACCTGGTAGCGCTGCTGTTGCTCTCCAGCCTCGGCAGCTTCGGAGGCTCCGGCGCCATCCCGGCGCCATGGGACTCGATTGCCGTGGCACTCGTCGGACTGACGGCCTACTTCCGCGCCATCCGCGATTCCGTCCGTCACCTCACCGCCCACCCGCTTCCGGCTGCATGAGCGGGCTGTGCCCGCAGCCACCGCCGTTGCCGCGGTGTCCTGCGATCCACGCTTCCCGGTCACTGGTGACCGCACCCACATCGACGGGAGCCTCGTTCAGCCGCCCGCCCACGTCGTACGCACTCCTGTCGAGCTCCCACAACTCGGCCTGGCTCCCTGATCAGTGCCGATGACTGGAGCGACACCCGCCACGCGTCCGCGTCCCGCACCACCGTGCCCACCGCGATGCGCCCTTGCTCGGCTCGTTCCCGGTGTCTCCCGCTCTGACAACGTATTCCCAGTGTCTCGTGTTGGTGCAACTCGCAATCGCACCGGCGAAACGACTCCTTCGCCATCACTCACCAGTGCGCCTTGTCTCCGCTGAGCGCTCGTGCTGCGTATACGGCAGGCCAGCGAATTCGTCTCGTCAGGATTCACGTCCGAAGGCGGCTCGCAGCTCAGCGACGAATACGTGCGGAACCTCAAGGGCAGGGAAGTGCCCGCCATTGTCCAGGCCATTCCAGTACCGTAGGTTCTTGAACCGCTCCTCGACCCAGGCGCGGGGCGCCCGCCACGGCTCCTTCGGAAACATCGACACCGCTGACGGGGCAGTCACCGGAACCGACAAGTTCTGCGGTGGCAGACTCTCCCAGTACAACCGCGCCGAGGACGCACCACACGCACCGAACCAATAGATCGCGACATTATCCAGCAGCCGCTGACGAGACACCGCGTTCTCCGGATGCCCACCGCAGTCGGTCCAGCCCTGGAACTTCTCGATGATCCAGGCCAGTTGCCCGGCCGGAGAATCCGTCAGACCGTACCCGAGCGTTTGAGGGCGCGTCGACTGCACCATCAGGTACCCGCGCTCAGCCGCCAGCACTTCCCTGGCCGCCGCCAGGTCCGCACGCTCGAGTTCACCGAGATCGTCCTCGGTGAACCCCGAGGGCGGCTGGACAAGAGGCATCGTCGTATGCAACGCCTCGACACGGTCAGGGTGACGGACCCCCAGCGCCGTCGTGATGAACGAACCCCAGTCGCCGCCCTGTGCAAGGAAGCGCTCGTAGCCGAGCCGGGTCATCAGCTCGGCCCAGGCATCGGCAATGCGCTCGGCCCCCCAGCCGGTTCCGGCCGGCTTGTCGGAGAAACCGAAGCCCGGCAACGAGGGCACAACGACGTGAAACGCGGGCTCACCGGCCGGCGGGTCGGCCAGTTCGTCGAGGATGTCGAGAAACTCCACCACCGAACCGGGCCACCCATGAGTGATCAGCAAGGGTCGAGCATCCGAATGGGGGGAGCGGACGTGAAGGAAATGAATTCCGAGCCCGTCGATCACTGTGCGCCACTGTCCGCGATCATTGAGCTCGGCTTCGAGTCGACGCCAGTCGTACTCTTCGAGCCAGTACCGGCACAACTGCTGGACGTAGGAGCGCGGAATCCCCTGTTCCCAGCCGTCGACGGTCTCGGCCTCGGGCAGCCGGACACGACGCAAGCGGTCGTGCAAGTCCTCCAGCGCTTCGTCGGGCACGTTGAGCACGAAGGGCACGACAGTGTCGGAATCAACCACAATACTCTCTCTTCCCACATCGCAGACAGAGCAGCGATGCATATCGTTGCGTTCTTACACAACCAGAGTTCGCATACACAGTAGAAAGGAGTTGGGGCGGCTTCGCTCCCGCATTCCTATGGCTCTGATGCGCGCCCAGGAAGCCGCCAGCGCTGGGCCCAACTGCTGGCGACGGTCTGCTGCACCACGCGAAAGTGCAGGTGGCGTATCCGGCGCACGGTAACGAGGCGATGAGCCAGCCGCCGGGAACCGACGTGCTCCGGCGGGTCTATCACGATGAACTACCCGGCATAGGCGGTGGTGTCGGTGTGCTTGCGCCACGTCCCCGCCGGTCCCTACCAGGCGGCGGTCGGCTCTGAACCAGGGGGCCGACCGGAATTGGCGTGCGTTCGTGGGCGCCGCAGTGGTGCCCACCGAGGACACGCCGCTAGACGCGCCAACCCAGCAGTGCGCCCGAGCCGATGGCCACCAGCCCGAGGACATCGACGGAACCGGGCGCGACAGCTGGCCGGACAGGAACAACAGAAGCTGGATGGACAGCATCATGAGATTCCCAGGGCAGGCGACCAATTGCCTTTCGCGAAGGCCCGACGGCGTACCTCGGTGAACCGCCCAACGGCCTCCCGACGCACCACCTCGCGACGCTGGCGCACCTTCGCCGTCAGTCCGCCCCCATCCGCATACCGCATACCGCATACCGCATACCGCATACCGCATACCGCATACCGCATACCAGACGATCTACCGCGACAGACAACCGTCCGTCAGCAAGACCGCCGATCCATCAGCCCTATACGCCCGGTCAGTTCACCGCCGCGACTACGTTTGCCTGGTCGAGAAGCTGCTCCAGCTTCAGCTTCTGGGCTTGGAGCATGGGCAGGAGTGCGGTCCGCTGCTCGGGGGAGAGCTCGGGGAGCCGTCGGCCCAGGAGCCTGCAGGTGCTGAGCCATTCGAGGAGTGCGGGGTCGGCGGTCCATCGCGCGATCCGCTCCTGGATGTCGCCGAAGAACTGTATCCAGTCCAGGGCGGAGTCAGGGTGCTGCGAGGGTGGGCACAGCGCGTTCTTGGTGTCGTCGTCGGCGTAACTCGCCTCGACGTGGGCGGTGACTGCGGCGCTGAACACCTGCTGGCAGGGAACCACCGCCTGCAACGTGATGCACGCTTGGTCGAACACCGGCACCGTCGGCCGTCGCTCCAGGCCGTCGGCGGTGCAGTCGATGTAGAGGGTTCCATTCTGCGCGGGAATGGTGACCTGGTCGAGTTCGATCGCGTTCTCGTCGATGCGCTTGACCCTGCCGTGGCGGACGATGTCGCCGATGCGGCGTAGCTGCTCGAGTTCGGCGCGGGCGACCGTCGCGCAGCGGTAGGCGGTCGGCTCGATGTCGGGCGACAGCCGCAGCAGCAGGCCGCTGCTCTCCAGCCGTGCGAACAGCTCCTGGACCGTGTCAGCGCCGACCACGGCCTCGCGACGGGCTGCTTCCGTTTCGATGTAGGAGTCCCCGGGCTGGGTGTGGGCGCGGTCGATCAGCCAGGAATCGCGGGGCATGATCCAGGTGATGTCGGACGGATCGGTACCGCGACTGAGCAGCCACAGGCAGGCGTCGATGCCCGTCTTTCCCGCCCCGACGACGGTGTAGTGGGGCGGCTGGTCCTGCAGGGCGGGCAGTTGGTTGGGGGTTATCAGGCGGACGTCGGGAGCGACTTCGTACTTGGGCGGCGCCATGGCCGGCACCGTGACGTTCATGTAAGTGGCGTCCACGGTCCGGCGTTTGACGGTCACCTCGAAGCCGGCCCCGCTGACGACGGAGTGGAACCGCTGGACGTCGGGCCGCTGTGGATCCGGGCCGTCGTAGAACGACTTGGGGAAGTAGGAGACCCGGCCGGTCGGCAGGAGTGTCTTGCGCATCACCTGGTCCAAGTAGGCCAGGATCTCGCTGGCCGAGGCCAGCTCCTGCATTCCGGCGTTCCAGCCGACCTGGTCCACCGCGCCGCTGCCCAACTCGCGGGAGTTGACGCCGTAGTAGGCCGACGGCTGGTGCAGGCGCACGAAGGGGTAGGCGACCGTCCAGTGCCCGCCGGGCTGGTCATAGCGGTCGACGATGGCAACCGTCGCGTCGGTTTCGGCGATGAGGGTGTCGGCGAAGGCCATGCCCATGGCCCCGGCTCCGACGATCAGGTAGTCGACCTCGAGAGCTGTCGGATTCAACGAATGTCGTCCTTCCGTGGTTGCTTTTCGAAGGTTGGAAGCCGGCCGTACTCAGCGCGGCCCGCGGTTACCGGTGCAACACCGCAGCACAGCCACGGCTTGTGAGGACCTTCCGCTCGCGCGATGTCCAGCCGTCAGACTCAACGCACAACACCGCAGCGGAAAGGCATGTCAGCAGGGGCCCTTGACCGCACGCGGTGGCTCACGCCGCTGCGATCAGGCCCAAGCGCAGATTCCGGGCCCGGCAAGAGCAAGGCATCAGGCCCGGCGAGGGTCGCCTCGGGGTTTACGGAAACGCTCAGGAACGGGAGGCGTTCAAGCTGGCAACATGCTCTTCCTCGGCGGTCGTGAGGGCGACCACCGGCATGTCCGTCAGCCCGGGGCGGACGTGCAGGCCGTCCAGGACGATCGTCAGGTAGCGCCTCCACACCTCGCTCGAGACCGGTTGGGTGTGCTGGATCACACAGCTCACCATGTAGGAGATGAGGGGCAGGTCGGTCGTCGTCAAGTCCGAACGCAGCAGGCCAGCGTCCTGGGCACGACGCATGACCGCGTCGGCTGCGGGCATGAACTTGCGGCGAGCCTGCGCGACCAGGGGACGACCCCCGAGCTCGGCGAACACCACTTCTCGCAGTCCGCGATCGGCTTCCAGCTGCTCCAACGCCATGGTCAGCAGGCTGACGAACCCCTCCCACGGGTCGTCAATCGTCAGGGCCTGATCGGCGAGCGCCACCAAGGCATCGACACGCTCTTCGAACAGCTCGTTGATCAGCGCTTGCTTGTTGCCGAAAAGCCGGTAGGAAGTCGCCACTCCGACACCGGCATGGCGAGCGATGTCGTCAAGGTTCACCCCCAGCCCCCGTTCGGCGAACACCTCCCGAGCAGCCTGGAGTGTGCGCTGCCGGTTGGCCTCGGCATCGCGTCTCAGGCGCCGTGCGCCACGGGACGCGGATGAATCCATTCCGTGCATGAGTCCACAGTAGCACTATCTGGAGTTGACAACTCCAGTTGCTTCGCCTTCTCCCTCCAGGACGACGGCCCGGCAGGCGCTCCGCTCAGAGAAGCAGGACCGAGCAGCGCGTCTGCCGTGCACCACGCGACAACCAGGACCGGTCGCCGCACAACATCCCGTCGCCGGAGAAGCCGAACATGGCGCCCCGGCCAGGCGAGGTTGGATCCGTTTGAACCGCTGATCGCCCGGATGCCGGGCGCGGATCGCGATGTCTGCCACGGCGGGTAGGCGTCGCCGGGCATGATGGCCGGTCGTGCTGCTCCACCTGGCCTGCCTCGACGAACGCCTTCGCCGCGCTGCGTCTGCTGCCAATGCGCGACCGAGACAAAGACATGGAGATCCTGGCCCTGCGGCACCAACTCACCGTGCTGGAGCGGCAGCTCGGCGGAGCTCGTCCCCGCTTCACGCCGACGGACCGCGGCGCCTCGGACAACCCTAGCCATTCACCAGGGGCGGGCTCATCACGCACCCCCTGTCCATGGCGAGGCCGCATCGCACTTGTCGCCCCGACAAGGGATCGCCACAGGTCAGAGCAGGTATGGCACTGCAGGTGGTCGCGTGGTGGGCTCCAGGCTGACACTGAGCGTGTTGGCATCCTTGGCTCTACTTGGAGGCGATCATCGTGCGCTCCTACGCCGACCGCGGACGCGTCTACCGCCGCTGCGGCTGCCGCGACGCCCAACACCATCAACTCGGCACCCGCTGCCCCAAAATCGCTTCCGCCCCCGATCACGGCACCTGGACCTTCGCCGTCGACCTGCCCTCCCCCGCTGGGGAACGAACTACGGTCCGTCGCGGCGGCTTCCCCACCCGCCACGCCGCCCGAGCGTCACTTCACCGGTTGCTCGAGGGCGAGGCGGGCGGTTTCAACGCCGACCCCAACCAAAGTGTCGCCGATTACCTCAGCAGCTGGCTGAAGACAAAAGCACTCGTCATCAAACCCACCACGCTGGTGCGTTACCGCGACTACGTCACCAAAGACCTCATCCCCGCGCTTGGCAGCCTCAAGCTCGACGAACTCAGCCACCGCCACATCGCCGGCTTCGTCCACACCCAACTCGCCCAAGGACGCGGCAAAGTCACCGTGCACCGCTGCCTGGCCACCCTCTCCAGCGCGCTCGGCGACGCCGTCCGGCAGCACCGCCTGCCCCACAACCCGGCACGACCAGCCGTCCTCCCCAGGCCACAAACCCCGGAACGGCGCATCTGGACACCACAGGAAGCAGCACGCTTCCTGCGCCACTGCCACCATCGCGACCCGGTCATCGCCGACCTATGCGAACTCCTCATCGGCACCGGCATGCGCAGAGGCGAAGCACTCGCACTCCACTGGAGGGACGTCCACTTCCAAGACAAGGTCCTCTACGTCCGCTACACCCTCTCCGCCATCGACAACAACCACCTGGTCCTCACCCCGCCGAAGACATCCAGCAGCAAGAACTGGGTCGCCATCTCCCCACGCGTCGCCACAGCCCTCAAACACCGCGCCGCAAGCGCCCCCACCTCACCCGCCAGCCCAGACGATCCCTACGCAGACCTGGTCTTCTGCCACCCCGACGGACGCCCCCTGCGCCCCGAACACGTCCTCCACCGCTTCCGCCGCGTCTCGCAGGAAGCCGGCGTGCCCCGCATCGGCCTCCACGACCTTCGCCACCTCGCCGCCACCCTGACCATCAACGCCGGCGTCCCCCTCACGGTCGTATCGAAGACTCTCAGGCACTCCACCTTGTCCACGACCGCCAACATCTACAGCCACCTGACGACCCAAGCTGCCCACGACGCCGTCAACGCGATCGAGCAAACCCTGACCCAAGCGGACCCAGACCGCAGCCGCCTGCACTGGCCCAACTGGCTGCGACCACGACCCGACCACCTGACCTGGCTCCCCCAGATGCTCAAGCCCGGCTATTCCCCCGCACCGCCCGCCAGTTCACCACACGCCCTCGAGCCTCCAGGCGAGGACGCGACCACATTGCGACCACACCTCCATGGGACGACCAAAAGGCCGCCTCCTCAAATTCGAGGAAACGGCCTTCGACCTGCGGCTTCGCAAGTCGGGACGACAGGATTTGAACCTGCGACCCCTTGACCCCCAGTCGCGTTGACTACTCTGCGCAGCTATTCAAATTCGCTGTGTAGCTACCTTTCCCGTGCCTATACGCAGCCGCATTCCGATACCGAAGCCCGTACATCGCTCTACTCCACCCTCAGGGGAAGCTGCACCGCGTGATGGGACCGACTCCATGCCCTGAACCCCCCTCAAAAGCCATACCAGGCCGAACAGATCAGCCGTCAAGCGCTCACGCATCGCCGCCCCACGCCTTCGCCACGACCAGCTTTCATGCCCCTCCCCCACACACGCGCATGACCGCCTGACCTGCGCGAATACATTGTTCGGCACCCGCAGCTTTGCCGTGGTCAACTCGGCCGATCCCAGAAGACACGCGGCCCTTGCTCGCGCCAGGACAGTTCCGGAACGAGGGGATCCGCTACTTGCCAGTCACCTTTATGGTGATCCGCGATTCGACCGCCTCCGGACACGGAAGGGTGTCAGGCCCATGCCACCACACCAGGGAAAGCCCGCCTTCGAGGGAACGCACGTGCAGATAGGCGCGGGACTCGGCGGCATGAAGCCCCTCACACAGAATGGCAAAGTCCACATCGTCGAGGGCGAGTTGGTGCTCTACAGCAGCCACGGCCAGGTAATCGACAGGGCACCTGTCACGGCGGTCAGCGCCCGGAAGGCCTGGTACACGATGGGCAGCGTCGCCTTCGTCACGCTGGGCGAGGGACGCCGCTACTCCGTCGCGGTCAAGGTCGGCGGTGCCTACCTCCTCGCCGGAACGGCGTGCGTACTCACCGGACGAGCGGGCAACAAGAGATTCCTGAGAGCCCTCAAGGAAGAGCAGCACCGGTACGCCGACCGGTAACCGCCGCATCCACCACGCGCGCGACGTGGCCCCGCTGTCAACGACCGCGCGGAAGACCAATCGCCAGAGGCATGCGGCACTGACGCTAGGAGAGGGGTCTGGCAAGTCGGCTTGCCCCAGGGGGGGTTGGCTCGATCTCGCTCCTGGTATGGCTGATTTCGCACCACTGCGAGGAAGGGGCTGAACTGACGCTTGCGTGGCACCTGTAGACGAGCACCGTGGAAGCTGGCAGGGGGCGCTGGGCACTCACCCAGAGAGCTCGGTCCGCCACTGCCGTGGCCAGTCCCCCGAGGGCGGCGGATCTCCCGCGATGCCGAGGTCACGTCGCGCGCCCTCGTAGAAAGCATCACGCGCCGCACTCGCCAGCCGCTGGGCCTTGGACCACATCTCAGCGTCGACTGGACCCTCCCGTACGAGCAGCTACACCCGTCTCTTCAACAGCCACCGGCTCCACCAATGCCGAACCCAGCTCGCGCCCTTCGATGCCCCGAACGTCGTACCGCCACCGACAGCTCGGATCGAACGACGACAGGCTGCCTGCCACAGGCCTCATCAACGAACACCACCGAGCAAGCTGACCACCAACGAAACCCCAGTTCACAACCGGTGAAGCCATTTTGAAGCGCTACGGGAGTCATCCACGAGTATCAACACGCTGCTTGACCTGCGTGGATGAGGTTTCCGGCAGGCGCAGAGCTGCCCGGCGAAGGGCCAGGTCGAGTTCTTGGGCGACGTTGTCTCGGCACGCACAGCGTCAGCTAGGTCACGGCGATGATGGTCGCGCTGGAGCCTTCGTCTGGTTCATGTCGTCGATCGTCTGCCACAGCCGCAGCGCCCGCCCGTGGTGCTGGCGCGCCAGGTCGTGGACGCCGGCGACGTCGTCCAGGTCGCCGATCAGTTGCCAGCACGCGGCCTCGTCCTGACGGTCGCCGTGCCGGTGGAACAGGTCCGCCGCGCGCTGCAACGCCGGGCTCGCCCGGTCCCGGTCGTGCTGACCGGCGTACACGCGGCCGACTTCCAGCAGCGTGTACGCGGCGCACCGCTCGTCGGCGAGTTTCTCGAAGGTGGCCAACGCCTGCCATAGGCAGCGCAGCGCCTCGCCCGGATCACCGCGCCGGTCGTGCAGCCGGCTGAACCGCCGCAGCACGACCGCCACCCGATGCCCGTCGTCGAGCGCCTTGGCCTGGCGCAAGGCCTCGCCGAAGTAGGACTGCGCCTCGTCGAGTTCGCCCTGCATGAGCCGCATCACTGCCATCGAACAGGACAGGTACGCTTCGAGGTGCCGGTCGCTCTCACCGACCGCGATGGCCAGCGCCTGCTCGACACGCTCGACGGCTTCGTCGTCACGGCCCTGCACCCGGCTGACCGTGCCCAGCATCGCCACCGACAACGCCTCGCCGCGCTTGTCCTCGCCGTCCTGGCACAGCGCGACAGAGGACTCCAGGGCACGGGTCGCCCCGTCGAACTCGTCTCGGTAAATGTGCAGTTGGCCAAGACCTCGCAGCAGCACCGATGCGCCGCGCACGTTGCCAGCGGCCTCGGCCGTGTCCAACGCGAGCCGGTGCCCGTGCTCCCAGTCCTGATACAGACACCGGTGGTCGTAATAGGTCACCGGGCTGGCCGCCAGCTCCCAGGCCAACTCGTCCAATCCCCAGTCCACAGCCAGTTTCACCGCGCCGAGCAGGGTGTCGCGTTCCGCGTCGAACCAGCCGACCGGGTCGGCCATCAGCCGGTCCACGACCGCATCGGGCAGCGACAGGCGCGGCGCCGAACCGGGCTCGCCGACCAGCAACCCGGCCGGCAGCCGATCAGTGCCGCGCCCGGCCAGATCGAGCCAGGCGGACAGCACCCGGATGATCGCGTTCCGCTTGTCCGCCGCCGGCAGCTGGGCGGCGATCTCCACTGCACAGGTCCTGATCAGGTCGTGCAGCCGGTAGCGCGGCTGGCCGATGGCGTCGGTGGCGGTGAGCCGCACCAGGCTGGCGTCGACGAGGGTGTCCAGCACCTCCTCGGCGTCCGAGCGGTCCAGTAGCGGGCCGACCACCCAGCCGGGCAGGGTATAGGCGCCGAGCAGACCCAGCAGGCTCAGTGCGCGCACCGCGTCGGCCGGCAGCAGCCGTAGGCTCAGTTCGACGCTGGCTCGTACGCTGAGGTCCCCGATCCTCAGCTCGGCCAGCCGCCGGGACTCATCCTCGATCCGTTCCCGCAGCACCCGCAGCGACCAAGCCGGCCGGCCGGTGAGCTTGGCGCCGGCGATACGGATCGCCAGCGGCAAGTTGCCGCAGCAGTCGAGGATCGCGTCGGCCTGCGCCGGTTCCCGCTCGACCCGCCGCCGCCCGACAATGCCGGTGAACAACTCCCGCGCCTCTGCCGGGCTCAGCACGTCCAGGTCGATGTGCCGGGCGCCGGGAAGTTGCGTCAGCAGATTGCGGCTGGTGATCAACACGGCACAGCCGTCGGCCCCGGGCAGCAACGGCAGCACTTGATCGGCGTGACCGGCATCGTCCAGCACCACCAGCATCCGGCGGTCCACCAGCAACGAACGGTAGAGCGCGGCCCGTTCAGACAGGCCGTTCGGAATCGCGCTGCCGGCGATCGAAAGTGCCCGCAGCGCCTCGGCCAGCATCAGCGCCGGGTCCCGCGGCTCGTGCGATGTCGCGGCGAGGTTGAGGTAGAGCTGGCCGTCGGGGAAGGTGGCGCTCGCCAGCCGCGCGGCGTGCGTCACCAGACAGGACTTGCCGACACCGGGACCGCCCACGACGACGGCCACCGGGGCCCGGTTCGGCGCCGACCCGTCGAGCAATCGGGCGACCTCGGCCAGCGCGTCGGCTCGACCCACGAAGTCGGGTACATCGAGCGGCAGTTGGCGCACCGGCATCGCCATAACCGGTTCGGTGGCCGCTGGGCCAGGGCTTTCCGGTCGTGTGTCCGAGGGATCGCTCGCCGGGACAGGGACCGCCAGGGCGGGATCGGCGGCCAGGATGCGCAGATGCAGCGCCTGGATCGGCGGGGTGGGGTCGACGCCGAGTTCGCCTGCCAGTGTCCGGCGCAGTCGCTCGTACACCTGCAGCGCCTCGCCTTGTCGCCGGCACCGGTAGAGGGCGACCATCAAGTGTTCTGCGACTTGCTCGTCGTAGGGGTGCTCGCGTAGCAGGGCGGTCAGCTCCTCGATGACCTCACGATGACGCCCCAGGTCGAGTTCGATGCTCAGGCACAGTTTGTGGGTGGCCGCGCGCCTCTCGTTCAGCCGTGCCGCATCGAGCTCCAGGACCCGGCTGGAGATGTCGACCAGGGCGTTACCGCGCCAGCAGGTCAGCGCGCGCCGCAGCGCGACAGCTGTCTCGAACGGGGCCTTGTGCCGTTCGGCGAGGTGCCGCTCGCGGTCGAACTCCAGTAGGTCGAGCTGATTGACGGTCAGGTGGATCTGGTAGCCGCCGCGCCGCGTGCTGATCAAGGAGCCGGGTGCTCCGCACGCGGCGAGGTTGCGGCGCAGCCCGCACAGAGCGTCCTGGACCTGACGGACCGCGGTGGTGGGTGCTTTCCCGTCCCACATCACGGCTACCAGCCGTTCCATGGCGACGAGGTTGTTGGCCTCGACCAGGAGCGCAGCCAGCATCTTGGCCTGCCGTGGTCCGTCGAGCCGGACCTCGCGCCCGGTGATCTGGGCGTGTAACGGCCCCAGCACGCCGAATCTCATGTACCCCCCGGCACTTGACGATCAGCGCCGATCCCTCGGCCGACCTCGCATTAGGACGAATCTAGGACGGCCGACGGACCCGTGTCCATAGCGTCGCCGTAGCGGAGCTCACCGAAGACCAGTGGGCGGGCAACGCCTGCGGAGCGTGCCTTCGGATTCCGCGCTTGAGGCGACCAGGGGAGGTGGCCAGATCCAAGTGATGAGCATGCCAAGCGAGCGGGAGTGACCGCTGCGTTACTGCGTGGATCCAGGGGTCTCGCTACCGCCGGCCTCAAGCCGGGCCCGCGTACGCACGGTTACCGGTCACGACGGTGCGGTCTACAAAAAACAGTGCGATTCGCGCCGGTCTCTGTTCCTCTCCAACCCTTTGCTGAAAGGATTCAGATGAAACTCCGCACAGCTTCCAACGTAGGTGCGACCCCCGCCAGCTCGTCCGCAAGCGCGCCTGGATGGCGGAAGTTCAAGAAGAAGCTCTCCATGGTGCTCGCGGCCGCGACTCTGGTCACCGGAGTAGGGGTGCTGGGCACGGCGCCGGCGCAGGCTGCGTCTTGCGGATCCGACCGGGAAATGGCCAGCGTCCCAACGACCCTGAAAGCCACCACGGGTGACACGCTTGGCGTGTTGTACCTCGGTTACATCCCCAGCTGCCGCATGATGTATGCCGAAGTGCACTGGAGCGACAGTTCCATCACCAACTCTGGCCCCGGCTCTATCTGGATCGAAGACGTCAATCACAAGCAGCCTGGCAAGAAGTACTACAGCAGCGCCTATCAGCAAATCAGCGGAGACTTCTGGACCTCCAACTTGGTTCCGATCGACGGCTCCGGCTACCTCTACTCGATGCCGCACGTGTATCTGTCCTGGGCACATGGCGTGTTGCATTTTCCGCCATTCGTATACCCCAAGTGCCTGACCAACCACGATTTCCACGGCAACTATCACAACTTCAACAGTGGGTACAGCGACAGCAGCCACCGGTCTGAAGGCTGCTAAGCTGGTCGGCCAGGTCGCCAGTTCCATCACAGTCGTCCCCGACGCGTCCGCGACCGAGTACGGCCTCGTCTAAATGGGCCTTCAGACGAGGGCCCATTTCCATAATCTCCGCAGGTCAGGACGGGAAGCAGTCGCGGCGACCGCTACCCGGGACGTGTGCGTCGGGGTGTCCTCCCGCTCCAGCCGTACCGAGGCGGGCCCCTCGTCCGGCTGGACGTCGAGCACCAGCGAGGAGGCGTCGGCCGGACAGGCCCAGGTCGTCCAGGGTGGCGCCGTCCGCCCAGCGCTGCAGCTGACGGCGGGCTAGGAGGTGGACGCCGCCCTGGCGGGAGGCCCAGAGCACGTCCTGGTGGCTGAAGCTGCCGAGGTGGACCACCACCCGGGTCAGGCGGTCGACGCCGGGGCGGCCCCGCCCTTGCCGATACCTCATCCGCCCTGGTGAGAGGCGGTGAGCGATGATTCGTAGGATGTCGACCGTGTCGCCCGGTCGGTACACTGGCGAGACTTGCGATCACCCCGGCATGGTGATCAACAGTGCTGCTGCGACTGGCGTACCTGATTGTGACCAACGCGTTCGCGATGCTGGGACTGCTTTCGATGAACGACCGGGAAAAGGACGTGGAGATCCTGGCACTACGTCATCAGATCACGGTGCTGGAACGGCAGTTGAGCGGACAACGGGTGCGGTTCCAGGCAAGCGACCGGGCCTTCCTTGCAGCCCTGCTGCACCAGCTTGTGCCGTTCGAAAACTCATCGTTGCTGCTCGGGGTCGGTCTAGCGCGCCAAGACAGCTTGCTGGAACCCTGCCCCGGTGATCGTCTCACTGGTGTACAAGGTGGCCCGGAAGCTGCTGTCGGTCCCTGCGGTGCTGCTGCGGCGGGACATGACCAAGGATGCGGAGTGTTGGTACTCCGGCACGAGAACGCGGTGCTGCGCAGGCAACTCTCGGGCCCGGTGCGGTATGAGCCGGCGGATCGAGTGTGGTTCGCAGCGCTATCCTCGCTGATCCCTCGGCACCGGTGGGCGCAGGTGTTCCCGGTGACGCCCGCGACCCTGCTCACGTGGCACCGAAGACTGATCGCGCACAAGTGGGACTACAGCGAGCGCCGCAGCAAGCCCGGCAGGCCACCGACCGCGAGCACGGTGAAGGCGCTCGTGCTGCGGCTGGCCAAAGAGAATCCGCGCTGGGGTTGCCGACGAATCCAGGGCGAACTCGTCCGGCTCGGGCACCCGGTTAGCTCGACAACGGTCTGAGAGATCCTCACCGCGGCGGGCATCGATCCAGCCCCGCGCCGCAACGGCCCGACGTGGCGCGAGTTCCTGACCGCGCAGGCCGAAGGCATCATCGCCTGCGACTTTGTCCACATCGATCTGGTCGACCTGCGCCGGGTGTACGCGCTGGTGTTCCTCGAACACGGCGCGCGCCGACTACACATCGCTGGCGTGACCGCACATCCCACAGGGCGCTGGACGGTGCAGCAGGCGAGAAACCTTGCCGTCGAGTTGGGCCTACGGGTCGAATCGCTACGCTTCCTGCTCCGCGACCGCGACGCGAAGTACACCGAGTCTTTCGACGCGGTCTTCGCGGCCGACGGCATCGAGGTCGTAAGGACTGCTCCGCGGGCTCCTCGGATGAACGCGCACTGCGAACGGGTCATCGGCACCCTTCGGCGCGAAGCACTCGACCTGAGCTTGTTCCGCTTTGACGGACACCGGTGTTGTGTTGGTCAGGCTGCGAGGGCGGTCTCGTAGTCGGCGGGACTGCGGTAGCCGAGGCTGCTGTGCAGCCTGCGCAGGTTGTACCAGCTCTCGATCCACTCGAAGATGGCGGCGCGCGCGGTAGCGCGGCTGGGCCAGGGACGGTCGCAGGGAAGTTCGCTTTTGAGGGTGGCGAAGAACGACTCGGCGAGCGCGTTGTCCCAGCACTGTCCGGTGCGGCCGACGGACAGCCGGACGCCCAACTCGTGGGCGAAAGCCGCGAATTCGTGACTGGTGTACTGGCAGCCGCGGTCGGAATGAAAGATCACCTCGGCGGCTGGGCGGCGCTGCGTGCAGGCCGCTTGCAAGGCGTCGATGACGAGCCCCGTGCGCAGGTGGTCGGCGGTGGCCCAGCCGACGACGCGGCGGGAGCCGATGTCGATGACGGTGGCCAGGTAGAGCCATCCTTCCTCGGTGGGGATGTAGGTGATATCGCCGCACCAGCGGGTGTCGGCTGCTGCCGGGTCGGGCTCGAAGTCGCGTGTCACCAGGTCCGGACGCAGGCATGCACCGGGGTCGGGGACCGTGGTGCGATGCCCTCGCCTGCGGTAGCGGCCGACGAGGCCGACGGCTCTTATGAGGCGGGCGACGCGCCTGCGGCCGCAGACCATGCCCTCTCGCTGGAGGACCGCGTGGATACGCGGGACGCCATAGGTGCCGCGTGAGGACTGGTGGACTTCGGTGATCTTCCCGGTCAGTTCCGCGTCGCGGACCGCGCGGGGGCCGGGCGTGCCGCTGTGGCGGTGATAGAAGCCGGCCCGGGAGACCTTCAGCAGCTCACAGGCGCGCTTGACGCTGTGGCCGCCCCGCTTCTCCGCCTCGATGAACGGGTGCACGTTCACCGGGTCTCCTTCGCGAAGAAAGCCGTGGCCCGCTTGAGGACCTCTACGTCCTCGCGCAGGCGCCGGTTCTCCCTGCGCAGACGGGCAAGTTCTTTTTTCTCATCACTGGTCAGACCCGGCCGCTGGCCTGCGTCGGTCTCGGCCTGCGCGACCCACAGGCGTACCGCGGTCTCGGTCAGCTCGAAGTCCTTGGCGACCTGCCCGATCGAGCGGTCACCGCGCTGGCACAGCTCGACGATCTCGGCCTTGAACTCCGAAGTGAACGAGCGGCGAGGACGCGGCTTCTTCTGCCCCATGCTCTCCATGACAGACATCCTTCCGGGGGCCGAGGCCCCTGATCTGGGATGTCCGTCAAACTGAATCAAGCCTAACCATCTCCTCATCTGGAACGAGACCCACGCCCGGCAGGTCCTCGACGCCTACGCCCAGCACTACAACAGTCATCGCCCGCACCACGCTCGAGGGCAGCTGCCACCCCTCGCCCAGGAACAGCCGACACCCGTGGCCAACCTGACCACTCACCGACTCCTACGAACCCGAGTCCTTCAGGGCACCATCAACGAGTACAGGTACACGGCTTGACCAGCGACAACGAGTTTCCGAACGGCACAGGACAACGCTGCCCCCCTGGCTGACCTGGTACTAGGACGAATCTAGGACGGCCAAAGGACCCGTGGACATAGCGTTCCACGGGGCGGTCAGCCGTTCCCGCACAACGCACAGGACAGCGACGAAACGTTCGGTCAATGCAGCAGCGGTTCCACGACGGTGGTGTAGCTGAATGCAAAACAGACGCATCAATACCGTCACCGGGCACCCCCGAAGGAGTGCAGATGAAGTTCAACCTCAAGTCAGCGGTGGGCGCCGGGGTCCTTGCCCTGGGCTCGATGGCCGGGCTGCTGGCCACCGCGGGAACGGCCCAGGCCAACACCTACCAGTACAGCGTCCAGCTCAAGGACCAGAACGATGGTCAGTGCCTGGACAGCAACAACAGTGGGGACCTGTATGTCTTGAACTGCAATGGCGGGAACTACCAGCGGTGGGACGTCACTTCTTACGCCGGGAACGTTGGCAACTACTACGACAGAGTCCAGATCAGGAACCGGCAGACCGGCCGATGCCTGCGGGTCGATCGTATGCACATGGCGCTTGACCCTGTCTGGTCCAACTGGCATTACGTGGGGAAGACAGGTAGTTGCGACTACCAGGACTGGCACGACCAGTGGAACCTGACCTGGGTGGGCAACACCAACCCGAACCCAAATAGTTACCAGTTCGCCAACTACCAGCAAAACAGCGACAGCCCGAAGATCCTCTGCCTGGACCGAGGCCAGGCCGGCCACTGGAACAACATGCTGTACGACCTCGGCGCGCCCTCGTGGAACAACACGGCCAGCTACACGTGTAGCAACCACTCGAACACGTACCAGACCTGGAGCATGGTTTCCTAAGCTTGACGTTTAACGTCGCAGGTCACCCGACCTGCTGATCTGCGGTTCTTTCCGGGACAGCGGAGGCGGCCGTTCTCCACGCTTCGAGATGTCGAGTCACGAAGTACAAGAGAACGGCCGCTGTGT
>NZ_JARHTQ010000033.1 GCF_029223525.1 Streptantibioticus ferralitis | reverse complement strand
GCTTCCTTCGAGACCGTTTCACCGGCCCCTCCGGGCTTTCCCTTCGGTTTCTCCAGCTTATCAGATCTTTTCCGACCCGATTCCCGCTGGCGGGATTACCTTCTGGCTTTCGCTTTCCGGTGTTTCCGACTCTATCAGATCCGCTTTCGGCCGAGCCAATCGGCGTTCGCATTTCCGGTAGTAATTCGGAAGGGATACTACAGCGCTTCACCGAAGGAATTCCGTGAAGCAGGGGGTAGAGGCTACCCGACCGTCACGTACATGTCTACTTCGTGACAACCGTTTGAATCTACCTCCTCACTCCTCCCGTGTCAACGGGTCTCGCGAGGTGCATTGGAGATTAGCAGGTCAGCAGGGGTGTTTGCACATCGTGCGGCCACCGCCTGGCCATCCTGCGGCCGTGCCCCTGTCATCGGCTGGTCAGTCGAACGTGGACGGCGGGCTCTCCAGGTCCTCCAGTTCGATGCCGGGGGCGGCGAGCACGACGTCTCCCGCGAGGTGGACCGTGCTCTGCTCACCGGTCTCCAGGTCGTTGACCTGGTACTCGTCCACGATCAGCGAGCCGTTGTCAGTGGCATGTGCTGTCCTGTCCAACAGGGCCCAGGACTGGTCGAGGGTCCTGGGTGCGAGGACGGGGGAGGTGAGGGCGACGAGTCGGACGCGGGTCGCGGGGGCGCCTGGAGAGAGGCGGAGCAGACGCGCCGTGGCAACGAGGAAGGCGGGGGAGGTTCCGGTGAAGGCATGGGCCACGGCGTTGCCTTCTTGGGCGTGGTCGCCGCTGGGGTCAGTACGGACCCAGGTCACGCCGTCCAGCGCGGCGCCGCGGACCTGCCATCCGCCCGCGTGGAGTTCGAGTCGGATGGGGCGGCCGAGGTCGTCGATGGTGAGGTCGACGGATCCGGAGTCCTGACCGTTCGGCGTGGTGGTGCGAGCGGTGTAGCGCCAGCCGGAGGTGCCGGTGGCGCAGTGGAAGTGTTCTTCGCCAAGGGGGGTGTGATCGTGCGTGTCGTAGAACGAGTAGCGGCCGCGGGGCATGGTGGGGGCTTTCGGTTCTCCGAACGGCGAGGCCCCCGCCGGGGGTACCGACGGGGGCCCTCGCTCGGTGCATCGGTGCTGACCGGTCTTGCGTTCCGGTCAGTGTTCGCCGGACTGGTGGGACTAGTAGCGGTAGTGGTCCGGCTTGTACGGGCCCTCGACCGGGACGCCGATGTAGGCGGCCTGCTCGGGGCGCAGGGCGGTGAGCTTGACGCCGAGGGCGTCGAGGTGGAGCCGGGCGACCTTCTCGTCGAGCTGCTTGGGGAGCACGTAGACGCCGGTCGGGTAGGCCTCGGGCTTGGTGAACAGCTCGATCTGGGCGATCGTCTGGTTGGCGAAGCTGTTGGACATCACGAAGGAAGGGTGGCCGGTGGCGTTGCCCAGGTTGAGCAGGCGGCCCTCGGACAGCACGATCAAGGTCTTGCCGTCCGGGAAGGTCCAGGTGTGGACCTGCGGCTTGACCTCGGTCTTGACGATGCCCGGGACCTTGGCGAGGCCGGCCATGTCGATCTCGTTGTCGAAGTGGCCGATGTTTCCGACGATGGCCTGGTGCTTCATCTTGGCCATGTCGGAGGCCATGATGATGTCCTTGTTGCCGGTCGCGGTGACGAAGATGTCGGCGATGCCGACGACGTCGTCGAGCGTGCTGACCTGGTAGCCGTCCATCGCGGCCTGCAGGGCGCAGATCGGGTCGATCTCGGTGATGATCACCCGGGCGCCCTGGCCGCGCAGCGAGTCGGCGCAGCCCTTGCCCACGTCGCCGTAGCCGCAGACGACCGCGACCTTGCCGCCGATGAGGACGTCGGTGGCGCGGTTGATGCCGTCGATCAGGGAGTGGCGGCAGCCGTACTTGTTGTCGAACTTGGACTTGGTGACCGCGTCGTTGACGTTGATCGCCGGGAAGAGGAGCGAGCCCGCCTGCTGCATCTCGTAGAGGCGGTGGACGCCGGTGGTGGTCTCCTCGGTGACGCCGCGGATCTCGGAGGCGAGCCGGGTCCACTTGTTGGGGTTCTCGGCGAGGGTGCGGTTCAGCAGCTGCAGGATGACGCGGTACTCGTCGCTGTCAGCGGTGGAGGGGTCGGGGGCCGAGCCGGCCTTCTCGAACTCCACGCCCTTGTGGACGAGCAGGGTGGCGTCGCCACCGTCGTCGAGGATCATGTTCGGGCCGCCGGTGGGGCTGTTCGGCCAAGTCAGAGCCTGTTCCGTGCACCACCAGTACTCCTCCAGCGTCTCGCCCTTCCAGGCGAAGACCGGGACGCCCTGCGGGTTGTCCGGGGTGCCGTTGGGGCCGACGGCGATGGCCGCGGCGGCGTGGTCCTGGGTGGAGAAGATGTTGCACGAGGCCCAGCGGACCTCGGCGCCCAGCGCGACGAGGGTCTCGATGAGCACGGCGGTCTGCACGGTCATGTGCAGCGAGCCGGTGACGCGGGCACCGGCGAGCGGCTGGGCGTCGGCGTACTCCTTGCGGATCGCCATCAGGCCGGGCATCTCGTGCTCGGCGAGCGTGATCTCCTTGCGGCCGAAAGGTGCCAGGGAAAGGTCGGCAACCTTGAAGTCGGGGCTGGTGGAGGTCGACGTCATGCGGTGTGCTCCTCGCGGATCGGGTCGAGGGTGGGCATCGGTCTGACCGCTGCGGCCGTGCGGCGGGTCCGGGCGGACGCGCCGAAGAGGACCGGGGGTGCCGGTCCTCGTACCGCAGCGCAGCCCGTCGGAGGCCCTCTCTCCCTCGGCCGGTCCGCGCGTTCGGGACCGCCCGACCGCCATCAGCAGCGACGTCTGGCTTTGCTGACGAATCTACACCGAACGGCCCAGCGGGCCCCAGTCCGTAGAAGAAGCCTTGGAAGGAGTGCGCGGCGCGTCTGCGGCCTCGGTCCGGGATTGCCCGCAGTGATATCGAGGACGTTCGTCAACTTCCGCTTTGCTCCATACGTGTTGCGGGATGCGATCGATGCGAGAACACTCTTGACACTCGCACTCTTGTCACTCGCGCAGGACGGCTGAAGGAGAGACGACGTGACCAGGCCTGCCGATCCCCCCAGCGACGCGGGGACCGCACACGAGAGGCTGAGGCTGCTCGCGGTAACCGCCTGTCCCACCGGCATCGCGCATACCTATATGGCAGCGGAGAAGCTGTCCCAGGCCGCGGAGGCGCTCGGCGTCGAGATGAAGGTAGAGACGCAGGGCTCGATCGGCGCCGAGAACATCCTGACCGACAACGATGTCAACCAGGCCGACGGTGTCATCATCGCGGCGGACAAGGACGTCGACCTCAGCCGCTTCGTCGGCAAGCGGGTGCTCAGCGTCGGGGTCTCCGAGGGCATCAGCCATCCGGAGCGGCTGATCGAGCGGGTGCGCAGCGCACCGGTCCACTCGGCGGAGGGAGCCGCACCGTCCGGCTCCGACAGTGGGGGCAGGGAGCGCGGCGTCGCCTACAAGGCGCTGATGAACGGTGTCAGCTACATGATCCCGTTCGTCGTGGTCGGTGGTCTGCTGCTGGCGGTGTCGCTGGCGCTGGGCGGCCACCCGGACCCCTCGGGCGGTCTGGTCATCCCGAAGGGCAGCTTCTGGGCGCATGTGAACGACATCGGCACGATCGGTTTCACCCTGATGGTGCCGATCCTGTCCGGCTACATCGCCTATGCGATCGGTGACCGTCCCGCGCTGGTGCCGGGCATGATCGGCGGCTGGATAGCCAACACCGGGGCGCTGTACGACTCCAAGGCGGGTGCGGGCTTCATCGGGGCCATCGTCACCGGCTTCCTCGCCGGTTATCTGGTGCTGTGGATCAAGAAGGTCAAGGTCCCGAAGTTCGTCCGGCCGATCATGCCGATCATTGTGATCCCGATAGTCGCCACGACCACGCTGGGTCTGTTCTTCATCTATGTCATCGGCAAGCCGATCTCATGGGTGTTCGCGCATCTGACCAGTTGGCTCGGCGGGATGACGGGGTCCAGCGCGATCGTGCTGGGCGCGATCCTCGGCCTGATGATCGCGTTCGACATGGGCGGTCCGGTCAACAAGACCGCGTTCCTGTTCGGCGCCGGTCTGATCGCGTCCGGAAACCAGACGGTCATGGGCATGTGTGCGGCGGCGATCCCGGTGATGCCGCTCGGCCAGGGTCTGGCGACGCTGATCCGCCGCCACCTCTACACCGCCCAGGAGCGGGAGACCGGTATAGCGGCCCTGTTCATGGGCTGCTTCGGCATCTCGGAGGGCGCGATTCCGTTCGCTGCGGCGCGGCCCGCGAAGGTCATTCCGGCGAACATGCTCGGTGGCGCGGTGGCCGGTGCCGTCGCGGGGATGGCCGGGGTGAAGGACGCGGTGCCGCACGGCGGGCCGATCGTGGCGGTGCTGGGTGCGGTCGGCGGTGTGCCGGTGTTCTTCGTCGCGGTGGCGATCGGCACGCTGGTGACCGCGCTGAGCACGGTGGCGCTTGTCTCGCTGGAGGAAAAGGAGGAGAAGAAGGACGTCGCACCGACCGCGGGCCCGCTGCCGGTGGCGGTGCCGGAGCCCGCGCTGGCCGGGGTCGGGGCCGCCGTAGCGACGACGGCCAGCGCCGCCGGTACGCGTACCCGCGGCACCGCCGACACGGCGGCCGCCACCGCCGCCGCCGAGGCTCCGGCCGCCGCGGAACCGGAGGCGGCCGTGGCCACCGCGGTCCCCGCCGCCGGGAGCCGTACCGCCGAGCCCGTGATCGAGGCGGCCGGCACCGCCGCGACCGCCGTGGACGCCCGGCCCGACGGCGAGGTGCTGTCCGGCTATCTCACCGAGCGGACGGTCAGGGAGGAACTGGCGGCGGGCGGTAAGGAGGCCGCGATACGGGAGATGGCGGGTCTGCTGGCGGACACCGGGAAGGTCGCCGATGTCGACGCCCTGGTCGCCGCCGCGCTCGCGCGGGAGGCGCAGGGCACCACGGGGCTCGGCGAGGAGATAGCGATCCCGCATGCCAAGACCGATGCGGTGACCGCTCCGCTGGTCGGGTTCGCCCGGTCCGGCGAGGGGATCGAGTGGGGTGCGCTGGACGGGACGAAGGCCAAGCTCATCTTCATGATCTCGGTGCCGGAGGCGGCGGCTGGGGATGAGCATCTGCGGATCCTGGCGCTGCTGTCCCGCAAGCTGATGGACGCCGGGTTCCGCGAGCGGCTGGCGTTGGCGCCGACCCGCGCGGAGATCATGCGGGTACTGGCAGAGGTGCGGTAGCGGGGGTTCAACAGCGCTGCTTCCAAGGGGGTTTGAGGGGCGGGTGCCCTCAAACCCCCGGTGGTCCGTCAGGCTCCCCGGAAGATGTCCGGTTCGAGGTAGATGACGCGGGCGATGGGGACGGCCTCGCGGATACGGGCTTCGGCGGCGTCGATGGCGCGGGCGACCTGGGCGGCCGTGTCATCGTGCCGGACCGCGATCTTGGCGGCGACCAGCAGTTCCTCGGGGCCGAGGTGGAGGGTGCGCATGTGGATGACGCGGGTGACGACCTCGCCGTCCACGGCGGCGGCGCGAATGGCCGCGACCGTCTCCGGTCCCGCGGATTCTCCGAGCAGCAGCGACTTGGTCTCCGCGGCCAGCACCAGGGCGATGGCGATCAGCAGGGCGCCGATGCACAAGGTGCCCACGCCGTCCCACACACCGTCGCCGGTCGCCAGTGACAGGCCCACCCCGCCCAGGGCGAGGACCAGTCCGATGAGCGCCCCGAAGTCCTCCAGGAGGACGACCGGCAGCTCGGGTGCCTTGGCCCGGCGGATGAACTGCACCCAACCGAGCGTGCCGCGCAGCTGGTTGGACTCCCGGACGGCGGTCCGGAAGGAGAACCCCTCCGCGATGACGGCGAAGACCAGGACGCCCACCGGCCAGTACCAGTCCTGCAACGCGTGCGGGTGCCGTACCTTCTCGTAGCCCTCGTAGAGCGCGAAGACCCCGCCGACGCTGAAGAGGACGACGGAGACCAGGAATCCGAAGACGTAGCGTTCCCGGCCGTAGCCGAAGGGGTGCTCCTCGGTGGCCTGCTTCTTCGCGCGCTTGCCGCCGATGAGCAGCAGCGCCTGGTTGCCGGAGTCGGCGACCGAGTGCACTCCTTCGGCGAGCATGGACGACGAGCCGCTGAAGGCGAACGCGACGAACTTGGCCGCCGCGATCGCCAGGTTGGCGCCCAGCGCCGCGACGATGGCCCGTGTTCCGCCTGATGCGCTCACCGGCGGTCAGGCGACGACGGTAGCGCGGAAGACCGTTCCCTCGCCGTCGAGCGTGATGGGTTCGTCGGCCGGGACGAACGCGGACTCGCCGCGCTCCAGGGTGAGTTGGGTGTCGTCGGGACCGTGCAGCGTCACCGTGCCCGCGGTGCACAGCAGGATCTGCGGGGTGCGGGCGTCGAGGGAGCGGGGGCGGCCGCCGGGGGCGAGTGCGTAGCGGGAGAGCCGGAACTCGTCGATCGGGGTGTCGTACACCTCTTCGCCGTCGCCGCTCTCCTCCGGGCGCAGCACGCCCGCGTCGCCGGACTCGAAGCGGACGATGCGCAGCAGTTCGGGGACGTCGACGTGCTTGGGGGTGAGGCCGCAGCGCAGCACGTTGTCGGAGTTGGCCATGATCTCCACGCCGAGCCCGTTGAGGTAGGCGTGCGGTACACCGGCGCCGAGGTAGAGCGCCTCGCCGGGCTGCAGGCGTACGTGGTTGAGCAGCATGGCGGCGATGACGCCCGGGTCGCCGGGGAAGTGGTGGGCCGCGGACGCGTAGGCGGCGTAGGCGTCGGCGAACTTGCCGCCTTCCGTGGCGAGTCGGGCTGCCGCCTCCGCGGCCTGCTCGACGGTTTCGGCCATCGCCTCGCGGTCGGCGCTCAGTACGGCGGCCAGCACCTCGCGCAGTGCCTCGCTCTCGGGCCGGGCGCGCAGGATGTCCACGTACGGCTTGAGGGCGTTGACGCCGAGGCCTGCCAGCAGTTCGGAGGCCTCGGCGGGGTGGCGGAAACCGCACAGGCCGTCGAAGGACGTCAGTGCGCAGATCATCTCCGGCTTGTGGTTGGCGTCCTTGTAGTTGCGGTGCGGTGCGTCGGTGGGGACGCCGCGGTCCTCCTCGTCGGCGAAGCCGGCCTTGGCCTGGTCGAGGTCGGGGTGCACCTGCACGGACAGCGGTGCGCCGGCCGCCAGCACCTTGAAGAGGAACGGCAGCCGCGGCCCGAAGCGTTCGACGGCCGCCTTGCCGAGTTCGCCGTACGGGTCGGCGTCGATGACCTCGTTGAGCGGCATCAGGCCGGTGCCGCGGTCGAGTCGCGAGGGCGCGCCGGGGTGAGCGCCCATCCACAGCTCGGCCTGCGGTTCACCGGTGGGCTCGGTGCCGAGCAGTTCGGGGATGGCGGTCGTGGAGCCCCAGGCGTAGGGGCGCACGGTGTTGACGAGGCGGTCCATGCGGTTCGGTGTTCCTCTTCGGTGCGTGTCGGGTGCGCCCGCGGGGGCGCACGGCGGCGTCACGCCGATGATCCCTCGGCGGGGGTGAGCGCCAGGTAAACAGCGGCGAAATCGGTGAGGGCGAGCAGTTCGGCGAGGGTTTCGGCGGGGCTGCCGTCCGCGGCGTCGATCTCGCTGAGCGGTGTGCCGTGGGCGTTGGCCGCCTCGTGGGCCGCGGTGGCGGGTTCGGTCTCCGGTTCGCGCAGCAGCACGATCCGCAGCTTCAGTCCGTCCGGTTCCTCGACCCGGTCGCGGAAGAAGTCGTCGAGGTCGTCGGTGCCGGGTGCCAGGGTGCCGTCGAGGAGCGCGCCGTGTTCCGCGATGGCTTCGGGCAGCGCCGCGGCGAGTGCCGGGCGGCCGGCCAGCGAGGTGAGGACGGCGGCGAAGCGGCGGGCGGCCGGGGCGACGGTGGCGCCCTCGCTCCACACCAGCGGTAGCGAGTGGGCGAGTTCGACGGCGAGGGTCTTGGCCGGGTTGCGGTAGGTCTCGGCGGCCGGGCCGAAGCGGTCCGCGGCGGCGTCCAGCCGGTCGGCGACGGCCTCGACGACGTCCGGCGGTGCGGACAGCAGCCCCATCCGGTCGGTGAGGGCCAGCAGCGGGGTGAGCAGCGCCCAGAAGGCGCCGGGGTCGACCGGAATGGCCTGTTCCGCACCGTATACGGCGTCGTAGACCTCGGTGGCGGTCGGGCGGTACGCGGGTGGTGCGAACGGCAGCGCCAGGCCGTGCGCCTGCTGGAGCGCTCCGGTGAGCGGCGTACCGGCCGGGGCGACCCCGGCGACGGTGCAGCCACGCCGGTAGGCCTGTTCCACCAGGCTGGTCAGACCCGGTTCGGTGCCGTCCGCGGTGGTGAGCAGCAGCAGGTCGAGCGGTCCGGCCCAGCCGGGCAGGGTCCAGCGCAGTTCCTGGGCGGTGGGCGCGCTGCCGGTGGGTGCCAGCGGCAGGATCGGGCAGGCGGCGAGGGCGCCGAGCAGGTCGGCGAGCTGCGTGGGCGCCGACCCGGGCCCCGCGATGATGATGGTGCGGGGGCGGCCGTCGGGTTTGAGGTCGGCGAGCCCGGCTTCGGCCGCGGCTCGGGCGGCGGTACGGACCCGGGCGCCCGCCGCGGCCACGCCGGGCAGCAGCCCGCCGGTGTCGGCGCGGGCAAGGGCGTCGGGACTGTCGAGCAGAGCCTCGTCGAGCATCGTGTCCTCCGGCCTGGTGCCGTCGCACCCGGTTAGGCGGGTCGACGGGCCTCGTCGATGAGGAGCACGGGGATCTCGTCCCGTACCGGGTAGGCCAGGCCGCAGTCCCCGCTGGTGCAGATCAGCTCGGCCTCGGCGGCGGCCTCGGCGGCGCTCTCGCGGAGCGGGGCGTGGCAGGCCGGGCAGGCGAGGATCTCCAGGAGGCTGGGTTCGAGCGGCATGGGGCGTGTCCTCTTCGGCGGGTGGTGTGATGGTTGCGCGGTGCGGGTACGGCGACCGGGCCGCCGGGTGGTCCGTTGCGTCACGGTCGTCGCCGCGCCGTTGTCGGTACGGCGTGGTCAGCGTACCGCCGGGAGGCACCCGGCGGGGGTCCGGGGAAGGGTCCCCGGACCCCCGCCAAGTGGGTGGTTCAGGCGCGGACGATCGCCAGGACCTCGTCGCGGAGGCGCTCGACGGTGGCCGTGTCGCGGGCCTCGACGTTGAGCCGGAGGAGCGGCTCGGTGTTGGAGGGGCGCAGGTTGAACCACCAGTCGCGGCCGGTGACCGTCATGCCGTCGAGCTCGTCGAAGGTGACGCCCTCGCGGCCCTCGAACGCGGTGCGGACGGCGGCGGTGCGCTCGGCCTGGTCGGCGACGGTGGAGTTGATCTCACCGGAGGCGGCGTACCGGTCGTACTCGGCGACCAGCTGCGACAGCGTGCCGTCCTGCTCGCCGAGCGCGGCGAGGACGTGCAGTGCGGCGAGCATGCCGGTGTCGGCCTTCCAGAAGTCCCGGAAGTAGTAGTGCGCGGAGTGCTCGCCGCCGAAGATCGCGCCGGTGCGGGCCATCTCCTGCTTGATGAACGAGTGGCCGACGCGGGTGCGTACCGCCTGGCCGCCCTGCTCCTTGACGACCTCGGGCACCGACCAGGAGGTGATCAGGTTGTGGATGATCGTCTCGCCGGGGTGCTTGGCCAGTTCGCGGGCGGCGACCAGTGCGGTGATCGCGGACGGCGAGACCGGCTCGCCGCGCTCGTCGATGACGAAGCAGCGGTCGGCGTCACCGTCGAAGGCGAGGCCGATGTCGGCGCCCACCTCGCGGACCTTGTGCTGCAGGTCGACGAGGTTCTTGGGGTCGAGGGGGTTGGCCTCGTGGTTGGGGAAGGTGCCGTCGAGCTCGAAGTACATCGGGGTGAGGTCGATGGGCAGGCCGTCGAAGACGGTGGGCACGGTGTGGCCGCCCATGCCGTTTCCGGCGTCGACGACGACCTTGAGGCGGCGGATCCCGGTGAGGTCGACCAGGTCGCGCAGGTATCCGGCGTAGTCGCCGAGTACGTCCTGCTGGGTGATCCGGCCCGGGGTGGCGTCGGTGGCGGGCAGGCCGCTGACCGACCACTGCTCGGCGAGCTCACGGATCTCGGCGAGGCCGGTGTCCTGGCCGACGGGGGCGGCACCGGCGCGGCACATCTTGATGCCGTTGTACTGGGCCGGGTTGTGGCTGGCGGTGAACATGGCGCCGGGAAGGTCGAGCTGGCCGGAGGCGAAGTACAGCTCGTCGGTCGAGCACAGCCCGATCTCGGTGACATCGGCGCCACGGGAGGCGGCGCCCTTGGCGAAGGCGCGGGTCAGGCCCGGCGAGGACGGGCGCATGTCGTGGCCGACGACGATCGCGTCGGCGCCCGTCACTGTGGCGAAGGCCGCACCGAACAGTTCGGCGAGCTCTTCGTCCCACTGGTCGGGGACGACACCGCGGACGTCGTACGCCTTCACGATCTGGCTCAGGTCGGGCACAGCGGCTCCAGGATCAACAGCGCCGGGCGACGCGGCACGGGGTGGACAAGTGGCCCACCAACCTACCCGGCGTACCTGGGTGCCCTTGGCGTACGGGGGGTGAACCCGCGACGACGCCCACCCCAACGGATGCGTTCGAGGGCGCCGCTGACCTACGGTTCCGGCGAGCGCAGCACCCTCAAGTGCCCCCGCCTGGCGACCTCTACGGGGTCCCCCTCGCGGGTGGCCTGCGGGCTCGGGCGGTCCTGTGGGCGAGCTGCCTCACGTACGGCGTTCGCCAGCGCTTCGAGGTCGTCGCCGGTCGGGCGGGCGGGCCCGGAGTCGACGGCGAGCCGGACGACTTCCCAGCCCCGGGGTGCGGTCAGCCGGGCGGAGTGCTCGGAGCACAGGTCATAGCAGTGCGGCTCGGCATAGGTGGCGAGCGGACCGAGGACGGCCGTCGAGTCCGCGTAGACGTACGTCAGCGTCGCGACGGCGGGACGACCGCACGCGGTGCGCGAACAACGACGTACAGGGCTCACGACGTTGGACGGTACCGCACTCTTGAGCGGGCCGCGACGACTCTCCACGACCTCACCCGCTCGTGTCGTCCCGGTTCACCGGGATCGCCCGATCTCGTGACGTACGGTCCTACCTGCGCGGCAGGGCTGGGCGGTGGCCAGGGCCCCCTTCAGTGGCGGTCATCGACCGGGGCAAATGGCGCCAATTGTGGTATAGCGCACGATCAGCGAAGCGGATTCTACCGGTCCGGATTGCGAAGGGAACGCACATTGGGCGACATCACCGGTGTTGTACCGGCGGCCGCCCGCGCGCAGGGGTAGCGTTTCGGGGAGCCGCGCCACCTCTGCGAGCCCCGCCAGGCTTGGGGATCTTTTGGGTTTTCGCCGCCGGGTGCGCCGGAGCGGTCCGGGGTCAAGCCCACGGGAAAATCCCACCGCCCCCGCGGGAGGCGCCACGTGCCGCGCCGATCCGGTGGGCTTGCCGACGGCTACCCTTCGACATGATGGACACTCCTGTTCCGCCCCCGTCCCAGGGTGCGGCTGCCGCCCCTGCTACCGGCCCGCTGCCGCGACGGCGCGACCGCCATGGACGCGGTATGCGCGGCCCGATCGCGCCCCCGCAGGTGCCGCTGTCGGTGAGCCGCTCGGACGCCTTCGACGATCTGGTGCGGGACGCCGCGGAACGCCTGGAGCGCCGCTGGCCGCAGCTGGCGGAGGTCGAGTTCGCGGTGCAGGACGTGCCGCCGACGAACGCGGACACCCCTGACGACGATGTCGTACCGCTCGGTCGGCTGATCAGCGCGGGTGCCTCCGGAAAGGGCCCGCGCAACCGCATCGTGGTCTACCGGCGACCGGTGGAGATCAGGGCGAAGGGCCGCGACGAACGGGCGCTGCTGGTCCACGAGGTCGTGGTCGAGCAGGTGGCGGAGCTGCTTGGGCTGTCGCCGGAGAACGTGGATCCCCGGTACGGCGAGGAGTAGTCGCCTCCCGCTGAGGGATGAGGGGGGCCTTCCGGGGGCGAAGCCCCCGGACCCCGCTTCGGGGGCTTCGCCCCCATACCCCCGCACGGGGCTGTGCCCCCGCCCCCCTTGGGGGGTGCCTGCCCTGCGCCGCCAGCCCCCCGCACGGGGCTGTGCCCCGGTCCCTCTCGGGGTGCGCCCCCGGACCCCCGGCATCCCGCGAGGGCGTGTGCCCGCAGCGGTTAGTGCTGGAGTACCTGTAGGTCCTGGCCTGCGTTGGGGACGGCGACCGTGCCGCCGTCGTCCGGCATGGGCTGGATGGTGAAGTCCGGGATGCCGTTGTTGTCCGCGGCGAGGGTGCGGGAGGCGTAGACCGGGCCGCCGGAGACCGGTTCGACGGTGACCGCGAAGGTGCCCTTGCCGCCGGGGTCGGGCGGGGTCAGCGCGGTGGTCGTACCGGCCTTGAGGCTGACGGTCTTGCTGGCCGGCGAGCCGCCGCCGGTGGCCGCCGAGCTGGTGACCTTGACGGTGGCGTCCGCGGTGGGCGCGGTGAGGGAGAGCGTGCCGCCCTTCGACCGGTTGTCGGCCACCGTGGCGCGCTGTCCGATGGCGGCGGTACCGGGCAGGAACGCCATCTCCTGTGAGCCGCTCTTGCCGCGAGTGATCCGCAGGGCCACCACGAAGGACGCGGCGCTGCCGGAGTCCGTCGGGGTGAGCCGCAGCGAACCGGCCTGGCCCTGGGTCAGTCCTGGCAGGTCGGTGGCGGTCGTCATGCCGCTCTTGAGGTGCAGCGTCTCGTGTCCCGCCGGGGTGATCGCGCCGGTCGGGGTGAGCAACTGGACCTTCAGATCGGCGTCGTTGGTGCCGGTCGCGTACGCCACCAGGTGCACCGAGGTCGCGTCGGCCGGGATGCCGGGCAGTACGGCGCTGGTCGCCGGGGTCGCCGAGGCGGGCAGCCAGTCGCTGCCGTTCCTGGTGTCCATCGCCTGGATCGCGGCACCCACCCGGCCGGCGCGCACCGCGACATGGACGGTCAGGTCGGCGGTCTGCGCCGAGGTGAGAGTGGACAGCAGTACGGGGACGCTGGAACCGCCGGGGATGGTGATGCCCTCACCGTTGGCGGTCTTGACCGGCCCGTTGCTGTCGTAGAGCTCGATGTCGGCGACCGCGGCGGTGTCGTCGGGGTTGGTGAGGTGGACGTAGTCCTGCCGGTCGCTGGAGGTGCTCGCGCCGGGGAACCAGAAGTCGGCGCCGGGTGCGGTGCAGGACGTCCCGAGCATGCCGCGGCCGGGCCCGGCGTCGATGGTGGTGGTTTCCTGGACCGACCAGCCGGGGGCGAACCGCCCGTCGGCGGTGCCGATGAGCGGGCTTGGCGACTTGTCGACCGTGGCGGCGGCGGGTTTGCCCGGATCGGTGAGCGGTGCGACCGGCTTGGCGTTGGAACTGGCCTTGCCGCTGCCGGAGTTGGAGCTTCCGGAGCCGTCCACGGTCTGCCCGGGCTGCAGCACCGCGCTGCCGCCGCTGGCCTGACCGCTGCCCGCCGGGGTGAACGAGGTGTATGTCGTCGACGCGGCGTCGACGCCCGCCGGGGCGGGGCAGAGCAGCGACGAGCGCTCAACGGGCTTGCGGACAGCCGCCGTTGGCGCCGTCTTGCCCGCGTCGGAGGCGGGCGCGAGCACGGTGGCCGCTCCGGTGACAGCGGCGAGGGCCGCGACGACGCCGATGAAGGACACGGTGGTGCGGTTCACTGCTGGTCGCTCCCGTCGCGGCGGTGGCCGTACTCACCGGCGTCGTACGCCGGGTCGTAGGGCGGAGGCGGGGGTGGCTGCTGGTAGCCGTACGGGTCGACGTACTCGCCGCCCTGGTACGTACCGTCCGGGTACTGGACGTACTCGCCGTTCGGGTACTCGCCGTTCGGATACTGGTCGCTCGGGTACTCGCCGTTCGGGTATGGGACGTCCTGCTGGTACTGGCCGCCCGCGTACGGGTCGTACTCCCCCGGCTGTGCCGCCGGGTAGGCGTACCCGTTCCACTCCTCGTAGCCCTGCTGCTGGTGCGGCACCTGCGGCACGGCGCCGTACGGGTCCTGCTCCGGGGCGGTGGCCTGGTGCGGGACGGCGGCGTACGGCTCCGGCTCCTCCTCCGGTTCGAGGGGCGCGGAAACGGGCTCGGCAGGCTCGGCGAGCTGGGCGGCCTCGCCGGCCGCACGCAGGCGGCGGGCCCGGCGGCCCTCGCCGCCGGTCGCCTGCGCGGGGATCGCGGCCGTCTCGGCGGCCAGGTCCTCCGGCAGGTCGTCGTCGACGTCACGACGGCGACCCGGCAGCGCGAGCACGAGCACGACCAGCGCCAGGAAGCCCTGTGCCCACAGCCATACGGTGTGCGTCATGGGGTCGGCGAACGTGAGGTCCAACCGGCCGCCGTTCGCCGGGAGTTGGAAGCCCTGCGCCCAACCGTCCACGGTGGTCGCGGTGAGCGGCTTGCCGTCCAGGGTCGCCTGCCAACCGGTGTCGGCCGAGTCCGCGACGCGCAGCGTGCGGCCGGCGGGGCCGGACGGGACCGTGGTGTGCGCCTCGACCTTGCCCGAGGCGACCGGAACCGACGCGGCCGCGGTGCCGTCGGCGCCCTTGGGCGCGGTGATGGTGATGCGGGAGACGTTGTTGTTCAACCGCCACAGCGCGGTACCGCCGCTCTGGCTGAGCCGGGTCACACCGGGGGTGCTGTCCAGCACCCGGCCCATCTCGGCGGGCGCGCCCGGCTGCAGCAGTACGTAGCGCACCGCGTACCCGCTGAGCTGGCTGCTCTGGTCGCCGCCGGAACCGGCCACGAGATTGGCGACGATGCCGTCCAGGCGGGTGTCGTGCCCGGCCTCGGCGGCGAGTTCGCCGTCGCCCATCCGCGCACCGGAGCCGCGCACCAGCACGTACCGCACATGGCCCGGGTCACCGGCGAGCACCAGCGTGCGGGCCTGGTCGGCGGTTGAGCTCTCCTCGGCGACGAAGGCCGGGACCTGTACGGCGTCACCGCGCTTGACCGGTCCCGCCGCGCCGTCAACCATCCAGCTGGCCGCGGCGATCAGCGGCGCGGCGGCCGCGGCGAGCACGATCAGACCGGCGACCGGCTGCCGCCAGCCGAATCCGGCCGCGGAGATACGGGTCTTGGCGTCCTCCGCGCCGACCGCGGCCGCGGCGATCAGCGCCAGACCGTAGACCAGGGTGGTGGGCCCGGGCCACCGGTAGCCGTTCTGCAGGGCGGCGGCCAGCAGCCCGGCGAGCGCGGCGCCCCACGCGGTCATGATGGCGAGCCGCCGCCCGTCGCGCAGCAGCGCGGCGAGCCCTGCGAGCACCAGACCGGCCAGCAGGAAGCCGGTGGAGGCCTTCGGGCCACCGGGGCTGAGCATGACCAGGTCGAGGGCGGAGGCGGCGCCGTCGCGGTACGGCAGCCCCGCCTCGCGCAGGAAGAACGACGGGTGCGCCAGCAGCGTCACCGACCAGGGCGCGAGCACGACGAGCGGGGTCGCCAGGACCACGAGGAAGCGCAGCGCCTGCGGCACCAGCAGACCGGCCTGGCCGCGGACCACGCGCGTCACCAGCACGAGGGCGGCGAGCGCCACGGAGACCGGCCACACCACCGGGGTGAAGGCGGTGGTGATGGTGAGCAGCAGCGCGTACGCCCAGCTCGCCCGCCAACCCGGCCGTACGCCACGGGAGATGGCGGACGCGCTCAGTTGCAGGCCGCCGGCCGCCACGGCGGCACGGGCCATCAGCGGAAGCAGGATCGCGAGGACCGCGGTGCCCAGACGGCCCGCGGCGAGCGCGCCGGTGGCGGCGGGCAGGAACGCGTAGGCGACGGCGCCCCAGGCGCGCAGCAGCCGGGACTCGACCAGCGGCCGGGAGGCGAAGTAGGCGCTCAGACCGGCGAGCGGGACCGAGCACACCAGCAGCAGGGTCAGCGCGAGGCTGGTGCTGCCCAGTAGCACGGTCGACAGCAGCGCCACGACGGCGAGATACGGCGGCGCGGCCTGGGTGTCGCCGGTGCCGACGGCGTGCCACGCACCGCCGTAGGCGCCCCACAGGTCGGAGGCGCCGCCGGGGGCGGGCAGCAGCGCGCCGCCGGACAGTGCGCCGCCGGACAGCAGCCCCCGGCAGGCCGCCAGGGAGACCAGCAGCAGCACCACGAAGAGCATGGGCGCGGGTTTGCGGGCGATCCGCTTGAGCCGCGCGAACTGTTCGACGTCGAGGAAGTCGGCGTCGTCGTCGCCCGGCCCGGACTCGACGGCGCCGCCGTGCCGTCCGGCCGAGGAGGAGTCGGGCTCGGAGCGGCCCGAGAGGTTGCTGTACACCTGCTCGACGCTGGCCCGCAGCGTCGCACCGGGTGGCGGGAACAGCGGCCGCAGTTCCGCCGGGGACACCACCGGGCGTCCCCTGCGCCTGCGGGCGCCCAGGATCCGGCCCGGCCGCAGCAGCACCCCGAACAGGCCCGCGACCTCGTCGAGCGCCTGGCCCGGCACCTTGCCGACGAGGTAGCCGAGGGTGCGCAGCAGGGTGCTGAGGATGATGCGCAGCGCCACGTAGGGCAGCAGTACGCCACGCGCGTTGGCCAGCAGCGTGAAGACCGCGCCCGCCTTGTCGACCCGGTGCGGGTTGACCGAGGAGCGTCCGGCGCAGTCGACGGTGCGCCGTTCCCGGGAGGCGGCTTCGGCGTGCCGCAGCACGGCTTCCGGCGCGATCAGCACGGTGTGGCCGGCGGTCTGGGCGCGCCAGCAGAAGTCGACGTCGTCCCGCATCAGCGGCAATCGCCGGTCGAATCCGCCGAGTTCTTCCCATATGTCGCGGCGGACCAGCATGCCCGCCGAGGAGACGGAGAGCACCTGGCGGACCTGGTCGTGCTGCCCCTGGTCCTGCTCGCGGCGCTCCAGGCCGGTCCAACGGCGGCCGCTGCGGGCGATGCTGACGCCGACTTCGAGCAGCGAGCGGCGGTCGTACCAGCTGCGCACCTTGGGGCCGATGACGCCCGCGGAGGGCGAGGAGTCGGCGACGCGCAGCAGTTCGGCGAGGGCCTCGGGCGCCGGTTCGCAGTCGTCGTGCAGCAGCCACAACCACTGGACGGGCTCGGGCCGCTCCTGGTCCTGCTCGTAGACGTCGTCGTTCCAGGTGCGGGTGACCGGGTCCCAGGCGCTGGGCGGTTGGAGGTACGGCAGTTCCTCGGGCGGCACCGGGCCGAAGGTCTGCACGGCCTCGGCGACCGCGGCACCGAAGCCGGTGCGGCGGGCGAGGTGCAGGACCCGGTCGGCGCCGAGCGCTTCGGTGAGCAGCCGGTCGGTGTCGTCGGCGCTGCCGGTGTCGCAGGCGATGACGCTCTGCACCGGGCGGGTCTGGCCGAGCAGGCCGGCGAGCGCGTCAGGCAACCAGCGGGCGCCGTCGTGGGCGACGAGCACCGCGGTGACGATGTGACGCGGGAACTCAGGTTCAGGAGTACGGGCGGAGTACGCCCCCTGTTGGCTTTGCACGGACATCGAGGTGCGGGCCCCGGTTCGCTGGACTGCGGTGGACGCGCAGGGCGCCTTGCGGGCCTGACGTGTCTCGGACGGCCACCCACACTAACCGCTCGTCGACGACCCATGGGGGGTCCGGGGGGCTTGCCCCCCGGAAAACAACGAGCTCAGATAGCCGCCTTCTTCAGACGACGGCGCTCCCGCTCGGAAAGACCACCCCAGATTCCGAAGCGCTCGTCATTGGCCAGCGCGTATTCGAGGCACTCGGAGCGCACCTCGCACGCGAGACAGACCTTCTTGGCCTCGCGGGTGGAGCCGCCTTTCTCCGGAAAGAACGATTCGGGGTCGGTCTGCGCGCACAGTGCGCGTTCCTGCCACCCGAGCTCCTCTTCCGCCTCCTCGGACAGCAGTAGCTGGAACTGCTCGGTCATGCGCGCCCCTCGTCCGTCGTCGCTTCCCCGTGATGCTGTCGTTACCGGTTGAGGCCTAACGACACGAGTGAAATTACAAGCGTGCGATCCGGGCCAGTCAAGCCGAGATCTGCTATTGAGCCCCTTATTCACTCCGAGGAACCAAGGCCATGCAGAAAGTGTTCAAATCGGCCCAATACCCGACACCGGCCGCTCGGCGATCCGATCCAGCTCCCGCATATGTCGACTGAGACGCGACAGATCGCCGCACCGTTCCACCCGATAGGCGGAGCGGGACGGATCACGGTCCGATCACAGATGCGCAACGGCGCCCCGCGGGCCGATGTCACCGCAGGTATGCCCGCACACTGTTGAGCAAACCTTTCATCAGGGTGATCAACCGGTTCAGGTGAAACATTGACGGCAAACGCGACATCAGGTTGACAGGCGGGCCGCCCAACCGGTCTTCTTAGGTCCATGTCGTTCGAGACCCACGCGCCCACCCGAGCTCGCAGCCGCGAGTTCCACCGCGCTGTGCCGGTCCACGGCTCGTTCTCCTGTCGCTGCTGTCACAACTGTTGCCGCTGACCCTTCGCTGACCGGCACGGAACGGAACCCGCGATTCCGCGAGGTTCCCCCGTACTCGGCATCAGCCGAGCCCTCCGAGCTCACCCCGCGGCCAGCCGAACATCCGCAGCGCACCCGAAGCGCACTCCACCGTCTGCTCCTCCCGCTAGGACCACCCGTGCACCGCGCCAACCCAGCCGACCCGGCCCCCCAGCTCTCCGACATCTCCATCGCCGGTGACCCGCTCGCACTCCCGCACCTGCTGCCGCCGGTGCACAGACATCCGACCACTGTCGCCGGATTCGCGGGCCTGGCCCGCACCATCGCGGCCGACCACGACCGCTGGCGGCCACTCGTGCGATACGACGCCACCTCGCGCTGGTACGCGCGCCTGGAAACCGGCCCCGGGTACGAGGTGTGGCTGCTGAGCTGGGTCCCGGGGCAGGGCAGCGGGCTGCACGACCACGGCCGCTCCTCGGGCGTACTGACCGTCCTGGAAGGCGAGTTGACCGAGCGCGCGCTCACCGGCTCCGGCGAGGCGCGCCGCTCACTCGAATCGGGCGACCAGCGGGTGTTCGCCGCCGGATATGTGCACGAGGTGGTCAACGACGCGCTGGAGCCCGCGATCACCTTGCACGTTTACTTCCCGGGTCTGACCGAAATGACCTCGTATGCGGCCTGCCGCGCACTCGCCGAGACCGAACCGGCTGGCGCGCAGCGCTCGTTGGGTTGACGGGACGGCCGCGTCCCGGAACGCGGCCGTGCCTGACACCCCCACCCGCCACCCGACCACCACCCCGACAGGACCCAGCCTTCGGCTGACACCCCCACCCGCCACCCGACCACCACCCCGATAGGACTCAGCCTTCGGCTGACACCCCCACCCGCCGCCCGACCACCACCCCGATAGGACTCAGCCTTCGGCTGACACACTGTTCTGCATGCGCATCGTGGTTTTGGCCGGCGGTATCGGGGGCGCCCGTTTTCTGCGTGGTCTCAAGGCAGCGGCACCTGACGCGGACATCACCGTCATCGGTAACACCGGCGACGACATCCACCTCTTCGGGCTCAAGGTCTGCCCGGACCTCGACACCGTCATGTACACCCTCGGCGGCGGTATCCACGAGGAGCAGGGGTGGGGGCGGTCCGGCGAAACGTTCGCGGTCAAGGAGGAGTTGGGCGCCTACGGCATCGGTCCGGACTGGTTCGGGCTCGGCGACCGGGACTTCGCCACCCATATCGTCCGTACCCAGATGATCGGCGCGGGCTATCCGCTCAGCGCGGTCACCGAGGCGCTGTGCGCACGCTGGCAGCCGGGCGTGCGGCTGATCCCGATGACCGACGACCGTGTCGAGACGCATGTCGTCATCGACGCGCCCGAGGACGGCGGTCGCAAAGCGGTGCACTTCCAGGAGTACTGGGTGCGGCTGCACGCCTCCGTACCCGCCCACGCGATCCTGCCGGTCGGGGCCGAGCAGTCCAAGCCCGCGCCCGGCGTGCTGGAGGCCATCGCCGAGGCCGATGTCATCCTCTTCCCGCCGTCCAACCCGATCGTCAGTGTCGGCACCATCCTCGCCGTGCCGGGGATCCGCGAGGCGATCGCGGACGCCGGGGTACCGGTCGTGGGCCTGTCCCCCATCGTCGGCGACGCACCGGTGCGCGGGATGGCCGACAAGGTGCTGGCCGCCGTCGGCGTCGATGCCACGGCCGCGGCGGTCGCCCAGCACTACGGCTCGGGGCTGCTCGACGGCTGGCTGGTCGACACCGTCGACGCCGCCGCGGTGCCGGACGTCGAATCCGCCGGGATCCGCTGCCGGGCGGTGCCGCTGCTGATGACCGATGTCGACGCGGCGGCCCAAATGGCCCGAGAGGCACTCCGGTTGGCCGAGGAGGTCTCGGCATGATCGCGGCGTCCTACGACGTTCGGGCGGTGCCCGGGATCCCCGAGGTGCGGCCGGGCGACGACCTCGCCAAGCTGATCGCTGCCGCGAGCCCGGACCTTCGGGACGGTGACATCCTGCTGGTCACCTCGAAGATCGCCAGCAAGGCCGAGGGCCGGATCGTCACCGCCGACGACCGCGAGTCAGCCATCGACGCCGAGACGGTACGGCTGGTGGCCCGGCGCGGTCCGCTGCGGATCGTCGAGAACCGGCAGGGCCTGGTGATGGCGGCGGCCGGGGTCGACGCGTCCAACACCCCGGCCGGAACGGTGCTGTTGCTGCCCGAGGACCCGGATGCGTCCGCCCGGCGGATCCGCGCCGGGCTGCGGGAACTGCTCGGCGTCAACGTCGCCGTCCTGCTCACCGACACCTTCGGACGGCCGTGGCGCAACGGCCTGACCGATGTCGCCATCGGGGCCGCCGGACTGCGGGTACTGGACGATCTGCGCGGCGGCACGGACGCGCACGGCAACGAGCTGAACGCGACCATAGTGGCGACCGCCGACGAACTCGCGGCGGCCGGCGACCTGGTCAAGGGCAAGGCCTCCGGGGTGCCGGTCGCGGTCGTACGGGGCCTGGCGCAAGTGCTGGCGGACGGCGACGACGGGCCGGGCGCACGGGCGTTGGCGCGCAGCGCGGCCGATGACATGTTCCGCCTCGGCACCTCCGAAGCCGTGCGGCAGGCGGTGACGCTGCGGCGTACGGTACGGGAGTTCACCGACGAGCCGGTCGACGGCGGCGCCGTGCGGCGGGCCGTCGCGGCGGCGGTCACCGCACCGGCGCCGCACCACACCACTCCGTGGCGGTTCGTGCTGCTGGAGTCGCCCGAGGCCAGGGCCCGTCTGCTCGACGCGATGCGGGACGCCTGGGTCGTGGACCTTGAGCGGGACGGCTTCTCGCCGGAGAGCATCGCGCGCCGGGTGCGCCGCGGGGATGTGCTGCGGCGGGCTCCGTACCTGGTGGTTCCGTGTCTGGCGATGGACGGTTCGCACGCCTACCCCGACGAGCGGCGGGCCGCCGCCGAGCGGGAGATGTTCGTGGTCGCGGCGGGGGCCGCCGTGCAGAACTTCCTGGTGGCGCTGGCCGGAGAGCAGCTCGGTTCGGCGTGGGTGTCGTCGACGATGTTCTGCCGGGACGTGGTGCGGGACGTGCTCGGCCTGCCGGCCGAGTGGGAGCCCATGGGCGCCGTCGCGGTCGGGCGTCCGGCGCAGGCGCCCGCCGCGCGCGGGGCGCGGGAGCCCGAGGCGTTCATCACCGTGCGGTAGCGGCCGGAGAGCCGTCAGATCACCCGGATGTCGTTCGGGGAGAACCGGGGGGCGCGGCGCGGTGGGCGGTGGCCTGCCAGCAGGATCAGGCGTGCGGCGCGGTGGCGTTGGCCCGAGTAGGGGGCCAGGAGTTCGAGCATCGTGTCGTCGTCGGTGCGGTGCGCACCGGTCAGGGCGTAGCCGATGACGTTCGGCAGATGGAGATCGCCGACGGTGATCGCGTCCGGGGCGCCGTGCGTTCGCTGCAGGGTCTCCGCCGCGGTCCACCCTCCGATGCCGGGGATCGCCTGCAGGCGCGCCGCGGCCTGGACCGGAGGCATCAGCGCCGCCTCCTCCATGCGGTGGGCCGCCCGGACCGCGCGCAGGATCGCCGATGAGCGCTTGGCGTCGACGCCCGCGCGGTGCCATTCCCAGGACGGGATCAGCGCCCAGGTTCGCGCATCCGGCATGACGCGGAGGCCGGGCACGGGGCCGGGCGCCGGTTCGCCATGGCGTTGGAGCAGCAGCCGCCAGGCGCGGTACGCCTCGTCGGAGGTGACCCGCTGCTCCAGGATCGACGGGATGAGCGATTCGAGTACCAGTCCGGTGCGGCCGAGTCGCAGCCCCGGGGTGCGTCGGTTCACCTCGTGGACCAGCCGATGCCGAGGGGTGAACTCGGCCGGGTCGTCCTGTGCGCCGAGCATCTCCGGCAGCCGATCGAGCAGCCACTCGCCGCCGGGGCCCCAGGCGTCCGCCTCGACCTCGCCCGCGCGCATCGCGATCCGCACCGTGCCCGGCCCGACGGGCGTCCGGGAGGCACGCCACACCGACCCGTCACCCAGCATGCGGAAAGCGGGGTCGCCGGGCCCCCGGCCGAGCGGCCCGAGGGTGAGCCCGAGGTCGAGCGTCCCCTCAGGCACCCACCGCCGACTCGCCTGCTGTGTGTGGACTGGCTGGTGCATCACCCTGAGGGTAGCCCGCTCGGGGGCCCCGCTCCGGGGCCCCCTCGGAACCCGCCGGGCCGCGCGCGGCCAGGGGGTGGACTTCCCGGTCTAACGGCCCTGCATGCGCGCCGCCCCCTGCCGTACCAGCCCGAGCCGTTCGTAGAGCTTGGCGCCCGGGCAGTCCGTGGTGAACCCGTCCCGGTGGCCGGAGATGACGTCGAACCGCGCCCTGACGCCCCGTCGGTACCGGTTGCTGCCGGCGGAGCGCAGCCGGGTGTGCCCCTTGGGGTTGCGCCCGTACAGGCCCAGCTTCCATGCGGAGAGCTGTTCCAGGCCGCGTAGCGCGGCGGCGCTGGGGCGGTGCCGGTTGAAGGTTCCGATGACGGCGACGCCCGCGCTGTTCTTGTTGAAGCCGAGGGTGTGGGCGCCCATCACCGCTCGGGCCACGCCACCGGCACGGCCCTCGTAGATGGTGCCGCACTTGTCGACCAGGAAGTTGTAGCCGATGTCCCGCCAGCCCCGGCTTCTGACGTGGTAGCGGTAGATACCGCGGATGATCCGGGGTGCGTCGGAGCACCGGTAGTCGTTGCCGGTGGCGGAGTGGTGGACGAAGATCGCCCGGACGGTGTGGGTGTAGATGTAGCCACCGGAGCGCAGGTGCTCGTTGGCGTGCCAGCCCGTGCGGTGGATGATCCGCGGCCGTGGCGCGGCGGGCTCGTCGTCGTCCGAGGGATCGGCGGCGAGGGTGTCGGACTCGGCGGCCTCGGCGGCCTCCGAGTCCGCGGCGCCCGGGTCGACCATGTCGAGGCGCAGCCCGTCGGGCAGTTCGGTACTGCGTCCGCTGCGGCCGGTGGGACGCGGCACGACACGGACCTGGATGCCGTTGGAGTCGCCGACCCACAGCGGGGCGGTACCGCCGCGGGCGCGGCCGGTGCTGCGGTCGGGTGAGTCGAGGTCGGGTACGTCGTCGTTCTCGGCCTCCACATCCCGCCAGGGCGACCACACACCGGTCCGCATGGACCGGCTGCGCACCTGGACGGTGGCGTCGAGCCCGACGGCGGCGTTGTTCCAGGTGATGCCGAGCATCGAGAACGGCTTGACACCCTGCGCGGCCAGGCCCTTCGAGCCCGGGGCGATGCCCCGTTCGGCCGGAAGCCGGGTGAGTGGCAGGGTCCGATTGCCGCCGAGCGCCTTGCTGACGACGGCGGCCTTGCCCAGGACGGGAGCGGCGGCCGCGCTTGGCGCGGCGGCGGGGACGAGGAGCGCGGCCGTGCACGCACAGGCAGCACCGATCGCGGAAGCAAGGAATGCACGCATACTTCAAATAGTGACATAACAGACAAATATGGCGACTCGTTATGTGTCGTACCGTCAGCCCGACCGGCCGTCAGACGGCGCCCGACCAGCCGTCCAAGCCCTCCGGACCCCGGTCCCGGTCCGCCACCCACGTACGCTGACCGCGTGAACGAGACCGCCCGCACCCCAGCCGACCTCCTGCGCTCCGCCCTCGCCGCGGACCCCGCCCGTCCGCTGGTGACCTTCTACGACGACGCCACCGGCGAGCGCGTGGAGCTGTCGGTCGCCACCTTCGCGAACTGGGTGGCCAAGACCGCGAACCTGCTCCAGGACGACCTGGCGGCCCAGCCGGGCGACCGGGTCGCACTGCTGCTGCCCGCGCACTGGCAGACCGCCGCCTGGCTGCTGGCGTGCTTCTCCACCGGGGTCGTCGCGGCGCCGGGCGGTGATCCGGCCGCCGCCGATCTGGTGGTGAGCGGCCCGGACGGCCTGGAGGCGGCCCGCGGCTGCCGTGGCGAACGGGTGGCGCTGGCGCTACGGCCGCTGGGCGCGCGCTTCCCGCGGACGCCGGAGGGCTTCCTCGACTACGCCGTCGAGGTGCCCAGCCAGGGCGACCGGTTCACCCCGTACGCACCCGTCGACCCGGACGCCCCGGCGCTCGCGCTGCCCGACGGCGTCGAACTGACCGGAGCGCAGGTTGTCGAGCGGGCCCGGAGCAGCGCCGGGGAACTGGGGCTGACGCCCGGCTCCAGGCTGCTGTCCGCGGCCGCCTACGACGACTGGGCGGGCCTGGCCGGCGGGCTGCTGGCGCCGCTGGCGGCGGGCGGGTCGGTGGTGCTCTGCCGCCATCTGGACCGGCTCGACCCGCAGGCCCTGGAGCGCCGCCGGGAGGCCGAGCGCATCACGCACTCGGCCATCTGACGCGTTACCGCCGGAAAGTCACCCGTTCGGCCCGCACCCGCGGGCCGCACCGGGCGAACCGCGCGACGATCGACGGATCCACACCGCCTAGCGTTGGGGGCCGCCGTGTCCGACAGGGAAGGACCGCCCGCCGGTGGCGCGCGCCGAAAAGCGCCGGCGGACCCCCGGAGCGGTCCCTGGAGGCGGTCCCCTCGTCGTCAGCGCTGGCTGCGCCTGGTCGCGCTGGGCTCGGCGCTGATGCTCGTGGTCGGCGCCGGGGTCATCTGGCTGCTCTACGAGCACCTCGAGGACAACATCCGCACCGACACCGGCGCGGAGGCCGAGCTGCGCCGCCACATGGCGGAGCGCCCGCCGCCCGGCGCGAACGGCACCCAGAACGTGCTGATCATCGGCACCGACAGCCGTAGCGGCGACAACGACCGGTACGGCGCGGACAGCGGCACCGCCCGCTCCGACACCGTCATCCTGCTGCATCTGGCGGCCGGGCGCGGCAGCGCGACCGCGGTGAGCATCCCACGGGACCTGATGGTGCACGTACCGAGCTGCCGCAAGCCCGACGGCAGCCAGACGACCGCCCAGTTCGCCCAGTTCAACTGGTCCTTCGCATGGGGCGGTGCGGCCTGCGCGATCCGTACGGTGGAGCAGCTGACCGGCATCCGCGTCGACCACCACGTCGCGGTGGACTTCACCGGCTTCAAGAAGATGGTGGACGCGGTCAACGGCGTCGAGGTCTGCGTCCCGTACCAGGTCCATGACACCGACGCCAAGCTGGACCTCCCCCCGGGCCGTCAAATGCTGCACGGCGAGCAGGCATTGGGGTACGTACGGGCCCGGCACGCCTTCGGTGACGGCAGCGACACCGAGCGGATGGACCGCCAGCAGGCCTTCCTCGCCTCTCTGGTGCGCAAGATGCAGAGCAACGGCGTGCTGTTCAACCCGACGAAGCTGTATCCGGTGCTGGACGCCGCGACCTCCTCCCTCACCGCCGACCCGGGCCTGAACTCGATGACCAGGCTGTACGACCTGATCCGCGGTCTGCAGAAGACGCCGACCGACCAGATCCACTTCCTCACCGTGCCGCGCGAGCCGTACGCGGACGACTTCAACCGGGACCAACTGGTGCACCCACAGGCCGATCAGCTGTTCGCGGCGCTCCGCGCGGACCAGCCGGTGGCGGTCCAACCGCCCGCGCCGACCACCGCCGCGGACCAGCCGCCGCAGGGTCAGACAAGGAACAACCCGGGCTCGCCCGGCTCGCCCGGCGGCCCGAACGCACCCGACGGCAAGGCGGGCAGCTCCCCCACTCCCACCCCGCCCAGCACCATGCCCACCTACCCTGGTACCACCGCGGCCCATGATGTCTGCGACCAAAAGCCCCAATAGGACAACAATCCGATCGCTGATTTGTCACGAGACCCGTTCAGACGCTGAACTTGGCGGCTAAGTGTGGACGTCTCGCAGCGACGGAGGGCTCGGCGACCGTGGACGCGCAAGGCCGTAGGCAGACCGACCCCGCCGACCGGTGGGTGCTCGACCCGAAGACCGGAACGTACCGACTGCGGCCGGACACATCCGAGCAACCGGACGGCGCCGTCACAACGCCAAACGATGAACCCCTCGTTCAGGACACTGCCGCTGCCGCCGCCGCGCACAGCGCGCCCGCGGCAAGCGGCGCACGCTCCGTACGCAAGGCCGCCAGCCGCCGCAAGCCGAAGCCCAAGCCGTCGAAGAAGCGCAGGGCCCTGGTGTGGACCGCGGGCGGCGTCGGATTCGTGCTCGTCGCGGTCAGCATCGGCGGCTACCTCGTCTACCAGCACTTCAACAACAACATCAACACCGTCGACGTCGGCGACGCGGGCAACAAGAACGCCACCACCGACGGCCCGATGAACATCCTGGTGATCGGCACAGACAGCCGGGTGGGGCTCGGCCGCGAGTACGGGGACGAGGGCAGCGTCGGCCATGCCGACACGACGATCCTGTTCCATGTCGCCAAGGACCGCAGCAACGCCACCGCGTTGAGCATCCCGCGCGACCTGATCACCGACATCCCGGACTGCCCGACCAGGCAGCCGGACGGTTCGGCCAAGGTCGTCCCCGGCGAGCACAAGGTGCGCTTCAACACCAGCCTCGGCCAGGAGGGCCGGGACCCCGGCTGCACCATGCGCACCGCGGAGGCGCTGACCGGCTTGAAGATCGACCACTTCATGATGGCCAACTTCAACGCGGTCAAGGACCTCTCGACGGCGGTCGGCGGAGTCGACGTGTGCCTGGGCAAGGACGTCGACGACAAGGGCGGGTCCGGTCTCAAACTCAGCAGGGGGCACCACACCGTCGAGGGCGAGCAGGCGCTGGCGTTCGTCCGCACCCGCCACTCGGTGGGCTTCGGCGGCGACCTCGACCGCATCAAACTCCAGCAGCAGTTCCTGAGTTCGCTGATCCGGAAGATGAAGTCCGGCGGCACGCTCACCGATCCGCAGAAACTGTGGAAGCTGGCGGACGTGGCGACGAAGGCACTCACCGTCGACACCGGGATCGGTTCGGTGAAGAAGCTCAGCGACCTCGCCCAGGACCTGAGTTCGGTGCCGCCCAAGAACATCACCTTCGCGACCGTGCCCGTACTGGACAATCCCGCGGAGAAGGTGCACACCAGCGTCGTGCTCAACAACCCGTCCGCCAAGGACCTGTTCCAGATGGTGCAGGCGGACAACTCGCTGACGACGGTCAAGCCCAAGTCGTCCGCGACGCACGCCGCCGACCCGCTGCAGGGCCCGAAGGCCGCCCCGGTCGACGTACGGGTGAACGTCCTGAACGGCAGCGGGGTGTTCGGCGCCGCCCAGGCGACCCTCGACTGGCTGCAGAACACCGAAGGCGTCACCCGGTCCAGCAACGGCGGCAACGCGCCCGGCACCGTCGACAAGACCACCCTCGGCTACGCCCCGAACCAGGCCGACCAGGCACGCCAACTCGCCGCGATGATGGGCCTGTCCGCCGCCGCGCTCAAACAGGGCACCAAGGACGCCGCGCCGCGCGCCCCCATGACGCTCACCCTCGGCAAGGACTTCAGCACCCCCGGCCGGCCGCTGACCGCACCGACCCAGGCCCCCTCGGACGTCCAGCACGTCCAGGCCGACCAGGACGTCTGCGCCAAGTAGGGCCACGGATCGACCTGGTCGACGTGAGCGACGCCGAACAGCACAACCACCCGCCCGCGCCGTCGGTCTAGCGTTCGTGAAACGCAAGCGCGCACTCAAGTGGTTCGCGATGACCACCTCAGTGGTGGTCGTCGTCGCCGCGACGGCGGCCTGGATGTACTACCAGCACCTCAACCACAACCTGCGCAAGGGCCAGCGCAGCAGCGGCCGTACCACCGTGCACCAGGTCACGCCGGACGCGGCGGGCCGCACCCCGGTGACCATCCTGCTGATCGGCTCCGACAGCCGGAACTCCGCGGACGACGTCGCGCTCGGCGGCGCGCACGACGACGCGGGGCGGCCGGGGCTCGCCGATGTGGAGATGCTGCTGCACCTGTCCGCCGACCGGCGGCACGCCGCGATCGTCAGCGTTCCGCGCGACACCCGCGCGGACATCCCGGAGTGCACCGATCCGAAAACCGGCCGGAAGTACCCGGCCACCAACGACATCGTCAACGAGTCACTGGCGCGCGGCGGTCCCGGCTGCACCCTGGCCACGCTGCAGAACCTCACCGGTGTCTACATCGACCACTGGATGATGGTCGACTTCGCCGGTGTGGTGCGCATGGCCGACGCGATAGGCGGCGTCGACGTCTGTGTGAAGCAGAACGTCTGGGACCGGCCGACCCCCGGCCTACCGCGCGGCGGCTCCGGTCTGAAGCTCACCGCCGGCACCCACACCGTCAAGGGCGAGCAGGCGCTGCAATGGCTGCGCACCCGCGACTCGTTCGGCAGCGACCTCGGCCGCGCGCAGGCGCAGCACCTGTATCTCGCCTCCATGGTGCGGGAGTTGCGGTCACGCGGCGTCTTCGGTGACCCCGCGCAACTGATGGGCCTGGCCGAGTCGGCCACACAGTCGCTGCAGGTGTCCGAGGAGATCGGCTCGGTCGCCAAGCTGTACGACCTGGCGACCCAGCTGCAGTCGGTACCGCCCGACCGGGTCACGATGACCACGATGCCGAACATCGCCGATCCGCAGGACGACAACCATCTGCTGCCCGATCCGAAGGACGCGCCGAAGGTCTGGGCGATGCTGCGCGACGACGTCCCGTTCGACGCGAGCGGGAACGGCCCCGGCGCCTCCCCCACACCGCGGCCGACCCCTTCCGGCACGGCCTCCCCCGCGCCTTCCGGCACGGCCTCCCCGGCCCGGCTCCCGATCACCGTCGTCAACGGCACGGCGGGCGACGACGGTCAGCCGGTGCCGGGCCGCGCCACCGATATCGCCGGGGCGCTGACCGGCAGGGGATTCGCCGACGCGGCGGCGAGCGACACCGTCACCTCGCGGCAGGCCACCGCCATCGTCTACCCCGCGGACGCGGGCGACCAGGGCAGGGCGCAGGCGCTCGCCGTCGCCAACTCCCTTCACCTGCCGGTGGGTTCGGTGCAGCCGTCGGCCGACGCCGGGCAGATCACGCTGACCATAGGCGCCGACTGGCCGTCCGGCACGGACTACACCAGCGCGGTGCCCGCCGCCGGTTCGGTACCGAGCAGCGCGGATGTGCTCAGGGGTTCGGACGACAAGGCGTGCATGGACGTCTACCAGCCCTACCAGTGGTAGGGCCGCCGCCCGCGCTCGTTGCCGCGGCAAGGGTCCGTTGCCGCGGCGACGACGAGTGGTACGCCGTCCGCGGCCGTACGAGGATCCGCCGCGGGCACGCTAGCGGCGGCTGGCGATGACCTTCTTCGCCAGTGACTTCGGGCTGGTCAGGAAGCCCCAGCCCCACGACATGTGCATGGTCGCGAGCGCGAGCGGTATACGGGCGCGGGCCGCCGCGTCCAGCCCCTTCCCGGCGGGGATCGAGCCCAGCGCGATCGCGGCGGCGTACCCCCCGGGCACCAGCCAGCCGACCGGGTGCACCAGCGCCCCGACCACCGCACCCGCCACGATGCCCAGCACCGCCGCCGGGGGCGCCAGATAGCGCAGGTTGATCGAGCCGGAGTGGTAGCGGGAGACCACGTGCCGCCACCGGCCGTAGTTGCGGTACTGCTTCGCCAGCTCGCGTACGTTCGGGCGCGGCCGATAGGAGACCTTGAGCTCCGGCGAGAACCAGATCAGGCCGCCCGCCTCGCGGATCCGGAAGTTCAGCTCCCAGTCCTGGGCGCGGATGAACTCCTCGTTGTAGCCGCTCTGCCGCTCCAGTATTTCGCGGCGGAAGACCCCGAGATAGACGGTCTCCGCCGGACCCGCCTCGCCTCCCGTGTGGAACGCGGCGTTACCGACACCGATCTTGGAGGTCATGGCGGCGGCCACCGCCCGTTCCCAGGCGTTCTCGCCCTCGGCGTGCATGATCCCGCCGACGTTGGCGGCGCCGGTCTCCTCCAGCAGCCGGACGGCGGTGGCGATGTAGTCGGCGGAGAGCATCCCGTGTCCGTCCACCCGGACCACGATCGGATGCCTCGACGCCTTGATCGCCGCGTTGAGGGCGGCGGGGGTGCGGCCGGTGGGGTTCGGCACCGTGTGGACCCGCGGGTCCTCCGCGACCAGTTCCGCCGCGATCTCGTCGGTACGGTCGGTCGACGGACCGAGTGCGATCACCACCTCCAGCGCACCCGCGTAGTCCTGGGCCAGGATGTGCCGCACGGATTCGCGCAGGTGGCGCTCCTCGTTGAGCACCGGCATGATCACGGAGACAGCGGGGAGGGGGGTGTGGTCAGACGGGCAGCGTTCAGCGCTGCGACCAGGGGTGGCGGGGGGCGACGGGTGGGAGTTCATCGGCCGACACGTTACCGCCAACGGCCGAACGCGGCGCGCGCCGCCCGGGTGGCCCCCGGTGGATCGGCGGCGTGGAGACGCCGGGCGCGGGCGGGCCGCGCCTAGCGTGAACGGTTCCGCAGGCCGAAGCCCTGGGAGGTCCGCCGTCCATGCCCGCCGCAGCCGACTGGCGCCTGCTGCGCCGCCACCAGTACCGCCCCTGGCTTCGCGACCGCCGCCTGCTGCGCATCGCCTCGGCCGCCTCGCTGGCGGTCCTCACCACCAGCGGGCTGGGCTACGGGGTGCATGCCTTCAGCGAGCTCGGCAAGCACCGGCCGGCACCGGGTGTGGGGGTGAACATCCTGCTGGTCGGCACCGACGAGCACGGCCCGAGCACCTCCGAGCCGCAGCGCCACCAGCCGGCCGGCGCGTCCTGCCACTGCACGGGCGCGATCATGCTGGTCCACCTCTCCCAGGACCGGTCCCGGCTGTCGGTCGTCAGCATCCCGCGCGACTCGTACGTCCCGTTCTCCGAACTCCCGCCGTACAAGGGCCGGTTCAGCGAAACGATCCAGCCGGGGAGGATGAACGCGGCCTACGCGCTCGGTGGGCTGCCCCTCACCATCCGCACCGTCGAGCGGATGACCAAAGTCCATATCGACCACTATGCGGAGCTGGACTTCGCCGGCTTCATGAAGACCGTCGACGCGCTCGGCGGCGTCCCCGTCCACACCCGGCACCCGCTGCACGACCCGGGGACCGGCCTCGACCTGCCCGCCGGAACGACACTGCTGAACGGCGGCCGGGCGCTGAGTTATGTGCGCTACGCCGACCCCAGCGCCGACATCGGCCGGATGCGGCGCCAGCGGGAGTTCGTCGCGGCCGTGATCAACCGGGTCTCGGCCAGCGGCCTGCTGCACGACCCGGTCAGGCTGAACCGGGCCGTCGACGCCGTGCGGCACTCGGTGCACGCCGACACCGGGCTGACGTCCGCCGACGTGCTGCGGGACCTGCACCCGGCCGCCACCGAGTTCGCGTCGGTCCCGGCCGCCGACGTCGACTACCGGGTGCCGGGGGTCGGTTCGACCGTGAAGTGGGACGACGGCAGGGCGGCGGCGCTGTTCAACGCGATCCGCCGGGACCGGCCGATCCCGGCGGGGGCGGCGGACCGGCCCTAGTCCTCGATCCCATCGGCCGCCCGCTTCGCCCGCAGCTCCTTGATCGCACGGCGACGGGCCAGCCGGTGGGTGCGGCGGATCTGCGCCTCCTCGAACCGGCGCTTGTCCTTCTCGGTCTCCGGCAGCACCGGCGGCACCCGGCGTGGCCTGCCGTCCCCGTCCACCGCCGCGAAGACCAGATACGCGCTGCCGACGTGCGTGGCGGGCGTGGACTCGTTCCAGCGCTCGGCCAGCACCCGCACGCCGATCTCCATCGAGCTGCGGCCGGTCCAGTTGCACTGCGCCTGCACGTGGACCAGGTCGCCCACGTGCACCGGCTCCAGGAACGCCATCTCGTCCATCGAGGCGGTGACGGCTGGACCGCCCGAGTGCCGGCCGGCCACCGCACCCGCCGCGTCATCCACCAGCTTCATGATCACGCCACCGTGCACGGTGCCCAGCAGATTGGTGTGGCTCGCCGTCATGATGTGCGACAGCGTGGTGCGGGACGCGGAGGTCGGCTTGCCCGGAAGGTCACCCTCCGGGCTGTTGCTGACGAGATTGGCCATGCGGCCACCATACGGCGCCCCCGCTGGGGGCCCGACGAGCGGGCACCCGGGACGGCGACGGCGACGCCGCGCAGTGGTTCGCACCGCACGCGGAAGCGCCCGGAACTCACGCTCCGTGTCCGAATGACTCCATGATCACGGAAACCCCGTGATCATGGCAGTCCTGTGACCAATCCATCAGTACTGCTACAGAATGGTTCCGGCCACAGTTTCTCCGGGATCCAGCAGGCACACTGCAGGGCATGGACGGATGGCCCGACGGTTGGACCGAGGAAAGCGAGCCGGAAGGCGCTCGCGTGATGCCGCATGTGCAGAGGCGGCAAGGCGGCTACGCACCGTCGCAGCCGCAGTCACAGCCTTACTATTCCGCGCCCGGGTCGCAGGCCTCGGGCGCCGAGCCGCCGCTGCCGCCCGGGCTGTCGCCGCGCAGGGCCGCGGCCCGCGGCGGCGTACCGCAGCAAGCGGACGGTGACGGCGGCGGTACGTACCGGGCGGGGCGCGCCAGGGCGGGGCGCCCCAAGAACTGGCGCAAGCGCATCACGTACGGCGTGCTGACCCTGGCCGTCGTGCTGCTCGCCACATCCGTGGGTACGTACTTCTGGGCGGACAGCAAGCTGGCCCGCACAGTGGACCTGGGCGCGCTGCCGAACCGCCCGGCCCTCGGCAAGGGCACCAACTACCTGATCGCCGGATCCGACAACCGGGGCAACCTCACCCACCAGCAGCAGCAGGACCTGCACGTGGGCAGCGACAACGAGGGCCAGTTCGGCAACAGCGACACGATGATGATCCTGCACGTGGGGTCCAACGGCGACACGATGCTCAGCCTGCCGCGGGACAGCTACGTGACGATCCCGGCGTTCACCGGGTCCACCGGCAAGCACTACCCCGCGTCGAAGCACAAGCTGAACGTGTCCTTCTCCTGGGGTGGCGGTGCGCTGCTGGCGCAGACCGTCGAGTACAACACCGGCATCCATATCGACCACTACGCGGAGATCGGCTTCGGCGGCTTCGTCAACCTGGTCGACTCTCTCGGCGGCGTCAACCTGTGCCTGGACAAGGCGATCAAGGACCAGGCCTCGGGCGCCGACCTCAAGGCCGGGTGCCAGACGCTCAACGGCAAGCAGTCGCTGGCCTTCGTGCGCGAGCGACACCAGGAGGCCAACCAGGACCTGGGCCGTGAGAAGCACCAGCAGCAGTTCCTGCACGCCGTGGCCGACCAGACGGCCGCACCGAGCACCCTGCTGAACCCGTTCAAGCTCTACCCGGTGCTGGGCGCGGGCCTGGAGACGCTCAAGGTGGACCAGGGCATGAGCCTTTACGACCTGGCGCAGATGGGCCTGGCGATGAAGGACGTCTCGGGCGGCCAGGGCACCTCGACCGTGGTCCCGATCGCCAACCCCGATCTGCATACGGCGGACGGCTCCTCGGTCCTGTGGAACCAGACCGAAGCCAAGATCCTGTTCGGCAAGCTGCAGAACGACGAACGCGTCGGCGGTTGACGAGCCGGCTCCCCGCGCGGTGCCTGACCCTGACAGGGGCAGGCACCGCGCGTTTCGTCTGGGCAGACTGATCCGCATGGCAGCTCCCGCGGAACTCGGTGAATTCCTGCGCTCCCGGCGCGCCGGTCTACGGCCGCAGGACGTCGGCCTGGTCCCGTTCGGGTCGCGACGCCGCGTACCGGGGCTGCTGCGTGAGGAGTTGGCGCAGCTGGCAGGGGTCAGCGCGGCGTACTACACGCGGCTTGAGCAGGGCCAGAGCGGCAACGCCTCGGACGGCGTGCTGGACGCGATCGCCCGCGCGCTGCGGCTCGGCGAGGACGAGACCGCCCATCTGCGCAACCTCGCCCGCCCGCGCCCCGCCAGGAGCCGCCGCGCGCCGGGTACCCAACACGCCCGTGCGGGCACCCGGCAGCTCATCACCGCGATGCGGGGCGTGCCCGCCGTCGTGCTGGACATACGGTTCGACGTACTGGCCTGGAATCCGCTGGGCCACGCACTGCTCGCCGGTCACCTGGACCTCGCGGCCCCGGACCGCCCGGCCGACCGGCCCAATCTGCAGCGGCTGCTGTTCCTCGACCCGCACACCCGCGAGCTGTATCCACGCCGGGAGCAGGAGACCCGGCGTGCGGTGTCGTCGCTGCGCCTGATCGCGGGCGGCGCCCCGGACGACCGCCGACTGGCCGAGCTGATCGGCGAGTTGACGATGAAGAGTCCGGAGTTCGCGGCCCTGTGGTCCCGTCATCCGGTGCGCAACTGCGCCTTCGGGACCAAGGAGTTCCACCATCCGCTGGTGGGCGAGGTGGAGTTGGCGTTCGAGATGCTGAGCCTCCCGGACTCCGCCCAGCGCCTGATGACCTACAGCGCGGCACCGGGTTCGGCGGCGGAAGCGGCGCTACGGCTGCTGGCGGCCGGGACGGCGGAAGCCGCGGGCGCCGCGGCGGAATCCACGGCGCCCGGGTGACCGCTGGCTACGGCAGGTTGCGCGCCATCACGATGCGCTGGACCTGGTTGGTGCCCTCGTATATCTGGGTGATCTTCGCATCACGCATCATGCGCTCGACCGGGTAGTCACGGGTGTAGCCGTAGCCGCCGAGGAGCTGGACGGCGTCGGTGGTGACCTCCATGGCGACGTCGGAGGCGAAGCACTTGGCGGCGGCGCCGAAGAACGTCAGGTCGGCCTCCACCCGCTCGGACTTGGCGGCGGCCGAGTAGGTGAGCTGGCGTGCGGCCTCCAGCTTCATCGCCATGTCGGCGAGCATGAACTGGATGCCCTGGAAGTCGGCGATGGCCTTGCCGAACTGCTTGCGCTCCTTGACGTAGCCCTTGGCGTAGTCGAGGGCGCCCTGGGCGATGCCGAGGGCCTGGGCGGCGATGGTGATCCGGGTGTGGTCGAGGGTCTTCATCGCGGTGGCGAAGCCGGTGCCCTCGGCGCCGATCATGCGGTCGGCGGGAATGCGGACGTTGTCGAGGTAGACCTCGCGGGTCGGCGAGCCCTTGATGCCGAGCTTCTTCTCGGGGGCGCCGAAGGAGACTCCCTCGTCGGACTTCTCCACGACGAAGGCGCTGATGCCCTTGGAGCGCTGCTCCGGGTCGGTGACGGCCATCACCGTGTAGTACTCGCTGACGCCCGCGTTGGTGATCCAGCGCTTGACGCCGTTGAGGACGTAGTGGTCGCCGTCGCGGACCGCCTTGGTCTTCATGCCCGCCGCGTCGGAACCGGCGTCCGGCTCGGAGAGGCAGTACGAGAACATCGCGTCGCCCTTGGCGAGCGGGCCCAGGTACTTCTTCTTCAGGTCCTCGGAGCCGGAGAGGATGACCGGCAGCGAGCCGAGCTTGTTGACCGCGGGGATCAGGGAGGAGGAGGCGCAGACCCGCGCGACCTCCTCGATCACTATGACGGTGGCCAGCGCGTCGGCTCCGGCGCCGCCGTACTCCTCGGGAACGTGGACGGCGTGCAGGTCGGAGCCCACCAGGGCGTCCAGTGCCTCCTGCGGGAAGCGCGCCTGCTCGTCCACCTCCGCCGCGAACGGGGCGATCTTCGCCTCGGCGAGCGAGCGCACCGTGTCCCGGAGCATCTCGTGCTCCTCAGACAGCCGGTAGAGATCGAAATCGGTCGAACCCGCCAAGGTGTCTCACTCCCAAGATCCGCTGACTGCCTGCTAGCTACCGTTAAGTAACCTAATTCTAGAGCGGGGTCCGGAACCGGGATACGTGAGCTTGCCGACAGCAGCGCATATGCCCAGCGGAATGCCCGACTATGCTCGGCTGTCGCACCTCGCCGCGCCCCAGGCGCAGCACCCCGGCCTGACCCCGAAAGGCAGACCTGTGACGCTGAAGCTCACCGTGATCGGCACCGGCTACCTCGGGGCCACCCACGCGGCCGCGATGGCGGAGCTCGGGTTCGAGGTCCTCGGCCTCGACATCGACCCGGCGAAGATCGCGATGCTCTCGGCGGGCCGGGTACCGATGTACGAGCCGGGTCTGGACGAGCTGCTGGCGCGGCATGTCGAGGGGATCGAGGGCGCCAGCGGGCGGCTGCGGTTCACCACCTCCTGGCAGCAGGTCGCCGAGTTCGGCGATGTGCACTTCGTCTGCGTCAACACTCCGCAGAAGCACGGCGAGTACGCGTGCGACATGTCCTACGTGGACGCCGCGATCGAGTCCCTCGCCCCTCATCTGACCCGGCCCGCGCTGGTCGTCGGCAAGTCCACCGTGCCGGTGGGCAGCGCGGCGCGGCTGGCGGACCGGATCGCCGAGCTGGCCCCGGCCGGGGACGCCGCCGAGCTGGCCTGGAACCCGGAGTTCCTGCGCGAGGGATTCGCGGTCGAGGACACCCTGCACCCGGACCGGATCGTGGTCGGCGTACGGTCCGAGCGGGCGGAGAAGCTGCTGCGCGAGGTTTACGCGACGCCCGTCGCGGAAGGCACGCCGTTCGTCGTCGCCGACTATCCGACCGCGGAACTGGTCAAGAACGCCGCGAACTCCTTCCTCTCCACCAAGATCTCCTTCATCAACGCGATGGCCGAGGTCTGCGAGGCGGCGGGCGGCGACGTGGTCAAGCTCGCCGAGGCGATCGGCCACGACGAGCGGATCGGCCACAAGTTCCTGCGCGCCGGGATCGGCTTCGGCGGCGGCTGCCTGCCCAAGGACATCCGGGCCTTCATGGCCAGGGCCGGTGAGCTCGGCGCCGACCAGGCACTGACCTTCCTGCGCGAGGTCGACTCGATCAACATGCGGCGCCGCGGCCATATGGTCGAGCTGGCCCGCGAGGCCTGCGGCGGCGGCTTCCTCGGCAAGCGGATCGCGGTCCTCGGCGCCACGTTCAAGCCGGACTCCGACGACGTACGCGACTCCCCCGCACTCAACGTCGCGGGCCAGATACACCTCCAGGGCGGCCAGGTCACGGTCTACGACCCGAAGGGCATGGAGAACGCCGCACGGCTCTTCCCGACGCTGGCCTACGCCCCGACCGCCCTGGACGCGGTCCGCGGCGCCCACGTCGTACTGCACCTCACCGAGTGGCGCGAGTTCCGCGAGCTGGACCCGGCCGCCCTGGGCGAGGTCGCCGCGATCCGCCGCATCCTGGACGGCCGCAACGCGCTGGACCCACAGCTGTGGCGCAACGCGGCGTGGACGTTCCGCGCGATGGGCCGACCGCTGGCCTGAGGTGCGCTCGACGACTGAACGATTCGGCAGCCCCCACCGGCGGCTAGGCGGGCAATACGCAGAGCTACCGCAGGGCATAGGAGGTCGGCGTGACCATCGAGCTTGAGCGCTCACACAGCACTCTGGAACACCTCGAAGTGCCCGAGGGATACAAGGCCGAGATCGTGAACGGGGAGATCGTCCTGTGGCCTACACGCGCCTTCCACTTCGGAACCATCGTCGAGCTGGTCCGTCAGATCACACCCCAGCTTCCAGAAACCTTGAGGTACACCGGGGACACGATCACACCGTTCCCAGAGGAGAATTCCGAGCTCTGCCCCGACATCATCATTCTGCCGAAGGCCGAATACGAGAAGAACAGCGCGGTGTACCCAGCAGAGGTCATCGAGGCGGCCTTCGAGGTTGTCTCCCCGAGCACAGGGAGCCGCGACTACGGCTTGAAGGTCGGCGCATACGCCCGCGCGGGCATTCCCCTCTACATCATCGCCGACCCGTACGCCGCGCAGCTTGTCGTGCAGCACAAGCCGATCGACGGCGAGTACGCGTACCGCAATATCGTCCCCTACGGCGAGAAGGCCGAGGTCCCTGGTGACCTCCCCCTCGCCATCGACACCTCAGAACTCCCGGCGGACACGAAGTCCTGAGCCCCGCACCCCGATTCACCCGATCCCGGGAACGAACCGCACCACCATGTCAATGGCCTTGATGCCCAGGAACGGCAGGATCAGGCCGCCCAGTCCGTAGATCGCCAGGTTGCGGCGGAGCAGGTCGTGGGCCGAGGCCGGGGTGTAGCGCACGCCGCGTAGGGCCAGCGGGATCAGGGCGACGATGATCAGCGCGTTGAAGATGATCGCCGAGGTGATCGCCGAGGTCGGGCTGTGCAGGCCCATGACGTTGAGCTTGTCCAGGCCCGGATAGACGCCCGCGAACATCGCCGGGATGATCGCGAAGTACTTCGCCACATCGTTGGTGATCGAGAAGGTCGTCAACGCGCCCCGGGTGATCAGCAGTTGCTTGCCGACCTGGACGATGTCGATGAGCTTGGTGGGGTTGGAGTCCAGGTCCACCATGTTCCCGGCCTCCTTCGCGGCCGAGGTGCCGGTGTTCATCGCCACACCCACGTCCGCCTGGGCCAGGGCAGGCGCGTCGTTGGTGCCGTCACCGGTCATCGCGACCAGGTTGCCGCCCGACTGCTCCCGCCTGATCAGCGCCAGCTTCTGCTCCGGGGTGGCCTCGGCGAGGAACTCGTCCACGCCCGCCTCCATCGCGATCGCACGGGCGGTCAGCGGATTGTCCCCGGTGACCATGACGGTCTTGATGCCCATCCGGCGCAGCTGCGCGAAGCGCTCCCGGATGCCGTCCTTGACGACGTCCTTGAGGTGGATGACACCGAGCGCCCGGGCGCCGTACGTGTCCTCCACCGCGACCAGCAGCGGGGTGCCGCCGGAGCCGGAGACGGTTTCCACCAGGCGGCCGAGACCGTCGGGCACGTAACCGCCGCGCTGCACCACCCAGTTGGCGACGGCCGCCGCCGCGCCCTTGCGGATCATCCGGCCGTCGGCGAGGTCCACTCCGCTCATCCGGGTCTGCGCGGTGAACGGTACGAACCGCGCACCGGGCAGCTCCCCCTCATGGCGTTCCCGCAGCCCGTACCCCTCCTTGGCGAGGACCACCACCGAGCGGCCCTCGGGGGTTTCGTCGGCCAGTGACGACAGTTGGGCGATGTCGGCGAGCTGCCAGTCCTCGATGCCGTCCAACGGCAGGAACTCGGCCGCGTGCCGGTTCCCGAGGGTGATGGTGCCGGTCTTGTCGAGCAGCAGTGTCGACACGTCCCCCGCCGCCTCCACCGCGCGGCCGGACATCGCCAGCACGTTGCGCTGGACGAGCCGGTCCATGCCCGCGATGCCGATGGCGGACAGCAGCGCGCCGATGGTGGTCGGGATCAGCGTCACCAGCAGGGCGACCAGCACGATCGTGGACTGCTCGGATCCGGCGTACCCGGCCATCGGCTGCAGTGTGATGACGACCAGGATGAACACGATGGTCAGCGAGGCCAACAGGATGTTCAGCGCTATCTCGTTGGGCGTCTTCTGCCGCTCGGCGCCCTCGACCAACACGATCATCCGGTCGATGAAGGTGCCGCCGGGCTTGGAGGTGATGCGCATGATGATCCGGTCGGAAAGCACCTTGGTGCCGCCGGTGACCGAGGAGCGGTCACCGCCCGCCTCCCGGATGACCGGCGCGGACTCCCCGGTGATCGCGGACTCGTCGACCGAGGCGATGCCGTGGATGACCTCGCCGTCGCCAGGGATCGTCTCTCCGGCCTCCACCACGACGAAGTCCTGCGGCTGCAACTCCGTTGAGGGGACGATCTCCTCGGGGCAGTCGTCCAGCCCCACCCGCCAGCGGTGCAGCCGCCGGGCCGTGGTCTCGCTGCGGGTCCTGCGCAGGGACTCCGCCTGCGCCCTGCCCCTGCCCTCGGCGACCGCCTCCGCGAGATTTGCGAACACCACGGTCAGCCAGAGCCAGCAGGTGATCACACAGGCGAAAACGGTGGGCGCCAGCAGCGCGGACAACGCGGTGAGTGCGGCCCCCACCTCGACCACGAACAGCACCGGGGTCTTCGCCATGCGCCGTGGATGCAGCTTGTGCAGCGCCTCGGGCAGCGCGGCGACGAGTTGCCGCGAATCGAGCAGACCCGCGGAGACCCGGAACGAGGCGACGGCGGAGTGCTTGGCAGGGTGCGGGGAATCGGATACGACGACTTTCTCGGGCGCCAGGAACGGCATGGCGGGATCCATCGCTACGAGGGACGAGGGGGACCGCCCCGCGGCGCTCCGCCCCGGCGCGGCACCGGCGGGTACCGGTGCCGTCCAGCCAATCGGCTCCGGGTCAGCCGCCCGGACGCTCTTGATGCCCCTTTGGCGGTGCGGCCGCGCGGATTGACACGCTCCTTACGCGGCCGCGCCTGTCAACTACCGTGCGCCGTCCAGCTGTTCGATGGTCGCGTTGGACGGGCCGCGCCTGGCCCGCTCGTCCCGCCCGACGGACTCCGCGTCCCGCAGCACCCGTACCGCGTTGCGCCAGGTCAACTTGGCCAGGTCGGCGTCCGACCAGCCGCGGCGCAGCAGCTCCGCGATCAGGTTGGGGTAGCCCGCGACATCGTCCAGGTCCTTCGGTACGAAGGCGGTGCCGTCGAAGTCACCGCCGATGCCGATGTGGTCGATGCCCGCGACCGCACGCATGTGGTCGAGGTGGTCGGCCACGGTGGCCGCGGTGGCGACCGGGCGCGGGTTGCGCGCCTCGTAGGCCCGCTGCACCTCCATCCCCTCGGACGTCGAGTCCAGCGGATGCAGACCGTGGGCGCGCATGTTCTCGTCGGCGCCCCGGGTCCACTCGATGGCCTCGGTCAGGATGAACTTCGGCACGAAGGTGGCCATCGCCACGCCACCGTTGGACAGCAGGAGTTCCAGCACGTCGTCGGGGATGTTGCGGGGGTGGTCGCAGACCGCGCGTGACGAGGAGTGCGAGAAGAGCACCGGCGCCGAGGTGACCCGCAGCGCGTCGCGCATCGTGTCGGCGGAGACATGGCTGAGGTCGACCAGCATGCCGCAGCGGTTCATCTCCCGGACGACCTCCTCGCCGAAGCGGGTGAGTCCGCCCGCCCTCGGCTCGTCGGTCGCGGAGTCGGCCCACGGCACGTTGTCGTTGTGGGTGAGCGTCATGTAGCGCACGCCGAGCGCGTGGAACGCCCGCAGTGTGGCAAGGGAGTTGTTGATCGAGTGGCCGCCCTCGGCCCCCATCAGCGAGGCGATCCGCTCCTCGGCCCGCGCGGTCTCCATGTCGTCCGCGGTGAACGCCGGCCGCAGGTCCGCGGCGTAGCGCTCGGTCAACTGCCGCACCACGTCGATCTGTTCGAGGGTCGCGCTGACCGCGTCGTCCCCGGTGAGGTCGGTACGTACGTAGACCGACCAGAACTGGGCGCCGACGCCGCCCGCGCGCAGCCGAGGGATGTCGGTGTGCAGCGAGGCGCGTTGGTCGGTGGCGATGTCGAGCCGGTCGAGGTCGTAACGGACCTGCTCACGCAGCGCCCAGGGCAGATCGTTGTGGCCGTCGACCACCGGGTGCGCGGCGAGCAGTTCGCGGGCGCGGGCGAGAGGGTCCATCCCGGCGGTCACTTTCCGAAACCGAAGGCGTCCTGGCTGCTGGCCTTCGCGCGCAGCCGCTTGCCCTTCTCGGTGGCCTGGTGGTTGAGGTCCTCCTGGAAGTGCCGCACGCGGTCGAAGAGTTCCGCGTCGTGCGCGGCCAGCATCCGTACCGCGAGCAGCCCCGCGTTGCGCGCGCCGCCGATCGAGACGGTGGCGACCGGGACCCCGGCCGGCATCTGCACGATGGACAGCAGTGAGTCCATGCCGTCCAGGTACTTCAGCGGTACGGGCACGCCGATCACCGGAAGCGGGGTGACCGAGGCGAGCATTCCGGGCAGGTGGGCGGCGCCGCCCGCGCCCGCGATGACCGCCTTGAGCCCGCGTCCTGCGGCCTGCTCCCCGTACTCGACCATCTCGCGCGGCATGCGGTGCGCGGAGACGACGTCGACCTCGTAGGGGACCTCGAATTCGTCGAGGGCCTTGGCGGCGGCTTCCATGACGGGCCAGTCGGAGTCGGACCCCATGACGATGCCGACGAGGGGGGAGTTCATTCGGTGATCGTTCCTCGCAGATAGTCGGCGGCGTGCCGGGCGCGCTCGATGACGTCGGCCAGGTCGTCGCCGTAGGTGTTGACATGGCCGACCTTACGGCCCGGCTTCACGTCCTTTCCATACATATGGATCTTGAGGCCGGGATCACGGGCCATGCAGTGCAGATAGGCGAAGTACATGTCGGGGTAGTCGCCGCCGAGCACGTTGGTCATCACGGTCCACCGCGCCCGGGGGCGCGGGTCGCCGAGCGGCAGGTCGAGCACGGCCCGAAGGTGGTTGGCGAACTGCGAGGTGACGGCGCCGTCCTGGGTCCAGTGGCCGCTGTTGTGCGGACGCATCGCGAGCTCGTTGACCAGGATCCGGCCGTCGCCGGTCTCGAAGAGCTCGACCGCGAGGTGGCCGACGACATCCAGTTCCCTGGCGATGGTGAGCGCGAGCTGCTGCGCCCGCGCGGACAGCTCCGCCGGCAGGTTGGGAGCGGGCGCGATCACGGTGTCGCAGACGCCGTCGACCTGGATCGACTCGACGACCGGGTAGGCGACGGCCTGGCCGTGCGGCGAGCGGACGACATTGGCGGCCAACTCCCGTACGAAGTCGACCTTCTCCTCGGCGAGCACCGGCACACCGGCCTTGAAGGGCTCACTCGCCTCTTCCGCGCTGCGGACGATCCAAACACCCTTGCCGTCGTATCCACCGCGCACGGTCTTCAACACGACCGGGAAACCGGACCCCTCGGCCGCGAAGGCCGCCACATCCGCTGGGTCGGAGACGATCCGGTGCCGCGGGCACGGCACAGCGATGCCGTCCAGGGTGGCTCGCATCACTCCCTTGTCCTGGGCACGCACCAACGCGTCGGCCCCCGGGCGGATCACCACGCCCTCGGCCTCCAGAGCCCGCAGGTGTTCGGTCGGTACATGCTCGTGATCAAAGGTGATCACATCGCATCCCTTGGCGAACTCCCGCAGTGTCTCCAGGTCCCGGTAGTCACCGATCATCACGTCCTGGACCACCTGCGCCGCGGAGTCCTGCGCGGTGTCGCTGAGGAGCTTGAAACGAACGCCGAGCGGGATGCCCGCCTCGTGCGTCATACGGGCGAGTTGTCCGCCCCCGACCATGCCGACTACGGGGAATGTCACCAGGCCAGGGTATAGGCCAGGACACTCCGGACGAATCTACGCGCGTTGCGTGTGCATGCACGGAACCACTCCGCAAGCTGGTGGACCGGTTCACGCACGGCCCGCCCGGCGACGCGCACCGCACCCACACGGTCGTCTAACACGTCACCGTCGACCAGACACCGGCGCGCATCCCAGCCGGACGCGCCCGGGCATGCGATGATCACAAGAATGTAAGACGAATTTAAGACGCCCGCGCCGAACCCCGGCGACCAGCGGTTCGTCCTACTCACGGGAGGACTGCCTTTACCGGCACTTGGGCACAATTTGGCAGGTCCCTACCCTTGAGCAGGGTCGGTTACACCTCTACGGGAGGCGGCCGTTCACCCTTGATGGTTAGCATGATGCAGCGGGGGAGCAGCCGAACAGCCCAATGAACCGGCACCGGTACACCGGAACCGGCAACCGACGGACACCGACAGACAGGGTCTAGCGACATCATGAGTCGACTGAGCGCGCTGAACACTCGATTGAGGCTCCTCTACCGCGAGATCGCGAAGTTCGGCCTCGTTGGCATCGCCGGCATCGGCGTCAACCTCGTGGTGTTCAACCTGCTACGCAGCGCTACCAACCTGCAGACCGTGCGGGCCAGCGTCGTCGCGACCATCGTCGCCATCGCCTTCAACTACGTCGGCTTCCGCTACTTCACCTACCGGAACGCGGACAAGAGCGGGCGCGGCAAGGAGCTGGGCCTGTTCACGTTCTTCAGCGCGATCGGCCTGGTGATCGAGAACGGCGTGCTGTACGGCGCCACCTACGGCATGGGCTGGGACGGCCCGCTGGCCAACAACTTCTGGAAGTTCACCGGCATCGGCGTCGCCACGCTCTTCCGCTTCTGGTCCTACCGCACCTGGGTCTTCCGCTCGCTGCCCGCCCAGGCCGTCGAGCAGGCGGAGGCGATCCTCAGCGACGCGGAGCAGCAGGCGCGGGTCAACGCGGCAGGCAAGTAGTCACCCCGCGCACAACTCAGCGAACAGGAGGGCCCTCTTCGGGGCCCTTCGGCGTTTCCGCACCGGCCACGGCGCCCTCGGCGGACCCACCGTGCCCGCGGGCCGGGCCCCTCCCGTCGTTCTCGACCGCCTCGCGGGCGAGGAACAGGGCGAAAACCGGCGGGCGCTGCTGCAACAGCTCCAGACGGCCGCCGTCGGCCTCCGCCAGGTCACGGGCGACGGCGAGGCCCAGGCCGGTCGAGTTGCGACCGCTGACCGTCCGCTCGAAGACCCGGGAGCCGAGGTCGGGCGGGACGCCCTGGCCCTCGTCGGTGACCTCGGCGACGGCCTGGTTGCCGGTGACCCGGGTGTGGATGACCACCGAGCCCGCACCGTGCATCAACGCGTTCTCGATCAGCGTGGCCAGCACCTGGGCGACCGCCCCCGGGGTGCCGACGGCCCGTAGCCCCCGCGTGCCGGAGCGGGAGATGCTGCGGCCCTCGCCTCGGTAGGCCGGGCGCCACTCCTCAAGCTGCTGCTTGATCACCTCGTCGAGGTCGAAGGCGACCGCGGAGCCGGTCCGCGGGTCGCGGGAGTTCGTCAGCAGCCGCTGCACCACGTCGGTGAGCCGTTCGACCTGACCGAGCGCGATGGTCGCCTCCTCCTTGACCGTGTCGTGGTCGTCGGTGGCGATGATCTCCTCAAGGCGCATCGACAGCGCGGTCAGCGGCGTACGGAGCTGGTGGGAGGCGTCGGCGGCCAGCCGTCGCTCGGCGGTGAGCATCTTGGCGATCCGCTCGGCGCTGGCGTCCAGCACATCGGCGACCCGGTCCAGCTCCGGCACCCCGTACCTGCGGTGGCGCGGGCGGGGGTCGCCGGAGCCCAGCCGCTCGGCGGTCCCGGCCAGGTCGATCAGCGGCGAGGCCAGCCTTCTGGCCTGCTGTACGGCCAGCACCACGGCGGCGGCGATGGCCAGCAGCGCCACCGCCAGGATGACCAGCAGGGTCCTGCCGATCTCCTGGCTGATCACCGAACGGGACTCCTGCACCAGCACGGACTCACCGTGCACCCCGGTCTGCAGGGACTGGATGACCTCGCCCTCAGGCGGGGTGCCCAACGTGATCGGCCCCTGGCCCGGAATCCGGATCACCGCATACCGCTGGGAATTGATCTGCCGGGTGAGGGCGGGCGGAGACACCTTCTCACCTGCGGCGATGCGGTTCTCCACGACGCCGATCAGCTGGACGGCGTCGGACTGCACGCTCTCCTTGGCGCTGCTCTCAATCGTCCGGCTCTCCACGATGACCAGCGAGATCCCGAAGACGGCGATCACCACAAGGACCACGGCGAGCGTGGAGTTGATCAGACGGCGGCGCATAGGAGCTCAGACACTTCTCGTTCTTCTAGTTCTTCTCGAAACGGAAGCCGACGCCCCGGACGGTGGAGATGTAGCGCGGATTGGCGGCATCGTCGCCGAGCTTCTTGCGCAGCCAGGAGATGTGCATGTCGAGCGTCTTGGTCGAGGACCACCAGGTGGTGTCCCAGACCTCGCGCATCAGCTGGTCACGGGTGACGACCCGGCCCGCGTCCCGTACCAGTACGCGCAGCAGGTCGAACTCCTTGGCGGTGAGGGAGAGTTCGTCGTCGCCGATCCAGGCGCGGTGCGACTCGACGTCGATCCGCACGCCCTGGGTGGTGGGCTGGGCCTCGGCGCTACCGCGCCGCAGCAGTGCCCGCACCCGGGCGAGCAGCTCGGCGAGCCGGAACGGCTTGGTCACGTAGTCGTCGGCACCGGCGTCCAGGCCGACCACCGTGTCCACCTCGTCGGCGCGGGCGGTGAGCACCAGCACCGGGAAGCCATGGCCCTCGGTGCGCAGCCGTCGGCACACCTCCAGGCCGTCCATGCCAGGCAGGCCGAGATCCAGAACGAGCAGGTCCACGGCGCCCTGCAGTCCGGCGTCGAGTGCCGTGGGTCCGTCTTCGCGCACCTCGACCTCGTAGCCTTCGCGGCGCAGCGCGCGAGCGAGCGGTTCCGAGATCGAAGCATCGTCCTCGGCGAGCAGTACGCGGGTCATGGGCTGATGGTAGTCCGCGTAGCTGGCCACAGGGGCGCGCGGGCGGACGCCCACCGGATCGTCGACGGGGCTCGGAGCGCCGGGAGGTGGATCGCGCGACTCCTCGCGCCCCTGTGACGAATATCTCAAGTCGGTGCATTGGCCGCGCCTCTTGACCTACCTTGGGGCGAACGTCCGTTAGCACGACCAAGAGACTCTCGGCCGAACGACGCGCCAAGAGTCTCTTTCTGTGCGGGGTTGGCCTACCTCCAGCCTCGACAACAGTGAATGACCTGTCGGCCGGGCCCGCGACGCAAGCGCGCGGGCGTGGATCCCGGTGTGCGACTGCTCTGTCGCTCCCCCTGACAAGGGAGCGAACCCCCTGGGCGTTGGGGGCGGGCGGTGCGCGCCGGTGCCGGCCTCCCCCACCGGGTGTGCGTTCCCCCCAGCGCACACTCTGAGCACCCAAGGAACGACCATGGCGTCCAGCCTGACGAAGGACGCCGCGGCGCAGGCAACCCCTGCGAACGGCGGCAAGACCTTCTTCGGCCACCCCCGCGGCCTGGCCACTCTCTTCATGACCGAGATGTGGGAGCGGTTCAGCTTCTACGGCATGCGCGCGCTGCTCGTGCTCTATCTGGTCGCCCCCGCTTCCAAGGGCGGTCTCGCCTTCGCGGCCGCCACGGGCGCGGCCATCTACTCCGTCTACAACGCGACGGTGTACCTGCTCGCCATGCCGGGCGGCTGGATCGCCGACCGTCTGTGGGGTCCCCGCAAGACGGTGGCCGTGGCCGGCACGATCATCATGATCGGCCACTTCCTGCTGGCCGTGCCGTTCGAGGCCTCGTTCTTCGTCGGCCTGGTCTTCATCGCGGTCGGCTCCGGTCTGCTGAAGGCCAACATCTCCACGATGGTCGGCCACCTCTACCCGGACCGGAACGACCCGCGCCGGGACGGTGCGTTCACGATCTTCTACATGGGCATCAACCTCGGTGCCTTCGCCGCGCCGCTGGTCATCGGCACGGTCGGGCAGAGCGTCAACTGGCACCTGGGCTTCGCGCTCGCCGGTGTCGGCATGGCGCTGGGTCTCGGCCAGTTCCTGCTGGGCACCCGCCATCTGGCGGAGGAGAGCAGCGTCGTTCCGGCCCCGCTGCGGGCCGAGGAGCGCACCGCGCTGCTGAAGAAGGCCAGCCTGTGGTCCGGCGCCGCGGTGGTCTTCTACGCCATCGTCGTCGCCACCGGCTCGTTCACCATCAACTGGGCGCTGTGGCCGCTGTCGCTGGCCGGACTGGCGCTGCCCGCTTGGTACTTCGTCAAGATCCGCCGTGACAAGGACATCACGGCGGACGAGAAGTCGAAGGTGACCGGATACATCTGGTTCTTCATCGCGGCCGCGGTGTTCTGGATGATCTACGACCAGTCCGGCTCGACCCTGACGGTCTTCGCGAGCGACAACACCGCCTCGAAGCTGTTCGGCTTCAACTTCCCCAGCAGTTGGTTCCAGTCGCTGAACCCGCTCTACATCATGGCGCTGGCCCCGTTCGTCGCGATGCTCTGGATCAAGCTGCGGGACCGCAACCCGAGCACCACGGTGAAGTTCGCCTACGGTCTGATCGGCATCGGCGCCTCCTTCGGCGTGATGATGCTGGCGCAGGCGGCGGCCGCGGGCGGCGCGAAGGTCACCCCGCTGTGGCTGGCGATGGTCTATCTGGTCCAGACGGTCGCGGAGCTGTGCCTCTCGCCGGTCGGTCTGTCGGTCACCACGAAGCTGGCCCCGGCCAAGTACGCGGGCCAGATGATGGGTCTGTGGTTCCTGGCCGTGACGGCGGGTGACTGCACCGCCGCGATCATCCAGCTGGTGGCGGGCAACGCGTTCCTGTCCGAGGCGTCGTTCGCGATCCAGGGCGCGGTGGCCGTGCTCGCCGGTGTCGCGGTGGTGATCTGGCGGAAGCGGATCATCAATCTGATGGGCGACGTGCACTGACGCCCCGCTGACAAGCGGTGGAGAGGGCCCCGGGACATCCGTCCCGGGGCCCTCTCGGTGTTTCACCGGCGCAGCTTGCGCCAGGGGGTGAAGGTGAAGATCGCGCCGCCCAGCAGGATGACGGTGCCCGCCACCAGTGCGAGGGCGTGCAGCGCGCCGATGTCGCTCGCGCCAGTCTGGGCGAGGCCGCCGGAGCCCGAGCCGGAGGACGTGCCCGTACCGCCGCTGGTACCGCTGGTACCGGTGGAGGTTCCGCCGCTGCTGGTGCCGCCCTGCTGGGCGGAGGTGTCGAGGGTCAGGGAGACGCCCGGGTCCTTCGCCGGGGAGCAGGTGGTCGTGGTGCCGAGTGCGTTGACGGTCAGGACGCCCGGGGTGAGCGTTGACTTTCCGGTGGCGCCCGGCTTGTAGGTGCCCTTCAGGTCCGGGATCGTGATGGGGTCGCCGGCCTTGATGGGCTGTGGGTTGGTCGGCCCGGCGACCGGGACCGTGCCCTTGTCCGCCCCGCCGACCTTCACCTGCATCGACGGCTTGACGGAGTTGGCGGGGATGTCCGCCGGGCTGTTCATCACGCTCTTGCCGAAGTGCACGGTCAGGCCGAAGTCGCCGCCGCTCTTCTCGGCGTTGATCTGCACCGGGGAGACCGCGCTCTTGTTGCCGATCGGGGTCACGCACTGGTAGTCGACGTCAACGGGCTTGCCGGTGAAGGACGTTCCGCCGCCGGAGCCGCCGCTGGTGCCACCGGTGTCCCCACCACTGGTGCCCCCGCTGCCCGTACCGCCGGAACTGCCGGTACCGCCGCTGCTGGTGCCGCCCGCGGCCGTACCGCCGCTGCTCGTACCGCCCGCGCTGGTGCCGCCTGCGCTCGTACCGCCCGCGCTGGTGCCGCCCGCGCTCGTACCGCCTGCGCTGGTGCCGCCGGAAGTGCCGCCTGAACTGCCGCCGCCCGCGGTCACCTTGATGGTGACGGCGGGCGGAACGGTGGCGGTCGCCTTGCACTTGGTGTCGGTGGAGATCGGCTGGCTGACGTTGATGTCGTAGTCCGAGGGGGTGAGCGTCACATCCCCCGCCGTCGTGAGCTTCAGCTTGCCGGTCATGTCGGACAGCACCATGGGGCTGTTCTTGGGGATCGGCGGGTTGACGCGCGCACCCTGGACGGCCAGCGTGCCGGTCTGCGCGCCACCGACCGCCAGGTTCCCGCTCGGCTGCACGGTGTCCTTGCCGAGGTCGATGATGCCGGGGTTGTTGGACGCCGCCTGGACGGTCTTCCAGACCACCGTGATCTCGTCGCCCACGGTCGCGGTGGCCGGGGCGGTGATGTCGGCCTTCGTGGTGCCCTTGACGGGCGGCAGGCCGGAGATCGGCGGTGGGACGCACTGGGTGGCGAAGTCCGACTCGGCGGCATGGGCCGGTCCCGCGGCCCAGACCAGGGATGCCCCGCCGAGTAGCAGCGCGACTCCGACCGCGCTGGCGGTCCGGCTCGTGGGTGGTCGCGTTCGGGTACGTGTCACGTGCTTCCCTTCGCAGTGGGGTGGTCATCGGTCGACGGTGCGGAGGGTGTGCGGCGGTCCGCCGGACGGGTGTCCGGGGTGAACCACGGCAGGCTTCCGGAGCGGTGCGAGGTGGCAGGGGCCGGGGTGGTGCTCCGGTGGGCGGGAGTGCGGGTGCGGACCCGGATACGGGCGTGGGCCAGGCTGTGGCGCCGGGTGGCCGCCGGTGGGCGCAGACGGTCGACGATCGCCATGCCGATCCGGAAGACCGCGGCCGGAACGACGATGAACAGCAGGATCCAGAAGAGGGTCACGCCCCACGGACGTGAGACGCTCCACGGCTGCTCGACCAGCACCTTGTCGCCGTACTGCAGCGTCACCCGGTAGTCACCGTGCGCCCCGGACGCCAGCTCGACCGGCAGGCTGACCTGCGCCCTCGCACCGGGTTCCACGGTGCCCCGCCACTGCTGGTCCTGCCACCGCGGCGCGTAGACACCGTGTGAGACGCCCACCTTGAAGATCGGGTCCTTCGCCCGGTCAGAGCCCATGTTGCCCACGGTGACCACGAGTTGGCGCTGAGCGGGCGCACCGAACCAGGTCAGCAGACCGCTGCTGCCGTCGAGACGGGCGCCGAGCGCGGCGAGCCGCCCGCCACCGATGTCCGACGGCAGCGGCGCCACCGGGTGCCCGGCCACGCTGAACGCGGCGTCCACGATGACCGGATCGCCCATGACGGTCGCGACATGCACCACGCACGGGCACGGCTTGGGCGGCTCGGCGACCGGCAGTCGTCTGCTGAACGCGCCGGACGCGTCGGTGGTGACCGCCCGCCCGGTGGCATTGGCACAGGAGTTGGTGCCCCCGATGGCGTTCTGGCCGCAGATCAGCATCGTCAGCAGGGTGTTCGGGCGCCAGCCCGACCCGGTCACGGTGATCGAGCCGCCCGCGCCCGCCTGTTGGGCGGACAGCCGGACGGACGCCCCGGCAGCGGTCGCCGGGCCGGGCGCGGCCAGTACGAGGAGGGGCAGCAGCAGTGCGAGGACGGCTGCCGCGCACCGGTTTCGCCGTGTCATGTCGTCGCTCCCGCCAGTTCCCGGGCGCTGTCGCCGGGTTGCCCGCCGTCCTCGGATCGGTCCGGCGCGCGGCTACGGCGTCGTACGAGCAACGGCACGGCGACGCATCCGCCGCCCGCGCACACCCCGCCGACCAGCGCCCAGGGCACGGCGGTGTAGGAAGCGGTACCGACGGCCGTCGTACGGCCGTCCGCCGTGGCCGTCACCCGCATCCGTACGCGGTCCAGCGCCGGGGGGTGCGGCCATCGCTCGGCGATCCGGGCCCGCTGGCCGGGCGGCAGCACCGCCAGCCGGCGCGCCGGGCGGCGCAGTGACGTTCCGAACAGACCGTCCGCCCGTACGGCGGCGCTCGGGGTCAGCGGGGTGTTGCCGCGGTTGACCAGGACGTAGCGGATCTCGGTGCCGTGCACGGTCCGTACCACCGCCAGGTCCTCGACGCCGAGCGCGGCCAGGGCGGGTCCGGTGACCCGCAGATGGACCGGCACGGTGGCCCGCTGCCCCGCGCTGTCCTCGACGACGATGGCGGCCGGATGGTCACCGGGCGGCGCCGTGCCGGGCACCGTGACGGTGAACGGAACGTCGGCGCGGGTCCTGGCCGGAACGTTCACCGAGGACGAGGCGAAGCGCGTCCAGGTGCCGGAGTCCTTGCTGTCGGCGGCGCTGCGGACCGCGAGGGATCCCTTGGCGGTGAGGTGTCCGTCGACGCCGTAGAGCGTGAACCGCTCGGGCCTGCCTGAGGTGTTGGCCACCGAGACGGTGTCCCGCAGCACCGTGCCGGGACCGCTTTCCAGGTAGAAGTACGGGCGGTCACCGGCGGGCGCCGCGGTCCACCCGCCGAGGGCGGCGCACACCAGCAGCACCGCGATGACGGCGCCGGTGGCCCGCGCTCCCGACGACCTGGGCGACGACACGACCGAGGACACGAGCGACGCCTTGACGGACGCCATGAGCCGCACTCCTTCCGCTGCCGCGCGCCAGAGCCCGTCCGGCGGACAGGGCCTAGCGCGTCTGGTTCCTCCGGGTCAGCCACAGCACGCCGCCCGCGCCGAGCAGCAGCACCGTGCCGCCGAAGGTGCCCAACGCGATCGCGGAGTCGGCCGGACCGGTCTGCGGGAGCTGGCCGCCGGAGCCGGACGAGGAACTGGAACCGGAACCGGAGGCGGAGCTGGAGCCGCCCGAGCCCCCGGACCCGCCCGCCGCGCTGACGTCCAGGGTGAGCGAGGGACCGGGGTTGTTGCTCGCCGTACACGTCGTGGTGGTGCCGAGCGCCTTGATGGTGAGGGTGCCCGCGGTGAAGGTGACCTTGCCACTGGCGTGCGGGGTGTACGTACCCGTCAAGTCACTGATCTTTATGGGGGTGTTGGCGGGGATCGGCGCGTCGTTCGGCGGGCCCGACACATTGACCGTCCCGGAGTCGGCACCGCCGACCCTGATGACGGCGCTGGGGTTCATCGCGCCCTTTCCGAGTTCGATGGGGCTGGACGAGACACCCTTCTGGAAGGACATGGTGAGCTTGTAGTCCGAGCCGCTCTGGTCGGCCTTGATGTCGATGGGCGAGACGGCGCCCTTGTCGCCGATCGGGGTCTTGCACTGGTAGTCGACGGGAACCGTCGTGGCGTACGCGGTCGGGGCGGTGCTCAACGCCACCCCCGCCATCACCGTCCCGGCCAGGACGAGCGCTCCGCCCCGGGCCGTCGTCCTGCGCGTGGAGTACGACACCGCCAATCTCCCTTCGGCCGGAAAGTTACTGACGGCACATCAGATTTGGGCCTCGACCGTACGCCGGGACCCTTGCCGAGGGAAGACAAGGTGCAAGGACAGCACCGGAATCCGGAGTACGCGGCGAGGCGGCCGCCACCGCGAGGAGCCCCGGCATCAGCTGCCGGGCACCGGCGCCGGACAGCTGGGCCCGAAGTGCTCGATCGCGCGCAGCGCGTCCCCCAGCATCCGCACCAGGAGCGCCTGAACCGTCTCCCGCGGCAGCTCCTGGTGGGCGAGCCAGTCGAGGGTGACGCCCTCCACCGCCGACATCCAGCCGATCAGCGCCATCCGGGTCACCAGCTGGATCTCGCCACGGCCCCATGCCCCGTGCGCGATCGTGGTCAGGATCGCCTCGCGCACCCCGTCGCGGATGGCGTGCACCTCGGTGTCGAAGCCGACGCCGCCGGTGATGATGGTGCGGTACGCGGCCTGGTGGTGCTGGGCGTAGCGCAGATAGCCGTCGATGGTGCGGCGCACCCGCTCGGCCGGGGGCAGGCCGGTGTCGCTGTCCGACCTGACGACGAGTTCGGCGACCGACTCCTCGATGATCGCCAGGTAGTAGCCGCGCTTGTTCTTGAAGTAGTAGTAGATCAGTCCCTTGGCCACGTCGGCGTGACGGGCGATGTCGTCCATGGACAGCGCGTCGTACGAGGTGTCCGCGAACAACTTGCGGCCGATCGCGATGAGTTCGGCCCGCCGGGCCCGAGACCGCTCGGTGTCCCGGGCGGTCGCCGGCGACCGCTGCCCAGAGCGTTGACTATTATTCAAATTCCGCCCCACTCTCCAACTGCCGCGGGTCATCCGCAGTATGGCAGAGGGTCTTCCGACGCGACGGAGGAACCGCCTGGGCACCGCACGGCGCACCATGCCGGAAGGCAGAACGGCCTGGAAGAAGGCGGTGGTTGTCACGTTGCCCGCGGTCGGCGCGGTCGGCGCGCTCGCCGCCCGAATGGCCCAGGGCGTGATCGCCGCCTCATTCGCGGTCTCCGGCACCGGCTTCCAGGTCTCCTCGGGAAAGCTGATCAGCAAGGGGCTTGCCGGCTTCGTCCAGACCGACCACTCCACCGACGGCAAGGGTCATCCACCGCCGGGGCGGTACCCGCGCCCGTGCCCGGTACCGCACCGGAGCCGCCCCGCTACGCGGGCGCTCCGGCGCAGAACACGCCGCCTATGGTGACCGCGACGCGGTTCGCACCGGACGGCTTCATCATCGCCGGGGTCACCGAGGTGCTCACCGCGGCGGGTCCGCGGAAGGCGATGGTGCTGCGGATGCGCACGGCCCTCGTTGACCGACCACCGGCTGCGGACCCGCGCGGCGGGCCGGAACTGGCGCCCGGCGCCGACCAGTTGGACCTCACCGGCGATGGGACGCTCTACCTGACCCGGTTCAGCGGCTGCCTCGAAGGGGTGCTGTGCCTGACGTTCACACCCGATCAGCTGCCGGTCCCGCCGATCGTGCCGCCGTTCGTCTGTATGACCCGGGTCGAGGCCGACCGGGCCCTGGTCATCTCTGATGTGAGCACGGCAGGCGGACCGACGCTGCACGCGGTGCCCCGGACGGCGCGGAGGGCCTGCCCGGGCGCCGCGCGTTGGCTCATCCGGGCCAGGCGACCTCCGCCCAAACGGTTTTCCCGGGGCTGACCGGGTCCCGCATCACGCCCCAGTCCAGGCAGAGCCGCTGCACTATGAACATGCCGTGCCCCCCGGGACGCCCCGCCCGGTGCGGGCTGCGGGGGGCGGGGTCGCCGGAACCGCCGTCGGAGACCTCAAGCCGTAGCAGCTTGGGGGCGGCGTGCAGCCGTAGCTCCTGGGGACCGCCGCCGTGCAGGCAGGCATTGGTGACCAGCTCGGACACCACCAGCAGGATGTCCTCCGCGCTCGCCCGCCGGTCATCGGTGGCGGCGGGCAGCCAGCCCCAGTCGTGCAGCGCCTGACGGGTGAAGTCGCGGGCGAGCGGAACGACGCCACTGGCATCGGCGAGCGTGACACGGCGCACCTGGTAGCCCGGCGTGCCCGCCGCGGGCACGTCTGAGTCGCGGACGTCACCGTGATTACGATCACGATCGTCCGGCGCAAAGGGCCGGGTGGTGCTCATCAGCGCTTCACCTCACCGATGTCCGACAGTTCGAGGAGTCTCCTGCCCGACGGAACCCGGGCAACACCCACAGATTCTCGCGAGCCGGTGTGGCGATGGTCGCCCGCAGCCGACGGGCGCCCGCCACGGCTTCACATCACTCGTTCAGCGCGTCGGCGAGAGTGTCATGGACAGTGAAAACAGCTTCAGCACCGGTGATCTCGAACACCCGTGCCACCACAGGGAGAAGTCCGGCGAGGTGCACCCCGCCCCCGGCGGCCTCGGCCCTCAGCCGGGCCCCGAGCAGCACGTTCAGGCCTGTGGAATCGCAGAACTCAAGCCGCGAACAGTCCACGACGAGCTTGTTGCAGCCCTCGTCGACGCTGCTCTCCATCGGCTCCCGCAGCAGCTCGGCGGTGTGGTGATCCAGCTCACCGGCGGGGGTGAAGATCGCACAGTGCCCGCGCCGCTGCACAGCGACACTGAGACGGTCTCGGCCGGCGGTCCCGACCATCCCGCGGTCCATGCGCGTTCCTCCTGGTTGCCTGGTGACTGCGCCCTCGAACCTTACGCCGTCCGACAACCGGACGGTAGTCGATGTGGAGGCCACGCAGGGTACCTTCCCGCAGTCGCAACAGCTCCATCATGACTTCACCGGAAACTTGCAACCCGGGCGCGAAAACGGGTAGGGCTGGAAAGGAGATGTCCGTACACGGCCGGTGGGAGGCGCCGCACAGCAGTACGCCAGCGAATGGCAGCGGCAACCTCTGACGCCTGCCCGAGGGAGGAGATCATGGCACCCCAGCTCGACGCACAGACGCTTCAGGAGACGGACACCGGATCCGCTGCGGAGCCGGAGACCGGACGCTTGGAGGCGCCAGAGGCGTCGACAGGACCGCTCGGCGACCTGGAGGGACTCGCCGATCTGCCGGTGATCCCGCCGTTCGACGAGGTGGCGCCGCTGGATGCGAGGGCCCTGTCCAAGACGCTCTTCCAGCGCCTGGAGACGCTTGAGGAAGGCACCCACGAGCACGCGTACGTCCGCAACACCCTGGTGGAGCTGAATCTCGCCCTGGTGAAGTTCGCGGCCTCCCGCTTCCGCTCCCGCAGCGAGCCGATGGAGGACATCGTCCAGGTCGGCACGATCGGACTGATCAAGGCGATCGACCGCTTCGAGCTCAGCCGCGGCGTGGAGTTCCCCACATTCGCGATGCCGACGATCATCGGCGAGATCAAGCGGTTCTTCCGCGACACCAGCTGGTCGGTACGGGTACCGCGACGGCTTCAGGAGCTGCGGCTCGACCTGGCCAAGGCCGGTGACGAGCTCGCCCAGAACCTGGACCGCTCCCCCACCGTGACCGAGCTGGCGGACCGGCTCGGGCTCAGTGAGAACGAGGTCGTCGAGGGCATGGCCGCGAGCAACGCCTACACCGCGAGCTCGCTGGACGCCCAGCCGGAGGAGGACGACTCCGAGGGCGCGCTGGCGGACCGGATCGGCTACGAGGACCACGGCCTGGAGGGCATCGAGTACGTGGAGTCCCTCAAACCGCTGATCGCGGAGCTGTCGGCACGGGACCGGAAGATCCTCTCGCTGCGCTTCGTCGGCAATCTGACCCAGTCCGAGATCGGCGAGGAACTCGGCATCTCGCAGATGCACGTCTCACGACTGCTGACGCGCACGCTGTCCCGGCTGCGGCGCGGGCTGCTCGTGGAGGAGTGAGCGGGGCCCTTCCGGCGGATTCTCCAGCGGCCCGGCGGTGCGTTCGGCACCGCCGGGCCGCTGCGTCGGTGCGGTGGCTTGTGCGACCCGGCGGTCGTACAACAGCCACAACCCGTCAACACGCCAGTGGCGTAGGCAGGAAGGCCCTACGCCACCTTCACACCCGCGCGCCACACGGCCGAGGCCAGGGGAACACCCGGCCGGTAGGCCAGATGCACATGCGAGGGCGCGTCGAGGAGTAGCAGGTCGGCCCGGGCACCCTCGGCGACCCGGCCGACGTCCGTGCGGCGCAGCGCCCGGGCGCCGCCCGCGGTGGCCGCGTACACCGCCTCGTCGGGCGTCATGCCCATGTCCCGTACCGCCAGGGCGATGCAGAACGGCATGGAGCTGGTGAAGGAAGAACCCGGGTTGCAGTCGGTGGACAGCGCGACGGTGGCCCCGGCGTCCAACAGCCGCCGTGCGTCGGGGTACCGGGCCCGGGTGGAGAACTCGGCACCGGGTAGCAGGGTGGCGACGGTGTCGCCGCTGGCGAGCGCGTCGACATCGGCGTCGGTGAGGTGCGTGCAGTGGTCTGCGGAGGCGGCACCGAGCTCCACGGCGAGCTGGACGCCGGGCCCGGGACCGAGTTGGTTGGCGTGGACGCGCGGCGTCAGGCCGCGGGCGGCTCCGGCGGTCAGGATCGTACGGGCCTGGTCGCCGTCGAAGGCGCCGCGCTCGCAGAAGACATCGACCCACCGGGCGTGCGGTGCGCACGCGTCCAGCATCGGACCGGTCACCAGGTCCACGTATCCGGCCGGATCGTCGGCGTACTCCGGAGCGACGATGTGCGCGCCGAGGAACGTCACTTCGTCGGTGTGGCGGGCCGCTATGCGCAGTGCGCGCGCCTCGTCCTCGACGGTGAGCCCGTAGCCGGACTTGGTCTCCATGGTGGTCGTGCCCTGGCGCAGTGCCTCGGCCACATAGCGGGCCACGGTGGCCTCGAGTTCGGCGTCGGAGGCGGCGCGGGTGGCGGCGACGGTGGTGCGGATGCCGCCCGCCGAGTAGGCGCGGCCCTCCATGCGGGCGTTGAACTCGGCGGTGCGGTCGCCCGCGAAGACCAGGTGGGAGTGGGAGTCCACGAAGCCCGGGAGCACCGCCCTGCCGCCGGCGTCGATGTGACTGTCAGTGGCGGGTGCTTTGCTTGTAGTGCCGACCCAGGCGATGCGGTCGCCGTCGATGACGACGGCCGCGTCGTCGATGAGGCCCAGTGGGCCCCGGCCGAGGGAGGGGTTGTTGGTGACGAGGCTGCTGATGTTGGTGATCGCGGTCGCCATCGGTGCGGTGGTGTCCTTCAGCTGCGGGGTCATGGGGTGCGCACGGCGGCGATGGCCTCGGCCATCGCTCCGGGCGCGTGCTGGACCAGTTGGTGGTGTCCCTCGCGTACCACGTGCCGACCCGCGACCACGGTGTGGCGTACGTCCGCGTTGGAGGCGGCGAATACGGCCGTCTCGGGGCCCAGGCGCGGCGGGGTGCCCGCGGTACGGATCGAGTCCAGCGCGATCGTGGTGAAGTCGGCGAGGTAGCCGGGCTCGATGCGGCCCGCGTCGGACCAGCCGAGGCACGCATGTCCGTCCTCGGTCGCGGCACGCAGGAGTTGGGCCGCCGTCCAGTGCCCGCGCTTGCCGGTGCGCAGCCGCTCGTCCAGTTCCATCGCGCGGGCCTCTTCGAGCAGGTCGATGACCGCGTGGCTGTCGCTGCCGAGGCTCAACGGGCTGCCGGCGTCCTGGAGTTGCACGGCTGGACCGATGCCGTCCGCGAGGTCCCGCTCGGTGGTGGGGCACATGCAGACGGTCGCCGCGGCGCCCCCGAGGAGGCGGATGTCCTGTTCCGTGAGGTGGGTTGCGTGTACGGCGGTGGTGCGCGGGCCGAGTGCGCCGTGGTCGGCGAGCAGTTGGGTGGGCGTGCGGCCGTGGGCCTGGAGGCAGGCTTCGTTCTCCGCGGTCTGCTCGGAGAGATGGACGTGCAGCGGTGCATGCCGTTCGTCGGCCCAGCGCACGACGGTGGCCAGTTGCCCGGCGGGCACCGCCCGCACCGAGTGGATGGCCGCTCCGACCCGGGCGTGCTCGCCGTCCGCCTTGATCGCGGAGGCGCGCGCCGCCCAGGCGTCCGCGTCGCCGTCGCTGAAGCGGAGTTGGCGGGCGGCCGGGGCAGCGCCGAAACCGGAGGACAGATAGCAGGTGTCGAGGAGGGTGATCCGGATTCCGGCTTCCGCCGCGGCGGCGATCAGCGCGTCGCCCATGGCGTTCGGCTCGCCGTAGGGGGTCCCGTCGGGCTGGTGGTGGACGTAGTGGAACTCGCCGACGCAGGTGATCCCGGCCAGCGCCATCTCCGCGTAGACGACGCGGGCGAGGTCGAAGTACCGCTCGGGGGTGAGGTTCTGGGCGACGGCGTACATCACCTCGCGCCAGGTCCAGAACGAGTCCGGCGCCCGCTGGCCGTCCCCGGCGGTCGCCTGGCCCTGCCTCCCCGGTGCCGCTCCGGCGCCGTGATCGGCCTGGACCGTGCCGCGCAGGGCGCGGTGGAAGGCGTGCGAGTGCGCGTTGGCCAGGCCCGGCAGGGTGAGCCCGCGCAGGCCCACCGAGCCCGCGGGCGGGACCTCGACCGATGTCCGGACGGCCGCGATCCGGCCGTCCGGGGCGGATTCGATCACCACGTCGCTCTCGACGCGGCCGTCGATCCAGGCGTGTTCCGCCCAGTAGGTCTGCGGTGTCAGCGACACGCCAGGCCCTCCAGTACGTCGGCGAGCGCGAGCACTCCGGCGAGGCAGTCGTCCTCGGCGGCGTGCTCGGCCGGAGAGTGCGAGACCCCGGTGGGGTTCCGTACGAACAGCATGGCGGTCGGAACGGAGGCGGACAAAATACCCGCGTCGTGTCCCGCCCCGGTGGGCAGTACCGGGATGGCGCGGCCTTCGGCCGACAGCAGCCCGGCGGCCGTGTCGCGCAACGCGTGCTCGAACTCCACCACCGGGGTGAAGGACTCCCGGGTGACCCGGACCTCGACGCCGTCCCGCCCGCCGCGCTCGGTGGCCGCCCGCTCGATCTCCTCGACCACGGCGGCGAGGGTCTGCTCGTCGGCGGCCCGTGAGTCCAGCCAGCCGCGGACCAGGGAGGGGATGGCGTTGACGCCGTTGGGTTCCACCGCGACCTTGCCGAAGGTGGCCAGGGCGCCGGCCAGCCGCGCCTTCTTGCGCGCGGCCAGCACGGTGTTGGCGTACGTCAGCATCGGGTCGCGGCGGTCCTCAAGCCGGGTCGTCCCGGCGTGGTTGGCCTCGCCATGGAAGTCGAAGCGCCAGCGGCCGTGCGGCCAGATCGCGGAGGCGACGCCGACCGGGTCCCCACTGAGGTCCAGCGCTCGGCCCTGCTCGACGTGCAGTTCCACGAACGCGCCGATCCGGGCGAGCCGCTCGGGGTCGGGGCCGATGGCCTCGGGGTCGTATCCGGCGCGTTCCATGGCCTGCGGGAGGCTGATGCCGTCCGCGTCACGCAGCTCGGCGGCCCGGTCGGCGGTGAGCTGCCCGGCGGCGAGCCGGGAGCCGACACAGGCCAGGCCGAACCGGGCACCTTCCTCATCGCCGAAGTTGACGATCGCCAGCGGGCGGCTCGGGCCGGCGCCCCGGGCCCGCAACTCGTCCACGGCGGCGAAGGACGAGACGACGCCGAGCGGGCCGTCGAACGCGCCGCCGTCGGGGACGGAGTCCAGATGCGAGCCGGTGACGACGGCGTCCCCCGCCTTGGGGTCGCCGAGCCACGCCCACTGGTTGCCGTTGCGGTCCACCTCGTACTCCAGGCCGCGTGCCTCGGCCTGGGTCCGGAACCATGCCCGGCAGTCGGCGTCGGCGCCGGTCCAGGCGAACCGGCGGTACCCGCCGCTGCGGGCGTCCCGCCCGATCGGAAGGAGGTCCTTCCACATCTCGTGGAACCCAGCCGGCCGCGGGCGGTCGGAACGACTGCCCGCGGACCTTGCAGCGCGATTCACGCGCCCTCCCGCATGGGAACCCGTACGTCGCGCTCCGCCGCGATCTCCTCCGCACGGTCGTACCCGGCGTCCACGTGCCGGATGACGCCCATCCCGGGATCGTTGGTGAGCACACGGCGGATCTTCTCCGCCGCGAGCGCGGTGCCGTCGGCGACGGTGACCTGGCCCGCGTGGATGGAGCGGCCCATGCCCACGCCACCGCCGTGGTGGATGGAGACCCAGGAGGCGCCGGAGGCCACGTTGACCATGGCGTTGAGCAGCGGCCAGTCGGCGATCGCGTCGGAGCCGTCGAGCATCGCCTCGGTCTCGCGGTACGGGGATGCCACCGAGCCGCAGTCGAGGTGGTCGCGGCCGATGACGATGGGTGCGGTCAACTCACCGCTCGCCACCATGTCGTTGAAGCGCTCACCGGCCTTGTCCCGCTCACCGTAGCCGAGCCAGCAGATGCGTGCGGGCAGGCCCTGGAAGTGGACGCGCTCGCCCGCCATCTTGATCCAGCGGGCGAGGGACTCGTTCTCCGGGAAGAGGTCGAGGATCGCCCGGTCGGTGGCCGCGATGTCCTTCGGGTCACCGGACAGCGCCGCCCACCGGAACGGGCCCTTGCCCTCGCAGAACAGCGGCCGGATGTACGCGGGCACGAAACCGGGGAAGGCGAACGCCCGGTCATATCCGGCGAGTCGGGCCTCGCCGCGGATGGAGTTGCCGTAGTCGAAGACCTCGGCGCCCGCGTCCAGGAAGCCGACCATCGCCTCGACGTGCTTGGCCATGGACTCCCGCGCGCGCTGGGTGAAGTCGGCGGGCTTCTCCTTGGCGTAGTCGGCCATGTCCTCAAAGGCGACACCCAGCGGCAGGTAGCTCAGCGGGTCGTGGGCGCTCGTCTGGTCGGTGACGATGTCGATGGGCGCGCCCATCTCCAGCATGCGCGGCAGCAGTTCGGCGGCGTTGCCGAGCAGGCCGATCGACAGCGGCTTGCGCTGGTCGCGTGCGGTGGTCGCCAGTTCCAGGGCGTGGTCGAGCGAGTCGGCCTTCACATCCAGGTACCGGTGCTCGATGCGCCGGTCGATGGCGCGCGGGTCGCAGTCGATGCAGATGGCCACGCCGTCGTTCATGGTGACGGCGAGCGGCTGGGCGCCGCCCATGCCGCCGAGCCCGGCGGTCAGGGTGATCGTCCCGGCCAGCGAGCCGCCGAACCGCTTCGCCGCCACCGCCGCGAACGTCTCGTAGGTGCCCTGGAGAATGCCCTGGGTGCCGATGTAGATCCAGGACCCGGCGGTCATCTGGCCGTACATCGTCAGGCCGAGGGCCTCCAGACGGCGGAACTCCTCCCAGTTCGCCCAGTCGCCGACCAGGTTGGAGTTGGCGATGAGCACTCGCGGCGCCCACTCGTGGGTGGTCATCACACCGACCGGGCGGCCGGACTGGACGAGCATCGTCTCGTCCTGCTTCAGCCCCTGCAGGGTGCGGACCATGGCGTCGAACGAGCGCCAGTCGCGTGCGGCCTTGCCCGTACCGCCGTAGACGACCAGCTTGTCGGGGTGCTCGGCGACCTCGGGGTCGAGGTTGTTCTGCAGCATCCGCAGCGCGGCCTCCTGCTGCCAGCCGCGGGCACTGAGCTGGGTGCCACGCGGAGCCCGGACCGGGCGGGGGCCGGGTTCACCTACGGGCGTTGCGGACATGCGGGTCGCCTCCTCAGCGTCGTCTCCCGACCGGATGTGGATCGGGTCATTCACATACTTGCCGTGTGAATACTTCCAGTCAACAGGTGCCGGCGCCGGTATTCGCCAGTACTGGCCTGTCGGCGCCGCTGATGGTGAAGTGGGGCCATGGCATCTGCGGAGTTCGACGGCGTCACCGCCCTGCCTGATCCGGCGACCCGCCGGGCGCACGCCCTGCGCGCGGCCGTGGCACAAGGGGTGCTCGGCGCCGACCTGCCCGTCGTGGGGCTGCTGGACGCCACCGGAATCAGGGAGTCGGCCCGCGAGCTGCGTGCCGCGTTCGCCACGCCCGGGGTGTCCGTCAGCCACGCCTTCGCAGTGAAGGCCGCATCCCTCGTCCCCGTGCTGCGGCTGCTGTACGCCGAGGGCATCGGCTGCGAGGTGGCCAGCCCCGGCGAACTGGCGCTGGCCCGCGCCGCCGGGGTGCCCGTTTCCCACATCGTCCTGGACTCCCCCGCCAAGACCGCCGCCGAACTGCGCGAAGCCCTGGCGCTCGGGGTCGCCGTCAACGCGGACAACCCGCAGGAGCTGGACCGCCTGGACGCGCTCCTCGCCGGATCCAGCACCACGTCCCCCATCGGCCTGCGGGTCAATCCGCAGATCGGCGGCGGCAGCATCGCCGCCACCAGCACCGCCACCGACCGCTCGAAGTTCGGCCTGCCGCTGCGTGATCCGGGCGCCGTCGACTGGCTGGTCCGCAGCTGTGCGCGGCGCCCCTGGGTGACCCGGCTGCACGCCCATACCGGCTCGCAGGGCTGCCCGTTGGAGCTGATGGCCGAGGGCGTACGGGTCACCTACGAACTCGCCGAGCGCATCAACGCGGTCACCGGCCGCCAGCAGATCGACACGCTGGACATCGGGGGCGGACTGCCGGTGAACTTCGCCTCCGACGTGACCACACCGACACATCGCGCGTACGCACGGCTGCTGCGGGCCACCGTCCCCGGTCTGTTCGACGGCCGCTACGGCATCGTCACCGAGTTCGGGCGCTCGCTGCTGGCCAAGCACGGCACGATCCTGGCTCGCGTGGAGTACACCAAGACGGCGGGCGGCCGCCCGATCGCGGTCACCCACGCGGGCGCGCAGCTCGCCACCCGTACCGTCTACGCCCCCGGCGCATGGCCGATCCGGGTCACCGCGCTGGACGACAAGGGCCACCCCAAGAGCGGCGAACGGGTCGCCCAGGACGTGGCCGGGCCCTGCTGCTTCGCGGGCGACATCGTCGCCGAGGCCCGCGAACTGCCGCCGCTGGAGGAAGGCGACCTGGTCGCGCTGCTGGACACCGGTGCGTACTACTTCTCCAACCACTACCAGTACAACTCGCTGGCGCGCCCCGGCATTTACGGGTACGTCAGCGACGGCAGCGGCGTGCGGTTCGCGACGGTACGGGCGCCGCAGACGCTGGACGAGATCGTCGCGGAGAGCGGCGGTGCCCAGCCGGAGGCGCTCAGCGCGCTGACCTGACCGCCCGTCGGGCCCCGCCCGGCCTGGCGTCTCCGGCGGCCGGGCCGGTCATCAGGTAGGCCCGCACGTCCTTGCCCGCCGGGCCACGACGCAGCGCCTGTTCCGGTCGCACCCACAGCAGCGCCTCATGGGCCCGCTCCCAGCGGCCGAGCCAGACCGCCTTCGCCCACAGCCCGGCGCCGACCCCGGCCAGCAGCATGCCGCCCGCCGCGGGCGCCACGGCCGACGTGCCGAACGCCGCCGCGAACGCCAGCAGCAGCCTCCAGCCGCGCGGCCGCAGCCACTGGCCGACGGTGACCCGCCGGTCCTGCAGGAAGGCCGACTTGGCGGCGTGTGTCGAGGCGCCCGCGAGTGCGGCGTACCGCTTGCGGCGGGCGAGATACCCGGCCCCGGCGCCGATGACGAAGAGCGCCGCGCCGCTCAGTCCCCCGATCCGGCGCCCTGTGAATCCCGGTACGAAGGCTCCGGTGACCGCCGCCAACGCTCCGAGCCACCAGCACCACCGCGCAGCCGCCCGCACCATCACCGCGACCCGAGCCAGCGCATAAGCCCCGCGCCCCACGACCGTCCTCCGCACATCCGGAATCGACACCTTCCGGGGCGGAGGTTACTCAGCGAACGTCAAAACGGCGTGAGAGAGGAACCGGACATCATCAGTCGACGAAGAGCCCGCGCGCCGCGGCCCGGGCATCGAACTCCTCAAGCCGCGCCTGCGCCTCCGGCAGGTTGTCGCACATCGCCTCCAGCAGCACCCGGCCCAGCATCATCGGCGCGCACGGCGTGTCGAAGACCAGCCCGGTGCCGACGGCCGCGGGCAGCAGCAGGTCGGAGTGCTTGGCGACCGGCGCGAACGAGCTGTCGGCGACGGTGACCACCGTCAGCCCGGCCTCCTTCGCGTACTCCAGGGCGTTCACCACCTCGCGCGGGTGGCGCGGCAACGCGAAGCACAGCAGCGCGGTCGCGCCCGCGCGCTTGGCCGCGTCGATGCGGTCGACGAGCGCGGTGCCGCCCTCGTCGAGCAGCCGGACGTCCGGGTGCACCTTGGCCGCGAAGTACCCGAAACCCCGCGCCTGCGCCCCCGCCGCCCGCAACCCCAGTACCAGCAGCGGCCTGGACGCGGCCAGCAGCCGCCCGGCCCGCGCGACGGGCTCCGGGTCGGCCAGTAGCGCGGCGAGATGCCGCAGGTTCTCGATCTCGGCCCGCACGGCCTGCTGGTACTCGTTGTCCGTGTCGGTCTCCGCGGTGGCCTGCGGCGCTGGAGCGACCTCCCGCAGATGCCGCCGCAGCGCCGGGTAGCCGTCGAAGCCCAGCGCCACCGCGAACCGGGTCACCGACGGCTGGCTCACCCCCGCCAGCTCGGCGACCTCCACGCTGGACAGGAACGGCGCGTCGGCGGCCCGTCGCACCAGGCAGTGCGCGATCCGCCGCTGGGTGGGCGTCAGCCGATGCCCGTCGAACAGCCGCATCAACCGCGCCGCTCCGCCGTCCTGCGCCGCCATCGCGCCCTCCTTGGCCTGGTTCCCGTCGCAACCGCCCGACTGTACGGACGGGATGCCACGCACGACATCCGTAGCCGCAGATTAACGCGTGTGTATTAACACTTCATTCAGCACTTCATGCCCCTGCATGAAGCCATGCAGGGGCATCCGCGAGCAGCCGCCACCCTCGCCGTTCTCCACCCGCCCTCTGGACGCTGCACGGCGGCGGCGCCGGACACGCTGTCGCTGTCCGGCCCCTCCCCGCCCGCTGTCTGATGTCCGGCGTCCCGGGATCAGCTCTCGGCGGCTTCCGCGGCCTCGCCCTCCGCTTCCTCCTCGGCGGCCTCCTCCTCGGCCGGCACCTCGGCCTGGGCCGCGACGATCTGCAGGACGGGGGCGTCCTCCTCGATGGCCAGGGCGGTGCCGGGCGGCAGCGGGATGTCCTTGGCGTGGATGGTGTGGCCGGCGTCCAGGCCCTCGATGGAGACGGTGACCGCTTCCGGGATCCGGGTGGCCTCGGCCTCGACCGACAGCGTGTTCAGGATGTGCTCGATGAGGTTGCCGCCGGGGGCCAGCTCGCCCGCGGTGTGGATCGGCACCTCGACGGTGACCTTCTCGCCCTTCTTCACCGCCAGGAGGTCCACATGGACCAGAAAGCCCCGAATGGGCTCACGCTGCACGGCCTTGGGGATGACCAGTTCACCTTTCCCCGCGACATCCAGGTTGATCAGGACGTTCGGGGTCTTCAGCGCCATCATCAGCGCGTGGCCCTCGATCAGCACATGTTTCGGCTCGGCGCCGTGTCCATAGATAACGCCCGGGATCTTGTTCTCCCGACGGGCCCGGCGGGCAGGGCCCTTACCGAAGTCAGTCCGCAGTTCGGCGGTCAGCTTCACCTCAGCCATGACTGCACTCCTCGTGTTCAGACGATCTGGTGGACGTCGCCCGGCCCACACAGACCCGCCACGAGGGGTGCACCGACCAGGGGCCGCCGCACCCCCGTGAGTACGGCCTCCCTCGCCGAGCAACCCAGCGAGGGTATCCAGCGGGAACCCCGAATCACCGGCACGACCGCCGCAACGACCACGGGTGTCGCACGAGGCGGCCGAACGCACCGGCGCCGCCCCGGCGGCTCGTGCTCGCTATGTCAGCAGCGCCAGGACGCCGTGGATGACGGCGAAGCCGCCGCAGTCTCCGTTCCCCGACGGGTCGGAATCGCCGACGTCCCAGGCCAGGAACAGTTCCACGAAGACGGGGAGGAGACCGAACCCACCCGCCACCAGGAGGCTCGTGAAATCAACCACCGTCAGCCCTTCCCCAGGTCACCCAGAGCCAGTCGCATTCGACGTTCGGCCGCCACGTCAACGACGTCGTAGGCGTTGGCCGCGTTGGCGACGTCCTGCGCCCCTTGCGCCAGCCGGTTGGCGAGGTCGACCATGTGGTCCTCCCACGCTCTGGCACAGGCGTTCAGCGATGTCCCCGACTGCCGACCCCACTGGTCGTCGCCCACGGCGTAGCCGGCATCCGGCGCATGGGCCAGGTGCTTGCTCGCGGCGTCCAGCGCATGGGCCAGGTGCTTGCTCGCGGCGTCCGCGAGAGTCCCGACGTATCCGCCGGTCTTGCGAACCCCCTGCGTGTTGATCCCGATGTCGGGTGTATCAATCAACTCGGTTTCCCCTAAGGCCGATTGGCCGACCGAGGTGCCGGCCTGACGGGTGGCCAATACCGCCTGGCGGATGGGCAATACCGCCATCCCGCACGCTTGGACCAACAGGCCGGACGCGGCGAAGGAGTGATAATCACGCCTTTCCGCTCGACGACCTGTTACCCCTGCTGTATGCGCATCCTTCCCGCTCTCAGTCTCGCCGCGGCCGTCGCCATGGTGGCCGCGGTCGGGTCCGTGTCCGCGCAGGCCGACGACGGCCTGCCGTTCAACGGGGTGACCGTCGATCAGGTCGGACACCTCTCGCGTGACGGATGGGTCACGCTCTCCGGCACCTATCGCTGCTCCCCTGACGGCTCGGCCGACCCGGTGGTGATCGGGGCGAGTCTGGCGCAGGGCCGGCGGCAGTACAGCATCGACAGTTCGCCGGCCGACTGCGACGGCTACCCGCACCGCTGGCAGAACGCATCGCGCCCTGAGGGGGCGGACATCCGGCCGGGCGGCGTGCACGCGCAGGCCATCCTGGTCAGGCTCAGCTTCACGGGGTTGATCCCGCTGCCGCACCTCCTCGCCGGAGGGGAACGCGACATCCTGCTCGAGCGGAACGGCCGCTGACGCGACCGGACGGGCCCGGCAAGGCGAAGGGGCCGGGCGCGCACACCGCGCGCCCGGCCCCGCCGCCGTACCGGTCAGACCTGGCCGGAGGGATCCAGCTCCCGGGCCTCCTCGTGGCCCGGGACGGACGGAGTGGTCTTCGCCCGGTCCGCGTGGCCCGGCCACCAGGCCGCGTGCCCGATCAGGGCGGTGAGGCTCGGCGTGAAGAACATCGCCATGACGAACGCGGCGACGATGATGCCGAAGGAGACCGCGAAGCCCATCTCCGTCAGCATCGAGTTGCCCGCGAGCATCATCGTGGCGAAGGTCGCCGCCAGGATGAAGCCCGCCGCGGCGACGGTCGGGCCCGCGTGGCGCAGGGCCTGGCCCGCCGCCTCGCGCGGCTCGCGGCCCTCACGGGCCTCCTCGCGGAGCCGGGCGATCATCAGGATGTTGTAGTCCGTGCCGATGGCTACCACGAAGAGGTACATGATCACCGGCAGCATGAACATCAGGCCGGAGTGCCCCTCGCCGTTCTGGAAGATCAGCACGGTGGCACCCAGGGTGGCACCGAAGCCGAGGCCGACCGAGGCCATCAGGTACCAGGGCGCGACCACGCTGCGCAGCAGCAGGCCCAGGATCACCATGATCAGCACCGCGGCGACCGGGAACACGGTCTTGTAGTCGTGGTTGACCGCGCTGTTGATGTCCTTGTAGATCGACGACATACCGCCGACCAGCGCCTTCGTACCGGACGGCGCGTCAGCGTGGGCCACGTCGCGGACGGTGCCGACGGTGCTGAGCGCCTTGTCGCTGGCCGCGTCGTACTTGAGGGTGACGGTGATGTTCGCCGTCATGCCGTCCTTGCTGACCTCGGTGAGCTTGGAGTCGGCGACGCCGTCAACGCCCTGCAGCTTCTGCGCGAACCCGGGCAGCGCTGCCTTGTCCAGCGGCCTGCCGTCGGTGCTGGTCACCAGGACGCTGGTCGGTTCGGCGGCACCGGCCGAGTACGAGTTCTGCATCTCGGTCTGGACGACCATCGACTCCTTGGTCTTGGGCATCGAGCCCGCGGCCAGGTCGAAGGTCGCCTTGAAGCCGAACGTGCCGAGCGCCAGCGCGACCATGATCACGCCGGAGACCGCGGCGACCGCGCCGGGACGGCGCTGCACCGTGCGGCCGAGCGCCGCGAACCGGGCGTTGTCCGGCTCCTTCTGCCAGGACTTCGACGGCCAGAAGACCTTCGGTCCGATGAGCGAGACCACTGCCGGAATCAGCGTGAGACCCGCGACGAGCGTGGCGGCCACCGCGATGGCGAGCGCCGGGCCCATCTGCTTGAGGAAGCCCAGGGTGGACAGGCTGAGCGCCAGGAACGCGATGACCACCGCACCCGCGGCCGAGGCGATGGCCTCGCCGACCCGGCCGACCGCGTTGATCATCGCCTCCTTCGGTTCGTCGCCCGCCCGCAGCCGTTCCCGATAGCGGAACATCAGGAACAGGAAGTAGTCCGTACCGACGCCGAACAGCACCACGATCAGGATCGAAGAGATCGAACTGTTGGCCTGGAGGTTGAACAACTTGGTGGCGTAGGCGATCAGCCCGTTGGCGACGGCCGAGACCAGACCGATCAGCACCAGCGGCAGCACCGCCAGGATCGGCGCCCGGAAGATGATCAGCAGGGTGACCAGGATGATCGCGAAGGTTCCGATGCCGACCAGCGCCTGTCCCCGCTGGGAGGAGTCCTGCTGGTCCAGGGCCTGCGCGGCGGAACCGCCGAGCTTCGCGTCCAGGTGAGTGCCCTTGGCGAGGTCCTTGGCATCAGCACGCAGCGTCTTCGCCGCGTCGGCCTGCTTGGGCTGGCCGGCGTTCTTGCTGTCCATCTGGACCAGCGCCAGGTCGTACTTGCCGTCCTTGGACGGAGGTCCGGGGATGACCTTCTGCACCTGGTCGATGCCCTTGGCGCCGAGTTCGCCGGTGATGCGCTGGGCGTCCTTCAGATCCGCGGGCGTGAGCTTCTGGCCGTCGGTACGGCTGTAGAGCACGATCGCGGACGGGGTGAAGGCGCCGGGGAACGCCTTCGACTGGAGTTCGGTGGCCTGGATGGACTGGTAGCTCTTGGGGAGGAAGCTACTTTCGTCACTGTTGGACGGCAGGCTCGGTGCGGTGGCGACGACCGCGACGGTGGCTATGAGCCACGCCACGATCGTCCATATCGGATGGCGGACGACTACGCGTCCTATGCGGTGAAACATGCGGTGTTGTCTCCCATGGCAGGAAAAATCACCGCCACCCTTTGGAGCGGGACCCGGGTAGGGGCGACCCGGCCGTCACGCACTGACCGGCCGGTAGGTAGTTGGGCTAGTGCATCGTAAGAAGCATATTTGGCCTCTGCCAAATCGATTTCTCCACCCCCCGCCAACTCCGGTCAGAGCGGCGGCAGTAGCTTCTTCTGCGGCTTGCCCATGGCATTACGCGGCAGTGCCTCAAGAAAGCGGATTGCACGCGGCCGTTTGTGAACGGACAGATGTCCGGCCACGAAATCAATCAGTTCGCGTTCGCTCACCCCGTCCGCGACCACATAGGCCACGATCTGCTGGCCGAGGTCCTCGTGCGGCGCGCCCAGCACCGCCGCCTCCCGCACCGCGGGATGGTCGAGCAGCGCGTTCTCCACCTCGCCCGCGCCGATGCGATAGCCGCCGGACTTGATCAGATCGGTCGAGGCGCGACCGACGATCCGATGCATACCGTCCGGCTCCACCACCGCCATGTCGCCGGTACGGAACCAGCCGTCCGCCGTCATCGCGCCCGCCGTCGCGTCACGGCGGCCGAGGTAGCCGTCGAACAGCGTCGGCCCGCTGACCTGGAGCTCACCGACCGTGGCACCGTCGTACGGGACCGGCTCGCCGTCCTCGCCCACCAGCCGGGTGGCCACCCCGTCGACCGGCAGCCCGACCGAGCCCGGCCGCCGCTCGCCGTCCGCCCGGGTGCTGACGGTGATCAACGTCTCCGTCATCCCGTACCGCTCGACCGGCCGCTGCCCGGTCAACGCCTCCAGATCGCGGAAGACCGGCGCGGGCAGCGGGGCGCTGCCGGAGACCAGCAGCCGCGCCGACGCCAACTCCTTCGCCGCGGAGGGATCTTGGACGACCCGCGACCAGACCGTCGGCACGCCGAAGTACAGCGTGCCGCCCGCCGCCGCGTAGGCGGTCGGGGTCGGTCGCCCGGTGTGCACCAACCGGCTTCCGGTGCGCAGCGCGCCGAGCACGCCCAGCACCAGGCCGTGCACATGGAACAGCGGCAACCCGTGCACCAGCGTGTCATCGGCCGTCCACGTCCAGGCGCGGGCCAGCGCGTCCAGGTCGGCGGCGATCGCCCGGCGCGAGATCAGCACGCCCTTGGGCGCGCCCGTCGTCCCCGAGGTGTAGAGGACCAACGCGGTTGATCCTGCGGCCGGTTCGGCACCGGTGAAGTCCGCGCGCTCCGCGGTGCGGACCTCGGCCGTGTCGATGTCCGCGGTCTCCTGGCGCTGCGCGGCGAGCAGCAGCGCCGCCCCGGAGTCGCGCAGGATGTGCCGGCGCTCGGCCGGTCCGGCGTCCGGCGGTACGGGCACCACCGGCACCCCGGCCAGCAGCCCGCCCACCACCGCCACCACCGTCTCCAGCACGGGTGCGGCATGCACCGCGACCGCCGGTGCCCCGGCCACCCGGGCCGCGACCGCTCCGGCCGCGCCGAGCAGCGCGTCGTAGCTCAGCGCGCGGCCGTCGATCGTGACGGCGTCGGGCCGGTCCTGGTCCGGTGCGCCCAGCGCGGTCAACAGCTCCATCAATGCCTCCCCTTCGAGGTCCACCGCGACGGTACACACCTCCCCGAGGAGGAGGGCACCCCTGACAAGATTCGGGGGCTAACCCCACTTACACAGGGGTCCGCCAGTTCTACCGTGAATGCCATGAGTGCCGCTGACCCCGAGCTCAAGAAAGAGCTCAACGCCACGTTGCAGACCCGTAAGGACCTCGGTCCGGAATACGAGTCCGAGTTGATCGACTCGTTCCTGGAAAAGGTGGACCAGCGACTCGAGAGTCAGGTGGAGCGCCAGGTCCGCCGTGAACTCGCCCAGCAGCAGATGGCGGGCGCGCGGGTCGCCACTTCGGGCCCCCGCCGCAGCCGCTCCCCCGAGGACCACGACAACCGCAACCGCCGCTTCGGCCTCGCGGGCATCTCGCTCGTCCTCGCGATCCCGCTGTCGGCGATCGGCGCGGTCAACGCCCACCTTCCGGGCCTGCTGATCACCTGGGCCGGCATCGTCGGCGTCAACGCCTCGCACTCGCTGAGTTCACGCTTCACCGAACGAGTCGGCCAACGCAGGAACACGGACGGCTGGGACGACTGAGCAGCCGTCCAGCGGCGGAGGTTACGGTGCTTCGCCACCGCCAGCTGCGCCGTCGTGATTGCCCGACGTCGCGGCGGAGAAATCGTTGCTGCCCTTGATGACACGCACCGGGCACCCCCGACCGTCATGGCACGCACCGGGCACCCCGTTTCCGGCAAGGTGAGCGAGCCGCGGTGACATCAGCGGCCTCCGGCCGCGGAGCGCGCCGCTGCCGAAAGCGACGAGGAGTGTCGGCAGCGCCCGCGGCCGGAGGCCGCTGATGGGTACCGCAAGCGCCCGGCGGCGAGCGCACAAAAAAGGGCGGGGGACCGCCGCACCCCGGCTAAGGCCGCCAGGGGCGGGACGACGGCGGTCCCCCACTGGGACGCGATGCCGGGTCAGGGCCGGGGCATCCGCGTCCGGGGCAGCTGAGGAGGTCCGGGAGCCGCTCCGTCGTTCCTAGCTGCCACCTCGTGGTGTCGGTTGCCCGACGACCACCAATGTGCAGGACTCGTGTTAAGTCCGTGCTGCGCATGCGTGTCACGCGCGTACCGTTTCCGCGAAATCCGGCCAGTCTCCCAGCTTTCCAGGCCGGTTGGGCGTTACTTGGCGACCTTGGCGAGGAAGGCGAGCAGGTCCTGACGGCTCACCACACCCGTGGGCTTGCCCTCGACCAGCACGATCGCCGCGTCCGCGCCCTGCAGCACCTCCATCAGGTCGCCGACCGTCTCGCCCGAGCCGACCTGCGGCAGCGGCGCGGACATGTGCTTCTCCAGCGGGTCGTCGAGGTGCGCGCGCTGGGTGAACAGCGCGTCCAGCAGCTCGCGTTCCACGACCGAGCCGACGACCTCGGCGGCCATCACGTCCGGGTGCCCGGCGCCCGGCTTGACGATGGGCATCTGCGAGACGCCGTACTCACGCAGCACCTCGATCGCCTCGCCGACGGTCTCCTCCGGGTGCATGTGGACCAGCTCCGGGATGCCGCCGCTGCGGTAGGCGAGCACATCGGCGACCCGGGCCTGCTGGCCGCCCTCCTCCAGGAAGCCGTAGTCGGCCATCCACTCGTCGTTGAAGATCTTGCTGAGGTAGCCGCGGCCGCTGTCCGGCAGCAGGACCACCACGACGTCGTCCGGGCCGAGCCGCTCGGCGACCCGCAGCGCCGCGACGACCGCCATGCCGCAGGAACCGCCGACCAGCAGTCCCTCCTCCTTGGCGAGGCGGCGGGTCATCTGGAACGAGTCCTTGTCGGACACGGCGACGATCTCGTCGGTGACGTTCTGGTCGTACGCGGTCGGCCAGAAGTCCTCGCCCACGCCCTCGACGAGGTACGGGCGGCCGGAACCGCCGGAGTAGACCGAACCCTCCGGGTCAGCACCGACGATCTTGACCTTGCCGTCGGAGATCTCCTTGAGGTAGCGGCCGGTGCCGGAGATCGTGCCGCCGGTCCCGATGCCCGCCACGAAGTGGGTGATCCGGCCGTCGGTCTGCTCCCAGAGCTCCGGGCCGGTGGAGTGGTAGTGCGACAGCGGGTTGTTCGGGTTGCTGTACTGGTCGGGCTTCCAGGCGCCCGGCGTCTCGCGGACCAGCCGGTCCGAGACGTTGTAGTACGAGTCCGGGTGCTCGGGGTCGACGGCGGTCGGGCAGACCACGACCTCGGCGCCGTACGCCCGCAGCACGTTGATCTTGTCCGTCGACACCTTGTCAGGGCAGACGAAGATGCACTTGTAGCCCTTCTGCTGCGCCACTATCGCCAGCCCGACACCGGTGTTGCCCGAGGTCGGCTCGACGATGGTGCCGCCCGGCTTGAGTTCGCCGGACTTCTCCGCGGCCTCGATCATGCGCAGGGCGATCCGGTCCTTGACCGAACCGCCCGGGTTGAAGTACTCGACCTTGGCCAGCACCGTGGCCTGGATCCCGGCCGTGACGCTGTTGAGCCTCACCAGCGGGGTGTTGCCGACAAGACTGATCATCGAGTCGTGGAACTGCACGACGTCCTCCGGATGTTTCCCAGTGTGTGGTCTGAGCCTATGCGCAAGCGCCCCCGAACGGTCGCGTTGCGCGGAGGGCCGTAATGGGCAACAAGCTCTTACGGACCGAGTGAACGGGGATGCCGATGTCGAGGGCGAGGGTGGCACGTCGGATCGCGACCGCCGCTGCGTACGGCGGCGGCGGAGTGGGGCTGCTCGGCGGGGCCGTGGTCGGGCTGCTGCTGACCGAGGTACGGCTGGCCAGGCGGACGGTGGGCGGCTCCGAGGACGCGCCTCCCACGGCGGACGGGCGCTACGGGGCGGCGTTTGCCGCCTTCGGTGAGGGAGCCGGTGAGCCGCCCGTCCGGCTGGCGTTCCTGGGCGACTCCACGGCGGCCGGGCAGGGGGTGCACCGGGTGGGCGAGACGCCGGGCGCGATACTCGCCTCGGGCCTGGCGGCGGTGGCCGAGCGACCGGTGGATCTGGTGAACGTGGCCTTGCCGGGTGCCTGCTCCGATGACCTGGAACGGCAGGTCGGCCGGCTGCTGGACGGCTCCGCGCCGCCGCCGGACGTCTGCGTGATCATGATCGGTGCGAACGATGTGACGCATCGCATGCCGCCTGCGGAATCCGTACGTCATCTCGCCGCGGCGGTCCGCCGACTGCGCGAGGCCGGCATCGAGGTGGTGGTCGGGACCTGCCCTGACCTGGGCACGATCGAGCCGGTCTACCAGCCGCTGCGCTGGGTGGCCCGGCGACTGAGCCGCCAGCTCGCCGCCGCGCAGACCATCGCGGTGATCGAGCTGGGCGGCCGTACGGTGTCGCTCGGGCAGCTGCTCGGGCCGGAGTTCGCGGCCAACCCGAGGGAGATGTTCGGCCCGGACAACTACCACCCATCGGCGACCGGGTACGCGACGGCCGCGATGGCGGTGCTGCCCACGCTCTGCACCGCGGTGGGCGTGTGGCCCGACGCGGACGCGGACGAGAGCGTGCTTCCGGTCGCCACCGCGGCGGCGGCCGCCGCGGGGGCCTCCGGTACCGAGGTCACCGCCGCGGGGGCCGGCTCCGGGCGCCGGGGGCGCTGGGCGCTGCTGCGGCAACGGGTCGCGGCGGGCGCCTCCGGCGGCGGCCGGAGCCCCTCAGCGGACATCTCCGCGCTCACGTAGGTCCCCGCCGCGCCGCGTGAGGTCCCGCGCGGTCGCGGCGTGACCCAAGCGGCCCGGGCGACCCGTGCGGCCCAGCCGGAGCGCCCGCGGGCCGGGCGCCGCGGTGCGATGCTGGCAGCGGTAACGGCGGTGGGCGGGCGGGAAATCCGGCACGTACCGACGCGAGCGCAAGGTCACAGCACCAGCCTGGTGACTCCCGCGATACCTACCGGTAACTTTCGCCTGAGCCCGTCATCCCCTCCGGAGGAGATCCCGCGATGCCAGAAGCCGTAATCGTCTCTGCCGCCCGCTCGCCGATCGGGCGCGCCTTCAAGGGATCGCTGAAGGACCTGCGTCCGGACGACCTGACGGCCACCATCATCCAGGCCGCGCTCGCGAAGATCCCCGAGCTCGACCCGCGTGAGATCGACGACCTGATGCTCGGCTGCGGTCTGCCCGGCGGTGAGCAGGGGCACAACCTCGGCCGTATCGTCGCGGTGCAGATGGGCATGGACCATCTGCCCGGCTGCACCATCACCCGCTACTGCTCCTCGTCGCTGCAGACGTCCCGGATGGCGCTGCACGCCATCAAGGCGGGCGAGGGCGACGTCTTCATCTCGGCCGGTGTCGAGACGGTCTCGCGCAGCGTGAAGGGCACCTCGGACGGCCTGCCGGACACCCACAACCCGCTGTTCGCGGACGCGGAGGCGCGTACCGCCGGGCGCGCCGAGAGCGAGGGCTCCGACTGGCACGACCCGCGCGAGGACGGGCTGCTGCCCGACCCGTACATCGCGATGGGGCAGACCGCCGAGAACCTGGCCCGGTCCAAGGGCATCACCCGCCAGGAGATGGACGAGTTCGGCGTACGGTCGCAGAACCTCGCCGAGAAGGCGATCGCCGACGGCTTCTGGCAGCGCGAGATCACTCCGGTCACGCTGCCGGACGGCACCGTGGTCAGCAAGGACGACGGTCCGCGCCCGGGCGTGACGATGGAGGGCGTCGCGGGTCTCAAGCCGGTCTTCCGCCCCGACGGCCTGGTCACCGCGGGCAACTGCTGCCCGCTCAACGACGGCGCCGCCGCCCTGGTCATCATGTCCGACACCAAGGCCCGTGAGCTTGGTCTCACTCCGCTGGCCCGCATCGTGTCCACCGGGGTTTCCGGGCTGTCCCCCGAGATCATGGGCTACGGCCCCGTCGAGGCGTCCCAGCAGGCGCTGCGGCGGGCCGGGCTGACCATGGACGACATCGACCTGGTCGAGATCAACGAGGCGTTCGCCGCCCAGGTCATCCCGTCCTACCGGGACCTCGGCATCGACCTGGACAAGTTGAACGTCAACGGCGGCGCGATCGCGGTCGGCCACCCCTTCGGTATGACCGGCGCCCGGATCACCACTACGCTCATCAACTCGCTGCAGTGGCACGACAAGCAGTTCGGCCTGGAGACGATGTGCGTCGGCGGTGGCCAGGGCATGGCGATGGTCATCGAGCGGCTGAGCTGAACCGGACGGAGCTGGGTTGACCGTTCCCCCGGGATGAGTTCATCTCCCGGGGGAACGTCGTCTGCGCAGGTCAGAGCTGGCGTACTGACTGGAGCGGGACGGCGACATGTCCCTTTCGTGACATTCCGCACTGCGCAGGCCAATGCTTTCAGTGCACAGTGTCCGTGGGGGAGAAACAGTTCCGCCGTAAACCGTCGCAAGCCCCCCGCCAGGAGTTACGTCAGTGAGCGCCATCAACGCCATCGTCCTCGTATCGCTGCTCGTCGCGGTCGCCGCCGTGACCGCGGGGGCCGTCGCCGTGTTCGCCGTACGCGGCCTGCGCGGGGAGCTCGGTGCGCTGCGCCGCGAGCTCACCGAGCACCGCGCGCAGGCCGCGACGGGCGCCGGTCTGGTGCCGGGCGCCCGTCCGGTTCCGGCCGTCGAGGAGATACGCACCGCCGTCGCGGCGGCGCTCGCCGACGAGCGGGAGCGGGAACTGGCCGAGGCCCGGGCGTTCTGGGCCGCCCAGGAGGCGCGGGAGGCCGCCGACGCCACGGTCTTCGACGGCCATGGCACCGACCTGCCGGAGGTCGAGGTGCTGCCCTACCTGCCGCGCCAGACGGACCTGGCGGGCCTGGAGCCGCAGCCTCAGGTGCCGTCGCGGCGCCACCCCTCCGATCCGGACTTCGTACCGTCGCCGGTGATCGCCGACCCCGAGGAGACGGTGGCCCGGCTGGCCGCGCTCGCCGAGGCCCAGACCCCGCTCGCCGATGTCCGCCCCGGCCCGCTCGGCACGCTTGACCTGTACGTCTTCACGGACGGTACGACGCTGTGCCTGACCCCCGGCCACCGCGAGACGGCCGAGCAGCTCGCCGCCGCCCTGGAGCGGGGTGAGGCTCCTTCGCTGCTCGGCGGATCCGCCGTCTCCGGCGCGTTCACGCTGACCTTCACCTACGGCGGCGAGAGCGTCTTCATCCTCGCTGACCGGGTCGTCGCCTCGCTCTGAGATTCGACCTCACAGCAGCTGTTCCACAGCCGCCACGTTCCGTAGCGCCTCGGCCAGCACATCGTGACGGCCTGGGTGCCCGGCGAGGGACACGACGAGATCGTGGCCCGCCACGGCGATCTGGTCGCCGATCGCGAAGATCCCGTCGTCGGGCATCAACAGCGGTTCGCGATCGGGGAGTTCAAGCCGCTGCGCGGCGCACGACAGGTCGCGTGCGAGGGCCAGTCCGGCCTCCGCGGCACCGCGCAGACGGCTCTGCGGAAGGACCCGGAAGCGGTCGGCAAGCCGCTCCACGGCGGTTACCAGGGGCGCGCAGTCGAGCATGCGGGTGACTTTATACGGACCCGTGCGCGTGCTCGTAGGCCTGGGACGGTTGCCAACGCCCAACGGCTAAGGCACGGTGGGGTAACGGAACGCACACTGGAGGCGCCGATGTCCCAGATGATCTTCTCTGAAGAAACCCACCGGAACCTGCTGTCCCGTATCCCCCAGCGCACTGGCCGGGAAGTCGCCGATTGGCTCCGCGACCTCGACAACGGCCCCGCGCTTCTCCGTTTCGAAGAGAAGGTGGACTGGCTCCGCCGCGAGCACGAGGACCTGTCCCACGGCTACGCCAAGGCCCTCGTCCATGAGTACGACCTCAGGCGGGCCGCCCGCAAACTCGGGTAACCCCGCATCCCCTTGAATCCCCAGGCCCCATAACGCCACCGACGGGCTTCCAGGAGCGGCACTGCCGCCCCTGGAAGCCCGTCGGTGCGTCCGCGGTGCCTACGCCGGGGAGTCCTGCATCAGTCCCGCAGGATCGAGATCAGCCGCAGCATCTCCAGGTAGATCCACACCAGCGAGAGCGTGAGGCCGAAGGCGGCCAGCCAGGACTCCCGCTGCGGGGCGCCGTACCGGATGCCGTCCTCGATCTGCTTGAAGTCCAGCGACAGGAAGAACGCGCCGAGCAGTACCCCGACGATGCCGACGACCACGCCGAGGCCGCCACTGCGCAGGCCCAGGCCATGGCCCCCGCCGAAGGCCGCGAACAGCAGGTTGACGAAGGTCAGCAGGATGAAGCCGATGGCGATCGCCATGCCGACCCGCTTGTACCGGTCGGTGACCTTGACCAGTCGGGTCCGGTACGCGATGAGCATCCCGGCGAAGACGGCCATCGTGCCCAGCACCGCCTGGACCGGGGCGCCGGCCCAGGCCTCGTTGTACATCTTGCTGATGACGCCGAGGAAGACGCCCTCGAAGGCCGCGTAGCCGATGATCAGCCCCGGGGTCGGGGCCGCCTTGAACGTCTGGATCAGGCCGAGCACGAACGCCACGAGCGCCGAGCCGACCGCGATCCCGTAGCTGGAACCGCTCACCGGCAGCGCGAACCACGCGAGCAGCGCGCCGACGGCCACCGTGCCCAGCGTCATGGCGGTCCGCATGACCACGTCGTCGATGGTCATACGGCCGGTCTGCGCCGGGCTCGCGGGCGGAGCCTGGTACATCTGCCGCAACTGCTCGGCCGTGAGGTCCTGGGGGGATCCATGGGCGTACGGGTTTCCAGCCGGTGGCATCGCGTTCTGGCCGAAGCCCGCATAACCGTTGTCGCGGCTGAAGCCCCGCCGCGTGAAGACCGGGTTGCTGCTCCTCATCTCACTCCTCCATGGCCGCACGGTACGGCTCTGACCCAACCGTAATGGGCTGGCAAAGTACCGCGACTGCTACCAGAGGAGGATCTTCACACGCCGATTGGTACGCCGATCTGATTAATTGAAGAATTGACGAGGATTCGATGCACCTTCTCCCGGGAAGGCCACCGCAGGAGAAGGGGTGCCCGGAGCCGGACTCGAACCGGCACGACCCGTAGGTCAGTGAGGTTTAAGCTCACCGTGTCTACATTCCACCACCCGGGCATGGGAACACCGCCGCGGGCACAGCGGGCGGTCCCATGAAGTAGCAAGAGCCTACCGGGAACTGACCCCCGAACAGGTGAAAATGCGCCCCATGTTGTCTGATTTTATGGGCAGCTGAAAGACCGTCAAAACCGGGCGATTGCCCGGGTATATGCCGTCACCGGCGCGCATTCCACAAGAGCGCCCACTATCCGGTGCATGGACCACTCGAAGCGATTGACGAGAATTCGCCGAGTCGCGTCACGGCGCGGCCCGCGCGCCCGTGCGCGCCCGCCCGCAAGCCGACGCTCCCCCACCACCTGCGGCCACCAGCCCCCTCGCCGCACACCTAGCAAACCGAACAAACCGCGTATCTCACAACAATCAGCACGATCGCCATACAGACCCGCGTATGCCCCCAAACCAGAACACCGGCCTCATACCTGAGGATGACGCGCCTTCCGTTCGTACCTCCCAAGGCTCCCCGCAGAACCACGACAGGGGCTGATCCGGCCAGAGCTGGGCACAGGAAGGATGGAGTGAACACCGCCACGTACGACAGGAGCCCCGCCCGTGACCACCACCACCCACTCCGGCACCCGCGCCGACGATCGTGCCACCGCGGTGGCCGCCCGCGCGACGGACCTCACCAAGGTCTACGGGCAGGGCGAGACACGCGTGGTCGCGCTCGACAACGTCTCGACCGAGTTCCGGAAGGGCGAGTTCACCGCCATCATGGGGCCGTCCGGCTCCGGCAAGTCGACCCTCATGCACTGCATGGCGGGGCTCGACTCGGTCTCCTCCGGATCCGCTCGAATAGGCGACACCGAGCTGTCAACACTGAAGGACAAGCAGCTCACCCGACTGCGCCGGGACAAGATCGGCTTCATCTTCCAGGCCTTCAACCTGCTGCCCACCCTGACCGCCGCCGAGAACATCACGCTTCCGATGGACATCGCGGGCCGCAAGCCGGACCAGGCCTGGCTGTCCAGGGTCATCGAGACCGTCGGCCTGTCCGAACGGCTCGCGCACCGGCCCGCCCAGTTGTCCGGCGGCCAGCAGCAGCGGGTCGCGGTGGCCCGCGCGCTCGCCGCCCGGCCCGAGATCATCTTCGCCGACGAGCCCACCGGAAACCTCGACTCGCGCTCCGGCGCCGAGGTGCTGGGCTTTCTCCGCAACTCGGTACGGGAGTTGGGCCAGACCGTCGTGATGGTCACCCACGACCCGGTGGCGGCCTCGTACGCGGATCGCGTCATCTTCCTCGCCGACGGCCGGATCGTCGACGAACTGCGGAACCCGACGGCAGACGACGTCCTGGAGCGCATGCGGCGCCTTCCCGGGGGGAACTCCCGGACCCCCGGCTTCGACGCCAAGGGCCGTACGAGCTGAGCCCTTGCCAGCCGCCGCCCGTCAACGCCGATCCGCACCCGCATCCCCCCAGGACTGAACCATGTTCCGTACCGCCCTGCGCAATGTGCTCGCGCACAAGGCCAGACTGCTGATGACCGTGCTCGCCGTGCTGCTCGGCGTCGCGTTCGTCTCCGGCACCCTGGTCTTCACCGACACGCTCGGCAACGCATACAAGAACCAGTCGGCCAAGTCGTACGACAACGTGGCCGTCGCCATCACCAGCTACGGCAGCCCTTCGGGCAAGCACGACAAGAAGCAGGAAGAGGGCATCAGCCAGCAGACCCTCGACAAGATCGACAAGCTGCCGGGCGTCGCCTCCGCGACCGGGCGGACATCCGGTTTCGCCGGAGTCGCCGACGCCAAGGGCAAGTTGATCGGCAACGGCTGGACCAACACCGGTGCGAACTTCGCGCCCGGAAAGAACGGCAAGGACTCGCGCTACGCGTTCGTCTCCGGCCACGGACCGGCGCGGACCGGCGAGGTCGCGCTGGACAAGGACACCGCCGACAAGGGCGGTTTCCATGTCGGCGACCCGGCGCGGATCGCGACCAACGGCCCGGTCAAGACCTACACCGTCACCGGCGTCTTCACCACCGACGACGGCTCGGTGAGCGCCGGCGGGTCCCTGGTCCTCTTCGACACCGCGAGCGCCCAGACGCTCTATCTGAGCCCCGGTCACTTCCGTGATGTGACCGTCACCGCCGACAAGGGCGCCTCGCAGCAGAAGATCCTCGACGAGATCACGCCGCTGCTGCCCAAGGACGGCAGCACCGACGCGCAGACCGGCAAGCAACTCGCCGACCAGCAGGCCAAGGACATCGAGCGGCAGTTCAACTCGCTGAGCACCATGCTGATGGTGTTCGCCGCCATCGCACTGTTCGTCGGCATCTTCCTGATCGCCAACACCTTCACCATGCTGGTCGCGCAGCGCTCCAAGGAGCTGGCGCTGCTGCGGGCGCTGGGCGCGAGCCGCCGTCAGGTGACGCGTTCGGTGCTCACCGAGGCGCTGATCGTCGGCGCCACCGCCTCGCTGGCCGGTTTCGTGGCCGGCGTCGGCATCGCGGTGGGGCTGCGCTCGGCCATGGCCTCCTTCGGCGCCAAGGTGCCCTCGGGCCCGCTGGAGGTGGCGCCGACGACGGTGCTCGCGGCGTTCGCGGTGGGCGTGCTGATCACCATGTTCGCCGCGTGGCTGCCCGCTCGCCGGGCCGCGAAGATCCCGCCGGTCGCAGCCATGAGCAGCGCGGACCTGCCGGCGCCCAGCAAGTCCCTGGTGCTGCGCAACACCTTCGGCGGGCTGCTGGCCGCGGCCGGTGCCGCGCTGGTCGTCCTGGGCGGTGCGACGGGCGGCACGACCGGCCGCTGGGAGGTCGGCGGCGGGGCGTTCCTGCTGATGATCGGCGTGATCGTGCTGACGCCGCTGCTGTCGCAGCCGGTCATCGCGGCGGTACGGCCGCTGCTGGCACGGGCGTTCGGGGTCTCCGGCAACCTGGCCGCGCGCAACGCGCGGCGCAATCCGCGCCGTACCGCCGCGACCGCCTCCGCGCTGGCCATCGGTCTCACCCTGATCACCGGCCTCTCGGTGCTGGGTGTCTCCATCGGCCGGACGATCGACAAGGCCACGGTGGACAACCTGTCGGCGGACTACATGGTCCAGATGGCGAACGGCATGCCGCTGGACGACTCCGTCGCGGGCGAGATCTCCAAGGTACCGGGGGTCAGCTCGGCCACCGCGCTGCAGTCCGCGTACTTCGACGTGGACGGCAAGTTCGCATCGGTCACCGCCGCCGACCCCGGTGGGCTGGCCAAGACGGTCAAGATCACGATGGTGCACGGTGCGGAGTCCGCGCTGGCCGACGGCAAGATCCTGGTCTCCGACAAGGCCGCCAAGAGCCACGGCTGGAAGGTCGGCGACTCCGTCCAGGCCAGCTACCCCGACGGTACGAAGGCCGAGGTGACGGTCGGCGGGACCTTCGCCGACAACCTGGTGCTGGCACAGGTCGTCATGCCTGACCGGATGCTGACACCGCACGTGGACAAGCCGGAGGTCCGGCAGGTGCTGGTCTCCGTTTCCGGCGGTGCCACCCCCAAGGCCGCCCAGGCGATCACCGACGGCCTCGGTGACAACCCCGTCATCTCGGTCATGGACCGCCAGGGGATCCGCGACACGTTCGGCGGCCTGATCAACAACATGCTCTACATCATGTACGGGCTGCTGGGCATGTCTCTGATCATCGCGGTGCTGGGTGTCATCAACACTCTGGCCATGTCCGTCTTCGAACGCCGCCGTGAGATCGGCATGCTGCGGGCGGTGGGCCTGGACCGCGGCCGGGTCAAGCGCATGATCCGTCTGGAGGCCGTCGTCATCTCCCTCTTCGGTGCGGTGACCGGTGTCGTACTCGGCCTGTTCATCGCCTGGGCGACCGGCGACTCCATCAGCGCGGACCTGCAGGGCTATGTGATGGTCATGCCGTGGGCGCGGATCGCCGTCTTCCTGGCCCTGGCCGCCCTGGTGGGCATCCTGGCCGCGGTCTGGCCCGCGCGGCGGGCGGCGAAGCTGGACATTCTCGACTCCATCAAAACGGAGT
>NZ_JARHTQ010000032.1 GCF_029223525.1 Streptantibioticus ferralitis | reverse complement strand
CCGTAGCCCCGGGACTCCGCCCCAGCCCCCTCCCACGGCTTACGCCCGGGGCTACGGCGGGCCCCGGGGGAACGCCCAGCGCACGTGGGTCGGCTCACGGCGGGCTCGTCGGCCGCCGATCCGCGACGTGCGGACCGCTGCGGCGGTATGCGGCGACGATGCCGCGGACTGGTGGGGCGGCGGCGGTTTCAACACCGCCGATCCGCGGCGTGGGGAGCGCTCGCCGCTGCGGCGGGAAGCGGCCACGCTGCCGCACACCGACCGGTCGGGGCGCGGCCCCGGGGCGCAGCCCGGGGAGACGTCGGGACGCAACCCCGAGGGCTTGGGAGGGCAGCCCCCGGGCCAAGGGGCCCTGGGGCCACAACCCCAGGGCCGAGGGAGGCCCGAGTCGGAGCCCCGGAGGGACCGGGGACACACCCCCGGCAAGGACCCTGGGCCGCAGCCCCACGGCCCAGGGCTTCTGGGGCGCAGCCCCCCCCGGGGGGTCCTGGGGGCGCAGCCCCGGCAGGTCTGGGGGCGCAGCCCCCACAAGGGGGCCCTGAGGGCGCCGCCCCCAGGGGGGTGGGTGGGAGGACTACGTGGTGAGCGTCAGCCAGGACTCGCGGGTTAGGGGCAGGCCGGACTCGCCGTCGGTGGGCGTTTTGACGGCCAGGACCTGGTTGACCCCGATGCGGTTGCGCTCGAAGGCCAGCGCGGAAGCGGCCATGTAGAGGCGCCAGACCCTGGCGCGGCCCGGCGACGTCAGGCGGACCGCTTCGGGCCAGTGGGACTCCAGGTTGGCCACCCAGGCGCGCAGCGTACGGGCATAGTGCTCGCGCAGCGCCTCCACATCGCGGACCTCGAAACCGGCCTCCTCCAGTAGCGCGACCGTGGAGCCCACGGGCGACAACTCGCCGTCGGGGAAGACGTAGCGGTCGATGAACTCGTCCACCCGGTAGCGCTCTTCACGCTCCTGCGGGCGGCGCGCGATCTGGTGGTTGAGCAGTCGGCCGCCGGGACGCAGCAGCCCGTGCAACACCGTGGCGTACGCGCGGTACTGCGCGGCGCCCACGTGTTCCGCCATGCCGATGGACGAGATCGCGTCATACGGGCCGTCGGCCACCTCGCGGTAGTCCTGGACCCGGATCTCGACGCGGTCGGTCAGGCCCGCGTCGGCCACCCGCTTCCGGGCGTACGCGGCCTGCTCGGTGGAGAGCGTGACACCGACCGCCCGCACCCCGTAGCGCTGTGCCGCGTGCAGGACCATGGAGCCCCATCCGCAGCCGACGTCCAGCAGCCGCTGGCCCTCCCCCAGCGACAGCTTGCGGCAGATCAGGTCGAGCTTGGCCTCCTGCGCGTCCTCCAGCGTGCCGCCCGGCTGCTGCCAGTAGGCGCACGAGTAGACCATCGACGGGCCGAGCACCCGCTCGTAGAAGGTGTTGCCGACGTCGTAGTGGTGATGGATCGCCTCGCGGTCACGGCTGAGCGTATGGCGTACGCCGCCGTGCCGGGCCGCCTCCTCCGCGGGCGGCGCGGGCGGCAGGCCGGGCCCGGCCAGGGTGAGCGCCTCCCGGGCCAGGCGGCGCGCCGCGGGGTCGCGCAGCGCGCGTACCGCGTCGAGCGGGCGGAGGCCGCCCGGCTGCTCGGGGCGCTCCCAGATCAGCCCGGAGAGCCGTTCCAGCGCCTCGTAGAGGTCGCCCTCGACCTCGATGTCCCCGGCCACCCAGGCCCGGGCCAGCCCCAATTCCCCTGGTTTCCAGAGCAGTCGGCGTAGCGCGCGACGATGCCTCAGCACCAGAACCGGTGCGTCCGGCGGCCCCGCCTCGCTGCCGTCCCAGGCGCGGATCCGGACCGTGAGCGGGGCGCCGAGGGCCCCTTCGGCGAGCGCGGTGAGCCGTGCGGCTACGTCGGCCATGGTGCAAAACCTCCGTGATGGTGCGTCAACCGACAGACCTGCAAGGTCCTTGCATCACGAAAACAGATTTGCGGCCCAATCGTAGTCCCGAACCGGGAACCAAGTGCCGGAAAATTTCGTACACGGAAAACGCCGAGGGCGCCCGCCCCACGGATGGCGGACGCCCTCGGCGTCAAACGGATCTGGTCCGAAGGTCAGGAGGCCTTGGCCTTCTCACCCTCCGGCGCCTTGGCCTTGGCGGCGGCCGCCGCCGTCACCGGCGCCGCGGCCTCGTAGAACTCCTCGCGCGGGTTCTCCAGCGCGCCGAGCGCCACGACGTCGCGCTTGAGGAACACCGCCAGGGTCCAGTCGGCGAGCACCCGGAACTTGCGGTTGAAGGTCGGCACCGCCATGCCGTGGTAGCCGCGGTGGCAGTACCAGGCGAGACGGCCCTTGAGCTTGACCTTGCCGAAGAGCAGCGCGACGCCCTTGTGCAGGCCGAGGCCCGCGACCGCGCCCATGTTCTTGTGCTTGTACTCGTGCTGCGGGAAGCCGCGCATCCCGGAGACCACGTTGTCGCCGAGCACCTTGGCCTGACGCAGCGCGTGCTGCGCGTTCGGCGGGCACCAGGCGCCCTCGCCCGAGGCGAGGTCCGGCACCTGGGCGTTGTCACCGGCCGCCCACACGTAGTCCATGCCCTGGACCTGGAGGGTGGGAGCGGTGTCGACGTGGCCGCGCGGGCCGAGCGGCAGGCCGAAGTTGGCCAGCGCCGGGTTCGGCTTGACACCCGCGGTCCACACGATGGTGGAGGCGTCGACCTCAAGTCCGTTGGCGAGCACCACGTGCTTGTCGACGCACGACTTCATGGAGGTCTCCAGATAGACCTCGATGCCGCGCTCGCGCAGGTGCTCAAGGCCCCACTTGCCGAGCTCCGGACCGACCTCGGGGAGGATCCGGTTGGCGGCCTCGACGAGGACGAACCGCATGTCCTCGCGCTTGACGTTCGTGTAGTACTTGCACGCGTCGCGTGCCATGTCCTCGACCTCGCCGATGGTCTCCGCACCCGCGAAGCCACCGCCGACGAAGACGAAGGTCAGCGCCTTGCGGCGGATCTCCTCGTCGGTCGTGGAGTCAGCCAGGTCGAGCTGCTCCAGGATGTGGTTGCGCAGGTCGACGGCCTCCTCGACGCCCTTCATGCCGATGCCGTTCTCGGCCAGGCCGGGGATCGGGAAGGTGCGGGAGACCGCGCCGAGCGCGACGACGAGGTAGTCGAAGGGCAGCTCGTAGGCCTCGCCCACAAGCGGCTCGATGACGGCCACCTTGCGGTCCTGATCGACCGAGGTGACCCGGCCGGTGAGGACCTCCGCCTTGGGCAGGACGCGTCGCAGCGGAACCACGACGTGCCGCGGGGAGATGCTGCCGGCGGCGGTTTCAGGAAGGAAGGGCTGGTACGTCATGTACGAACGGGGGTCGACGACCGTGACGGTCGCCTCGCCAAACCGCATCTTCTTCAGGATGCGGCGCGCCGCGTACAGGCCGACGTAACCGCCGCCTACTACGAGGATCCGTGGACGCTCCGTGGTGCTCATGAAGACGAGTATCCAGCACCCGGTCGGGGGGGCTTCGTGAGCCCCTTCACAAGGTTCTTGCAGGCCTCTGCTACACTGCGCGATTTCGTGATCGACGCCACAGCAGGCGACGGAACAGGACACGCCGCGGAAGCGTTGAACAACGCCGCTGAGCAGCCACGATCCACTTCCGGCCGGGACACCCGGCCGGCACGGCCAGGCTTACGAATCACCGCCGAAACCCGCCCCCGGCGCGCTGCGGGCCCGGAACCTCAACTCCGCCCCAACAAATGCCCTGTTCTTCATGTGAAGAAATTCACGAACTTGCTTCCCGGGCCCCCGCGCGGGGGCGTCCGCACCCCGCTCAGCTGATATTCCAGCTGCTCAGACGACTACTCAGGCCACGCTCCAGGCGATGCCGTCGAGGATGTCGTGCTCGCTCACCACGACCTCCGCGAACCCGACGCGTTCCATGATCGTGAGCAGTACGAAGGCACCCGCGCCGATCACATCGACCCGCCCCGGGTGCAGCACCGGGATCGCGGCGCGCTCGGCGTGCGTCGAGGACAGCAGGCGGTCGGTGATCTCGCGGACCTGGTCGATGCCGATCCGCGAGTGGTGGATGACCGACGAGTCGTACTCCTTGAGACCCAGCGCGATCGCGGCCACCGTGGTGACCGAACCGGCCAGTCCGACCAGCGTGCGGGCCTGGTCCAGCGGCACGGTCTCGGCGACGAGGTCCAGGGCCGTCTCGATGTCCGCTCGTATGGCGGCGATCTGGTCCGGGGTCGGCGGGTCGCTGACCTGGCCGCCGCGGACGAGGTGCCGCTCGGTCATCCGTACACAGCCGACGTCCACGGAGCGGGCGGCGTCCACATGGTCGCCGCCGACCACGAACTCGGTCGAGCCGCCGCCGATGTCGACCACCAGATACGGCTTGGCGAAGTAGTCCCGTCCGGCGAGTTCCCTGGTCGCGCCGATGAACGAGAACTCGGCCTCCTCGTCGCCGGTGATCACCTCGGGCTCGACGCCCAGGATGTCCAGCACACCGCGGACGAACTCATCGCGGTTCTCGGCGTCGCGGGAGGCCGATGTGGCCACGAACCGCACACTCCCCCTGCCTTCGGCGGGGGGACCCCCCACGCCGAGTTCGCGGATCACCTCTGCGTACTCGCGGCAGGCGGCGAACGTACGCTCCAGCGCCTCGGGCGCGAGCCGACCGGTGCGGTCCACATCCTGGCCCAGCCGCACGATCTTCATCCGCCGGTCGAGATCCTTGATCACGCCGGTGTGCCGGTCGGCTTCCGCGACCAGCAGCCGGATGGAGTTCGTACCGCAGTCGATGGCGGCGACACGGGTCACTTCGCGTCCTCCCCCGCGCCGTCCTCGTCAGCCACGCTCTCGCCCGCGCCGACGCAGGCACACGGCCCCTTGCGCCACCACTCCGGCAGCATCGCGATCGCCTCGTCGCCCAGCGGGTTCACCCCAGGACCGGCCGCCAGCGAGTGGCCGACCAGGACGTGCAGGCACTTCACCCGGTCGGGCATGCCGCCCGCGCTCGGGAAGTTCTCCAGGACCTCGATGGCGTCACGGCGCGCGATGTAGTCCTCGTGCGCGGCCCGGTACTTGGCGGCCAGCTCCTCGTCCTCCGCGAGGCGCGCCGTCATCTCCTTCATGACGCCCTCCGCCTCCAGCGTGCCGATGGCGGAAGCGGCGCGCGGGCAGGTCAGGTAGTACAGCGTCGGGAACGGCGTGCCGTCCTCCAACCGAGGCGCCGTCTCGACGACATCCGGCAGCCCGCACGGGCAGCGGTGTGCGACAGCCCGCAGCCCCCGCGGCACACGACCGATCTGCTCGCCGATGGCGGCGACGTCGGCCTCGGTGGGCGGGGCGGGCTCGGTGCGGGGCGGCGGGTTCTTCACGGGCGGCTTTCTGGTCGGCGGTAGCTCGATGGTCTTCGGGTCCCGGGGCGTGCCGGGCCCATGGAGGGTAGGCGGGGCGTCCCCCGGGCACCCGGTCAGTGGCTGGCGTCGGAGGAGTTCACGCCGTTCCACAGATTGTCGTACCAGGCGCGGTTGGCCGCCGCCCCGGCGGCGGCACTGTTCCGCTCGGCGTCCGTGCCGCGCTGGCCCGGCATGGTGTAGCCGGTCTCACCTGGCATGACGAAGTGCAACTGCTCGCGGGCCTGCGCCTTGACGTACTCCGGATCGGCCCATCGGGCCTTCTCCTCCTGCAGCCGCTCCACCCGGTCGCGGGCCGCCTGCGCCTGCTTGCGCTGGTCGGCGATCTGCGAGCGCTGGGCGACGTACTGCCGCATGGGATACGCGAGGGCGACGACCAGCGCGCAGACGGTCAGCGCGAGCAGCGCGGCGCGGCCGGTGAGTCTGCTGCGGCGCGGTGTGCGGCCGGTGGCCCGGTAGACCCGGGCCTGCGCCTGCTGGCCCAGCGCCTTGAGTCGGGTTGCGGTCGAGAAGCGGTCCGCGGCCACGTCGCTCACCCCTCATCACATATGTACGTCCCCGCACACGGTACGGGAACGCGTCGTCGCCACCGGGCCGTCGGGCATCTCGCCGTCGCGACGACACATTTCGTGCCGCCGCGACGGCGAGCAACACCACGACGCGGCCCGGCGGTAGCCGACCACCGCAACCCTTCGGCTGACCGCCGGAGGCGCTACGCGTTGCGGAAGCGCGGGAACGCGCTGCGGCCCGCGTACACCGCCGCGTCGTCGAGGATCTCCTCGATGCGCAGCAGCTGGTTGTACTTGGCGACGCGGTCCGAGCGGGCCGGGGCGCCGGTCTTGATCTGGCCGCAGTTGGTGGCGACGGCCAGGTCGGCGATGGTGACGTCCTCGGTCTCACCGGAGCGGTGCGACATCATGCACTTGTAGCCGCTGCGCTGGGCCAGCTCGACGGCGTCGAGGGTCTCGGTCAGCGAACCGATCTGGTTGACCTTGACCAGCAGGGCGTTGGCGGTGTCGTTGTCGATACCGCGCTGCAGGCGCTCCGGGTTGGTGACGAACAGGTCGTCGCCGACCAGCTGGACCTTGTCGCCGAGCTGCTCGGTGATGGTCTTCCAGCCGTCCCAGTCGTCCTCGAACAGCGGGTCCTCGATCGAGACCAGCGGGTACGCCTCGACCAGCTCGCCGTAGTACGCGCTCATCTCGGCGGCGCTGCGGGACTTGCCCTCGAACTCGTAGGAGCCCTCCTTGTAGAACTCGGAGGCGGCGACGTCGAGGGCGAGCGCGATGTCCTGGCCCGGCTGGTAACCGGCCCGCTTGATGGCCTCGACGATCAGGTCGAGGGCCTCGCGGTTGGAGTCGAGGTTCGGCGCGAAGCCGCCCTCGTCACCGAGGCCGGTGGACAGGCCGCGCTCCTTCAGCACGCCCTTGAGGGTGTGGTAGACCTCGGCTCCCCAGCGCAGCGCCTCGGAGAACGACTCGGCGCCGATCGGCGCGATCATGAACTCCTGGATGTCCACGTTGGAGTCGGCGTGGCTGCCGCCGTTGAGGATGTTCATCATCGGGACCGGCAGCACATGGGCGTTCGGGCCGCCGATGTAGCGGAACAGCGGCAGGTCGGAGGCCTCGGAGGCGGCGTGCGCCACGGCCAGCGAGACGCCCAGGATGGCGTTGGCACCGAGCGAGGACTTGTCCGGGGTGGCGTCCAGGTCGAGCATCGCCTGGTCGATCAGCCGCTGCTCGGTGGCGTCGTAGCCCACCAGCTCCGGGCCGATCTGCTCGATGACGGCGAGAACGGCCTTCTCTACGCCCTTTCCGCCGTAACGGGCCTTGTCCCCGTCGCGCAGTTCGAGGGCCTCGAAGGCACCGGTGGAGGCACCGGAGGGTACGGCGGCACGGCCGGTGCTCCCGTCGTCGAGGCCGACCTCGACCTCGACGGTGGGGTTGCCTCGTGAGTCGAGGATTTCCCGGGCTACGACGACGTCGATGGACGGCACGAGCATCTCCTTTGGGATGTGTTGCTTGGTGTGGTGCGCTGGTGCTCTGCGGGATGAGCCTAACCGGCCTGCACGGTCCGGCCAGCCGACGGGACGGCGCCGGGAAGCAAAATGCCCCGGCCGGACACGCTCGGGGGGGAAGACGTGTCCGGCCGGGGGGCTTCTACTGGCCGCCGCGGACGTCGCGAACGCTGCGGGCCATCAAGGCGGTTATGCCGTTATGGGGTTCAGCCGAGCTTCAGGTCCTGACCCGGGAAGATCAGGTTGGCGTCCTTGACGACCTCATCGTTCAGCTCGAACAGCTTCTGCCAGCCACCGGCGACACCGAGGTCGGCGGCGATGTCGGAGAGGGTGTCACCGGACTTGACGGTGTAGCTGCCGGTGCCCTGCTGGACCGGGGCGGCCGGAGCGGCCGGAGCGGCGTGCTTCGGGGCCTTCTTCGGCGCCGGAGCCTGGGCCGGGGCCTGCTTGGCCGGGGTCTCCTTGACGGTCTGGGTGCTGGCCGAGTTGCCGTCCGGGTTGATGGCCGGGGCCGGGCCACCGGAGGTGAGCGGACCGGCGTAGGCGCACTGCCAGGCACCCGGGCCCTGCATCTTCAGCAGCACCTCGGCGACGGCGATCTGCTGGTCCTTGGTGGCGTAGTCGGCACGCGAGGCGTACTTCAGACCACCGGCGGCGGCCCAGCTGGACGGCGAGAACTGCAGACCGCCGTAGTGGCCGTTGCCGCCGGTGTCGTGGTTGGACCAGTTGCCGCTGGACTCGCACTGGGCAACGCGGTCCCAGGCGGCCACGGAGGCGGCGGAGGCCGAGGTGGCGGTCAGGATCGGCGCGGCGACGGCCGCACCGGCGACACCGGCGATGGTGGCGATACGGATAGCCTTCGAGGCACGGCGGTGCTTACCCATGGAGATTTCCTCACCGACGCCTGCGAGGTGAGCTGTCGGGTTCGGGCCGAGTGAGTGCCCGGTCGCGGCCTCGCGGCACGCGGCTTAACCCCTAGCCGGTCCGTCCAGTCGGACGGCCCGGCGGAGAACCTTGGGTCCCCCGCTCCTGCCTACGGCGCTCTCGCGTCGACTGTTCCCGTCGATCGGCGGCAGGACTCGGCGTTCCTGACCGACGGGGCTCGCGGTGGCGAGCGGTCACGACCATAAACACACGCTCCGGGTGGCTGACAAACACCCGGCCGCGGCGACCGTTTCACGATGTCCCGCCGACGTAACGCACAGATCCGCAGGTCGAGGCGGGATAAGGAGATCGCTGAGGGCCGGGTGTCCGACGCTCACCGGGAGAGTTATGTCACAGGTTTAACGAAGAGTGAGCTGCTCTCCGGGCAGGATCAGGTTCGGGTCGGAACCCACGACGGACTTGTTGGCGTCGTAGAGCGACGACCAACCTCCGACCATCGAATGGTTCGTGGCGATTTGAGAGAGATTGTCACCCAACTGCACGGTGTACGAACCGGCATTCTGGCCGTCGTTACCAGGATCCTGCTGGCGCCCGTGACTGCCCCCACGTGAGGCGCGGTCACCACCCCGGTCACCGGGCGTAGTCGATGCCGGGTCCGTGGGCGCACTGGACGGCGCACCCGAAGCGGTGCCCGACGGGGCCGGGTTGGCGCTGGCGGACGTGGACTGGGACGGCGACGGGGACGGGGACGGCTTGGCGTGCCGCCCATGGGAAGGCGACGGCGTGTTCGTGCCCGAGGGGGAGGGGGCGGACGAAGCGGCGGAAGAAGTCGAAGGCGCGGGAGAGGGGGAAGTGGATGCGTCCGATGAACCGGATGCACTGGACGCACCGGATGAGTCAGACAAACCGGATGAACCAGATGAGTCGGTGGAGCTGGGCGCATCCCCGAGAACCGGCCTGTTGGACAAACCGCCCGACCCGGGCGTTCCAGAGTCATCCGACTGACCATTGGACGACCCGGCCGGCGTCCCCGGATCCACATCGGCCGCGCCGCCACCCTTGGCGAGGCCCGCGTCCACCGCGCAGCCGCCCCAGGTGTCCGCACCCTGACCGGCCAGCACCTTCTCGGCGATGGCTATCTGCTGCCGCCTGCTGGCCAGGTCGGGCCGCTCGGCATAGGCCGTGCCGCCGAACCGCTCCCAGGTGTCCTGGGTCAGCTGCAGGCCGCCGTACGCGCCATTGCCGTTGTCCGCGCTCCACATGCCCCCGCTCTCGCACTGCGCCACCCTGTCCCAGGTGCCGGCGGTCGCGGCGTGCGCACCCGTGGCACCGAGCAGCGGGAGCGCGATTCCGGCACCGGTGACTCCGGCGGTGACAACGAACGCGGGCGCTTGACGCGGCTTACGGTGCTGACCGTTGCCAGACCTGAGCATGTGACGCCTTTCTCCGACGGCGGGGACGAGCGCAGAGCGTAGCCGGTAACACTATCGATCACGGGCAGATGTAGTGGAGATCACGTGGAGGTCACGACTGGCCGACATCCCATCAGGTGTCTGTATTCACCATGCTGTTACGGGCAGTTGGTGACATCCCGGACAGCGGTGAAGGAGACCGGAAGGGTGCGCAGTCCCCGCATGATCAACCCGCCGCGCCAGCGCAACTCCTCGGGTTCCACCGCCAGTTGCAGATCCGGCAGCCGGGTGAGGAGGGTGGCCAGCGCGGTCTGGCCTTCGAGCCGGGCGAGCGGTGCGCCCAGGCAGTAGTGGATGCCATGGCCGAACCCCAGGTGCGGGTTGTCCCGGCGGGCGAGGTCGAGGGTGTCGGGACCGGCGAAGCGCTCCGGATCGCGGTCGGCGGCGGCCAGTACGACCAGGACCGGGTCGCCGGTGCCGATCGGCTGGCCGCCGATCCTCAGCGGTTCGGTGGCGAACCGCCACGTCGCCAGTTCCACCGGGCCGTCGTAGCGCAGCAGTTCCTCGACCGCGGACGCCAGCAGGGCCGACTCGCCTTGGGCGACCGAGTCCTGGAGGAGCCGCCGTTGCTCCGGGTTGCGCAGCAGTGCGTACGTCCCGTTTCCGATGAGGTTGACGGTGGTCTCGAAACCGGCGAACAGCAGGATGAAGGCCATCGCCGCGGCCTCGTTCTCGGTAAGGTGCTCGCCGTGGTCGCTGGCCCGGATCAGGCCGGAGATCAGGTCGTCGGCACCTTCGTCCCGCAGGGCACCCCGCTTTCGGTGGATGAGTTCCAGAAGGTACGCACGCATCTTCTTGACCGACCGCGCCACCCCGCCGCGCGGTCCCCCGCCGTGCCGGATCATCATCCCCGCCCAGTCCCGGAAGTCGTCCTGGTCCTCGGCCGGGACGCCCAGCAGGTCGCAGATCGCGTAGATGGGCAGCGGGAAGGCGAACTCATGGATCAGGTCCGCCTCCCCCCTGGACGCGAAGGAGTCGATCAGCCGATCGGTCAACTCCACGACGCGCGGGGCGAATTCGGCCACCCGGCGCGGGGTGAACGCCTTGGAGACCAGTCGGCGCAGCCGGGTGTGGTCCGGCGGGTCGATGTTCAGCAGGTGCGTCATCAGGTCGGCGCTGCGCTCGCCGGGAATGCCGACCTTGCCCTTGGCGTGCGCGCGCTCGGAATGGTGGACGGGATTCTTGCTGAGCCGCGCGTCCGCGAGGGCCTGCCGGGCGTCGGCGTACCGGGTGACGAGCCAGGCCTCGACCCCGCTGGGCAGCGTGCTGCGGTGCACCGGCGCGTGCTCGCGCAGCCAGGCATACGCCGGGTACGGATCGGCGGCGAACTCCCAGGTGAACAGGGTGGGGGCGGAAGCGTCAGTCACCCCCCGACGTTAACCGGTGGCGTCAGTGGGCGCCCCGCAGCACATCCCGGCTGAGGCGGTCGGCGAGCCGGGTGGTCTGCGGCAGACGGTACTTCGGGGCGAGCGCCAGGACATGGCGGCAGGCCGTGTCCAGGTCCATGCCGTGCCCGGTGGACACATAGACCGGTTTGACGCCGTCCCGGGTGCGCAGCGCGCGGCCGACGGTCTCCTCGCGGTCGACCAGTGGGGCGTACGCACCGCGCTCCCGGCCCAGCGCGGCCGGGTCGTACGTGCCGACGAACGTGGTCTTGGCCACCCCTGCCGCGGGGATCCCGGTCAGCACCCCGAGGTGGCAGGCGAGCCCGAAGCGACGCGGGTGCGCGAGGCCCTGGCCGTCGCAGAGCAGCAGTTCCGGAACGGTGTCGAGGCGGGTCAACGCCTCGACCAGCACGGGCAGTTCACGGAACGCGAACAGTCCCGGGATGTACGGGAAGGTGGCGTCGCCGACCGCGGTGGCGCGTTCCACGGTCTCCAGCGTCCGGGCGTCGATCACCACGACCGCCGCGGCCACCCGGCTCGTCCCGTCCGCGTAGGCCACGTCGAGCCCGGCCACCAGTCGGGGGTCCTGCGGACCGGGCCCCACCCGGTCGACCAGCCCCCGCAGCTGGTCCTGTACGGCGAGGGCGTCGGCCTCGGTGCGCGGCCAGGAGTGCGGGATGTGCATGCGCATACAGCCATGATCGCCCAGACCGGACCGCCCGGGTACGGCGGTCTACGTCCTGGGGCCCTGGTAGCCCCTCAGTTCGTACGGCATGCGCCGCTTCCCGTCGTGCGGTACCTCGTCCGGGTCGCGGCTGGCCTCCTCGTACTCGGAGGGCTGCGAGTCCTGGTGCCCGGGGCCGTGGTTCGCCGGCGCCTCCTCCTGGGAGGCCTCCTCAGGCGTCGCCCACGCTCCCGCGCGCGGCGGAGGCTGCTGCGGTCTGGGTTGCGGCGACCGCTCCGGGCCCGGCCCATGGCGCAGCCGCCCGTAGAAGAGGGCGACCAGGGCCAGGGCGACCACGACGCCGATGCCGATCAGAAGCGGGCCGATCACGAAGCCCGCAGCGATGGTTTCCGCACTGAATGTCCACATCATGTGGGTTTATTACCCCACCCTCGGCGGATCACTCAGTTCGCTCGGCCGTCCGGATCGTGTCCCGGTACCGGCGGGCAGCGGACCGCAGGGCGGCCTCCGGGTCCACGCCCTTGCTCTCGGCGAGGGCGGCGAGGGCGAGCAGACGGTCACCGAGGTCGTCCGCGTCGCGCGGCGGCGGGGGCGCGTCCACGCCGCCGGTGCGCGCCCGGCCGGCCAGCTTCGCCGCGAGCGCCAGTGCGGGTTGGTCCAGCGGGATGCCGTCGGTCACCGAATCGCGGCGCTTCTCGGCGGCCTTGGTGCGCAGCCAGTGCTCCTTGACCTCCTCCGGCGTCTCGGCGGTCTCCGTGCCGAAGACATGCGGGTGGCGGCGGATCAGCTTCTCCACGATCGAGCCCGCGACATCGTCGATCGAGAACGGCTCCTCCGGGTCGTCCTGTGCGATCCGCGAGTGGAACACGACCTGCAGCAGCACGTCCCCGAGTTCCTCGCGGTACGCCGACCGGTCGCCGTCCTCGATCGCCTCGACGAGTTCGTACGCCTCCTCGATCAGGTACTTCACCAGGCTTTCACCGGTCTGCTCGCCGCTCCACGGGCATTCGGTACGGATCCGGTCCATGACCGCGACCAGGTCGAGCAGCCGCCCGCCCGGCAGGTCGTACGAGGCGGGCAGCAGTTCCAGCTCCGGCATCCGCACCCGGCCGGACCCGGCCAGCCGGGCCAGCTCGTCGGTGAGCGCGGGATCACCGTCGCCGGGCGGTATGACCACGACCGTACGGCCGCCGGCGGCCAGGTCGACCAGCTCACGGCCGGTGGGCGCGGAGTGCTCGACCGCGACGCCCGCGTCCCGCAGATACGGCAGCTGCGGGTGTCCGGCGTCCGGACACAGCACCAGATCGGCCGACCGCAGCAGCTGCCAGGCGGGCCAGGACAGCAGGCCGGGGGCAACACGATGAGTGGTGGTGAGCAGAACCAGGCGGCCGGGGTGGGCGTCGTTGGTGGCGTTGTCGTTCACACGTAGACGCTACCGCTGTGGTGTGCGGACCTGGTGCCCTCGGGAACTGTCCGGGGGCAGGCCCCCACGCCCCCGGGTGCGGGGGGCTGCGCCCCGGGGGCCCTGTCGCCGCTTGCGGGCGGTTTGATACCGCCGGGCCGCGGCGTTGGGGGTGCGCGCCGCGGCGGGTGGCGTTGTCGCCGCGGCGGCCGGTTGTCCCGTGGTGTCGAGAGGGGCTGAGCACCCGCCCCCGGGCGGGATCAGGCGGCCGGGGTGGGGGCTACGGCGCGGTGTAGCCAGGGGTCGGTGGTGTTGCCGAGGGTGAGGGTCTGGGCGTTCCAGGTGCCGTAGCGCGGGTTGACGTCGACCCGCATCGTCTGGGCGGTCTTGACCAGTGACTTGGTGACCGCCGCCTGGCCGTCGGGGGTTGCCAGGTCGACGCCCAGTTTGTGGGCGAGGGCCTGTGCCTCGGCCTGGACCCGGTAGAAGTCGTCGATGCCGCCCGGCGCGACGGCGTACTGCTGCAGCAGCTGGTCCCGTAGCGCGGCCGCGCCGCCCGCCTGTACTTCGGCCGCCGCCCGCGACTGCTGTACCTGGGCTCGGGTGACCGTCACTCCGGCCTGCTGTGCGGCGCGGTCCAGCACCCGGTCGAAGACCAGGCCGTTGAGCGTGGAGCGGTCCAGATCGCTGGTCGCCTCGATGAGTTGCGCCGACTGCTGAGTGCCGCCCTGCGCATCCCGTACCGCCTTGACCTGCGACTGCAACGCGGACATCGAGATCGTCTGTCCCCCGATCACGGCTGCCGCCCCTGGATGCTCCGTGCCGCAGGAGGTGATCAGCGGCGTCGCGGCGAGCAGCGCGGCGGCGGTCAAGGAGAGCGTGGCGGTACGACGGCGGACCATAGTGCCTCCCGGCGGGTTGATCGAGCGGCGGTGCACGACCTGGCGCTGATCGAGAATAGGGACTGCGGGGGTGCGATATCCACCATCCGGTGAGGTTACGTATGTTCGGGCGGTAGGCCCCCGGGCATCCGACGCGGCCGGGGACCTCCCTGAGCCGCTACGCGCCGACCACCGTCGTCAGGAACTCCGCCGTCCACTCCAGCAGCTCCCGGCCCACCACCGGCTTGCCGCCGATCGTGCCCGTCGACGGGCGCGGCACCAGCACCTGCTTCACCGCGGGCTTGAGGACACTGCGGGGATGCAGCCGCTTGAGGCGCAGTTCCTGGGACTCGCGCAGCTCGACCGGGCCGAAGCGGATGTTGTTGCCCTGCAGGGTGATGTCGGTGACCCCGACCCTGCGGGCCAGCAGCCGCAGCCCCGCGACCAGCAGCAGGTTCTCCACCGGCTCCGGCAACTTGCCGTAGCGGTCGGCGAGTTCCTCGCGGACCGCCTTGATGTCGTCCTCGGAGTTGACGGCGGCGATGGCCCGGTAGGCCTGCAGGCGGAGGCGCTCACCGGGCGCGTAGTCGTGCGGAACGTGGGCGTCCACCGGAAGCTCGATCTTGACCTCCAGCGGTGCCTCCTCCTCCACCGCACCGGACTCCAGCGCGGCGCGGTAGTCGGCCACCGCCTCGCCCACCATCCGTACGTACAGGTCGAAGCCGACGCCCGCGATATGGCCGGACTGCTCACCGCCCAGCAGGTTGCCCGCGCCGCGGATCTCCAGGTCCTTCATGGCCACGTACATGCCCGCACCCATCTCGGTGTGCTGGGCGATGGTCGCCAGCCGCTCGTGCGCGGTCTCGGTCAGCGGCTTCTCCGGCGGGTACAGGAAGTACGCGTAGCCGCGCTCGCGGCCCCGGCCGACCCGGCCGCGCAGCTGGTGCAGCTGTGACAGGCCGAAGTTGTCGCCGCGCTCCACGATCAGCGTGTTGGCGTTGGAGATGTCGATGCCCGACTCCACGATCGTGGTGGACACCAGCACATCGAACTTCTTCTCCCAGAAGTCCACCACGACCTGCTCCAGCGCGTGCTCGCTCATCTGGCCGTGGGCCGTCGCGATGCGCGCCTCCGGGACCAACTCGCGCAGCCGCGCGGCCGCCCGGTCGATCGACTCGACGCGGTTGTGGATGTAGAAGACCTGCCCCTCACGCAGCAGTTCGCGGCGGACCGCCGCCGCGATCTGCTTCTGCTCGTACGGGCCGACGAAGGTCAGCACCGGGTGCCGCTCCTCCGGCGGGGTGGTGATCGTGGACATCTCCCGGATGCCGGTGACCGCCATCTCCAGGGTGCGCGGAATGGGGGTCGCGGACATGGTGAGCACGTCCACGTTGGCCCGCAGCTTCTTCAGCTGCTCCTTGTGCTCGACGCCGAAACGCTGCTCCTCGTCGACGACGACCAGGCCCAGGTCCTTGAACTTGGTCTCGGAGGAGAACAGCCGGTGCGTGCCGATGACGACGTCCACCGAACCCTCGCGCAGGCCCTCCAGCACCGCCTTGGCCTCGCCGTCGGTCTGGAAGCGGGACAACGCCTTTACTTTCACCGGGAATTGGGCGTACCGCTCGGAGAAGGTGCCGAAGTGCTGCTGGACCAGCAGGGTGGTCGGCACCAGGACGGCCACCTGCTTGCCGTCCTGCACCGCCTTGAAGGCCGCCCGCACCGCGATCTCGGTCTTGCCGTAACCGACGTCGCCGCAGATCAGCCGGTCCATCGGGACCGACTTCTCCATGTCCTCCTTGACCTCGGCGATCGTGGTGAGCTGGTCGGGCGTCTCGGCGTACGGGAACGCGTCCTCCAGCTCGCGCTGCCACGGGGTGTCCGCGCCGAAGCAGTGGCCGGGGGCGGCCATCCGCGCCGAGTACAGCTTGATCAGGTCGGCGGCGATCTCCTTGACCGCCTTCTTGGCCCGCGCCTTGGTCTTCGTCCAGTCGGCGCCGCCGAGCCGGTGCAGGGTCGGGGCCTCGCCGCCGACGTACTTGGTGATCTGCTCCAACTGGTCGGTGGGGACGAACAGCCGGTCGCCCGGCTGGCCGCGCTTGGCCGGGGCGTACTCGACCAGCAGGTACTCGCGGGTGGCGCCCTGGACGGTGCGCTGCACCATCTCCACGTAGCGGCCCACGCCGTGCTGCTCGTGGACGATGTAGTCACCCGGCTGGAGGGTCAGCGGGTCGATGGTCTTGCGGCGGCGGGACGGCATGCGCCCCATGTCCTTGCTGGCGGACTTCTGGCCGGACAGGTCGGTCTCGGTCAGCACGGCCAGCTTCACATTCGGGTCGACGAAGCCGTGTTCGATCGATCCGCAGGCGACATGCACGACGGAGGGCTCGGGCGGCCCCGGCAGGTCCGCGTCGAGGCGCGCCGCGATGCCCTCGTTGCCGAGCACCTCGACGGTTCGGGCAGCGGGGCCGTGGCCCTCGGTGACGTAGACGGCGCGCCAGCCGTCGGCCAGCCAGCCCTTGGTGTCGGCGAGTGCCCGGGCGCTGTCGCCGCGGTACGTCTCGGGGGCGTGCATGCCCAACTTGAGGGTGTCGTCGCCGAGTTCGTCCAGCTCGCCCAGCTCGGCCGCGGACGGGTCGGCCGAGGCCGGGGCGCCCGCGAACTGGCTGACCGACCACCACGGCATGCCGAGGTCACGGCAGTGCTCGCGTACGTCGGCCAGTGACCACAGTGAAGCGGCGCCCAGGTCGATCGGGGCCTGGCCGCCGCCCGCGGTCGCGGCCCAGGACGCCTCCAGGAACTCCCGGCTGGTCGCCACCAGGTCCGCCGCGCGGGTACGGACCCGCTCCGGGTCGCAGGCGACGGTGAGGCTGCCGGCGGGCATGACGTCCTGCAGCAGTTCCATGTCGTCGACCAGCGCGGGGGCCAGCGACTCCATGCCCTCCACCGCGATGCCCTCGGCGATCTTGCCGAGCAGTTCGGCGAGCTCCGGGTGCGCCTCCGCCAGAGCGGCGGCTCTGCGCCGTACCTCGTCGGTCAGCAGCAGTTCGCGGCAGGGCGGGGCCCACAGCCCGTGCTCGGCGACCTCAAGGGAACGCTGGTCGGCGACCTTGAAGTAACGGATCTCCTCAACGTCGTCGCCCCAGAACTCGATACGGAGCGGATGCTCCTCGGTGGGCGGGAAGACGTCCAGGATGCCGCCGCGAACGGCGAACTCGCCGCGCTTCTCGACGAGTTCGACCCGGGCGTACGCGGCGGCGGACAAACCGTCGACCACCTCGCCGAGGTCGGCGGTCTCGCCGCTGCGCAGGCTCACCGGCTTGAGATCGCCGAGCCCCTTCACCTGCGGTTGCAGCACGGAGCGTACGGGGGCGACCACAACGCTGACCGGTCCGGTCGACGGATCGTCCTTGCTGGGGTGCGCCAGCCTGCGGAGCACCGCGAGGCGGCGGCCGACAGTGTCGGAGCGGGGAGAGAGCCGCTCATGGGGGAGCGTCTCCCACGCGGGGTACTCGACGACGGAGTCCGGCGGCAGCAGCGAGCGGAGCGCGGCGGCCAGGTCCTCGGCCTCGCGGCCGGTGGCGGTCACGGCGAGCAGTGGGCGGCCGGAACGGGCCGCCAGCGCGGCGAGAACGAACGGGCGGGCGCCGGGCGGACCCACCAGATCCAGATGCGGACGGTTGCCGTCACCTGCGGCCTTTACCGCCTCGGCGAGCGCCGGATCCTGTGTGACGACGTCGAGCAGACCGTTCAAGCTCATGGGGGCCAGCGTACGTGAGCGCTCGGGCCGGCGGTTCGGGTTATCGGCCGCCCGGCCACCCGTTGGGCTCGGCCCTTCGCTCGCCGCTGCGCGCGGTGGGGGTGGGTCCGGGTGCGGTGCCGCGCTGCGGGTGGGCGGGTTCGGGATGGCCGCCCGGCCACCCGTTGCCCTCGGCCTTCGCTTGCCGTCGCGCACGGGCGGCGGCGGGTCCAGGTACGGTGCCGCGCTGCCGGTGGGTGGGAAAACCAACCGCAGCGCAGCGGAAGGGGGGTCCGCGAACCGGGGCGTGCGCCGCAAAACGGGTGGGCGGGCGGGGAGATCCCGCCCGCCCACCGTGTCAGAGGGTCAGTCCGTTGCGATGGCTCCCAGTACGTTCATGCGCGAAGCGCGGAACGCGGGGGCCAGGGCGGCCAGTAGGCCGACCACCGCGGCGCCGACGAAGACGGTGGCGATCGTGGACCACGGGATCGCCAGCGTCCCGAGGCCCTGCAGGGCCAGCAGCTTCTGGGCCGCCGTGCCCCAGCCCATGCCCAGGCCGAGGCCGATCACCGCGCCGAACAGCGCGATCACCACCGACTCCAGGCGGATCATCCGCCGCAGCTGGCGCCGGGAGAGCCCGATCGCCCGCATCAGACCGATCTCACGGGTCCGCTCGACCACCGACAGGGCCAAGGTGTTCACCACACCGAGCACCGCGACGATGATCGCGAGGCCCACCAGACCGTAGACCAGGTTGAGCAGTTGGCCGAGCTGGTCCTGCAGCAGCTTCTTGTAGTCGGCCTGGTTGCGGACCTGGACCTGCGGGAAGTCGCGCACCGACGCCTTGAGCGCGTCGTACGCGGGTTGCGCGTTCTTGTGGTCGGCCGCCGTGGCGAACAGCATCACGTCCTGCGGCAGCAGGTCCGAGGGCACGTACTTCCTGGCGGTGTCCAGCCCCACGAACATCGAGCCCTGCTCGAAGGTGGTGTCCTTGGAGGTCACCGCGGCGATCTTCAGGTCGGTGGTGCGACCGCCGGGGAACGCGACGCCCACGGTGTCGCCGAGCTTGAGGCCGTGGTCCTTGGCGAAGGCCTCGCCGACGGTCATGCCGCCGGTCGTGTAGGCGTCCTTGACCCGGCCGGAGACCACCGGCACGCGCAGGTCGTCCGCGTAGGTCGGGTCGGTGGCCGTGAGGGTCTGCTTGGCCTTCTTGCCGTCCGCCAGGGACAAGGTGACCGGCACGGCCTTGTACTCCGTGACATGGCCGAGTCCCTGCGTGGACTTCACCGCCTTGACCGCATCGGGGGTGAAGGCGCCGGAGTCGTTGGAGATGATGAAGTCGGCGCCGACCGACTTGTCGATCTGCTCACTGGCCGAGGCCACCATCGAGGATCCGACCACCGACAGTCCGGAGACCAGCGCGAGGCCGATCATCAGGGCGGCGGCGGTGGCACCGGTACGGCGCGGATTGCGCAGGGCGTTGCGCTGTGCCATGCGGCCGATCGGGCCGAACGGCCGCAGCGTGACAGCGCCCAGGACCCGCACCACCCCGGCCGCGAGCAGCGGGCCGATCACGATGAAGCCGATGAGGGTCAGCAGTACGCCGACGGCCAGGAACATGCTGCCGGTGGCGGCGGCCTTCGCCGCACCCGCGGCCACCAGCGAGGCGGCTCCGGCACCGGTCAGCACCAGGCCGATCACCGACCGCAGCGCCGTCGACTTGCCGGTGGTCTGGCTGCTCCCGGCGTCACGGAGGGCGGCCATCGGCGAGATCTTCGCGGCGCGGCGGGCGGGCAGATAGGCCGAGACGATGGTGACGAGGATGCCAACGGCCCCGCCCACGGCGGGAGTCGACCACTTGACGGTGAGCTCGCTGGTGTCGAGATGCATGCCCATGCCGTTCATCAGCTGCATCAGGCCCATGGCGATGCCGATGCCGCCCGCGACGCCGAGCGCCGAGCCGAGCACGCCGAGCAGCACCGCCTCGATCAGCACCGAGCGGTTGACCTGCCTGCGGCTCGCGCCGATGGCGCGCATCAGGCCGATCTCGCGGGTGCGCTGGGCTACCAGCATCGAGAAGGTGTTGACGATCAGGAAGATGCCGACCAGGACGGCGATCCCGGCGAAGCCGAGCATGCTGTCCTTCAGCACGTTGAGGAAGCTGCCGACGCTCGACTTGTTCTCCGCGGCCGCCTCGGCCTTCGTCTGCACCTGGTAACCGCCGCCGAGCCCGGCGACCGCCTGCGACTTCAGCTGGTCGTTGGTCCTGCTGCCGTCACCGTAGGCGTCGACCGAGGTGAACACCCCGCTCTTGCCGAGGAGTTCGCGCTGCGCGGTGGGGGTGTCCAGGAAGACCATCGCCGCACCGGGGTTGGTGGTCTGGAAGGTCGCGATACCGGTGATCTTCTGGGTGAAGGTCCCGAACGCGGACATCACCTTGACCTCGTCGCCGATGCCCAGGTGCGCCTTGTTGGCGGTGTCGGCGTCCAGCAGTGCCTGGCCGGGGCCCTTCGGCGCCTGGCCCGAGGTGAGCTTGAGCGCCGCGTTCGGGGTCACGGTCCAGTTGGAGGCGATGGTCGGGGCGCCGGAGGTCGGGCCGATGTTCTTGTTGGTCTTCGGGTCGACCAGGGTGACGGAGGTGGACGCGGCCACCCCGAAGACGTTCCTGACGCCCGGCTCGGCGGCGATCTTCTCGACGGTCGCGGCGGGCAGGGTGACCGGTGGGGCGCCGTCGTTGTTGTTGCCGTTGCCCGCGTCCTTGGGCTTGACGGTGACGTCCGCGGAGGTGGTGGCGAACAGCTTGTCGAAGGTGGCGTTGACGGTGTCGGTGAAGACGAGCGTGCCGCAGACGAATCCCACCGAGAGCAGCACGGCCACGGCGGACAGCGCCATCCGCCCCTTGTGCGCGAGGAAGTTGCGCAGCGAGGTCTTGAGGACGGTCACGAGGTCCTCCCGCGGGCCTCGAAGTTCTTCATCCGCTCGAAGACCAGCTCGGCGGTGGGGTTCGCCATGTCGTCGACGATCCGGCCGTCGGCCAGGTACAGCACGCGGTCGGCGTACGAGGCGGCGACCGGGTCGTGGGTGACCATGACGATGGTCTGGCCGAGTTCGTCGACCGAGCGGCGCAGGAAGCCCAGGACCTCGGCACCGGCGCGCGAGTCGAGGTTTCCGGTCGGCTCGTCGCCGAAGATGATCTCGGGCTGGGCGGCGAGCGCACGGGCCACGGCGACGCGCTGCTGCTGGCCGCCGGACAGCTGCGACGGCCGGTGCTTGAGCCTGCTGCCGAGGCCGACGGTCTCCACGACCGTCTCCAGCCACCGCTTGTCGGGCTTGCGGCCCGCGATGTCCATCGGCAGCGTGATGTTCTCCATCGCGTTCAGGGTGGGCAGCAGGTTGAACGCCTGGAAGATGAAGCCGATCTGGTCCCGGCGCAGCCGGGTGAGCTGCTTGTCCTTCAGCTTGGTGATCTCCGTCTCGCCTATCCATATGCGGCCGGAGGTGAGCGCGTCCAGGCCCGCCAGGCAGTGCATGAGGGTGGACTTGCCGGAGCCCGACGGGCCCATGATCGCGGTGAACTGACCGCGGGCGATGTCGACGTCGACGGCGTCGAGTGCGACGACCCGGGTCTCCCCGTTGCCGTACGCCTTGGTCACCTGCCGTGCCCTCGCGGCGACGGCCGTGCGCCCTCCGCTGCCGCCCGCCCGGGGAACTGCTACAGCCGTGGTCACGTGGATTCTCCTGAAATGTCGTGGTGGTGTGTGCGTCTTCAGCGTTGCCGACGGGGGGTGGCTGAAGCGATGGGGCAGGGCTCCGTAACGGGAGGGGGTTTTCCCCACCCTCCGCCCTGCGGTTCGCCATCAGTGCGGCAGTCAGTGCCTCTTCAGGCTAGGGAGCGGCACCGGCCCGTTCCTCCTCCGCCGGGACGAACCACGGGTATGAGGAAGGGCGGGGCTTCCCCTAGGGGTCTGCGACTTTCGGACGACACAGAGCGCACCCCCCGTCCGAGAAGTACGGGGGGTGCGGGTCGGGGGGCCCAGGCCAGGGGCGCTAGGGGCGGTCGGGGGTCTGGTCGGGCAGCGGGCGGCCGGTGAGGGTGGCCAGGCTGGTGCGGACGTGGGTCAGATGGGAGCTGATCTCATCGCGGCGCACCTCGTGCTCGCGCAGTTCGCGTTCGCTGTCGCGGGCGACGCGTTCGGCCATCGCCTGTGCCTGGGCGACGATCGCCGCGGCCTCGGCGTCCGCGTCGGCCGCACGGCGGGCGGCCGTCTCCTCCGCGTCGGCGTGGGCGTGTTGTGCGTCGGCGAGCAGCCGCTCCGCCCGGTCGGCGAGGTCGGTGAGGTAGCCGTCCACCGCCGCCTCGCGCTCGGCGAGCTGGCTCCCCATCTCCGCCAGCCGCTGGCGCTGCTCCTTCTCGTGCTCGGCGACGGTACGCGCGACGTCCTGCCGGACGCCGTCGAGGGCGCGTTCGGCCTCCTCGCGGGTCCGGGCGGCCTCCTGCGCCGCCGCGCCGCGCACCTGCGCGGCGTAGTGCTCGGCCGCGGCGCACACGCCCTCGGCGGCTTCCTCGGCGGTGGCTCCGCGCTGCCGCGCCTCCGCGACCGCCTGCTCTCTCAGCTCCTGCCCGGCCCGCTCCGCCGCCTCGTACGAGCGCCGGGCCTCGGCCTCCGCCCGGTCCCGTACGTCCGCGGCCTCCTCCTCGACCGTCCGCAGCAGCCGTTGCGCGCCCGCGCCGAGGGCCTCGTACGTCACCGGACCGAGCGCCTCGATGGCCGCCCGCAGGCCGGTGGCCTCGGCGTCCATCTCGTTGGCGAGAACCGTCAGGCGCGCGGCGCGCTCCCAGGCCGCGTCGCGTTCCGCTGACAGGGCGGCGAGGAAGGCATCGACCTGCTCGACCCGGTAGCCGCGGCCCCGTGCGGCGGTGCTGAAGCCCTCGGGGGTCATCGACATCACCATGCTCAGCCCCTTGTCTCTGCTAACCCGCCCTATCTTTCATGATTTGGGCGAAATATTCATGCCGCAACACTCCGCTGACCCTCTACCCAGCCTGCGTCACGACGCGCCCGAACCGCCCCATCTCGGGGTCGCGGTATCGCGCCGGAGCGCGCCCGCGCGCCGTCCGCGCCGTCCCGCGGCGGAAAACAGCGGCGCGCCCCGCCGGGATCGACGGGGCGCGCCTTTTCGCGTTGGATCGCGGACCGCTACAGCAGTCCGTCCCACATCTGCTCGAGCAGCACCGCCCACCAGTGGTCCGGCGAGGCCAGCGCCGCCGGGTCGAGCGCGGCGAGCTGCGACTGGAAGTCGACCGTCCAGCGACCCGCCTGGTCGGGCGTGAGGCCGAGCCGCAGCCGCCACATTCGGCCCAGCAGCGCCAGGCAGCGGGCGAACTCCGGCAGGCTGGAGTTGACGAACTGCGCCGGGCTGGACTGCGCACCGGGCGCCGCCTCCAGCGGTACGGCCATGATGTACGCGGTTCCGTACTGCACGCACAGCTGCCTGCCGAAGTCATTGCCCATGACCAGGTACGACGCCGCGTCCGGCGCCGCCTGCACACCGCGTTCCGCGGCGACCTCGGCGAGCGTCGGCACCGGGCGCCCGGGCTGCGCCTGCGCCCAGAAGAACGGCCCGAAGTCGGTCGGCAGACCGGCCCAGACCAGCGTCTGCGCCACGATGTCGGGGACACCCTGGCGGGCCACCGCCCGCTGATCGAAACGGAACACGCCCTGCGGGCCGAACGCCTGCGCCAGTTCCTGCCCGATGGCGTCGAGCGGAACCGGTGGAACGCGCTGCACCTGCTGCGGGTCGGGCAACGGCACACGCTGCGGACGCGGGCGCGCCGGACCGTCCGCGACCTGCGCCAACTCGCCCTGGTGGGTGAGCAGATGCTGCACGCCCTGCTGGCGCGAGGCGTGGTCGCGGCCGTACGGCGCGGTGTGGCTGATCCGTACCTGCGGCCAGGTCTCGCGGATCATCCGGGCGCAGTAGCCGCCGGGTAGTTCGCAGGACTCCAACTCGGTGTGGAGTTCCAGCACTTGCTGCGGCGGAACGTTCAACGACCGCAGCTCGTGCAGTATCTGCCACTCGGGGTGCGGCGTGCCGGGCGCGGAGCGGCGGATGATCTGCTGCTCGGAACCGTCTGTGGCGCGGTAGCGCAGTACGGCCATGTAGCCGGGTCCGACGACCGGCACACCCTGCGGCGGCTGCGGGAAGCCGTAGCCGCCCCCGGCAGCCCCGTGGGCCGCACCGGGCGGCGGGGGCGGCGGCGGAGGCATGCCGGGACCGCCCTGTGCACCGGGCGGGCCCGAGGGCGCGGCGAGCATCGTCGCGGCGGCATGGCTACCGCCCCCCGCACCCGGCGGCGGGGGCATGCCCGGCCCCCCCGGCGCATGGCCGCCGGGAGGCGGCGGGGGCATACCGGGCCCGCCGGGACCGCTGGCGAGCATGGTGGCCGCCGCATGCGCACCGCCCCCCGCGCCCGGAGGCGGCGGGGGCATACCCGGCACGCCAGGCGCGGCGGGCGGCGCAGTGGCCGCGCCGCCGGGACGCCCGGCGGCACCGGCGACTCCCGGCGGCGGCGGAGGCGGCGGAGGCGGCGGAGTGCCGGGACCACCGGGGCCGCCCAGCGGGTCGGACGGCGTGGCGAGCATCGTCGCGGCGGCATGGTTGCCGCCGCCCGCACCCGGGGGCGGCATCGGGGCACCCGGAGGTGTCGGGGCGCCCGGCGGCTTCGGGCCGTCGGCGTCCAACGACGGCATGAGCTGGGTCGGGATGTAGCCACCGGCCGCGGGGGCGGGCGGCGGCGTCTTACCGCGGGGCATCGCCTTGGACGTCTCGGCGTCCGCGATGTCCCCCGGGGTGAGCCAGCCGGGCGGCGGGGTGGCGTGCACCGCGGGCCCGGTGGGCGGCGGAAGATGCGGGGTGGCCTGGCCGCCCGGGGCGTTCCAGCCCGGCGGCGGGGTGCTGGTGGCGGGCGGCGGGGGCGTCGCCGGGCCGCCGGAGGCCGCATCGTCGAGCGCGGGCGCGATCCGGGTCGGCGGCAACGCGCTGCCGCTCGGCAGCAGTTCGGTCTTGGCGTCCGCACGGGCACCCGGCGGCGGAGTGTCCAGACCGTCCGAGCCGCTGATCGGCGGCGCGAAAACGGTCGCGGGCGGCGCTACGGACGCCGCCGCGGAGGCCGCGCCCGAGTCGGCGTTGGCATCCGCCCACGGGGTGGCCGACGACGCGCTGGTCGATCCGGTGGCCGTGACCGAGCCCGTGTCCCCCGGACCGGCGGCTGCCGCGGCCTGCGGAGCCGAACTCGCCGACGAGGCGGCCGAGTCGGTATCGGCGGCCGCGGCGGACGCGGTCGAGGCCGCCTCCGCCGGCGAAGCGGCCGCGCCCTGTCCGGTGCGCCCGGACGACCGGCGCTGATCGGGAATGCCCAGCTTGTCGGCCGCGTCCTGGAGCCACTGCGGCGGGCTCAGCAGGAACGAAGTCGCCTCCAGGTCAAGCCGCTTCGGCGGCTCGGCCACCGCTTCGGGCTCCGGCTCCTCGGCGGTCCCGTACGCGAGCGCGTACTGCTGGATCACCTCGTCCACCGGCAGCGCGGGCCACAGCGTGGTGCGGCCGTCCTCGCGGGCGATGACCAGCCGCGACCGGGCACCGTCCGACGTCGGGCCGTCCTCGCGGTCCTCCGCCCAGACGACGTAACCGAGGTCGAACTCCCGGACCCGCACCTCACGGCGTTCGTACGCCGGTACGTCACCGTTGACCCAGGCCTCGGCGCGCTCGCGCGCCTGCGTGAAAGTAACCACTGGGCCGACTCACTCCTCCACCGGGACGGCCTGCGCGAAGCCGCCGTCCACCATCAGGTTCGCCACGGTTTCCAACTCCGGCGGATTGCCCGCGAGTCGCAGCAGGAACGCGTCGAAATCATCACCGCACGGCAGCAGTAGCGAACCGACCCTCTGCTGCGGCGAGTCCCAGTAGTCGTTCGTGTCGCGCGCGTCGTCGTACGGACAGAACCACACCGTGCCGATCCGCTCGCCCTTGACCTTCACCGCCAGCAGACCGCCCTGCACATATCCGATGCCCAGGTAGTCCTTGGTGAGGTGGTCGCGCAGGCACTTGTTGGCGTACCGCAGGTCATCGGTGGCCGCTTCGTCCCGTACCGCGAAGAACGGCTGGTCGATCAGGAGTCCGAGGTCGGGATCGAGCGCGACGCCGACCGCCGGGCGACCGCCCGATGCCTTCAGGAAGCCGCGGTACGCACCCGGCAGCCGGTAGCCGAGGTCCTCCTCGACCTCGCGCAGCCGCCGCTCGCCGAGGGCTGCGAACACGGACTCGGGTTCGCCGGCGTCGACGTCTTCTGACACCGCGAAGTGCACCGGCCGGGTCTCCTGCAACGGGCGTGTGCCGCGCTTGTCCTGGTCGGCCGCGGCCGTCGCCAGCCCGCCGTGGTGCCGCAGCAGCGCCTTGACCTCCACCGGCACCAGCTCCATTCGGCGGCTGCCGACGACGTGGTGCCAGGTCCAGCCGTGCGGGGTGGCGACCGGCGACGCGGAATAGGCGCCGCGGCCCGCAGGGCCTCCGTTGAGGGTGGTGGTGGGCGACGCGGAATTGGCGCCGCGGCCCGCAGGGCCTCCGTTGAGGGTGGTGGTGGGCGACGCGGAATTGGCGCCGCGGCCCGCAGGGCCTCCGTTGAGGGTGGTGGTGGGCGACGGGCGGGTGAACAGCTCGTGGCCCGCGTGGTGGAGTGCGGCGTTCGCCGATACGTAGTCGGTGAGCCGGAGTTCGTCGACGCCGAAGCCCTCCGGGGGCTCGGCGATCTCGGCGGCGGCTCGCGCATAAGGCGAGAAGTCCGGATAGCCGTGTTCGTCCACCCACACGCCCTGCGGGTAGCGGGCGGCCCGGATCGGGTCCGGGAAGTGCACGACCTGCCCGGCATAGGCAGCGTTCGGCGGGGCGGCCGTCGCCCCGAGCCGACCTGTCGTCATGGCGGATGCCCCCTGATGGATCTGTCGCTTGCAGCACAGCCTATGGGGTGTGGCAACACCCCGGATCCGGCACCTGCGCTGCCGGGACGTCACGCCCCGGCCAACGACGTGTCACGGCAGTGGCGTTGAGGGAGCGTTGCGGCAGGTTGGGATGGAAAACCGTCATAACCCAGTCACCGTCCCCACAATCCCGTCACCGTCACGTGACGAATCTCCCGTATTTACGCCCGCCTTCCGTACCAACAGGCACATTTGGCAGGCTGGCCCTCTCAACGGGGGATGCACGGGAGGGAAGCACGGTCTTGCAGACAACACAACAATCGCGAACCGGCGCGACGGCGGAGGCGATATCCACCGATCCGCGGCTCAGCTGGAGCAGCGGCGGTGGTACCGGAACCCGCCCGCTCGGTCCGCCGCCGGTGCTGCGGCACCGGCGCGACGGCATCCTCCCCGCCGTCGCCGCCGCCCTGTCCGTCCGCGGCGAAACCCTGACCTGCACCGGCGCCAAGGGCGACACCCCGCCGGAACACCATCCGCTGGTGGCCGCGTTCCTCGCCGGGCTGCCCATCGCGCAGCGCACCCGCACCACCGGGCGATGTCCGGAACCCGTACTGCTGTCCCGGTTCCTGACCGCCCTCGCCGCCGGGCGCAGCGGCCGCGCCGCCCGCAGACCGCTCAGCCACAGCGAAGCCCGCAAGGCCCTCAAGCACAGCAAGCTCACCGCCCGCCGGATCCGCGAGGACGGCGACCCGGAGCACGGGGCGTACGCCTCGCCGTGCCGCACCTGCGCCCCGCTGCTCGCCCACTTCGGGGTACGCGCCGTCGACCCGACCCAGGACAAGGAGTGACCCCGGTGCAAAGCACCTCGATGGACGGCGACGGCGGCACGACCCCCCGCTTCCCGGACACCGTGGACGCCGCCCTGCGGGCGGCGGGCTGGCAGCCGAGCCGCTGGGACATAAAGCAGGCCGAGATATGGGCCGACGAGCTGCGCGGGTACGTCTCACCCGGCGGCCACCGGCACGCCGTCTTCCCGGCCGCCGTCGAGGTCTGGGCGGAATTCGGCGAACTGGCGATCCCGGCGCACAAGGGGAAGGGACGCGAGGTCGCGCCGACCGGGCTGGTCGTCGACCCGCTGCGCGGGCTGCACCTCGCCCGTACCTTCGCGGACCTCGGCCGCGCGCTGGACACCGAGGTATGCCCGCTGGGGATCGAGTCCGACGGCCAGGCGCATCTGGCCATCGACGCGCAGGGGCGGGTCTACGCCATCGACCACACCGGCGACTGGTACCTGGGCGAGACCTTCGACCAGGCCGCGGCCGGCCTGGTCACCGGGGCCCGGCCCATTCGGCTTTCGGTGAGCGGATACTGAACCGTCCCGGGGGAGGCCCCCCGGGACGGCCACATCGACCGGCGGTCTCCCGTCGGACGCGAACCCGGGTTCAGACCCGGGCCGGAATGACCGCGGAGACCCGGAACCCGCCGCTGCGGCTGGGTCCCGCCACAAAACCGCCGCCCAGGGCGGACACCCGCTCCTTCATGCCGACCAGGCCATTGCCCCCACTGGGCAGCCCGGCCGACGGCTGGCCGTCGGGCGGGCCGTTCTCCACCAGGACGGCTATCTCCTCGGCGCGGTACGCGACGCGTACCAGCGTCGTGGCGCCGACCGCGTGCTTGTGGACGTTGGTCAGCGCCTCCTGCACCACCCGGTACGCGGTCCGCTCGACCGGCGCCGCCAACGGCCGCCGGTCACCCTCCTCCGACAGCGACACCGCCATTCCGGCCGCCCGCGACTGCTCCACCAGCACACCGAGCTGCGCCAGGTACGGACCGTCACCGTCCGGTTCCGCCGACCGCTCGGTCACCGCCGGCACCGGCCGCACCACGGGCTCCGCCGGGCGCGCCGCCCCGCCCGCCGCCGGTTCGGTACGCAGTACGCCCAGCATCTGCCGCAACTCGTTCAACGCCTGGCGGCCCATGTCACCGAGCAGCTCCGCGCTGCCCACCGCACGGTCCGGATCGTCCCGCACCACCGACCGCAGCGCCGAGGCGTGCACCACCATCAGACTCACCCGGTGCGCGACCACGTCATGCATCTCGCGGGCGATCCGGGTCCGCTCCTCGATACGGGCCCGCTCGGCCCGCTCCCCCGCCTTCTCCGCCAGCAGCGACAGCTCCCGCTCCAGACCGTCGGCCCGCTCCCGCAGCGTCTCCACCAGCCGCCGCCGCGCCCCCACGTACAGGCCGAGCAGCACCGGCGGCGCGGTCAGGCCAACCGCCACCAGCACCGTGATCGCCACCACGCCCCACTTGGCGCTCGGGCTGCTGCCATGGCGCACGACGTCGTGATGCGTCTGGATGAACGCCACGATCAGCGTCCCGGCCCCGGTCATCACCGCCAGCGAGGCGATGATCCGCCGCGGCACATCGGACGCGGCCAGCGTGTACAGGCTGGCCACCCCCAGCACCAGGCCCATCTGCGCCGGGGTGACCGCCAGCGCGATCAGCACCACCGCGATCGGCCAGCGCCGCCGCAACAGCAGCGTGGCGCCGACCACGAACCCGAAGCCCATGCCCAGCGTGACCGGAATCCCGCTGCTGTGCGCGAACGAGACACCTTCCGCCGCGCACTCCACCGCTGACACCACGGCCAGTGACGCATCCAGTACCAGGCTGCGCCGTCTGGCCCACCACCACGGCCCACCGGGCGCACCGCCTCCCGGCACGTCCGGCTCCGTGACCCCCGTCATCGTCATACCTGTCAGCCTAAAGGCCCGGCACCCGAACCAGCCGGGCACCGCCCGTACCCGCCCACCACCGGCGCAGGTGGGGCGAACAGAACGGGCGGCGCAAACCGCTCCGCTGCCCACCCATCGGACGCCGCGACCGCCGTCAGCGGCGGCGCATATCCTGGTGCCCGTCGGACAGCGCGGTCCGCACCGTCAGCCGTTCCCTGCCAAGGAGCCGCACCTGTGAGCAGCGCCGACACCACGCCCGACCCGACAGACCACGCGGCGGACAACGCCGCCCTGCGCGCCGACATCCGCCGCCTGGGAGAACTGCTCGGGGAGACGCTGGTCCGCCAAGAGGGCCAGGAACTGCTCGACCTGGTCGAGCGGGTCCGGGCACTGACCCGTAGCGATGGCGAAGCAGCCGCCCGGCTGCTCGGCGAGACCGACCTGCCGACCGCCACCAAGCTGGTCCGTGCCTTCTCCACCTACTTCCACCTGGCGAACATCACCGAGCAGGTGCACCGCGGCCGCGAACTGCGGGCCCACCGCGCCGCCGAGGGCGGTCTGCTGGCCCGCACCGCCGACCAGCTCAAGGACGCGGACCGCGACCACCTGCGCGAGACCGTCAAGCACCTGAACGTACGGCCGGTCTTCACCGCCCACCCCACCGAGGCGGCCCGCCGCAGCGTACTGAACAAGCTGCGCCGTATCGCCGCGCTGCTGGAGGCCCGGGACGCCTCCGGCGGTGACCACCGCCGCCAGGACCTGCGGCTGGCCGAGAACATCGACCTGCTGTGGCAGACCGACGAACTGCGCGTGGTGCGCCCCGAGCCGGCCGACGAGGCCCGCAACGCCGTCTACTACCTCGACGAGCTGTTCCAGGGCGCGGCCGGCGACGTACTGGAGGACCTCGCCACCGAACTGGAGCGCGTCGGCGCCCCGCTGCCCGCCGACACCCGCCCGCTCACCTTCGGCACCTGGATCGGCGGTGACCGCGACGGCAACCCCAACGTCACCCCCCAGGTGACCTGGGAGGTCCTGATCCTCCAGCACGAACACGGGATCAACGACGCGCTCGCCCTCGTCGACGACCTGCGCGCCGCACTGTCCAACTCCATCCGCAACTGCGGTGCCAGCGACGAGCTCCTCGCCTCCCTGGACCAGGACCTGGCCAACCTGCCGGAGATCAGCCCGCGCTACAAGCGGCTCAACGCCGAGGAGCCCTACCGGCTGAAGGCCACCTGCATCCGGCAGAAGCTGATCAACACCCGGGAGCGGCTCGCCGCCGGCACCGCACACGCGCCGGGCCGCGACTACCTCGGCACCGGCGAGCTGCTGCACGACCTCAGCCTGCTCCAGGACTCGCTGCGTGCCCATCGCGGCGGTCTGATCGCCGACGGGCGCCTGGAGCGCGTCCGGCGCACCATCGCCTCCTTCGGCCTCCAGCTCGCCACCATGGACGTCCGCGAGCACGCCGACGCCCACCACCACGCCCTCGGCCAGCTGTTCGACCGCCTGGGCGAGGAGTCCTGGCGCTACGCGGACATGCCGCGCGACTACCGGCGCAAGCTGCTCGCCAAGGAACTGCGCTCCCGCCGCCCGCTCGCCCCCACCCCCGCGCCGATGGACGCCGCGGGCGCCAAGACGCTCGGGGTGTTCCACACCATCCGCGAGGCGTTCGAGCGCTTCGGCCCCGAGGTCGTCGAGTCGTACATCATCTCCATGTGCCAGGGCGCCGACGACGTGTTCGCCGCCGCCGTCCTCGCCCGTGAAGCGGGGCTGATCGATCTGCACGGCGGCGTCGCCAGGATCGGCATCGTGCCGCTGCTGGAGACCACCGACGAACTCCAGCAGGCCGACCGCATCCTCGACGAGATGCTCGCCGACCCCTCCTACCGCAAGCTCGTCTCCCTCCGCGGCGACGTGCAGGAGGTCATGCTCGGCTACTCCGACTCCTCCAAGTTCGGTGGCATCACCACCAGCCAGTGGGAGATCCACCGCGCCCAGCGGCGGCTGCGCGACGTCGCCCACCGCTACGGGGTACGGCTGCGCCTCTTCCACGGCCGCGGCGGCACCGTGGGCCGTGGCGGCGGCCCCACCCACGAGGCGATCCTCGCCCAGCCCTGGGGCACCCTGGAGGGCGAGATCAAGGTCACCGAGCAGGGCGAGGTCATCTCCGACAAGTACCTGATCCCCTCACTCGCCCGGGAGAACCTGGAACTGACCGTCGCCGCCACCCTGCAGGCCTCCGCCCTGCACACCGCGCCCCGGCAGCCCGAAGAGGCGCTGGCCCGCTGGGACGCCGCGATGGACCACATCTCCGACGCCGCCCACGCCGCCTACCGCAGGCTGGTCGAGGACCCGGACCTGCCCGCCTACTTCTTCGCCGCCACCCCCGTCGACCAGCTCGCCGAACTCCACCTCGGCTCCCGCCCGTCCCGCCGCCCGGACTCGGGCGCCGGACTCGACGGGCTGCGGGCCATCCCGTGGGTGTTCGGCTGGACCCAGTCCCGGCAGATCGTCCCCGGCTGGTTCGGTGTCGGCTCAGGCCTCAGGGCCGCGCGCGAAGCGGGCCTGGACACCACGCTGGACGAAATGCGGCAGCACTGGCACTTCTTCCGGAACTTCCTGTCCAACGTGGAGATGACGCTGGCCAAGACCGACCTGCGCATCGCCCGCCACTACGTCGACACCCTCGTGCCCGACCACCTCAAGCACGTCTTCGACACCATCGAGGCCGAGCACGAACTGACCATGAACGAGGTCCTGCACCTCACCGGCGAAGCCGAACTCCTCGACTCCAACCCGGTGTTGAAGCAGACCTTCCATGTGCGGGACGCCTACCTGGACCCCATTTCCTACCTCCAGGTGGCACTGCTGCACCGGCAGCGGCAGGCAGTCGAAGCCGGCGAGGAACCCGACCCCGCCCTGGGCCGCGCCCTGCTGCTCACCGTCAACGGCGTCGCCGCCGGACTGCGCAACACCGGCTGACCCGTCCGGCCTTCGCCCCCGGCGATCAGCCGAGGGCGAAGGCCGCCACCAGCAACGCCGCCCCCGCCGCGACCGCTCCCCACGCCACCCGCCGCAGCCGCAACCCCGCCGCGATCACCGGCGCCGCCAGCAGCAGCGCCCCGGCGAACGGCACCAAGGCGTGCGCGATACCCGGCAGCCCGGTCCGCACCACCTCGTCGGATCCGGGCACGACCCACACGTCGATCGTCTCCCCGGTCCGCTTGGTGACCGACTTGTCGATGGTCACCCGCGCCCGCGGCGAACCCGCACCACTCGGTGTGAAGGGCCCGGAACACACGCTGTCGTCGCACGACACCACGCGCATCGCCCCCTGCTCACGGCCCGACGCCCAGGCGCCCTGTCCCCAACTCCACGACATCCACGCCCCGCTGGCCAGCACCACCAGCACCACCGCGGCGAATACCAACAACTTGCCGAGCAGCAGCAGCCCGTACGCGCTCTCGCCGATCCGGCGGGCACGACTCCGTTTGACCGTGCGGGTGACCATGCGGGCGATCTTTGGCCATCGCCCGCCGCCCGGTCAACCGCCGCATGCCGACGGCGACCGCGTCCGTCAGCTGTTGTACGTGCTCTGCGCGCGCTCCAGCCCCTCGGCCATCAGCGCCTCCACCGCATCGGCCGAACGGTCCACGAACCAGTCCAACTCCTTGCGCTCCGTGGAGGAGAAGTCCCTGAGCACGAACGTCGCCACCTCCATCCGCCCCGGCGGACGCCCGATCCCGCACCGCACCCGCAGATAGTCGGGACCCAACGACTTGGTGATCGACTTCAGCCCGTTGTGACCGTTGTCACCGCCGCCCTTCTTCAACCGCAGCGTGGCGTAGTCGATGTCCAACTCGTCATGGACGACGATCAGCCGGTCCACCGGGATCTTGTAGAAGTCGCGCAGCGCCGTCACCGGCCCACCCGACAGATTCATGAACGTCATCGGCTTGGCCAGCACCACCCGCCGGCCGCTGATGCGCCCCTCCGCCACCTGGGCCCTGGCCTTGTGCGACTTGAACCGGCCACCCATCCGCTCGGCCAGCAAATCCGCCACCATGAAGCCGATGTTGTGGCGGTTGCCCGCGAACTCGGGCCCCGGGTTACCCAGACCGGCCACCAGCCACGGTCCCTCAGGGGCACTCTGCGTCGCGCTCATGCTCACCTCTCCTGGAACGTACCGCAAAGCGAACCGCCGTCCGGCCATGGCCGGACGGCGGTTCGCACAAGCATGCCGAGCCGGCAGCCCTTAGGCGTCCGCGCCCTCGGCCTCGGCGGCCTCGCCCTCGGCCTGCGCGGCCACGACCTGGAGGACCACGGTGTCCGCCTCAACGGCCAGCGTGGTGCCCTGCGGCAGCGCGATGTCCTTGGCGAGCACCGAAGCACCGGCCTCCAGACCCGCCACGGAGACGGTCACCGACTCCGGGATGTGGGTGGCCTCGGCCTCGACCGGCAGCGCGTTCAGCACGTGCTCAAGCAGGTTGCCGCCCGGGGCCAGCTCACCATCGACGTGGATCGGAATCTCGACGGAGACCTTCTCGCCCCGCTTGACCTGCAGCAGGTCGACATGCTCCAGGAAGCCCTTGATCGCGTCCTTCTGCACGGCCTTCGGGATGACCAGCTCGGACTTGCCGTCGATCTCCAGGCTGATCAGGACGTTCGGGGTCTTCAGCGCGAGCATCAGGTCGTGGCCCGGCAGCGCCACGTGCACCGGCGCGGCACCGTGACCGTAGACAACGCCCGGAACCTTGCCCTCACGACGGGCGCGGCGCGCGGAACCCTTACCAAACTCGGACCGCAGCTGGGCGGCGATCTTCACCTCGGACATGTCGGCACTCCTCGTGGACGACGGATACGGAATCTGCCGCTCGGTCCACGACGGACCTGCCTCGAAATCTCGAAAGCGCGTCGATAACGGATCACCGCCGAAGCGGTCTCCCTCGCCGAGCAACTCAAGGAGTCTACCCGCTGCCAAAAGCCGGGGGCCCCGCCCCCGGGGTCCGGGGGCGGGGCCCCCGGAAGAACCCCTTCACACCGCGCGCCGCAGGCGCTCAGTGGGCGCCGTTGAACAGGCTCGTCACCGAGCCGTCCTCGAACACCTCGCGGATCGCGCTCGCGATCATCGGCGCGATCGACAGCACCGTGATCTTGTCCAGCTCCAACTCGCCCGGCGTGGGCAGGGTGTCCGTGAAGACGAACTCGCTCACCTTCGAGTTCTTCAACCGATCGGCGGCCGGACCCGACAGCACACCGTGCGTCGCCGTCACGATCACGTCCTCGGCGCCGTTCGCGAACAGCGCGTCCGCCGCGGCGCAGATCGTGCCACCGGTGTCGATCATGTCGTCGACCAGGACGCAGATCCGGCCCTTCACATCACCGACGACCTCGTGCACCGTGACCTGGTTCGCCACATCCGGGTCACGCCGCTTGTGGACGATGGCCAGCGGCGCGCCCAGCCGGTCGCACCAGCGGTCCGCGACCCGCACCCGGCCCGCGTCCGGCGACACCACGGTCAGCTTGCTGCGGTCCACCTTGGTGCCCACGTAGTCCGCCAGCAGCGGCAGCGCGAACAGGTGGTCCACCGGACCGTCGAAGAAGCCCTGGATCTGGTCGGTGTGCAGATCCACCGTCAAGATCCGGTCCGCGCCCGCCGTCTTCATCAGATCGGCCATCAGCCGCGCGGAGATCGGCTCACGGCCACGGTGCTTCTTGTCCTGGCGGGCGTAGCCGTAGAACGGCACGACCACGGTGATGCGCTTCGCGGATGCCCGCTTCAGCGCATCGATCATGATCAGCTGCTCCATGATCCACTTGTTGATCGGAGCGGTGTGGCTCTGGATCACGAACGCGTCCGAACCACGCGCCGACTCCTCGAACCGCACGTAGATCTCGCCGTTCGCGAAGTCGAAGGCCTTCGTCGGCACCAACTGAGCACCCAGTTGATGCGCCACCTCCTCCGCCAGCTCGGGGTGGGCGCGGCCGGAGAAGAGCATCAATTTCTTCTCACCGGTCGTCTTGATCCCGGTCACTGCACCGTCTCCTTGATGACTTCGACTGGTGTTCGACGCAGCTTCGCCCACTCGTCGGGAAGCTGGCGGAATTTACGTGCACTCATACGGTACGCCCCCACCGGCACCGCCGTGCACCGACGAGACCTCCGTCACTCACCCTGTTCCGGCTGTCCAGAGGCCCGCTCCGCCGCCTTCGCGGCCGCGCTTCCCGGGCGCTTGCGGACCACCCAGCCCTCGATATTCCGCTGCTGACCACGGGCAACGGCCAACGCGCCGGCCGGCACATCCTTGATGACCACCGACCCGGCCGCGGTGTACACCCCGTCCCCCACCGTGACCGGCGCCACGAACATATTGTCCGCGCCGGTCCGGCAGTAACTGCCGACCGTGCTGTGGTGCTTACGCTCACCGTCGTAGTTCACAAAGACACTCGCCGCACCGATATTGGTGTATTCACCGATCGTTGCGTCACCCACATACGAAAGGTGCGGCACCTTCGTGCCCTCACCGATCACGGCGTTCTTCATCTCGACGTAGGTGCCGGCCTTGCTCTGCGGCCCCAGCTTCGTCCCCGGCCGCAGATACGCGTACGGGCCGACGCTGGCGCCCGGACCGATCTGAGCGCCCTCCGTCACCGACTTGATCACCCGGGCGTTCTCACCCACGACCGTGTCGGTCAGCGTGCACTCGGGACCGACCTCGGCACCCGCCGCCAACCGGGTCGCACCGTGCAGCTGCGTCCCCGGGTGCACCACGGTGTCCGGTGCGAACTCCACGGACACGTCCACCCACGTCGACGCCGGATCAACGACCGTGACACCGGCGAGCATCGCCGCGTTCAGGATCCGGTCGTTCAGCAGCCGGCGCGCCTCGGCGAGCTGCACCCGGTTGTTGATCCCCAGGATCTCCCGGTGGTCGGCGGCCACCGCCGCGCCCGCCCGGTGACCGGCCGCCCGCAGGATGGCCAGGGTGTCGGTGAGGTACTCCTCACCCTGTGCGTTATCCGTGGTGATCTTGGACAGCGCCTCGGCGAGCAGCTTGGCGTCGAAGGCGAACACCCCCGAGTTGATCTCGGTGATCGCGCGCTGCGCCTCGGTGGCGTCCTTCTGCTCGACGATCGCCGCGACGGCGCCGCCGCCGTCCCGCACGATCCGCCCGTAACCGGTGGAGTCGGGCACCTCGGCGGTCAGCACGGTGACGGCGTTGCCGTCGTTCTCGTGCGCGGCGGCCAGCGCGTGCAGCGTGTCGGCGGTCAGCAGCGGGGTGTCACCGCAGGTGATGATGACGGTCCCGTCGAGCGTGGTGCCCTGTTCGGCGAGCGAGTCAAGCGCCGTACGGACGGCGTTCCCGGTGCCCTTCTGCTCCTCCTGGACGGCGGTGCGGACGGCCTGGTCGATCCCGGCGAGGTGCGCGGTGACCTGCTCACGTCCATGGCCGACGACCACGACGAGGTGCTCGGGCGCCAGTTCACGCGCCGCGGCGACAACATGGCCGACCAGCGACCGCCCGCCGATCTCATGCAGGACCTTGGGCGTGGCCGACTTCATACGGGTGCCCTCACCCGCGGCGAGGACGACGACGGCAGCCGGACGGATGGGGCTCACGGGGGGGCTCCTCGGCGTTTGGGGTGTGGACATCCGCAGGATACCGAGGGGTAGAGGGTCACACATGCGGACGGGTCCCGACCTGGCGGTCAGGACCCGGATTCGAACTTTGAGCTCCGCTGCCAGGACTCGAACCTGGACAAGGGGCACCAAAAACCCCCGTGCTGCCGATTACACCACAGCGGATAGCAAAGATAACCAAAACGGACAATCGCTCACTCCGTCCGGCTGGCTCCCCCTACTATGCCGTACCACCAGCCTTCGACGCGACGGTATAGGTCCGCACTGTTCAACACCCGGATCACAAAGCAGCCGCGATACCCCTCTCCCACGTTCTTCCGGACCGTCTTCGGGTTGTGCTTCTTCAGCGTGGTCTTGTCCAGCGACGCGACGTCCACGCCCGCCAGATCGGCCCAGTAGCGCTCTGCCGCCGCCACGTCCGCAGACTCGTGGATCATCACGCGGAACCGCAGCCGTTCAGCTTCGACTCCCAACAGAGAGAGCCACGCCAAGTGGACACGGATCACGTCGGGATCACTGTTGACGAATGTGAGCCTTTCACGCAGCTGGTGAGGCTTGTCCTTCTCACCCTCAGCCCAATAGAGGCCCACCCCCACCAGGAACAGCTCGCGGTCCGTCATCGGCCCGATCTCGGCCGCGGCGGCAGTCTTCACCTGCCTCCGCAACAGCGCCTGCCGCCTTCGGTACGACGCCCAGCTCGCCTCCCGCATTCGGCGCGTCCGCTCCGGTGAAGGTTGAGGCCGGGGCAGGTCCCGCACCCACAACGAAACCGAACTCTTCGACACCCCCAACTTTTCGACGATCTCGTCGTACGTCTTCCCCGCGAGCCTCAACTCCCTTGCCCGCACCTGCAGTTCATGCTTTGCAGCAGTCATGCACCGAGCATGCATTCGAACCCAGCACCCACCCAAGAAGTTCGAATCCCAATCAACCGATCGAGTGCACTCACCCGATCAGCCGCACCCCTCACACGTTCGGTTCGTAGGAAGTTCTTTCGCCCGGCCCCTTGAAGGCCATCTGGGGCGGGCAGATTCCTCTGGTGGCCGGGTGTGCGTTATGTGCTCGTTGCGTTTGGCCCTGCCATACTTACGACGCCGTAGGTTACGGTTCCGTAGCTCCGTAGCCGCTTCCCATCCGAGGGACATCCATGACCACACAGCCGGACGTGATCACCGAGTCCCGGGAACCCGGGCCCGAGGAGGAACTGCCGCTTGCCACGCTTGGCGGCGACAGGAAAGGCTCGATCGAGCAGGTCACCCTGGCCCTGTTCATCGGCGTGCCGTTCGTGGCGCTGCTGGCGGCGATCCCGTTCGCCTGGGGTTGGGGGATGAGCTGGCTGGATCTCGGGCTGATGGTGGGGATGTACTTCCTCGGTTGCCACGGGATTACCGTCGGTTTCCACCGGTACTTCACGCACGGCTCGTTCAAGGCGAACCGGCCGTTGCGGATCGCATTGGCGATCGCCGGGTCGCTGGCGGTGGAGGGGCCGATCGTGCGGTGGGTGGCGGACCACCGACGGCACCACAAGTTCTCCGACGCGGAGGGTGATCCGCATTCGCCGTGGCGTTATGGCGAAACGGTTCCGGCCCTGTTGAAGGGGCTGTGGTGGGCGCATGTGGGCTGGATGTTCGACGAGGAGCGGACCCCGCAGCACAAGTACGCGCCGGATCTGATCAAGGACCCGGCGATTCGCGCGATCTCGCGGCAGTTCGTGTGGTGGACGTCGGCTTCGCTGTTGTTCCCGCCGCTGGTCGGTGGTCTGGTGACGATGTCGTGGACCGGGGCGTTCGCGGCGTTCTTCTGGGGCTCTCTGGTACGGGTGGCGCTGCTGCACCATGTGACGTGGTCGATCAACTCGATCTGCCACGCGGTGGGCAAGCGTCCGTTCAAGTCGCGGGACCGGTCCGGCAACGTGTGGTGGCTGGCGGTGCTGTCGTGCGGTGAGTCGTGGCACAACCTGCACCACGCCGATCCGACGTGCGCGCGGCATGGTGTGCTGCGCGGCCAGATCGACTCCAGTGCGCGGATCATTCGATGGTTCGAGCGGCTGGGCTGGGCCACGGATGTGCGCTGGCCGGACTCGGATCGGATCGCTGCCCGGCGTAAGGAAGATGTCGCCAAGGCGGCATGATGAGTGCTGTGGGGAGCGACAGCAGCACCGGTAGCGAAGTCAAGGGCGCGAGCAGGACGGCCACCGCGTCGGCGCGGCGCGGCCGCAGGGTGCGGATGACCGGCAAGGAGCGTCGCGAGCAGCTTTTGGACATTGGCCGGGCGCTGTTCGCGGAGCGTGGTTTCGAGGGCACTTCGGTGGAGGAGATCGCGCATCAGGCGGGTGTCTCCAAGCCGGTGGTGTACGAGCATTTCGGTGGCAAGGAAGGCCTGTACGCGGTTGTGGTGGACCGCGAGATGCGGGTACTGCTCGATATGGTGACGAGTGCGTTGACCGGTGGCCATCCGCGGGAGTTGCTGGAGCAGGCGGCGTTCGCGTTGCTGGATTACATCGAGCAGTCGACGGATGGTTTCCGTATTCTGGTGCGGGATTCTCCGGTGGCGCAGTCGACCGGTACGTTCGCGTCATTGATCAGTGATATCGCGACGCAGGTCGAGGACATTTTGGGGCTGGAGTTCAAACAGCGCGGTTTTGATGCCAAGCTGGCGCCGATGTACGCGCAGGCGCTGGTCGGGATGGTCGCGCTGACCGGGCAGTGGTGGCTGGACGCGCGGCGCCCGAAGAAGGCCGAGGTGGCCGCGCATCTGGTGAATCTGGCATGGAACGGACTGTCCGGCCTGGAGCCCAAGCCGCGGTTGATAGGTCACCGTAAGGCGTAGCGGCCGGGGTGTGACCGCGTGGCGTGGGCTCCGGGCCGGTGACGGCTGTCCGGGGGCTCCTTTTATTCGGGGTCAGCTCTTCTTGGTTGCCACGGCGAAGACGCGACGGAAGGGGAAGGCGGTCCCGCGCGGTCCTGCGGGGTAGGCCTTGCGCAGTAGGTCGCGGTATTGGGCGAGGAATTCGTCGCGGGCGGCCGGGTCATCGGTGAGTGCGGTGAGGATGGGGCGCAGTGCGGTGCCCTTGGTCCAGTCGAGTACGGGGTCGTCACCGGGCAGCAGTTGGACGTAGGTGGTTTCCCAGGCGTCGACCGTGCAGTCGAGGGTGTCGAAGAGTTCGAGGTATCCGGCGGGTTCCAGGATGTGTACATAGCCGCGGCCGTGGCCGGGGAGTCGGTCGCGCCACTGCGGGGCGTCGCAGAGTTCGGCGAGCAGGGCGTGGCTGGGTGAGGTGAAGTTGCCGGGCACCTGGAGGGCGATGGTGCCGCCGGGGGCGAGGGCCTCGATCCAGGTGGGCATCATGTCCGGGTGGTTGGGGACCCATTGGAGTGCGGCGTTGGAGACGATGAGGTCGTAGCGCTGGTCGGGGGTCCAGGTGGCCGCGTCGGCGCGCCGGAAGTGCAGGCTGCCGCCGCCGGGGGTGGGGCCCGCGTACTCCTGGGCGGCTTCGAGCATTTCGGCGGAGCTGTCGAGACCGGTGATGTGGGCGTCGGGCCAGCGGTCGGCGAGGACGGCGGTGACGTTGCCGGGGCCGCAGCCCAGGTCGGCGATGTGTGCGGGGGTGTGGGGGAGTTCGGGTATGCGGGATAGGAGGTCGTGGAAGGGTCGGGTCCGGTGCCCGGAGTGGCGGAGATACTGCTGCGGATCCCAGGTCGCCTGGTGCATGGCGGATCCCCTCAGGTGAGGTGCTCGTTCTGTGCGAGAGGCGCAGGGGGCCTCCTGTGGCCGACATTGCCCATGCGATCCAACTTTTATTCTCTCGACATCAAGAGACTTCATGTCGACACAACCACTACACTGATCGGCATGGAGGACGAGGTCGATCGGCTGGTGGCTGCGTGGCGCCGCGAGCGCCCTGACCTCGATGTGGGACCGCTTGAAGTGCTCAGCCGGGTCAGCAGGCTGGCGCGGCATCTGGATCGGGCGCGGCGGCTGGCGTTCGCCGAGCACAGCCTGGAGCCGTGGGAGTTCGACGTCCTCACCTCACTGCGCCGAGCCGGACCGCCGTATCAGCTCTCACCTGGGCAGTTGCTCACCCAGACGTTGGTGACCTCGGGGACGATGACCAACCGCATCGACAGGCTGGCCAAAAAGGGTCTGGTCGAGCGGCTGCCGGATCCCACTGACCGGCGCGGCGTGCTGGTGCGCCTCACCGCCGAGGGGCAGGACCAGGCGGATGAGGCGTTGGCCGGACTGCTGGCGCAGGAGCGGGCGATCCTCAGCGAGTTGTCGCCGCAGCAGCGTAGTGAACTCGCCGACCTGCTACGGCAGTTGACCGCACCGTTCGACAACTTCCCCAGCTGACCGGGGCTTCCCCGGCTAAGCGACCGCTTTCCCGCGGTGATGGTTTGACCAGACGGCACTAGGCGGACGTGCCGCTGCCCGCTGGCACCGCGAGATCGGCGGGCCCCACCCCGGCGCGCCGGGCGAGCGCCACCGCGGCCAGGGTCGAGTGCACTCCGAGCTTGCCCAGCACGTTCTGCATATGGGTGCGGACGGTGTGCGGGGAGAGGTAGAGCCGCTCGGCGACGGCCTTGCGGCCGAGCCCGGCGACCATGCAGCGCAGTACTTCCTGCTCGCGCGGAGTGAGTGACTCCACCAGCCGTTCGCTCTCGGTGCGGTGCCGGCGGGCGGCGGTCAGCTCCCGCAGCACGCCGGTGAGCAGCGCGGGAGGCAGATGGGTCTCGTCACGCAGCACACCGCGTACGACGACCAGCAGACGGGAGAGCGAGCTGTCCTTGGCCACCCAGCCGCAGGCGCCCGCCTGCAGGGCGCGGGCGGCCCGACGAGGGTCGTCGCGCCCGGCGAGCACCACCGTGCGGGTCCCGGGATGGTTGGCGCGGACCCTCTCGACCAGGCCTATGCCGTCGTAGGGGTCGGCGGTGGGCGGTGGCGTCATACGGGGGGTGTCGAGGCGCTGGTCGCGTGGTTCGGGGCCGCGCGGTGCGGGGACCTGCGGTGCGGGCGGCTTGGCGAGGGCAGGGGCGCTGGACGCCTGGGGGCTTGGCGCGTGTGCTGTGGCGGCGGCCGGGCCGACGCTGCCGAGGTCGGCGTCCACCAGCAGGACGTCGTACCGCCTGCCGTCGGCGGCGGCGCGTTCCAGGCAGCGCTGGGCGGCCGGGCCGCTGCCCGCCGCCGAGACGTCGACGTCGGGTTCGGCCGCGAGCGCGGCGGCGAGCGACTCGGCGAAGATGCGGTGGTCATCGACGACCAGAACGCGAATACGGGCCACGCGATCACTCTCCCCCTTGGCAGGTGGCGGACGGGCGCGGGTCGACACCTTGGCCGCGGGCGCCGCTCCACAGCCGCGCGACCGCCGTCGTGCGGTGCTGCCTACCCTGGCCGCGGGCGCCGTACCCGCGTGCCTCACCCCCTGATCGGTGTCGGCCCCCACCGGCACCACGAAAAAGCGTAGGGCGAATCACCGACAATCGGGGCCGGAACACCGAACTCGGGCGGGTGACGGTTGCTTTTGGCGTGAAGGGGCGTGAAAGGCGGAGCGTTTGCGAGCCCGAAGTGCGGCCCGTGGACGCCCGCACGCATGCGCCCATGGACGGCATTCGGCCACCCGGTGCCGACGCGAGGCGAAGCGCGGCGGCGGCCGTGCGTGCCCGGCGCCCCCCCGGGGGGGCGCGTACGAGAAAGTACGCGCTTGTCCGGTGACGCGGTAAGCGGCGCGTGAGGGTATCCCGCGCGCCTCCCCGGGACGGCGCCGCCAACCCCTTTGCGCGGTAGGGGATTTCGGGTGCGCCGTCAGTCGATGCGGCGAGCGCCCGCGCCGGGGACGGCGGTGAAGACTCGCGGCGCCAGATGATTCTCCGCGGCGAAGGCGCCGGTGATCGCCTCGGTGACCTTGTCGGTGGCCGCGTCCTCGACGAGGGCGATCGCCGAGCCACCGAAGCCGCCTCCGGTCATCCGGGCACCCAGCGCACCGGAGGACAGCGCCGTCTCCACCGCCAGGTCCAACTCGGCGCAGGAGATGCGGAAGTCATCCCGCAGTGAGGCGTGTCCGGCCGTCAGCACGGGACCGATGGCGCGGGTGTCGCCGGCCTCCAGGCGTTCGACGACCTGCTCCACCCGGTGGTTCTCGGTGACGATGTGGCGGACCAGCCGTCGCAGCCCGTCGTCCGCCAACCGGCCGAGCGCCGCGTCCAGCTCGTCGTGCGGGATGTCGCGCAACGCCACCACGCCCAGGGCCGCGGCCGCCTCCTCGCATCCGCGCCGCCGCTCGCCGTACGCCCCGTCGCTGTGGGCGTGTTTGACGCGGGTGTCGACGACGAGCAGGCGCAGGCCTTCGGCCGCGAGGTCGAAGGGGATCTGTCGCTGCGAGAGGTCGCGGGTGTCCAGGTACAGGGCGTGCCCCGGCTGGCAGCAGGCGGACGCGGTCTGGTCCATGATGCCGGTGGGCGCGCCGACGAAGACGTTCTCGGCGCGCTGGCACAGCCGCGCCAACTGCCAGCGCTGCAGCCCCAGTTCGTACAGGTCGCTGAGCGCCAGTGCGGTGACGACCTCCAGTGCGGCGGACGAGGACAGTCCGGCGCCGACCGGGACCGTGCTGTCGTAGTGGATGTCGGCGCCGGTGATGTGGTGGCCCGCGCCGCGCAGGGCCCAGAGCACGCCCGCCGGGTACCCGGTCCAGCCGTCGGCCGTTCCGGGCTCCAGGTCCGCGATCCGCAACTCGGCCACCGGCGCGGGGGCGTTGGAGGAGTGCAGGCGCAGCAGGCCGTCGGTCCGCCGGGAGACGGCGGCGGTCGTGGTGTGCGGCAGGGCGAAGGGCATCACGAAGCCGTCGTTGTAGTCGGTGTGTTCACCGATGAGGTTGACGCGTCCGGGGGCCGCCCAGACCCCTTCGGGGTCGGCCTGGTAGACCCTGCGGAACTCGCTCTGCGTCACTTTCCGTGCTCCTTCGCGAACTCCCACGCGTCTTCGACGATCGAGGCGAGGTCGGCGCGGGATGGTTTCCAGCCCAGCCGGGTGCGGGCGCGTTCGGCCGAGGCGACGAGTACCGCCGGGTCGCCGGCCCGGCGGGGCGCGACGACTTCCGGGATCGGGTGTCCGGTGGTCTTCCGTACGGTTTCGATGACTTCGCGGACGGAGAAGCCGTTGCCGTTGCCGAGGTTACAGATGAGGTGTTCGCCGCGCTCGACGCTGCGGCGCGCGGCGTCTCCGCTGAGGGTGGTGGTGGGCGACGGGCGGGCATTGCCGTGACGCGCAGCGTCTCCGTTGAGGGTGGTGGTGGGCGACGGGCGGGCCGCTTCGAGGGCGAGCAGGTGGGCTTCCGCGAGGTCGGCGACGTGGATGTAGTCGCGGACGCAGGTGCCGTCCGGCGTGGAGTAGTCGTCACCGTAGATGGCGATCGATTCGCGTTTACCGGAGGCCACTTGCAGAACCAGCGGGATCAGATGCGACTCCGGGTTGTGCCGCTCGCCGTACGGCCCGTAGGCGCCCGCGACGTTGAAGTACCGCAGGGAGACGGCGGCCAGGCCGTGCGCCGCGCACTCGGCGCCGATCATCTGGTCGACGGCGAGTTTCGACGCTCCGTACGGGCTGGTCGGAACGGTCGGGTCGGTCTCGGTGATGGGGACGGACGCCGGTTCGCCGTAGGTGGCGGCGGTGGAGGAGAAGACCAGGGTGCGCACATCCGCCCGGCGCATGGCGTCCAGCAGGTCCAGCGTGCCGCCGACGTTGTTGCGCCAGTACTTCTCGGGGTGCGCGACGGACTCGCCGACCTGGGAGAAGGCGGCGAAGTGCAGTACGGCGCCGTACGAGGGGTCGAGGACGTCGCGGGCGTCCTGGATGCGGCCCTCGATGAACTCCGCGCCCGCCGGAACCCCTTCGCGGTGCCCGGTGGACAGGTCGTCGAGGACGGTGACCTGGTGTCCCGTCTCCAGGAGATGCGCGGCGACGACGCTGCCGACGTAGCCTGCCCCGCCGGTGACGAGAATCTTGCTGGCGCTGCTGCTCACTGCTGTTGTCCTGCCTTCTTCCGTGCCCGGCCCACTGGTCGTCCGGCTGCCCGCACCGTAGTGGTGCTCACTGGGGGCGGGCTGTGTGCCGGCTGTCGTATCCCGGTGTGGCGATCTCGCGCAGTCGCGCGGCGGCGGCTTCCGGGGGTACGTCGTTGATGAACACGTTCATGCCGGACTCGGAACCGGCGAGGAACTTCAGCTTGCCGGAAGTGCGGCGGATGGTGAAAAGCTCTAGGTGGAGGGCGAAGTCCCGGCGGTGTTCATGGCCGACCGGCGCCTGGTGCCAGGCGGCGATGTACGGGGTGGGGGGCTCGCCGGTGCCGAAGATCCGGTCGAAGCGCCGCAAGAGCTCCAGGTATATGTGCGGGAACTCGGCGCGGGCGGCCTCGTCCAGACCGAGCAGGTCGGGGACGCGCCGGTTGGGGTAGAGGTGGACCTCGTACGGCCAGTGCGCGGCGTGCGGGACGAAGGCCGTCCAGTGGTCGCCGGTGATCACCAGGCGGTTGCCGTCGGCTCGTTCGGCGGCCAGTACGTCGTCGAAGAGGTTGCGGCCGGTGCGTCCGCGGTGTGCGGCCACGGAGTGGAGCATGCGGTCGGTGCGCGGGGTGGTGAACGGGTAGGCGTAGATCTGGCCGTGCGGGTGGCTGAGGGTGACGCCGATCTCCGGGCCGCGGTTCTCGAAGCAGAAGACCTGCCGCACACCGGGGAGTTGGCACAGTTCGGCGGTGCGGTCGGTCCAGGCGTCGAGGACCAGGCGGGCCTGGTCGGGGGTGAGGTCGGCGAAGGAGGCGTCGTGGTCGGGGGTGAAGCAGACCACTTCGCAGCGCCCGGCGCCGGGGCGGTGGGCGAGCAGACCGCCGGGGTCCTCGGCGGTGCGCGCACCCGGTCCGCCGGTCAGCGAGGGGAAGCGGTTCTCGAAGACGACGACGTCGTAGTCGGATGCGGGGATCTCGCTGTGCCTGCCGTCCCGGGAGGGGCACAGCGGGCACTCGTCGGCGGGCGGGTGGTAGGTGCGGGTCTGCCGGTGGGAGGCGACGGCGACCCATTCGTCCAGCAGCGGGTCGTGGCGGATCTCGGAGGCGGTGGTGGTGGGCTCCAGCGGGCGGCGGTCGACGGCGTCGCGCACCGCGTCGTCACGGGCGTCGTAGTGGACCAGTTCGCGACCGTCGGCCAGCCGGGTCGTCGTCTTCTTCACCCGCTGAGCTCCTCACTTCCACTCCAAACAGAATCCAACACAATGAAGCACGACCCAACAGTCCCCGTCAACGGCGAGGCGCATAGCACCCAGAACGGGGCAATCTCGCCACTCCGATCACGATCCAACAAAGAACTTCACCAGGCCTGTTCATTTTCCAAACATCCGGCGTTACGTTCAGGCGATTCCGTCCACGATGCCGCCAGAAGCGAGACCACCTATGCCTTACCTGGCCGATGGGCTTCGGCTCCCCACCAATGGACTGGACTACGCGATCCTGGTGATCTACTTCGCGGTAGTCCTCGGCATTGGTTTCGCTGCCAAACGCAGCGTGAAGACCAGCCTCGACTTCTTCCTCTCCGGAAGGTCACTTCCCGCCTGGGTCACCGGCCTGGCGTTCGTGGCCGCCAACCTCGGTGCCACCGAGATCCTGGGCATGGCAGCCAACGGCGCACAGTACGGCGCCTACACCGTCCACTGGTACTGGATCGGCGCGATCCCCGCGATGGTCTTCCTCGGCCTGGTGATGATGCCGTTCTACTACGGCTCGAAGGTGCGGTCGGTGCCGGAGTTCCTGCTGCACCGCTTCGACAAGAACGCGCATCTGCTCAGCTCCGTCCTGTTCGCCCTGTCCGCGGTACTGATCGCGGGCGTCAACCTGTACGCCATGGCGATCGTGGTCCAGGCCCTGCTCGGCTGGCCCATCTGGGTGGCGATCCTGGTCGCCGGACTGTTCGTGCTCGTCTACATCACGGTCGGCGGGCTGTCCTCGGCGATCTACAACGAGGTGCTGCAGTTCTTCGTGATCCTCGCCGCGCTCATCCCGCTGGTCATCGTCGGCCTCAAGCGCGTCGGCGGCTGGCACGGCCTGACCACCACCCTGGACCACTCGCACGGCCACAACTTCGTGACCGCCTGGGGCGGTACGGCGATCGGTGAGACCAACCCGCTGGGCGCCAACTGGCTGACCATCGTGCTCGGTCTCGGTTTCGTGCTCAGCTTCGGCTACTGGACCACCAACTTCGCCGAGGTGCAGCGCGCGCTGTCCGCCAAGAACCTCTCCGCCGCCCGGCGCACCCCGCTGATCGCGGCGTTCCCGAAGGTGTTCATCGTCTTCGGCGTGCTGATACCGGGCCTGATCGCGGCGGCCATCGCGCCCAAGATCGGCACCCCCGGCTCGAACCTGACCTACAACGACGCGATCCCGCTGCTGATGCAGGACCTGCTGCCCAATGGTGTGCTGGGCATCGCCGTGACCGGACTGCTGGCCGCGTTCATGGCGGGCATGGCGGCCAACGTCTCCTCGTTCAACACCGTGTTCACCAACGACATCTGGTCGCGGTACGTCAAGCGCGGCGAATCGGACGCGTACTACCTGCGGTTCGGCCGGATCATCACCGTCATCGGGGTCCTGGTCAGCATCGGTACCGCGTTCCTGGCCTCCAGCTTCGGCAACATCATGGCGTATCTGCAGACGCTGTTCTCGTTCTTCAACGTGCCGTTGTTCGTGGTCTTCATCATCGGCATGTTCTGGAAGCGGACCACGGCACAGGCCGGATTCTGGGGACTGCTCGCGGGCACCGTCGCGGCGATGGTCAACTACTTCTACATCTACAAGCAGCACGTCATCGCCATCCCCAGCGACCAGGGCGCCAACTTCGTCTCCGCGATCGTCGGCTTCGTCGCCGGAGCGGTGGTCATGGTCGCGGTCAGCATGGTCACCAAGCCCAAGCCGGAGGAGGAGCTCGCCGGGCTCGTCTACGGGACCCGCTCGCCGGGTATGGAGGAACCGCCCGCCGAGGGCGACGAGGCCTGGTACCGCAGGCCCGCGCTGCTGGGCACCGCCGCGCTGGTCATCGCCGCGGCGTTGTACGTCCCGTTCTCGTTCTGACGTCCCTTCGGCCCAACGCGTAGGAGCAACGCACCATGAGTGACTATCAGCACGAGGTCGAGGAGCTGGAGCGCAAGTCCGCGACGGCGGCCCGCCTCTTCGACGTACGCCGCATCATCGGCGGTCTGTTCGTGGTCTACGGCGTGATCGTCACGATCGCCGGGATCACCGCCTCCGATGCCGACATCCACAAGGCGCAGGGCATCAACATCAACCTGTGGACGGGACTCGGCATGCTGCTGCTCGGTCTCGCCTTCCTGGTCTGGCTGAAGCTCAGCCCCACCACGCCGCCGCAGGGTGACGACGCCGAATAGCGGTGGCGGTCCGACCGCGGGCCGCGGGACCCGGCGGTCAGCCGCCGGGCTGGCCCGCGGCCCGGTCGAGCAGTCCGGTACGGGCCGCGAGGGCCGCCGCCTCAAGACGTGATCCGACGCCGAGCTTCATCAGTACCCGCTGCACGTGGGTGCGGGCGGTGCTCGGCGCGATCCCCATTCCGGCTGCGATCAGCCGGGTGTCCTCGCCCTCCGCGACCCGTACCAGCACCTCGACCTCGCGCGGGGTGAGCATCTGCAGCAGCCTGCTGCCCTCGTCGTCGGGCTCCGCCGCCGGGTGCAGCAGTTCGGCGAACGCCCCCTGGAGCAACTGCGGCGCGACCGCGACCTCCCCGGCCCGCGCCTTGGCCATCGCCCGCTCCACGCCTTCGATGCGCTCGTCGTGGCGTACGTAACCGGATGCCCCGGCGGCGAACGCGGCGGCGATACCGCGCGGGTTGGGCACCGGCCCCAGCACGATGACCGCGATCGCGGGACGCTCACGCTTGATCCGCGTCACGGGGTCGAACACGCCCGGCTCGGCGGGCGTGGACGTGCCCATCAGGCACACCTCGGGTGCCCGCGCGATCGCCAGGTCCGCCGCACCCGAACTCGGCGCACCGGCCGCGAGCACCCGGTGCCCACGCAACTTCAACGCGGAGGCCAGCGCCTCCGCGAGCAACCGGTGGTCGTCGACCACCACGATCCGTACGCCCATCTGGGCACTCCCCCATTCCCCGCGAGCCCCTCCCGGCGTCCCGCCCACGCCACACCCCCTGCGGCCCCGGGTATAGCCCCGGAAGCTACACGCTTGTTCGACATACCGCGCCCCATACCCGTCAGAAGCATCCCCGTATACCGAAAATCCCTCCCTACCTGGCCGGTTCATGCGCGAAACCGTCCGGATGGGTTCGGAACATGCGACAGAAAGTCCGTTTCTGTCGCATGCCGATAGGGAGATGTCGCTACACCGCCACTCCCCCGTCAACCCGACACGAACGGCCGCCCGGCCGCCCGCACTTGGGGTGCGGGCGGGCCGGGCGGCCGTGGGTGCCAGGGAGGTGCGGGCAGGGTCAGTGCAGTGCGCCGATGAGGTACTTGTCCAAGCCGCCGCTGTAGATCTGGGTCATGGACATCGCCAGGGTGTTGTTGTGCCACCCGAAGACCACGTCGTTCAGACCCGCGGAGTCCAGGTCGTGCTCCTGCTGCTGGGTGGAGTCGTCGAACGTCGTGTACGTGGACAGCGCCCCGTTGGACACGTCGACCTTGAGGACCTTGCCTGCGTGTTCGAAGTCGGACTTCTGGTAGGCGATCAGGGAGTTGCCGTCCATGGTCACCAGATCCATGGTGTTGTCCCCGCTCTTGGAGAGCCACTTGCCGTTGCCGTCCGACAGGTTGAACGCCGCGATCTCGTTGGTGGACCTGACCGAGCTGCTGCTGCCGGAGTGCTCGGTGGTCGCCATGTAGAGCGTGCCGCCGGACACGGCGACGTTGGTGCACGGGGTCATCCTGTTCGGCGGGCAGCTGACCGCGTACTTGCCCTGGCCCGAACCGCCCTTGCCCAGCGAGATCTTGCCGCCGAGCCGACCGCCGTCGATGCTCCAGATGTCGGTCATCGACAGGTCGCCCGCGCTGATGCCGACGACCACCGGGTTGACCGAGACCACGCTGACCACCTGCGTACCGGCCGGGGCGTCCCACGTCCACTTGGGCTTGCCGGACATCGGGTCGATCAGGGAGACGTGGTTGTTCTTCTCCGAGTCGCCACCGCAGTAGTACACCTCGACCATCTGCGAACCACCGGCGAAGCCCTTGTCGTTGCAGTCGGAGCCGTTGTTGGAGTGCCACAGCGGCTTTCCGGTGCTCACCTGGAACGACGCCGTCTGGCTCGATGCCTCCAGGGCGAGCACGTCACCGCTGATCGCCATGTCCGTGTAGTCGAGGATGGAGCCGGCGGAGAGGCCGAGAGGCTTGTTCCACGCCATCTTGCCGGTCGACGCGTCGATGACCATCACGTTCTCGCAGTGCGCTCCGTACTGCACGGCGATCTTGTTGTTCACGATGTCGTTTGCGGCGTCGCAGGTCTTGCCCGACGGGGACGGCACCGTCCAGTGCTGCTGGCCGGAGCCGAGGTTGTACGCGGTGACGGCGTTCGGCGTCTGCTTGACGACATCGTCGCCGCTGAACCACATGCCCGGTGTGGCGGCGATGTTCTGGTCCTTCGTCACCGTGGGTGCGGGCACCGTCCAGGCGACCTTGCCCACGGCGTTGTGCGGGCCGTTGTCCCCGGAGCCGGGGTTGGTGCCGCCCGAACCACTGGCCGTGGGCTTCGAGTTCGGCCCGTTCCCCGACGACGTCAGCATCCACACGCCACCGGAGATCGCCAGCACCGCCGCGACGATGCCCGCGATCACCCCGGCCAGCTTGCCGCCCGACAGGCGGTTGCCCGAAGGGGCGCCGGGCACGCCCGGGTAGGGCGGCTGCTGCGGTTGGCCGTAGAGATTGCCGCCCCAACCCTGCTGCGGCATCGGCTGGGTCGCCGGCTGCTGGGCGTACGGGGACTGCTGCTGCGGATAGCCGTACTGCGGCGGCGGCTGGTACGGGTTCTGGCCGCCCTGGGCCGGGGGCTGCTGCGGGTAGCCGTAACCGGGCTGCGGCGGATAGCCGTACTGCGGCTGGCCCGGAGGCGGCGGGGGCTGCTGCGGCTGGCCCGGAGGAGGCGGCGGCGGTGCCTGCGGCGGCTGACCCTGGGGTGCGGGCGGCGGCGGAACGGCCGCGCCCGCCATCTGGGTCGGCATCTCGTGCGGCGCGGCCGGGGACTGCGGCCGGTCCGCCGGTGGTTCCGGCGCTGCGGACGCGCCAGGATTTCCAGGACCGCCAGGCGGCTGGGACATGAGCGGTTTCCCCCGTATGCGTCTGTAGGCCCGCCCAGGGCAGACCTCGTACTCGTTAAGGCTTGGGATCAAGCGGGCACTCTTTGTATCACCCGATACGGACACCGCAGCGGGCCGGTCCGATCGCGTAACACCGCCGTTATGCCCGCGCCAACCCCCTCCACGAGGCCTTTACACCTCGTCCGCCAGCTCCAGCCAGCGCATCTCCAACTCCTCGCGCTCATCACGCAGTCCACGCAACTCGGCGTCCAGCTTCGCCACGTTCTCGAAGTCCGTGGGGTTGTCGGCGATTTGGGCGTGCAGCTTCGCTTCCTTCTCGCCGATCTTGTCGAGTTGGCGCTCGATCCGCTGCAGTTCCTTCTTCGCGGCGCGGGCGTCGGCCGCCGACGACTTGCGCTTGGCGGGGCCCGCGGACGCGGTGGTGGCCGACGCGGCCTCGATCGCGGCACGCCGCCGCTCCAGGTACTCGTCGATGCCGCGCGGCAGCATCCGCAGCGTCGCGTCGCCGAGCAGCGCGAACACCCGGTCCGTGGTGCGCTCTATGAAGTAGCGGTCATGGCTGATCACCACCAGCGATCCGGGCCAGCCGTCCAGCAGGTCTTCGAGCTGGGTGAGGGTCTCGATGTCCAGGTCGTTGGTCGGCTCGTCGAGGAAGAGGACGTTCGGCTCGTCCATCAGCAGCCGCAGCAACTGCAGTCGGCGCCGCTCACCGCCGGACAGGTCGCCGACCGGTGTCCACTGCTTCTCCTTCGTGAAGCCGAACCGCTCGCACAGCTGCGAGGCGGTCATCTCCCGGCCCTTGCCCAGGTCGACGCGCTGCCGTACCCGCTCGACCGCCTCCAACACCCGCCAGTTCGGGTCGAGTTCGGCGACCTCCTGTGAGAGGTAGGCGAGCTTGACCGTCCTGCCGACCGTCACCCGTCCGCCCGCGGGCTGCCGCTCGCCGCCGGAGTACGCGGCGTCGGCGAGCGCCCGCAGCAGCGAGGTCTTGCCCGCGCCGTTGACGCCGACCAGGCCGATCCGGTCGCCGGGGCCCAGCTGCCAGGTCAGGTGCTTGAGCAGCAGCTTGTCACCGGCGTTGACGGTCACGTTCTCCAGGTCGAAGACCGTCTTGCCGAGCCGGGAGTTGGCGAACTTCATCAGCTCGGCGGAGTCCCGGGGCGGCGGCACATCGGCGATCAGCTCGTTCGCCGCCTCGATGCGGAAGCGCGGCTTACTGGTACGCGCCGGGGCGCCCCGGCGCAGCCACGCCAACTCCTTGCGGGCCAGGTTCTGCCGCTTGGCCTCCTCGGTGGCGGCGCGGCGCTCGCGTTCGGCGCGGGCGAAGACGTAGTCGGAGTAACCGCCCTCGTACTCGTAGACCTCGGCGCGCTGTACGTCCCACATCCGGGTGCACACCTGGTCGAGGAACCAGCGATCGTGGGTGACGCACACCAGTGCGGTGCGCCGCACCTGCAGGTGGGCGGCGAGCCAGGCGATGCCCTCCACGTCGAGGTGGTTGGTGGGCTCGTCGAGCACCAGCAGGTCCTGCTCGGCGATGAGCAGCTTGGCCAGCGCGATGCGGCGGCGCTCGCCACCGGAGAGCGGGCCGATCACGGTGTCCAGGCCCTGTGCGAAGCCGGGCAGGTCAAGGCCGCCGAACAGCCCGGTCAGTACGTCCCGGATCTTGGCGTTGCCCGCCCACTCGTGGTCGGCGAGGTCGCCGACCACCTCGTGCCGGATGGTGGCCGCCGGGTCGAGCGAGTCGTGCTGGGTGAGCACGCCGAGCCGTAGATCACTGACATGGGTGACCCGGCCGCGGTCCGGCTCCTCCAGCTTGGCGAGGATGCGGATGAGAGTGGTCTTGCCGTCACCGTTGCGGCCGACGACGCCGATGCGGTCGCCCTCCGATACGCCGAGGGATGTGCCGTCGAGCAGGGTACGGGTCCCGTACACCTTGCCGATGGACTCGGCGTTGACGAGGTTGACTGCCATTTTTCTCCATGCGTGGCGACTGCGTCGGGCTTTCCAGCGTACCGATGGGCGCGGGTGCGCCAGGGTGGCGGCCGCGGGACCGGGGGTCTGGGGGCTTGCCCCGGACAAATCCGCCGCAGCGGCGGGGTAACCCCCACGGCGTGGCCCGGCGGTGCCAAGCCAACCGCGGCCCCGAGAGCGTCAGCCCACGACCATCGCCCCCGGGGCCGGACCGGAGGTCACCCGTACCGCGCGGCAAGTGCCGGAGGCCAGCAGCGCTTCGGCGACGGCCTCGGCGTTCTCCGGGTCCTTGGCCAGAAAGGCGCAGGTGGGGCCGGAGCCGGAGACCAGAGCGGCCAGGGCGCCGCCCGTGCTGCCCGCGCGCAGGGTGTCGGCGAGGGAGGGGCGCAGGGAGACCGCGGCGGCCTGGAGGTCGTTGGCCAGGGCACCGGCGAGGGCGCCGGTGTCCCCCGTGCGCAGCGCGTCCAGCAGCGCCGGGGAGGGCTGCGGGTCGGGCAGCTCGACCGCGGTGCAGCCATGGCCGGACGCCTCGCGAAGGCGGTCGCACTCGCGGTAGACGGCCGGGGTGGACAGGCCGCCGTCGGCGACCGCGAAGGCCCAGTGGAAGGTGCCGCCGGTCTCCAGGGGTTCGAGCAGTTCGCCGCGCCCCCGGCCGAGCGCGGCGCCGCCCACCAGACTGAACGGCACATCGCTGCCCAACTCCGCACAGATCTCCAGGAGTTCGGTGCGGCTCGCGCCGGTACCCCACAGCGCGTCGCAGGCGAGCAGCGCCGCCGCACCGTCCGCGCTGCCGCCCGCCATGCCGCCCGCGACGGGGATGTCCTTGGCGATGTGCAGATGCACGTCGGCGGGAACACCGCGTCGCGCGGCGAGGGCGAGGGCGGCACGGGCCGCCAGGTTGGTCTCGTCCAGCGGCACCTGGTCGGCGTCCGGGCCGGAGGCGGTGATCCGCAGCCGGTCGGCGGGGGTGGCGGTGACCTCGTCGTGGAGGCCGACGGCGAGGAAGACGTTCGCCAGGTCGTGGAAGCCGTCCGGGCGCAGCCCGCCGACGGCCAGTTGGACGTTGACCTTGGCGGGCGCACGGACGACGACGGACGCGGTCACTGGGCTGCTGCCCCCTTGTTCTCGGCGATACGGGCGAACTCGTCGATGGTCAGCGACTCACCGCGGGCCTGCGGCGACACCCCGGCGGCGGTCAGCGCCGCCTCGGCCGCCGCCGCCGATCCCGCCCACCCGGCGAGCGCGGCGCGCAGCGTCTTGCGGCGCTGGGCGAAGGCCGCGTCGATCACCGCGAAGACCTCCTCACGAGCCACCGTGGTCTTCGGCGGCTCCGCGCGCCGCACCAGGGACACCAGCCCGGAGTCGACGTTCGGGGCGGGCCAGAAGACATTGCGGCCGATCGCGCCCGCCCGCTTGACCTCCGCGTACCAGGCCGCCTTCACCGACGGGACCCCGTACACCTTCGAGCCGGGCGCGGCCGCGAGCCGGTCGGCGACCTCGGACTGCACCATCACCAGGGTGCGCTCGATGGACGGGAAGGTCTCCAGCATGTGCAGCAGCACCGGGACGGCCACGTTGTACGGGAGGTTGGCGACCAGCGCGGTCGGCGCGGGCCCCGGCAGCTCGGTGACCCGCATCGCGTCCCGGTGCACCAGCGCGAAGCGGTCGGCGCGCTGCGGTAGCTGGCCGGCGATCGTGGCGGGCAGCGCGGCGGCGAGCACATCGTCGATCTCCACCGCGGTGACCCGGTCGGCGACCTCCAGCAGGGCCAGGGTCAGCGAGCCGAGCCCGGGGCCGACCTCGACCACCACGTCCTCGGGCCGCACCCCGGCGGTCCGCACGATGCGGCGCACCGTGTTGGCGTCGATGACGAAGTTCTGGCCGCGCTGCTTGGTGGGGCGTACGCCCAGCGCGGCGGCCAGTTCGCGGATGTCGGCGGGACCGAGCAGCGGACCGGGCTCATCGGGGGCGGGGGTGGTGCTGGGGCTGGAGCTCACCGCAGAAGTTTATGCTCGCGCTCGGCGGCAGGGCTCTGGTCGGGGTCTCGGTGCGTTCGATACCACCGGTTCCCGACGCCGTGGTTGCCCGCTGCCGCGGGCAACGACGGCGTCGACCGGCGTGTCGAACCGGTCGCAACCCCGCCAGGACCCGCCCGGCTAGGACATCAGCTTGCGCCCGCACACCGGCCAGGGGCTGGCACCGCGTCGCACGTACAGCTTCTTGGCGCGGTAGGTCTGCTCGGCCGCTGGGGCGTCCTGCGGCCGACCCGTGCCGCCGAGGGCGTGCCAGGTGCGGGTGTCGAACTGGTAGAGGCCGCCGTAGGTGCCGGACGGGTCGACGGCGTTCGGCCGCCCGCCCGCCTCGCAGCGGGCGAGGCCCGACCAGTTGAGGCCGTCGGCTCCGGCGACGGAGCCGGGCCGCGCCCTGGTGCCGACGGCGATGACCTCGTCGATGGGTTCCTTCAGCACCCGGGCGGCGGTCCGCCGCGGCCTGCCCTTGACGCCGTTGACGGTCCGCTGCTCGTAGGTGACCTGGCGCACGCCGACCTCACCGGGGATCACCACCACCTCGGTGCCCTTGAACTGCGTCGGGTCCGGCTGCCTGACGGTGTGGAACGGGATCGGCTCCTCGCGGACCTGGGTGCTGCCGGTGATGCGCATGACGGAGACGGTCTGACCGTCGCGCGGATAGCTGCCCGGGTCGACGGAGGTGGTGTCCTGGGCGCCGAAGACGATGCCCGCCTCGGATGCCGCCTGGCGCACGGTGGCGGCGTTGGTGCGGACGGTGTGCTCCCTGCCGTCCGCAAGGAACGTCACGGTCCGCTCGGTGCGTACGTCGAGCCGCAGGCCCGCCCGGCCGATCGCCGCGTCTCGGGAGGCGGACAGATGGGCCCCTTCGGCCCGTACCCCGAGTTGCCGCAGCGCCTCGTCGACCGTGCGGGCGGTGGTCCACACCCGGTGCGGCTGCCCGTCGAGGGTGAGGGCGATGGGGCGGCCGTAGCGCACGGCGACATCGTCACCGTCGTGCAGTCCGGCGTCCGGGGCCGGGGCGACGATGTCGTGGTCGCCGACCGGGATGTGCTGCCGCCGCAGGAGTTCCGGCACGTCGCCGGCGAAGGTGTGCAGGGTGCGCGGGGTGCCGTCGACGGTGAGTTCGACGTCCTTCTCACCGGACAGGTACGCGCTGGTGCCCCCGGCGAGGAAGGCGACCACCAGGGCCCGCGGCAGCAGCTGGCGCAGCGGATCCGGTCGCACCGCGCGTCTGCCCCGCCCCGCCTTTCGGGTGCCCTGGCGCACGGTCCGGCCGGAGGCGGCCTTGCGGCTCTGCCGGGCGGCCGCGCGAGTTCCCTCGTACGGGGGCGGGTAGGGCGGCGGGGGCGCGGCCTGGTGGGCGGACTGGCGCGGGAGCACGGCGGTCGCGGTGCCGCCCGCGGAATCAGCGAACGGCGGTGCGGGCCGGGGTGCGACGCGGGTGCCGCGGCCCCCTCGATGACTGCCCTGCGAACTGCTCACGACGACTCCACAGGTCCGGCTCCCCCGTTGTCGGGAGGAGGACCCTAGCGAACACCGTCGCCACTCTCCAAAGCGGCTATGTCACCCCGTGTAGTGAAAATCGGGGAAGTTCGGGAAAATTACGGCGCATAGCCGAACGCCCGCGCGGTGTTGGCGCCGATGGCCGCGGCCAGCTCGTCCTCGTCGACGCCCTTGGCCGCCGCCATCGCCCGCAGCGTCACCGGAACCAGATACGGCGCGTTGGGCCGCCCCCGGTACGGCGCAGGGGTGAGGAACGGCGCGTCGGTCTCCACGAGCAGCAGGTCGAGCGGTGCGACCGCCAGCGCGTCGCGCAGCGGCTGCGCGGACTTGAAGGTGACGTTGCCCGCGAAGGACATGTAGTACCCGGCCTCGGCACAGACCTTGGCCATCTGCGCGTCGCCCGAGTAGCAGTGGAAGACCACGATCCGCGGAGCGCCCTCCTCCGCAAGCACCCGCAGGACGTCCGCGTGCGCCTCGCGATCGTGGATGACCAGCGCCTTGTCGTACCGCTTGGCGATCTCGACGTGCCGGCGGAAGGAGTACGTCTGCGCCTCGACGCCGTCGGGGCCGGTACGGAAGTAGTCGAGCCCGGTCTCGCCGACCCCGCGCACCTGCGGGAGCGCGGCGAGCGCCGCGATCTCCTCCAGCGCCGCGTCAAGGGCGGCGAGGCCGCCCGGTTGCCTGGCGCCCTGCCGGGACCAGCCGTCCGGGTCCCCGTGGACGATGCGCGGCGCCTCGTTGGGGTGCAGCGCCACGGTGGCGTGCACGCTCTCGTGGGCGGCCGCGGTTTCGGCCGCCCAGCGCGATCCGGCGAGGTCGCAGCCGACCTGTACCAGGGTGGTGACACCGACCGAGGCGGCCTTGGCCAGGGCCTCCTCGACCGTGCCGTCCTGCATGTCCAGGTGGGTGTGCGAATCGGCGACCGGTACCCGCAACGGCTCCGGGAGCGGCGGAGCCGCCGCCTTGTCCTGCTTGGGGGATCCTTGTGCCGCCATGCCCCGGAGTCTACGGACGCCGTGTCCGGGGGCGGTACGCGGGAGTGGCCGACCGGATCAGGCCGCGCGGTCCCGGTCGCGGCCGTGGCCGCGATGGAAGAGGTGGAAGAGGTCCGCGAGGCTCCAGTGGTGGCGCGGCTTGGCCGCCGAGTCGCCGGACGCACCCTGGTCGGGCCCACCGCTTTCGTAGGCGGCGTCGTGCCGCTCGGAGACGGCCCCGTACTGCTCGGGGAACGGCAGGATCATCGGATCCCAGCGGCGGGCGACGGACACCCGCCCGGACCGCATGATGCGGACCGTGTGGCCGCCGCAGTTCTGGCATACCGGTCGGGTCAGCGGCGAGGGCACTCGCGCATGACCCGCGTCGTAGTAGGTGACGGTCGTCCGACCGGTCTCGTCGGTGGTGTGCACTATGTCGTACGACTGCTCCCATCCGTGCCCGCAGCGCAAGCACGCGAACGCATAGGCCTCGTGAACGGTCTCGGCCGACGCCGAGCCGGGGGCGGGGTCTCCGTACGGGGTGCCGATGGCCTCGCTCATGGCAGCTCCTGATGCCCTCCGGACAAGGTGTCCGGAGCGGGACTTTCCCACTACCAGCGAACGCCTCTCGATGGCGCGGCGCAGCAGTGGTTCCCGTCTCTTGAGCCAGATTTGGGCTGTTTGTGGGCTGTGGCCGACGCTTTCGCCACAGCGCCTTTACCCGTCCACGTTAGACCTTTACCGCGACTTGTGACGGGCTGCCGGGGGCGCTGGTCAGCGGGCGGTTTTGGCGGCCACGACGGCGTCGAACACCTGGCGCTTCGGCACTCCGGCCTCGGCGGCGACGGCCGCGATGGCGGCCTTGCGGGCTTCGCCCGCGGACTCCCGGACCGCGACCCGGCGGGCGAGCTCGGCCGGTTCCAGCGCCTGCGGGGGCACCGCCGGGGCGCCCTCGACGACCACGGTGATCTCGCCGCGTACGCCCTCGGCCGCCCAGGCCGCCAGGTCCTTCAGCGGACCGCGCTTGACCTCCTCGTAGGTCTTGGTCAGCTCGCGGCAGACCGCGGCGCGGCGGTCCGCGCCGAAGACCTCCGCCATCGCGGTGAGGGTGTCGTCCAGGCGGTGCGGGGCCTCGAAGTACACCAGCGTGCGGCGTTCGTCCGCGACCTCCCGCAGCCGGGTCAGGCGCTCGCCGGTCTTGCGCGGAAGGAAGCCCTCGAAGCAGAAGCGGTCCACCGGCAGGCCGGACAGCGCCAGCGCGGTGAGGACGGCCGACGGCCCGGGCACGGCCGTCACCCGGATGTCGTGCTCGACCGCCGCCGCCACCAGGCGGTAGCCGGGGTCGGAGACCGACGGCATTCCGGCGTCGGTGACCAGCAGCACCCGGCTGCCCCCGGCGAGCGCCTCGACCAGTTCCGGGGTGCGGGCGCTTTCGTTGCCCTCGAAGTACGAGACCACCCGCCCGGCCGGGGTCACCCCGAGCGCGGCCGTCAGGCGGCGCAGCCGCCGGGTGTCCTCCGCCGCGATCACATCGGCCGCCACCAGCTCCGCCGACAGGCGCGGGGGCGCGTCTTCCGGGTCGCCGATCGGGGTTCCGGCCAGTACGAGGGTTCCGCTCACGCCGACCAGTGTCCCCTACCCGAGCCCGCACCCCGGCGCCCGGGGTTTTCCACCGCCGTGACAGACCGACCGACCCCGAAGGCAGCGGCAACCGGCGGAGGGCGGGCCATCCCTCCGAACACATCCGCAGCGCGGAAACCCGGCGCAGCCAAGCCGACCAGGCGCGAGGGCACGCGAAGACCGGCGGTTACGGGTGGACGGGCGGGCAATCGCCCCGACGCCGGGCGAGCTCCCCGGCGCCCGAAAGGTCCCGGTAAGGGGCGGGCGGGACGGCGATTTCCCCGAACGGCGACACCAGCGTGAGCGGAACGGTTCCCTACGATGGCTCGGTGAGCAGTGACACCGCGACTGACGCCGCACCTCCCGCGGGGGCGACTCCCGCGCCCGAGGCACCGAACCCGTGGGCGCAGCGCCTGCGCCGGTTCGGCTACGCCGGGGCCGGGCAGCGGACCGCCCGCGAACGCCTGATCGCCCCTTTCCCCGCACCGCGGACCAGGGTCTGGCAGGCCGTCGGGCTCACCCCCGCGGTAGCGGACCGGCTGGCCCGTTGGTCCGGCTGGGCCGGACCGCTGCTCGTCGCGCTGCTGGCGGGAGCGCTCCGCTTCTGGCACCTCGGCAGCCCGCGTGCGGTGATATTCGACGAGACGTACTACGCCAAGGACGCGTGGGCGCTTCTCCAGCACGGCTATGAGGGCGCCTGGCCCGACAACGCCAACCAGCTGATCCTCGGCCACCCACAGCGCATTCCGCTGGGCGTCGACCCGTCGTACGTGGTGCACCCGCCCATGGGCAAGTGGGTGATCGCGCTCGGCGAGTGGCTCTTCGGGCTGACCCCGTTCGGCTGGCGCTTCTCGGTGGCGGTGCTGGGGACGCTGGCCGTGTTCATGCTCTGCCGGATCGGGCGGCGGCTACTCCGGTCGACCGCCCTGGGCTGCCTGGCCGGTGGCCTGATGGCGGTGGACGGGCTGCAGTTCGTGATGAGCCGCACCTCGCTGCTCGACCTGATCGTGATGTTCTGGGTGCTGGCGGCGTTCGGCGCGCTGCTGATCGACCGGGACGCCTCGCGGGCCCGGTTGGCGGCCGCACTGCCGGAGGACGGCCGCCCGGACGCGCGGGCCGCGGCCGGCACCCGGCTCGGCTGGCGGCCGTGGCGGATCGCGGCGGGCGTACTGCTGGGCCTGGCCTGCGCCACGAAGTGGAACGGCGCGCCGTATCTGGCGGCGTTCGGGATCATGGCGGTGCTGTGGGACGCCGGTGCGCGCCGGGCGGCGGGTGCCCCGCACCCGTTCCGGGCGATGCTGCGGCGCGACGCGAGCCCGGCGTTCCTGTCCTTGGTGCCGGTGGCCCTGGCCACCTATCTCGCCTCGTGGAGCGGCTGGTTCGCCACGGACAACGGCTACTTCCGGCACTGGGCGGACGGCCGCGGCGGCACCTGGTCGTGGATCCCGGCTCCACTGCGCTCCCTGTGGCATTACCAGCACCAGGTGTACGACTTCAACATCCATCTGACCCAGCCGCACACCTACCAGTCCAACCCGTGGAGTTGGCTGGTGCTGGGCCGCCCGGTGTCGTACTTCTACGAGTCGCCCAAGCGCGGGCAGAGCGGTTGTACGGCCCCCGGCGGCTGTGCCCGTGAGGTACTGGCGCTGGGCACTCCGCTGCTGTGGTGGGCGGCTTGCTTGGCGCTGCTCTTCCTGCTGTTCCGCTGGGCGTTGCGGCGCGACTGGCGGGCCGGTGCGATCCTGTGCGGGGTCGCGGCGGGATACCTGCCGTGGTTCAACTACCAGGAACGGACCATCTTCCTGTTCTACGCGGTGGTGTTCGTACCGTTCCTGTGCCTGGCGGTCGCCATGATGGTGGGCGCGATGCTGGGCCCGGCCGGTGCGACCGAACGACGGCGGATGTGGGGCGCGGTGGGCGCGGGCACGCTCGTCCTGCTGATCGTCTGGAACTTCATCTACTTCTTCCCGGTCTACACCGGTATGACGATCCCGATGGACGCCTGGCGGGCCCGGATGTGGCTGGATACCTGGATCTGATGGATCTGGCGGGTTTCGGCCCGAGCATGACGCAGTGATTGCGTCCAGTTGTGGAATCTTGACCCCTTGGACACATCTGTGCCATAGAGTGCCCCCGCGTCACGCTCCTCGACGGTCGGTGCGGAGGCGATGAGTTGGGGAGGGACACATGCAGCGAGCGACCAAGGGCGTCGTGATCGGTGGTGCGGTCGCCGTGGTGGTCGCGGCTGCCGGCTTCGGTGGATATGACCTGTACCGGAGCGTGTCGAGCAAGCCGGCCGCCGACGCCGTGCCCGCCCCGAAGGTGACCCCTCCCCCGTCCGCGGCCGAAGTACGCACCGCCGCACATGACTTCCTCACCGCATGGGCGTCCGGCGATGTCGCCAAGGCCGCCGCGCTGACGGACAACGGATCTCAGGCGACCGCCGAACTGACCTCCTATCGAAGTGATCTGCACGTCAGCCGGTTGACGCTGACGGACAAGCCCGCGACCGGCGCGCGCGTCCCGTTCTCGGTACGGGCCGGTGTCTCGTACGACGGGCAGGACTCCACGTGGGACTACGACTCGGCGCTGACCGTGGTGCGGGACCCTTCGGGCAAACCGGTGGTCAAGTGGACTCCCGCGGTGCTCCACCCCAAACTGGCCGCCGGGCAGACGCTGGAGGCCGCGCCGTCCAGCACCCCGCCCCCGGTCACCGCCGTCGACCGCAACGGCCAGGTGCTGACCGCCGCCAAGTACCCGTCGCTGGCCGGGATCCTCACCGAGCTGCAGGCCAAGTACGGCAACACGCTGCAGGGCACGCCGGGCATGGACATCCGGGTCAAGGGCGCCGACGGCAAGGCGGGCGACTCGCTGCACCCGCTCTCCCAGGGCAAGCCGGGCAAGCCGCTGCGCACCACCATCGACGCCAACCTGCAGGCACAGGCGGAGAAGGCGGTCACGACACAGGGCCCGGACGCCGCGGTGGTCGCGATCCAGCCGAGTACCGGCGGCGTGCTCGCCGTCGCCGACAACCCGGCGGGCGGCTACAACAAGGCGATGATGGGCACCTACGCGCCCGGCTCCACCTTCAAGGTGATCACCGCGTCCACCCTGCTGACGACCGGCAAGGTCACCCCCGGTACGCCGCTTGACTGCCCGAAGACCATCTCCTACGGCGGGCGCAGCTTCCACAACGTGGAGGGCATGCAGATCGACAGGGCCACGCTCGCCCAGGACTTCGCGGCCTCCTGCAACACCGCGTTCATCTCCACGGCGAACGTGCTGCCCGACGGCGCGGTGGAGAACGAGGCACATGACGTGTTCGGCCTCGGCCTCAGCTGGTCGACCGGTGTGCCGTCCTGGGACGGGAAGGTTCCGGTGGGCAGCGGGTCGGAGAAGGCGATGACCATGATCGGTCAGGGCCAGGTGCAGGTGAACCCGCTGGACATGGCGTCGGTCGCGGCCACCGCCAGGTCCGGGGTCTTCCACCAGCCGGTGATCGTCCCGGTCTCGGTCGACAACCGGCAGATCGCACAGGCTCCGCAGCAGTTGCCCTCGTCGGTCGACGCGGATCTGCGCTCGATGATGGTGCTCACGGCGCGCCAGGGCACCGCCGCGCCGACCGTGGGCACGCTGAGCGGCGACGTGGGCGCCAAGACCGGCACGGCGGAGGTGGACGGCCAGACCAAGCCCAACAGCTGGTTCCTCGCCTACCGCGACGACGTCGCAGCGGCCGCGGTCGTCCCGAACACCGGCGAGGGCTACAAGTTCGCCGGAAAGATCGTCGCGGCCCTGCTTTCCGCGAACTGACCGGGGCTTCGGGGGCGAAGCCCCGGAACAGGGGCGTTCGGGGACTTCGCCCCCGGACGACCGCCCGGCCCCCAGGCAAAGCCCCAGAGCTGATGGGACGTTGGAGGCGCGGCCCCCCAGCGAGCGATCCCAAGCCCGAGGACGAAGCCTGACCGCAGATCGACAATCTCCCAGCGGCTACTCAGGTCCGGCGCGAACTCCCGGTCAGCTCGGGGGCTCGGGGACGCAGCCCCCGAACAAGGTGCCCGGGGCGAAGCCCCCGGCACCCGGCCGCGAAGCGACGTGCGACGGCCTCGCCGATGCCCTGTCCGGCGCCGGTGACCAGCACCCCGTACCCGGCGTATCGCGTCATGCGCTCAGCGTAGGCAGGACCTCACGGCGCGGACCAGAGCCTGTGCGCGCGGATCGGCGGTCACGGACTTCTGCAGTCCGTTGGTGACGTAGCCGAAGCCGATGCCCGCTTCGGGGTCGGCGAAGCCGAGCGAGCCGCCCCGGCCGGGGTGACCGAAGGAGCCGGGGGCGAGCAGCGGGCAGGACGGACCGTGCAGCATGAAGCCGTGACCGAACCGGGTGTTGACCACCAGCACCCGGTCGGGGCCGTCGGACTCCCGGCTGCGGGCGGCGGTGAGCGTCGCCGGGGTGAACAGCGGCTGGGCGCCGTCGACGCCGGTGGTGAGCGCCGCGTAGCAGCGGGAGAGGGAGCGGGCGGTGGCGATGGCGTTGGAGGCCGCCAACTCGCCGGCCTGGTAGGCGGGGTCGTTCTCGTCGACCGACATCGGGAACTGCGCCGCGAAGCGCCCCGGCTGAGGGTCGTGGTGGGCGACGGGCGGAGGGAACTGCGCCGCGGAGCGCCCCTCCTGAGGGTGGTGGTGGGAGACGGGCAGAGGGAACTGCGGCGCGGAGCGCCCCCGCTGAGGGTGGTGGTGGGAGACGGGCGGGAGTATCGCCTCGAAGGCGCGCCGGGTCAGCGACTCGGGGTCGGCGTACGCCTCGGTGACCGATCGTTTGGGCCGGGTGCGCAGGCCCGCCACGGCGGGTACCGGCGGTGGTTCCACGGCGGCGACCCGGCCGACCCGTGCGGTGCGATCCGGCGGCAGGCCGAACCACAGGTCCAGGCCGAGCGGGCCGGCGACCTCCTGGGCGAACCACTGGCCGAGGGTGCGGCCGGTGGCCCGTAGCACCAGTTCGCCCAGCAGCCAGCTGAACGTCTGCGCGTGGTAGCCGTGGTCGGTGCCCGGCTGCCACTGCGGGCGCTGCGCGGCGACCGCGCGCGGCCCGCTGACCCCGTCCAGGGCCTGGGCGACGGTGAGCGGGGTGTCCAGGGCGGGCACACCGACGCGGTGGGTGAGCAGATGGCGCACGAGGGCGCGTTCCTTGCCCGCCGCCTTGAACTCCGGCCAGTAGGTGCCGACCGGCGCGTCCAGGTCGAGCTGGCCGCGCTGGTGCAGCAGAAGCAGGCAGGCGGCGGCCGGGCCCTTTCCCGCGGACCGGATGATCTGCGCGGTGTCCCGCTCCCAGCGCGGGCCCTCGGGCTGGTCGGCCCGTGCGGCACCGGCCCACAGGTCGACGACCAGGCGGCCGTCCTGGTGCACGGCTACCGCCGCCCCCCGCTCCCCGCGCTGCTCAAACCCCTGTCGGAACGCCTCCCGGACCGGCTCGAAGCCGTCCGCCACCGTCCCGTGGACCTCCACCACTGCCCGCTCCCGCTCCTGCCCCGGCCGTGCTTCTGTCAGACCGTCCCCCCAATGGTGCACGGCCCGGTCTCGCCGCCAAAAGTTGCCCTCCGCAATCCATCCCAGAACCATGGAAGTCGTGACAGTCGTGATGGACGACACATATCTCAGGTTTCCGCATCTGAACGGCGACCTGCTGTGCTTCGTCGCCGAGGACGATCTGTGGGTCGCACCGCTGGTCGCGGCCGGGACCGTGCCGGAACGGGCCTGGCGGATCACCGCTGACCGCACCCGGCTCGGGCCGCCCCGCTTCTCGCCGGACGGCGACTCCATCGCGTTCACCACCTGGCGCAGCCTGGACCCCGAGGTGCATGTGGTGCCGGTGGGCGGCGGACCGGCGACCCGCCTCACTTACTGGGGCAGCCCGGACGCCCGGGTCTGCTCCTGGACGCCCGACGGGCGCATCCTGGCCGTCTCCTCGCACGGGCAGCCGTTCTCGCACTTCTCGTGGGCGTACGCGATCACGCCGGACGGCTCGCCCGGCAAGCGGCTGCCCTGGGGGCAGGTCTCCGACATCGCGGTCTCCGACGTCGACGGCGACCACCTCACCCTGATCCTGAACGCCACGCCACCGCATGAGCCCGCGTCCTGGAAGCGGTACCGGGGAGGGGCGACCGGACGGCTGTGGTTGCAGGGCACACGGCTGCTGGAGGATCTGCGCGGACATCTGGACTGCCCGATGTTCGTCGCCGGGCGGATCGCCTTCCTCTCCGACCACGAGGGCATCGGGAACCTGTACTCCTGTCTGCCGGACGGCTCCGACCTGCGGCGGCACACCGATCACGCGGAGTTCTACGCCCGCAACGCGTCGAGCGACGGCCAGCGTGTGGTGTACCAGTGCGCGGGCAGGCTGTGGCTCGCGGAGGACCTCGATACGGCCGGGGTGCCGCGCTGCCTCGAAGTGCGGCTCGGTGGGGCCCGCAACGGCCGCCGCCCCTACCAGGTCCCGGCCGCCGCCAATCTGACCGGCCTGGCGTGCGACACCACCGGTCGGGCGAGCGCGGTGTGCGTACGCGGCAGCCTGTACTGGCTCACCCACCGCGACGGCCCGGCGCGCACCATCTTCGACCGGCCGGGCGCCCGGGTGCGGCTGCCGGAGATGCTGGGCGACACCGGTCGCGTCGCGTTCGTCTCGGACGCGGGCGGCGAGGACGGCATCGAAGTCGTCGAGCTGCCGGGCCGCGCGGCCCGCTTCCCCGCCGCGGTCACCGGGATCACCGGCACGGTTCCGTCCCGTGTGGAGCCCTCCCCCGACGACGATTCCGCCCCGCGGGACGACATGCCAACGGGGGAGCCCCTCGGCGCGGGCAGCCGTGCGGCGGGTTCTGGATTCCCGGGTGCCATGAGGACCGGTCCCGGGGCAGACGACGCCGCGCCCGACGCGGGGGCGGGCGCGGCGTCCCGGACCGGCGCGCGCGGCGCCAGAAGGCCCGACGCCGGTGCCAGCGGGCCCGGCCGGGCGCCTGGTGCCGTGGACGACCCGACGCTGCCCGGTGACGACGCGGCGGGCAGCGCGGTCGCCGAGCATCCCGGGTGGTCGCCCGTCGAGGCGGGTGGACGGCGGCTCGCGCAGGGGAAGTTGGGGCGGGTGCACGAGCTGGTGGCCTCGCCGGACGGCACGACGCTCGCCGTCGCGTCGAACGACGGGCGGCTGCTGCTGGTGGCGACCGGCGAAGGCGAGCCGCTGCGCACCAGCACGGACCTGGACGACACGCTGCCGTCCGAGGAGCCGCGGCGTACCGCCCCGGCGGGGACCGTGATCGAGCTGGTCCGCTCGGACAACGGGCCGGTGCGCGATCTCGCCTTCTCGCCGGACTCGGCCTGGCTGACCTGGTCGCATCCCGGAATCGGACGTTCGCTGCGGCTGATCAAGATCGCGAAGCTGGCGGACCGCACCGTCATCGACGTCACCAACGGCCGCTTCGAGGACGAACGCCCGGTGTTCACCCGCGACGGCCGCTATCTCGCGTTCCTGTCCTGGCGCGGCTTCGACCCGGTCTACGACGTGCACACCGGTGACCTGTCCTTCCCGCTGGGCTGCCGCCCCTATCTCGTCCCGCTCAACTCCGCGACGCCGTCACCGTTCGCGCTGCCCGTCGAGGGGCGGCCGATCACCGGCGGCCTCGACACGGTCAACGGCAGCGAGGGGCCGGTCGTGGTGGAGGCGGAGGGGCTGCCGAACCGGGTGACGCCGTTCCCGGTCGCGGCCTCGAAGTACTCGGCGCTCTCGCCGGTGCGCGGTGGGCTGGTCTGGCTGCGCTGGCCGATCTCCGGGGCGCTCGGCGAGACGTTCGCCAACCCGGCGGATCCGTCCCCCCGGCCGACGTTGGAGTACTTCGACCTGTTCAAGTCGCGGCGCACCGAGCTGCTGCGCCACATGGACTGGTACGCGGTCAGTGGCGACGGCCGCCGTCTGGTGGTGTACGACGACGGGGATCTGGCCGTCGTGCCGGCGTACGAGCGCGGCGACGACGACTCGACGGTCCTGCTGGACATGCGCCGGATCCTGCACGAGGTCGACCCGGCGGCCGAGTGGCGGCAGGGTTACGAGGAGGCCGGGCGGATCATCCGGGACTACTTCTGGGCGCCCGACATGTGCGGGATCGACTGGCCAGGGGTGCTCGCCCAGTACCGGCCGCTGGTCGAACGGGTCGCGTCTCCCGAGGAGTTCGCCGACCTGCTGCGCGAGGTCCTCGGCGAGCTGGGCACCTCGCACGCGTACTGCACCGCCGCCCGGCGCAACGAGGGGCCGCCGCACTACCAGCGGCCGATGGGGCTGCTGGGTGTCAACTTCCAGCATGACAAGGACGGTTCGTGGTCGCTGCGGCGGATCCTGCCGGGTGAGTCCTCGGACTCCAAGGCGCGTTCGCCGCTGGCCGGTACCGGGATCCGGGAGGGCGCGGTGCTGACCCATGTCGACGGCCGCCCGGTGGACCCGGTGGCCGGACCGTACCCGCTGCTGGCGGGGGCGGGCGGGACCACCGTCGAGTTGACGTTCGCGCCGCCGAAGGGGTTCACCGGCCCGCCGCGCCGGGTCGCGGTGGCGCCGCTGGTCGACGAGCGGCCGCTGCGCTACCAGGACTGGGTCGCCAAACGCCGGGCGGTGGTACGCGGGTTGAGCGACGGCCGGTGCGGCTATCTGCACATCCCGGACATGGGCGGTTCCGGCTGGGCGCAGTTCAACCGCGACCTGCGGATGGAGGTCTCCCGGCCCGCGCTGATCGTGGACGTCCGGGGCAACGCGGGTGGCAACATCAGCGAGTTGGTCATCGAGAAGCTGACCCGTACCATCCTCGGCTGGGACCTGACCCGCAACGCCCAACCGGTGAGCTACACCAGCAACGCCCCGCGCGGGCCGATCGTCGCACTCGCCGACGAGGCGACCGCGTCCGACGGCGACATGATCACCGCAGCCTTCCGGCTGCTCGGCCTCGGACCGGTGGTCGGCACCCGCACCTGGGGCGGGGTGGTGGGAATGACCGGCCGCCACCGGCTGATCGACGGCACGGTGATCACCGTGCCGATGAACGCCGCCTGGTTCGAGGAGTACGGCTGGCGGGTCGAGAACGAGGGCGTGGCACCGGACATCGAGGCGCTGCGTACTCCGCTGGACTGGGCCGAGGGCCGCCCCTCGCAGCTCGCGGTGGCGGTACGCACCGCGCTCGACCTGCTGGAACGGCATCCGGCGGGCACGCCACCGGACCTTTCCGACCGTCCCAACCGCAGTCGTCCACCGCTGCCGCCGCGGTAGTTCCCCGTCCCCGGGCCCCGCCGGTTGCGGGGCGCTCCCCGGAGCCGCTCACGCCGCGCCGTCCGACCCGGCTCCCGGGGATCGCCACCGGGCGCCTTCGGGGAACAGCACGGCGGCGTCCTGCGGTCCGTGGCCGTCCGTCCACCGCGACAGCGCGGCAAGGTTCGCCGCCTCCGACTCCAGCCACTCGCCCGCCTGCCGCGATCCGGTGAAGGCGGCGGAGGTCCGCTTGGGCACGGCCAGGCAGGCGCGTACGGCGGCGGCGGTGCGCGACGCGTACCAGCACACCAGGCGGGCGCGGGCGGCCCGCAGCTGCTCGGGGTCGTCCTCGGCGCGGGCGCGTTCCGCCGCGTAGTCACGCAGCAGTCCTGGCAGCCGCAGCCGTCCGCGGGCGGTCTCGGTGACCAGATGGGCGGCGGCCAGCCGCTGGACGTACCCGGCGGCCTCCTCCACCGGCAGATCGGCGAGCGCGGCCACCGCCTCGGTGCCGGTCTCCGGCAGGTGGGCGGCCCCCAGCAGCCGGAACAGCCGACGGGCGGGGACGGGCAGGGCCCGGTAGGAGTGCTCGAAGGCGGTACGTACCGCACAGCCCCCGCCGTCCGCCGGTCCGCCGGCGCCGCCGCCCAGCGAGAGCAGGGTGAGCCGGTCACCGGTGCGCAGCCGGTTGGCGTAGGCGCGGAAGGAGGAGAAGCGGTGGCTCGCCAGATTGGCCGCGGCGGTGCACAGGGCGAGCGGCAGATGGCCGCACTCCGCGGCGAGTTCGGCCGCCGCCTCGGACTCGGTGGCGACGCGGTCACGGCCGACGATGCGGGCCAGCAGGTCGAGCGAGGCACCCGGTTCCAGGCAGTCGAGCGGCATCCGATGGGCGCCGTGGAAGGCCGTCAGCTCGGGCAGTTCGGTCCGTGCGGTGACCAGCACCGCGCATCCGAGCTCGCCCGGTAGCAGCGGCGTGACCTGCGCCGGGTCGCCGGCGTTGTCGAGCACCAGCAGCACCCGGCGCCCGGCGAGCCGGGCCCGTAGCAGCGATGAGCGGGCCATCGCCCCGGGCGGCACACAGCCCTGACCGTCCCCGGTGGCGGTCAGCCCGGTCGCGTGCAGGGCGTCGGCCAGCAGATCGTCCGCGTCGCGCGGCGCGCCGTCCGGTGCGGCGAGCGGCAGGAACATCTGCCCGTCGGGGAACCGGGCGGCGAGACGGTGCGCGACCCGTACCGCCAGCGCGGTCTTGCCGCAGCCGGGTGCGCCGGTGAGCACCACGACGGGGACGGTCCCGGCCGCCGTGGGGGTGCCGAGCAGCCGGACGGCCTGTTCCTCGGCGGCCTCGCGGCCCGCCAGTTCCGCCGGTCCGCAGGGAAGCTGCCGCGGCTCGGCCCACGGCGCCTGTGCGGCGGGGCGGGCCTGGGGTATTCGATCGCGCGCCGGCGGCCACTCGATGTCCACGTCGTCGAGCAGGCACTGGTGCACGGTACGCAGATCGGGTCCCGGCTCAACGCCCAGTTCGGCGTAGAGGAGTTGGGCGATGTCGTGGTACGCGGTGAGCGCCTCGGCCCGGCGTCCGCACTGGCACAGGGCGGTGATCAGCTGGCACCAGGGCCGCTCGCGCAGCGGCCGCTCGGCCACCACACCACGCAGCACCGACAGGGCGTTGGCCGCGGCGCCCTGCATCAGGTCCAGGTCGCACAGCCGCTCCACGACGTGTAAGCGCTCGTCCTCCAACGCGGGCGCCTCGTCCCGCTGCAGCGTCTCGCACGGCACATCCTGCAATGCCGCACCCCGCCACAGGCTCAGCGACTCGGTGAAGTTGCGGGCCGCCAGGCCGAGTTCACCGCGCGCCAGGCAGCGCTCCGCCACCGCCGTACGGGAGCGGAACCGGGTCAGGTCGACGGTGTCATCGGGAACGGTGAGCGCGTATCCGCCGGGTCCGCTGCGGATGAGATGGTCGGTACCGGTGGCCTCGCGCAACGTCCGGCGCAGCCGCGCGACATAGGCCTGCACGGCGTTGCGGGCGCCGCCAGGGGGTTCCCCGTCCCAGAGTCGCTTGATTAAACTCTCAACGGTCACCTCCTGATTGGTCTGCAGGAGCATCAACGCCAGCACGGATCGCTGGCGCCCGGCCCCGAGCGGGATCTGCCGCGCGGCACACCGAATGTCCAGCGGCCCGAGCAGGCCGAAGTACACAGCTTCTGTTGTCATATGAGTCCCCACCGGATGAGGTCAGCCATCCGGCACCATCCTGCCTTGTGGGGATGCCGTGAAAACCTCGTCTTTTCCGCCAAGCATGGTGTCGACCCGGATCGGGACACGCCCCTGACCCTGTCCGGCGACTACGGAGCGTGTCAGGGTCGCGTCAGCCAGCAGTCAGCGGGGCGTCATGGCCGTGCGGCAGAGTGCGTGTCGCCGGATTCCCGTAGGGGCCAAGCCTCCCGGCCGTTACGGGATATGACGGAGTGTCAGCCACGAGCCCCGCACGCGGTCGCCCTACCCGCGTCAGCGATCGCGTGCGGTCGTGTGGCGGCACACCGTCTCGCTACTAACGCCGGGCCAGCGGCCGCCGGCCCGACGATCCGGCTGATTCCGGCAGGGCGGAATCAGAAAGGGGGAAGGGCGCGCCCGTGGGGGGACGCGCCCTTCTCCGTTATGTCCGCCCCGGCAAGGCGGGTCAGTTGTCGAACCGGTCCTGCAGGTCGTCGGGTATCTCCTGCTCCGGGTACCCGTCGTCCGGCTCGCGGGAGCCGCGCGCGGGGCTGCGCCCCAGGTCCAGCGTGTCCTCCAGCGACGGATCCTGGTCCTGGCCCCGGCGTTTGAGGTGCTTGCGGGCCATATTGGCGGCCTTGTCATGGAACTGGTCGCGTATGCCCATGATCGCTCCTAGCGCGTGCGGGAGAACGGCCCCCCTTCAGCGAAACACGCCCTCCAGCACCCCGCATCTCGGAACGTCACCACGTGTAACCTCCCGGACACATCACCGCCCGCAGAGATTTTTCCGTTGATTGGCAAGCGCTTCGTGAATGGTTTACCAATTGTTCACGGCGGAAGATCGTCGCCGCCGTGCCGGGCAGCGTCCCGCGGCGCGGACCGGCGGTCCGCACCGGCCGCGATCCGGTCAGGCCGCCCCGGACCGGCTCCAGTTCACGGATCCGCGCGGAAGACCTCGCGGATCGCCTCGTCGGCCTGGCCACCGGCACCGACCAGGCCCCGCCGGTCCGCCGCCGTCGCCCGCAGCCGGGGCTCGGCCCGCCGCATCTCACGCTGCCCCACCAGGCCCACCACCGACGGCAGACAGCCGCGCACCGCCTGCATGCCGCGCAGCCACCACTGGGCATACACATGCGGTGCACGCCGCTCCACACCGGCCGCGATCCGGTCCACCGCGGGTCCCAGCGGATAGGTGCGGTTCAGCGGCCACGGCAGCCCGGCGCGCAACTCCCGCAGTACGGCGTCCTGATCGGCACCGCGCACCATGTCGGTGTCCGTCCAACTCAGATAGCCGACGCCCACCTTGACGCCCTGGTGGCCGACTTCGGCACGCAGACTGTGCGCGAATGCCTCAACGCCCGCCTTGCTCGCGCAGTACGCGGCCATCATCGGCGCCGGGGCCAGCGCCGCGAGCGACGCTATCTGCAGGTAGTAGCCGCGTGCGGCCACCAACGCGGGCATGAAGGCACGGGCGGTCGCGACGCTGCCCAGCAGGTTCACCTCGATGACCCGGTCGAAGGTCACCGGATCCGCGTCGAGGAACGGCGCACCGGTGGCGATGCCCGCGTTGGCCACGACGGTGTCCACCCGCCCGTAGCGCCCGGTGATCTCGGCCGCCACCCGCGCCATCGCCTCGCCATCCGTGACGTCCGCCTCCCACGCCGCGCCGTCCGCCCCCAGATCACCCGCCACCTTGGCGAGTTCGGCGGGCTCCAGTCCGACCAGCGCCACCCGCGCACCGCGCGCGGCCAGCTTGCGGGCCAGCAGCGCGCCGACCCCGCGCGCCGCTCCGGTGATCACCACGACCTGTCCGCTGATGGGCCTGCTCACTGTGAATTCCCCTTGCTCCCCGAGGTGTTCAGATGGTCGACCGCCAGGCCGCGGATCACACCCGCGACCGCCCGCGGGTCCTCGATCGGTGTCATATGGCCGAGCCCCGGCAACTCGGTCAGCCCGACGCAGTGCGGCAGCCGCGCCGCCATGCCGTGCGCGTGCACCGGAGGCGTGAGCTTGTCGGCGGTGCCGACGATGACGGCGGTGGGCGCGCGCAGCGCGGCCACGCCCGCGTCGAGGTCGAGACCGGCCATCACCCGACCCCACCCGGCACGCGGCGCGGTACCGCAGGCGTGCACGAGGCGTGCGGTGGCGGCAATCTGTTCGGCGGTCGAACCGGCCCCCAGCACGCCGTACTTGAGGGCGGACCGCGTCACCCGGCTCTGCGGACCGAGCGGGGCGGCGGAGACCAGGATGCGACGGTGGACGAAGTGCCGTACCCGCTTGTTGCGGATGCCCGGCGGCAGCACCCGGGTCTCGGCGAGCAGCCGCCCGCTGCCGGTGCTGCACAGCAGCGCGGCGGCGGTGCGGTCCCGTACCGCGGGCCGGTCGGCGGCGGCCAGCAGCGTCATGCCGCCCATGGAGTGCCCGGCGAGCACCGCCCGTTCACCGTTCGGCAGGGCGTCTTCCAGCACGGCGGTGAGGTCGTCGGCGAGCGCGGTCGTGCGGTAGCCGGAGCGGCGCGGCCGCTGGCTGCGGCCGTGGCCGCGCTGGTCGTACGCGATCACCCGCAGATCGTCGGGCAGTTCGCGGATGACGGCCGCCCAGAACAGCGTCGAGCAGGTCCAGCCGTGGCTGAGCACCACGGCTGGGGCGTCCTTCGGGCCGTGTTCCTCCCAGTACAGCCGAGTGCCGTCGGCGGACGTGGCACAGCCGGTACGCCGGGCGGGCAGCGGCGCGTAGGCGCCGCCTTCCTCCCGTCGCCCACCGCCGCCGTCAACCGAGGTGTTCCGCACCGTTGTCATACTCCGGCCTCCTCCGGCACCGAGGTGCGCAGCACGTCGTACTCCGCCAGCCGCACCTGCCGCGTGGCGCGCCGGAACTCGGCGGTGGTGCCGGGCCAGGCGGTGGTGTTGCGGCCCGCCGCGTCGAGATACCAACTGGTGCAGCCGCCGCTGTTCCACACCGTGCGCCCCATCCGCCGCTGAAGCGCCTCGTTCCAGGAGCGCACGGCCTGCGGCCGGGCGTCGAGGGCGGCGGCGCCGGTGCGGTCCAGGGTGCGCAGGTAGTCCGCGATGTAGTTGAGCGTCGACTCGATCATCAGGATCATCGAGCTGTTGCCCAGACCGGTGTTGGGCCCGATGACCAGCAGCAGGTTGGGGAAGCCGTCCACCGTGATGCCGCGCAGCGCGGCCATCCCGTCCTTCCAGTGCTCGGCCAGCGTCCGGCCGTCGGCGCCGACGACACGGTCCCCGATCGGCATGTCCTGGACGTGGAAGCCGGTGCCGAAGACGATGGCGTCCACCTCGCGCTCGGTGCCGTCGGCGGTGACGATCGTCGAGCCGCGCACCTCGGTGAGCGCCGAGGTGACGACCTCGGTGTTGGGCTGGGCCAGGGCCGGATAGTAGTCGTTGGAGAGCAGGATGCGCTTGCAGCCGATGGTGTAGTCGGGGGTGAGCTCGGCCCGTAGCGCCGGGTCCTTGATCGCCCTGCGCAGATGGGACTTGGCGATCTGCTCGGTGGCCTTCATCAGCTGCGGCCGTTTGACGAACGCGCCGACCTGGAACTCCCTGATCAGCCAGAGCAGTCCGCGGCGCGCCTGGTGGGTGGCCGGGATGGTGCCGTGCAGCCACTTCTCCACGGCGTTGACACCGCGGTCCATGCGCGGCATGACCCACGGCGGGGTGCGCTGCACCACGGTCAGCCGGCCTGCCCGGGGCTGGATCGAGGGCACGATCTGGATCGCGGAGGCGCCGGTGCCGACCATGGCGACGCGCTTGCCGTCGAGGTCGAAGTCGTGGTCCCAGCGTGAGGAGTGGAAGACCCGGCCGGGGAAGTCGGCCAGACCGGGTATGTCGGGGATCTTCGGGTCGGACAGCGGTCCGGCGGCGGATATCAGGACGTCGGCGGTGAGCTCACCGCTCGCCGTGCGCAGCTCCCAGTGCGCCGCCTCGGGGTTCCAACGGGCCTGCTGCACCTCCGAGTCGAACCGCAGGTGCGGGCGCAGTCCGAAGGCGTCGGTGACCCGCTCCAGGTAGTCGCGGATGTGCGGCTGGCCGGAGAAGGTGCGCGGCCAGCCCGCGTTGGGCGCGAACGAGAACGAGTACAGATGGGACGGCACATCGCAGGCGCACCCCGGATAGTCGTTGTCCCGCCAGGTGCCGCCGACCGCGTCGGCCCGCTCCAGGATGACGAAGTCGGTGACGCCCTCGCGGCGCAGCCGTACCCCCGACCCCAGCCCGCCGAAGCCGGATCCGATCACCGCCACCCGTTTGTGCTCGCGCTCGGCCATGCCGCTGCCTCCTGCCGTCCCGGTCGCCACCCACGGTCAATCGCGCCAGCAATCACTGGCACAGTCCGGAGCGTAGAGCAGTGGCGTTACCAGCGGTAGGGGTCGGCGCCGTCAATCACCGGCTCAGCCGCGGCCGTGCCGCTGCCGGGGCAGCGCATGGCGCGGCGGGTTGGTGAGGGTGATCTGGCGGACGAGTTGGTGGAACGAGACCAGGGCGGTGACCGGCGGCAGTCCGGCGACGGCCATGCCGAGCACCGTCCTGGGCGCGTGGGCGACGCACAGGTACACGGCGATGGCGGAGAACATCACCACCACGGCCCATGAGTGCCCGGCGCGGCGCCGGTGCACGGCGGCTCGCAGAATCGACAGCGACCCGACCATCCACGGCCCGTAGACCAGCAGGGGCCACAGCGCGACCACCCCTTGCGGGGCGTCGGGGGAGGCTAGGCGGCGCAGCGGATCGTAGGAGATGACCCCTCCCAGAACACTCAGCATGGCGACGAGCACGGCCGTGGCCGCGGCGATGACGAGGCTGAGCACCCTCAGCCAGGGAAACTGCTTGGGGCGCATGGCCCGCAGCAGACCAACGAGCCGGATCAGCCGACTCGGCCGCCGACGGGCGCCCCGCTGCCGGGGGATGGCGGGCGGGGGCGGGTCGGCGCAGTCGTCGTCGAGTTCCTCCTCGGTGGGCTCCGGCGCCGCGGACTGCAGGAGTTGGGCCAGGTCGGCGTCGAAGTCCCAGGAACCGTCGAACACTTCGGCGTCGGCCAGGTCCTGTCCGTCCAGCGGCTCGGGCGCGAAGTGCGGCGCCTCGTAGACCGGTTCGCAGGGCGCGGCGTACGGCGCCTCGAAGGACGCCTCATAGGACGCCTCGTAGGACGGCTCGTCGAGTGGCATCCGATAGGTCGAGGGCGCGCCGTAGGCCGTGCCGGGGCCGTGGGAAGACGCCGCACCGTAGGTCGAAGCCGCGCCGTACGAGCTGTCGTACGTGTCATACGTGTCGTACGTGGTGTCGTACGTGTCGTACGAGGTGCCGTATGTCGTCCCGTACGGCGCACCGGCCGTGTCCCACCCGTCACCGGGGGCGCCCCGGTACCCCCTCACGGGCGCCCGCCCGGCACGGCGGGGCCGTAGCGCCGGACGAACTCGCCTTGCAGCCCGTCCAGCACGCCGAACAATGTCTCCAGCAGATCGGCACTGTGCTCATACCCCACCGCCCCGGGCAGGCCCCATCCCCCATAGCGAAGAGACGCCTCTACCCTCTCGTCGCGGCGACCGGCCGCTGTGCCCCGCAGGCAATCTGTCGTCACGCACCCACCAACGAGGAAGCGTATGCAGGGATTTGGACCACCTGGGTGAATTGTCCGCCCCGTTGCCCCGAACCGGCCCGATTACCCGACCGCATCCGCCGACGACCTGGGGCGCGGGCAGGCCGGTCGTAAGCTGGCCGACGTGGAGGAGTCACGCGGGACACAGCGGGCCGGACGCGAGTACCGGATGCCGGAGCTGGCCAAGGAGGCCGGAATCAGCGTGCGAACGCTGCGCTTCTACCGCGAGCGCAAGCTGCTCCCGCCGCCACGCCGGGAAGGGCGGATCGTCTGGTACTCCGAGGCCCATCTGACCCGGCTGCGCACCATCGCCACCTTGCTGGAGCGCGGCCACACCCTGGGCGGCATCGCCGAACTGCTCGCCGCCTGGGAGAGCGGCCGCGACGTCGGCGAACTGCTCGGCCTGGAGAACGCCATCGCCGCGCCCTGGTCGCAGGAGACCCCGGTACGCCTGGCGCCCGGGGAACTCGCCGACTCCTTCGGCTCCGAGGTCACCGCGGAGAACCTCGCCGCCGCGGTCGAGCTCGGCTACGTCGCCGTCGACGGCGAGCACATCGTGCACACCAGCCGCCGATTGCTGGACGCCTCCGCCGCACTGGTCCGTGAAGGGGTGCCGCTGTCCGCCGTGTTGGCGGCGGGCCGCGAGGTACGGGCGCATGTCGACGCGCTGGCCGACCTGTTCACCGTGCTGATCCGCAGGCACGTCATCGACCCGGTCGCGGAGAACTGCGAGGGACTGCCGCCCGGCGAGGCGACCCGACTGGCCGAGGCGCTGGACCGGCTGCGCCCGCTGGCGAAGAACGTGGTCGACGCCGAGTTGTCGATGGCCATGGACCGGCGGGTACGCGCCGAACTCGACGACTGGCTGCACCGGCACAACCCGAACCGGCCCTGAACGTCAGGCGTTTACCCGTACGGCCTGCTTCGGCGCCGCCGCCGGGATCCGCGGCGGCGCGGTGCTGCGCCACAGTCGGCGGCACGCGGAAACACTCGCCACCAGCAGCAGTCCGTCCCTGGCCAGCAGGACGACGATGCCCGGCAGATTGCTGCGCACCACCGGCCCGAACCCGATGGGGAACTCCAGCACGGTGAAGGCACAGGCGGCCAGGATCAGCACGATGGGCAGCCGCTGCGCCGTGCACCGGTGGGCCAGGCACAGACCGCCGAGCCCGAGCAGCCAGATCAGGTACTGCGGGCTGATCACCCGGCTGGTGGTGATGAAGACCAGCACCGCCGTGAACGCCGCGTCGTACAGCACCGCGTGGCTGAACGCGCGGGCCCGCAGCCGCCACCACACCAGCCAGCCGAAGGCGAGCACGGTGACGGCCAGCACGACCTCGCTCATGGTGCGCACATACGGGCCGAGGAACTCGAAGGAACCGTAGTGCAGCTGCGAAGTCCCCGACCACAGTCCGAGATAGCGGGCGACGTGGAAGGGCAGCGCGCCCAACGACTCGATCTCGATGCCGCGTTCGCGCTGTTCGGTGAGGAACGCGAACGCTCCCCGGGTGAACGCCAGGAAGACCAGGCCGAGCGCGACCACGGTGGCGGCCGCGGAAATCCATGACCGGCGGGTGGCCCGACCGGGCATCACCCCGGCCAGCACCAGCACCGGCCAGACCTTGACCATCGCGCCGATCCCGGCCAGCACCCCCGCGACCCGCGGATGCCGGGCGACGGCCAGCAGCGCCGCCACCGCGAGCGCGGTGGCCATCACGTCGTAACGGGCCAGTGCGATCGGCCCGAGCACCGCCACCCCGACGACCCACAGCCACGCCCCCTCAAGTCGGCCGCCGGGCGCCCGGGCGGCGCGCAGCAGCAGGGCGAAGACGACGGCGTCGGCGGCGCAGGCCAGCAGGTAGAAGGCGGACGCGTAGGACAGGAACGGCAGCACGGCGGGGGCCAGGAACGCCGCGGCCGCCGCGGGCGGGTACTGCCAGGTGACATCGCCCACCGGGAAGCTGCCGGTCAGCAGGTGCTCGTACCAGCCGTGGTAGATGACGGCGACATCCGGCCGTACGTCCTCGCCGGGGTAGCGCCAGACGCCGAACAACGCGAGCAGCAGTACCGCCCGGGTCACCGCCCAGGCCAGCACCACCCACAGCGTCCCGCGGGTGTTACGCGAGGCGGGTGCCTCGCCCGTCGTTCTCCGCCACACAGCTCTCAGGCCTCTCCGCCGTCCGCCGCGGGGAAGCCTGCCGTTACCGACCCGCGCTGAGGTGACCATACGATGAACTGCGCGCGACGTCGCGCCAATGACGCCGTTCCGTGCCCTGACGGAGGCATCCCCGCCCCTCAGGGGTACGGGCACCCGCCGCCGGCCGCGCTCAGCGGTCACAGCGCGGCGCGGTTTCCGGTGCCGACCGGCTCGGTGGCGGTCGCGGCGCGCTGAGCGTCGGCGGCCACCTGCTGCGCGGTCAGTGCGTACCCGGTGTCCGCGTCAGCGGTGGAGCGGGCGAACACCACCCCGTAGACCCGGCCGCTGGTGGTGAGCAGCGGTCCACCGGAGTTTCCGTGCCGTACGTCGGAGCGGATCTGGTAGATGTCGCGCGTCGTGGTGTTGTCGCCGTAGATGTCCTGGCCCTTGGCGGTGATCCGGCCTGCCACCGTGGCCGCGCGCAGATCCAGACCGCCGTCCTCGGGGTACCCGGCGACCACCGCGGGGCCGCCGCGGTGCGCCTCCGAGACGAAGTGCAGCGCGGGCGCGGGCAGCCCCGGCACGTCGAGCACCGCCACATCGGCCTGCGGGTCGAACAGCACGACCTTCGCGTCGTACTTGCGCCCCACGCCGCCGATCTGCACGGTCGGGTCCTGGACACCGGCGACCACATGGGCGTTGGTCATCACGTGATCGCTTGAGTAGACGAACCCGCTGCCCTCCTGGCCGCGATCCCCGCCGTCAACGGCGGCGACGCCCACCACCTTGACCACGCTCTGCTTCGCCGCCGCGGTCGCGGAGGCGGTGACGGCGTCGCCGGAGGGAGCGGGCACCTGGGTGGTGGGCTCGTTCTCGAACGGGTTGAACACCTGCGGGAAGCCCGCTCCGGACAGCGCGTCGGTGGCCCGGCTGAACCATGCCGGGGTCTGCGCGGGCATGGCCCGGTCCACCGCACCGAGCACCGCCGAGTTCCGGATCTGCTGGCTCAGCACCGGAATCGGCGCGGTCACCAGCACGCTCGCCATCAGCCACGCCACCGCGCACAGCGCCAGGGCACCGGCCGCCGCGCCGCCGACGCCGTCCACCCAGCGGACCGGACCCCAGTCCAGGCCCTGCCGCACCTTCCAGGCCAGCCGCCCGGCCAGGGCGTGCCCGAGCCCGGCCGGGACCAGCACCACCAGCAGCGCGACGAGGCCCGCGGCGGCCGTGCCCGCGGCCACCGGCCGCAGGGCGAACGGCAGCAGCCATACGCCGATCACCGCGCCGCCGAGGAACCCGGCCAGCAGGATGCAGCTCGCGACCAGGCCCCGGCGGTAGCCGGAGACGGCGTAGCCGAGGGCCGCGAGCAGGAGCAGAAGGTCCAGCAGGTTCATACGGGTGAAAACGCGACGGAACGCCTTGCGGTTCCATTCACTGAGGCGTTATGGGGGCATTGCGATGCTGTCTCCGCATTTCCGCGCCACCATGCAAGCCGTCGCGCACCCCCTCTCCACGCGGCGCACCGGCTCCAGGCCTGGGAGCGCTCGCGCGCCGGTGACGGACTTCACTGGTGCCGGCGACGACGACGTCCGATTCCCGCCAGTCACCGCACGGGCGAGCGGGAAGGCTGGACCGGTGAAACTGAAGCTTCCGTTCAGGGCACCGCTGTGCCCGGACAACCTGTTCGGGCATCTGGTGGCGACCGCCGTACCGGGCGTGGAGGAGTGGCGGGACGGCGCCTACCGCCGCACACTGCGCCTACCGCACGGGCCGGGCATCGTGTCGTTGCGGCCGCAGGCCGACCATGTGGCCTGTGAGCTGCGTCTCACCGACCCGCGGGACCGGTCGCTCGCGGTCGGCCACTGCCGCCGGCTGCTGGACCTGGACGCCGATCCGGCCGTCATCGACGATCTGCTGCGTCGCGACCCGCTGCTCGCACCGCATGTCGACCGGCACCCCGGCCGCCGGGTGCCGCGGACCGTGGACGGCCCGGAGTTCGCGGTGCGCGCGGTGCTCGGCCAGCAGGTGTCGACCGCGGCGGCCCGTACCCTCGCCGGGCGGCTGGTCATCGCCCACGGTGAGCCGATCGACGATCCGGTGGGCGGGCTGACGCATGTGTTCCCTTCCGCCGAGGCGCTGGCCGCGCTGGATCCGGCGGCCCTGGCGATGCCCAGGACCCGCCGCAGGACGCTGATCGAGCTGGTGACCGCACTGGCCGACGGAAAGATCGACCTCGACGCGGACGGCGACTGGGCCCGCACGCGTCAGCAGCTCGGCGCGCTCCCGGGCTTCGGGCCGTGGACGGTCGAGGTGATCGCGATGCGCGCGCTCGGCGACCCGGACGCCTTCCTCCCGACCGACCTCGGAGTGCGGCTGGCGGCACGGGAGTTGGGGCTGCCCGGCACCCCGGCCGCGCTGGCCCGCCATGCCGAGCCGTGGCGCCCCTGGCGCGCCTATGCCGTCCAGTACCTGTGGGCGACCGGGAACCACCCCATCAACCGGCTCCCCGAGGGCTGACCGGCCGACGGCTACGCGGAGGTCGGCGCGCACACGTATCGTCGACCGTGATCCACGTGGGACGAAGAGGCGTCCGGAAGGCAGGAGTGCGGGTATGAGCACGGTCGAGCTCACCAAGGACAACTTCAACGAGGTCGTCTCCGACAACGAGATCGTCCTCATCGACTTCTGGGCCTCGTGGTGCGGGCCGTGCCGGAATTTCGCCCCGGTCTTCGAAGGTGCGGCGGAGCGCCACTGCGACCTGGTCTTCGGCAAGGTGGACACCGAGGCACAGCCGGAGCTGGCCGCCGCCTTCGACATCCAGTCGATTCCCACGCTGATGGTCATCCGCGAGAAGATCGCCGTGTTCGGCCAGCCGGGCGCGCTTCCCGAGGAGGCGCTGGAGAGCGTCATCGCGCAGGCCCGCGAGCTGGACATGGCCGAAGTCCGCGCCTCCATGGACGACTGACCGGCCCCTTCCGAGCAGTACCGCAGACCCAGCATCCCGCAGCGGACCTCAGGTGACCAACGGCGTTACCCGCGCGGCCGGTTGCGCGATGCCGCGCTGATCCAGGCAGCGCGGCGCCGCCCCGACCGGCCAACTGAACTTGCGCCGCACAGCCGTTGCCCGGCCACGCCATCCTGACAGGCACTCAGCCCCCGCCCGACGGCCGGACCGGGTACGCCGACGCGTTGTGCCCGGCCGCGCCCTCCCGCACCACCACGCGCCCCCGCCGGACGGCCGTTTCGCGCCACCGCGGCGAGCGACTCACAGATGGCGCGTTTCGAGCGGTGCCTTGATGTCACTCATGGAAACCGCTTACTTCACCGAGATCCATGTATATGGAAACCGACCCGCCTGTTTGTGGCGCCCGGTACGCCCCCCTGTGGGCCCGCAACCCCATCCTGCCAGGCGCCGCCGACCACCGCAGGACCCGCGGCCGCCCACCGGAACGACCTCCCAATCCGTCAACTGACCTGCGACTATCACCTTCTCGCCAGCATCGGAGCGCACCGCGCGCGCTCCGGCGTGCGCCCGTCAGCGTTGCGGAATCAACCCGACAGTATTGTTTGTTTTTCCCCGAGACAGTGGCAAGATGCCCACGGAAACCGCACACAGGCCGTTGCGGCGGAGCACCGTGCCGTTCGCTCCAGGAAGCACCCCGTAGCGACCTGCCGACAACGCGTAACCTCCCTCACGACGAAAGGACGGGTACCGGCCGATGCAGGTCCGTGCCGCTCGAACTCGCCAGGCCCTCATCAACGCCGCCGCGAAGCTGATCGACGATCGCGGTATGAAAGGCACCGGTCTTCTCGACGTCAGCCGGGCGGCCGGGGTAAGCAAAGGGGCTCTGTACTTCCACTTCGCTTCCAAGGACGAACTGATCACGGCGGTCACCGACGAGGCCCGCTGCTCGGTGCGCGCGCTCGCCGCCGAGCATCTCGACGGTCAGTCATCAACGCTCGCGGGCGCCGCCCGGTTCACCGCCGCCATGTCACGCCGGATGCGCGAGGACCATGTTCTGCGCGCCGGGCTGCGTCTGGAGTCGGAGGGCGCCGTGAGCAAGGTGACGGGAGGGGAGTCGCTGCGCGAGACCTGGCTGTCCACGCTGCGCGGCCGTCTCGCCAAGGACGCCGCCGAGGGCGCGCTGCGCCAGGGCGCGGACGCTCGGGACACCGCCAACCTGTTGGCCGCCGTCACCGTGGGCCTGGAGTCGCTGGGCCGCGAGGACGATTCATGGTGGGACCCGGAAGTCACCAGCGGCATCTGGCAGTTGCTGATGCTGTTCGCCGGTCCGCAGCAGCAGCCGGAGCAGGTCACACGGCTGACCGGGGAGCCGGAGACGGCGCACCACCGGGAGACCGGGCCCGCCCCGGAACGGGAACGCCTCGGGGAAGTACGGGAGTTGACGCCCAGCGTGCCGGGTCCGTCGAGCCCGGCGGATCTGATGGAGGTGGCTGGCGCCGCGCGCGCCAGCTGAGCTTGACGTTTAACGTCGCAGGTCACCCGACCTGCTGATCTGCGGTTCTTTCCGGGACAGCGGAGGCGGCCGTTCTCCACGCTTCGAGATGTCGAGTCACGAAGTACAAGAGAACGGCCGCTGTGT
>NZ_JARHTQ010000031.1 GCF_029223525.1 Streptantibioticus ferralitis | reverse complement strand
CTGCTCGTCCGTCGTCGCATCCGACGGCGATTCGTCGCCGGTCAGTTCAACGGACTCGGGCCCAACGGCGGTCTCGGTCATCTGGCGTCTCCTTGATCATCAGATCCGCCGTTGATTAGACACTCCCCCGCGGGCGCGGACGGCCTTGCGTATCCGGGCGTTCACGCTCTCGATCGCGTTGGTGCTGCAGATGACCTTGCGGATCTCGACGTCGAAGGAGAGGAAGGGCACGAACTCGGCCCAGGCGTCCGACCACAGCTTCACGATCGCCGGATACTTTCGGCCCCATGCCTCCTGCAACTCCAAGAATCGTTCCGTGGCCGCGTCCTCGCTGGGGGCGGTGTAGACGGGCTTGAGGGCCTTGGCGACCTTGTCCCAGTCCTGGCGGGCCGCGTAGCGGAAGCTGTTACGCAGCAGGTGAAGCCGTCAAAAATCAACGCGTTGCTTCCCGGATGCGATGTCGTTGATGTGGTATGCGCATATCCGACGAGGTCCGCAGCCAGTTGTCGCGACGGTTCGATGTTCTGCTCCCGCATCTGAACGAGCGTCAGCGGCGTCTGGCGCTGGCGACCGAGGCCCGGCTGCTCGGCCACGGAGGTGTCGGCCTGATCGCGCGGATAGCCGGGGCGAGCGAGACGACTGTCCGCAAGGGCGTGTTCGAACTCGAGGCCGGGGTCGATCCGATGCCCGAGGGACGTATCCGGTGCCCGGGTGGCGGGCGGATTCGGGCCGAGACCGTCGATCCTCAGCTGGTCCCGGCGCTGATGGCGCTGGTCGAACCGGGCGAGCGCGGTGATCCGATGTCGCCGTTGCGCTGGACGACGAAGTCGCTGCGGCACCTGGCGGCAGAGCTGTCCCGGCAAGGGCATTGCGTGACCGCGCCCACGGTGGGCCGGCTGCTAAAGCAACACGGGTTCAGCCTGCAGGGCACCGCCAAGACCCTGGAAGGCGATCAACACGCCGACCGGGACGCGCAGTTCCGCTATATCAATGAGCAGGTCAAAGAACACCTGGCCGCGGGCGAGCCGGTGGTCAGCGTGGACGCGAAGAAGAAGGAACAACTGGGCCAGCTGCCGATGCCCGGGCAGGAACGGCGGCCGGCCGGGCAGCCCGTCGAGGTCGAGGACCACAGCTTCTTCTGGCGAACGGTGGAGATCAGCCGGGCGCTCGGGATCACGGCAACTTCGAAGTACCGCAGCTTGTGCACGCAGATCAATCAGTGGGCCGAACAGACCATGCTGATCAGGGAGGGCAGAGAAAAATACCGTCTCGCCCCCGAGTGGCTGGTCCCACCGATGCAGCAGAGATCAACTTGACGTGGCGAAGGGCGTGTTAACTCCGCGGCATTGCCTGTACAAAACCGAACTGATCAAATCGCGGCGGCCCTGGAAGACCCTGTCCGAGACCGAGTTGGCCACCGCCGAATGGGCCGACTGGTACAACTTCCATCGCCTGCACGGTGAGATAGGCCGCGTCCCACCCGCCGAATACGAAGCCACCTACTACACGACAACCAAGAAACCCCAGGTCACAACCACGATCTAGAGTCTCCGACCAACCCGGGGCGCTTCGCCAACGTAATCACGGACGTGGCCACCACCCCGGCCACCACATACGACGCCCAGGCCCTTCCCGGTATCCACGCCCGTCTCAAGCTCCGCGGTCTGCTGCCCGCCGAGCACCTCGTCGACGGCGGCTACACCTCCCCGGTCCACCTGGAACAGGCCGCCCGGGAACACCAGGTCACGATCACCGGGCCGCTGCCGGGCAACCCCACCCGTCAGCACCGCCAGAATGAAGACTCCGGCCGGGACGACTCCCACATCGACTTCGACCGCCGGCAGGTGACCTGCCCCCAGGGCCAGGTCAGCAAGGGATGGCACGGCCCCTACCCGACCTCCTCGCCCACCGCGGCCCCACTGATCGTGGCACGGTTCACCCAGAGCCAGTGCCAGCCCTGCCCGGCCCGCACCCGCTGCACCACCTCCCGCGAAAGCGCCCGGAACGTGGGCTTTCCCCGCGAGAACTCCGCGACCCGCAAATCCGCGTCCGCGCCGAGCAGCAGACGCCCGACTGGCAGGCCCGGTATGCGGTCCGCTCCGGAGTCGAGGGCACCGTCAACGAGTTCGCCCATGGACACGGTATGCGCCGCTGCCGCTACCGAGGACAGCCGAAGGCCCACCTGCAGCACGTCTTTCACGGCCATCGCCGTGAACATCGAGCACATCAGCGGTCGGCCGCCGACCGGCGAAGCAATCCCGCCCAGGCCGCCGACCGCCTTCCAGAACTTCCTGGACCAACACGGGATCCCCCGGCTGAAGTCCTGGCGAGCCATCAGCGACTGACATCGACAGATTCAAGGTCCCCGACAGAGTCAAGCTAGGGAGTGTTCCTGGTTTGGATCACGATGCGGGGCGGAGCCTGCGGAGCCAGATCGCGCCGGAGATCTGGTTGCCTGGTGACCATGAATGCCATAGTCACGAGCGTTATCGCGGTCCTCGGCACTCTGCTGGGCTCGACGGTGACGCATGTCTTCCAGCAGCGATCCGCACGGCGCACGGAGCAGAACAACCGCAAGGAGCGGCTTCGTCAGGAGCGGCTGGACGTCTACGGCAGGTACGCCGGACTGCTCGTCGACTTCCGCCAGGCCATGCTGCACCACTGGTTCTGTGAGCACGAGGGCCGTGACGCCGACGACGAAGTCGCCCTGCGCCGGAGCTCGTTCGAGCTGCGCTCCAGCGCGCAGCACGCCCTGTTCCAACTCCAGCTGATCACCGACGAGCCCGAGCTCCTCGCCGTCGCGGTCGACGCTTTCACGGCGGTTGGCAAAATCGATCGCGCGGAGGATCGCACTGACATCATCGCCCGACGAGACACGACCCGGGACTTGATAGACGCCTTCGTCGGGACGGCACGCCGGCATGTCTAGGAATGACCTGGTGCGGATCAGGGTGTGGGGATCTGGTTTCCGGGTCGACGGTTGAGGTTTGGTCAGTCTCCACGGCATGGGGAAGCCGTTGGTGGAGGGATTGGTGGGGGCGGTGCCGGTTGGGCGCGATCGACCCGGACCGGAGACCCCAGTGGCGACTGGACTGCCCCCGGCACTACGCGGGCGTGCGCGAATGCCTGGCGGGCGGGGCGCAGTTGGCGGACTTGCTGCCCGGCGTCACGATCCACGGACACGACATCGGCCGGTAGCTGGAGCGGCAACGCCAGCCGGTCGTCTGGCAGGGCCTGATGCCGCCGCCGTTGTAGCCCCAGCCGAAGCCGCCGTTCTCCGGTTCGGGCAGTTCCCGCAGCACCGTGACGTTCTCGCGCTGGGTGGGCCTGAATTCGGGCTCCTCGACGAGGATGCGGGAGGGCTGCCACTCCTCGTCTTCAGGTCTCCGCTCCGTCCTGGATGCCGTGGTAGGTCCAGTCCTCGTACGCCATGCCGGGTTCCCTGCCATTGTTCGCTTCGCTGAACGCCTCTCACCTTGCCGGACGCGGGCGAGCGCCGACAGGGCGCCCCCCGTCAGGCCGGTGGCTGGAAGAGCGGGCCGCGTTCCCCGCTGGACGGGGGCCTCGCCTGGATGCGCTCATCGTTACGGAAGTCGGCGCGCCGCTGAGTGCCCGCCCAAAGCGGGCGGTGCTGGCCAGGACCGCGGTGAGGATACCCGTACTGGACGGGAACGGAGTGGCCTGTAAAAGCGCCCCAACTGACTTGTACATGGCTAGAGTTAGCGTGCTGGCGCTGCACCCGAGACGCAGGGGGCGTCCGGGGGAAGCGCGTCAGGGGGAGGCACAACATCGTGCTGCGAAAGAAGTTCACGCGTGCCGCAGCCGCAGGTGCTGCGGCGCTCGCATTGGTAGGGGGAGCAGCCGGGACCGCCTCGGCCCACTCCCCGCACACCGTCAAGCACAAGCTATCCGTCCACGTGTCCAAGGCCGCATCGACGTGGACCGGGAAAGCCCCGCGGGGGGCGACCAAGGCCAACGCGAAGCCCGGCTACACCGACCCGACCGGCTGCAACAACCCGTGGTGGTACTTGCTGTCCAACCAGTGGATCCGCACCACCAACTGCTACACCGAGCGGTTCAGGATCGACCTGATCCTGATCACGGACGGCGTGCCGGAGCAGGTCGGCGAAGCCGACTTCACCACCCGGAGCGTCACGACGCTCAACACCACCGGCCTGAACTGGTCAGAGAGCTTCACTGTCTCTGCGGCGAACCTGTACGGGGAGGCCCAGACCACACCGATCTCCATGTCGCTGCTGGAATTCACCAAGCCCAACACCCAGGAGACCGCGACCGGAGGGCTGAGTGGGCCCTTCACGCTCAGCAGCACCAAGCCCACCAGCGGCACCATCGAGTACTCCTCGAAGGTCAACAAGATGCAGGCCGTCTGGGACGCCACGCACTACGTCCTGGATGGGCCGCCGCCGCCCGGATTCCAGGACCCGATCGCCACGGGCTACGTCGGGCCCGAGTGGCGCTGCGACGACCAGTTCTGGAGCAGGAACGGGAGGCGCCGGAACAAGGCGCCCGGGTGCGTCTTCCCCTTTCAGGCGGCCACCGATGCGGGCATCCTGTTCCCCTCCAAGATGTTCGGCCTTCCGGGGATCAGGCAGAACATCGCCACGGTGCAGCAGAACGGCGTGCACATCGGACGTCCCGGCTACGGTGTGCCGCTGCATCGCACCACGGAAGCGCAGAAGAACGCGAACCGCGCGGCGGTCTGCGACAAGTTGAAGCCGCCGTCGCCGGGGCTGTCATGCGACGAGTACCCGTTCGCCTCGACGGCGGAGGGCGGTACGTTCTACGCGCCACCGAACCGGGGCATCGCGTGGGTGCCGCAGGCTGAGCAGAACCAGCAGGGCGGCTATCTGAGCGCCTTCTACAGCCAGAACCGGATCCTGCCCGGCGACCCGTTCTACATGAACGTCTTCGCCTAGCAGGAACCCGCAGGACCGGCGCCCGTTCCCCCATTCCCGGAGAACGGGCGCCGCTGCATGCCGCCCCCGCATCATGGAAGAAGGAAGGGACACAGATATGGCATCCCGGGAGATCCACGAGCTGGCCATCGACACCCCGTGCTACTTCGTGTGGGGCAGGACATACGACGAAGACATCCTCCTCCAGCAGGAGTGGAGCGGGGAGGATTTGTGCGTCTTCCCCGACTCGCGCACTGTGATGGTCCCCACGCACCTGGAGTACACCACGGTGAAGCTGACGCTGGAGCGCCGCGGCGACGCACCCGTGCTGGACTTCGAAGGATGGCACGACGCGTACGAATTCTCCTTGTTGGCCTCTCCCCGTGCGGACGCGGACCCGGTCAGCCCGGATCAGATCCTCATCGCGGCCTGCGACCCGGGCGGCGATTGCTGCGACTTCAACGCCTTGGAGTGCCCCGGCGGCGTGGACACGTGGTGGCGGCTGCGCGTGTACCGGCGGGTCAGCAGTGCCGGCGAGGAGCATCTGATCCAAGCATGGATCGCTGATCAGCAGCCGGTGGCCCGGCTCAGGCAGCACTGATTGCAGTAGGTGTATTCATCGCCTACGCCTTCTGACGAGATGGCTACTACTGCTGGCAACTCCACAGCGATGTCGCGGGACGCGAGGGCGGTTCGGCGCCCTGCGAACGGTGGACAAAGGGAACACCAGTCGGCCGATGCGTTGCTCTGCCGCCCAAGGCGAGCCTCGCTGCTACACGAAGTGCGGGCGTCACCAGAGAAACGGTGCCTGGTGTCGGTTGCGGAACACCAGCCTGGCGCTCCGTTGCCCGACCGGGCGCGATCTGCGTCACCGTGCGGCGCACGGCGACCTGCGCGCCGCTGCGGAACGTGCGGGCGGCGGCTGCGGTCGCCGATCACGAGAAGGCTCAGAAGACCGGCTCGACTTCGAGATACCAGTGGCGGCGCGGCCCTCGGTACTGCAGTGCCACCCACCCCAGTGGGCCCAACGCCGCCGCGCAGCGCCCCAGGGCCTCATTCCCCTCGTGGACGGCTCCACTGCCGCGGGGTCCCATCCATTCCACCCGTACCGTCCCAGACCGCTCCGCTGCGGTAACGCAGTAGCCAGTCGCCGTGCGCCGTCCATCGCCGTCGACCACAGAGGGCGGGAACTCAGCTGCCTCCAGGGCGAGGGCGACGGCGCGCACGATCTGGCGCCGCTCCCATTCAGCGGGCACCGAAAGAGGGTCGGCGACATGCGTGTTCATCACCTTGCGGATCTGCAGCAGCCCATCAAAAGCAGCCTGTACCTCCGCTTTCCGCTGTTGGGGTCTCCCGGCGGGTGTGGGCGCGGCACCAGTGGACACGTCGAACACCACGGTCTGGGTAGTCTCGTTGTCTGCCACCGGTTGCCCTTCCGCTCGTCCTGGCGGCCCTCACCGTCTACAAGGTACGCCGCCACCGCGCGGTGTGCCGCGAGGGTCCTACTGGACCGGTTCGTTGCCCTGCCTGACGACGTGTCCCAGCAGGCGTTTGCTCATACTCGGTATCGGCGCAGGAGGTTGGGGCGAACTGCGCATCCTCTGACTGGACGCCCCGGACAGCGAGGCGAACTGCGCGGTGTTCCCGCCACCCGCCCACGACCAACCAAGAAGGGCCGATCCGGGTTCGCGAAGATCCGATTGATGGCGCTGGTGGAGTGCGGGACCCACGCAGTGGTCCAGGCCGCGTTCGGGTCCCGGTTCGCCAGCGAGCACAAACTCGCAGGCCGTCTGCTGGGAGCTCTGTCGCCAGGGATGCTGCTGCTGGCGGACCGGAACTTCTTCGGGTTCTCCCTGTGGCGCGCAGCCACCGCGACGGGCGCCGACCTGCTGTGGCGGGTCAAGAGTGCCGCGGTACTGCCGGTGCGCTCGGTCCTGAACGACGGCTCCTACCTGTCCCAGAGCAAGGTTCCGGCCAAGCACCGCCGTGACGACCCGCAGGCGGGTGATCTGGTGGTGCGGGTGGTGGAAGCGGTGATGACGGTGGCCTGCGCGGACGGCACCAGCCGCACCGAGCTGTACCGCTTCGCGACCACCCTGCTGGACGCAGTCGCCTTTCCCGCACCGGAGTTGGCGATCTGGTATGCGCCCAGGTGGGAGATCGAATCGACGTACGCGGCCTTGAAGGTCACCCAGCGCGGTGCGGGCCGGGTCCCGCGCTCATGCCGCGCACACGGCGTGGAGCAAAGAGATCTACGCCTATCTGACGACATATCAGCTCCTGCGGACTTTCCAGGGCCAGGCCGCGGCTGAGCGCGACGTCGAACCCCGGCGCGTGTCCTTCATCGAGGTCCTGTCCGTGGTCGCCCACTCGATCATCCAGCGCACCGGAGTCGACGCCGACCGCGCCGTAGGGGAAGCCATGCGGGCACGGCGCAAAGCCACCACAACCCTCCGTCTCCTGGAAGAAAGGACCCGCCCACGCAGCTACCCCCGCACCCGCAAACGACCCGCCTCCCCCTACCCGTCCCACCGTGCCGGTGCCCGGCAACCCTCACCCAAGGTTCACTACAAGATCACGTTGACAGTGCGGCCTTGATCGTTAACTTCCCGGCATTGATCTATAGGTCGTGACACATCGACGAAAAGTACATGTGTCACGATCGGAGGAACGCTGCGACTGCCCACCCCCTGGCCAACGGGGCGGGCAGGGCGGGGCGGAGCGCGGTGCGCGGTGCGCGACCGCGAGTGTGACCGGCTCCGCATCGCTCAACTGCGGCCGACAGCCCATCCATCGCTCTGCCTCCAGTTCGCCGTCGATCTTCACAAACAGTGCGGTCAGCAGGGTGTTCAGTTCGCCGGTCACACAACGATCTTGAACACTCCGTTCGCATTCCCGGATACACCGTCAGACATCGGGACTTATTCGTCTAGTGGAGGTACACCTCGATCGCTGCCGCGCCGGGAACGCACCGCTCGATGCGATGTGTCCGGCCTGCTACCGAGCGACGCCGGGTGGTCGCCAGCCGGGTACCGGTGCGGCTGCGCGCAGCGCTCGGGTGTACTCCTGCGTGGGATGGTCCAACACGCGTGCACAGGCTCCCTGTTCGACCACCCGGCCCCTTCGTAGCACCAGGACGTCGTCGCAGAGTTGCCGCACCACGGCGAGGTCGTGCGAGATCAGCAGGTAGGCGATACCGGTCGCGGCGCGGATGTCGGCGAGCAGGTTGAGTATCTGCGCCTGGATGGAGACATCCAGCGCGGACACCGCCTCGTCCAGGACGAGCACCCGGGGGCCGGCGGCCAACGCCCTGGCGATGGCCACCCGTTGACGCTGGCCACCGGACAGGTCACACGGCCGGGCATCGGCCTGACGATTCGTCAAACCCACCTGGTCGACCAACTCGGCCAGCCGCTCGGCGCGTTGCGGGCCGTCCAGGGACGTGTGGTGCCGGATCACCTCGTCGACGGCGGAGCGGGCACTCTGTCTGGGGTCCAGGGAGGTGTACGGGTCCTGGAAGACGATCTGCAACTCATGTGCCCGGCGGTTGCGTTCGGCGCCGCGGCGGGGCGGACGGGAACGGTCCCGGCCCATGACGGCGATGGTTCCGCTGCTGGGGCGTTCCAGACCGACCAGCATCCGCGCGATGGTGGTCTTGCCCGAGCCCGATTCGCCGACGATGCCGAGCGAGCCGTGGGCGGCGACCTCGAACGAGACATCGCGGACGGCGGCGTGGGTGGTGTGGCCGCCACGTCCGTCGGGTACCCGGAAGACCTTCCCGAGACCGTCGGCGGACACAGCGGGGGCTTCGGAGGGGGTCCGCCCGGCCTGCTGGTTCATGCGGTGGCCTCCTGCGACGAAGTGCCGTCGGACGTTTCCTGGTGGATCTCGGCCACCCGGTGGCAGCGCACCAGGCCGCCGCGGAAGGGGGCGAGCTCGGGAGGCCGTTCACGGCACAGTGGTTGGACATGGGCGCAGCGTGTGGCGAAGGCGCAGCCGGGGCCGGCTTCGAAGGCGGAGACCGGTCGTCCGGGGATGGCCGTGAGCCGCTCCGCGCGGTGGTCGATGGCGGGGCGGGAGCCGAGCAGTCCCCGGGTGTAGGGGTGGGCGTTCTCCTCGTGCATGCGCTCGGCGGAGCGGACCTCCACGATCCGCCCCGCGTACATCACGGCGACGCGGTGGCAGACGGCCAGCGCGAGGTCCAGGTCGTGGGTGACGAAGACCATGCCCAGGCCGCGGTCGCGGCGCAACTGGTCGAGTATGCCGACGACTTCGGCCTGGATGGTGACGTCGAGGGCAGTGGTGGGTTCGTCGGCGAGGAGCAGTCGGGGTTCGGCGAGCAGGACCGAGGCGATCATGACGCGCTGGAGCATGCCGCCGGACAGTTCGTGCGGGTACTGGCGGAGCCTGCGTTCGGGTTCGTCGATGCCGACCTCGGAGAGTGTGGCGATGGCTCGTGCCTGCGCCGCACGGCGGCCGAGGCCGCGGTTGAGGGTGAGCGCCTCGGTGAGGAACGAACCGATCCGGCGTGTGGGGTTGATGTGGGCGCGCGGGTCCTGGAAGACCATGCCGACGCCGCGGTCGCGGTAGCGGCGCAGTGTCGAGGGCGCCATGGCGGCGATGTCCTCGCCCTCGAAGCGCACGGTGCCGTCGAGTTGCGCTCCGGGCGGCAGCAGTCCGGTGATGGCACGCATGGTCATGGACTTTCCCGAGCCGGACTCGCCGACCAGGCCGAGAGCCTCTCCCGCACCGAGGGTCAGGTCGATGCCGTGCAGTACCGCGCGTGGGCCGCCGTCTCCGGGCAACTGGACGCCCAGCCCGCGCAGTTCCAGCAGGGGTGTCGCGTCGGTCATGGCTGGTCTCCCGAACGAGAGGTGCGGTCGGCGCGGCGCCGCTGGTCCTGCGCGGGCCTGGGGCGGCGGCGCCGCAGGTAGGGCTGCGGGCGCTCGCCGCTGATCCGGGAGCCGAGCACGGTGAGGGAGAGCACGCAGGCGACGATGAGCAGGCCGGGCAGCACCACGGGCAGCCAGTAGCCCTTCATCAGAGCGTCGGTGTCGCTGACCATGACGCCCCAGTCGGCCGTGGGCGCCTGGACGGCGAGCCCGAGGTAGCTGAGCGACGCCAGGTCGAGCAGGGCGTAGCCGAAGGCGATGGCCGCCTGCCCCAGGACCACGGGGGTGATGTTGCGCAGGATGTGCCGTACGTTGATGCGCGCCGCACCGAAGCCCTGCACCGCCAGCGCGTCCACATACGGGCTGACCCGCTGCTGTCGTGCCGCCGCCCGTACGACCCTGGCGAGGAAGGGCACATACGCGATGGACAGGGCCACCACGGCGGGGGTGAGCCCGGGGCCGAAGAGGGCCACCGCCAACACCGCGAGCAGCAGCCCCGGCAGCGCGTAGACCAGGTCGAAGACCCGCGCGACCACGGCGTCGACAGCACCCCCGTACCAGGCCCCCGCAAGGGCCAGCGGGATGCCGACGGCAAGCGCGACGAGCACCACGAGTGCCGGGCCCAGCAGGCTGGTTCGCGAGCCGTAGATCAGCCGGGAGAGGATGTCCCGGCCGATCCCGTCGGCACCGAGCAGATGCTCCGGGGAGGGGCCGGCGTAGGCGTCCAGCAGGCTCTGCGCGTTGGGGTCGGCGGGGGCGACCAGCGGCGCGATGAGGGCGAACACCACGACGGCCAGCAGAAAGAGCGCCGCGACGATGCCCGAGGGACCGAGTGCGGTACGGGCCCGGGTCAGCGTCGCGCGGATCCGGCCGGAGCGCGGCCCGGCGGATCGCGTCGGCGGAGCGGCCGAGGAGGTGGCGAGGGTGGAGGCGGTCATGTGTTCCTCCCGGCGGCACGCAGCCGCGGGTCGATCAGTGCCTGGATCAGGTCGGTGGCGGCGTTGCAGATGACGAAAGCGGCGACCAGCAGCAGGGCGACCGCCTGGACGACGGGGAAGTCCTTCTGCGCCACCGACTGGATGGTGAGTTGCCCAATGCCGGGCACCGCGAAGGCCGATTCGACGACGAGGGTCCCGGCGAGCAGCCCCGCGGTCAGCAGACCCATCGCGGTGATCACCGGCGGCAGGGCATTGCGGAAGACATGCCGCCGCAGCAGCGGCCAGCGGGCCAGACCCCGGGCCTCGGCCGTCTGTACGTGCTCACGCACCAGTTGCTCGCGCAGCGCGTCCCGGGTGACCCGCGCCAGGAATCCGCAGGCGATCAGCGCGAGCGCGCAGGCGGGCAGCACCAGGCTGTGCAGCGAGCCGAGGAAGCCGGGCTCGGTTCCGGAGGCCGGGAACCAGCCGAGCCGCACGGCGAACACCGAGATCAGGACGGTTGAGGCGACGAACGGCGGCACGGTCACCGACACCGAGGTGGCCACGCTGACACCGGCGTCGACGGGCCCCGGGCGCAGTGCGGCCAGGGTGCCGAGTCCGAGGCCGAGCAGCGCGATCAGTACGGTCGCCATGGCGACCAGCAGCAGCGTGGTGGTGAGGCCCGCGCCGACCCGTTCGGCGACCGGTTGTCCGGTGACCATGGACCGGCCCAGGTCGCCGTGCAGGGCACCGGTCAACCAGTCCCAGTACCGGACCGGCAACGGCTGGTCGAGGTGGAGTTGGTGGCGTACGGCGGCGCGGGTCGCCGCGGAGGGGGCACGGTTGCCGAACAGGACGTTCTCGGGGCTGCCCGGGGCCAGGTAGAGGCTGCCGAATATCACCATGCTGGAGAGCAGCAGCGTCACCAGCAGCCCGCCCAGCCGGTGCAGGATCAGGCGCGCCATCAGGGCGCCCCGACGGACGCGGCCCAGGCGTTGGACATGTAGGAGAAGGTGAGCGGAGCGCCGGTGACCTTGTCGTTCTGGAAGAGCAGGGCGCGCGGCTGGACGATGGGAATCCAGGGCAGGCTCGTTGCCAGCACCTGTTGCGCCTGGGCGACGTAGTCGGCGCGCCGTCCTCGGTCCTGGGTGCCCTGGGCCTGGGCAAGAGCCTGCTCGACGCGTGGGTCGGAGTAGCCGTTGAAGTTCTGGGCGCCGCTCTTGGTGGCGTAACTCGCGTACATCGACGCGGCCTCGGGGAACTCCAGGTAGTTGATGGTGAGGAAGGAGTCGTAGCCGGCTCGTGCCTTGGGGTCGGTGAACAGCGAGCCGTACTGCTGGTCGGGCAAGCCGACGATCTTCATCTTGAGCCCGATGCCGTCCCCGGTGCGCTGGAGCACCTGCGCGATCTGCGTGGAGGACAGGCTGCCTGCGGCGTACGCGAGGGTGATCTGCTTGCCGGTGGCGCCTGCCTGCTTGACCAACCGGCTCGCCTTGGCCGGATCGGGGTCGGTGCTCAGCTTGCCGTAGGCGGCTGAGTAGGCGGTACGGGCCGCCGCGGGTTCATCCGCCCAAAAACCCGGCCCGGCAACGGCGTAGAGCGGATCGGCCGCTCCGTCGAACAGGGTCTTGGCGATGCCCTTGCGGTCGATGGCCAGGGAGAGCGCCTGCCGCACCCGGGCGTCGGCGAGGCCGCCGCTGAACCTGGCCGCGACCAGGTCGATGTTCTGGGTGGTGGATCCTTCGGCGCCGACATAGAGCTTGCCGTTCTTCGCCGTGCGCAACTGGGCGATGGCGGAGGCCGGAAGGTCGAACCCGCCTTGCAGGCTGCCGGAGGACAGGGCGTTGGCCAGCGCCGCCGGGTCGGCGATGAACTTGAACGTGACGGCGTCCGTCTTGCCCGCGTGGGACGGATCCCAATACGCCGGATTGCGCTTGAGAACAAGGGAGTTGGTGCCGTCGAAAGAGGCCACCGTGTAGGGCCCGGCGCACATCACGCCGGTGGCGGCGGTGCCGAAGTCCTGGCCGTGCTTGGCGGCGAAGGACTTCTCGACGACCGCGCCGGCGAGGATCCCGAGATCGTGGACGAAGACGTAGTTGGGGCGGGTGAAGGACACCGTGACCTGTGATGCTCCGCTCGCCTCGATGGAGGAGACGTCCGTGTAGGAGTCGGCGTAGTTGGAGGCCACCGCCGGGTCCTGGTTGCGCTTGAGGCTGTAGACCACGTCGTCGGCGGTGACCGGTCGGCCGTCGCTGAACTTCACCCGCGGGTCGAGGTCCAGGACCAGGTGGGTGGCATCGGGCTGGTGCCAGGCCTTGGCGATGCCGGGGTGCAGACTGTAGTCGGCCGCGGTGCGCAGCAGCGGCTCGCACACGTTGCCGAGAATCGTCTCCTCGGGGTAGTCGGCGGTCTTGAGCGGGTCGAGGGAGTACGGCGCGCGGTAGTCGCCCCACCAGGAGAGCGAGGCCAGACCGGCCTTGGCGGGGGCGGTGGTGACCTGGGATCTGCTGAAGTTGCTCGTGGCGCCGAGGCTTGAGCCGGTGTGGGCGCCGACCGAGCAGGCGGTGGCCAGGAGGGAGAGGGTGGAGAGTACGGCTAGCGGGAAGCGGCGTGCGGACCTGTGCATCTGTGGGACCGTCCTTGGGAGTTGGAGCTGCTCGGGGCGCTCATTCGGCGGCGTGGACGAGCCCGCCCTCGACGTAGGTGCGCAGCACCCGGGTTTCGCCGATGCCCCGTGTCGGGCCGGCGAACGGGTCGCGGTCGAGTACGACCAAGTCGGCGTACTTGCCCACCTGTACGGAGCCGGTGTCACTCTCCAGGTGGTTCACCCAGGCGCTGCCCGCCGTGTAGGCGGCGATCGCCTGGCCGAGGTCCAGCCGCTCCTCGGCGATGAGTACCTTGTCCTGCGGGCCGGTACCCGCCCGGTTGACCGCGACATGGATGCCCTGGAGCGGGTCGGGGCTGCTGACCGACCAGTCGCTGCCCGCCGCGAGGACCGCCCCGGAGCGGGCCAGCGAACCGAACGGGTACTGCCAGCCCGCCCGGCGTTCGCCGAGGAAGGGGATGGTGAGTTCGTCCATCTGCGGTTCGTGCATCGCCCACAGCGGCTGGATGTTGGCGGTGGCGCCGAGCGCGCGGAAGCGCGGGATGTCCTCGGGGTGGACAACCTGGAGATGGGCCAGGTGATGGCGGTTGCCTCGGCGGCCGTTGCGGCGCAGGGCCTCCTCCACGGCGTCCAGCGCGTTGCGCACGGCGCGGTCGCCGAGCGCGTGGAAGTGCACCTGGAAGTCGGCCGCGTCGAGTTCGCTGACGTAGTGGCCGAGTTGGTCGGGGTCGATGAAGTCGAGCCCGGATGAGGCGGTGGCGCAGCCGCAGCCGTCGAGGTACGGCTCCAGCATCGCGGCGGTGTGGTTCTCGGCGACGCCGTCGAGCATCATCTTGACGCTGCCGGCCCGGAACCGGCCGATCCGTGCCTCGTGGCGGCGGGCGGCGAACCGCGCCAACTGCTCGACGCCGCCGTCGCGGACCCACCACTGTGCGCCCCGCACCCTGGCGGTGAGCTGCCCGGACTCGGCGGCGGCGAGGTAGGCGCCGTAGACGTCGCCGCCGAAGAAACCAGTCCCTACCGCGGCGTCCTGCCAACCGGTGATGCCGAACCCGTGCAGGTGCCGCTGGCCCTCCAGCAGCCCGGCGAGGAACTCGGCCGGTCCCGGTACGGGGATGTGACGGGTGATCAGTTCGGCGGCGCCTTCCTGGAGCATCCCGGTGGGGAGGCCGTCGGCGTCCCGTTCGATCCGGCCGTCGGCGGGGTCGGGGGTGTCCGCGGTGATCCCGGCGATCTCCAGGGCGCGGCTGTTCGCCCAGACCCCGTGACCGTCCCGGTTGGGCAGCGACACAGGACGGTCGGGGACGACGGCGTCCAGGAGCTCGCGGTGCGGCAGCCCACCGGGGAACGCCTCCATGCTCCATCCGCCGCCGTTGATCCACTCCACCCCAGGGTGGGCTCTGGCATAGGCCGCTACGGCGCTGACGTAGTCACCGGCGTCCTCCAGGTCGTGCAGATCGCAGCTGCGCATGGTGGTGCCGCCCAACACCGGGTGTACATGGGCGTCCTGGAAACCAGGGAGCAGCAGCCGACCGTCCAGGTCGACCACCTCGGTATGCGCCCCGATGAGGTGGCGGACGTCGTGGTCATGGCCGACGACGACGATCCGCCCGTCACGGACGGCGACGGCGCCGGCCCAGGAGCGGGCGGAGTCGACGGTGTAGACGGGGCCGCCGGTGAAGACGAGATCGGCGAAGTGGTTGTCGCGGGGCACAGGCCCTCCAAGGTGTGCGGAGTAAGCCGCCGGACCTGCGGCAAAGGCCGTGGTGGCGGTGTGAACGAGGAGGTGTGTGTCGGACCGGCATCTCCGGTGAGCCAGCAGCAAAGCCCAGGACAATGCTGCTGTCAATGGCGTTGACACGATTGCTGTCGATAGAATCGGCTGAGCTCCACCACGGGATACGGCCGAAACGGGAGACACGGGATGACGCAGATCGAGACGGACTCGCACATGGACGGGCGTGACACCACCGTGGACACCCCGGGCGGCGCTGACACCACCGGCGGCGCGGCGGGAGACGCCAAGGGCACGGCGAAGGCAACGCGGCGCCCACGCCGGGTCACGCTCTCCCGCGAGTCGATCCTCGACGCGGCACTGCGCCTGTGTTCGCGCGAGGGCGGTGCCGTACTGACCTTCAGCCGCCTCGGCAAGGAACTCGGCGCCGACCCCACCGCCGTCTACCGGCACTTCCGCGACAAGGACGATCTGGTGCTGGCCCTCACCGACGTGATGATCGTCGAGGCGGTTCAGCGAGCCCGCGCCGGCGCACCGCCCAGGCAGCAGTGGCGGGAGTGGCTGCTGACCACCGTGCGTTCCATCCGCTCCGTCTACCTCGAACGCCCTGCCCTCGCCGTCCTCGCCGCGACCCGCACCACGGCGAGCCCGGTGGAGAGCGAGAGCGTCGAGGAGATCATCGGCGTACTGCACGACGCCGGCCTGCCCGTCGCGCAGGCGGCGGAGAGCTGCCGCGCCCTGGTGGACCTGACCTTGGCCTTCACCCAGTACACGGCGGCCTTCCAGATCCTCGACGAGGAGACCCAGGCCAAGGACGACAGGGCCTGGGCGGTGAAGTACGCCACGCTCCCCGCCGCGCGGTTCCCTCTGGTCCACGCCAGCGCCGCCCGGTTGACCGAACTCTTCCGCAACGACGACGAGGTCTTCGAACTGGCCCTCGCTACCTTCCTGGACGGCATCGAGGCCAAGATCCAGCGGGCGCGAGGGTAGTCGCCACGATCACCTCGGGGTTCAGGCACCGACGGTCCCGTCGATGACCGCCTGGCCCCCGACCGGTTCACGCCCGCCGCAGGGAGAGCACCAGATGATCGGCTGAACCGCCCCGGGTCACGCAGCGGTGGCGGGCGTCAGCCCTGCTTGGTCGGGTTCTGTGCCGTTCCATGGGCCGGTTGCGCATCCCTTGTCTGGGGCGGTGTCCGGCGGCGGGTCGTGGCGGCGATGGTGCCGCCGATGGCGATGACGAACCAGAGGCTGATCAGCCGGTAGAGCAGGACGGCGGGCACCGCCCGGTCGGCGGGCAGGCCCGCAGCGACCAGGGCGGCGGCCAGGGTGGCTTCGACGACGCCCACGCCGCCGGGGGTCAGCCCGGCGCTGCCCGCGGTGACGCCGAGGCAGTAGGCCAGCAGCAGGCCGTGCCAGGGCACGGGTCCGCCGCTGGCCGCGATCGCGCATACCAGGCACATGCAGTCGGCGGCCCAGTTGCGCATCGCGTGGAGGAACGCGAGGCCGTACTGGCGCGGGGTGGCCTTCAGTCCGCCGATGCGGGTGAGCAGGTCCTCGAACGCGTGCTCCGCCTCCCCGCGGGGCCGCTGGAACAGGCGGCGGGACAGCCGCACCAGTGCGCTGGCCAGCCGGTTCAGCGCGCGGCGCACGGGGGTGAAGCGGAGCGCGGCGAGGATCGCGAGCATGGGCAGCGCGTTGGCGGCGGCGGCGAGGAAGCCGAGCGCGGCGGCGCCTTGGCTGTCGGAGAGCAGTGCGCCGATGGTCATCAGCGCGGCGAAGGAGAGGGAGGAGACGACGCCGCCGACCGTGAGTGCCCAGCTGATGGAGGCGGTGTCGGCGCCTTTTCGGCGGAACTGACGGTAGGTGAAGGCCGTGCCGACCCCGGTGCCGACCAGGGGCAGGCTGACCGAGAGGGCGTTTCCGGCGTAGGCGATCGCGACGGTGTCGCGCAGCGCGAGGGAGGCGCCGCCGATCTTCAGCAGGTGGCGCTGGTTGCGGGCAAAGGCGGCCATGGAGCCGGACTCGGCGAGCAGGGCCAGCGGCAGCCAGGCCCAGTTCAGGTGCCCGAAGGTGGCCAGGCTGCGGCGCAGAGCCGGGACGGTCACGCACAGGACAACGACCAGCACCGCGGCCGCGACGGCGACCACCGCGATGACCGCTCGACGCTTACCCGCCATGTCGGCTGCCGCACCCTTCCCCTGTGTTCCAGCGTGACGCGATCAGGTTGGCATGCCGGGTGCGGGCCGTCATCACGCGACGGGTGGCCGCGCGCCTCAACCCGGTCTCCACCCGCCCTCCACTTGGGGACCGATGCCCCCCGCACAGCCGCGGAAATAGCTTGGCATCACTGGGAGAACGAAGGACACCACGCAACACCGAAGGGATCACCGCCATGCTGATCGGTCTGATCGTACGCCTCGTCAAGGCCCTCAAGTCCGGCCGGACCGGCCGCTGACACCGTCACCATCGCCCCGCCGCTCCACATCCAAGCACTCCGGGAAAAGGGAAGGAGGTGAGGAGCATGCTGATCGGTCTGATCGTCCGTGTGGTCAAGGCCGCCAAGGCGGCCAAGGCGGCCCGCTGAAAGCGGGCTCCCGCGCGTGCATGTCGAACGAAGGCCCCTGGAATCGGGGGCCTTCGGCCGTTTCCCGTGCAGGACGCCCGGCGTTGGCGGTCAGCCCGTCGTGCGCGGTCGGGTGGCGAGCCACCACAGCACAGGCCGGCCAGCGGGAGTTCGACCAGCACCGCCAGAACGACGGACAGCGGCAGGTCGTGGGCTGTGCTGGTGGTGGTGCCGAACCAGGCGTCGACGCAGAGCATGGCCGCGCTGGCCGCCGCGTGGGGCGGGACGCGAACCCGCCAGATGGGACGAGGAGCGTACACGCCGGTGCGGGCCAACTGCCCCAGCAGGAGGACGGCGAAGCCGACCCAGGCCATCCGGTAGTGCTCGGAGAGCTGGCGCTGGGGCAGCGACCGGGAGAGGTAGACGATCCAGGGCAGCAGAGCCAGGGCCAGCGCGATGTAGACCGGCGCGACCCAGCGCGGCAGCCCGGGACGGGTAAGTACGTTGGCCGGAAGTTCCGCCGGGGCGGCCGGGCAATGCCACGGGGCCTTCCGCGACTCGGCGTAGCCGTGGGTATAGGCGTAGTGGATGGACTGGGCGCGGTCGCGGCTGCCGGTCTTGGTGAAGATGCGGTTGATGTGGGTTTTGACGGTGGCCTCGCTGACGAAGAGCTGGCGGGCGATTTCGCGGTCGGAGTGCCCTTCGGCGATCAGGCGCAGCACGTCGGTCTCGCGGGCGGTCAGGTCGTCAGGCTAGGTCTCCGGCTCGTACGGACTTTGGGGGGTGCCGGTCGCGGCGGCGAGCAGGCTGCGCTGGGCGGCGGGGTCCAGGATGGCCTGGCCTGCGGCGGCCGCCTTGACGGCGCGTTCGATGTCAGCGCGGGTGGCGGACTTGGTCAGGTAGCCCAGGGCCCCGGCCTGCAGCGCGCGGACGACGGAGTTCTCGTCCTCGTAGGTGGTCAACACCACGATGCGGGTTTCGGGGCGGTCGGCCAGGATCCGGGCGGTGGCGTCGATGCCGTCGCAGCGCGGCATGTTCAGGTCCATCAGCACCACGTCCGGGCGCAGCTCGCGGGCCAGGTCGCCAGCGGCCGGGCCGGGCAGGGTGTCCAGGAGCAGCGCGAGGCGTTCGCGGACGGCGGCCTGGTCGCCGGCGATCAGGACGCGGATCGGTGTACTGGTGTTCACGCGCGGGAATTGTGACGCACACCCGCCAGGTGCCGTCCACCACTTCGGCGGTCAGGGTGCCGCCGGCCAGGTCCGCGCGCTCGCGCAGCCCGGTCAGCCCATAGCCGCCGCCGCTCGCCCCGAGCGGTCGCGGCCGCGCGGCGTCGGGGAGCGGGTTGGTGGCGGTCAGGACGACCTGGATGTCGGTGAACTCCACCTTGAGGTCGACGCGTTGGCCCGGGGCGTGCTTGGCGGCGTTGGTGATCGCCTCCTGCGCTGCCCGGTACAGCGCCAGCGTGGCGTCCGGCTCCAGCCGGCGGGCCTTCCCATGATCCGGACCGTCACTGGCGCAGCGGTCTCGTCCTCGCCCTGGTCGCGCATGGCCACGAGCGTGGTGAGCAGTTCGGGCAGCGGCACGCTGTCCTCGCGCAGCGCGTGGACCGCCCACCGCGTCTCGGGCAGCCCCTCCCGGGTCAACCCGCTCGCCCGCTTCAACGACCTCACCCACATCCTGCCCGGCCCACACAGCACGGTCCCCTCCTCTTGCCGCCGACCGGCACCAGTAGCCACCGCAGCCTGAAGAGCACCGCCCACCGAGCCAAGCACCCCGAACGCCCACCAGACCCCTGCGGTCCGGGGCGTACGCACGTACCGAAGAGCCTGTCGGTGCCGACCGCCTCCACCCGGCATCAACCCGTACCCCACCCACAGACTGACGAGCCACCCCCGCCCCGGCTCCTAGCGTCATGGGTGTCAGCTTCACCGGCCCACTAGCCCAAGGGAATCCGCCATGAACGCCAGCGTCTGGATCATCAACCTCGCTGTCCTGGCCACCGTGCTCCACGCCGACCTCGGCTACAAGCAGATCGCCTGGCTCCGCCTGGCCCGCCCGATCCTCCTCGCCATAGCGGTCGTCCCGATCTTCGCGAAGAACATCGCCACCACCGGCAACGGCCTCACCCTGGAAATCGCCGGCACCGCCGCCGGCCTGCTTCTGGGCCTGCTGGCCGCCGCCCTCCTCCCGGTCCGCTACGACACCACCCGCAAGGCCGCCTTCTCCACCGGCAAGACCACCTACGCCGCCCTGTGGACCACCGTGATCGGCGCCCGCCTGCTGTTCGCCTACGCCTCCGTACACGTCTTCCCTGCCCAGCTCGGCCACTGGATGGCCACCAACCACATCACCCCCGACGCCCTCACCGACGCCCTGATCTTCCTGGCCATGGGCATGCTCGTCGCCCGCACCGCCGCCCTCCTCGGCAAGGGCGCCCGCGCCACCCGCACCCACCAGACCACCACCGCGCTGGCCGCGTGACCCCGACCACGTCGAACGCGCTGTGGGAGGCCCGAAGTGGGGCCTCCCACAGCGCGTTCGATGCCAAAAGGACGCACTACAGCCCTTACACACGATCGTGGGCTCAGCGCCCGGCGCCGTCGGCACCAATGGTCAGGCGCGCGGCAAGGTCGAGTCGGATCTCGCCGTAAGGGCGCACATGGGACCAGAACAGCGGAGTCAGGCCGCGCCGGTCGGCCGGGGTGAGCAGGCCGGCCCACTCCGGCTCGCCAAGGACGTCCTGAAGCATCACTTCCGGCTGCACGCCGCCCTGGACGCCGCGGCCCGCGCCGCTGGGGCACCGGTCGAGATCTTCGAGGCCATCAACGTCACGTTGCCCTCGGGCATGGTCGTCCCCGACCTGGTCATCGCCGATGCCGGGGCCACCGTCGAGGACCTGGTGACCATCGACGCCGAGGCGGCCCAGGTCGTCGTCGAGATCGTCTCTCCCGGCAACAGGCGCATGGACCGCAAGATCGAGCCGCTGCTCTACGCCGAGGCGGGCATCCCCGCCCACTGGCGGCTGGAGAGCGACCCGGCGCCGATGCTGGTCGTCTCCGAGCTGCAGGACGGCCGGTACGTGGAGCGCACCACCGCGCTGGCGGGCAGCTCCACCCGCGTCGAGGACCCGTTCCCCTTCGAGATCGACCCCGCCGGGCTGGTCCGCCAGTAACCGCCGATCCACGGGCAGCGCCCCCGACGTCGGGGGCGTTTTGCGCTGCGCACCTCGCGCGGGTCTGCCGGCTGCGTTGCGCAACGCAGAGCATGGCCGCCAGGCGCGGGTACCAGGCCCCGCACTTCGCGCAGGCGCCGTAGCGGTCATGTTCCTCTCGGCGCGCTCCGCACCTCGGGCATCCGTCCTTCACCGGCATGGTCCGCTCCCTTCCACCCGCGCGATCTGTCTGCGGGCTCCCATCGGCCGGCCGTCAACCGTCCTGCAGGACGCGGCGACTTCGGGTGCGGCGTGCACCGCCTTGCGCAGTTCGTGGGCGGTCAGGCCCGCCCGGCGGGCCGTCGGTCCCAGTTGCTGCCCGTGGCCTTCGGCTCGCCGGCCTTGGAGCGAGCGCGGGCTTGGCGGGCGTACAGCATCGCCAGTACACGGCCGGAGGTGATCTTGTGTCGGTTGTCGGGGCTGAGTAGTTTTCGTACAGGATTCAGCGCTGAGATTGATCATGGTTGGCGGCGAGGCGGGCGTCAGCCAGGTCCCTGGAGAACGCCGCCCGCCCGGAACTGAACGCGTGCCACGCCTTCCTCCAGCCCGGCGACACCCTCGTGGTCCCGCCGCTGGACCACTACGGCCGTTCGCTGCAGGACCTGATCAACATGGTGGCCGAGCTGCGCAGGCGCGATATCGGCTTCACCTCGCTGCACGAGAAGCTGGACACCACCACTCCGGGCGGTCGGCTGGTCTTCCATGTCTTCGCTGCGCTCGCGGAGTTCATCCGCGGGCTGATCGTGGTCGGCACCCGCGAGGGCCTGGACGCTGCGCGCGCCCGCGGCCGGGTCGGCGGACGCCCCACCGTGGTCGATGTCGAGAAGCTGCGCATGGCCCGAGACATGCTCCCGAACCAGGAGAACTCGATCGCCTCGATCTCGAGGGTGCTCGGGGTCTCCCCGGGCACCCTCTACAACCACATCCCGGACCTGCGGGAACTGCGCGCCAGTCGGCGCGTCCCGCACCAGTTGGAGGCCGCCGAGTGATCCCGCTCCTGCTCCACCGCTGTGAGGGCGGCGCCGCCCAGTTGGGGGCGGCCGAACCGGGGCTTCCCGGACCGTTCGGCACCGGATGGCCCGCCGATGAGCCCGAGCCCGACGAGGACGCGGCGGCGGGCGAGGAGGCCGAGTGAGCGCAGGGCCGCTCAGGCCCTGCCCGGGTTGCTGAACGTGGCCGGCGCCTCGCTGCTTCGCTCCTGGCAGTCCCCGCCCCGGCCCCGGACGCCCACCCGGATCATCGAACCACACCCGGGCACCCCGCCACCAGCCGACGGGTCCACACCGACCTGGCGAGGAACCTACTAGAACATAAAGGGCAATTTGCCTACTTCAGATGCCGACTCAGAAGCGGTGGCTCTGGAGGTCGCCCAGCAGGACGTTGAGTTGCTTCTCCTGCTCGGCGGCGGGAGCCGGCTGGATGTTGCCGTGGTCGATGGCGTACGCCTTGAGGACCGCATCCATCTGGTTGTCGAGCAGGGTCCAGGTCGTGTTGTTCACCGCCTGCAGCGAGGTGGTGTCGGCGTCCCAGTCATCGCGCATCTTCTGCACGGTGGCTTGGGAGGCCGCGGCCGTCCCGGCACGGTCCTGCGCGATCGCCGTCTGGGCGAGGTTCTCGTACTTCGCCACCGCCGCGGTCGTCTGGTTGCCGGTCAGGGCCGCCTTCGGGCAGGCCGGCATCGTCTCGCTCTGACCGGTCGGGTCGCAGGTGACGTGGGGCTGATTGTGGGCCCACACCATCAGCGCGACGGTGCCGGCGGCGATCACGCCGAAGGCTCCCAGCGCGATGCGCTCCTTGCGCGCGTTGGCGGCGACCGACCGCTCGTGGGTCATCTCGTAGGTCTCGGCGACGTCACTGCGGCTGATCGTCAGGTAGATGACCGTCGCCAGGATGGCGCCGAGGAAGATCAGGCTCGTGGCGAAGGTGCCCAGGCCGAGTCCGACCGGGTCGCCGGGGTTGACCGCGGCCTTCGGGGAGGCGAGCCAGTCACCGATGTTGGCGCCGAGCGGGCGGGTGAGGATGTAGGCCAGCCAGAACGAAAGGACCGGGTTGGCGCCGAACTTCCACAGCGCGGTGATCGACACGATGAGGCCCAGCGGCAGGAACACCGACTGCGCGGGCGTCCAGTTGGTCAGCTCCAGCGTCCAGTCACCGGTGGCAGTGCCCAGCGCGAACGTCACCAGGACGGTCAGCCAGTAGAACGCCTCACGCGGGAAGGTCGTGATGCTGTGGATCGACAGGGTCCGCTCGCGCAGCCACCAGACCCCGAAGACGAGGACCAGCAGGACCGAGAACACCGTCGAGCTCAGCCACAGCGGGACGTGTTGCTCATCGGTGAGCATGTCGGTGTACAGCGTGCCGGTGACACTGACCACCACCACGGTGAGCCAGTACGGGAACGGGCTGTAGCGCTTCGTACGGAACTGGACCGTTAGCACGACCGCGAATACCGCGGTGAACAACAGCATGGTGTTGGTCAGGCCGAAGCCCAGCGTGGTGTTGATGTAGTCGGCGAAACTCTCGCCGACGGTCGTGCAGAGGATCTTGATGATCCAGAACCAGACTGTGACCTCGGGCACCTTGTTCAACAGGTGGTTGCCCGCGGCACCTCGAGGGGTCGCGATAGTCGTGGGAGTTGTCATGCCGCGACACCAACGTCTACACCTGTGTAGACGTTAACATGGTGACGTGTCTTACGATCGACCAGGATCGGAGGACGAGTCCAGTCGCGATGATCGCGTAGGCTGCTGCCCGGCCCGGAGCGGGACAAGGTCGCCGCCGGGCTCAAGGCCCGCTACGAGGCGGGGGCTTCCATCCGTGCCCTCGCCGAGGAGACTGGCCGCTCCTACGGCGGCGTCCACTGCTCCTGGCCGACGCCGGCGTGGTCTTCAGCTCGCGCGGCGGCGCGATGTGCCAGGGCCCGGCTTCGTGATCCCGCTGCCACCGCACCGTACGAGGGGGGTCAGCTGGTGCTGAGCCGGTTGTCCGAACGGGTTCGGGCGGCCTGGGTGATGGCCTGGGCAAGGAGGTCCAGGGCGGCTCGCGAGGGTGAGCCCGCCGCCGTGGTGGCGACCACGATGCTGGGACCCGGCCCCTGGCTCAGGGTCTGCTGCATGACGGTCAGTGAACCGACCAGCGGGTGCCGCATCTCGTAGTCGGCGACCGCGCAGGCCTTGACCCGGTGGTCGGCCCACATCGACGCGAAGTCCTCGCTCTTCGCGCTCAGCTCACCCACCAGCGTGTGCAACGCGGGGTCCTCCGGGTACTGGCCCGCCACCAGGCGAAGATTCCCCACCACCGCCCCGGCCTTGCTCGGCCAGTCCGCGTACAGGTCGCGGGTATGGGCGTCGAGGAACACCAGCCTGGCCATGTTGGGGCGCTCCGTCGGCACGTCCGGGGCAGCGGGGTCGAGGTGCCCGGCGAACAGCGCGTGGCCCAGTCGGTTCCACGCCAGGACATCACTGCGCCGGCCGATCACGATCGCGGGGACGTCCCCGAGCGCGTCCAGCAGTTGGGCGGTCGGCTCCGTCACGCGCTCCGGCGCGGGGCGCCGCCGGCTGCGGGGCTTGGCCGATCGGGCCAGGTCGTGCAGGTACCGGCGCTCGGACTCGTCCAGCCGCAGGGCCCGGGCGATCGCGTCCAGCACCTCCGGCGAGGCGTTCAGCGAGTGCCCCTGTTCCAACCGGGCGTAGTAGGAGGCGCTCACCCCGGCCAGCAGCGCCAGCTCCTCACGGCGAAGACCCGGCACACGCCGGCGCTCCCCGTAGGTGGGCACCCCGACCTCGTCGGGTCGCAGCTGGGAGCGCCGCGTCTGCAGGAAGTCCCCGAGCTGTGATTTCCCGTTCATGGCTCCGAGTATGGGTCGACCCGCAACGCACAGCCTCTCCCTGCCGAGGATAGGCACCAGCGGGTCTGGCTCCCTGGTCCGAGCAGCGATGAGGTGGGTCTCACCGCATCCCGCACTCATCCAGGAGGACCCTTTGAGCACCGCTACCCGCGAAGACGACCCCGTCGAGACCCTGAACGCGGCGGATTTCGCCTTCACCAGGCGCGCCTGGGTCGACGCCGCCCCCACACGGGTCTACGACCTGGTCAGTGACGTGTCCGCGATCCGCCGGTGGAGCCCCAACGCCACCGACGTCGCCTTCGACCAGGACGCCGGACCCCGAGTCGGCGCCTGGTTCAGCGGCCGCAACCACAGGGACGGCAAGCAGTGGACCACCCGCTCCCAGATCACGCAGGCCGACCCCGACGCCTTCACCTTCGTCGTCGGCGGCGCCGAGGACGGCATCGTGCGATGGAGCTGGACCTTCCAACCCCAAGGACGCGGAACCGTCGTCCAGCAGTCCTGGCAACTCCTGCGCCTCGACCCGGTGCTGGGCACCACCCGCAGCGACCTCGACGCACTGCGCGACTACATGGCGGACAGCGCCGAAACCACACTGGCCTCCCTCGCCCAATGGATCGCCGAAGAACGCCACCACAACACCACCCGCAGCCAATGACATTGGCCATACTCGCCGCGACCGGGATGCTGACCCTGGCGGGTTCCGCTGGTGTCGCCGACCGGGATGACGAACTGCCCCTGCGTCCCGAGGAGCTCACCGCGTGACCACCCCCGCTGTCGTCTCCTCCTTCGACGTCCGTTCCGCAGTCCTCGCAGGCGCCGACGTCTGCCACGAGGCCGGCCTCACACTGCCCGACGAGGCGAACCGTCCGCGCTTCGAGGACGATATCTGGGACTTCACCCACGTCGTCGGTCTGCCGGCTCAGATGGCCCGATGCACACGGCGCTTTGACTTCGCGGCCATCATCGACGCCCGTTGGCGGCTGGTCGCAAGGAACTCGTGCTGGCGATGCTCGCCCCCGGACACGTGTCGGTCATCCCGCTGCCACGCGCCTATCGCACGGCCTTGCACCTGACCACCTGCGCGGGGCGGCTGGGCGAACTCACCCGATTTTTTGCCTGGTTGGGGGACCAGCGAGTGTCCGGTCTGGAACAGCTCGACACCCGGCTCTGCGAGGCTTACCTGGCTCACCGCCGCTAGGTGCTCGACGAGCATGGCACCGTCGTCGGTGAACAGAGCCACGGAACCAGGCGCTCGGCCGCGCAGGTCGTCGTCGACCTCGTCAATTACCGCGAGCTGTTCACCGCCGACCGTGTCTCTGCGGACCTGCGGCCGTGGGGTGGTGCAACGGCCTCGGCCGTCGCCGAGATGCCCTGCGGCCGGGGCCAGAACAAGACCCCACCGGTTGAAGGCGCCGTCCTGCAGCCGATGCTCGCCGCCGCGCTCTATCTGGTCTCCACCCTTGGCCCCCACGCCGTCGAACTCGCTCAGGAAGTACGGGAAGCCGACTGCACCTCGTCCTGCAAAGCGAAAGGGCTCCGCCCGGCCGGTCCCGCGCCCATGGCCGAGTTCACGAGCATGCTGGCCGAGTACGAGTGAACGCGCACACCGCTGCCGATGCTGGCCGAACACCACATCGCCGACCGGCTCGCCGACGGCTGGGACCCCGGTGATCTCCTGCTGCCGGTGGCCACGGGCGTTCTGACCCGGCAGGCCGGGGCCAGCCAGTTCTGGTCACGATGGCTCCCGGCCCTGCGCGGACCACTGGAAACAACCCTCGCAGTGGTAGGAGTGGAGAAGGCCTTCGCCCGTGATGCCGCCGAGAACAAGGCAGCAGACGGGACATCCTCGCCGCCCTGGACGCTTCCCCTGCACCGGCTGGAGGCCGTTGCCCTGGTCGGAATCGTCCGCACCGCCGCGATCATCACGCTGGCCACGGTGTCGGGAATGCGCGCGAGTGAACTCATGGAGCTACGGGTCGGCTGCCGCCGCCCGCCCGAGGAGCCTGTTCCCGGCCACACCCGGTTCCGGATCGCCAGCAAGGTCGTCAAAGGCCAGCCGCTCGGCGGAACCGACGACGAATGGGTCGTCGTCGAGCCGGTCTATCGCGCCGTCGAACTCGCCGAGCAACTGCACGACGGCCCACAGGATGGGGCCCTGCTGTTCGGCCGGTTCGCCTTCGACGTCCGTTACCGGTGGTTCAGGAACTGGGTCAACTCCCCGTCCGGGCAACGGCTTGGGCTTGCACCCATCCCTGACGGGCCCGTGAATCTGAGGATGCTGAGGCGGACCCTGGCTCTGGAAATGGCCTACCGGCCGAGCGGAGTGCTGGCTTCCAAGATCCACCTCAAGCATTGCCGTGGCCACGACAGAAGGCTGTGCCTCCCGTCCCGGCGGGGCCCAGGCCGAGCTCCTCGCCGAGGTCAACAGGCACGAGAGCGACCGCAACCTCGACCTCGTCCTCGCCGAGTTCCGAAACTACCAGCAAGGCATCCTCCCAGCGGGCCCCGGCGCCCGCAGCCTCACCGAGTTCTTCGCGCACATCGACGCCAAACTCGACGCGGCCGCCGCGAAGGCGCCGAAGACCCAGCGCAGTGACCGCGACGTGCTCAACCTGCTGACCAAACGCGCCAAGATCCTCCACCTCGGGCCCGCGAACTACTGCTGGTTCACCGACCCGTCCCGGGCACTCTGCCTCAAGCTGGCCGGCACCCCGACTGCAGACCGTCCACTGATCGGGATGTGTGACTCCGCCCGATGCCCGCAGGCCACCAACCACCCCTGCCACCGCCCCGTCTGGGCCGAACACGCCGAACGCACCGAAACCTTCCTCGGCCAGATTGGCACCACACGCAAGACCGAACGCACCCGGCTCCAAGCCGACTATGACCGGGCCCTCCGCGTCGTCGCCGAGATCGACGCCGCCAGCACCACGGACGAGGACGAGGAGTCCGCATGAGAATCTCCGCAGCCCAGCGGACCGAGAACGAGAACCGCATCCGAGCCGCCATGGACCGGCTCCTCCGAGGCGAAATCCCGCCCGGCGGAAAGTGCGACATCAAGACTCTCGCCAACGAGGCCGCCGTCGACCGCACTGCGTTCTACGGCACCCGCCCTTACGCTCACCTCCGCGTCGAGTTCGAACGACGGGTCCAGGCACTGCACGACGCCGGCGAGATCCCCGACCCCCGCGAGGCCCGGATCAGCCGACTCAAAGCAGAAAACGCCAAGCTCCGGGAACGGCTCACCCAGTCGGAGCATACGGTCGACGAACTCACCGACTTCCGCGGCCAGGCCCTGGTCCGGCTCGCCGCCCAGCATGAAGAGATCATCCGGCTTCGCGAAGCCGCCGCCGGAACAGCCCGGGTGAGCCACCTTCCAGCACCGCGAACAACCGTGATCGGGAGCTGTAGTTGAGCTACCCCAACGGGCGTGATCCGGGTCACGGGCAACGGTGTCCAATCCAACGCACCTGGCGATCTGCGTCGCGAAGGTGCCCGCGACGACGCTCCTGCGGAGAAGGGCGCGTCCACGCCGGTGCTGATGAAGCTGTCCGGGCATACGTCGGTTCGCAGCCTCGCGAAGTACGCGCAGGTGTCCGATGAAGGTCTCCTGAACTCCCAGGCCGACACCGATCCCGCTGCGCGTCGCCATCGCCAGCGGTCGGGCGAATTGTCCGTGGCCGGAGAGCAACATGACGAGTATTGAGACATCCATCCCGTTGCGCGAAGCGGCATTTCATGACCTGTTCCAGAGGCCAGTACGGTCGGATTCATGGAGTGGAATTTTCAGACGGCCGAAGAGTTGGCGGCCGCGTTGCGTGCCGGTGAAGTGACCTCGGCGGAACTGACCGACGAGGCGATCGCCCGTATCGAGCGGGACGACAAGGCGATCAACGCGATCTGTGTGCCGGACTTCGACCGCGCGCGGGCCGCCGCGCGCGCTGCCGACCAGGCGCGCGCCCGGGGCGAGGACCGGCCGCTGCTCGGCATTCCGGTGACGGTCAAAGAGTCCTACAACATCGCCGGGCTGCCCACGACCTGGGGCATGCCACAACACCGGGACTACATGCCGGCCGAGGACGCGGTACAGGTGTCGCGGCTCAAGGCCGCCGGCGCGGTGGTGCTCGGCAAGACCAATGTGCCCTTGGGGCTGCAAGATATCCAGAGCTTCAACGAAATCTACGGCACCACCAACAACCCGTGGGACCACGGCCGCACGCCGGGCGGATCCTCCGGCGGATCAGCGGCGGCCCTGGCGTGCGGATTCGGCGCGCTGTCCATCGGCTCCGACATCGCCGGCTCGTTGCGCACCCCCGCACATTTCTGCGGTGTCTACGCACACAAGCCGACACTCGGGCTGGCGGCCAACCGCGGTATGGTCCCGCCGTCCGCACCGGCCTTGCCGGTCGACCTCGACCTCGCCGTCGTCGGTCCGATGGCGCGCACCGCCCGCGACCTCACGCTCCTGCTCGACGTCATGGCCGGACCGGATCCGTTGACGCTCGGCGTGGCGCACCACTTGAGGTTGCCGCCCGCGCGCCACGAACGGCTCCGCGACTTCCGGGTCTTGATCCTCGACGAACATCCGCTCATTCCAACCGGGTCGGCGGTGCGGGCGGGCGTGAACCGAGTCGCCGACGCGCTTGTCGACGGCGGCGCCCACGTCGAACGGCACAGTCCGCTGCTACCCGATCTGACCGAGGCCGGGACGCTCTACAGCCAGTTGCTGGTTTCGGGCTCCGTCGCACGCTTTCCCGTCGAACCGTACGATCGGCTGCGGACCCGCGCCGCCGGACTGAGCGCGGACGACCAGAGTCTCGACGCGGCACGGCTGCGCGCCATGGTGTTCAGCCACCGCGACTGGCTCCAGGCGAACAACCGCCGCGAACTGCACCGCCACGGCTGGCGGCAACTGTTCGCCGAGTTCGATGCCGTGGTGTGCCCGATTACGCCCACTCCCGCGTTCCCGCACGACCACAACCCCAATCCGCTGGAACGCCGGATCGACATCGACGGCGTCGAGTACCCGTACTTCGACCAGCTCGTCTGGGCCGGCCTGGCCACCATGCCCGGCCTGCCCGCCACCGCCATACCAGCGGGCCGGGCCTCCGATGGCCTGCCGGTGGGAGTGCAGCTCATCGGTCCGATGTTCGAGGACCGTACCCCGCTGCGGCTGGCCGAACTGCTCGAGCAGAAGATCGGCGGCTTCCAGGCACCGAAGTAGGGCCTACTACCGGGCGTCCGTCGAGGACGAGGTGCGGATGACGACGAGATCCTCCGAATGCGCGCAGTCGCTGCCCGGAACGCGAATGTCACCCGCCTCCCGCAACACGACAGAAGGTCGTCGGACCATGCTGACACAACACGCGACAGTGAAGTCGATCACAGATGCCCCGACCTTATCGCCACACAAGCAGCAACCGGCATCACGAACGCCGCACCCGGGGTCGTCCACTTCAAACGCGACACGAACCCAACCGCACACGGCGACTGCGGAGACAAGCAGGTCTTACGTCACGCACCTGACCGAGGACGGAGTCGACCGCCGGTTCATCCAGCAGCAGGTCGGCCATGAGTGCGACAGCTCCCTGGCCATCTACACGCACGTCAGCGACGACTTCATGAACACTTCCCTGCACAAGGCACTGGCCCCGGCGTTCGCCGGGGCCTGACAGGAGGGATCCGGCGATGGCCGCCAAGCTCGACTACCACTGGCACCTGCGCAAAGTCATGGCGGACCGCGGGATGTTCTCCACCACCGGCCTCATCCCTCCGCTCGCCGAACGCGGCATCAGCCTGTCGTCGAGCCAGATCTACCGGCTCGTCGTCGAGCGACCTGAGCGGGCTGACCGGCCTGCCCCGCTGCGGCGGCTGCGACAGACGCCCAGCTCACTGCACCGTCTGCGGACGACTCCGCGGCATCCACTCCGGCACCGCCGACGCCCCCACCTGCGGCCCCTGCACCGCACCGGAACCCGAGCTCTGGCGCCCCTGCCCTACCTGCGGACAAGCCGAACGGCTGCGAGCCTCCGGTCCCTGCCCTCGCTGCACCCTCAAACAGCGGCTCCACGAGCTCCTCGCCGATGACACCGGCTCCATAGCCCCGAAGCTGCAGGCCCTCCACGAGGCCCTGGCCAGCACCGAACGGGCCGGCACCGCGATGCGCTGGCTCTCCAAGGCATCGTCTCCACCGTCCTGTCCGATCTCGGCTCCGGCTGCCGACCCCTCACCCACGAGGCCCTGGACGAGCTCCCGGAAGGCAAGGTCGTCGAACACATCCGCAGCGTCCTCGTCGCTACCGGCGCACTGCCGAAACGGGACGAGCAGATGGTCCGCCTCGAACGGCATGTGAAGGACCTCGTCGCCTCCCATGCGACGGCCGAGGGACGGAAAATCCCGCACCGGTACGCGACTTGGCACCTCCTGCGACGGCTTCGCCGTCGCAGCCGCGGCAAGGACATCACTTACTACCAGCTCAAGGTCGCGCGGCAGCATCTGCGGGCGGCCGTCTATCTCCTGAACTGGCTCGCGGGCCAGAACCTGACCCTTGCAACCTGTCGACAGACCGACCTTGAGGGCTGGATGACCAGCGACGACGTCCGTCTTCGCCTGGAGGCAGGCCACTTCGTGCGATGGGCCCTCTCCCAGAAGATAGCCCGCGATCTCCGCTTCCCGGCCGTCAGATGGAACGGCCCCTCCCAGGCGATGGACGTCGAAGCCCGCTGGGACACCGCCCGTCGCCTGCTGCACGACGACACTCTCAAGCCCGAAGACCGCCTTGCCGGCCCGCTGTTGCTCCTCTATGCCCAGTGGCCCGCGGCGATCTCCCGGCTCACCGTCGACCATATCGAGGAGACGGACGGAGCGGTCCGCATCCGCCTCGGCGCCGTCCCGATGGACCTGCCCGCACCCGTCGCTGAACTGGCCCTCCAGCAGGTCGAGGTTCGCCGCAGCCATGCAAGTCCTCGGCCGCACAGACTCGCCCTGGCTCTTCCCCGGAGGTCAGCCCGGCCGCCCGATCAGTGCCTGGGCCATGGGCGAACGGCTCCGCAAACTCGGCATCCGGCTCGCGGAAACCCGCTCGACCGCACCGTTCCAGCTCGCCACCGAGCTGCCCGCCGCGGTCCTCGCCCGCACCCTCGGCACCGACATCACCGTCGCCGTCAAATGGCAGCGAGCCGCTGCCGGAGACTGGGGCGCCTACGCAGCCGAGATCAACCGCCGTCGATGACCCGCGGCGATCGCGGTGAGCAAGAACAGCGTGGCGCCGATAAGGAACCATGGAGTCCACAAGGCCAGCCTCCAGTGCACCACCGACCAGTCCAGCGGGCGAGCCGGATGCAGAACTCCCGTGACGAGCAGCACGTCCTGCACCCCCGTGGGCAGTGCCCTGAGCAGCAGCACGATGACGCCCATCCACAGCACAGTACGCACCATCCACTGCGGCATGCCCCGACCCCACGACTGGACGGCAGCCAAAGCCGCCCCGGCACCTACCAGGCAGACCAGAGCAACCCCCCATAGCCCGAAGATGACGAACCAGGTTGGCCGGATCAGATCCGAACTTCCGGTGGCTGCTACGAACCCCACGGTCCCGCCCCAAGCCCAGTACAGGTGCACCAACACGAACAGTACACACCAGGTGGCCGCGAGCCAGGCAGCCTCCTGCCCCAGTCGAGCCCTGGATAACCGAGTTCCCAAAGATTCCTTCGACGTCACCATCGCCGCCCCCTCACATCAGCTGTCCGGACGTCTCCTCCTCGCCACGGGTTCCACCCTCCCGGCCAGCCATCCTCAGGGCACTCGGCAGGCCCTGAGGAAGAGACGACACGCGGACACCGCCGCGTCGGTTCTCATCAGCAAAGTGGTGTCGACTCTCAGCTACGAAGCCATGGGAGGGGCCGACACTACCGAAAGGGCTCTGGGCTGCTGTCGCGGTCCTCTGAGAGCAAGGCATTCCAAGAGCCGATTCCACCATTACCGGCGAGGCGTTCACCAACCGGCAAGGCCAGTGGCAGATCGTCCAGACCGCGCTCGTCGAGCACCTGGCCCGCATCACGGCCCCTGGCTTCGACGTGGAGGACTTGGAGGCACCCCGCACCAACGTGCTGGCGTTCCACGGGGTCGGTGTGACTCCCAGCGTTAGTTGGCGTTTCCCAGGGATAGTTGGCGGCTGGGCCCAGCTCGCGAGCTATCCGAACTCGTCGGGCTGCGTGGACGTCGCCGGGCCGTTCGCGTTCGACAGGTACGTCACCACCATCGGGGTGTACGACGGGACGACGAAGTGGCGGATCGGATCCCGAGGCCCTGGAGATCACGCTTGACAATGAAGTCAAGCGACTGTTTGAGTTTCTCGCGTGGCGACAGAACGAGCAGATCAACGCCGTGAGGCCGGTCAGCGCACGCGGGACGGCCTGCTGGCCGCCGCCCTGGAACTGCTGGCGCAGCGCGGCCAGGAGGGGGTGACCCTCCGCGAGATCACGGACAGGGCCGGAGCCAATGTGTCCGCGGTGAGCTACCACTTCGGGTCACTGAAGGCCTTGTGCGACGCGGCTATCGAGCACGCGCTGGAGCGGTACCTGGACGCGCAGATCGACGCGGTCGCGTCCCTCGGCGCCAGGCCGACCATCGAGGAGTTGGCCGCGGCGTTCGCCCGGCCGATGATGCGCGCGCTCGCGGCCGGCGGACGGGACCTGGCCGTGATGCGGACGGTCGCGCGCGTCGGGATCGACCCCCCCGAGGGCTGGGACCGGCTGGACGGGAAGTTCGAGCAGTCGCGCCGGGACGTCCTGAAGGTGCTGTCGGCGAACCTGCCAGGGGTCGACGAGCCGGAGCTGACCTTCCGGACGCGGTGCGCGGCTGGCCTGCTGAACTGGCTCGCGGTGGCGCCTATCGGCGCGGAGTTGGCCGCGCTGCCAGCCGGGCAGATCGAGCGGTGGCTGGCGCCGGTTCTCGCTGGCGCCCTCCGCGGCTCCCCCATGCGGTCTGACCAGGGCTGATACCGCCGACCGCGAAACTATTCAAACGAACGCTTGACAGGTGGCCGCCCTGCGGGCAACAATTCAATCAAGCATTAGAATTACTTCTCGGAGGGGACGGGACCATGACCACCAGCGCAGAAGAGATCGTTCGGGCGGCCTATCACGCGGCCGAGGGCAGCGTTCTGGACGTGCAGGGATTCATCGACCTGTTCGCCGAGGACGGCGTGTTCAACAACATCGTCGCCGGCGACACCTACCGCGGCGAGCACCTTGGCGACCTGGTCGTGTTCATGGGCCAGCTCGCGCCCGACATCCACCGGGAGCTGCACCGCTTCCACGTCGTCAACGACAACCTGGTCGTGGTCGAGCTGTCCATCCAGGGCACCGCCACCGGGCCGTTCCCGACCCCGGCTGGCGTCATCGAGCCGACCGGCGCCAAGCTCGATATCCCGACCGCCGACTTCTGGTACCTCGAGGACGGCAAGATCAAGGAGTTCAACTGCTACGTCGGCGTCAGCGTCATGCTCGCCCAACTCGGCGTGCAGCCCGACTTCGCGTCCGCCGTCGCCGCGTCGGCCGCCGCAGGCGCCTCAGCGAGCTGATTGGCCCGACCGGCAACGAAGAAGGGTGCGAGACCGGCGACGGTCCCGCGCCCTCTTCGTTTCCCGCCGCTCTTCTATGACGGATGGGGCTGGAGTGATTCCTGATTCATAGATCGGGGACACAGTTCGGCGCATTCCGGCGCGTATAGCGCTGTCACGGATGCCTGTGCCGCGAAGACCGTCTCGGCCTCCGCATGCGGCACCGCAGCGTCCCGCTGCGCCAAGTCGACGCGGGAGTTCCGCTCACAGCACGCCGGGCGGCGAACGCGGATGGGGGCGGTCTTTACGCCTCCCAGCAGCGGCCTCACCACCAGCAACAGGACGGTGAGGAGCGAGGCGGGGGTGGGGTTTCGATGTCGATTGGCACGAGCGGCTCCTACTGGGCGGCCCAGGCGCTGCCCAGCGTGTTCAAGCACAACTTGCTTGACCGCTACATACCGCAGTTCGGCGGGATGACGGGGTCTCGTGACAAGCATGTGGTGTATCGGGACGGGTACGCCGGCAAGGGCCGCTACGAAAACGGCGAGCCCCGATCGGCGGAGATCGCCATGCGGGTTGCGTCCAAGCATCTGTTCCAGCACGAGCTGCGCTGGACCTGCTTTTCACAGAGCGCGACGCCAAAACAGTGGCTCGACTGAAGCACGTCGGCGACATCTACCCCCAACGGGCCGTAGGCGCTCGGGTGCATCACGGGGACGTCGACGGCGCCGCAGCCCAGAGCCTCACCCGGCTACGCCACTAGATCCAGAACTCACCCGACCTCACCGCTCGGTCCAGCGCTGGTTCGCGCCACCGTTGCAGCCGTAGACCTCGACGGTGGTGCCGTTGACCTGCCCGGCCGGGACGTTGCCTCTGGTCACGTCAAGACAGATGCCGTACTGCGTCGGATTGGTGATGGAGCCGTCCGAGTTGAGTCTCCACTTCTGTCCGGCGCTGCCGTCGCAGGGCTGGATGACCACCGCAGTGCCCCAGGCCAGGGTGCCGTTCGCGGCACCGAGACACCGGGCGCCGTTGTAGGCGCGTAGATCGCCCCCTGGGGTCGAGGACCACTCCTGGTTGGCGCCGCCGTTGCAGTCCCAGATCTCGATCTTCGTGCCAGGAGAGGTCTGGTTGTCCCAGGCGTCCAGGCAGCGGCCGGAGGCGGCGGAGACGAGCGGCTGCGCCGGGCTCGTGGTGCCAGAGTGCGGAGTCACCCGGTAGAGCACCGTACCGCCGGCCGGGACGGTGGCGCTGATGGTGCCGTCGGCGCTGACTGAACTCGTGTGCGCCCACAGGTCGTTGAGTGTGTATCCGGCGTTGCTGGCGGGCAGGCCCACGGCTGTGGCGGTGGTGGAGATGGTGGCGGGCGCGGAGGTCTCGTTGAGCAGGGCCACCGCGACATCACCGCCTGCCAGCGGGCGGCGCAGCACATCAAGGCCGTTGGTGGTGGTGGTGGTGACGGCGGTGCCTTGTTGACCGAGGCTGTCCTGGTCGACGGCGATGACATCCTTGTTGAGGTAGACGCTCAGGTCCTGCTGACTGATCGGGAAGCCTGAGCTGCCCGCCGTGGCGGCGGTGCGCAGGTCGGCGCCGGAGATCAGCGGGGCGGCGAGCACGGCGGCGGCCGAGAGTTCGGACTTCTCCTGATCGTAGGTCAAGCGCTGGTTGGGGTCCCGAGAAGCCGAGGCGTAGTTGCCGGTCTCCAGCATGTCGATGTCGTTCCAGGCGCCGGGACCGGCGTACTGCGACTTGCCCAGGTCGGCGTGAATGAGTCGGGTGAGGCCGGCGAAGGAGGCGTCGCGGTCGCCGTCGATGCGCCACATGTTGGCCACGCTCCTGCCCCACACCCACGGTGTCTCGCCCTGGGCCGCAGGCTGCAGGGAGAGGCTGAAGACGATCGGCCGGCCGGTGGCGGCAAGCGCGTCGCGCATCCAGCCGTCACGCGTCTGCAGTGGGAGACGCTCGTCGCCGACTCGTTGAGAGGGGTCGCTGGCAAGGCAGTTGTCGTACTTGAGGAAGTCGACGCCCCAAGAGGCGAAGGTCCGGGCGTCCTGCTGTTCATGGTCCAGACTTCCGGGGAAGCCCTGGCAGGTGTGGTAGGTCGGGCTCTCGTAGACGCCGAACTTCAGCCCCTTGCTGTGAACGTAGGCAGCGAGGGCGGCCAGGCCGTCAGGGTACTTCTGCAGGTCGGGGGCGAGGTTGCCGCCCGCGTCGCGGGAGCGGCTCATCCAGCAGTCGTCGATGGTGAGGTACTGGTATCCGGCGTCGCGCATGCCGCTGGAGACCATGAAGTCGGCGGTGTCCTTGACGATCTGCTCGTTGGCGTTGCAACCGAAGGTGTCCCAGCTGTTCCAACCCATCGGCGGGGTGCGAGCCAGGCCGTTGTCCAAGGCGTGGGCGGGGGTGGTGGCGAGCAGGGAGAGGGAGAGCGCGGGGAGTGCGATGGACAGGGACAGGAGCAGGCGTGGAAGGGCACGCATGGGGAGCTCCACCGGTGTGTGGGGAATGGGGTTGGACGGCGGCGGAGCGGCTGGCGGGCCGCTCCGCCGCGGATGTCAGTTCTGGGTGAATCCCGCGAAGTCTGCTTCGCCGCTGGCGCCTTCGCTGTGGGAACTGGTGAACACACCGACATCCTGAGTGGCGGTCACGCCGGGAAGTGTGGCCGCGGCGACCTGGGTCCAGTCGGTGCCGTCGGTCGAGTAGTAGCCGGTGTAAGTGGACCCGGAGCGGACCAACTTGAGCCAGCTGGGGTAGGCGGCGGTGCCGCTGCCCTCGTTGGGCGGGGCGCTGTTGGAGTCCAGACGCCCGCTGCCGGTGCTGTCCCACTGCAGGACGTAGCCCTTGCCAGGGGCCTCGGCGAGGATCAGGTAGCCGGGAGAACTGCCGGGCTTGGTGATGTCATCTCGCACCATGATCCCGGCCTTCGCCCACTCGCTGGTGTCGGCCTGGGCGGTCACCTTGACAACCGTGGTGGAGCCGTCGTGCTCCGCGCCCTGCTGGTAGATCGCGCTGTACTGGTCGGTGCCGTCCCACAAGTCCGCGCCCGCGCCATCGATGGCGAGCCTACTGTCCTGCGCACCGAAGGTGGCCGTGTTGTCGGAGAAGGTCTTGAACGGCGCCCGGACCGGGGCGGAGAGCTCCACCGGGTTCGGCGCGGTCACCGTCTGGCTGCCGCCCGGCCCGTGGACGGACGCGACCGCGGTGACGGTGGTACGGGTGATCGGAGCGGGGAGGACGGCAGGGGCGGTCACCCGGAACCTGGCGACGGCCTGACCGCCGCTGGGCACCCGGGCGAAACGGGTGCGGGTGAGCGGGGTGACGGTCCACCCGGCGGGGACATGGACCCCAAGGCGGACATCGGTGGCGGCCCGCGCACCGTTGTCGGTGACGGTCGAGGTCACCGTGGCGGAGCTGCCGGCCGACCAGCCGGACCCTGTGGTGTCCACAACTACGTTGGGCGCATAAGCGTCCGGTCTGCGGGTGGGTGCGACCCGGTACATCACCGTGCCGTGTCCGGGCACGAAGCCGCTGATGGCCTTGGCGGTCTCGGTCGTGCGGTGCGCCCAGAGGTCTCGCACGGTGTAGTCCTTGGCGGCCCCCAGCCCGATCGCCGAAGCCGTGGTGGAGATGACGGCGGGCGTGGTGTTCTCGTTGAACAAGGTCACCGCGACACTTCCGTCGGCGAGGGGCTTGGCCAGTACGTCCAGCCCGCCTGCCATACTGACTGGCTTTCCCTGCCTGCCGAGCTTGTCCTGGTCGACGGCGATGACTTCCTTGTTGCCGTATATCGCGAGGGTGTCGGCGCTTGCGCTGCGCAGGTCGGTGCCCGAGATCAGCGGTGCGGCCATCTCGGCCCACAGCGAGAACTCGGTGCGGTCCTCGGTCGGCGTCATACCGTTGCCGACTTCCAGCATGTCCGGGTCGTTCCAGGAGCCCGGACCGGCCGCGGCGGCGAGGTTGACGTTCTGGTGGAAGATGGCGAGCATCCGACCATACGAGGCGTCGATGTCGCCGGTGGTACGCCAGAGGTTGCCGACCGAGCCTCCCCAACTCGGCACATTCTCCTCGCCCCAGTCACAGAGGCTGTAGACGATCGGGCGGCCGGTCTTGGCCAGGGCGTCGCCCATGGCCTGGTAACGCTGCCGGGCCGGTATGCCCATGTTGTTGCAGTTGTCGTACTTCAGGTAGTCGACACCCCAGGTGGCGAAGGTGTTCGCGTCCTGTTGCTCATGGCCGAGGCTGCCGGGGTACCCGGCGCAGGTCATCGTGCCGGCGCTTTCGTAGATGCCGAGCTTGAGGCCCTTGGCGTGTACGTAGTCGGCAACGCCTTTGATGCCGTGTGGGAACTTGGTCGAGTCGGGGACGAGATTGCCGCCGCTGTCACGGGACTTGCCCATCCAGCAGTCGTCGATGTTGAGGTACTGATAGCCGGCGGCCCGAAGCCCGCTGGAGACGATCTTGTCTGCGGTCTGCTCGACGAGTTGCTCGCTGACGTTGCAGCCGAAGGCGTTCCAGTCGTTCCAGCCCATCGGCGGGGTGAGGGCCAAGCCGTTGTCGACAGCTTCGGCCGGAGTGGCGGCGAAGGGGACAACCGCGAGAGGTACCACTGTCAGCGCGGCCGCTATGAGGGCGGCCCACATCTTGCGCATCGGTTCTCCTGAGTCCGAGGAGGCAACGGACGGTCGCGGATCTGATGCCTTGCGCAGGGCGTGCCAAGCGAACCAAAGTCAACATAACTAGTCAATAGAAAACACAAATCTGCGCGCCTCGCCCCCCATTCACACACGATGGAATACTTCCCAACAGATCTGCGAACGTTGCCGACTTGACTCGACCGTCTTGCGACTTGGCCTGACCTATGACGGTGCCCGCCTGATCTGCGCGGGCGGCGGCCTCGGCGTCGATGGATGGCGTCGTTCTCGCCGTTCCGGTACGGCTCACTCGAGGCATATGAAGGGTTCATGGGTGCGTTCGACAATTTCGCGCGGACCGCCACCGCGAGCCGCCAAGCACGCGAGGAACGGCGGGCTCGCGCCGATCAGCCCGGCCGGCGCGCCCACCTCCAGAAGTGCATGCCGTCCGCCCACGAAGTTGATGCCATCGGCGACACGGTGCGTGCTCTGGTAGAGCAAGCAGCCCGCATCTCAGTTGCAGGCCCGCCGTCTATGGGCGAGTGCGCAGCACGACTTACAACATCCGCAGGCGCCGAGCACGCCCGCTACGTCGGCCAGCGCCAGCGTGCCTCGGACGAAACCCTAGCCCTGGCCGATGGCGCAGGAGCTTCTCCCCCATGACGACCTCTTGACCGCCTTCTCCGTTTCAGGTCCCTCTGGCACCCCACTCCGTTCCTGGCTCAGGGGTGAGATCCAGTCAACCTTCAGTGTCCGCAGTGAGACGCCATGAGACTCCAGCGAACAACTATGAACATTGACGGCCAAGGACGAGCGCCAACTCGGCTGTCCTGACCTGGCCCATTGGCGTCCGTCCCTCGGTTCGGCCCGCAGACGATGCGCAACACTGGTCGGTATGGCGAGCTTTCAAGAGAGGAAGATCGCAGGCGATGCCCATGAGGAATGTGTCGCCTGGGAACTCACCCGGCGCGGATGGGCAGTCGACGCCTGGGGCCAAGGCGTGCTGAGTAACGCCGTCCGTTTTGCCTTGCGCCGTATCGACAGTTCGTTGCGCTGGACACCTGACCTGATCGCTGCCAACGGCCGGCGAGTTGCCCTGATCGACTGCAAGGCCCGAATGACCAGCCGCACCAGCCACCGCCATGCTGGCAGTTCAGTCGCGCCAACGATGCTCCGGACTCCCAGGTTCAACCGGCAGTCGTCGCTGGCCATCAGCACCCGGTCTGCCGAGCACCCCGTCTGCCGGGGCAGCGACGCACGCTGAAGGCGCAGCTCATGGCGGAAGCCACGGTGGCCCGGAGCAGTGCGCAGTCCGCCCACGCACACCACGAGCACGGCGCGGACCCGCAATCCGACACGCCCAGCCGGGCGCCTCATCTCGGCACCGGCCGGGGTACCGCTGATGGTCCAGACGCCGAGGTGCCCCGAGGAGAACAACGCCCACCACTCCCCAACCCGGGATCTGCCGAGCGCCGGGCCGCTGCCCGCCACCACATGGCCGCTCCACCTGGACGGCGGTATGCGCGCCAGGACGTCGGGCGGCGCGATCCGTCGACGAACCCGATGATCGGGCAGTAGGCAGTCGGCCGGACCGAGGAGGACATCGATGCAGCTGGATCTGACGGGACGCACCGCCCTGGTCACCGGATCGACACAAGGCATCGGGGCCGCGATCGCCGCTGGGCTCGCCCGCGCGGGGGCACGAGTGGGGATCAACGGCCGCAGCCCCGCCCGCGTCGAGGAAGCGATCAACCGTCTCAGCGAGCAGGCCCCGCACGGCGACTTCGTCCCCGTACCGGCGGATGTGACGTCGCAAGAAGGAACCGACCAGGCCGCTCAGGCCCTGCCCCACGTGGACATCCTCATCAACAACCTGGGCGTCTTCGGAGCCGCGCCCGCCCTGGAGATCACCGACGAGGAGTGGCGCCGATACTTCGACATCAACGTCCTCGCGGCCGTCCGGCTCACCCGCAGGTACCTGCCAGCCATGACCGAGCAGGGCTGGGGTCGCATCCAATACATCGCGAGCGACTCGGCAGTGGTCATCCCCGCGGAGATGATCCACTACGGGATGTCCAAAACGGCTCTGCTGGCAGTAGGCCGGGGATTCGCCAAGGCGGCCGCCGGCACCGGAGTCACCGTGAACGCCGTCATCGCCGGACCCACCCACACCGAAGGCGTGGAAGACTTCGTCTACCAACTGGTGGACCGAAGCCTCCCGTGGGACGAGGCACAACGGCGGTTCATGCGTGAACACCGTCCGCAGTCGCTGCTCCAACGGCTCATCGAACCCGAGGAAATCGCGAACATGGTCGTCTACCTCAGCTCCCACCAAGCATCCGCGACAACCGGAGGAGCACTACGGGTAGACGGCGGCTACGTCGACTCCATCCTCCCCTAGCCCACTGGGGCCGAACTTCGGCATCGGCTCGCGGACGACCAGCCCACCACTCGCTCACGAAATCCACGGTCCCGGCAACACTCGCGCACTCAGCGGTCCCCATCAGGTGCAAATGACGGAAACACTGCTTGAGCCTGTGCCCGACGCCCACGGCAGGCACGGTCGTCTTCCGCGTGAGGCCAACCGGGTGACCACCACGAGAGCGGACGGCAGGGGCCCCAACCGCTGGGCAACCTGCGAGCGACCGTCGACGGCTACACACCGGAGGGCCGGCGCTTCCTCGTCGAGCCGTGCCGGTTCACCCGGACCGGCGTCGGTGCGCGCGGAGTGGAACCATGGGCGCAGAAGGGACGGACGTCTCCGGCCGCTAGCCCGATCAGGACTGGCCTCAGCGGCATCGAGCTCAGCCGACGGGCATCCGTCACCCAGGCGTCAGCAGCCCGTGCACCGGCCTGGGTAGCGGCTCGACACGACACGATCCGAGAGGCGGGACATGGCCACATACCCGATCAATCACCTGCGCGTCCGGGCTGGCATACCGAGGGAAGAAGGCCTGGCCCATCTGGAGCAGGTCGACGGTGCCGGGCCGGACTTCACGCCCGCCGGCTGTGCAAAGCGAACCCGTCCAGCGGTCGCAGCGGCCCCGGACGATGTCAGCTGATCTCACCGCTTGCCTCACGCCGAGTACCGGGCCAGCTGATCAGCGACGCATCACCCCTTATGCCTCTGACGTGGAGCCGTTCATGACCACACCTCGGGACCTGCTCATCGGTGCCATCGACATGGCGTCCAGTCGCCCACTGGGGCGCGGCAACCTGTCGCTTGCGCTCGCTGGAGCCGAGCTGATCGACCTCCTGAACGCCGAAGCCATCCGGCTGGACGGCGATCGCATCGTGCCGACCTACCGGCCAGCGATAGCTGATCGCCTGTTGGACGAGGCCGCCGCGACTCTTGTCCAGGAGGCGCCGTACGAGTCAATCGACGACTGGCTGTGGCGCAGAGGCCGGGGCCTGTCAGCGGCCTATCTGGCCGCCCTCCAGGCGGAAGGGCAGCTCACCCAGGAACGCCGCGCCCGCTGGACGCCCTTCCGGGCCGGTCAGATGGTGCTCGTCGACTCACCCGCCCGCCGTGAGGCGGCGGACCGCTGGACGTCGGACGAGCCCGTCCTCGCCGCGCTCGCGGCGGCCATCGGGATCCGCGACAAGCAAAATGAGGACTCGCCCAGCCCGGCGGACGACCCGGTGGCGACGGTGCTGGCCACCGTCGATGACGCGTTGAAGGATCTGGAGTTCGAACGGCATCGGCGGGCCATCGACGAGGCGGCCTTCGAGAACATCTGGCGAGGCTGGGAATGATGACCGCACGCGCGGTGGCGACGGGCGCCGACAGCGTGATCACGGGCGCGCCGACACATCAGCCCAGCTCGCTGCATCACCTGCCGGACCCAAAGCTCCGCAAGTCCCCGCCAACATCACCGAACACCGGTGAGCGCGACCAGGACTCCTGTACGTCGCGGGGGTCTCCGAAACCGCCGGTGAACTCCAGGTGGACGTAGCCGTGGAAGGCTCTGCGCAGCAGGCGGCCCGCGTCGGTCAGGTCCGGCTCGGTGAGGCCGTAGGCGCGCAGCATGCCGTAGGTGAGCTCGGCGCTGCGGTGGAACCCGACGGAGTCGGCGACTTCCTCCGGGTCGAACTGCATCTGGGTCGCCGCGTAGCGTCCGGGGTGTTCGAGGGCGTACTGCCGGTAGGCGTTGGCGAAGGCGACGAGTGCGTCCTTGCCGGCCCGGCCCGCGACGGCCGCCGCGATGCGGTCGGTCATCTCCTGGGCGGCCGGCAGGGCGACCCGAACACGTAGCTCCCGCAGGTTCTTGACGTGCGAGTACAAGCTCGCGTCGTTGACAGCGAAGTGCCGCCGCGAGCGCGGACACCGTGACCTTGTCGAGGCCGACCTCGTCCGCCATCTCCGCGGCTGCCGCCGCCGGCCGGGTGGCGGAGAGTCCTGCGCGCACCATACGGGTACCTCCACAAATCTTCTTTCCTGGAGTCTCTAGGAAAGGGCCTAGCACCACTAGGCAGGCCTCGTCGGCACCCGGCCGCCGATGCCGGAGCGTCGCGTCTGCTGTCAGCACCGCAGTTGACTGGATCACGCTGCCCCCGCGGCGCCCTCGGCGACGGCCAGGAGGAGGTTGTTCGAAGTCCAGCTCCCCTGACGGGACATCACTTGCGACTGCGGCCCCCGATCGCAGCTTCGCCGCGTCAAGCTCGTCGAGCGTCGCGGCGATCTGCTGGCTGCTGTCGCCCGCCGCGTCGTTCGTCAACGGCGCGGTCCTCACCGTCGACGGCGGTGTCACCTCGCTCGATCCCGGGACCGTCGCGTTCGACTTCCGGCTCGAACCGCGCGACAGCGACGAAAATTGACGCCGAGTCAACTCGGGGGGCGCCCCAGAAGTCAGCGTGCAGGACGCGCGACGCGGTGCGCTGTGCTGTCGGCCTCGGACACGCCACGAATGCCCCCCTGGCCACCTGCAGCCCGTGCGGCGTCAGCGGACTGAACGCTTTCGTCCCTCCAGGAAGGCGCGCTCGGCGGCGTTGCTGGTCAAGGCGAGCGCGGCGTCGTACGCCTCGGCGGCCTCTTGGTGGCGCCCCAGACGGCGAAGCAGATCCGCGCGGGTGGCGTGGAAGGGCTGGTACGCCTCAAGGTCGGCCTCCAGGCTGTCGACGACAGCAAGCGCCGCCTGGGGGCCGTGCACCTCAGCCAGTGCGACAGCCCGATTGAGCGCGACAACCGGCGTCGCAGCGCAACTCATCAGCAGGTCGTACAGCTGCAGGATCTGCGACCACCTGGCGTCCGGGGTGAGGGTGTCATCGCTGTGCACCGCGTTGATCGCGGCTTGGATCTGGTACGGGCCAGGCATAGCACGGCGCAGGCACGCGCGGACCAGCGCCTGGCCCTCCTCGATGAGCGACCGGTCCCACAGCGAGCGGTCCTGGTCGGCCAGTAGCACCAGCGAGCCGTCGGCCGCGGTGCGGGCCGTGCGGCGCGTGTGCGTCAACAGCAGCAACGCCAGCAGCCCCACGGTCTCGGCTTCGTCCGGCATCAGCTCGACCAGCAGCCGGGCCAGCCGTACCGCCTCGGCGCACAAGTCCTCCCGTACCAGCATGTCCCCGCCCGAGGCGGTGTAGCCCTCGTTGAAGACCAGGTAGACGGTGTCGAGCACGGCGCGCAGTCGGTCGGGCAGTTCGGCCTCGGTGGGCACCCGGTACGGGATGCCCGCGTCCTTGATCTTGCGCTTCGCGCGCACCAGACGCTGCGCCATCGTTGCCTCGGGTACCAGGAAGGCACGTGCGATCTGCGGGGTCGACAGGCCGCCGAGCAGCCGCAGTGTCAGCGCGACCTGGGCACCGCGGCCCAACGCCGGGTGGCAGCAGGTGAAGATCAGCCGCAGCCGGTCATCGGTCACCGGTCCCTCCCCTTCAGGTTCCGCCTCTCGGCCGTGCAGCAGCTCGGCTTGGGCATGACGCTCGTGACGGGAGGCGTCACGGCGCAGCCGGTCGATGGCACGGTTACGGGCCGTGGTGGTGATCCACGCACCCGGATTGGGCGGCAATCCCGTCTGCGGCCACCGGGCCAGGGCCACCGCGAAGGCGTCCTGCACCGCCTCTTCGGCGACGTCGATGTCGCCGAAGAGACGGATCAAGGTGGCCACACAGCGGCCGTACTCGCCGCGGAAGACGCTCTCGATGTCGTCGTGGGAAGTCACCGACGTACTACTCCGCTGGTTCCTCCTGGAAGGGACGGACCTCGACCGGTCCCTGACACGCCTTGGTCGCCTCGCTCGCCCAGGCCAGTGCGGCGTCCAGGTCCTCGGCCTTGATCACCCAGAACCCGCCTAGGTGCTCCTTCGTCTCCGCGAACGGCCCATCCGTCGTCAGCACCTTGCCGTCCTGAACCCGAACCACCGTCGCGGACGTCGGCGGGTGCAGCCCACCCGCGAAGACCCAGGCCCCCTCGGCCCGCAACCGGCTGTTGAAGGCCTCGACATCGGCATACATCTGCTGCATGACCTCGGGCGTCGGCGGCTCTTGCCCCTCGACCATGTGCACCGACAGCAGGTACTGCTTCATGACGCTCTCCTCATCAGCAACAGCCGGCTCCTTACCGGCCTTCTACTGCTACTACGAACGCCCCACCGCCGGATCGACACCCGGGCCGAAAAATTCTTTTACGGATCCGTCTCGCGGCGTCCTCGGGCGACCGCCAGCCCAGGATGGCAGCTCGGCGAGCCACCAGCGGGACGCACCCACCGGCCCCAATACAGGGTCTCACCCCCATGCGCGCTTCCCGCATCGCTGGCTGAGTACGACACCGGCATACGGAGACGCTCACTGGACCGGCTGAGGCGCCCCGGCCGGATCCGCTGGACACCTGGTGGGGACCGGTGGGCCGGGCTTCTTGCGGCCTGCGGCACGTTTCCTACCCGGAGCGGCATCAGCGGCCCCTGGACCCTCGGCGGCAGCGTACGTACATGCCTGCTCACGACACGGTGACGCTCTCCTGTTCGGCAAGGAACTCATCCAACAACTCGAAGGGCCACCCTGGGCTTCCTGCGCCGGGGGGAGATCCCAGCTGTCCCGGCCGTCGGGCACACCAGGCCCTGCCACATGTGATCGCTGCTCCGGCCACTGCGGGCGATCAGCCAGTCCCGCCCCCCTACGGTCCAGGGCCGCCATCGCGCTGTGCATGCTGGTCGTAGCCGTCCAGGAACGCATCCAGACCCGGGAGGGAGGACCGGAACACGTATCTGCCCAACCACTGGGCGGCGGCCCTCGGCACTCTGAAACCATCAGCCCTCATGTCACACGGGCCCTCGGACCGGCGATGGGAGCGGCGCCACGGACACGTGAGAGACAAGCGTCCGCAGCACCGCAGCACCCCTTCGCCGTGAGCGGTAGCCTCCAACCGCCGTCGGGGCCGGATGCTCTACGCAACCGCAACCTCGGGGGCCGACGGTCAGGGGTCCGTGGCGATTGCCCTACTGGGCCCAAGGCGGAGAGAAAGCGGCGTCGCCGACAGTGGCCTTCATACCGACCGACGTCATGACGGTGGCGGTGGCCGGGTTGACGGTGCAGCCATTGCGGATCAACAGCTCCGTGTCGGCCGGAACGATGATGGCGTCGCCGGGCCCGGCGGCTACCTGCTCGCCACCAACGGTGGCCGCGATCTGACCGCTCACCACGACGAAGACCTCTTCACGGTCCATCCGGTGGCGTTCGCTGGTAGCGCCCGGCGCCAACTCCAGCGACCAGACGGCAAGTTCCGCACTACCACGGGAAGGCACCGCCAAGGGGCGGAAGGTGAAACCGTCACGCTCAAAAGCCGCAGCAGCGGCTCTGGTGGACAGGGGCATGCCGTTCCTCCACACGATATAGTCAACCTAGCTGACGTTTTGGAGACTAAGGCGAACACGCCCAGTGGTCAACCCAGTTGACCACAAGATGGGAACCCGACACCCCGAGGAGACCCGTGAGCACCAAGGACATCGCAACGGACGGTGATGGGCCCGGCCTCCCGGGACAGGTCCCCCTCCTGCTCGCAATGGTCTTCCGAGCCATGAACGACCAATTCCACGCCCGCCTGGCGGAACTGGGCCGCGAACCCCTACGCCCCGCACACGGCTACACCTTCCGCTACCTCGCAACCCATACCGATGCCACCACCGCCGACCTCGCCGCCTACCTCGGCATCACCAAGCAGGCCGCGTCCAAAGCCGTCGCCGAACTACACGAGTGGGGCTACCTGGAACGTCGCCCTCACCCCCACGACCGCCGCGCCCAAACCCTGGCCCTCACCCGACGCGGACGCGACTACCTCCAACTCGCCGACCAGCTCTGGACCGAAGCCGAACAACTATGGACCGACCTCATCGGCGCTGACCGTCTCGAAGCCGTCCGCCGTGACCTGCAGACGTATCTCAATCACACTTACGGCGACAACGAAGCCCCACTGCGCCCCCTCTGGTGAACCCACCGCGGGTAGCCGAACCACTGACAACCGGTGTCGACTGCCAGCCTAGGGAGCGTGTGCACCCGCACGAGGATCTCGGTCGGCAGCGGCACGGCTTCGAGGTGCAGCGCCTCCGGCCCACCCAACTCGTGCTGCACTACGGCGCACATCGTGCGCTCGCTCATCGGCTCTCCTTCGTCGCGATCCAGGCACCACCCGCTCGTGTGGTCCGAGCACTTCCCACTACACCGGTCCGCGTCCGTGCTCCTGGTAGTAGGCCTCTGCGAAGGTGGCGATTGAGCTTCAGGGTTCGTTGAGGCAGTCGTCAGTTCTTGCTGGACCATGCGGACGGTAGGAGCTGCGGTCGTGTCGAACGCAGCCGCTCAGAACGTCTTGAGCACCGCGACGCTGCGGACCTCCGTCCCGATCTTCAGGGCCCGGGCCCTCTCACATACGGCGACGGCACCAGCGAGATCCTGGGTGGCGGCCCCGATCGACTTGAACACGGTGACGTCGTCGGCCCGCCGGCGGCCCGGGACCTCTGCCCGCAACAGCTCGGTGACGGTGGGCACGGCCGAGACCGCCTCCCCGTCGAGCTCGCGCCAGGCCAGGACGTCACCCGATTCGCTGGCGACGGCGTCGGCAGGGGCATCGAAGACAACGGCGTCGGCCCGAGTGAAGGTGGGGACGTCAATCTCCCTGAGGGACGGCGTCGTCGAGCCGATCGACACGATGTGCTGCCCGGGCTCGATCCACTCGCCGCGCAAGGCGACCGGGCCGCCGGAACCCGTGTTGGTCGCCACGACCACCACGTCCATCGCCGCGACTGCCGCCTGGGCGGTGTCGACCGGCACGACCTCGATGTCGAGCTCGGCGGCCATGCGCTCGGCGAACGCCTCACGCCGCAATGACCGGGGACTGAACACCTTCACGCTTTGGATCTTACGCACGGCCGCCACGGCCGCCAGGTTGGTTTCGGCTTCCAGACCGGCCCCGATGACGCCGACGGTGGCGGCGTCCTCCCGGGCCAGGTGCCTGGTCGCCAGCCCGGCGGTGGCTCCGGTGCGTGCGGCCGTCAGATAGGCGGCGTCGAGCACGCTCGTGACCGCGCCGGTCTCGATGTCGCAGAGGACCACGAGGTACCGGACGCCCCGCTCGAATGAGCCGTGGAGCATCTTGAGCCCGAGCACCCCGGCCCGGCTCGTGATGGCCGGCATCACCCGGAAAAACGTGCCCTCTACAGCCAAGTTGGACCGCGGCGGCATCGCCAGCTGCGGCCCGGGGGCGTCGCCGAGCGCCGCCTCGATGGCGTCGACCATCGCTGCCATGTCGCAGGACCGGCGCACCTCGTCATCGCTCAGCAGCAGTGTCGTGCCGTCCGGCGCCGCGCCGCCGCCACTGACGGACAGGATCTGATTCAGTTCCATGATTCTCCTCAATGGACGAAGGGTCTGTTCGGCGTCGCTAGCTCACGCCGCCGGGGCATAGCCGGGCCCCGCTTTTCGGTTGGTGTGACTGCTCCGGACCTGGCTTTCGGGTCGACGAGAGCCAAGGCGTCGAACGCCCCGATGAACAGCTCCAGCCGCCGCTGCGAGGAATGCCAGGTCGTAGCCGGAGGCGAGTTGGCGGGTTCCGCCAGAGGCACGGGTATCGATGAGGGTGGTGAGCAGGGCGCGGCCTATGGCTCCGCTGACTTGACGCGTGGTGTTCAGCACGCCAGCGGCAACGCCGGCGAGGGCGGGCTCGAAACGGGTGGCCGCGACGGTGGTCGGAGTGAAGCGGCGAAGCGCAGGTCCGGCCGAGCTCGGGCAGGGCGACCGAGACGATGACCGCGTCAAGGGTCACCACGAACAACCCGAGACAAGCGAGAGCCAACGACAGTCCCGGCTCGCCCCTCCGCTCTCGGATGGCCCCGGCAAAGGTACGGGTTCGGCTGGACACACGGCGAGCCTAACCTAATTTGTGACCACTGGTCACAAACAATCCGTGTGGTGGTTGTCACCCCCTGACGGAGTGCTCGCCACCGGCCCTCACCGACAGTGGTCTCGTAAAGTCCTGGCCATGGCAAATGCCGCGACAACCCGACACCGCCCGGGACGCCCCGCACAGATCAACCGCGAGCAGATCGTCGAAGCCGCCCTCTCGGCCGGGAACCTCGACACGCTGACCATGCGGGAGCTCGCTGCCCGCCTGGAGGTCACCCACAGCGCCCTCTACCGCTGGGTCAAGAACCGCGACCAACTGTTCGACCTCATCAGCGAAGTCATGGTCGAGCGCATCCTTCCCCCCGACGGCCCACACGGCCGTTACTGGCGACCCTGGCTCGCACACGTCGCCTGGGCCATGCACGACCAGTTCCTCGCCGTGCCCGGCTACGCCACCCGCACCTCACGACCGCATCGCCACAACGCCCAGGCCTTCGGACGACTCCGAAATGAAGTCATCACCGCCTTCACGAACGCCGGAGTCCACCCCGACCTGGCCGAACAGAGCTGGTACATCTTCATCACCTCCGTCGTCAGCTGGCTCGCCGCCCAAGAGAATCCCCTCGACCTCGGCGACAGCGCCCCTCGCTTCGAGCTGTTCCTCGACACCCTCCTGCGAGGCCTACCGGCGCGAGAACCAGGCGCCGAACGACGATCGGCACCCCGGCACGCTCCGTGATCACCGTGGCCGATATGAGTCCGACACCGACACTCGCCGCCGTGCTCGTTCACTGCCTGAACAGTGGTCAGATCACCGCAATATGTCGCCGCCTTCCGTCGAGTTGATCACCTATGCGGCTGCCCGGAGCCGTGTCACGGCGTCCGTTGGTTCAGCGGTCGGATGCCGCCGGGATCCGGAGCGGGGCTCGGGCCGCGTACGGCTGGGGCGACCAGCGCTGGACGCTGGAGCGGGTTCCCACAGTGATCGAGCGCCCGTCGCGCATCTCCTGCTCCGTCGCGGGGTTGTGGCGGCTGCTGCACCGGCACGGCTGGACCCGGCAGAGCCCTACCCGGCGGGCCCTGGAGCGGGACGAGGCCCTCAGCTACGCACCCGACCCAGGCTGCCGTCGGTTCGGGGCCGTACGCGGGCCGCGCCATTCGCAGTTTCGCCGGCCGAGAGCGGCGCTACGGCACCTGACCGCAGGCGGGCAGCCAGGCAAACGCGGCCCCGGCTGCACTCAATTTGAAACGATCAGTAAGCCGCCGCCTACTCGCCCCTTGGCCTACCACGGTCGGCGGATCACTTGCCGTGCTGCTGGGTTGTCTGGGAGAGGCTGTCGTGCCAGGCGGCCTTCGCGCCCGAGTCACCGATGCGGTAGACGTCCACCACCGAACCGGTCGCAACAGCGAGTGAGAGAAGGACAGCCGCAACCCTGACCGGGGCCGACGCCACCCATGCCGCCGACGAATCGCCCGCACCGACCGTCTGTCGGCGTGCCATCCACCACACCGCGGCTGAGAACAGAAAGAGACCAACAGCCCACGGCAGCAGACCGTCACCGAGGTCGGCGTGCCGACGCACCAAAGGGTCGCTGCCGACGTGCGCCTCAAGCCATTCCCCCGCATGCGTGGTCAACGGCACGCTGGCCAGCGTCACGAATCCAAGGGCTGGCAGCAGCAAGCCCAACCGACGCGCACCGGCGGGCCACACGGCGCAGACCACGACTGCCAGCGCCGTCAACGGCACGAGAACGACGACGCCGTGCACCAACAGCACGTGCGCAGGAAGCCCATTGACTACGGTGGGACCCATAACGTTGTTCTCCCCAGCGGTTGACCCGGACTGGGCCCCCGCCCGATTGCGGTGGCCCCACAACGAACGCTGCCTGCGGCAAGGCCGGATCCCGCTCCTGTGGCAAGGGTGCCGCGACCTACGGCGTGAAGGCATCCGTTGCCCTGCTGCCGGAAGCGAGGTCACGTTTGCATAGGAACCTCTCAATAGCCTCTGAGAGGTGCGTAGATGAGTCAGACACTTCGGAACGCCGCCATATACGGCGTCCGAGCTTTCGCGGTAGCGGCGACAGTGAGGTCTCCGGGCGCGCCCGGAGCGCCTTGCATCCGAAGCCGAGGCCACGCCGATGTGCAGGTTACAGCCCGTCAGCCGTCCGGCCTTGGTGCTTGATACGCCGAGATTCCCGGGCTGATGGCGCGTTAGGAATGGCCCAAAGCCAGAGGTTGGGGGCCTGCCATTGGATGGGGCCGGACGGAAGGGCCCCTACGGGCGCTATGAGGGCAGCGGTTGCAGCTCGGGCCAATGGGCGAGCATGCTCTCGCGCATGGCTGTGGCGAGCGTTCCCAGATCCTTCAACTCACAGCTGTCAGCGGTCATCTGGCTGACGATTCGGAGACGGTGTGCCAGCCGCTGGCGGGCGGTAGCGGTGCCCCACTTCCAGTCCCGGTTCGGTATCTCGTCCAGGTGGTCGATGGTCCCGCGTTGCGCCCGCTGCACCAATGCGTCGCCTCGTAGCAGCCAGCCGGCACACGCGTCGGTGGGATCGTCTTGGACTTCGATGCCCGTAGCATTGCGCCATGCCGTGCGGTAGGCGGTTTCTGCCGCGTCCAGCAGTGTCTGATGCGCAGCGGTGGCGCACCAGCGGGTCGGGAAGCCGATGCGCAGATAGGCAAGTTCCACGAGCCCGTTGCCCAGCGCGGCCTGTTCGAAGTCGATGAACCGGACGCCGCTGCCGGCGTGCATGTCGTTACCGGGACAGGGATCGCCGTGCGGCAGGGCGTGACCCGGGGTCCGGGTCAGACGGTACCGAGCTCGTGCAGCTCGGTTCGCGCGCCGGACGGGGCCACGACGCCGAGCATCTGGGCAAGCCTGAGGAAGGAGTCGATGTCATCCGCGGTCGGACCCGACCATGCGGGAAGACATCCTGTGGCGTCGGCGCTGGTGGCCGGAGCCGGGCCAGCGCCGTCGCGTAGTCGACCACCCAGTCCTCGCCCGGCTCCTGGTGGTCCAAGTGCTCCAGGACCAGGGCCCGTTCGTCTGGATCGGTGCCGAGGAGCATCGGCACCACGGGCGGGCTGAAGTGGGACGCGAGCTGCAGCGCGGCCACCTCGCGGGTATACCTCTCCCTGGCTTCCGGGCCGTCGATGAGCTGTTCGACCACCACGGGAGTACCGGACAGCTCCGCCCGCCATACCCGTGATCGCGGCCTGCTGCCCAGCCTTTGGGCCCGACGCGGCGAACCCGGTTCGGCCCTGAGCTCTTCCCCGAATGGCAGTCGTGACCTCATCGCCATATCGTTCCGTACGCGTGAACGACGCTGGTGCCGGGCAACCGCTTCTGCCTCATCGACACCAGTCACAGCCGGCTGACGCAGGTGGCGGATGCCGGAACGTGTGCGGGAGCGGGAACGTGTTCAGGTGCGGGAACGTGTTCGGGTGCGGGAGATTGACGGTGGGGCGGCAACGCGGCCGACCGAGCCCGATGCGCGCAACCCGGATGCGTTCCAGCAGTGGCCTGGCACAGACTGCGTCGTGTCGCTGGCCGGGGCGTGAGCTGGATGGCCAGCGGCCGTCCCCGGCCGTCGCTGGGAGTGGGGCGAGCAACTCCCCCTTCTGCTCAGTGAGTTGACGTCGACACACTCGACCGTGATCCGTCATCCAGGTGCTGTGACCGGCAAGTTCACCGGGTTGGCGTCGGTGGCGCCCGAACCCGTTGGATATGGGCAGACATCCGATACCGGTAGGGGTCGCAACGGTGAAGCCGTTCAATGCCCGGAGGCTGACCGACCAGGAGGTCGAGAAGTCACAGCGGATCGTACGTCGGCCTGGCCTGCCCGGACCTCGGTGGGTGGGAGGCCGTCCGCGCCTGTTCAGGCTTGCTGACGCGGATTTCGTCGTCCAGACGGCCACCACCCGCCCGGTCAGGCTCGGCCAGCCCTTCACCCGCTGGTCGATCCGCAATCTGCTCGCCTACCTGCGCAAGGTCCACGGGACGCCTTACAACATCAGAGACCATGCTGCAGATGACGCGGCGGCATCCCTGGCTCAGGCGCGCGCCCCGCCGTCGACCCGGAGGACCGTGCCGGTCACATAGGAGGAGCGGTCGCTGAGGAGCCAGGCGGCGGCCTGGGCGATTTCCTCAGGGTCAGCCGCGCGGCGCAGCGGGGTATGCGCCTTGAGGCGCTCGACGAGACCGGGCGAATCTGCTTCCCAGGTACGGATCATCTCAGTCAGCGTGTTGCCGGGGGCGATCGCGTTGACGCGGATGCCTTCCGGGCCGTAGGTGATGGCAGCCGACTCGGTGAGGCTGTTGACCGCCCGCTTCATCGCGCCGTAGGCGGGCAGCTCGGGGTTGCCCATCAGGCTGCCGACGCTGGAGTTGTTGACGATGGCGCCCGTCCCGGCGGTAGCCCGGATGGCGGCGACCTCGGCGACCATGGCCAGCCAGGGGCCCTTGAGGTTCACGGCGTAGACGTGGTCGAAGTCGGCCTCCTGCACCTGGTCCATCGGGCCGGGCGGCACGAATGTCGCGCCATTGTTGAAGGCGACGTCAAGCCGACCGTACAGGTCCACGGCGCGGTCGACGGCGGCGCGCACGCTGGCGGCGTCGGCCAGATCGCACACCACGTAGTCCGCGATGCCCCCCGCTGCCCGGACCTCCTCAGCTACCGCCTTCAGCTGTGCCTCCGTCCGGGCCGCGAGCAGCACCCGGGCGCCCTCCCGGGCGAACAGCCGCGCCGCGGCGGCGCCGATACCGCGGCCGGCACCGGTGATGAAGGCGACCTTGCCGGCAAGCAGGCCCAGGGCGGCGGGGGTGGATGTGTCGGTGGTCGGTGTGTTGTTCATGGCAGCCAGCCTGCGTCCGGCCACAGAGCCGATCCAGGCACCAGCGGTACCTGGATCGGCTGCGCGACACCCGCGCACACTGGCGGTGTGGACAGACGAGAACTGGCCGACTTCCTGCGCAGCAGGCGCGAGCGGATCAGCCCTGCCGACGTGGGGCTGCCCGCCGGGCCGCGCCGCCGCACCCCGGGGCTGCGCCGCGAGGAGGCGGCGCAGCTGGCGTTCATCTCGACCGAGTACTACACGCGGCTGGAGCAGGCCCGTGGCCCGCGCCCGTCACGCGAGGTGCTGGCCGGGCTGGCCCGGGCCCTGCGCCTTTCGGACGCCGAACGCGACCACCTCCACCACCTCGCCGGCGCACCGCCTGGCCCGCCGCCCGGGCCCTCGCGCGAGGTGCGCCAGAGCATCCTCGACCTGCTGCACCGGCTGCCGCAGGCCGCCGCGATCGTGACGTCCGCGACGTACGAGGTGATCGCCTGGAATGATCTGGCGGCTGCCCTCATGGAGGACTTCTCCGCCCTGTCGCGGCGCGACCGCAACCTTGTGCGGCGTGTCTTCCTCGGGCCGCACCGCCAGGGGCAGCGGTTGTACGGACTGTCGGACGTGGACGCGTTCGCCCGCACCTCGGCCCAGCATCTGCGCGCCATCGCCGCCCGTTACCCCGACGATCCCGAGGTGGCCGAGCTGGTCGGTGAACTCCTCGCCGGAAGCAAGGAGTTCACCCGGCTGTGGGCCTCCCACGACGTATGCGCCGAGCTCACCCTGTGCAAGACGTTCCAGCACCCGCTGGTCGGCCCGGTCACCGTCAACTGCGACGTCCTCGACATCACCGACCGGGACCAGCGGGTCGTGATCTACACCGCCGCCCCCGGCTCACCGTCCGAGGAGGCGCTACGACTACTGTCGGTCATCGGCACACAGCGCATGGACGTGCCCCGCTGAGCCACACCAGGCCGCATTCGAGCGACCGGCTCCGCCATCATGCTCCCAACCCGAATCGGACGTCTGGCCACATCCAACCGGTTCGGTCGCCAGCATCGCCAACCCGGTGAACGTTGCCCGCCGCGGTCCCGCACATCAGCGCCGGCACAACGACCGTCACGCCCTCGCAGAGCGGACTCCGCCTACCCACGCACGGAGACGAGGCATGATCAGTCACCGCAACGCGCCAGTAGGGACTGGATCAAAACGAGGTCGGTCGGCGCCCGGAAATGATGGTGCATCAGGCTTCGTTGATGACTGCCGGATAGGAGTGAGGGGCAGCTGCCTCGCCTGAGCCGCGATCGCCCGTGAGGTGTGCCTCGGCGACCGTGCAGAAGGCCGCGAGCAGGCGATTCCGGTCACCGGCGCGGGTCGCGAGCACGACGTGGCTCGGCTCGACGCCCTCCAGCGGGACGGTGGTCAGGTCGGGGCGCAGATGGTCGGCGTGAGCGATGGAGATGGCCACGCCCTGCCCGGCGGCGATGATCTCGTACTTGTCCTCGACGGCCTCGACGAGGGGCCGTCGGGCGCGCGGCGTCCGTCGGGCCGGGGGTCGACGCGCCAGAAGGCGCTCCAGGCCGGGTCGGATCTGCGCACCCGGGGCAGGGGCTCGTCGGCGATGTCGTCCAGGGTGACCGACTCCTTGCCGGCCAGGCGGTGCTCCCTTGACAGCACCACCACGCGGGGCTCGTCGTACAGGACGGTCACGCGCAGGTGGTCGGTCGCGAACGGCATGCGGGCCACGACCGCGTCCACGCGGCGGTCCAGCAGTGCCGCGCGCGGTTCGTTCCAGGCCACATGCAGGGTTCGCACCTCCGCGTCGGGGTTGCGGCGGCGTAGCTCCCGCACGGCCGGGGTAACGATGATGCCTGCGGTGTACCCGACGGTGATTTGCTCTGGCTCGTCCGCGGCCCGTGTGAGCTCCACGGCCTGAACAGCGGAACGCAGCAGCGCCTCGGCGAGTGGCAGGAAGACCTCACCCGCCTCGGTCAGGCGGCTGCCCCGAGGCGTGCGGTCCAACAGGCGGGTGCCCAACTGCTGTTCAAGGCGGTTGATTTGGCGGCTGAGGGACGGCTGGGTGGTGTGCAGGGCTTCGGCGGCGCGGCCGAAGTGCTGATGCTCGGCGACGACGACGAAGCACCACACCAGCCGCAGGTCGAGGTCCACCGGGCGTGGCGACCAGTCGGGCATACCTCAGGGTAAACCCGCGCCGGCCGGGCGCCGCCGCGCGAAGAGCGCTGATGAGATGCGGTCATACGCAACGCGTATTTCTACATGCGGAACATTCATTGGATTTCGGGCGCCCGGCGGGCGCAGGGTGGAAGGACCGGCCGGACGGTCCATCGAACACCCGATTCAAGGAAGAGAGTTACGATCCATGCGCGTCTTTGTCACCGGTGCGACCGACCACATCGGTTCCCTCGTCGTTCCCGAACTGCGCTCGGCCGGACACGAGGTCGTTTGTCGGCCTGGCCCGCTCCGACGCGTCCGCCGCCGCACTGGCGGCCACCGGCGCCGAGGCCCACCGCGGCACCCTCGACGACCTCGACGACCTCGACGACCCATGGAAGGCCGCCTCGGCGGCGGACGGCGTCATCCATCTGGCGTTCATCCACAACTTCGCCGACTACGCCGCCGCGGGCGCGGCCGACCTGCATGCCGTCGAGGCGATCGCGGACGCGTTGGCAGACTCCAGTACGCCATTCGTGGTCACCTCGGGCACCGCGGGCCTTACCTCGGGACGCGTCGGGACGCGTCGGGACGCGTCGGGACGCGTCGGGACGCGTCGGGACGCGTCGGGACGGAAGACTTCGCGCTCGATCCGAAGGGAGCCTCGGCGCCGCGAGGTCCCTCAGAGAACGCGGCGATCGCACTGGCCGAGCGCGGGGCACGGTCGCCGGTGATCCGCTTGGCACCGCCCGTGCACGGTCCGTACGACACCCACGGCTTCATCCGGCGCCTGATCCGCATCGCTCGTCAGAAGGGCCTCTCCGCCCACGTCGGCGACGGGTCCAATCGCTGGCCGGCCGTGCATGAACTCGACGCGGCGCGCCTGTACCGGCTGGCACTGGAAGCGGCCCCGGCCGGGTCGCGGCTGCACGGGGCGGTGATGAGGCAGTGTCCTTCCGGGTCATCGCCGAGACCATCGGCCGCCATCTGGACCTGCCGGTCCTGAGCGTTCCGCCGCAACAGGCGGGAGCCCACTTCGGGTGGCTCGGCGCCGCGGCCGTGCTCGACAACCCGTCGTCGAGCACGGTGACACGGGACTCGCTGGGGTGGCGGCCGGTGCGCCCCGGACTGATAGCAGACCTCGATGAAGACCACTACTTCTGCGGCTGAATAGCCGTCAGTTCTGAATCCGGAGATCGAAATGACACGTTTGCAGGGACGCCACGCCCTCGTCACAGGCGGCACCGGCGGGATCGGACGGGCGATCGCCGAGGCGCTGGCGCGCGAGTGCGCGCTCGTCGTGGTGACCGGTCGCGACGCCGTGCACGGCGGGGAGGTCGTCGGCCGCATCCGCGAACAGGGCGGGCGCGCCGAGTTCGTCAAGGCCGACCTGGCCACCGGCGACGCCGTCCGGCTCCTCGCCAGTGACGCGCTGGCCGCCGCGGGCGGGCGCATCGACATCCTGGTCAACAACGCGGCCCACATCCTGCCCGCGCAATCCTTGCTGGAGGCCACCGAGGAGCAGATCGACGCGGCTCTGGGGCTCAACGTCAAGGCGCCGTTCCTGCTCACCGCCGCATTGGTGCCCGGCATGGTCGAACGCGGCGCCGGTGCCGTGATCAACATCGGTTCGGTCAGCGGCGTCCACGGCAAGGAGGGCACCGCGCTCTATGGGGCGAGCAAGGCCGCGCTGCACTCCCTGACCAAGTCGTGGGCCGCAGAACTCGGCCCCAAGGGCGTGCGGGTCAACGCCATCGCGCCGGGTCCGACCGCCACCGAGCTGAACACGGCGCAGATGCCGATGTGGGAACAGTTGACCGCGAGCAGCTACCCCGCCCGACGCCCCGGCACCGCGGCAGAGGTCGCCGACGCCGTGCTCTTCCTCACCAGCGACGAGGCGTCCTACATTCACGGCGTGCTGCTGCCCGTCGACGGCGGTGCCCTGACCCGCTGAACCGTCCGCGCCCCGTGTCGGGCAGCGCCGCGCGCGCTGCCTCGCACGGGGCGCATCTCGGTGCCTGTCCTCGGTGTCTGTCTGGGATCGAAACGAGGTCTTCAGTCGTCGCCAGCAGATGGTGGCGCAGCCGAGGGTGCCGAACGCTTGGTGGATGTCGTCGCGGCGCTCCCGGCGGATACGTGGTCGGCGGAACCAGCGCAGCAGAGCAATCGCGCCTTCCAGCACCCAGCACCGTTTCGGTCCGCCACCGGTGGAGGCCCCGGCGATCTCAACGGCCAGGACGGCAGCAACGGTTCGATCAGCGGTCGGACGCATTGTGATTGACGACAGCTCCGACATCACGTGAACTTGAGCGCGTCCGGCCGTACGGCCGAAAAGGGTCTGCCATAGATCTGTTGGCGTCAGATCCGGTACGGCCAGAGCGTGACCTTCTGTCCATCGCAGCGGATCTCCACCCAGGTGCCGTCGACGTCTCCGGGGGGTGGTTCTGCGACATCGAACAAGATCTGCGATTCGCCCAATTTCAGAACACCGCCCGTGTCCACGAACGTCAGCCGACCGCGTAGGACGACGCGGCTGTCCTCCTGGCCGATCGCCGATCCGGCAGTGGCAGCCCACTGAGTGTTGCCTCCCCAGACGATGTCCTCGTCGACGGTCCACTCAACGTGGTACCAGCCCTCCGGATCACCGGGATCACCGCGCCAGCGGACTACTCCGCTTCCGTAGGGCGTCTGAACCCGAACGGGGTGTGGGAGTTGCGGAATACCCGCGAGCTTCTCTATGTGGACCAGCACTCATTGATCATGGCACCACCAAGCCATCGGCAGCATGCGAACTGTCAGCATGGAGCCGGAAGTTCAGCTCGCTGTGGGTGTCGAGAGGGCGGTGGTGTAGTCGACTGGCAGGGCCTGGTGACGGTAGAGCCATGTGACACCTGCCGCTGAGAGCAGCCCGATTCCCAGACAGCATACCCATGGTAGCCAGGCTCGTCCGCTGTGTTGACCGGAATCCATGGCCCATCCCACAAGGGTGTTGCCGCTGGCGGCCGCAATACCGGAAAAGACGGAGAACATCCCGAAGTGCGTGCCCGTAAGGTCTTCGCGGCCGAATTTGGGAACCAGCTCTATCACGCACGGTTGAGCCACCATCACCCCGGCATAGAGCAGAAGCGCTCCGACCGACAGCGGTAGTATCCGCAGCACCGCGTCATGCGCGTCAGCGGGTTCCCCAAGGCCGACAACCAGCACCGGTGGCACGAACCCCAACCCCATGAGTGCGAGTCCCGGCCCCACCCACCGTGCCGCCCCTCCCCGGATCCGCACAGCGTGGGTGATCCGCAACTGGAACACCAGATTGGCGATGGTACCCAGGGCAGGCGGGATGCAGACCGCGCCGTCCCACCCCGAAATTCGCCGAGCCCCATCCGGCAGCAGCAGATAGAGCTGGTTCTCCAGGGTGAACATCCCGACCATCGTGATCGCGAAGGCCAAGAACCAACGATTACCGAGTACTTCGCGCCAGTCATTCCAGATACTCCCGTGAGCCAGGGCGACTTCACGTGCCGGCAGCGCGGCCAGCTGGGCGATCGTCAGTACGGCGAACACGGCGGCGGCACTCAGCGCGCAGACCCGGAAATCCATCAGGAGCAGCAACCCACCTGCCAGCAGTCCCACCAGCCCTCCAGTGGTGCTGGCCACGTTGAGTAGCGCGAACGCCTCCGCCTTGCGGTCCACCGCCTCCAGAGTGATATAGGTGCGTACCGCGGGATAGAACAGTGCGCCCGCCAGTCCGCTGAGTACGGAAGCGGCGAGCACTATCGGTAGACCGCCGCCGAACGCGAAGAGAGTGAAACCCGTGGTGCGCAGCAAACAGCCGGCCGGGATCACCCGGCGTGCCCCCAGACGGTCAGCCGCGGTGCCACCCAGGATGAACAGTCCTTGTTGACTGAGGTTGCGCACTCCGACAACCGCGCCGACAACCGCAGCGGACAGCCCGAGGTCTTTACCAAGGTGCATGGCCAGATAAGGAATCAATATGTACGATCCGATATCCATACCAAACTGATTGATCAAGAGCAGCCGGACCGTCAAAGGTAGGCAGCGGAAGGGCTGGAGTGTTGCCATGTCGGCACACTAGAGACGAGTTAACTGCTACCACCAACTAAATGACGAATCTATCGATTTCCGCCACAACCTCCATGCGCGCACCGCATGTTTCACATATCATTCTTCACTCGCGCCCGATCGACCGCTGGACCGCTGTCGTGCGCGGTGCTGCCCGAGCCAGACGATATCGATGACATGTAACTGATGCGGCGGTCAGTGTTCCTGGGCTGTCGGGCGCATCATGATCTCGTTGACGGCGGCGTGCGGCGGCTGAGTGATCATGAACGTGATGCCGCGCGCGATGTCCTCAGCCTGCAGCCATGCGTTCTGAGGCATGCCGCGGGCGGCAGCGGATCCGGGGCCGGTCGCCATCTCCGTCACGGTCAGACCCGGTTCGACCAGACCCACCCGTACACCCCGCCCGGTCACCTCTTGGCGCAGGGCCTCGCTGAACGCGCACACCGCGTGCTTCGTCGCCGAATAGACGCTGTTGTTCTTACGCACCACCCGGCCCCCGACCGAGCTGACGTTCACAACATCGGCGACACCTCGCGGGCCCTGCGCCGCCGCGCGCAGCAGATGTGGCAGCGCCGCCTGGGAGCTGTGCAGAACGGCGGTGAAATTGAGGTCGACCATCCGCTCCCAGTCCTCTGGGTCACCGTCCTCGAACGCGCCCATCGCGACGTAGCCGGCGTTGTTCACCAGCACGTCCAGCCGCCCGAATCGATCCACGGCGTCCTCGACGATCTGGCGCGCCTGTGCCACATCACACAGGTCGGCGGTAAGGGCAACACACGCGCCATCCTGCTCCCGGATCGCAGTGGCCAGTTCCTCCAGACGCTCCGTGCGGCGGGCGGCCAACGCAACGGCGACGCCCTGCCGGGCCAACGCCAGGGCGGTGGCCGCCCCGATGCCGCTGGACGCGCCCGTCACCAGCGCCACGCATCCCGACAGCGGCCCGCCGGTCGCATCAGCGGCTTGCGTGCCTGCCACCGCTTCGTACTGGTGCACGGCTCCGGCGCTCCCAGCGTTCGTACCCTTCACACCCAGGTCGCCCTTCGCAGCTCGTCCAACTCACCACGGGCTGACGAATTCACCCTCAGCACCGCACGCCAACGCACCACCGATGGTGGACGCCCTCGGCGGCTGTCTTCTGTTATTCGCAGCTTGGACCACGTAGCCCGAGAACGCCTCCCCACACTCCGTCTCCGAGCACCGTTGATCGCCTCGAACGGAGTGAGCGCCGCACGGAAAGCGCTCGCCTGGCGCACGGGACAGGAAGGAGTGCCCCAGCTCGCGGCACCGTCGTCGGCGCGGAAGCCGTGTAGAGGTCCTCGATCGTCTTGGCTGCGATCGAGAGCTGCGCTCGCTCCTGCGCGCTGCTGTTCGTGCCCACGCTGCTCCCTCTGCCGGCGATCCGTCCGCCTCTGTTTCGCCGCCTCACCCTCGTACACGTCGCCGCGCCCCGGGGACTGCCTCGTCGGCCGGTCCGGTCGAGAAGCGGTTCGGACACGGCGGCGGCCCCGCCTGGCCCTTGGGGCAACACGGTCAACGGAATCGAGGACGGTGGCCGAATCCCACCGGCCAGGCTCCTCCGACAGGGGGAGTCAGCACCTCGTCTTCACTGAGCCCGCACACCCACACCAGCGCGTCGTGAACGCCTTGTGCGAAGTCGCGGGTGGCACTGTGCTGCGTGGTGTCCTCCAGTTGGACCACTGCGGTGTCGATCTCAGAGGTCAACTGCTCCAGGTCGGGCACCCCGACACACCGGGCACCGGTGAGCGGGGCGCCGGCGACGCGGCCCATCGCCCACTGGTAGGCGGCCAGCACGCCCAGGGTGAACTGGCGGTGCGGCTCGGGTTTCGCAGCGCGTTGCTGTAGGGACTCGTACGCCTGCTCAACGTGGGAGCGGGGCCGAGCCCCGATCAGCTGGTGGTGATGGTGTGCGAAGTATTCAGCCATACCTCTCGGATATCCGAATTCCCTGCCGTAATGCGCACAGAGCGTTCCAGATTATCGCCCGGAGCCCCTTCCCGGCGGATCGCCGGAGCTCAACGTGGTGAGGCGCCCAGGGCCGACCGAATACCTACGTCGGCGACGGCCCGTCGGAACCGGCGTGGTGAAGGCGCAGGCCCAACGTCCAGGTGGGCTCGCCCGCCTGGTGGTCCAGCCTGACGTCCACGACCGTGTACGTGGGATCCTCCTCCAACCATTCCGCCGCGGCCCGGACCAGGCTGGGCTGACGTTCTCCGGCGAGCGTCAAAGTGCCGTCGTCTCCGACGGTGACCCACGACCCGGCATGACCGTCGACGAATGTGCCCGCCCGATGTCGCAGTTCCTCGGTCACTGCTGCGCCATGGCGGTCAGCAGTCATCTGGCTCTCCTCCTCTCGCCCGCCGAGGCGCGCTCCCGTGCACACAGCCTCCGGCCGCTCCCCCCTTCGGCGCCGGGCCCCGCGGAGCCGCGCCGATTCGCGGCTACCTTTTGAGGGCGAACTCGAATTCGTCCAGGCACTTGCGGAACTCCTCGACCGCCGCACGTGCGTCTGCGCACGCCTGCTCCACCCGCGCCTCGGTCGTCATCTCCGTACTGCCCACTGCTGCTGCGCGTGCCACCGACTCCCTTGCGTTGCCCATCGCCCGGTCCGCCCTGACCTTCACCGCACTGGTCGCACGCACAGTCGAGTCCTCTCTGCCGTGGAAAACCGTCTGCCACGACGAATCCCCGCGCTCAGCGACACCAAACCTCGTTAATTCAGCGGCAGTTTGGTGATTCGACGGGCGCCGTCAAGGGAAGATGAAGAGCCAGGGATTGACGATGATCAACAACCTACTGTCGGCTCCCAACAGCCGCCCGACGGCTATCGCTTGTCCTTGTGGCTGGTGATCAGGCCGATGATTCCGGCGACGCTGAAGACCGCAATGATCAATATGGCGATGTACGCGGGTGCGGGGGGGCGCTGCCATCCATACGACGCGGCCCTCCTTTCACTGACGGTGGAGGAACTGATTCCCGAGAATCGCCGAATCAGTCGGGTGCGGCCTGTGAAGCGGAGGACCACGGCGGGTGCCCGGGACGATCACTCGGACCGGTCCGCTGAGGTGCCATGAGCACGCGTATCAGCGCAAGCTGGAACGCGCGATGCGGAATCCCACGTCGTCGATCCGGAAGGTCGGATGGCTACGGCGCCGCACCGAGGCCCGGCAGCTCCAGCGCTCGTCAAACCACCCACCGCCACGTAGCACCCGATAGCTGCCATCGACGTCGGCGTCGTAGATGTCCCAGCACCACTCCCGGACATTGCCCAGCATGTCGTACAGGCCCCACGAGTCGGGTGGCTTGCCGCCGACGTCGTGAATCCGTTCGTGCGAGTTGCCGCGATGCCATGCGATCTCGTCGAGGTGCCCGTACCGTGGGCCAGCCGTACCGGCACGACAGGCGCGCTCCCACTCGGCGTCGGTCGGTAGCCGGTATCCGTCAGCGGATGCGTCCCACTCGATGCCCTGGACATCAGCATGCAGGCGATACGCGGGCGCCAACCCCTCGGGCGTTCGGCAATGGGGAGGCCGGCCCCCGCCCGTATCGACCGGGCACGAGAGCTGCTCGAGACATCTGACGCGCCCATGGAGGCCGTGGCACGGTTGTACGGACTGGGCACCCGGACCGACCTGCGGACACTGTTCAGACGACAGGTCGGCGTGGCGCCAGGCACTTGTCGCGATACGTTCGACCGCCGTGCACGTGACACCGGCCAGGTGGACGCTGCCACCGGCAGTGCGGCCGGGTACGGAATCTCAGGCGGACGCGGTGGGTAGAGCGGTGAGCCAGTCGATCAGCAACTGGTTGACCTCGTCGCGACGTTCCTGCTGGATCCAATGGCCGCAGCCATCGAGGATGTGCGAAGAGAGCAGGCCAGGCATGGTTGTTGGGTAGGCGTTGATCGCGTCGGCCATCCAGGAGGTCGAGGCGTCGAGGCTGCCGCCGATGAACAGGGACGGCTGGGTGATGGGGGTGCCGTCGAATTCCGCGAGGTCTTCCCAGTCCCGGTCCATGTTCCGGTAGCGGCTGAGCGCCCCGCTCATACCGGTCCGCTCGAACTCCCCCGCGTACACGTCGAGTTCGTCTTCGCTGAGCCAACCGGGCAGCCGACCGGCGGGGAATCGGTCCCGCAACGTCTCACCCCGGCTGACGAAGTGCGGGTCGGGGGCGCTGGGTGCGGGCATGGTATCGGCTGACAGGGCGGCGTAGAAGCCCGCGAGCCAGCCGCGGACGTCCGGTTCGATCTCGGCCTCGGCCCGGCCCAGTTCCTGGAAGTAGGAAACGTAGAACTCATCGTCGCCGCCCATCCGTGCGAAGATCTCGCTGGGCCGCGGCCCGCCTCGCGGGGCGTAGGGAACGCTGAGCAGCCCGACCGCATGGAAGACATCCGGCCTGACCAGGGCGGAGTTGGCCGCGATGGTCGAGCCCCAGTCATGGCCGACGATCACCGCGGACCGTTCACCCAACGCGTGCACCACGGAGGCGTTGTCCTCCACCAGGTCGAGCATCCGGTACGCTGCCGCGTCCGCGGGCTTGGAGGAGCGTCCGTACCCGCGCACATCGATGGCGACCGCGCGATATCCGGCGGCGGCCAGCACCGGTAGCTGGTGGCGCCAGGAATACCAGGACTCCGGGAACCCGTGCACCAGCAACACCAGTGGCCCGGTGCCCTGTTCCACAAGGTGGATCCGGCCTGCGGGAGAGGACACCAGACGATGAGTTGCGTCCGTGGCCTGCTGCGACATGCATCCTCCTGGGATATCGATCCGCCATCTGCCAAGGTCGGTACGGCCCTGACCCGAGCTGTGCAACCGCTCAGACGCGGATCATGCGGCACGCGGTGCGAGCGCGGCCACCTTTGTTGCCGTTTCGGCAAGTCGCTTGTGGACGGTCACGCCGCGCGCGTGGCGTGCTCCGCCCCGCGCCGCCGGACCGATGCCCATCGCTTCGTCGGTATCGCTCCGGCCCGCGGTGGAGTGCCGCGGCAGCGCTTCGCAGCCGTGCCTAGGCGTGGGCGATCTTGGATACCGCGGTGATCACCGAGCCGGACCAACCACATCGCACCTGCCTGCGCGGGCTGATCTCACGAGCTCGCACGCTCGGGTGTGCTGTCCGTCGCGGGCCCTGACAGCGACCGGATGTCCATGACAACACCCGAGGGGCGACTCCTCCCATCCTGGACGGAGTGGGAAGACTGGTCCTGCGGACATACAGCGGGCGCTGTGCGTAGCGCGTGTCGTTCGCGCCGCGGAAGGGGGTGGGGTAGATATGGGGTATGGGCCGAATCCGGGGCCGTTCTTGGGGCCTCTCGGGCCGCTGGTTCGCCGGGTGGCGCCCAGGTAGCCGAAGTGAGCGGCAACAGTGGCGCCACGGCTTGCGGGTGCCGTCGACGCGGCGTGTGCGGTCTGTGACGAGCATCAGCAGCGTCGCCAGTCAGATGTTCGTTCTGCAGGTACTGATCGTCCTGCTGCTCGTCGTGGCCGCCGTGACCACGCTACTGCTCCAGTCGCGCAGCGACCGATTCCAAGCGGCGCGCGACCGCTCGCTCGCTGCGGCCGAGGCGTTCGCCTACGCCCCCGGCCTGGAGAACACGTTGCGTGGCCCCAATCCGAGTGCCGTACTCCAGCCACGGACCGAAGCCGCCCGCAAGCGGGGCGCGGTCGACTTCATCGTCGTGATGAACCGCGACGGCATCCGCTACACACACCCCAAGCCGGAGGAGATCGGGAAGAAGTTCGTCGGCACCATCGCACCGTCGCAGGCCGGCCGCACCACCGTCGAGACCGTCCACGGTCCGCTGGGCGTGGAGGTCCAGGCGGTTGTTCCGATCACGGACGCCCACGGCAAAGTCATCGGCATGGTCTCGGCCGGGATGAAGGCCATCGGGGTGAGCAGTGCGGTCGACCGGCAGCTGCCGGTCGTCGTTGGCGCCGGTGCCGTCGCCCTCGCTCTGGCAACGGGCGGAACCGCGCTGGTCAGCAGGCGGCTGCGGCGGCAGACCCACGGCCTCGGCCCGACCGAGATGACCAAGATGTACGAGCACCACGACGCGGTGCTGCACGCGGTGCGCGAAGGCGTGGTCATCGTCGGCGGCGACGGCCAGGTCCTGCTCGCCAACGACGAGGCGCGGCGGCTCCTGGGCTTGTCCACGGATGTGGAGGGACACAACGTCACCGCCCTCGACCTGGACCCCCGCATGGCCGAGCTGCTTCTCTCCCGACGCGTGGCCACCGATGAGGTGCTCCTTGTCGGAGACCGGCTGCTGGCGGTGAACAACCGGCCGACGGATCGCCGGGGCGGCCCCCGCGGCAGCGTGGCCACACTGCGGGACTCCACCGAACTACGCGCGCTCGCCGGGAAGGCCGAGGTCGCGCGCAGTCGTCTCAGGCTGCTGTACAACGCGAGCATGGCCATCGGCACGTCCCTCGACATCAAGCGGACCGCCGAGGAGCTAGCCCAGGTGGCCGCCCCGCGGTTCACCGACTACGCGACCGTCGACCTGGCCGAGCCGGTCCTGCGCGGTGAGGAGCCCCGGGTGGGGAGGAGCGGCAGCCAAGCGGCCCAGCTGCGCCGTGTCGCGGTCAGCGGCATCCGGGACGACCACCCCCTGTACCCGGCGGGCGAGCTGGTCACCTTCGCGGCAACCACCCCGCAAGCCACCGGCTTCACCGACGGGCACCCCGTGATCGTCCCCGATCTGCGGGCCTCCACCGGCTGGCGCACAGGGGACGTCGAGCACACCCAAGCGGTCCTTGACTACGGCTTCCGCTCGATGATCACCGTTCCGCTGAAGGCTCGGGGCATCCTGATGGGAGTCGTCAACTTCTGGCGAACTCAGGACAGCGACCCCTTCGAGGAGGACGACCTGTCCCTGGCCGAGGAGCTGGCGGCCCGTGCCGCCGTGTGCATCGACAACGCACGCCGTTTCACGCGAGAGCACGCCATGGCCGTCACGTTGCAGCACAGCCTGCTGCCACACGGTCTGCCCGAACAGAACGCCCTCGACATCGCCTTCCGCTACCTGCCCGCCCAGGCAGGAGTGGGCGGCGACTGGTTCGACGTCATCTCCCTACCGTGCGCCCGCGTCGCCCTCGTCGTCGGTGACGTGGTCGGCCACGGCCTGCACGCCGCCGCCACCATGGGCCGCCTGCGCACAGCGGTACAGAACTTCTCCACCCTGGACCTGCCGCCCGACGAACTGCTCGGCCACCTGGACGAACTCGTCAGCCGCATCGACCAGGAGACGTCGGCCGCGGACGAACAAGCCGCCATCGTCGGCGCCACCTGCCTGTACGCGATCTACGACCCCACCACCGGAATCTGCAACCTGGCCCGAGCCGGCCACCCGCCACCGGCCCTCGTCCACCCCGACGGCACTGTGGAATTCCCCGACGTCCCCGCCGGGCCGCCACTTGGTCTGGGCGGCCTGCCCTTCAAGGCCGCAGAACTACATGTGCCACCGGCCAGCACCCTGGCCCTCTACACCGACGGTCTCATCGAGAGCCGCAAACGTGACATCGACACCGGCATGAAGACCCTCAGCGCCGCCCTGGCACACCCCGGCCGAACACCCGAGCAAACCTGCGAGGCGGTGCTCGACGCACTACTGCCCACCCACCAGAGCGACGACATCGCGCTACTCGTCGCCCGCACCCGCCGCCTGCCCGCCGACCAGATCGTCGAGTGGGAACTGCCCTGCGATCCCGCCGCCGTAGCCGGCGCACGCGCCAAGGCCACCCGGCAGCTGGCGCAGTGGAACCTGGACGAAGAGACGATCTTCACCACTGAGCTGATCCTCAGCGAACTCATCACCAACGCCGTCCGCCACGCCTCCGGCCCCATCCGGGTACGCCTACTGCGCGACCGCAGCCTGATCTGCGAAGTCGCCGACACCAGCAGCACCGCACCACACCTGCGCTACGCGGCCGCCGAGGACGAAGGCGGACGCGGCCTGTTCCTCATCGCCCAGCTCTGTGAACGGTGGGGCACCCGCTACACCCCCCAAGGCAAGATCATCTGGGCCGAACAACCACTGCCCCCACCCTCCGCGCGGGCCGCCGGAAACTCTCCCTAGCCGATCCACCGGAGCGAGCCCTGTCTTCCCCTCCGCAACCGCCCCGGAGCTCCTCTCTCCAGGTCACTTGCCGACGTACTCGAAGACCCCACCGTCCGGATGCCGCACCACGGCCCTGCGCCCGTTCGGTGTGCTCTCGGGAGCGGCGATCACCCCGGCCCCCAAAGTCGCGTACTCCGCCACTGCGGCATCCAGATCCACCACGGACAAGGCGGCCGCCGCCCTGGCGGACCGCCCCGCTACCTCCGCAGGCCCGCTGAACGGCAGTAACGAGCCCACGGCTGCCAGCTCCAGGCCGGCGAACCGGAACCGGGACGCCGCCTCACCGGTCAGTCGCTCATAGAAGGCCGTAGCCGACTCAAGGTCATCCACGCGCCGCCGAAGAACCACAGAAGTGATCGTCATGGCCCCCTCCCTACCGCCACTGCGATCACCCACCGGCCGCATCCCGGAACCGGCCGAAGCCGCAGTGCGCGGCCCCCGATTGTCAGTGCTGCCGCGTAGCGTGCGTCGCATGGGGTTCACCGGGGCATGGATGATCACCGCTCACGAGGACGTGGTCATCGCGGAGTTGGCACCGCGCTTTCTGAGTGCCATCGAGACGGAACGCGCCGAGCCGAAGGCACAAGAGCGTTGGGAGCGTTGGCGGGGGGCGCCGCTGCCGGACTACCGGACGTGGTGGCGGACATTCGGCGGGGCTGACCGCCGGAGTCCGGAATCACAGGCGCTGCTTTCGTTCACAGAACTGACCTGTGCCGGCAGGCACATCGATGACGCCTGCTACGGCGTCGGGGACGATCCCTTCTGGGTGACCGACGATGTCTGGGCACGGCAGCCCGGCCCCGACACGGGGTTCTACTGCGTCCACTCCAAGGAGTACCCGATCTCCTCCTTCTTCCATGCGATCGGCCCGGACCGCGCCGCCCAACTCCCGGTCTGGTGCGGCAACTTCCTACTGACCGCGGCCGAAGTGCGGCAATCCCTGCCCCAGGTGGAACGCGCACTGGCCTTCACCCCCCGAGGAACGCGCCGCATGGGGAGTGCGGGGAGCGACGGCCTGTCAGCGCGCTCCTCGGGAACTGGAAATCTGGTGGTCCGGACGGCAGCAGAGGCAGAGGATTTTCCACATGCGATTCGCGGGATCGTCTGGTTGGCAGGTTCGAAGTGGGTCTCCGCGCGGTCTCCTGATCGGGTTGTTCGTGCGTGATGCTGCTGGTCTGCAGCCAGCCACGGATGTCGATGTGCCACCGTTGGTGCCCGCGGTCGAGGCCTGGCCGAGCCTTGCACCGCTTGCCGTTCCGGAGGCGTCGGTGCAGTGGGCCCGTTGGTGGGACCGGGAGTTGATGCGTCAGGAGGGACCCGAGCGGGGGTTCTTCGCACCTGACCCAAGGTTCGGGGACGGCCGGGAACTCGATGTGTTGGTCCGGGCGTGTTTCGCCGATGCCGTGCGATGGAGTTCCGCCCGGGGTCGTGAGGACGCGGATGCCATGCGGCGTGGTGATCGCCGCGGCCGTGAGGGAGACCTCGTCCGGGCTGTGGAGGTCGAGATCGGTCGTAGGGCCCGTTCGTTCGAGCTGCAGGTGACGGAGTTGCCGGTCGCCGGTGTGGTCGGCTGGCGGGTGTCCGCAGGGCATGTGGTGGTGGGTCGGGCGCTGCGGGGAGACGCGGTGGCGTATCGCCGGTGGCTGACTCCGGTGATACGGGAGTTGGCTTGAGCAGTTCGGGAGTGAAGTGCGCCGGGGCCGGGTTCGAAGGAGTCACGGTGCGCTGTGCGCTACCAGTCCCCACCTCCCCGTACGGCAGCGGAGTCCACTGCCGTACCGCGGACGGTGGTCCCTTACCGGCGGCGGCCCCACGCGGAGATCATCGGGGAGGTGGCGAGGTCGAGGCGGCCCGACGTGACGTTCGCGAGGTGCAGGTCGATCTCCTCGTCAGTCGCGAGACCTGCCGCGACCAGCCTGTCGCGCACATGCCGGATCGTCACGGCCTCCAGGACGTCGCAGGACGCCGAGGTGATCGGGAAGTAGGCGTCCGCGGTGACATCGCTCAGTCCCGCCTCCCGTAGCAGCCGGGGGAGCTTGCGCCCGTACGCCAGGTCGGCACCACGGGCCGCCAGCAACGAACGGAATCCGGCCCGCAGCCTGTTGGCCAATGCCTGCTCGGGCCCGTACTCGTCCAGGCAGATCAGCGGCTGCAGCGCCGGATCGGCGTCCTCCACCAGCAGCCACCCGCCCGGCCGCAACGCGCCGACCATCGCACGCAGAGCCTGCTCCCGATCGGCCACATGCACCAGCACCAACCGGGCGTGCACGAAGTCGAAGCTGCCCTCGGGCGGCTCGTCCTGGCCCACGTCGTGACGCAGCACCTCGATGACGCCGCCCGCCGCCCGGGAGGCCCAGGAGATGTCGATATCGGTCGCCAGTACCCGGCCGGTCCGCCCGACCCGTTCGGCCAGCCAACTCACCACCGAGGAGCCGCCCGCCCCGACCTCCCAGCACCGCCAGCCCGGGGAGATCCCCAGGTCCTCGATGTGACGGAAGGTCGATGGGTCGAACAGCTCGCTCAGCGCATCGAAGCGGGTGCCCGCCTCGGGCTGAGCGTTGTCGAGCAGGTAGCCGTCATCGTTGGGGGAGGCGGGGGCGGAGTGCGTCATGAGGGGATTGTCCCTCGCCTCCCGCGGCGCCCCTACCGCAGGACACCACCAAGGTCCCGCGTGCCCTGGCCCCTCCCGCCGACCATGGATTGGTTGGGTGGCGGTACTGATCGGCTCATCGTGGAGTTCTGTTCGGTTTCCCACTTGGCGGAGGCCGAGCGGCTCGGGGACGGCGACGAAGACGACAGCGGTGGGAGTGCGGTCGGCTACCGATCCCCGCGGCTCCAAGGTGACGGGCCGTGATGGACGCGAAAGATGATCTCGGAAGTCGCGTATGGGGCACGGCCGAACAGCGCGCCGCGCAAGGCGACACCACGTACGCGCGCGCTCGGCGCCTACGGCCGACTGGCGGCATGGCGATCCATGGCCGGGCTCGGCGGCGCTCCGGCGGACGCGAGCGCGCAGGAGGTGGAAGATCACGCTCGACGGAGTACATGGTTCCACTTCGAGGCCGACGCGGACTGGTTCCACAACGAGATCGGCGACGACTACGGCATCGCCGCCCTCCCCCCCGACGGCCGCCGGATCGCTGTGCTGGCAGCGACGGACACCGACTAGGGGCACGGTCGGCCGGAACCACATCACGCCGTGCTGGGATCGCCGCCGTGTCTGAGGCGGAAGGCGGCAACCACAACTCCTGGGAAAATCCCAGCAGTTGGGGGGCCGCTCGCGCGATGGGAGAATACGTCGCCATGAACCGCGAGCCAGGTCCCTTGACGCTGAGCGAGGAGGACAGCCGAGTCGTGGACGTCTGGGCCGCGGACCGCGTCGAGCGGACCTTGCTGCTGTCCGAGGCGCAGGCCCCTACCGACACGCGCGCTCGCAATGCCATCAAGGGTGTCCGGCGCGTGGGTGCCATGGCCGCCCGGTGACCCGCGGACCGGGCCGCAGCCACCGCCGACAGGTCGCCGAGCCCAGGCCTGGTCGGCGTCGCCGCGCCAGGGTGAGCAGGGACAGCAAGCGCCGCGATCACCTGCGCCCAGGCGACCACGGATCACCGAACGCCCGCGAGGCCATAAAGCGACAAGTGGATCGCTGAGCTTCAACGAGTCAGGCTGTACCCATGCGGTCTCTCTCCCGCTCATCTCCGCAAATGGGGGTGGGCGGTCATAGCCGGATCCTCTTCGCACTCGCGCAGTGCGTACCGTTCACGATCGCACTGCTCGTGGTAGGAATCGAGCTCTCGCCTGCGCACTTTCTGTACACCGGTCCCCTCCTCACCGCGACGCCCGCGTTGGCCGCAGTGACGATGGGCCCGAAGGGCACCATCTCGGCGGCGGCTGTCGCGCTGGCCGTCAGCATCACCACCGCCACCTACAACCAGGCGTGGGGCACGCAGCAGGTGTACAGCAATCTGCTGGCTCTGCTCCTGGTGTCCATAGCCAGCGTTACGACGAGTAGTGCGGTGCGTACTCGCAGGCAGAGCGAGCTCGACCAGATCCACCGGATCGCCGTGGCGGCACAACGGGTGCTGCTGCGGCCGGTACCCGCCCGGCTGGGCCCTTTGCGGGCGGCCAGCATGTATCTCGCGGCTGAGGCGGGGGCGCAGATCGGCGGTGATCTGTACGAGGCCGTGCAGACCCCGTACGGGGTCCGGATGATCGTGGGGGACGTCCGGGGCAAGGGACTGCCTGCTGTACGCGCGGCAGCCGCTGTGCTGGGCGCCTTCCGTGAGTCGGTGCACTACGAAGAGGATCTGGCGGAGGTGATGAACCACTGCGCGGCCGCGCTGCGACGGGAGTGCGCCATACCTGGTGCATTCGATCCGGAGGCCCAGGTGGAGGGTTTCGTCACCGCGCTCGTGGCTCAGGTGACGGACGAACCCGTGGTCCAACTGGTCAACCGCGGCCACCCGCCGCCACTGGTGCTGCACCAGGGCAAGGCGCAGGCCCTGGTGCCCACCTCCGCCCTGCCGCCCCTCGGCCTGGAGGACTTCATCACGGGTCCCCCGGCCAAACCGGACAGCTATCCGTTCGTGCCCGGCGACCGTCTGCTGCTCCACACCGACGGCGTGATCGAGGCCCGCAACAGTGCCAATGACTTCTTCGCCCTGACCGAGGCCATGGAAGCGGCGCACGCTCGCACCCCGCCGGAGTTCCTGGAGCAACTGCACCGGGACCTGGTCCGCCACACCGAGGGTCGCCTCGCGGACGATGTGGCGATGCTCCTCGTTGACCGGCTCGACCAAGAGATCAGCGAACAAGTCGGCGCAGCGGCAGCCTCGTTGAGTGAGAGGCCGCATTGACCACTCCCCCCGCTTGAAGCGCCGGCGATCAGCGTGCGTTCGACTGACCAGGCAGTAAGACCGACCAGACAGTAAGAGCGTCCTAACGCAGGTCGTCGCTCAGCTCCAGTACCAGCCGGGCGACCGTCTCCGGCTCACGCAACGACGGCAGGTGGTCGCACTGCCGCATCCTCACCAGGCTGCAGCCGGGAATGCGCGCGGCCATCTCCTCATTGCACCGGACCACCTCGGCTTGGTCCCGCTCCCCCAACGCCAGCACGCACGGCGCGACCAGCTCGCCGAGCCGGTCGAAGGCTGGGGCGTCCGGCACCTGGTACGGATAGTTGGTGAACCACGCCGGGATCGCCGACCGCAACTGGGCGGCGGCTTCCGCATCGTCGTCGACTCCGGCTGCCGCGAAGGTGTGCAGGCTCAAGGCCACCAGACCGTCCATGTCTCCCGCCTTGGCCGGCACCTCGGCCTCGGCCATGAAGGTCGCTGAGGCAAGACGGGGATTGCCGGTGGCGCCCGGGCAGAACAGGGCGAGCGCCGCGACCCTCGCGGGGTCGCTGAGCGCGAGACTCACCGCCGTTGCGCCGCCCATGCTGGAGCCGACCAGAACCACCCGGCTCAGCTCGAAGTGGTCGAGGACCGCGACCAGGTCCTCGACCAGCGAATACCGCGCGGTGGGCTGTGGTGATCGCCCGTAGCCGCGCACGTCGTAGCGGATCACCCGGTGCCGCTCCACAAGGGGCGGCATGATCTTCTCCCAGATGCTGGAGTCACCGACCCCCGGGGTGCAGCAGGACGAGCGGCAGCCCGTCCCCTCCGGAGTCGTCCGCCCATAACTCACCGTCTTTGACCGACACCATGAGTTCCATGGCACAAGTCAGCCCGCAGCACCCCGTCGGTGTCCGGTCCACCCCGAAACAGCTTCCGTGCCCTGGGACTTGCCGAGATCACCAGGCCACATCAGTCACACATGGTGCGCCAAAGATCTGATGGCATCCCGGACGACGACGGTGACGGACGGGACAAGGCGGGTTCAGGATGCCACTGTCGAGCACACGCGGCATCGTCGGGGAATGGAGATCAGGAACGCGGTCCCCCGGGTTGGTCGCCTCGCTCCGCGTTCTTCTCCTTGATGCGCACCGCTTCCTTGCGGACCTCGGCCTGGGTGGCGCGCTCCCGCTCCAGCCACTCGGGACGCTCCCTCTTCAGCGCGTCGATCTGCTCCGTGGTGAGGGCGTCCGTGACTCCGCCACGGGCGAGACCCGAGATGGAGATGCCCAGCTTCGCCGCGACCACCGGCCGGGGATGCGGTCCGTTACGTCGCAGTTCCCGCAGCCACTCCGGCGGATCGGCCTGCAGCGCGTCCAGCTCGGTGCGCGAGACGACACCCTCACGGAACTCGGCGGGGGTGGCTTCGAGGTACACACCCAGCTTCTTCGCCGCGGTTGCGGGCTTCATCGTCTGGGTGGTCTTGTGCGACGTCATGATGTCAAGGATATCGAGCGTGTGCGCTGCCTTTGACCACGACCGGTAACCTGGCGGAGTGACAGGCTCGGATGTAACCCCTTCGTTCCGGCTCGCGTACGTCCCGGGAGTGACGCCCACGAAGTGGGTGCGAATCTGGAACGAGCGGCTGCCCGAAGTCCCACTGACCCTCATCCAGGTGCCCGCCGCGGAGGCCTGTGATGTGCTGCGGGACGGCGGCGCCGATGCTGGTTTCGTACGACTGCCGGTCGACCGGACGACCCTCAGCGCGATCCCCCTCTACACCGAGACGACGGTGGTCGTGGTCCCGAAGGACCACGTCGTGGCGGCGGTCGACGAGGTGTCCGCGGAGGATCTCACCGACGACATCGTGCTGCACCCCCTCGACGACACCCTCGACTGGGAGCATCCGCCCGGGCGGCCCGCGATCGAGCGCCCCGCCACGACGGCCGACGCCGTCGAACTGGTGGCAGCTGGGGTGGGACTCCTCGTCGTCCCGCAGTCACTCGCCCGCCTGCACCATCGCAGGGACCTCACGTACCGGCCGGTCACGGACGCCCCCACGTCGAGCGTCGCGCTGTCGTGGCCGGAGGACGAAACCACCGACCTGGTGGAGCAGTTCATCGGGATCGTCCGCGGGCGGACCGTCAACAGCACACGGGGTCGCCCCCAGACCCCGGCGGAGCCGAAGGGCAAGCGCCCCGACAAGGCCGGCGCACAGCGCAAGCCCGCAGCCGGTAAGTCGACCGGCAAGAACCCACGCAGCCGTTCCGGCGCCCCCAAGGGCGGCAAGCACGGCAAACCTCGCCGCCGGTCGTAGCCCAGGCGGCACGCATCCGTCGGCTCCGGCTGCGGCTCCGGCTGCGGCTCCGGCTCCGGCTGCGTTGCTCCTGCGACGGCGCTGACGCAGGTGTATGACTGGCCAGGGAACTGAATCCCCAGCGTGGCGGTCGTCAAAAGGGCAGAGCCGCAAGGCGATTGATGTGTTGTCAGCAGGCCTGTCGAAGGCGCCGCCTTCACAGACCGCCTCCGCTTCACCGCGGGCGGACACCGGGCTCACGAGACCGGAACCGTGTCCGACCCGGTCTTCCCTGCACAGATCATGCTCGAAGGCTTCCCTCCCGAGCACCGGCGCACCCCCACGAGATGGCGATCTTGGGCTATCGGGCCCGGGCCGGTCAGGGGCGGCAGAGCCGCGAGCCTTGCCAGCAGCGGTCGGAGCGACGGCTCCGCCGTGGAAAGGCGGAGCGGCCCCACCGCACGCCCCCCGAGCGCCTCAGGGGAAGTAAGGCACGGGATAAAATGCGCAATATGGAATTCCGGCATGCGCCGGTCGACCGCCTACTAGAGTCATCGGCCCGCGGGCTGGTGGCGGTCCCACTTGTGCCATGTGGTACCCAGTGAGGGACCCAGGATCAGGACCGGGGCGTCTTCTGGCCCGTCACAGCGGTATTGCAGGTGTTTCGTCGCCGTCGTGCTCACCCGGTCACGCTCCCACATCTCACAGCTGCCCCTATGACGGGGGGCATGACTGTGTGCGTCTGACCAGGTGGAAGACCTCCCGGGCGGCGTAGCGTTTGAGGCAACGGACGATTTCGCGCCGGGTCTTTCCCTCTTTGATGCGGCGCTCGTAGTAGTCCTGGGTGCGTGGGTCGAAGCGCAGGCGGGTCTGCACGATCCGGTGGAGGGCGGCGTGCCGGTCGCCGCCGCGGTTGAGGCGACGGTACTGTCGGCTGCCCGAGGAACGCTCGATGGGGCTGACCCCGCACAGCGCGGCGAAGGATGCCTCACTGCCCAGGCGGTCCGGGTTGTCCCCCATCGTGATCAGCAATATGGCGGCCGTGTCCGGACCGATGCCCACCACAGTGAGCAACTGTGGAGCGTGGCGTTCCACGAGCCGGGCCAGGCGGCCTTCCAAGTCCTGGATCTGCTCGCTGAGCTGCCCGATTCGCCCGGCCAGCAGACACAGGGTGATGCGAGTAGCCTGCAGTACCTCCTCTTCGTCGCCCTCGTCGTTCCTGCTGTCGTCGGCGAGCCGTGCGCAGGTTCGGAAGAGTTCTGAATTGTTCAGCCTGGCCAGTTCTTCCCGCAGGTTCGGGTCGGCACTCACGAGGACAGCCTTGAGCTGGTTGATCGCCTGGGTGCGGGCCTTGACTGCCGAGCCCTTGGCGAGTTTGTACATCCGGGCGATCTGCACCGGTCCATCGCCCGACTTGGCCTGGGCGCGCGCCCGCCCGCTCAGCACCGCCCGGGCTGCGTTCTGGGCATCGAGCGGGTCCGACTTGCCGCGCTGGCGGCGGTCGGTCCGGTCGGGCCGGTTTACGTCGAGCACTTCGACGCCCTGGGTCAGCAGGTATCGGGACAGGGCCGCCCCGAAGGAGCCGGTCCCCTCCGCTCCGGCCCGCCGCACCGTGCCCAGCACCCTGGTCCACTTCAGCAGTTCGCGGTATCCGACCGCGGTGGCCGGGAACTCTTCGGTGCCGATCAGCGCCCCCACCGGGGAGAGCACGGCAGCCACATGAGCGTCCCGGTGCGTGTCCACTCCGAGGACCACCTCCCCCGTGGGCCGGCGTCGGCGAGTACGCGGGGTTAAGGACGTAGCGGTCATGTTCGTTCACCTTCCGACCCGATGGCGCATCGCGTAGCCGGCACCGGACCGCGCGGGCGGTCAGAACTGTGACGACGCCTAGTCGGCAGGCCCCTATCGGGACACACCCGGCCGACCCGGTGCCAGCAACGCACCATCCCCGGTCAGCGGTCGACACAGCGTGAGTAGGACACCGCGGTCAGAGTTCTCGTGAGTCAGACCCCGGCCCGGGTCAGCACCCACCGATCCTCCCCACGCTCAGAGGCACCCACCCAGGCCCGCAGAACATTCTCAATCCCAGCTCATGGAACGCTCTGAATCTGACTCTGGCCGACCACAACGGATCGCGAAGGTCGACATCACGTTCAGCCCTCAGGATTCACCGACGGCCAGCGAATGGCGGGGCCTTGGTCCCGACCACCGGACGAGGATCAGCGCGCTCCTGCGGTCAGCGGCCTGCTGCCTTGGAAGACCCACCGATCAGACAGTCCCGTCCGTGGGTGCGGCAGTTGATCACTGTGGATCGTGGTGCAGGTCGTTCAGGGCTTCCTCGAGCCGGTGGTAGCGCACGCGTTCCTGTTCCAGCCTCACATTGTGGCCGAACTCGCCTTCCACCAGGCTTTCATGGCGATCGGCTTCTTCCCTTGTGAGCGCGCCGAGTTGTGCCGCGTGGTACCGAGGGCCGGGCCCAATATCAGGACCGGGGCGTCTTCTGGCCCGTCACAGCGGTATTGCAGGGTTTTGGCCGTCGTCTCGCTCACCCGCCCACGGTCCGACATCTCACGACTCCCCAACGACGTCAAGGGTCGGGACGTTCGCCAAACCTCCCCCGTCCCGCCGGGTAGACGCATCTCGGGAACGCGTCTCGTCGGGGACGTTGTCCGACGGCAGGTCCGTTCTTCCATATCCATGACACCGTCTGGAAGACGTCAGCGGTGAGCGGTGCGGGTTCAGTGCGGGTGAAGCGGGAGGCGAACCGTACAGGATCCACCGGTTCAAGGCTGCGAGCCGCGACTGTCCAGCCTTCTCGCAGCCATCGAAGACAGCGACTTCGCGCGATCGATGAATTCTTGAGGGTTATCCATGTTCACAGTCACCGACGGCGGGTAGATTACATCGTCCACGAACTTCGGCAAGTCGTCACGCAGTGCCTTCAGTACCCTCTCCTGGAACGGCTCGGGAATGCCTCGGATGAACAAGTATCCGGATAGCACATCTCTCTTCAAGTCCTCTCGGATCCGCTCGTCGTCAACGCGCTCGAGAACAAAATCGGCGATCCGTTCGAACAGCCAGCTCGTGGCAAACCAGTTCATCTCAGGGGTCGCGTCATCATCTGCAAGGCTAATGATCTTCGTCACGCCGGGCACCGTCCCACCTGTGTTGAGTTTCCCGTGTTCTCCGTGCAACAGCTAGCGCTGCACGGCATCCCGCATGGTCGTGGCCGTGGGCGGCAGCTTGCACGAAGCCGCCCACGGCCACACTGTAGGTGAGCCGGTCTCAGCTGTGGTCGCCGACCAAGAAGATTCTTGCCTGATCAGCCGCTGACAGGTTGGCTATGGCCGCCTTGATGTCGTTGATCTGCTGCACGGTGTAGGTGTTGACATCGACGGGAATGAAGGAAACCAGCCTGCCCTTGTTGTCGGTCTTGAGGATGTGCGCCCTGATCGAGGCCATGAACTTGGTGACATCCAAGTACTGGGACGGCGAGTTGCCGACCGCATCGTAGCCTTGCCCCTTTTGGTCGTACCATTCCAGGTCGCCACTGCTGTCTCGGGTGAGCTGAACGCCGCGCTCCGTTTCGACCCGCAAAGCGGTCTGCATCTCGCCTACGTTGAATTTGTTTCCCTTGGCGGGATCCAATCCCAACGAATACCTGCGGAAATATTCTCGCAGCCTGTCCACAAGGGCGCCCCGCGCGACATCGATGCCCTTGCTGCCCCTATGACGGGGGGCATGACTGTGCGGGCCTGATCAGGTGAAAGACCTCCCGGGCAGCGTAGCGTTTGAGGCATCGGACGACGGGCTCCGGAGGTGATCGCCCTGGTCCGGAGAAGCTGAACAGCAAGAACGCCCGCGATGGCGATCACGGGCGAACGAGACTTCGGAACCACGACTACTGCCCACGACGCTACACCGCGCAGCACCGACCAGCCATGAGAACACCAAAGCCACCTCCCCGTGCAGCCGTGGGGCACAACCTCCTCCCACACTGTCCGGGGGTGGCCGTCATCACGGCATGAGGGCGTGGACTTCCTTGCCGTCCGGCTGGGGGTGCGCAACTGGTGTTTGAGGCATTGCAGGAGGGGCCAGCCGAAGCCGCCCGTGCCGGTGGTGAGGTCGGGGGGCGAGGCTGGGGAAGGGTGGGGCTGGTGTCGCGGACGATGATCTGGACGCCGGCGGACGTCAGGGCGAGGCACGAGGTAAGCGGGCCGAGGGCGTGGCGGACAACGTTGGGCAACGCAGCACCGGTTCTTCCCAAGAGGCCGCGCGTGGCAGCGTAGAAGCGCGGTTTGTTGGCACCCTGCGGCTCGTTTGTCTGCGGACCGGTAGCCACCTGGCGAGGGTCGTCACGAGGGTCTTGTGACGCGGGCGGCATCGGGGGATGTTCCGCCCGCGTCAGGCGTGGAGCGAGAGGCTGGCACGGGGGGGGACCCGCCTCGCGTCCGCAGGGCCAGTGACCACCGACCCACCCTTCTCTGCGCCGGACCCCCGCGGCGCGTTACATCACTCGATGCATCACCACAGGTCGGTGGCACCGACCGCGGCGCGTGGCCGGGGCCAGCGCCCGCCCCGGAGCAAAAATACGGCGCGGACAGCACGGGACCTTGGACAAGCCGTGGCAGCCGCCCCGACCTGCCCAGCCCAGCAACGTTCGTCTGTTGACCAGAATCGCGTCTCGTCGCTTCATAGGGGGAGCGTTATGCCGAGTTCCTGCATGGCACAGCTGTGCTGCCCATTCTCGTGAACATCGAACAGACACCGACCACAGTGCCTCCCGAAGTGGTGAACATCTGCTGTCCGTATTTCTCGTGAACATCCACGAACTTCAAGATCGCCAACTGCTGCCCGAACCGGCTGCCCCATCTCTGGTGATCTGTTCCCGGTCTCACATGATCTGGTCCGATTCACTCGCCGTCTCAGTTGGTCTGGTCCGTCCTGGCTATGCTGCGCGGTGGCGGCGACCGCTCATTGCTCGCTGTGCACGTCACGGGGGCTGCGGACTCCGGGCGGAAGGGCCCGGCCCCTGCGTCCCGCCCCTGCCCCGGCTCCGGATGCCACGGGAAGGCTAGGCCGGGACGCCCAAAAGGGCCCTCAAAGAACGCAGCGTGGTTTTTCCGGCGTTGTCAGCGGAGCGCCCTCGGTCCCGGTGGTCTTCTGGGCCGAGGGCGCTCTATGTGTGGTTAAAAGTGCGCCCTCACGAGATAAGGGCAGTTGTGGTCACTCGGCGTGGGCTGTCGGGGCCAGCGCGAGGTAGCTGCCGCTGAGGGCAATCAGCCCGTTCGCGTCGTAGGAGATGGTTCGGTCGAAGTCGGTGATCCACTCGTTGGGCGACGATGCCCACCGCGTGAACCACTCTTCGGGGTTGGTCGGGTCGCACGGCTCGCTGACCACAGGGGCGCCGGAGGTGCTGTTGGCTACCGCGAGGCACATGCCGTTGTAGGAGTTGCGCAGCGTTCCGTACTCCGGGTTCCCTGGCACCTCGTCGTAGCGGAACTCCTGGTGCGGGTTGGTTCCCGGGGCGTAGGTCCGGTTCAGGCCGGCTTGCTGGCCTGGGTTCGCTTGCCACACGTCGACGCTCTGTCCGGTGGAGGTGTTCAGGTTCCAGCCAGCCCCCTGCGGTGCGCTGGCCACCATGTTCGGGCGGAAGGCAACGGGGAAGTGGTCCGAGTCCATGCCGTTGATGCGGTGTGCTCCATAGCCGTCGATGTGGCGGTTGGTCACCATGAAGTCGAGCTGCCCGCCGCTTTGCTGCGTCACTTCGGTCGGGGCGTAGGTGTACATGCCCCTCTGCTCGCTGAAGACGTTGCTGAACAGGTCGACGTTGAAGTCGCCTAGGGCCACCCAGTCGAACGGCGTCTGGGCGACGCTGTGCTGAATCTGGGTGATCAGGTCGAGGGCATCCCGGCGCGCGCGGGAGGGACCTGCCGAGGCGGCGTGGATGTCGTAGAACCAGGTGTTGTTGTACCGCACGCCCACGCTTCCGCGGGTGCCCGTGCCGCGGTTGGGGATGACGTTCATCTCGTCGGCTCGGCCGTGGGTGACGATGGCCATGCTCGTGCGGTCGTTCCCGGCACCCGGCTGGGGCAGGAAGTAGATGTAGTAAGTCACCGGCCTGCTGCTCGTGCCGACGTTCCACTCGTACTCGGTGACTGTGAACGTGATCCCACCGTCCGTCGCCTGCACCCTGCGGTCGGTGGGCACGGCGCCCGCGGGCGGGCTGCCGCTCTCCTGCAACGCCAACAAGTCGTTGTTGTAAAGGGACTGCGGGGAGCCATCGCCGGCCATGAGCTGGCGGATGCTGGTGTTCCACTTGGAACCGCCGCCGTTGCCTTGCAGGTTGTAGGTGGCGGGCCGGTGCTGCTCCAGCGGCAGTGCTGAGGCGCTTTGCTGGGGCAGGACGACGAGCAAGGACAGCAAGGACAGTCCGGTGACGGTCAGGCGAGCGGTCGCCGACCGCCAGCGGGCCTTGCCTCCGGATAGGAAAAGACGTCTCACGTCACATCAACTCCACGACGAGCTATGGCATCGGGCACACAGGGCCGCCCGCGGCGCGGATGGGAACTGCGGAGACGGCCGAACACTTGGGACGAGGTCCGCGTTGCGGGGTACATCGCTCCTGAAGCAACGCAGCAGATGATCTTAACTAGCGGAGACGCTTGGCTCACTGGGACCAGGGCGGCGGGAAGGTGGCGCCACCGACGGTCGCCTTCATGCCGGCCGAGGTCACCGCCGTGACCGCCGCCGGGACCTGCGCGGAGGCGTTGCTGAGCCGCAAGACGGCTTGGGCGGGGACGATGACGGCGTCGCCCGGTCCGGCGAGCACCTCCTCGCCCGCGACGCTGGCCGACACCTCCCCGTGCAGGACGACGAAGACCTCTTCGCGGTCCATCTGGTGTGGTTCGCACCGTGCGCCCGGCGCCAACTCCGGCGACCAGACGGCCAGTTCGGTGCTGCCCCGGGAGGGCACGGCAAGCGGACGGAAGGTGAAGCCGTCGCGGTCGAAGACCGGCGCACCGGCGAGGGTGGACAGGGACATGGCGCTCCTCCAGAAGGTATAGTCAACCCGCTTGACCACTTCACGGTATGCCGCACCCGGCGGACAAGTCAATGCAGTTGACCAATCGAAGGAGACGCCGTGCCATCCAACCCCGATCCCGCCGATCACCGCCCGGGGCAGGTGCCGCTGCTGCTGGCCATCGCCTACCGGGCGATGACCGACCACTTCCACAGCCGCCTGGCCGAACTCGGACGCGAACCACTACGTCCCGCGCACGGCTACACCTTCCGCTATCTCGCCGACCACCCGGACGCCACCACCGTGGACCTCGCCGCCCATCTGGGCATCACCAAGCAGGCCGCCTCCAAGGCCGTCGCCGAGCTCCAGGACTGGGGCTACGTGCAACGCCGACCCCACCCCGTCGACAAGCGGGCCCAGTCGCTCACCCTCACCAAGCGGGGCCACGAGTACGTGCACCTGGCCGACCAACTGTGGGCCGAAGTGGAACAGCGGTTCGCCGAGGTCATCGGCCCCGACCGCCTCGCCGCACTCGACCAGGACCTGCGCGCCTACATCGACTACGTCTACGGCGATCAGCCGGTCCCATTCCGCCCGGTGTGGTGAGCGCACCGGCGGGAGTCCTTCGTCTCACGTTCTCACGGACAGCCCCTATAAGCGGGGTCCTGGCTGTAACTGTCCGACCAGGTGGAAGACCTCGCGGGCAGCCTCACGGCTCCCCACTTCCTGGCCTACTTCAGCAGATCGCGGTATCCCGCAGAGCGTCGACGACAAGTGCCCGTCTCCCTTCCGGTCCGATGGCGCGTCACGTTGCCGGCACCAGACCGCGCGGGCGGTCAGAACCGTGAGGACGCCACAACTGATCGGCAGGCCCTATCGAGACACGCCCCGCGGCCCGGCACCGACGTCGCACCATCCCCGGCCAACGGCAGACACCGTGAGACCAGGACACTTCGGTCAGGCGTGTCATGAGTCAGACCCCCGGACCCGGGACAGCACCCACCCATCCTCCCGCCCGTCACAGCATCCCCACCCAGAAATACTGAGCATCACAGGCACCGGCACGTGGATCTCACCCGGCCCACGACGATGGGCTGTACTCCCCACTGCTTCCGGAGCTTCCACGCCTCACCGTTCGAAGCCGCCGCGGCCCCGGTCAGGAGCAGAGTCACCAACCGCGTGAGCCGGGGGCGAACTCGGAGGCCACCTCGCCACATGAGGCTGCCCACCATGAGCACCCCGTCCGTCCGACCGGCTCGGGACGGCCGGATACAGTGCGCGCGACGGCAGCCTGGTTGCTCAAGGAGGGGAAGCGTGACCGACACCAGCGAAACCCGATCCGCCGACAGTGCAGCGCACGCGACTCAACAGAGCCGACTGCACCGCCTGATGCGCTACCTCCCCCTGATCGCCCCCGTCCTGCTGTGGACCGTGCCCTGCTGGCTGCTGCTGCACACCGGCCAGCACTGGCCGCTCCCTGTCACGCTCGCCGGCACCGCCCTGTTCGCCCTCGGCCTGATCGGTATGCCGCTCGCGATGGTGCGCGGCCACGGCCGACGCCAGCAGGACTGGGCGGCGATCGTCGGAGACACCCTGCTGGGCACCATCTGGACCCTGTTCACCTGGTCCGTCGTGCTCGGCGTCCCGCTGCGGCTCGCCCTGACCGGCGTCGGCGTCGGCGACGCCCAGGACCGGGCCCGGATCGTCACCTGGGCGGTCCTCGGCGCAGCCACCATGCTCCTCACCTGGGGGTACGCCGAGGCCCGCCGGGTACCACGGGTACGCCTCCTGGACGTGCAACTCCCACGCCTGGGAGCCGGGTTGGACGGCCTCCGCGTCGTCCTCATCACCGACACCCACTACGGCCCGCTCGACCGCGCCCGCTGGTCGGCGCGGGTCTGCGAGACGGTCAACACGCTGAAGGCCGACCTGGTCTGCCACACCGGAGACATCGCGGACGGCACGGCCGAACGCCGCCGCGCCCAGGCCGCCCCACTCGGCACCGTGCAGGCCACCCGGGCCCGGGTCTACGTCACCGGCAACCACGAGTACTACAGTGAGGCCCAGGGCTGGGTCGACCTGATGGACGAGCTGGGCTGGGAGCCGCTGCGCAACCGCCATCTGCTGCTCGAACGCGGTGGCGACACCCTCGTGGTCGCCGGCGTGGATGACGTCACGGCCGAGTCCTCCGGCCTCGCCGGCCACGGCGCCCACCTCGCCGGAGCCCTGCACGGCGCCGACCCCGACTACCCCGTCCTGCTCCTGGCCCACCAGCCCAAGTTCGTCGACCGGGCGGCAGCCGACGGCGTCGACCTCCAGCTCTCCGGCCACACCCACGGCGGCCAGATCTGGCCCTTCCACCACCTGGTCCGCATCGACCAGCCCGCCCTCGCCGGCCTCAGCCGCCACGGCACCCGCACCCTCCTCTACACCAGCCGTGGCACCGGCTTCTGGGGCCCACCCTTCCGCGTCTTCGCCCCGAGCGAGATCACCCTGCTCGTACTACGCTCCCCGCAGCGGCCCCCCACGCCGTAGCGCTGGGCGGGCTGGCGGTTCCGCCTGGAGATGCTGCAGTGCGCCGGCACCCCGAAGAAGGACTACGCATCCTGCAACGCCCTGCGCGTCACCAGCGGCACCACCGCCTTCCAGGAAGAGCAGGCGGCGAAGAGGGGCATCGCACCCCAGACCGTCCGGCCGAACGCCGCCGCGGACTCCCCCACCGGCTACGGCCCCAGCGACCTGCAGTCGGTCTACGGCCTGACCTCCGCCGCCTCCGCCAGCGGCTCCGGCAGGACCATCGCCATCGTCGACGCCTACGACGACCCGAACGCCGAGTCGGCCTTGGCCAACACCCACGACAGTCAGGCTCTGATGCCCCTGTCCGGAGCCTCCCGCCGATCCGCTCCACCGCGGGCCGCACCGACGCCGGTCGGCCAAGCTCCACGGGGGCAAGGGCTGTGACTACTTCCACTTGCGCTGATGGCTGCACTGGCAAGGCATCACCCCCTACAGCGCTGACGGTGGACTGTGGCCACTTCGTCTCACAGATCAGGGTTGTGTGAACTACGTATTTACGCGGCCGACCTCGATCGTGTGTGGAACGAGCCGAGGTGTACGCGATTTCGATGGCCCTGGGAGTGCCGGAGGCAAGGGAGTCGCCGGGAGAGGCCGCTGGCGCAGGCGATTCCCCCGCCAGGGCAGAGACGAGGGCACACACGGAGCGCGCGGCGTCCAGCGGCTCCTGCATGCCGGCCACCATGCAGGCGAAGCCGGCGCCCTGCGAACCGGCACACCGCGTCATTCCGAAGGAATGCGAAACTCGAATTCGGGACGGTCCCACGGCACGGCGGGCGGGTTCGCGAGCGCGGTCCCGGTCCGCACTGCACCGGCGCGGTGGTAGAAGTCCTCGGCGGGAACATGCGACACGACCTTGACACGGTCGAGCCCGGCGGCACGGGCCTCGGACTGCATGTGCGCGACGAGCAGCCGTCCAGTACCACGTCCTTGCGCTTCGTCAGCGACGAACAGCAGGTCGAGCTCCGGTGGAGCGAGGACGAGCGAGTAGAACCCGAGGACCCGGCCTCCATGCTCGTCGGCGCCGACGGCTACGAAGGCGCGGTGGGCCTCGATGTAATCAGGACCGACCCGGAAGCCCGCCACGGCGGCTGCGTACTTACCCTCGTAGGCGCCTGAGCCACGCACGAGCCGCGTGAGCCGTTTGGCATCCCGCGCGACTGCCCTCCGTATCGTGATCGGCTGGCTGATCGGAGAAGTGCGTGAACTCATCGGGAGAGTATTTCGCACCGCAGAATGCCTTCCTGCGGCGGGCCGGCTGCTCGGGCAGGCGTTCCTGCACCACTCCCGGGAACCACTCGTGCGAGCGCAACCGATCTCACGCCGAAGCCGCCCCGGAGCGCTCCGGTGTGGCTTCGGCGTCTCACGGCTCCGCGCGGAGGTCCCCGTCGGAACGGCTTCTGACGGGCCTCGCTGCCCCTATGACGGGTGCCCTTATGGTGAGGGCCTGACCAGGTCGAAGACCTCTCGGGCGACATAGCGCTTGAGGCATCGGACAATCTCGCGCCGGGTCTTGCCCTCCTTGAGGCGGCGCTCATAGTAGTCACGGGTGCGCGGGTCGAAGCGCAGCCGGGTCTGCACGATCCAGTGCAGGGCGGCGTTGGCCTGCCGGTCGCCGCCGCGGTTGAGGCGACGGTACTGCCGACTGCCCGAGGAGCGCTCGACCGGGCTGACCCCGCACAGCGCCGCGAAGGACGCCTCACTGCCCAGCCGTTCCGGGTTGTCCCCCATTGAAGCGCCCCGGGTCGAATGGAGGCTCGATTCTCTGAGAGGATTGAGTCATGGCACGTCCTTCCCGTTATCCCGCTGAACTGCGTAATCGCGCGGTCCGCATGGTCGCCGAGGTGCGACCCGACTA
>NZ_JARHTQ010000030.1 GCF_029223525.1 Streptantibioticus ferralitis | reverse complement strand
TTCGGTGGTCATAGCGTTAGGGAAACGCCCGGTTACATTCCGAACCCGGAAGCTAAGCCTTTCAGCGCCGATGGTACTGCAGGGGGGACCCTGTGGGAGAGTAGGACACCGCCGAACAAATTGTGAAAAGGGGCCTCTTCCCGGACCAACGGTCCGGGAAGAGGCCCCTTTGTCGTTCCCGGTGATCCCGAGGTGCTGCCGACCGCGCCCCCTATGTGCTCGACCCGCCCGCACCCCGGTAAGGTCAAGGCACATCGTCGTTACGTTCGTTCCGCACGGCCTGCGTACCCGTATGGCCTACCCGACGAGCGCTAGTTACCGGTACCGGACTTACAGGAGGCACTGCGGGTGGAGGTCCAGGAGACACGGGTGCAGACTGACCGGGTCCTCACCATCCCGAACATCCTCAGCATGGCGCGTCTTGTCGGTGTGCCGGTGTTCCTGTGGCTGATTCTCTGGCCGAAGTTCGGCGGACCGAACTGCGATGGCTGGGCGCTGCTGGTGCTAGCGCTGAGCGGAGTCAGCGACTACCTGGACGGCAAACTCGCCCGCCGGTGGAACCAAATCAGCAGCCTCGGCCGGATCCTCGACCCAGCGGCCGACCGGCTCTACGTGCTGTCCACTCTTGTCGGTCTCACCTGGCGTGAGATCCTCCCCTGGTGGTTGACCGGGGCCTTGGTCGCCCGCGAGTTGATGTTGGGCGTGGCGGTTCTGATCCTCCGCAAGCACGGCTACGGGCCTCCGCAGGTGAACTTTCTGGGGAAAGCGGCAACTTTCAACCTGATGTACGCCTTCCCCTTGCTGCTGCTGAGCGAGGGCCACGGGTGGTTGCACACGCTCGCTGCTATTTTCGGATGGGCGTTCGCCGGATGGGGTACAACGCTGTACTGGTGGGCAGGAATCCTCTACGTGGTTCAGGTCCGCCGACTTGTCAGGGCGGACGCCACGGCCGACTGAGCCCGCGTACCTGGCAGGCGCACACGAGGCCGGGTGCCCAAGAGCGGGATCGACGACGGATCTGCGCTGGATCCACGGGCCATCTGGACGGGTGAAGTCGGTGAGAACGCCGTCTCTTCGAGGAGGACGCTTCCGACATGAAGGCCGTCGTGATGGCCGGTGGTGAAGGCACGCGCCTTCGCCCGATGACCTCAAGCATGCCCAAGCCGCTCCTGCCGGTGGTCAACCGGCCGATCATGGAGCATGTGCTGCGGCTGCTCAAGCGGCACGGTTTGAACGAGACCGTGGTGACCGTGCAGTTCCTTGCTTCGCTGGTCAAGAACTACTTCGGCGACGGCGAGGAACTCGGCATGGACCTCACCTATGCCCACGAGGAGAAGCCACTCGGCACCGCGGGGAGTGTCAAGAACGCAGAGGAAGCGCTGAAGGACGATGCGTTCCTCGTCATCTCCGGAGATGCCCTGACCGATTTCGACCTCACCGAACTCATCAACTTTCACCGGGAAAAGGGTGCGCTGGTCACGGTGTGCCTCACCCGGGTGCCGAATCCGCTGGAATTCGGCATCACGATTGTTGACGAGGAAGGCAAGGTCGAGCGCTTCCTGGAGAAGCCGACCTGGGGGCAGGTCTTCTCGGACACCGTCAACACCGGCATCTACGTCATGGAACCGGAGGTGTTCGACTACGTCGAGCCGGACGTTTCGGTCGATTGGTCTGGGGATGTGTTCCCGCAGCTGATGAAGGAAGGCAAGCCGATTTACGGCTTCATCGCCGAGGGCTATTGGGAGGACGTCGGCACCCACGAGAGCTACATCAAGGCCCAGGCCGACGTACTGGAAGGCCGGGTCGACGTCGAGATCGAAGGGTTCGAGATCTCTCCCGGAGTGTGGGCCGCGGAAGGCGCCGAGGTGCACCCCGACGCGGTACTGCGCGGTCCGCTTTACATCGGCGACTACGCGAAGGTGGAGGCGGGCGCTGAGATTCGCGAGCACACGGTCATCGGCTCGAATGTCGTGGTCAAGACCGGCGCCTTCCTGCACAAAGCGGTTGTGCACGACAACGTGTACATCGGCCCGCAGACCAATTTGCGCGGCTGTGTCATCGGCAAGAACACCGATGTGATGCGCGCGGCGCGCATCGATGACGGAGCGGTGATCGGTGACGAATGCCTGATCGGCGAGGAGTCGATCATCGCGGGCAATGTGCGGGTGTACCCGTTCAAGACCATCGAGGCGGGCGCGTTCGTCAACACGTCCGTCATCTGGGAGTCCCGCGGGCAGGCGCACCTGTTCGGCGCCCGCGGTGTCTCCGGGATCCTGAACGTGGAAATCACCCCGGAGCTCGCGGTGCGGCTGGCGGGTGCCTACGCGACGACCCTGAAGAAGGGCTCCACGGTCACCACCGCGCGTGACCACTCCCGTGGTGCACGCGCGCTGAAACGTGCCGTCATCTCCGCGTTGCAGGCCAGCGCCATCGACGTACGCGACCTGGAGAACGTGCCGATGCCGGTGGCCCGCCAGCAGACCGCGCGAGGCAGCGCCGGCGGGGTGATGATCCGCACCACGCCCGGCGTGCCGGACTCGGTGGACATCATGTTCTTCGACGAGCGCGGTGCGGACCTGTCACAGGCCGGGCAGCGCAAGCTGGACCGGGTGTTCGCCCGCCAGGAGTACCGTCGGGCGTTCCCGGGTGAGATCGGCGACCTGACGTTCCCGTCCAGCGTCTTCGACTCGTACACCGGCGCGCTGCTCAGGGCGGTGGACACCACCGCGGTCCGGGAGTCGGGCCTGAAGGTCGTGGTGGACGCCGCGCACGGCAGTGCCGGAATCGTGCTGCCCAACCTGCTCGGCCGTCTCGGCGTGGACGCCCTGACCATCAATCCCGGACTGGACGAGGCCCGGCCGACCGAGACCGCGGACGAACGCCGCTCGGGACTGGTCCGGCTCGGCGAGATCGTGGCATCGGCCCGAGCTGCCTTCGGTGTGCGCTTCGACCCGGTAGGAGAGCGGATTTCGCTGGTCGATGAGCGGGGCCGGATCGTTGAGGACGACCGCGCGCTGCTGGTCATGCTGGACCTCGTCGCGGCGGAGCGCCGCAGTGGTCGGGTGGCGCTGCCCGTGACCACCACCCGGATCGCCGAGCAGGTCGCCGCGTACCACGGCACTCAGGTGGAGTGGACCACCACCTCGCCTGACGATCTGACCCGGGTCTGCCGGATGGAGTCGACGATCTTCGGCGGTGACGGACGCGGGGGTCTGATCATCCCGGAGTTCAGCAGCGTCTTCGACGGCGCGGCCGCCTTCGTACGGCTGGTCGGCCTGGTCGCCCGTACCCAGCTCACCCTCAGCCAGATCGACGCGCGCATTCCGCGCGCGCATGTGCTCAAGCGGGATCTGGCCACTCCGTGGGCGGTCAAGGGCATGGTGATGCGGCGCGTGGTGGAGGAGGCGGGGGACCGCTTTGTCGACACCACCGACGGTGTGCGGGTGGTCGAGCCGGACGGACGCTGGGTGCTGGTGCTGCCCGACCCCGCGGAGGCCGTGACCAGGCTGTGGGCGGAAGGACCGGATGACGCCTCCGCCCAGGCGCTGCTCGACGAATGGTCCGCCGTCGTGGAGAGCGCGGGGCACTGACCTCAGCCGTATCACGCGGCGCCGCCCCACGGAGAGCCGATGGGGCGGCACCGCGTGCTGTACGTGTGCGGTCCGTCGCCGCACGTGTGTACTCCCCGGTTGACGTGGCGTCGAACGGCGCGTCCTACGGGGGCCGTTCGAGAACTGTCCGGCCAACGTGCGACGATGTGCGGCATGCCGCAGCAGCCCCCCGTTCGGAGCACGTCGACGCCGCCACCGCGCCGCGATGCTTCCATGTCGCTGCTGACCAACATCATGGAGCACAGCCTGGACGACGGGTACGCGGAGGCGACGGCGCGCCGGGGAGAGACCGGGCGTTCCCGGCTGCCGCGTACGACGCGGGCCAGGGCGGTGTTCGCGGTCGGCCTGGTGGTCGCCGCCGTGGTACTGACGCTCGGCGCCGCGCAGACGCAGTACTCCGCGCCCACCCTGGCCAAGGAGCGCCAGGAGCTGATCAACCGCATCGGCACCGAAACCCGAGGCACCGACCAGCTGCAGAAGAACGTGGACTCGCTGCGCGGTCAGGTCGAGGCACAGCAGCGTGACGCACTGCCGCGGCACGGCGAGGACGACGCCGATCTCATGGGTCTGCTCGCCGGGGCGACGGCGGTTACCGGACCGGGTGTGCAACTGGTCGTGGATGACGCCAAGGAGGCCTCGACCGGCAGCGGTTCCGCTCCCCGGGAGAGCAGTGGTTTCTCGGACACCGGCCGGGTCCGTGACCGTGATCTGCAACGGGTGGTCAACGGCCTGTGGCAGTCCGGTGCCGAGGCGGTCTCGATCAACGGGCAGCGGCTGACGGCGCTGTCGGCGATCCGTGCCGCGGGCGCGGCGATACTGGTCGACAACAAGCCGTTGGTGCCCCCGTACACCGTGCTCGCGATCGGGGACGGACAGCGGCTGAGCACGTCCTTCCAGGACAGTCCCGACGGCCAGTATCTGCATGTGTTGCAGCAGAACTACGGCATCCGTTCAAGCATTTCGGTCCAGCGCGAGGTGCGGTTGCCCGCTGCTCCGAGCGTGGCGGTACGTATCGCCATGCCGGTTCCGGGCGGTGGCCCGTCGGGCGCCGCAGACACAGGGAAGGGCAATAAGTGATCGCCGTATTGGGGCTCGTCGTCGGAGTCGTGGTCGGGCTGGTGCTACGGCCCGTTGTGCCGGCGGCGGTGGAGCCCTACTTGCCGATTGCCGTCGTCGCGGCGCTGGACGCGGTGTTCGGCGGGGTGCGCGCGATGCTCGACGGGATCTTCGACGACAAGGTCTTCGTGGTGTCGTTCCTCTCGAACGTCGTGGTCGCCGCGTTGATCGTGTTCCTCGGCGACAAACTTGGCGTTGGCGCCCAGTTGTCCACGGGTGTCGTCGTTGTGCTGGGCATCCGTATCTTCTCCAACGCGGCGGCCATCCGCCGCCATGTCTTCCGGGCGTGAGGCGGCGATGAGCACCAACGAGCCCTCGCAGCCGGAGGAACGCCCGGAGCGCCAGCCGCTTCCTCCCGAGGCCGCGTCCGACGGCACGCCGAAGCCGCAGGCCCACCCGGAACCAGAACCGGAAGCGGAACCCAAGGCGGAACCCAAGCCGGAGCCGAAGCCGGAGCCGGAGCCCAAGCCGGAGCCGAAGCCCGAAGCGGAGACAGAAACGGAGACAGAAACGGAACCCGAGTCCGAGCCTCCACTGCAGGATGCCAGGTCTCCGCAGCAGGATGCGGCTCGGCAGGAGGACGAGAACGCGGGAGAGGCGCGGCCCGCACCCCGGGCCCCCGCACCCCAGGCCCCCGCACCGCGGACTCCCACGGCGCAACTGACCGGCCCGCAACGGCTGGTGAAGGGTCTGTGGCCGCCGCGCTTCACCCGGGCACAACTGATCTTCGCCCTGCTGCTGTTCGCGCTGGGCCTCGGCCTGGCCATCCAGGTCCGTACCGCAAGCGACAGCGGTGTGCTGCGCGGCGCCCGCCAGGAGGACCTGGTACGGATCCTGTCCGAACTCGACGCCAGGACCCAGCGGCTGGAAGACGAGAAGCGCGGCCTCGACAACCAGCGCACCGAGTTGCAGAACAGCTCGAACCAGGCCGTCGAGGCTCAGAAGCAGACCCAGCAGAAGGCGCAGCAACTCGGCGTGCTCGCGGGCACGGTGGCGGCCCAGGGGCCGGGGATCACGCTGACGATCCGCCCTTCGGGCGGTGCCGTCTCGGCGGACGAGCTCCTGGACACGCTGCAGGAGCTGCGGGCCGCGGGTGCGGAGGCCATCCAGGTCAACGATGTACGCGCCGTGGCGGGTACATACTTCACGGAGGCCGGGGGCGGGGTGTCGGTCGACGGACACCAGCTCTCGCCACCGTATGTGTTCAAGGTCGTCGGCAATCCGCCTGACCTGCAACCGGCGTTGAACATCCCCGGCGGCGTGGTCCAGACCTTGCAGAAGGAGCAGGCTACGGTGTCCGTTGTAGCGTCACAGAAGATCGTTGTGGACGCCTTGCGATCGGCGAAACAGCCTGACTACGCTCGGTCGTCAGGCCAGTGAGGCGGGGGCATGGAGCGCATCCGGGGAGGGATTGACGGCGGGATGGGACAACGCACCGAAGGGGCGGTGCGTGGTGGAAACTGTGGAGTGACCTGGTTCGTTGTCTGGATGACCGGAACGGCCGGTCGGTGTTGCGAGGGTTCGTCCTGCCCCACGGGCGGGTCTGTTTCTTTCAAGGGGAATCGCCCGTGAAGTTGTTTGAGAAGTTGTTCGGCAGGCGCGCACGGCAGGCGGGTGACCCGGCTACGGCGCGTCACCGGGCGCCCCGCCAGGCGCAGGGTGAAGGAGCGGGCCAGGAACGTCCGCTCTTCAGGGACGAGTCGGTTGCTCCGGGTGGCGACATTTCGGGCGGCCATGGCCCGGTATCTGTTGACCCTGCCGCGTCGGGCCGCATAGGTTTCCAGGAACCATCGACCTCAGGTATGGGTGGAGGGTTTTCCTCCGACCCGTATGCGTCGAACGTTCCCGCGGGCCAGCCGCGGCAGGAGGCTCAGCCCATGGCGTCCTTGCCGGTGTGTACGAGGTGTGGACACCAGAATGCGGAGGCGAGCCGCTTCTGCTCCAACTGCGGCGCGCCGCTGCGCGGTGGTGTGTCCGCGGAGCGCTCCTCGGAGACGACCTCCACCATCTCCATCTCGGGCCTGGAGGCCTACGAGGCCGAGGTGACCGGTCAGACGGCGTTGCCGTGGCTGACTCCCGAGGCGCAGGCCGCGGTGGAAGCCCTGCCTCCGGGGTCGGCTCTCCTGGTGGTGAAGCGCGGCCCGAACTCGGGTAGTCGGTTCCTGCTGGACAGCGAGATCACCACGGCGGGGCGGCATCCGCAGAGCGACATCTTCCTGGACGACGTGACCGTCTCCCGGCGGCATGTCGAGTTCCGCAGGTCGCCCGACGGCGGGTTCAGCGTGGCCGATGTGGGCAGCCTCAACGGCACGTACGTGAACCGTGAGCCCATCGAATCCGTTGGGCTGAACAACGGAGACGAAGTGCAGATCGGCAAGTACCGGCTGGTCTTCTACACGAGCCAGCGGAGCTACTGACCCGCACACCCGCAGGGGAAGGTTCATGCTTCGTACACCGGCGGGCGGTGCCGGAGGCGGCACCGCCACCACGGACGGGCGGCTGATGAGCATCGGTGCGGTGCTCGCGCTGCTGCGTGATGAGTTTCCCGAGGTCACCATCTCCAAGATCCGCTTCCTGGAAGCGGAGGGCTTGGTGGAGCCGCAGCGGACTCCATCCGGGTACCGGAAGTTCGGGCTGCGCGATGTGGAGCGGTTGAGCCAGGTACTGCGGCTGCAGCGTGATCACTACCTGCCGCTGAAGGTGATCAGGGAGTACCTCGACGCGCTGGACGCGGGGGAGCAGGTCACCCTGCCTGGCCCGGCCGAGCCGGTCGATCTGCTGGACGCCGGTATGGAGCAGCAGCCTGGTCCAGGGCTGCGGATCGGCCGGGAGGAGCTGCTGGCCGCTTCTGGCGTCGGCGAGGAGGCGCTCGGCGGGTGGGAGTCCTACGGCCTGATCGAGCCGGACGCCGACGGAGGGTACGACGCCGAAGCCGTCACCATCGCCAAGCTCATCCGCGACCTGGGCAACTATGGTCTCGAACCGCGTCATCTGCGCGCCGTGAAGGCCGCCGCCGAGCGGGATGTGGGCCTGGTGGAGCAGGTCGTCGCACCTTTGCGCCGGCACAGGAACCCGCAGACCAGGGCACATGCCGAGGCGACGGCGCGGGAGCTGGCCGCGCTGTCGGTGCGGTTGCACGCCGCGCTCGTCCAGTCGGCGCTGCGGGTCCGGCAGATCTGACCGAAATGTCAGGCGGTTAGCTGACTCGTCGGTAACCGTGAATGCCCTGGTGACCGCCGAAATGTCTCGGCCAGCGGGTTCGCACCACGTATCGAGGGGTGGAATGCCCGACTACCCAAAGTCTTCGGTAACGGCCTAGGGTTGCTGTGTGAATGAGCTCGACGTCGTGGGTGTCCGGGTGGAAATGCCCTCCAACCAACCGATCGTGCTGCTGCGCGAAGTGGGCGGCGATCGGTACCTCCCCATCTGGATCGGACCGGGGGAGGCGACCGCGATCGCCTTCGCCCAGCAGGGCATGACGCCCGCGCGCCCGCTGACCCACGACCTGTTCAAAGACGTCCTCGACGCGGTCGGCCAGCAGCTGACCGAGGTGCGGATCACGGATCTGCGGGAGGGCGTGTTCTATGCGGAGCTGGTGTTCGCCAGCGGTGTCGAGGTGAGTGCGCGACCGTCCGACGCCATAGCGCTGGCGCTGCGCACCGGAACGCCGATCTTCGGCAGCGACGGTGTCCTGGATGACGCGGGGATCGCCATCCCCGACGAGCAGGAGGACGAGGTCGAGAAGTTCCGCGAGTTCCTCGATCAGATCTCGCCCGAGGACTTCGGTACCAGCAACCAGTGACCAGCCCGGGCCCTCCAGGGCATTCGGCTAGCCTTTCCCGTGGAGAGGGCACGCGAAACCACTCTTGGGGTGGAAATCACTCGGCGTGCCGAGTGTGGCGATCGTTGACGCACTCCAGGTGACTCCCTACCGTCGAGTGGGAAAGTCCTGGAAGGTGCTGTGCCGTGTCCCCCGCACATCCGGTGGCGGGCAGGGCCGCTTGCCTGTGTGCTCCAGGATGTGAAGGGACGGAGGTCGGCGTGAGAAGCACCGGCGACGGGGCGGCCGCAGGCGGTGCGTTTCCGGTCCGCGGGACCGTGTCCCGCACCTCACACCGCGCGGTGGACGAGGGTGGTACGGGGGCGGAGCGCGAGACCGAGACTGTCGGCTATCGGGGTCCGACGGCCTGCGCGGCGGCGGGGATCACCTATCGGCAGTTGGACTACTGGGCCCGCACCGGCCTGGTCGAGCCGAGCATCCGGCCCGCGTACGGGTCCGGAACCCAGCGACTTTACAGCTTCCGTGACGTCGTTGTCCTCAAAATCGTCAAGCGGTTGTTGGACACCGGCGTCGCGCTGCAGAACATCCGCACCGCGGTGCGGTATCTGAGCACCTGGGCCGAGGCCGATGCGGTCCGTACGACCCTGATGTGCGACGGGGCGACGGTCTACGAGTGCACCTCGCCCGACGAGGTGGTGAGCCTGCTGCAGGGCGGCCAGGGGGTCTTCGGCATCGCGGTGGGCGTGGTCTGGCGGGACGTGGAGGAAAGCCTCGCCCAGCTGCACGGGGAGCGGGTGGACACCGGCGAGACCCTGATCGGCCGTAACCCCGCGGACGAACTGGCCAGGCGCCGCCACCGCGCGGGCTGACCGCCGCCCGCACCCCAGCCGCGGCGCGACGCGCGCACCGTCTGCCGTACACCTGTACGGAAGTTGTCGGTGCCATACGGCAGCATCAGTGGCTGTGAGGAACACACCGACGATCCTGCATCTCGACATGGATGCCTTCTTCGCCGCGGTGGAGCAGGCAGCCAAGCCGAGCCTGCGCGGAAAGCCGGTGGTGGTCGGCGGTCTCGGGCCGCGCGGAGTGGTCTCCACGGCCTCGTACGAAGCACGGGTGTACGGGGTGCATTCCGCGATGGCGATGGCGCAGGCGAGACGGCTGTGTCCCAACGCCGCCTATCTGACACCCAGATTCGGGCTGTACCGCCAAGTGAGTGACACCGTCATGGCCCTGCTGCACGAGTTGTCGCCGCTGGTGGAGCCGCTCAGCCTGGACGAGGCCTTCGTCGACCTGAACGCGGGCGAGTGCGGGGAGCGGCTGCGCGCCCTGCCGGAGCCCGAGTTGCTGGCGGGTGTACGGGAGGTGGGCGAGCGGCTGCGGGCGGACATAGCGGCGGCCACCGGGCTGACGGCCTCGGTCGGGCTGGCGGGCTCCAAACTGCTGGCAAAGATCGGATCGGATGCGGCCAAGCCCAACGGCCTGGTGGTGATCGAGCCGGGTACGGAAGCGGACTTCCTCGGACCGAAGACCGTGCGGACGCTGTGGGGCGTCGGTCCGGCGACCGCCGAGCACCTGCGGCGCGCCGGGATCACCACGGTCGCCGAGGTGGCCGAGGCGGGCGAGGCCGAGCTGATACGGCTGCTCGGCAAGGCGCACGGCGCGTCGCTGTTCGCCATGGCCACCGGTCGGGACGACCGGCCGGTGGTGGCCGACCGCGATGTGAAGTCGATTTCCGTGGAGGACACCTTCGATGTCGACCTCACCGACCGGGCTCGGGTACGGGCCGAGGTGGGGCGGTTGGCGGACCGCTGCGTGCAGCGGCTGCGCTCGGCGGGGCGCTCCGGCCGTACGGTCGTGCTCAAGGTGCGCCGCTATGACTTCACCACGCTCACGCGCTCGGAGACGCTGCGCGCGCCCACCGACGACCCGGTGGTGGTCAGGGAGACCGCCGGGCGGTTGATCGAGGCGGTGGACACCACCGGAGGGGTGCGACTGTTGGGCGTCGGGGTGGCCGGTCTCGCGGACTTCACCCAGGAGGATCTCTTCGCGCAGGTCCAGGAGGAGGGCCGCGGTGAGCTCGACTCCGGTGACAACGCCCCCGTCCGCCAGGAACCCGCTCCTGAGCCCGTCTCGCAACGCTGGAGACCCGGCCAGGACGTCACGCACGCCGAGTACGGCCCTGGATGGGTGCAGGGCAGCGGGGTCGGTCGGGTCACCGTGCGCTTCGAGGTGCCGGGCGGGGAGCCGGGCCGGGTACGCACCTTCGCCGTCGACGACCCGCTGCTGGAGCCTGCCGAGCCGCTGCCGCTGGTGCCGGAAGAACCGGCGGGTCCAGCCTGACCCCCGGATGGCCCAGTGCGTCAGTCCTCGGCGCCCCCGTTGCCCGCGAGGCGGCCGAAGTCCGTATCGCCGGGAGGCGCCGCCTCGGGGCCCGGTGGTGGCACCTCAAGGCCGTAGTGGTGGTAGAGCTGAAGTTCCTGCTCGGGGGAGAGGTGCCGACCGACGCCGAAGTCCGGGGCGTCCTTGACCAGGGCCTTGTCGAACGGCACCAGTAGCGCGTCGCCTTCCAGTTCGCTCGGCTCCAGCGGGACGAACGCGTCGCGGCCGAACAGCCCGGTGCGCACCGCGGCCCACTCGGGTTCGCCCGTCGCGTCGTCGAGATACACCTCGTCCACAGTGCCGATCTTCACGCCGTTGCGGTCGAATGCCTTGCGGCCGATCAGACTCCGCGGATCGATATCGGTCTGCACGATCCCTCCATGTGGTCGAGGGGGGTACCTCCCATGCCCTCAAGGCCATGAGGGCGGGGCCAACACCTTCACGAAAAGCCACATTCCGGAGCATGTCGAATCGAGGCGGTGGCGACACGGCGTCGAATGACCTTTCGAGGACCGTCGGCCTGCGGCGACTGCGCTGGTAGGGTTGCAAGTGGCCGCTGACCCTGTGCGGGAGAGTCCTGACGACATCACATCGTCGCCAGGCGCCGAAGGAGCAAACCCTCCCCGGAATCTCTCAGGCATCCGTACCGCGCGGACGAGGTCACTCTGGAAAGCAGGGCGGGCTGAATCGGCGCGTGACAGGGCCGGGGCAGTATCCCTCCTCACCGACGGTGAAAGCCGCTCCGCCTCGGCGGCGCGGTGAAACTCTCAGGTTGATGACAGAGGGGGAGGCCGACCGGGCACCCGCGCCGAGGTGCCCCTCGTAGGTCGCACACCGACCAGGAGGCCTCCCAGATGACCGCCCATCGCATCCCCCTCTCCGAGCTGGAGCGCGGTACCCCGTTCGAGCAGCGCCATGTCGGCCCCGACGCGGCCGCGCAGGCCAAGATGCTCGCGCAGGTCGGCTACGGCTCGCTGGACGAGCTCACGGCGGCGGCCGTGCCCGACACCATCAAGAGCCTTGAGGCACTTCGGCTGCCCGAGGCGCGTACCGAGGCCGAGGTACTGGCCGAGCTGCGCTCTCTCGCCGACCGCAACCAGGTCCTCGGATCCATGATCGGGCTGGGCTACTACGGCACCTTCACCCCGCCGGTGATCCTGCGCAACGTGCTGGAGAACCCGGCCTGGTACACCGCGTACACCCCGTACCAGCCGGAGATCTCGCAGGGCCGGCTGGAGGCGCTGCTCAACTTCCAGACCGTCGTCGCCGACCTGACCGGGCTGCCCACCTCCGGCGCCTCGCTGCTCGACGAGGGCACCGCCGCCGCCGAGGCGATGGCGCTGGCCCGCCGCGTCGGCAAGGTGAAGGACGGCGTCTTCCTGGTCGACGCCGACTGCTTCCCGCAGACCGTCGCGGTGATCGAGACCCGTGCCGAGCCGACCGGTGTCGAGGTGGTCGTCGCCGATCTGTCGGCCGGTATCCCCGAGGAGCTCGCCGAGCGCGGGGTGTTCGGTGTGCTGCTGCAGTACCCGGGCGCCTCCGGTGCGGTACGCGATCTGCGTCCGGTCATCGAGCACGCGCATGAGCTCGGCGCCATCGTCACCGTCGCCGCCGATCTGCTGGCGCTGACCCTGCTCACCCCGCCCGGCGAGCTCGGCGCCGACATCGCGGTCGGCACCAGCCAGCGGTTCGGCGTGCCCATGGGCTTCGGCGGGCCGCACGCCGGATACATGGCGGTCCGCGAGCAGTACGCCCGCAGCCTGCCCGGCCGCCTGGTCGGCGTCTCCGTCGACGCGGACGGCAACAAGGCCTACCGGCTGGCGCTGCAGACCCGTGAGCAGCACATCCGCCGGGAGAAGGCGACCAGCAACATCTGCACCGCGCAGGTACTGCTCGCCGTGATGGCCGGGATGTACGCGGTCTACCACGGCCCGGAGGGCCTGGCGGCGATCGCCCGCCGGGTGCACCGCTACGCCGCGGTACTCGCCGAGGGGCTGCGCGCGGGCGGCGTCGAGGTGTTGCACGGCCGTTTCTTCGACACCATCACCGTCCGGGTCCCCGGCCGCGCCGCCGATGTGGTGGCCGCCGCCCGCCAGGCGGGGGTCAACCTGCGGCAGGTGGACGCCGACCTGGTCGGCATCGCCTGCGATGAGACCACCAGCCGGGACCAACTGGCCGCCGTCTGGGGCGTGTTCGGCGTGACCGGGACCGTCGTCGACACGCTCGACGAGACCACCCCGGACGCCCTGCCGACCGGCCTGTCGCGCGAGGTCGACTACCTGACCCACCCGGTCTTCCACCAGCACCGCTCCGAGACCGCGATGCTGCGCTACCTGCGCCGCCTCGCCGACCGCGACTACGCGCTGGACCGCGGCATGATCCCGCTGGGCTCCTGCACCATGAAGCTCAACGCGACCACCGAGATGGAGCCGGTCACCTGGCCGGAGTTCGGCGCGCTGCACCCGTTCGCCCCGATCGAGCAGGCGGAAGGTTACGCCACGCTCATCCGCGAGTTGGAGGAGCGACTGGCCGAGGTCACCGGCTACGACAAGGTGAGCATCCAGCCCAACGCCGGTTCGCAGGGCGAGCTTGCCGGTCTGCTCGCGGTGCGCGCGTACCACCGCGCCAACGGCGACCCCCAGCGCACGGTCTGCCTGATCCCGTCCTCCGCCCACGGCACCAACGCGGCCAGCGCCGTGATGGCCGGGATGAAGGTCGTCGTGGTCAAGACCAGCGACGACGGCGACGTGGACGTGGCCGATCTGCATGCCAAGATCGAGCAGTACCGTTCGGAACTGGCCGTTCTGATGGTCACCTACCCCTCCACGCACGGGGTGTTCGAGGACAACATCACCGACATCTGCGCCACCGTCCACGAGGCGGGCGGTCAGGTCTACGTCGACGGCGCCAACCTCAACGCGCTCGTCGGACTCGCTCAGCCCGGGAGGTTCGGCGCCGATGTCTCGCACCTGAACCTGCACAAGACCTTCTGCATCCCGCACGGCGGCGGCGGTCCCGGCGTCGGTCCGGTGGCGGTCCGGGCGCACCTCGCCCCGTACCTGCCGAACCACCCGCTCCAGCCGACTGCCGGTCCAGCCACCGGAGTTGGCCCGGTGTCGGCGGCGCCGTGGGGCTCCGCGGGCATCCTGCCGATCTCCTGGGCCTATGTGCGGCTGATGGGCGGTGCGGGGCTGCGCCGCGCCACCCAGGTCGCGGTGCTGAGCGCCAACTACGTGGCCAAGCGCCTGGCTCCGTACTTCCCGGTGCTCTACACCGGCCCCGGCGGGCTGGTCGCCCATGAGTGCATCATCGATCTGCGGCCGATCACCAAGGCCACCGGGGTGACCGTGGACGACATCGCCAAGCGGCTGATCGACTACGGGTTCCACGCGCCGACCATGTCGTTCCCGGTCGCGGGCACGCTGATGATCGAGCCGACGGAGAGCGAGGACCTCACGGAACTCGACCGCTTCTGCGCGGCGATGATCGCAATCCGCGGAGAAATCGACCGAGTTGCGGCCGGGCAGTGGCCTGCGGACGACAATCCGCTGCGCAACGCCCCCCACACGGCGGCGGCGCTCAGCCGGACCTGGAACCGCCCCTACACCCGTGAGGAGGCCGTCTTCCCGGCCGGGGTGTCAGCGGCCGACAAGTACTGGCCGCCGGTACGGCGGATCGACGGCGCGTACGGCGACCGCAACCTGGTGTGCTCGTGCCCGCCGCTGGACGAGTACGAGGCCTGATCCCGGGGCTCTGGGACCGGAGCGGCGGCGACCCGCCGCTCCGGCTGCCGGTCTGTGGGAGTCAGGCCGCGGTCGCGATGTTCTCGGTGCCCAGCGGACGGTGCGGTGCGATGATCCGTCCGTCCGGCAGCAGCTCACCAGTGTCCTCGAACAACAGGACGCCGTTGCACAGCAGGCTCCAGCCCTGTTCCGGGTGGTAGGCCACCGGGTGGGCGGCTTCCCGGTCGGCGGAGTCTGCGGACGGGCACTGAGGCTGGTGCTGGCACATGGACGTGGTCTTTCGCTGCGGTTGGTTTGCCGTGCGGCTTGATCGGTTGTCTACCGTGCTCATGGCCGCCCCCCGTTTCGGTCGGTCGGGTCCAGTCTTGCCCCACGGACCTGATTCCGCAGGGATTTCGGCTCAGCTCTCCTCAACAGTTGAGGACGCATCACCCGGGCGGGCGGTTGCCGCCGGATGCGTCATCCATGGGGATGGTCCGCATTGGTGGATACGGAACGGCGCGTGTTGTGGTTCGGCATACCACCGGAACGCACATCCTCTTGCGCCGCCCGCAAGTCATTGCCTCAACCGACAGCACGCCCCCGGCACCTGGCCGGGGGCGCGCTGCCATGCGCCGCGTGCTGCGCTACACACCGCTGCCGAGCAGCGGCACCGGACTGAGGCGGTGAGTGAGCACCGGAACCAGATCTGCCACCCGGTGCGGCCGATGCGCCGCGATGCCCGGCGGCGCAGGAGCCAGCGGTATCAGCACGTCGGCCGGGGCGGGCTGGGCTTCATCGCCGTCCGTGATGTCGCCGTGCAGCCACAGGCAGAGCATGTACAGCCCTGGAATGGACAGCAGCCGCGGCTGGTACGCGGACGGCAGCGGCTCGGCCTGCCGTAGCGCGTGCTCCGTGGAAGCGAGGTACGGACCCTCGCAGAAGTGCGAGAACGCCCAGCCGTCCGGGGTGTTCATGGTCTCGGCCGCCGCCACCACCCGGTCACCGCCGCGGATCAGGAACCGCCACCCGGTCAGTCGGGCCCGCGGCATCCCGTCGCTCGCCGCTACCGGGTTCAGCAGATGGACCGCGAGGGGGTGCTCGGGCACCAGCGGGCCGGTGGCGGTGCGCAGGGCGGGCGTCGGGGCGGCGCGGACCGCCGTCGGGGAACCAAGGGCCGCGAGGACGCTGCGCAGAGCGGGCGCGGGGGCCGGGGGGACATGCAGCGGCATGGTGGGTCGCCTCTCGCTGGAGACAGGGGTGGTGCAGGACGCGGTGCGGAGGACGCTGGGGCGGTGCTGGTGTACTGCGCGGTGTTACGGGACACTGTCGACCGGACATCCCGCGCCCGTGCGGGGCGGGATGTCCGGATCCGACGGTGGCATGCAGAGCCCTTCCCTGGGCCTGGGCGTGCGCTGGGGCGCAACCGGCGGGTTGCGGAGTCTCTGCCTGTGCGCGAAGTTTATACGAAACGTGTTCGCCCGGCGATTCGGCTACCGGGTTGCGGTAGTAGGGACAAGGCTGTATTAAGCCGTTCCTTCGCGCTATTCAGGGCCATTCTTCAGCAGCATAGCGGCGATACGCTGGCACAACAACGGCTGTGCGGATGGCCGGTTCCCGCACATGATTTCTCACGCCGGTTGTGCCTGATGGGTTGGACGGCTTCGTATGCCATTGGAATGTGCCGGAACGGCTGAACCGTGCGCCCGGCGCCCACCGGGCGCACGCTGGGCGTTATGGATCCGCTGTGCTGGGCATCATCGGTGCACGGCCCATACGAGGAGGGACCCTGCGATGGGAGAAAAGGTCGTGGCCAGCGGGTTCGACCTGTCCGATCGGCAGCGGTACCGGCGGAAGCTGCGGCAGTGCCTGGTGGGTCTGGAGCGGCTGCTGGAAGAGAGGCGATTCGATCGCCCGCGCAACCTGATGGGGTTGGAGATCGAATTGAATCTCGCGGATTCCGATGGACTACCCCGCATGATGAACGAAGAGGTGCTGGAACGCATCGCCAGCCGGGATTTCCAGACGGAACTCGCCCAGTTCAACATCGAGGTGAACATCGCCCCGCACCGGCTGTCCGGACGTGTTCTCGATCAACTTGCGGAAGAACTGCGCATAGGCCTTGGATATGCCGATCGCAAAGCCGCTGAAGTCGGCGCCAGTATCGTCATGATCGGAATTCTGCCGACGCTCGGCGCCCAGGACCTCGTACAGGCGAACCTCTCCCGGGTCGACCGCTACCGGCTCCTCAACGACCGCATTCTCGCTGCTCGCGGCGAGGATCTCCGCCTGGACATAGAAGGCGTCGAACACCTCTCCTGCACCTCCGGCTCCATCGCGCCGGAGGCGGCGGCCACCTCGATGCAGATGCATCTGCAGGTGACACCCGGTCGCTTCGCCGCCGTGTGGAACGCGGCGCAGGCGGCGGTCGGTCCACAGGTGGCCCTGGGCGCCAACTCGCCCTTCCTGTTCGGCCGTGAGCTGTGGCGGGAGACCCGGCCCGTACTGTTCGAGCAGGCCACCGACACCAGGCCGGAGGAACTGGCGGCGCAGGGCGTGCGCCCGCTGACCTGGTTCGGCGAGCGGTGGATAACGAGCGCCTACGACCTGTTCGCGGAGAACGTGCGCTACTTCCCGCCCCTGTTGCCCATCTGCGATGACGAGGACCCGCTGCGCGTGCTCGACGAGGGCGGCGTACCGCGGCTGAAGGAGCTCCAGCTGCACAACGGCACCATCTACCGGTGGAACCGGCCGGTGTACGCCGTGGTCGACGGTGTCCCGCACCTTCGGGTGGAGAACCGGGTCATGCCCGCCGGGCCGACGGTGACCGATGTGGTGGCCAACGCGGCCTTCTACTACGGACTGATCCGCGCTCTCGCGGAATCTTCGCGTCCGGTCTGGACGAAGCTGCCGTTCTCCGCCGCCGCCGAGAACTTCGACACCGCCTGCCGCCACGGCATTGACGCGGAGCTGACCTGGCCGCGCCCCGGCCGCGGCGGCCTGTCCCGCGTCCCGGTCGTACGGCTGGTGCAGGACGAACTGCTGCCGCTCGCCTCGGCCGGTCTGGACGCATGGGGCGTGGCGCCCGCTGACCGGGACCGCTATCTCGGGGTGATCGAGGAGCGCTGCCGATGCCGGGTCAACGGGGCCTCATGGCAGGCCGCCGCCTTCCACCGGGCCCTGGAGCGCGGACTCGACCGGCACAAGGCGCTGGCCGCGATGACCCGCCGCTACTCCGAGCTGATGCGCTCGGGTGAGCCGGTGCACAGCTGGCCCGCGGGACTGCCGGTGAGCTGACGGTGCCGTCTGCGCCTATCGTGTGCGATCTGCGGAGAACGCCAGCGGGTGGATCGCACAGACGGAGGCATGCGTGCACGGAGAGTATTCCGAGGCGAGCGGCGGCACCTCGGCGGGGGCTGCCCGCGTTGGGAGTGCTGTGACACCCTCCACGCCGCACGGAACCAACGGATCCGCTCTCACCCGGCGCACGCTGCGCAGCGAGACCCTGCTGGTGCTCGCCCTCTCGCTGGGCGCCAGCGCCGTCAGCGCCCTGATCAGCTTCATCGGCTCGATCACCAAGCCCGGGGCGTTGAAGAACCAGGCGGCCACCCTGGTCGGTACCCAGGCACCCGGGCGGCCCTGGCTCGACCTCGCATGGCAGCTGTTCTCCGTGGGGACCGCGCTGGTCCCGGTCGCGCTGGTGGCGCATCTGCTGGCCAGGGAGGGCGTCGGCATGCGGTCGATCGGCTTCGACCTGCGGCGGCCGCGGTTCGACCTGGCGTGGGGCACGCTCATCGCGGCGGGCATCGGTGGCACCGGGCTCGCGCTCTACCTGGGCGCGCGGGCGGCCGGGTTCAATCTCACGGTCGTGCCGGAGTCGCTGCCCGATGTGTGGTGGCGGATTCCGGTACTGATCGCGGCCGCGGTGCAGAACGCGGTGGTCGAGGAGGTCATCGTCGTCGGCTACCTGCTGCGCAGACTGGACCAGTTGGGGTGGTCGACGGGCGCGGCGCTGGCCGTGAGCGCGGTGCTGCGCGGTTCGTACCACCTCTACCAGGGCATCGGTGGGTTCGTCGGCAACATGGTGATGGGCGTCATCTTCGTGCTGCTGTACCGGCGTTGGGGCCGGGTCGGCCCGCTGGTGGCGGCGCACGCGCTGATCGACACCGTGGCGTTCGTCGGATACGTGCTGCTGGCGGGCAAGGTGGGCTGGCTGCCGACGAAGTGACGGGCCGGGGGCCGAGGCCCCCGGTGGATCGGTCATGCCAGGGCGGCCAGCAGTTCGCCCTCGATGACGGTGACGGCGTGGCCGGTGAGCAGGGTGCGGTCGCCGTGCAGTGTGGTGCGGACCAGGCCGGTACGGGCGGAGACCTGCAGACCGGTCAGCTGGTGGCGGCCGAGCCGCGCGGACCAGAACGGGGCGAGCGCGGTGTGGGCGCTGCCGGTGACCGGGTCCTCGGAGATGCCGACGGCCGGGCCGAAGAAGCGTGAGACGAAGTCATAGCCGTCCGCCGGGCCGCGCCCGGCGCCGTCCTCCGCGCTCCCGGCGCCGGCGGTGACGATCAGGCCGCGGTGCGGGAGCCGGCCGATGGCCGCCAGATCGGGGGAGAGGGCACGCACCGTCTTCTCGTCCGGCAGCTCGACCAGCAGGTCACCGACCTGTCGCCCGGTGTCGTACGCGGACAGCACCGGGGCGCCGAGTGCCTCCGCCAGGGCGGTGGGTGCCTCGACCGCGGTGAGCGGGGCGGTGGGGAAGTCCAGTGTGATCGTGCCGTCGTCGGCGGGCGCCGAGCGGAGCACCCCGCTGCGGGTGGCGAACCGGATGCCGCCCGTGGCGGTGCCGGTGCTCAGCAGAACGTGCGCGGTCGCGAGGGTGGCATGACCGCACATGTCGACCTCGGTCACCGGGGTGAACCAGCGCAGCGCCCAGTCCGCCTGCTCGCCGGGCGGCAGCGGATGGGCGAAGGCGGTCTCGGAGAGGTTGACCTCGGCGGCCAGCTGCTGCATGCGGTCGTCGTCCGGGAATCCGTCGGTGCCGAGCAGGACGACACCGGCCGGGTTGCCCGCGAAGGGGCGCGCGGTGAAGGCGTCAACGATGCGGATCTTCATGATCCGGACGGTATCCGTCCGGAAAGCCGCGGCACATGGCCAATTCTCGAAAGCTGGCACGAAGGCCTTGCCGGACGACTGTCACCGATATATCGTTGACGCATCGCGACAGATCAACGAAAGATCTTGCGAACCCCGTGCGCGATCCGCGCACGGCGGCACACACATCACAGGGAAAGGAGCGCGATCATGCGTTCCCACGGATACGGATACGGACGTGAGCACTTCGGACCGGGCGGGCAGGGCCGTCCCCAGGGCTCGGAGGGCTTCGGCTTCGAGCAGCGGCGCGCGGCCTTCGGGCCCTTCGGCCCGCCTTTCGGCGGCGGCCCATGGGGGCATGGCCGGGGGCGCGGTGGGCCGCGCGGTCGGGCACGGCGCGGTGATGTCCGAGCGTCGATCCTGGCGCTGCTCAGGGACCGGCCGATGCACGGCTACGAGATGATCCAGGAGATCGGCGAGCGCAGCGGCGGTGCGTGGAAGCCGAGCCCCGGCTCGGTCTACCCGACACTGCAACTCCTGGAGGACGAGGGCCTGATCGAGAGCGCGAGCGAGGGCGGCAAGAAGCTGTTCACGCTCACCGAAGCGGGGCGTACGGAGGCCGAGGGCGGCCCGGACGCGCCCTGGGAGGAGGCCGGACGGGGCATCGACTGGGAGGCGATGCACGAGATCAGGCAGGCCGGGTTCGGCCTGGTCGAGGCGTTCCGCCAGGTCTGGGCGACCGGCACCCCGGCCCAGCGCGAGAAGGCGATGGCGGTCGTCAACGACGCCCGCAAGAAGCTGTACTTGATCCTCGCGGACGAAAGCACCGAACAGTAGGCCCCTCCGGGGTCCGCTGTCGCCCGGGGGCCGGACCTCCCAGCCGGAACTGGATCGCGTTGCGGGGCGTCGGATCCCGGCAGGGTTGCCGCGGGTCCGGAACCAGATCGGGTTGCGGTGGTAGGGGCCCACATCGGGTTGCGGTGGGTACGGCACCACCGGTCCGCGCCGTAGGTTCTCTCGCCGTTGCGGCGGCAACAGATGTCCGCCGCAACGGCGATCAACCACGATGGCGCACCCCGGCGGTCAGGCGCCTACCGCAGCCCACGGGCGACCGACTGCCCGGCCCCAGCCAGATGACGCCCAACCCCCTGGGCTGCCCCCAGCCGGGCGCGAGGCCAGGTGGCCGGAAGGGCCCAGTGGCGGGGCCCGGGGGCACCCCCGGAAGAGCGCGGGCTTGGTGGGCTACTCCACCAAGCCCGCCAGCTTGCGCAGGCTCTCGTTCAGTGCCCCCGTCGCCGAGTCCTTGAGCTTGCCCGCCATCAGCGTCACAGCGGCGCCGGTGAAGCTGCCCTCGATCCGGACCGTCGTCTCGTCCCCGTCAGGAGTGAGCGCGTACCGCATGGCGAGGTTGACGCCCATCGGGCCGGTGCCGGTGGTGGCCAGCAGCCGCTCGGTCTCCAACCCGGCGACGGTCCAGGTGACTTCGGCCGGGAACCCCATCAGCTTCATGTTCTCCAGGTACACCGCGTCGACGGCCAGCGGATCCGGGCCGCCCTTGGGAAAGCTGGTGTGCGTGGCGTTCCACTGCCCGTACGAGGCGAAGTCGATCAGCTGCTGCCATACCCGTGCTGCCGGAGCCGCGATGCGCGCCTCCGCGGTGACCTCGGCCATATGACCACCCTGAGTCCCTTGGGCGCCGCGCGGGATCGCGGCAGCGGTGTCGCGGAACGTAGCCGCTCGGGTGCGAATACTCAATACTGATGGTCCGTCAGGGAGGCGCCGCCCGCCGCGGTCGTATGTCAGGATCGTGGCGTCGTACAGGCATCTGGAGGGTCGAGGGTGGACACCGAAGCGCTGCGGGAACGGTTGCGCGGCACACCGGCGTTGGCCGGGCCGCTAGCCGCGTTCGACCCCCGGGAGGCGGCGCCGGAGCCCGGACCGCTGTTCGCCGACTGGCTCACCGCCGCCCTCGACGACGGCGTACCGGAACCGCATGTGATGACGCTCAGTACGGCCGACGCGGCGGGGCGGCCCTCGTCACGGGTACTGATGCTGCGCGGTTTCGAACTCGACGCGGGCGCCTTCGACTTCGTCTTCGCCAGCGACGCCGCCAGCCGGAAGGGACATGAGCTGACCGCCAACCCGTACGCGGCGCTGAACTGGTACTGGCCGCAGCACGGCCGCCAGATCCGGGTCGGCGGCACGGTTGTGGCGCTGGACCGGGCAGCGGCGCGCCGGGACTTCCTCGGCCGTAGCGAACCGGCCCGGATCGCCGGATTCACCGGCCTGATGAGCGCCGAACTCCCCAGCGCCGAAGGCAGCGTGAGCGACGCGTACACGGCGTACGAACAGGGGCGCGCACGGGCTCGCGAGATCGTCGCCGCGGATCCGCGGGCCGTGCCGGAGGGACATACGGTCTATGTGCTGCGCGCCGACGAGGCCGAGTTCTTCCAGGGCGATGCGACGGCCGACCGCTTCCACCGCAGGCTGCGCTACGTGCGCGAGGGTGACCGCTGGATCCGGCGGATGCTGTGGCCGTGACCGCTGCCGGAACCCGGCCCGCGGTGCCCGCTCCCGGGCGGACGGTTCGCGCGGCCCCGGCGCGCCTCCTCCCTGAGGATGAGGCGGCGGCCATTCGTACCCTTCTTCGGGTGGATGGGGAAATGCCTCCCCGCGTGGATGCTTCGGGCGCTATGTCCTGATGGGGTGGGAGTCGTGCAAAGCGACACCTGTCCCGGGGACCCCACCAGCGCGAACGGCGAACCGCAGTTGAGCACGGAACTGCTGTCCGTGGTCTCCAGCGCGCGCCGGCGTGCGTCGCGGGACGGTGACCGCCAGATCGACACCGCCCATCTGCTGCACTCGCTGCTGGAGTCCGACCCGCGGGCCCGGGAGGCGCTCGCCGCAGGCAGCTCGGACGGCGGCGGGCGGGTCGCCCGGGTACTGGCGTATCTGGTGCAGCGCACCATCGGCTACGGCATGCAGTGGCGCAGTACCGTAGAGGACTCCGGTGCCCTGCCGGTCGTGGCCAAGGACGCCGCCCCGGGCTGGAGCCCTTCCGCCGCCGCCGTGTTGGACGACGCGGCGCGCCGCGCCACCGCACGGGGCAGGGGCGCCGCCGACGGTGTGGACCTGCTGGCCGCCCTCGCCGCCGACCCCGAGTGCCGGGCCGTGGAGGTGCTGCGGGCCGCCGGGTTCGATCCCGGGCGGCTGGCCGCCACGCTGCCGGGCCGCGGCACCGCGAGGGGGCACCTGGGTGAAGGACCCGTTGCGAGCTGACATGATGACCCGATGGAAGGGATATCGGGGACCGCCGGGGCGACGGCGCGAAGAGCCGGTCTGCTGCCCGCGCTGGCGTCGGCCGTCGCGTTCGGCGGATCAGGGGTCGCGGCCAAGCCGCTGATCGAGGCCGGGTTGGCCCCGCTGCACGTCGTTTGGCTTCGGGTCGCGGGTGCCGCGCTCGTCATGCTTCCGGTGGCGCTGCGGCACCGGGACGCGCTGCGCCGCCGTCCCGGAGTGCTGATCGGTTTCGGGTTGCTGGCCGTCGCGGGTGTACAGGCCTGCTACTTCGCGGCGCTCTCCCGTATCCCGGTCGGTGTCGCGCTGCTGGTGGAGTACCTGGCACCCGCGCTGGTCCTCGGATGGGTCCGGTTCGTCCAGCGGCGGTCGGTGAGCAGGTCGGCGGCTGTCGGCGTGGTGCTCGCCGTCGCGGGCCTCGGCGCGGTCGTCGAGGTGTGGCACGGAGTGAGCTTCGACCCGGTCGGACTGCTGCTGGCGCTCGGCGCCGCGTGCTGCCAGGTCGGCTACTTCATCCTCTCCGACCACGGCAGCGACGGCGACAACCCCGTCGATCCGCTGGCGGTCATCGCCCACGGGCTGTTGATCGGAGCCGCGATCCTCACCGTCGTGGCCCGGCCCTGGAACATGAACTGGCAGGTCCTGTCCCACCAGGCCGCGCTCGGCGACAAGTCGGTGCCCGCGATCCTGCTGGTGGCGTGGATCGTGCTGGTGGCCACCGTGGTCGCCTATCTGACCGGCGTGCTGTCGATCCGCCGGCTGTCCCCGCAGGTGGCGGGAGTGGTGGCCTGTCTGGAGGCGGTGATCGCGACCGTACTGGCATGGTTCCTGCTCGGCGAGAAGCTGGGCACCTGGCAACTGGTGGGCGGCGCCGCGGTGTTGGTCGGCGCGTTCATCGCGCAGACCGCCACGCCGAAGGCCGCGACCGATCCCGTCGCCGGATCCCTGGCGAACGCGGAGTCCGCACAGGACCAGGACCAGGGGTTGTCCGGCACCACCAGGCACGCCTAGGGTGACGATCATGCATCAGACAGTTCTCCCGCCTCCCGCCGCCTAGCGCGGGCGGCGAGGCCACGGAAGGCCGGCTCGGGGTCAAGGACCTGACGAGCAGGTTGTCGCTGCCCGCATCCGGGATCAAGCGACCACCTGACTTCCTCCGTTGGAGAACACTCGTGTCACGCATGTCCGGCCGGGCTCTCGGCCGTTCCCGTTCCCTGCCCGTCGGGCGGGGTCTGCTCTACGTGGCCTTCGCCGCGATCGCCTGGGGTACCGCGGGGGCGGCGGCCGCCCTGCTCTACCGAGCCGGTGACTTCGGCCCGATCACCCTGTCCTTCTGGCGGTACGTGGGCGGCTTCGCGCTGCTGCTGCCGGTGTGGGCACTGGGGCGCCGAGCCCGTCCGTCGGGTCTCGGCAGCATCCGACCCCGCCGCCGCGCGGTGCTGCGCGTCCTGGTCTCCGGTGTCGGGCTGACCGTCTTCCAGAGCGCGTACTTCGCCTCCGTCCAGGCGACCGGGCTCGCGGTCGGCACCGTGGTCACGCTTGGCGCGAGCCCGGTGCTGATCGCGCTCGGCGCCCGGATCATCATGGGCGAACGACTCGGCAGGGCCGGGACGGTGGCGGTGCTCGGCGCCTTCGCCGGGCTGGCCGTCCTGCTCCACGGCGGCGCGGACGGCGGAGCCGGATCGGTGCGCCCGGCAGGCGTCGGATGGGCGCTGCTGTCGGCCGCGGGTTACGCCTGCATCACGCTGCACACCCGCTGGTTCGGCAGGAACGGCGGCGGCGCCGATCCGCTGGAGACCACGCTGTGGTCGTTCGCCGTCGGCGCCGTCTGCCTGCTGCCGCTCGCGGCCGCGCAGGGGCTGTGGCCGCATGTCCAGGACATGGGCCGGGCACTGTGGCTGCTCGGCTATCTGGCATCGGTGCCCACAGCGCTCGCCTATGCGCTGTACTTCGCGGGCGTGGCGGTCGTCCGGGCGGCCACCGCCTCGGTCGTCACCCTCATCGAGCCGGTGGCCGCCGGAGTGATCGCCGTCGTGCTGCTCGGTGAACGCCTCACCGTCTCGACGGTGTTGGGCACCGTCGTCCTGATCGGCGCGGTGACCGCCCTGGCGATCGCCGAAACCCGTGGGGCCCGGACGGATCGGGTGGTCCACCGGGTCACGTCCCGGGAGGAGACGGTCAAGTCCTGAGGCCTTGCGGCGGGCCTTCAGGGGCGGCTGTCCCGCTCGGTGTCCCGGGTCGCGGCCAGGCGGCGCAACTGGTGGTCACGGGCCGCGGCGTCGTGGCCGGTGGACCGGTCCGCCAGCAGGCCGGTGACCCGCTCCTGCATGGCCCGCGGCTTGTTGCCGCCGTACTTGAACTTGGCCCGGACCTCGGTGACTTCGAGGCGCAGTGCGCGGATGCCGGGAAGCATCCGGCCGAACGGGGCCTGGCCGGGTGCCACCTCGGCGTAGTCGCCGCGGGGCTGGAAGTGCGCCAGCTGCCGGTGGAGCAGGTCCGCCTTCTCCTGCCCGTCGTCCACGATGTGGGCGACGCAGTGCAGTTGTACGGCCGCGTAGTAGCTGGTCGGGGTGCCGTGCTCCGGCGGAGCCCCGTCCGGCGCGTGCCAGGGGCCGGGGATGAAGACGTAGTCGCCGACCACGCTGAGCGTGACCCGCTCGTTGGCCTCCAGAGCCGCCCAGATCGGATTCGGCCGGGCCAGATGCGTCACGGCCTCGGCGCGTTCGGGGTCGTAGGCGAAGTGCAGCGGTTGGACGAACGGTGGTTCGCCGCCGAGGCCGTTGGCGGCGAGCTGGCCGAAGTCATGGGTGCTGAGCCAGCGCTGCCACTCGGTGCCGTCGATGGCGGCGTCCCACGGGTGGATGAGCATCGACGCTCCTAGCGGGTGCCGAGGTAGGCGGGAACGGCGATCGACGGGTTGAGGTCGTCGGCCGGAATGGGCGCGCCGTATCCATGGATGACCGGCAGTACCCCGCTCCAGTAGGGGAGTTCGAGGTCTTCCGGGTCGTCGCTGGGGCCCCCGGTGCGGATCTTGGCCGATGCCTCGGCCAGGTCGAGGCGGATGACCGCGGTGGCCGCCAGCTCCTTCGCGTTGGCGCGACGCGAGTCGTCGGCGCGGCCGGGCACGATGTGCTCGACCAGGGCGTCCAGTGCCTCGGAGCGCTCGGCCGGGTCCGTGACCTGGTAGGCCGTGCCGTGCACCACCACCGAGCGGTAGTTGATCGAGTGGTGGAACGCGGAGCGCGCCAGGACGAGACCGTCGACATGGGTGACCGTGAGGCAGACCGGCAGGCCGCTGTCCTGCCGGGCGCCGCGCAGCGCCGGAGAGCCGGTGGAGCCGTGCGCGTAGACGCGATCGCCGACCCGCGCGTAGAGGGTGGGCAGTACCACGGGCGCGCCGTCACGCACGAAGCCGAGGTGGCAGACGTAGCCCTCGTCGAGTATCGAGTGCACCGTTTCCCGGTCCCAGGAACCGCGGTTCGGGATGCGGGTGGGCACCGTGCGCTCGGTCTGCGGATAGGGGGTGGCGGCGGCCATGGTCATCTCCTTTGCACTAGTGCATAATGTTGTTTGTGCTAGGAGAGTATCGGATCACTGGTCGGCGCGCCACGGAGATCGCCGCCGATGTGGAACGCGCCGTCGGCGATGGTGCGCTGGCGCCCGGCCGTCCACTGCCGCCGTTGCGCGAACTCGCCGCGGAACTCGGGGTGAACCCGAACACGGTCGCCGCCGCGTACCGCCTGCTGCGCGACCGGGGGGTCATCGAGACCGCGGGCCGCCGCGGCAGCCGGGTCCGGGCCCGCCCGGCCAGCACACCGCGCGAGGAACTCGGTGTGGTGGTGCCTCCCGATGCCCGCGATCTGTCCAGCGGCAATCCCGACCCGGCGCTGCTGCCCCCGCTCGGCGAGGCGCTCGCCGCTGCGGCGGCGGTCAACGCCGAGCGCCCCATGCTGTACGGGATGCCGGGTGTCAACGCCGAGTTGGCGGCGCTTGCCCGTGCCGGGTTCGACGTCGACGGTGTTCCGGACGGTCCGGTCACCGTCACCTCCGGCTCCCTCGACGCCATCGAGCGGGTGCTCGGCGCGCATCTGCGGCCCGGTGACGCGGTGGCGATCGAGGACCCGGGCTGGGGCAGCCTGCTCGACCTGGTCCCCGCGCTGGGACTGCGGACGGTGCCGGTCGCGGTGGACGACGAAGGACCGCTGCCGGACAGCGTGCAGCGGGCGCTGCGCTCGGGCGCGCGGGCCCTGATCGTCACCGACCGGGCGCAGAACCCGACGGGCGCGGCCGTCACCGAGACCCGGGCCCACGCCCTGCGGACCGTCCTCGCCGACCATCCCGACGTGCTGCTCATCGAGGACGACCACGGCCATGCCATCGTCGATCTGCCGCTGCACCCGCTGGGCGGCGTCACCCGTCACTGGGTCGTCATCCGCTCCGCGGCCAAGGCCTACGGCCCCGATCTGCGGATCGCGGTGCTCACCGGCGACCCGCTCACTGTCGACCGGGTCCAGGGCAGATACCGGCTGGCGGCGGGATGGGTCAGTCAGCTGCTGCAGAGCGCCCTGCTGCACCTCTGGCGGACCGGTGCGGTCGACGCGGCGCGGGTCGCGGCGTCGTACGGGCAGCGCCGCGACGCGCTGGTCGCCGCGCTGAGCGAGCGTGGGGTGGCCGGCCATGGCCGCAGCGGAATGAACGTGTGGATCCCGGTGCCGGATGAGACCGGGGTGATGATGCGGCTGCTGCAGAGCGGGTGGGTGGCGGCTCCGGGAGCCCGGTACCGGCTGGCTTCCGGGCCGGGGGTTCGGGTGACGGTGTCGCCGTTGGCGCCGGAGGACGTCGAGTCGCTGGCCGACGCGGTCGCCGCCGCGGTGCGGCCCGGGCGGCCGGGGCACTACGGGTGAGCCGCGATGCGCCCACCCGTTACCGCGACCGAGGGGTCAGCGTGAGCGGGTCTGGGTCAGTGCCGCGCCCAGGATGATGATGACCGCGCCGACCGGCTCGTTCCAGCTCAGGTGTTCGCCCAGCAGGAAGACCCCGGCCGTGGTGGCGACGACCGGGACCAGGTAGGTGACCATGGTCGCGATGGTCGGCCCGGCCTCCTTCACCAGCCCGTACTGCACGAGGAACGCCAGACCGGTGCCCAGCGCGCCGAGCGCCACCACCGACAGTACGGAGGCGATCGGGAACGCCGCGGGCAGCGAGGTGAACAGCGGGGTCACCACGGCCAGTTGGAGCGTGCCGAGGGCCAACTGTCCGGCGGACAGCGAGAGGCTGGACTCACCGGTGTTGCTGAGGGTGCGCCGCACGTAGATCCAGCCGACCGCGTAGCTGATCGAGGCGACCAGTGCGAGCGCGGTGCCCAGCGGGTCCTGCCCGGAGAAGCCCTGCCATGCGCCGAGCACCGTCAGCACACCCAGGAAGCCCAGTCCCACCCCGGCGAAGCGGCGCCGCGTCGGCCGGTCCTCGGAGAGCGCGACCACCGAGAGCAGCATGCTGAACAGCGGAGTCGTGGCATTGCAGATCCCCGCCAGCGTGGACGGAATGGTCAGCTCCGCATACGCGAACAGAGAGAACGGCAGAGCGTTGAGCAGGAAGGCGGCCACCACCAGGTGCCCCCACACCCGCCTGGCGCGTGGCAACCGCTCACGCTTCACGGCCAGCACCGCGACCAGCACCGCCGTGCCGAAGACCATACGGCCCAGGGTGACCTGAAGCGGAGCAAAGGCCTCCGTCCCCACCTTGATGAAAAGGAAGCTGAAACCCCAGATGAGCGCCAGCGCCAGGAAGCGCACTCGCCAGTCAAGGGCCCGTCGGCGCGGCGCGGCCCCGACGGCGCTCGTCCCGGAGGGGGCGGCGGAAGAGGGGATGGGGGTGGCAGCGGAACCTGCGGGGGCGCTCATGGTGAGCAGCATGCCGGGAGCTATCTCTTAGGACAAGTGAGTTTTTGTGAGCTGCACAGCGTAGTGTTGCTTACATGTTGAGTCTGGAGCGCCTTCGCATCCTGCACGCCATCGACGCCTATGGCTCGGTCAGCGCCGCCGCGGACGTTCTGCGTGTCACGACGTCCGCCATCTCCCAGCAGATGGGCAAGCTGGAGCGGGAGACCGGACAGCAACTGCTCGCCAAGAACGGCCGCGGTGTGCGGCTGACCGACGCCGGGCGGCTGCTGTCCGGCCATGCGGACCGCATCCTGGCCATGGTCGAGCTCGCCCACTCCGACCTTGAGGCGCATCGCGGGTCGCCGGTCGGCGCGCTGGCCGTCGGTGCCTTCCCCACCGCGGCCCGCGGACTGTTTCCGCAGGTCCTGGCCGCGCTGCGGCATGAGCATCCGCAACTGCGGCCCTATCTGGAGGAGATGGAGCCCGACGAGTCGGTGCCCCGGCTGATGCGCGGCGACATCGACCTCGCCGTGGTCCTCGACTGGTACAACAAGCCGCTTCCGCTGCCCGACGGGCTGGCCAAGGCCGCGCTGCTGGACGATGTCGCCGATGTCGCGGTGCCCAGTGATCACCCGCTGGCCGGGCGGGAGTGGTGCGATCTGGAGGAATTCGCGGGCGACGACTGGATCGGCTGGCCACCCGGCGAGTTCTGCCATGAATGGCTGGTGTTCACGCTCCGCGGGAAGGGGCTGGAGCCGCACGTCGCGCACGCGGCGGAGGAGCACCACACCCAACTGGCCCTGGTGGCCGCCGGTCTGGGCGTGGCGATCACCCCGCGCCTCGGTCGCGGCGCGGTCCCGGAAGGCGTCAGCGTCGTGCCCGTACGACACACCATGCGCCGCCACATCTACGCGGCGTGGCGCGCCGACGCGGATCGTCGGCCGTCCATCAGGGCGGCGGTCGAAGCGCTGCGCCAGGCCGGGGAGCGACTGGCGCGCCAGTGACTCACAGCTTGCGGAAGTCCCAGGAGACGACGCGCTCGGGGGTCAGCCGCAGCCACGCGTGACGGCCGTCGTGCGGCATGCGGTCATGGCCGAAGTACTTCGCCGTGAACAGCCTCTCGGGCGTGTCGAGTTCCGGGCGCGGCTCGCCGGTGCGCGGTGCCTCGCCGACGAACTCGACGGCGCCGGACAACTCGACGCCGCGCAGCTCCCCGTACTCCTCGCCGTCGTCCACCACCACCGCGGCCCGCGGATCGGCGGCCAGTTGGGCCCAACGGCGGCTGCGCACCAGCGAGTACAGCCACAGGGAGCTGCCGTCCCAGGCGAACCACAGCGCGCTCACATGCGGCGCGCCGTCCGCCGAGATCGTTGCCACCCGGCAGGTGCGGCGCTCGCCGAGGTATCCGTCCAACTCCTGCGGCGACATCATGATCCTGCGGCCGTGCCGCTGTGCGGTGGTCATCGGTCTTCCCCTCACCCCGGCGTCTGACGTAGCGTCAGGCTAACGGGTGCCCCGGGGCGAGAGGAACGCCATGGCGGAGCGGGAATGCCTTGCCGGACTGCTGGAACCCGCTCATACCGCGCTGCTCACCGTGGAGTGCCAACGCGGTGTCGTCGGGCCCGGCAGCGCGCTGCCGCATCTCGCCGTGGCGGTGCGCGCCGACGGGACGCTCTCCCGCATCGCCGCCCTGGTGGCGGCGGCCCGGTCGGCCGGAGCGACCGTCGTCCACGCGATCGCCGAACGGCGCCCGGACGGCCGCGGTGCGAGCCGCAACGCCCGGCTGTTCCGGACCGCCGAACGGCTTCCGGTGCAGCAGCTCACCGGTACGCCCGCCGCCGAGGTCACCGATGAGATCGCCGTCGGCGCCTCGGACCTCGTCGTCCGCCGACTGCACGGCCTGTCGCCGCTGGCCGGGACCGGCCTCGACGCGCTGCTGCGCAACCTCGGCGTCCGTACGGTCGTCGTCACCGGCGTGTCGCTGAACATCGCCGTGCCGAACGCCGTGTTCGACGCCGTCAACCTCGGATACACGGCCGTGGTGCCCGCCGACGCCGTGGCCGGGGTGCCTGCCGACTACGCGGCCGCCGTGCTCCGGCACACCCTGGACCTGGTCGCGACGGTCACCACGGCCGAAGCCGTACTGGCCAGCTGGCAGGGGTCAGACCAGCTTCACTGAACCGCCCTCGACCGAGATCTTGGCGGGCGCCAGCGGCTGGGTGGCCGGACCGTTCGCCACACTGCCGTCCGCGATGTGGAACTTGCTGCCGTGGCACGGGCAGTTGATGGTGCCGTTCTGCACCTGGTTGACCGGGCAGCCCTGGTGGGTGCAGATCGTGCTGAACGCCTTGAACGTACCGGCCGTCGGCTGTGTCACCACCACCTGCTTGTCCGGGAACACCTTGCCGCCGCCCTGCGGGATGTCGGAGGTCTTCGCCAGCACGGCGCCACCGCCACCGCCGCTGCCGCCGTTGCCCGCCGGTGCTGACGAGGAGCTCTCGGGCGACGAACCGGACGCCTGGCTGCTGCTGTCCTGGGACGGCGCGGAGGCCGCCGAGTTGCTGTTGGACCCACTGCACGCCGCCAGCGCGGCGGCGAGGCCGACGGCTCCCGCTGCCGCGACCACGGTGCGGCGGGAGGTGGATACCGGGGAGCCGGAAGTCAGGTCGTCCATGGGTCACGTCCTTCGGTGAGGTTGTCGTCAAGCGTGCCGGCGAGTCCCGCGCGATCTGTGGTCGAGTCTCGCGCCGTCGCGCCGCCCCTTCCCATACGGCTCGCGAGCCACTCGCGTTCAAACGCCCGGACGGTCCCGCCAGGCGGACGCACCACCGCCGCGTCCGTGGCCTGGCCGACGATGCCCTCGGCACGCCCGCGCCCGCTCCCTGTGCGCCAGTTGGACAAGGTGGGCGTCGCCGAGCGCCCCGTATATCCGCGAGCCCCGCGCCCACCTGCCCAGTAACCTGGGCGGATGCTCCCTGAAGTGACCGCGATCCGCTACGTCACGCCATTGCGTGAGGGCGGATCGGTGCCCGGGATCGTCGAGGCGGACGATCTGGGTACATACGTAGCGAAGTTCATCGGTGCGGCGCAGGGCCGTAAGGCGCTGGTCGCCGAGGTCGTCTGCGGCGAACTCGCCCGACGGTTGGAGCTGCGGGTGCCCGAGCTGGTACGGCTCGACTTCGACCCGGTCATCGCGCTGGGTGAACCCGACACCGAGGTCCAGGACCTGCTCAAGGCCAGCGGTGGGCTGAACCTCGGCATGGACTTCCTGCCCGGATCCGTCGGCTTCGACCCGCTCGCCTTCGAGGTGGCCGCGGACGAGGCCGGGCGCATCATCTGGTTCGACGCGCTGGTCAACAACGTCGACCGCTCCTGGCGCAATCCCAACATGCTGATCTGGCACCGCAAGCTGTGGCTGATCGACCACGGCGCCGCGCTGATCTGGCACCACAACTGGAACGGCGCGCAGAGTTCGGCCGCCAGGCCGTACGACGCCACGGACCACGCGCTCGCCCGTTTCGTGTCCGCCGCCGAGGTGGCCGAGGCCGCCGCCGAGCTCGCGCCGCGGGTCACCGACGCGCTGCTGCGCGAGGTCACCGCGTTGATCCCGGACGAGTGGCTGCTGGACGAGCCCGGCTTCGACACGCCCGACGCGGTGCGCCGCGCCTACACCGAGGTACTGAGCGGGCGGGCCGCCACGATCCAGGACCGGATCCTGCTGTCGGCACCGCCGAAGAAGGCCGACGCGCCGCCGGAGTGGCTGCGCACCTGGGTCGAGGGGAAGGCCGCCGGTTCTCAGCAGGAGGGCCCCCGATGACCGCCCGCGATGTGTTCGAGTACGCGGTGGTCCGCGTCGTCCCGCGGGTCGAGCGCGGTGAGCAGATCAACGCCGGTGTCCTCCTCTACTGCCGGGCGCGTTCCTTCATCGCCGCCCGGATCCACCTGGACGAGGAGCGGCTGCGCTGTCTGGACCCGAACGCCGACGTGGTCGCGGTACGGGCCGCGCTGCGTGCCGTCGAGTGCGTCTGCGAGGGCGGGGAGCGGGCCGGTCAGGCGGCGGGCGACGACCCGGGCCGCCGGTTCCGCTGGCTGACGGCGCCCCGCAGCACGGTCGTCCAGCCGGGACCCATCCACACCGGCCTGACCTCCGACCCGGCCGCCGACGCCGACCGGCTGCTGGACCTGCTGGTCCGCTGAGCCGTCCGCACCGGCCCGGCCGGGCCTCCGGGCTCGTCCGGGCCGGTGACGGCGTGGCGTCCGGAAACGCCTGGCCCGAGGTCGTGGACCGGTGCCGGCCGTCGGGCCGTCACCGCGCTCAGCCGTCCGCCTCCGCGCGCCGCAGGCGATCCGTGCCATGAGCCACATCTGGCGTCGCGCCGTTGACACTGGGTCACTGCACTCCTACGGTTTCGTGCACCGGACGTACTAAGCGGTCGCTCATATGTGGCACCGCACCTTAGGGCGAGGAGAGCAGATGTCCACCACCGAGCAGCCCCTGTCCGCCGGGCAACGCTGTGCGATCGTCACCGGGGCCGCTCGCGGCATCGGTGCGGCCACCGCGGTCCGGCTGGCCGCCGAGGGCCGTACGGTCGCCGTGCTCGACCTCGACGAGGCGGCCTGCAAGGGCACCGTCGAGATGATCACCGCGGCGGGTGGCAAGGCGATCGCCGTCGGCGCGGACGTCTCGGACGAGGCGCAGGTGGAGGCGGCCGTCGCCCGGGTCGCCGAAGAACTCGGCGCGCCCACGATCCTGGTCAACAACGCCGGTGTGCTCCGCGACAACCTGCTGTTCAAGATGAGCGCCACGGACTGGGACACCGTGATGAACGTGCATCTGCGCGGCGCGTTCCTGATGACCCGCGCCGTGCAGAAGCACATGGTGGACGCCAAGTTCGGGCGGGTCGTCAACCTCTCCTCCAGCTCGGCGCTGGGCAACCGCGGTCAGGCCAACTACTCGACGGCCAAGGCGGGTCTGCAGGGCTTCACCAAGACCCTGGCGATCGAGCTCGGCAAGTTCGGGGTGACCGCCAACGCCGTCGCGCCCGGCTTCATCGTCACCGACATGACGGCCGCCACCGCCGCCCGCGTGGGCATGGACTTCGAGGACTTCCAGAAGGCCGCCGCGAGCCAGATCCCCGTCCAGCGGGTCGGCCACCCCGACGACATCGCCAACGCCGTCGCGTTCTTCACCAGCGACCAGGCCGGATTCGTCTCCGGCCAGGTGCTGTACGTCGCCGGCGGTCCGCTCGACTGACGTCAGCGGAAACGGCGTAGCGCAGACAGACCAGGCGAAGGAAAGGCACGCAGCACATGACCACTCAGCCAGACAGCGGCCGCGTCGCGATCGTCACCGGTGCCAGCCGCGGCATCGGCTACGGCATCGCGGAGGCGTTGGTCGCCCGCGGCGACCGGGTGTGCGTCACCGGACGCAACGAGGACGCGCTCAAGGAGGCCGTCGAGCGGCTCGGCGCCGACCGGGCGATCGGCGTCGCGGGCAAGGCCCATGACGAGGCCCACCAGGCGGAAGCCGTGGCGCGCACCATGGAGGCCTTCGGCCGGGTCGACTTCCTCGCCAACAACGCTGGTACGAACCCGGTGTTCGGGCCGATCGCCGAGCTCGACCTGGCCGTGGCGCGCAAGGTCTACGAGACCAACGTCATCTCCGCGCTCGGCTTCGCCCAGCAGACCTGGAAGGCCTGGCAGAAGGAGAACGGCGGCGCGATCGTCAACGTCGCCTCGGTCGCCGGGCTCGCCCCGTCGCCGTTCATCGGGGCGTACGGCATGAGCAAGGCGGCGCTCATCAACCTCACGCTGCAACTCGCCTCCGAACTGGCGCCGGGCGTAAGGGTGAACGCCATCGCCCCGGCCGTCGTCAAGACGAAGTTCGCCGCCACCCTCTACGAGGGACGTGAGGAGGAGGCGGCCGCCGGATATCCGCTGAAGCGGCTCGGTGTGCCGGAGGACGTCGCGGGCGCCGCCGCGTTCCTGCTGTCCGACCAGGCGAGCTGGATCACCGGCCAGACCCTGGTGGTCGACGGTGGTCTGTTCCTGCAGGCCGGGGTGGCCTGAGCGGCCACCACACGGGCGGGTGAGGGGGCGGTGCGCCGGGCACCGCCCCCTCACCGTGCGCCGGGCAGGCCCGGATGCTACCCGGCACGGCCGATTGTCAGTGGGGGCCGGTACGTTCTGTGGTCAGTAACGGATCACGTACCGGAGGTTCTTGACGTGCCCAGCATGCTGCCCGAGTCCTGGCAGGCCGTCCTCGGCGAGGAGTTGGACAAGCCCTACTTCCAGGAGCTCACCGAGTACGTCGAGAAGGAGCGCGCCCAGCACCATGTGTTCCCGCCCCGCGACGAGGTCTTCGCGGCTCTGGACGCGACCCCGTACGACCGGGTGAAGGTGCTGATCCTGGGGCAGGACCCGTACCACGGCGTGGGCCAGGCGCACGGCATGTGCTTCTCGGTGCGGCCCGGGGTGAAGACCCCGCCGTCGCTGCGGAACATCTTCAAGGAGATGCACGAGGAGCTCGGCCATCCGGTGCCGGACAACGGGTACTTGATGCCCTGGGCGCGGCAGGGCGTGCTGCTGCTCAACGCGGTGCTGACGGTCCGCGAGGGGGAGGCCAACGCGCACAAGGGCAAGGGCTGGGAGAAGTTCACCGACGCCGTGATCAGGGCCGTCGCCGAGCGGCCCGACCCCGCGGTGTTCGTCCTGTGGGGCAACTACGCGAAGAAGAAGCTGCCGCTGATCGACACCGAGCGGCACATGGTGGTGCAGGGGGCGCATCCGTCACCGCTGTCGGCCAAGAAGTTCTTCGGCAGCCGCCCGTTCACCCAGATCAACGAGGCGGTAGCGGCTCAGAGCCACCCGCCGGTCGACTGGCGGATCCCCGACCTCGGCACGCCCGCCCAATAGCGGCGTCGTCGGCGGCGAGCGCCCGGCGTCAGCCCAGGTGGTAGTCGAGGGCGTAGGTGGTGGTGGGTTCGCCCTGCCGGGCGATGAAGCTGCCGCCGCCGGTGATTCCGGCCAGCTCGCCGCTACCGGAACCGGGGACCACCGTCAGGGCGCAGTGCACGGTGTCTCCCGAGAACCGTCCCCGGTGCTCGATCACGAAGGCACCCGCCCGGCCCTCCACCGAGCCGGTCAGATGCTCGTAGCCGCAGAACACCCCCTCGGTCGGGCTGGTGTAGACCAGTGCGTACTCAACGGCTCCGGCGGCTTCGACGGCGCCGGTGAAGGTGTTGGCCACCGAGGCGCGGCCGAGCTTCGCACCGCCTTCGGCCTCGGCCGAGGTGTTCTCCTCCCAGCTGGCGAAGGTGAAGGTGCCGGTGACATGGCGGTTCATGGTTGTGCTCCTCGTTGTCGGCACTCGGTGGCGGCGCTACGACATCGGCGCTCCGGGCGGGCCGGGTGATTCCACGATGCCCTGGATACCTTCCATCTTCTGCCAGGTATCCAGGTCGGGGTCGGTGCGGCGGAGTACGGTTCAGCCTCCTGGTCCCGTCCCCGCGGCTGCTTCACAGTGATTGTCAGACCCTGCCGCTAGCGTCGTCACGAGATCGAGATCGAGATCGAGAACGCGGACGAGAACGCGGACGAGAACGCGGACGAGAACGCGGACGACGACGCGGCGCGGGCACGGGAGGCGACAGTGGCGGACGAGATGACCATGCGTATCGGCCAGGTGATCATGCTGCTGCACGGGGGCGATCGTGAGGAGGCACGCAGCCGCTTCGCCACCCTGTGGAAGGAGATCGGGGAGGACGGATCACCGGTGCACCGCTGCACCCTCGCGCACTACATGGCGGACACCCAGGATGATCCGGAGGACGAACTCGCCTGGGATCTCAAGGCGTTGCGGGCCGCTGACGCCGTTGACCAGAACGAGGTCGCCTGGGGTGACCATGTGCTCTCGGTGCGCGGCTTCTATCCCTCGCTGTATCTGAACCTGGCAGCGGACTACCACAAGTTGGGCGAGCACGGCATAGCGCGCGGCTACCTCGGCAGAGCACGTGAGTCGTCCGACGCCCTGGCCGACGACGCGTACGGGGACGGTATCCGTGCCGCGCTGGACCGGTTGGAACTGCGGCTGGCCACGGCCGCGGACCCCGACCAACTGCCGTAGCGCCGGTCATCTGCCGTAGGTCTGGTGGCAGATCCGGGCGGCGGGACTGTCCGGTGCCCAGCGGCCGTATGTCTCACCGAGCCCGCAGACATCGCCGTGCCCGGCCGGTTGCCCGGCGGGCGGCGGCGCTGGTCGCTCGGGCTGGTGCGCCGGCGGCGGAGGCGGGGCCGGGTGTGGGTCCGGCCGCGAGACGGACGGCGGGGGCACCGGCCGCGGCGCCGGGCGGGGCAGGACCGGGGGAGACGGCGGTGCGGGACGCTGCCCCAGGTCCGGTGCGGGCAGCGCCGGTTGCGTCACGGACCCGGACCCGGACGTGGACCTGGACCCGGACGTGGACCCGGGGTCTGGCGCGGTCGTCGGTGTCCCGGGCGCGGGGGGCGCGGCCGCGGAAGGGGTGGATGACGACGCGCCCGCATACGGTTCGGTGGTGGTCAGCTCCTCGCGGGCGGGCCGCGGTTCCATCCGTGACAGGGCCGGTTGACGTGGCGGCGGCGAGGGCGCCGTACCGCTCGGCATGCCGGGCTGCTCGGAGACGTTGACGCATCCGGTGAGGAGCGCGGCCGCCGCCAGGACGACCACTGCGGGGAATCGGCGCACCCGGTCAACTCTGGCCTGTGGAGCGGCGGTTGGATATTCCCCGCACGGGTGATCGCCGGCCGTCTCACTCCCCGGTGGCGCCGTCTAGGCGCTCGCGGATCAGATCGGCATGCCCGTTGTGCCTGGCGTACTCCTCGATCATGTGCACATAGATCCAGCGCAGCGAGTAAGCCTCGCCCCGGCGCGTGCCGGTGTCGTCCAGCGAGCGCGTCGCCGCCAGCTCCTTCGCGCGGTCGATCTGGGCCCGCCAGGTGGCGAAGGCCTCCGCCGTATCCGCCGTCGCGAGGTCGTGGAACTCGCCGTCCATGTCCTCGTCGGAGTAGTAGAGCGGCTTGACGTCCTCCGCCCCCAGGACGTTGCGGAACCAGCCGCACTCCACCTCGGACAGATGCCGTACCAGGCCCAGCAGTGTCAACTCCGACGGCGGCACGGTGGCGGTGCGCAGCTGTTCGTCGGAGAGCCCCTCGCACTTCATCGCAAGCGTCGCCCGGTGGTAGTCCAGCATCGCCTCCAGGGTGGTGCGTTCGTCGGCGGCCGTGGGCGTCTCGGTTCGCGTGGTCTGCGTCATGGCAGCCATGATGGCGCGGACCACCGGCAAGCCGCGCTGCATTTTTCCGGGCCGCCCAGCCGCCGTCCGCCCGGGCCCGCACCGCCCCATCGGCACACGTATGCTGCGGAGCAGGGACCTCCGTACCACCGGACACGGGAGATCGGCAGTGGCATCCGCTGGCAGGCCGCTCAAAGTAGGCGTCATCGGCCTCGGTGACATGGCGCAGAAGGCCTACCTGCCGGTGCTCACCGCACTGCCCGGTATCGAGCTGCATCTGCAGACCCGCACCCGGGCCACGCTGGACCGGATCGGTGACAGCCACCGCATCCCGGCGGCCAGCCGCCACACCGACCTGCGCGCGCTCATCGACCAGGAACTCGATGCCGCCTTCGTACACGCCCCCACCACGGTGCACGCCGAGATCACCGAGGCACTCATCGACGCCGGGGTCCCGACCTATGTCGACAAGCCGCTGGCCTACGACCTCGCGGGCGCCGAAGCCCTGGTCCGCCGTGCCGAACAGCGCGGTGTGACCCTGATGACCGGCTTCAACCGCCGTTACGCGCCCGGTTACCTGCAGTGTCTCGACCACCCGCGTGATCTGGTCGTCCTGCAGAAGAACCGGGTCGGTCTCGCCGCCGAACCACGGGAGTTCGTCTTCGACGACTTCATCCACGTCGTCGACACGCTGCGTTTCCTGGTCCCCGGCACCGTCGAGCACATCGACATCCGGACCAAGTCGGACGGCGGTCTGCTGCACCACGTGGTGCTGCAACTGTCCGGCGACGGGTTCACCGCGCTCGGCATCATGAACCGCATGAGCGGCTCCACCGAGGAGATCCTGGAGGTGATGGGCCAGGACACCAAGCGCCAGGTGCTCAACCTCGCGGAGATCGTGGATCACAAGGGCCAGCCGAGCCTGCGCAGACGCGGTGACTGGGTGCCGGTGGCCCGTCAGCGCGGTATTGAGCAGATCACCCTTGCCTTCCTGGACGCCGTACGCGCCGGAAGGGTGCTGAGCGCCCAGGACGACCTGCTCACCCATGAGTTGTGCGAGCGGATCGTCAACGCCGCACTGCAGCAGGCCTCCTGACGGCCCGACGCCCTTCGTGGACCGCGCTCAGCAGCAGTAGGCCGACCGACATCTTGATCACCCAGTCACCGAACCGGTCGTACGGGCTGCGACCGCCGGACAGCGGAACCGTGTAGAGCCGGGCGGTGCTGCTCGATGTGCCGAGCCGCGGGCCCAGCCGGGTGCCGCGCGCGTCGTAGACCGCGCTGATACCGGTCAGGGTCGAGTGGACCACCGGCCGCCAGGTCTCCGCCGCGCGCAGCGCGGCCAGAGAGGCGTGCTGGGCCGGTGCCCAACTGTCCTGGAAGGTCGAGGTGGAGGACTGCGCCACCAGTATCTGGGCGCCCATGTCGGCCAGGTGGCGGCTCATGTCAGGGAAGGCCGTCTCGAAGCAGATCAGCGGGCCGATGCGGAGAGTGCCGACGTTCATCACCACCTGATGGGTGCCGCGGTGCCGGTTGACGCTCGCCGCCTTGCCGACCTTCGTCGCCCAGCCGAGCACCGAACGCAACGGGATGTATTCACCGAACGGCACCAGCCGCATCTTGTCGTAGCTGTCCCCGGTCGGGCCCTGCGGGCCCACCAGCACGGACGTCTTGTAGATGCCGCGCCCGTCGGCGCGCTGCGCGTCCACGTTGACCAGCAGGTCCGAGCCGACCTGCCGGGACAGGTCGGCCAGCCGTCTGCTCAGCGGCGGGTGGGCCGACAGGTCGAAGCCGACACTGCTCTCCCCCCACACCACCAGATCCGGATGCAGCCCGGCCAGTTGAGTGGTGAGCTGGGCACTTCGGTCGAACCGGGCCAGCCCGTTCTCGATGTCCCCTGGCTGCACCACCGCGATCCGTACGCTCCCGGTGCGCGGCGCCACCGGCGCCCAGAACCACACCGCCGTGACCCCGAGCGCGATCGCGACCAGCGCCGCCACCGCCGTATGACGCACCGCGGGCGCCGCGATCAGCGCCGCGATCGCGGTGTTCACCGCCACCAGCAGGAAGCTCAGCAGCCATACCCCGCCGATGGACGCCAGCCGCAGCGCAGGTTGCACCTGCCACTGGCTGGCGCCGAGCAGCCCCCACGGACCGCCGAGGTACTGCCACGAGCGGACCATCTCGACCAGCAGCCACGCCGATGGCAGCAACACCAGTGCCGCCAGCACACTGCCGACCCCCGGCGACCCGCCGAGCAGCCGCTGCGCCAGCCAGCCCCAGGGCAGCCAGACCAGGCCGAGCAGCGCGGCGATCACCACGATGAAGGCACTCAGGCTCGGCAGCAGCCAGTGATGCACGGCGATCATGAACCCGGTCCCGCCGAGCCAGCCGTCCAGCGCCCCCCGGCCGCTGGTGGGGGCCGAGCGCGCCAGCAGGATCAGCGGTACCAGGGCGACGTAGGCCAACCACCACAGCGCCGGCGCCGGGAAGGCGAGGGCGGGCAGCGCGCCGGCCACGACGGCCGCGGCCCCGCGCCACCAGGGAGAAGTGAGCGATGGGCGGCGGGCGGAGTCCCGGGGCGGCATGTCCTGGCGCCTCGTCGCGCCAGGGCTGCGGCGGCGGGGGGTGGTCGGCTTCGGGACGGTGGTCACCTTCGTAGACTCCCCAGGTCATCACAGCGGCAACCAGGTGGCGGTGGTGCGGGTCGGCGAGCCCCGGGCCGGGCCGACGGCGACCTGGCGAGGGTCAGCCCTCTCCCAGGCGGGCTTCCTCCAGGTCGAGACGGCGTTGGATGCGACGCCGGGTGGTGTCGCTGATCCGGTTGATGTCGTACAGCCGCCGCAGCTCGGCGGTCTCGACCGCTATCACGTCGATACGCAACTGACGATACGCGTCCGCCGTCGCGTGGTCCTGTTCCTCTTCGCCGAGCCGCTCGCGGGCGTGCTCCACCTGGCTGCGCAGGGTCCGGCGGAGCCGCTCCACCACCACCTCTGGGGCCGCCTCCAACTCGGCTATCTGCTCCAGATGGCGCAGCCCGGCGCTGACCACCAGGTGCTGGGCCTGCGCCTCCTCGCGCCGGGTGTGCGCGGGTTCCATGGCGATCCCCGAGCGACGTACCAGCGGTGCGAGGGTGAAGCCCTGCGTGATCAGCGTGACCACGACGACCGAGGTGGCCAGCACCAGGACCAGCGCGCGGTGCGGGAGCGCGGCTCCGTGCGCCGTGGTCAGCGGAATCGACAAGGAGGCGGCCAGCGGCACCACTCCACGGGTGCCCGCCCAGGAGGCGACCGCCGCGACCCGCGACGATCCGTTGGCCGCGCCGTCCTTGCGGTGCAGTAGGGCCGACAGCGGGAACACCCACAGCATCCGTACCGTCATCAAGGTGACCGCCACCGCCAGCGCCTGCACCGGCCACCCGTGGTCGGCGCCGCTCAAGTCGCGTATCAGGCTGGGCAGTTCCAGTCCTATCAGGCTGAAGACCACGCTCTCCAGCAGGAAGACCACCGTGCCGTAGACCGCGTGCAACTGCAGCCGTATCGGCGCCGTCGTCAGCCGGTGCCCGCCGCTGCCCAGCAGCACCCCGCACACCACCACCGCCGTCACGCCCGAGGTGTGTGCCGCCTCGGCGAGGACGTACGCGGAGTACGGGGTCACCAGCGCTATCACGGTCTCCAGCACCGGTTCCTCGGTACGCCGCCGGATCAGCGCCACCGCGCCGGCCACCGCCGCCCCCAGCACCGCCCCGCCCCCGGCGAGCAGCGCGAACTGCCCGCCCGCCGCCTGCCATGACACCGTGCTCGACGCCACCGCCACGGAGACCGCGACCCGGAACAGCACCAGCGACGTCGCGTCGTTGAACAGGCTCTCCGCCTGCACCAGCACCTGGACACGCGGCGGCAGCGCCAGCCGCCGTCCCAACGCGGTCACCGCCACCGGGTCGGTACTGGCCAGCACCGCGCCCAGCACGAACGCCATCGACAGCGGGAGCGGAGTGAACGCCGCCGCGACCGCACCCACCGCGGCCGCGGAGAACAGCACCAGGCCCACCGCGAGCACCGTCACCGGCCGCCAGACCGCCCGCAGCTCACGCCATGAGATCTCCTCGGCCGAGGCGTACAGCAGTGGCGGCAACACCACCAGGCCGATGAGGTCGGGCGTCACCCTGATCTGCGGAATGCCCGGCAGGAGCGCCACTCCGAGTCCGGCAACCACCAGGAGTGAGGGCGCGGGGATGCTCCAACGCCTGGCGCCGGTCGCCACCACGGTGGCTAGGACCACCAGGAACAGGACCGTTCCAACACTGTGCACGCCGTCGCTCCCTGACCGAGTTTTCGGGACTTCCGTCCCGGCCGACCAGACTTCCCGGCGCTCCGTGCCTCACCCTATCGGCCCAACCGCGTCAAGGCACCGTCAAGGAGCACCGTGATCGTGTAAGGACCCCGCTAACAACGGCCGCAACGGCTGGTCAGCGAAGCAGGCTACTGAAGCCGGTGCCAGCCGATGCCGCTCGCCGCTCCCGGGCCTGGCTCCGGTGCCGCGCAGCCCACCGGGCCGCGGTGGAGTCCCCGTGGTCGCGGCCACCGCCAGCGGATCGGGCCTCCGGCGCGGCATCACGCCTGACGACACAAGGAGGGGCCCCGGTGGTGCACAGCGCCATCCCGCCCGGCACGCAGGGCCCACGGCCCGGCAAGCTCAAGGTCTTCCTCGGGGCGGCGCCCGGAGTCGGCAAGACCTACCGGATGCTGGACGAAGGCAGGCGCCGCGCCGCACGCGGCAAGGACGTCGTGGTGGCGCTCGCCGAGTGTCACCACCGGCCGCACACCGAGGAGATGCTCGCCGGGCTGGAGGTCGTCCCCAGAGTCCGGCGAAGCTACCGGGGCGTCGACTTCACCGAGCTGGACCTGGCCGCCGTGCTCGACCGGCACCCCGAAGTCGCGTTGGTCGACGAGATCGCCCACACCAACGTCCCCGGCGGGCGCAACGCCAAACGCTGGCAGGACATCGAGGAACTGCTGGCCGCCGGGATCGATGTGGTCACCACCCTCAACATCCAGCATCTGGAGTCCCTCAACGACGTCGTCCAGAACATCACCGGTGTACCGCAGCGGGAGACCGTGCCCGACGAGATCGCCCGCCGCGCCGAGCAGGTAGAGCTGGTCGACATGCCCGCCGAGGCGCTGCGCCGCCGGATGGCACACGGCAACATCTATCCGCCGGAGAAGATCGACGCCGCGCTCTCGCACTACTTCCGGGTCGGCAATCTGACCGCGCTGAGGGAGCTGGCGCTGCTGTGGGTGGCCGGACAGGTCGACGAGGCACTGCAGAAGTACCGCTACGAGCACCGCATCGGCAAGGTGTGGGAGACCCGGGAGCGGGTGGTGGTCGCGCTGACCGGCGGCTCCGAAGGGGAAACGCTCATTCGCCGGGCTGCCCGGATCGCCGCCCGGTCGTCCGGCGGCGACCTGCTCGCCGTCCATGTGGTGCGCAGCGACGGCCTCACCGACTTCTCCCCGGCCGCTCTCGCCCGGCAGCGCCAGTTGGTGGAGAGTCTCGGCGGTAGCTTCCACTCGGTCGTCGGCGATCATGTGCCCTCCGCGCTGCTGGACTTCGCCCGTGCGGAGAACGCCACCCAGCTCGTCGTCGGCACCAGCCGCCGCAGTCGGCTCAGGCGGTTCCTGGCCGAACGCGGCGTGGGCGAGACCACCGTCGAGCTGTCCGGGGACATCGATGTCCATATGGTCACCCATGAACGTGCGGGCGGCGGCAGGGTGTTGCCGGTCCGCGGGCAGTCGCTGCCGGTCGTCCGGCGGGTGGCGGGCCCGGTCGCCGGGCTGGTGCTGCCCGGGCTGCTGACCCTGCTGCTGCGTGCCGTCTCCCACGCACTGCACCTCAACCTCACCAGTGAGACGCTGCTCTTCCTGATCACCGTGGTCGCGGTGGCGTGCATCGGCGGTGTGGTCTCCGCGGTGCTCGCCTCGATCAGCGCGTCGCTGCTGTTGAACTACTACTTCATACCGCCCGTCGGCGAGTTCACCATCGCCGAGCCCAACAACATCCTGGCGCTGGCCGCCTTCACCATGGTGGCGGTGATAGTCGCCGCCATCGTCGACCGCTCGCTGCGGCTGTCCCGGCGGGCCGCCAACGCCACCGCCGAGGCCGAAACGCTCTCCGCGCTGGCCGGGAACATCCTCCGCGGCGACCAGGCCGTCTCCGCGCTGCTGAACCTGACCCGGGAGACCTTCGGCATGGAGTCAGCGGTGCTGGCGTGGCGCACCGCCGGCGACGAGCCGTGCCCGAGCGACGACGCCGACCTCACCATCCCGATCGGGCCGGACAGCCTGCTGCTGCTGAAGGGGCGCGACCTGGCAGCTTCCGAGCACCGGGTGTTGACCGCCTTCGCCGCGCACCTGGCGGCCGCGCTGGAACGGGCCCGGCTCGCCGAGGCCGCCGCCGAGGTCGAGCCGGTCAAGGCGGCCGACCGGATGCGCACCGCACTGCTGGCCGCCGTCAGCCACGACCTGCGGACCCCGCTGGCCAGTGGCTGGGCAGCGGTCAGCAGTCTGCGCAGCCGCGATGTGGACTTCAGCGAGGAGGACCGCGAGGAACTGCTCGCCACCGCCGAGGAGTCGCTGGTCAAGCTCAACCGGCTGGTCGACAACCTCCTCGACATGAGCAGGCTGCAGGCCGGAGCCCTCACTCTGCGCCTGCGGCCGACCGCGCCCGCCGAGGTGCTGCCGCTGGCCCTGGACACCCTGCCGGACACCTTCGTACCGGTGCTGACCCCGGGGCTTGAGGAGGTGGCGGATGTGCTCGCCGATCCACCACTGCTGGAACGGGTGCTGGCCAATCTGGTGGCCAACGCGGTACGCCACTCGCCGTCGGGCCAGCCGGTGTCGGTCAGCGCCAGCGTGCTCGGCTCCTGGGTGGAGATACGCGTCGTGGACCGCGGGCCGGGAATCCAACCGGCCGACTGGGAGCGGGCGTTCGAGCCGTTCCAGCGCATGGGCGACACCGACAACAGCACCGGTCTGGGTCTGGGCCTCGCGCTGTCCCGCGGGCTGACCGAGGCGATGGGCGGCTCGCTCACCCCGGAGGAGACGCCCGGCGGCGGGCTGACGATGGTGGTGTCGCTGCCCGTCGCACCCGCCGTGCGGGACGAGGTGGTGACATGAGGCGGGTCTTGGTCGTCGACGACGAACCGCAGATGCTGCGCGCCCTCGGCATCAACCTCAGGGCGCGGCACTACGCGGTGGCCACCGCGCCGGACGGCGCCACCGCGCTGCGCCTCGCCGGACACTGCCCGCCGGACGCGATCGTTCTCGACCTCGGCCTGCCGGATCTGGACGGTGTCGAGGTGATCGCGGGGCTACGCGTCTGGTGTTCGGCGCCGATCATCGTGCTGTCCGGGCGTACCGGACCGGCGGTCACCGTCGAGGCGCTGGACGCGGGGGCGGACGACTACCTGACGAAACCGTTCTCCATGGATGAACTGCTGGCCAGGCTGCGGGCCGTGCTGCGCCGCCCGGTCCCCGCGGCGCAGCCGCGGGAGACCGTGGAGGTGGCGGCGTTCACCGTCGATCTCGGTTCGTACACCGCTGTGCCCACGTCGGGTGAAGGCGAGCCGCTGCACTTCACGCCGACCGAGTGGCGGCTGCTGGCTCCGCTGCTGCGCAACCCGGGCAGACTGGTCACCGGTGCTCAACTGCTGCGCGACGTATGGGGGCCGGGGCGCGAGAACCGCACCAACTACCTGCGTATCTACATGTCCGCGTTACGCCGGAAACTGGAGCCCGATCCGTCCCGTCCCCGGCATCTGATCACCGAGCCGGGGATGGGCTACCGCTTCGACCCCTGAGGCGGCGAACCATGGAGGCAGGCGTGGTGGTGGCGGTGTTCGCCGGGCTCGCGGGTGTGTGCGGGGCGTTCGCGGCGCTGGTCGGGATCCTCGGGCTGCGCGAGATCCGGCGGGTCCGGCGGTTCGGCGTGGTGGCCGGCGCGCTGGTCAAACGCCCTCCCGGGGATGCCTCCGGCGAACCCTGGCCGCCGCGCCCGCTGTTGCAGTTCGCGACGGAGGACGACCGGGTGATGGAGATCGTCAGCCCGGTACCGTCCACCCGGCGCCGCCCCTTGCGGGACGGCGACACCGTGCTGGTGTCCTACGACCCGGCCGATCCGCGCACCGTGGTCGTGCACCGCAGGGAGCGGGTGGGCCTGGAGTACGGATTCATCGTGGTGGGCAGCGCCCTGCTGCTGGCGTGCCTGGCGCTGCTCGCCGTGGCGATCAGCTGACGTAGCGTCAACTACTTTTTCCCGCCCACCCACCCGTTACCGTCTCTCCGGCCCACCGCCGATACCGTCTCTCCGACCCACCCCCGTCACCGGCTCTCCCGCGCAGCCACTATCGCGGGCTGGGCACGAGGGACCGCAGTAGCGCGGGACCGGCCTGCTCCAGGGAAGGCAGTACGGTGCGGCCGGGCGCCGCCTCGATCGGCACGGCCGACGGCACGGCCAGTACCTGGCAGCCCGCCGCCTCCGCGGATGCCACGCCCGTCGGCGTGTCCTCCACGGCCACGCAGTGCGCGGGGTCCACACCGAGCAGCCGTGCCGCGGCCAGATACGGGTCGGGCGCGGGCTTGGTCCGGGGCGTGTCGTCCGCCGAGACCGTCACCGTGAACCGCTCCCGGCCCAGTACCCGCAGCACCATGTCGACCACCCGGCGCGGCGAGGCCGACACCAGGGCGGTGGTGAGCCGCTGCGCCCGCAGGGCGTCCAGCAGCTCCAGCGCGCCAGGGCGCGGCCGGATCTCATGGGCGACCAGCTCCGCGAAGCGGTTGTCCAGCTCCGCCGTCAGCTCGGCGCGGTCGCGGTCGGTGCGGGTGACCCGCAGCAGGTGCTGCGCGGTGTGCTCCACCGGGCGGCCCAGCACATCGGGCAGGTCCTGGTCGGAGAGCTGGTAGCCGAGGCCGGTCGCGGTGTCGGCGACCGCCTGCCACCACACCTCCTCGGTGTCCACCAGCGTGCCGTCCATGTCGAACAGAACTGCGGCCAGGGTCATGCGGCATGCGCCTCGATCAGCACCGGCCGCTCCGGGAGGGTCACGGTCGCCGCGGCGCCCGCCGCCAGGTCGCTGGCGCGGTGGCTGGGGATGTCGGCCTTGACCGTGGTGCCGTCGGCGAGCGTGACCGTCAGCCGGGTGACCGCGCCATGGAAGGCGGTGGCGGTGACCCGTGCGGATCCGTCCTCGTCGGCGGTGGCGTCGACCGCCTCCGGACGCACCAGTACATCGACCGCGCCCGACGTGTCCGCGGCGCCGCGGACCGGCAGTCGCTGCCCGAGGACCTCCACGGTGCCGTCGCCCGTCGCCCGACCCGGCAGCCGGTTCATGGTGCCGACGAACTCCGCGACGAACGCGGTCGAGGGCGTGTCGTACAACTCGGCGGGGCTGGCGCACTGCTCCAGACGGCCGTCCCGCATCACCGCGACGCGGTCGGCGGTGGACAGCGCCTCCTCCTGGTCATGGGTGACGAACACCGTGGTGATCGCCAACTCCTGCTGCAGCCGCCGGATCTCCTCCCGCAGCTGCACCCGGACCTTGGCATCCAGGGCGGACAACGGCTCGTCCAGCAGCAGCACCTTCGGGCGCAGCGCGAGCGCCCGGGCCAGCGCCACCCGCTGCTGCTGACCGCCGGACATCTGGTGCGGATAGCGGTCGGCGTGCTGCGGCAGGCCGACGAGCTCCAGCAACTCCGCCGCCCTGGCACGCCGTTCCGCGGCGCCGACCTTGCGCATCCGCAATCCGAACGCCACGTTGTCGGCGGCGGTCAGATGCGGGAAGAGGCTGTACGACTGGAAGACCATCCCGGCGTCCCGGCGGTGCGCCGGTACCTCGCTGATGTCCTCACCGTCCACCAGCACCTGCCCGGAGTCCGGATGTTCGAAGCCCGCCAGCATCCGCAGCGCCGTGGTCTTGCCGCAGCCGGACGGGCCGAGCAGCGCCAGCAGTTCGCCTTGGTGAGCGGTCAGGTCGAGCCCATCGAGGGCCTTGGTGGCGCCGAACGACTTGTGCAGCGACCGGAATTCGACGGTCATGATGCCGACTCCTGCGGAACGAGCGCCGGGGCGGCCTTGGCACGGGCCCGGCGGGGGATACGGGTACGGGAGCGGCCCGCGGCCGCGAACACCAGCAGTAGTGCCCAGGTCAGCAGCAGGCTCAACACCGAGACGGCGACCGACAGTTGGGCCTGGCTGCCGCCGATGCCGACGATCCACACCGCGAACGGCCTGAATCCCAGCAGCGCGCCGACGGTGTACTCGCCGAGCACCAGCGCCAGCGTGAGGAAGCTCGCGTTCATCAGCGCACCGCGCAGATTCGGCAGCACCGCCTGGAACACCGCCCGCACCGGGCTGGCGCCGCAGCTGCGCGCCGCCTCCATCAGCGTACGGACGTCCACCGCACGCAGTCCGGCGTCCAGCGCCCGGTAGGCGAGCGGCAGCGACATCACCGTGTAGGCGAGCACCAGCACCACGGGGAAGCTGGCGTTCTGCACGGCCACGAAGGTCTGGAACAACGGTGTGCGGGACAGGTACTGCGGACCCCAGCGCAGCACACCGCTGTATCCGGCGACCAGTGCGACCGAGGGCACCACGAGCGGTAGCGAGCAGACGACTTCCAGCAGCGGACGCAGCCGGGGCGCGCCGAGCCGCGCCGCGAGCAGGGCCGGGACCAGCAGTCCCAGCACCAGCACGATGGTCGCGGCGGCCAGCTCCAGGGTGAGCAGCAGGCTGCTGGTGAAGCCGCTCGCGCTCAGGATCCCGGTGTACGAGCTCAGGGTGAAGCCCTGCCCGGGCACATCCACGGTGAAGAGCACCGAGCAGGCGAGCGGCACCAGGAAGTACAGCCCGGCGATGAGCCCGACCGCACCGCGCCACCAGCGGATCCGGCGGTTCGTCAGGCGAGCCATCGGGCGCTCCTTCGCTGCAGGGGTACGTAGACCGCCATGACCGCGCCCGCGACGACGACCATGTCGATGCTGAGGGCGAGGGCCACATTGCCCTGGCCCACCAGGACGTTGCCGGACAGGGCGTCGGCGATCTGCGAGGTCAGCAGCGGCACCGAGCTGCCGACCATCGCGGCGGCGGTGGCGTAGGCGGCGAAGGCACTGCCGAACAGCAGCACATAGCCGCCGAGCAGCGAGGGCGCGAGCACCGGGAGCGCGACATGCAGCCAGTACTGCCACGTGGTGGCCCCGTTGTTGCGTGCCGCCTCCCGCCATCCTGCGCGCAGCCCCTCCAGTGCGGGGGCGATGGTCAGCACCATCAGCGGCAGCAGGAAGTACAGGTACACCACGACCAGGCCCCAGAAGCTGTACAGGCTCCAGCCCTTGGCGGCCAGCCCGAGGTGCGCGGTGAGCACACCCGCGTTGCCCAAGGTGGCCACGAACGCGAACGCCAGGGGAACGCCACCGAAGTTGGCGAGCACGCCCGAGGCGGACATGACGGCGTCCCGCAGCGCCCGGCTGTTCGAGGTCACCACCGCCTGCGCGAGCGGCAGTCCGAGCACCGTCGCCAGCAGCGCGGACAGCGCCGAGAGCTTGACGCTGCCCCACAGCGCGGTCAGATACGCGCCGTGTACCGAGGTGGTCATGTTGGACAGCGTCCAGTGCACCCCGCCGGGTGCGTCGGCACTGGTGGTGAAGGCACCGGTGCCGATGGCGATGGCCGGCAGACCGAAGGCCATCGCCATGAAGAGCAGCAGCGGGGCGACGGCAAGTCCGCCGCCCAGCCGCGATCTGATGGCTCTACCGCGTGGGAGTTCGGGGGCTTGCCCCCGCAACACACCGGTATCAGCCGAAGTGGCAACGTTCGTCACGAGACAGCCTGAGCCCACTTCTCGGTGACGACCTGCTTCGCCTTGTCGGTCTGGTCGGGGGTGGGGAAGGAGGGCACACCGCTGACCGCGGCGAGCTTGCCCGCCGCGGCGGAGTCCAGCGTTCCGGCCTGCTTCATGGCGGCCATCAGGGCCGGGCGGGCGTAGCCCTTGAGGAAGAGGTTCTGGCCCTCGGGGCTGTACAGGTACTCCTGCCACAGCCGGGCGGCCGCCGGGTGCGGTGCGGAGGCGTTGATCGCCTGCGAGTAGTACTGCGAGTACTGGCCGTCGGACGGCACCGTGACCTGCCAGTCGACGCCCTTGTCGCGGAACTCGTCCGCGTAACCGGAGTTGAGGTAGTCCCAGTCGACGGTGATCGGGGTCTCGCCCTTCTGGATCGTCGCCGGAGTGGCCTGCACCGGGTCGAAGTTGCCAGCCTTCTTCAGCTTGCCGAAGAAGTCGATACCGGGCTGGATGTTGTCGAAGGAGCCGCCGTTGGCCAGCGCCGCCGCGTACACCGCGCCGAAGGCCGCACCGGCCTTGGTCGGGTTGCCGTTGAGCGCCACCTGGCCCTTGTAGTCGGGCTTGAGGAGATCGGCGAAGGTCTTCGGGCAGTTCTTGACCCGCTTGGCGTCGCAGCCGATCGAGATGTAGCCGCCGTAGTCGTTGTACCAGCGCGCCTGGCTGTCCTTCTGGACGCCGGGGATCTGGTCGAATCCGGCCACCTTGTAGGAGGCGAACAGGCCCTGCTGGGCGCCGCTGAGCGCGAAGGACGAGCCCAGGTCGACCACGTCGGGGGCACGGTCCTGGCCCTTGCGGGAGGTGATCGCGTTCAGCTCGTCCTGGCTGGCGCCGCCCGGGTTCTCGTCCTGGACCTTGATGCCGTACTTCTTGGTGAACCCGTCGATGACCGCGCCGTAGTTCGCCCAGTCCCGGGGGAGGGCGATGGCGTTCAGCGTGCCCTCCTTCTTCGCGGCGGCGACCAGGCCGTTCATCCCGCCGAAGTCGGCTGCCGAGGTGGCGGTCGCGGCGCTCTTGCCGTTCGCCGTGGTGCTCGTGGCGGGCGCGGCGCCGCACGCGCTGAGGGTGAGTGCCGCGGCGGCCAGGACGCCTGCTGCGCCGATGGCCCGGGTTCTGGGCACGTTCACTTCGGTCTCCTTGCGAGGTTCTGGGAGGTGGCCAGGTTGGCTGTACAACTCGACGCGCCAAGTACGTACGAGCCGGGTGTCCGGAAAGTGAACGAGTGGCCGAGATTCGACGACGGTCCCAGGAACGACGCGGATTGGGTCATCGGTGCCGGTTAGGCTCCCGATCGAAGTACGTGGCACGCGCATGGATACCTGCAGGGACGGTGGACGGGGATGATCGTGGCGGACGGGCGCCAGGCGATGTACCGGAAGGTGGCCGCCGAGCTCCGGCAGGGCATAGCTGACGGCGCGTACGGCTCGGGTGGCCGGCTGCCCGCCGAGGCCGCGCTGGCGCAGACCTACGGCGTCTCCCGCGGCACCATCCGCCAGGCTCTCGCCCTGCTGCGCGCTGATGGCCTGGTGACCTCCCGCCGTGGCACCCGCCGGGTCGTCCTGGGCACCGCCCGGGTGCAGACGTTCAGCGAGACCGTCAGCTTCACCCGCTGGGCGCGCTCCCTCGGCGAGGAACCCGGCGGCCGGGTGGTGGACGTCGTACGACGACCCGCCGACGAGGTCGAACGCGAGAAGCTGCGGCTGGCCGAGGGCGAGGAGGTGTGCATGGTGCTGAGGGTTCGTACCCTCTCCGGGGCGCCGGTCATGGTCGAACGCTCGGTGTACCCACGGCACATCGGGGAGATCGTCGCCCAACTCGATCCGGCCGCCGTCTCGCACACCGTGCCGCTGGAGGAACAGGGCGTGCAGTTCACCGATGTACACCACACCATCGACGTAACCTTCGCCGACGCGGACGACGCCGATCTGCTCGGCTGCGGGATCGGTGACGCGCTGTTGCGCGAGCGGCGGCACAGCACCGATCCCGCCGGAACGCCCGTGGAGTGGTCCGAGGACCGCTATCTGCCGGGCACCGTGGCCTTCACCGTGCACAACTCCTCTGCGACCACCGGGCTTTCCCGCCGGACCACGATCTGACGCCGCGTCGGGCGACTCGCGGCGGCAATCAAGTCCGGTCAGCGGCCCCGTGGTTGGAGCCTCACCGCCAGCCATGCGCCACCTCCCGGAACCTCGCAAGGAGACCGAAGCGAACGTGCCCAGAACCCGGGCCATCGGCGCAGCAGGCATCCTGGCCGCCGCGGCACTCACCCTCAGCGCGTGCGGCGCCGCGCCCGCCACGAGCACCACGGCGAACGGCAAGAGCGCCGCGATCGCCGCCCGCTCCGGCACCTGGTAGCCCCCCGCCACCGGAAATCCCGAGATGAAGGCCCCGATGTGCTGCGCCAGGTCGACCGGCTGGGGCGGCACGGGCTTCCCCTCCTTGCTGCTCCGCGACTACCGGATGATCAACGTGGCGGCCACCGGCGCGGTTACGGCGAATGCCGCAGGCACCCGGCGATCTCCGCTGCGGGCGCGGCGAGTTGGGGCCGCTCCGGAGGGCCCCGGCCATGTCGCGTCGCCCCCGGACGCAGGCCGCCGCTGGATGCCGCGGCGCCGCCGGACCGGCCCCACGCGGCGATCCGTGCCCGCGCCCACTTCGGCCCCCGCACGTCCCGGACCGGAATCGGGGCCCCCACCAGCCCGGCTTCGGCGGGATGGTCCGTTGACAGCGCCGACGGCCGGGAACAGACTCGGGCGCGAGCCGCCGTGAACTTCAGTTCGCCAGGCGAACAGGGGCAATGCGCAGGGAAGGAAACCGATGAGTACTGGCGGGGCAGCCCGTGACGTGTACATCGCCGACGCGGTGCGTACGCCCATCGGCAAGTACGGCGGCGCGCTGGCGGGCGTGCGCCCGGACGATCTCGCCGCGCATGTGGTCCGGGCGCTGGTCGACCGTTCGCCGGAGCTCGACCCGGCTCGTATCGACGATGTCGTCCTCGGCAACGCCAACGGTGCGGGCGAGGAGAACCGCGATGTGGCCCGGATGGCCGTGCTGCTCGCCGGGCTGCCGGTCACCGTGCCCGGCTCGACCGTCAACCGGTTGTGCGGATCCGGTCTTGAGGCGGTCATCCAGGCCTACCGCGCGGTCGCGCTCGGCGACGCGTCGATCGCGATCGCGGGCGGTGTCGAGTCGATGAGCCGAGCGCCCTGGGTGGTGCCCAAGCCCGAGCGGGCCTTCCCCACCGGACACCAGGAGATGTACTCCACCACGCTCGGCTGGCGGATGACCAACGCCCTCATGCCCAAGGAGTGGACGGTCTCCCTCGGCGAGGGCGCCGAACTCGTCGCGGACCGGCACCGCATCACCCGCGAGGCACAGGACGCCTTCGCGCTCGCCAGCCATGAGAAGGCCGGCCGCGCGTGGAAGGACGGACTCTACGCACCGGAGGCCGTGCCGGTCGCCGGTACCGATCTGGTGCGGGACGAGACCATCCGCGACGCCACCTCGCTTGAGGCGCTGGCCAGGCTCAAGCCGGTCTTCCGCGCGGACGGCACGGTCACCGCGGGCAACGCCTCACCGCTCAACGACGGCGCCGCCGCGCTGCTGATCGTCGACGAGGAGGGGTTGCGAGCCTGCGGACGGGAACCGCTCGCCCGTATCTCGGCATCCGCGGTGACCGGCATCGAGCCGCAGTACTTCGGGCTGGGGCCGGTCGAGGCCGTGAACCGCGCCCTGGCCAGAGCCGGTCGCCGCTTCGCGGACCTGCTGACCTTCGAACTGAACGAGGCCTTCGCCGCCCAGGCGCTCGGCTGCCTCGCCGAGTGGCCTGAGCTGGACCCGGCCACCGTCAATCCGCGGGGCGGCGCCATCGCCATCGGCCATCCGCTCGGCGCCTCGGGCGCACGGCTGGCCGGAGCCGTCGCCCACCAGCTGGCCGCCGCGGGCTCCGGCACCGGACTGGCCGCGCTGTGCATCGGCGTCGGCCAGGGCCTCGCCCTGGTCCTCGAACGCTAGGGCCGACCCGGCGGGCCATCGGCACCGGCCGTGGGCGCCTGACCTCCGCTCCAGATCCATCGTGCTCGCCCACCCCGGCGGCCGGGAACTCGGCCGCCGGGGCGCCGAACGGCCCTACGGCGCAGACCGGCGGCGCCGAGCAGGCGGCAACCCGACGAAGATCCGCCGGACCGGACCCAGGAGACCGTGCATGAGTGTTTCGGGCATGAGTGTTTCGGAGGGCCCCGAGCCCTACCGCGGCGCCTTATGGCGGCAACCGGTGAACCCGCTGGTCGTGGTGGACGACCCGGAGGCGGTGGAACTGACCGGACCGGTGTTCGGCAGCGCCGATGTCACCGACCTGGACGGCGACCTCACCCGGCAGCGCCCCGGGGCGCCGCTGGGGGAGCGCATCACCCTCACCGGCCGGGTGCTCGACCGGGCGGGGTGTCCGGTACGCGGCCAACTCATCGAGATCTGGCAGGCCAACGCCGCCGGACGCTACGCGCACCGGCGCGACCAGCACCACGCCCCGCTGGACCCGCACTTCACCGGCGCCGGCCGCTGCCTGACCGATGACCAGGGCCGGTACCGGTTCACCACGATCAGACCCGGCGCCTATCCCTGGGGCGACCACTCCAACGCCTGGCGGCCCGCGCATATCCACTTCTCCCTGTTCGGCGCCGCCTTCACCCAGCGGCTCGTCACCCAGATGTACTTCCCCGGCGATCCGCTGCTCCCGCTGGACCCCATCCTGCAGTCCGTGGGCGATGACGCGGCCCGGCAACGGCTGGTCGCCGCGTACGACCCCGAACTGTCCACGCCGGACTGGGCGTTGGGCTACCGCTGGGACATCGTCCTCGGCGGACCGTCGGCCACCCGTACCGAGGGGGGCCGCCGATGACACCGCTGCCCACACCGTCCCAGACCATCGGCCCCTACTTCGGGTACGCGCTGCCGCATCCGGGAGGCGGCCAGATCGCGCCCACCGGGCACCCGGACACCATCACCGTGCGGGGTCGTGTCCTGGACGGTCACGGCGAGCCGGTCGACGACGCCCTGCTGGAGTTCTGGCAGCCCGCACCGGACGGCTCGCGCGCCGGAGCGCCCGGCTCGCTGCGCCGCGATCCGGTGGGTGGCGCGGCCATCGGCCGGGACGGCGTGGCCTTCACCGGGTTCGGAAGGGTCGCCACCGGCGCCGACGGGAGCTACGTACTGCGCACCCTGCCGCCCGGCGGTGCGCCGTATCTGTCGGTATGCGTCATGGCCCGGGGGCTGCTCCAACACCTGTTCACCCGCGTGTACTTGGGCGAGGCCGACGATCCGCTGCTGTCCTCGCTGGACGCCCGGCGCCGCGCCACGCTGGTCGCGGAGCGGGAACGCGCCGGGGTCCACCGCTTCGATGTGCGGCTCCAGGGCGACGGTGCGCACGAGGAGACGGTCTTCCTCGCCTTTGGGTGAACTCGGCCCGATGCACGGGTGGTCGGCGCCAGCCGGCCGCGCAACTTTTCGCCGACCACGTCTTGACGCGGGTCATTGGTCCAGGCCAATTTATTGGGCATGCGGTGACCGCGGTGTCCAGCGGGACGCCCGCGCCGAATGCGACCCCGCACGCCCGGACGACGTCGCCCCCACGACCGCGGCGCCCTCATCTCCCGTGCCGGGACGGTGTGCCCGACCACCCGTCCCGGCACGGGCCCCATCCCCCACACCAGGAGTCCGCCATGCCGCAACGCTCCGCCCTGCCCGAAACGCCCGCGAGGGGCACGGTCAAGCGCCGTACCACGGCGATGGCCGCGGCCGCCGCGCTCCTCGCGGGCGCCGCGGCGCTCACCACCGGCACGGACACCGCCGCGGCGGCCACCGCGCACCCGGCAGCCAGCGGCTTCGGGACCGTGTCCCCGTACGTGGACCTGTCGCTCTGGCCGCAGTACAACCTCGCAACGGGCGCCTCGACCGAGGGCACCCACTACTTCAACCTCGCCTTCGTCACGGACGGCGGAAGCTGCGATCCCAAGTGGGGCGGCGTCACCGATCTGTCGGACGCCGCCACCGCCTCCAACATCGCGGGACTGCGGTCGGCCGGCGGAGACGTCCGGGTGTCGTTCGGCGGTGCGAACGGCACGGAGCTGGCCACCAGCTGCTCCTCGGCCTCCGATCTGGCCGCCGCGTACCAGAAGGTCATCGACCAGTACTCGCTGACCTCCCTCGACTTCGACGTCGAGGGCGCTTCCGTGGCAGACACCGCGTCAGTCGACCGCCGCAACCAGGCGATCGCCGTCCTGGAGCAGAACAACCCGTCGCTACAGGTCTCGTACACCCTGCCGGTGCTGCCCAGCGGACTGACCTCCGACGGCGTCAACATCCTGACCAGCGCGAAGAACAACGGAGCGGCGATCGCCGCGGTGAACGTGATGGCCATGGACTACGGCTCGTCGTTCCCGTCGGACATGGGGCAGAACGCCATCGACGCGGCCACCGCGACGCAGGGCCAGATCAAGTCCGTATGGCCGGACCTCAGCGATGACCAGGCATGGAACAAGGTGGCGGTCACCCCGATGATCGGGCTCAACGACCTCACCAGTGAGACGTTCACCCTCGACAACGCCGCCGGTCTCACCTCGTTCGCCCAGAGCAGGCACCTGGCCTGGCTGTCGTTCTGGTCCGCGACCCGCGACCAGGCATGCCCGGGCGGCTCGACCGGCTACGCCCAGCCGACCTGCTCCTCCATCGACCAGAGCCCCGGCGCGTTCGGCCAGGCCATGAGCGGCTACACCGGCTGACGACCGGGCCGACGGCGAAGGGCCGCGGGCCGCGGCGGCGGCTCACGGCCCTTCGCCTCGCCCACCGTCAGGCCGTCGGCGGCATGGCGATCACGCCGAACACCCCGCCCTGCGAGTCACGCACCACGGCCATCCGGCCCGCGGGGATCTCGAAGGGCTTCTGCAGCACCGCTCCGCCTCGCTTGGTCACCTGGTCGACCGTCGCGTCGGTGTCGTTCACCGAGAAGTACGCCAGCCAGTGCGAGGGCGTGCCCTCGGGGAACTGGTCAAGGCCCTGCAGCCCGCCCACCGTTCGACCGCCCGCGTGCATCGTGTAGTAGCCGGGCATCACCTTGTACGGGGTGAAGCTGACGCCGAGCACCCGCGAGTAGAACGCGGCGGCGGCCTGCGGATCCTGGGAGTTGAGCTCGTTCCAGCACAAGGTGCCCGGCTCGTTGACGAGTTGGGCACCGACGAAGTCCAACGGCTGCCACAGACCGAAGGCGCCGCCCGTCGGATCGGCGCCGACCGCCATCCGGCCGACGTTGTCCGGGATGTCATGCGGCCCGGTGTAGACCTGGCCGCCGTTGTCGGCGACCGCTCGCAGTGCCTCGTCGAGGTCGTCCACCGACAGGTACGTGGTCCAGGCGGTCGGCGGCGCGGCCTGGCCGTCCATGGCCATCGCCTTGCCGATCCCGGCGACGGCTTTGCCGTGCAACGTACAGACCGTGTAGCCGCCCATCTCCTCCGGACCGATCTCACCGGACCAGCCGAACAGTTCGTGGTAGGAGTCCAGGGCGGCCTGCTGATCGCCCACCATCAGATCCACCCAGCACGGAGTCCCCACCGGGTACGCGGCTGTGACCTCGGACATGCCCTTCGCCTCCACATGTCGACGGTCCGCCGAAGGCCGCGGAGCACCACCGGCGGACGGTGTCCACTCCCTTTCTTTCCACACTTGCCGACCGGCGGAGCTCCCGCCACTCGGGGCTCGGCGGGCGGCCTCGGCGCGGCCGTTCCCAAGCGGCGCGATGGCGTCCGTCGTAGCGATCAGCCCGCCAGGACGTCGGTCGCGTGGTGCTCGGGGGAGACGCCCTGGACCATCACCACATCGCCGACCGAGTTCTCGGTGCGCAGCGGAAGGATCGTGTACCAGGCGCGGGCCCGCCCCAGGTCGGGGAAGGCGATGACGATCAACGAACCCGGCCAGCTGCCCTCGCGTAGCTCCACGTCGTCGCCGTGCACCAGGAACTGGCCGCCGAACGGCTTCAGCGTGTCGTCGATCCGCTCCAGGTACTCCACGATCGCCGGGCCCATGGTGACCTCGTGCAGGTGGGCTACGGCATATGCGGTCATCGGATTCCTCCGCGGGCGTCGGTCCTGCCCGGGCCGGACGGCCGCGGGTGGGACCGACGCTACGGAGCCCCGGGCGGCGCGGAATCCGTCATGCATAGGTACCCGGTCAGCGTGCGCCGGAGGTCTGGGTCGTCCGGGCCAGCAGCGTCATCGGATCGGCGCCGCGCATCATGCGCTCCAGGGTGTCGAGCAGTTCCGACGGCGGAACGGCGAGCACGCTGCACGTGGCGCGGGCCAGACAGTAGCGGCTCACCGAGCCGTGGAACAGGCGGCGCAGCCGACCACGCCGTCCGGTACCCACCACCAGCAGGTCATCCGGCCGGTCAGCGGTCTGGACCAGTGCCTCGCCGACGTCGCCGCGCACCACCTTGGCGTGGATCCGCAGCCCCTCCGGGTAGCCGCCGAAGGCCTGCTCGAAGGCGGTGTCGAGCCGCTTGCCGGCGGCGTTCTCCCACTCCTTGAGCAGCGGCGGGCACGGGCTGCGGCGGTACACGGCCTCGCCGCCCACCGGTGCCCAGGCGTGTACCGGTACCAGGAGGGCGTCCCTGCGGCGTGCCTCGCCCACCGCGCGGTGCAGCGCCGCGAGGCTGCTCAGCGTTCCGCCGACCCCGACGATGACTCGCGTGCCCTCGGTCATGATCGTTCGCTTCCCTTGTTCCGCTGTGCCCCTGGGCTCCCTGCTGATCCCAGGTGTTCCGCACATCCAGTGGACGTCCGGCGGGAGCGGGAAGATGACCGCCTTTACGGGCTCTCTACGGCCGCCGCTCGGTCCTTGACACCCCTTTGATGTCGATCCCGTGGGACGTGGCACGGCATGCGTATCCGGCCGCAGCCAAGGCCCCTGCCAGCCAGCCCGCAGCCAAGGCCCTACCAGCCAGAACGCAGCCGCGGCAGCTGGTCAGGCGCGCTGTGGCAGCCGCGGCAGCCGCTTCTCGTACAGCCATGAGCGGAAGAGCGAGTCCAGTTTCCGGTTGCCGTGCTGCTCGGCGAGGGCGATGAACTCCTCCGTCCCGGCGTTGCGGTGGCGGTACTGGTCCGCCCACGCCCTGAGCGTCGCGTAGAAGGCGTCGTCGCCGATCGTGGTGCGCAGCGCGTGCAGGGTGCAGGCGCCGCGTGAGTAGACCCGGTCGTCGAAGAGCCGGTCGGGGCCGGGATCGCCGATCCGCAGCCGCTGGCCCGCCTGGGCCAGGTCCGCCCAGTTGTCCGCCGCCAGCTGGTCGGCGCTGGAGCCGCCGGAATGCTCGGACCACAACCACTCGCAGTAGGTGGCGAACCCCTCGTTGAGCCAGATGTGCCGCCATTGCGCGAGAGTGACGCTGTTGCCGAACCAGTGGTGGGCGAGTTCATGCGCGACCAGGCGCTCACTGCCGCGTTTGCCGTCCACATGGTTGCTGCCGAACAGGGAGAACGTCTGGTTCTCCACCGGCTCGTCGAGTTCGGCCTCGACGACCACCGATCCGTACACCTCGAACGGGTACCGCCCGAACAGTTCCTGGAACAGCCGCATCATCTGCGGCTGCCGTCCGAAGTCATGGTCGAAGGCGGTGGCCAGCCGCATGGGGTACGCGTTGCGGATCGGTACCGGGCCGCCGTGCTGCGTGGTGAAGACGAAGCGGCCCACGTTGAGCGTGGCCAGATAACTGGCCATCGGCCCGGCGTGCTCATACGTCCAGGTCGTTCCGGAACCCGGTGCCGTCGAACGGTCGGTGAGCACTCCGTTGGCGACCACCTGGTACCCCTCGGGTACGGTCACCGCCACCCGGTACGCGGCCTTGTCGGCGGGATGGTCGTTGCACGGGAACCAGGAGGGCGCGCCCAGCGGCTGGCTGGCCACCAGCACACCGGGGGGCGAGTCCGTGGTGTAGTCCCAGCCGATGTCGCCGAAGGGGGTGCGCAGCGGTTTGGGCCTGCCCGAGTAGCGCACCTCGCAACTGAACGGCTGCCCGGGCGCCAGCGCGGTGGCCGCCGTGACCCGCAACTTGCCCCGTCGATGCCGGAATTGGGCGGCGACCCCGTCCACGCTCACCGCGGAGACGGTGAGCGCGGACGACAGGTCAAGACCGAATCCGGCCCCCGCGGCGTCGGCGGTCGCGGCCACTCGCGCGAGGCCGTCCAGCGCGCGGGTCGGCGGATGGTACGTCAGCCGCAGGTCGTACTCGGCGACATGGAATCCCGGGTCGCCATGGTTGGGGAAGTAGCGTTCCGAGGTCAGCGGCCGCGCCCTTCGGCCACCAGGCTCCCCGTGGGAGTCCGCCGCGGCGCACGACACCGGAAGCGAGAGCGCACCGGCCACGAACGCCCGGCGAGTCCACGGACACACGGTTCGATCTCCTTGGGGTTCCGGGGGGTTCCGGGGGGTTCCGGGGTCCGCGACGCCCGTCGTCGACGTCGCGGGCCCCGGAGGGACGCAGCTCACGCCGAGGCGACCGGCTCGGCGTCCGGCGTCCACGATGACACCGGGTTGCCCAGCCAGCGGGTGCCGGACGGCACCTGCTCACCGCGCATCACCAGGGACGACGGGCCGATCACGGTACCGTCGCCGACCGCGGAACCGGGCAGCACGATGGAGTGCGGACCCAGTGTCGCGCCTCGCCCCAACCGGACGCCGTCGACACGCATCAGACGGTCGTGGAACAGATGCGTCTGCAGCACACAGCCGCGGTTCACGCTCGCCCCGTCCTCCACCCGCACCAGATCCGTCTCCGGCAGCCAGTGGCTCTCGCACCACACCCCGCGCCCGATCCGCGCGCCCAGCGTGCGCAGCCACACGTTCAGCAGCGGCGTGCCGACCAGGGAACCGCCCAGCCAGGGCATCGCCAACTCCTCGACGAACACGTCGTACAGCTCGTTGCGCCACACGAACGAGCTCCACAGCGGATGCTCACCCTGCCGGAACCGCCCCACCAGCAGCCACTTGGCCGCCGTCGTGGTCACACACGCGACCGCGCCCGCCGCCAACACCAGCACACCGGCCAGCACCGTGGCCGCCGCCCAACCGTTGAGGTCGACCACCTCCTGCAGCGCCACGAAGGACACATCAGCCAGCACCGCGGTGCACAACAGCGGGATGAACCGGCACAGTTCCACCGAGGCCCGGGCCAGCACCAGACGGGCGGGCGGCTCGAAGGTACGGCTGGGATCAGCGCCGTCGGCGTTGCGGGCGACGGTGAAACCGGGCCTGCCGAGCCACGACGAGCCGGGCTCGGCCTGCGCGGGCGCGTCGGAGAGCACGCCGACCAGCGCCTCGTCGGGCAGCGACCGACCCGGCCCGACGATGCCCGAGTTGCCGACGAACGCCCGTCGTCCCACGCTGGACGTCCCCAACCGCAGCCAGCCGCCGCGCATTTCGTACGGCGCCACCAACGTGTCGTCCGCCAGGAACGCCCCGTCCTCGACCGACATCAGCCCCGGCAGCGCCAGTACCGTGGACAGCTCGGCCCGGCGCCCCACCCGCGCGCCCAGCAACCGCATCCACACCGGCGTGAACAGGCTGGCGTACAACGGGAAGAGGGAACCGCGGGCCTGGTCCATCAACCCCGAGGTGACCCAGGCACACCAGGCCGCCCGGCCGTGCGCCGGATGGAAGCCGGGCTTCAGCGCCCGTCCGGCCAGCCGGACCATGACCACCGTCAACGCCGCGTAGCAGGACATCGTCAGCACGGTCAGCAGGGGAGCGGTCCACAGCAGATCGCCCAGCAGGGTGCCCAGCGAGGCATCGCGCCCGGCGATCCAGTAGAGCAGCCCGAGCGCGGGCAGCCCGGACACCAGCGGCAGCAGGTTGAAGCCCAACAGCCCGGCCGCGTACGCCGGGTACCACCGCCGGGAGTGCGCATACCGCGGAGCGGGCCACTCGGCGCCCACCCGGCCCGCGCCCTTAACGGGCCTGGCCGGGCTGCCGGTCCAGCGCTGGTTCGCGGGTACCACCCCGCTCACACAGGAACCGGGCGCGATCTCCGCGCCGTCACCCACCGACGCACCGGGCAGCAGCATCGACCGCGTCGCCACCCGGGCGCCCGCACCGACACGCAGCGCCCCGAGGTGCAGTACGTCGCCGTCCAGCCACCAACCGGCCAGATCGACCTCCGGCTCCACGCTGCAGCCGTCGCCGAGTTCGGCCAGTCCGGTCACCGGCGGCATGGAGTGCAACTGGACGCCACGGCCGACCGTGCAGCCCAACGCGCGGGCGTACCGCGATGCCCATGGCGTACCGATCAGCTGCGGTACGCCGAACGTCGCCACCACCCGCTCGGCCGCCCACAGCCGCAGATGCACCGAGCCGCCCCGCGGATGCGCGCCCGGCCGCAGGCCCCGGGTGAGCAGCCGGGCCAGCCCGGCGCCGATGGCCAGCCGGGCGGGCGCGCTGTACAGCGCCACCCAGCCGCCCAGCACCACCCACCACGAGGTGTGCGGCGCCCAGGGCAGCGGACCCGACAGATTGTCGAGCGCGGCCAGCGCGAGCAGCCAGCGCAGCCCGGTGACGGTGAACAGGACGGCCAGCACCAGGCACTGCACGACCCCGGCGCGCCGCGGCGTCGGCCGGACCACCCGCTGCGCCCCGGACGACTCGCCGAACGAGTCCAGCCGCTCGGCCAGCGCCAGCAGCCCGGAGCAGTGGTAGACATCCGCGACGGACACATCCGGGTACCGCTCGCGCAAGGTGGAGACCAGCTTCGCGGCGGCCAGACTGGTGCCGCCGAGCGCGAAGAAGTCCGACTCGGCGGTGATCGGAAGGCCCAGCAGATCCTGCCAGCGCGCCGCGAGCCAGGCCGCGGTGCCCTCCAGCGCCTCGTCCGGCCGCGGCTCGGCATGCGGCAGCGGCCAGGGCAGGGCGTTGCGGTCGACCTTGCCCGAGGTGCGGGTCGGTAGTCCGTCGACCACGGCGAGTACCGGGACGAGTGACTGCGGCAGATGGTCGAGGAGTTGACGGCGGGCGGCCGCGACATCCAGCGGCGGCCCCGCCGGTACCAGGTAGCCGACCAGCACCTGGCCGCCGCCCGCCGTGCCGCGTACCGCGGCGGCGGCCGCCCGTACCCCGGGCAGCGCCTGCAACGCGGCGTCGATCTCACCGAGTTCAACCCGCCGCCCGGCCAGCTTGACCTGTTCGTCGGCGCGGCCGACGAACACCAGCCCTTGCCGCTCCGCGCGCACCAGGTCACCGCTGCGGTACGCGCGGCGGCCCGGCAGGGCGGGGTGCGCGCGGAACTTCTCGGCGTCCTTGGCCTCGTCGAGGTAGCGCGCGGTGCCGACACCCGCGATCACCAGTTCACCGGTCTCACCCCAGGGGACGGGACGGCCCTCGGTGTCCACGACGGCGAGTTCCCAGCCGTCCAGTGGAGTGCCGATGCGCACCGGCTCGCCCGGCACGAGCCGGGTGGCGCAGGCGACCACCGTGGTCTCCGTCGGACCGTAGGTGTTCCACATCTCACGTTCGCCGCCGAGGCGGTCCACCAGCTCGGCCGGGCATGCCTCGCCGCCGACGATCAACAGCCTCACCAGGTCGAGGGATTCCACCGGCCACAGGGCGACCAGGGTCGGAACCGTCGACACCACCGTGATCCCGCGCTCCACCAACCACGGCCCCAGGTCGGTGCCCGCGCGGACCAGCGAGCGGGGAGCCGGTACCAGACAGGCGCCGTGCCGCCAGGCCAGCCACATCTCCTCGCAGGAGGCGTCGAACGCGACCGAAAGACCGGCCAGCACACGGTCGCCGGGTCCCAGCGGAGCCCGCTGGAGGAACAGCCGGGCCTCGGCGTCGACGAAGGCGGCGGCGGAGCGGTGGGTGACCGCGACGCCCTTGGGCCGTCCGGTCGTTCCGGAGGTGAAGATGATCCACGCGTCGTCCTCGGGGGACGGTCTGCGGTGCCTGCCCTGCGGGGCGGCCTCGGGGCGGGCGAGCACCGAAAGACCGGACCCGATGACGGCGGACACCGCGGCCTCGGACCAGATCATCTCGGCCCGCTCATCGGGATCGTCGGCGTCGACCGGTACGTAGGCCGCACCGGCGTACAGCACGGCGAGAACGGCCACATACAGATCGGCGGTGCCGGAGGGCACACGTATACCCACCCGGTCACCGGCTCCGATGCCCTGTGCGCCCAACTTGTCGGCGAGCACGGTGACTTCGGCGAGCAGAGTGCGGTAGTCGAGGACAGCTTCCCCGGCGTCCAGGGCTGGAGCCGTGGGATGCGTCTGCGCGACCGTCTCCAGGATGTCGATGAGTGTACGGGCCGGGGCGGGAGGTACCGCCGGCCAGAGCGCTCCGGAGACGGGGGAAGTGGTCAGTAAGTCCTGCTGGGACGGAATTCGGCGCGCCGGGGCGGCGTACTGCGGTTGCAGTGTCAAGGAGAGTCCTTCTGGATTACGCCCTGTGCGGGCGGGCGTGTGTCACGGCTGCCGCCGCCCCGTACAGCGGCATTGTGTGACCGGGACGGCGGCCCGCCGGTCCGCGTGCGGAGCGGGAGCGGCGGGCTTGTCTGCACGTATAGAGACGCACGACGAGTTGGCGCAGTTGGTGGCAATGGCGCAAACAGTGGGCCAAGAGTGCGTAGGTCCTCCACAAAATCTGTTCGAAAAAATGTCAAGCGTCACCAGGAGACAGGGATAAGGCGTTGGTAAGCCAAGCATGAGAAGAACGTAAGAGGAAAATGAGAGAACGCCCGAGTCGCGCAACGGTGCGGATCTCGAACGGCTTTACCAGCCGGTTCTGGGGACTTAACGGCGATTTCAAAACCGTGTCGAAGGCCGCTTCGCCGAGCCGCGGCGGTCGCGGCCGGGTCAAGGGCAATCCGCAGGCGTGCTAAAATGCTCCGCCGCATGGCGGCAGCAGGGATTTGCCGCCGTCGGGGTGCCAACCACCACGTGGGGAAAGGGCGTTCAGACGACCGCCGTACTCGCCGTGGCAGCGGTATGGGGATTCCACCGCGACGGCGAACGATCACGATGCCGCGGACCCGCGGTCTCGCGGCCCGCGTACACCGCCACCACCAGCGCACCGGACGCCGTTCAGCGGGTAACGGCGCGTTGCGGGACGGGAATTGGGCCAGGATCCCCGCACGGAATTGGACCTGTATCTCACGCCGACTCAGGCGTACCGTCGCAGGGCGGAGCCAGCGGCCCGCTGATCCCGACTCCGCGTGTTCACACGCATTCACAAGGAGAGACATGGCGATTGATGCCCGCACCAAGGAAAAGGCCCTACGTTTCCGCGAGTTGAGCGCGGAAGGCGCCCTCCTGCTACCCAACGCCTGGGATGCCGCGAGTGCCGCGGTGATCGCTGCCGCCGGGGCCCGGGCGATCGCCACGACCAGTGCCGGGGTCGCCTGGTCGCTGGGGCGCGGGGACGGCCAGAAGATGAGCCGCGAGCAGATGGCCGAGGCCGCCGCCCGGGTCGCGGCGGCCGTTGACCTGCCGGTGACCGTGGACGCGGAAGGAGGCTACGGTTCCACCGAGGAGGACGTGGCGGCCACCGCCAGGGCGGTGGTCGCGGCCGGTGCCATCGGCCTCAACCTGGAGGACTCCAAAGCGGTCCGCGGGCCGCTGTTCACCGAGGAGGAGCAGGCCGCCCGCATCCGCGCGGCCCGGGAGGCGGCGGCCGAGGCCGGACTGCCGGAACTGGTGATCAACGCCCGTACAGATGTGTACCTGTTCCAGATCGGCGCGACCGAGGACCGTCTCGACGATGTGCTGGAGCGCGCCGCGGCCTACGCCGAGGCGGGCGCTGACGGCATCTTCGTCCCGGGCCTGCTTGATCTGGACACGCTGCGCAAGCTCGCCGACGGCTGCCCGCTACCGCTGAACGTGCTGGCCACGCCGGGCGGCCCGAGCGTCGCCGAGTTGACCCGGGCCGGGGTGCGCAGGATCAGCCTTGGCGCCGGTGTGGCCCGGGCCGCGTACACGGCGGCCCGGCGGGCCACGCTGGAACTGCTGACCGAGGGCACCTACACGGCGCTGGACGGTTCGCTGGACTCCGCTGGTCTGAACAGCCTGTTCGGCTAGCCGATCGACGCGCCGTCGTCCGCTGACAGCGCAGGACGGCGCCCCCACACCGAAATCGTGACCTGTGGGATGTCGACAAAGGCCGGGTCCTTCAGCAGATCGAAGAACTGCTGAAGGTCCGTCTCCGTGATGAGGCCGTCGGCGACCAGAGACGGACCCGCCTGGTTGATGAGCGGAAACCAGCGGTCCTTGTCGAGGCACCCCATACAGCCCAGGTTCCCGGCGAACCCCACGTCGCCCAGTCCGCTCCGGGCGAGGACCGCGGGAACGCCCCGTGCCCAGGTCAGATCGGCGCCATGCTCGTTGTACTTGCGCTCGTAGGCCGCCATGAGCCGCTGGACCACCGGAAACGGGGAGGTGTCCGCGGGGAGTTGGTAAGGGTCCTCGATGACCAGCCAGCCGCCGGGAGCCAGCCATCCGGCAGCCCGTTCGATGATCTCGTCGCGCTCCGGTAGATGGCAGAGCAGATAGCGGGCGTGAATGAGGTCGAAGCTCGCTGGTGGGTAGTCCTCGTGGATGATGTCGGCCTTCTGTACCACGAGGTTGGCGGCCCGGTCGGCGTCGAGGTGCTGGGTGTCGATGTCGACGGCCACCACTTCTCCGTCCGGGCAGCGCCCGGCCAGCCAGTAGGCGATGGATCCGGCACCCGCACCCAGTTCCAGGCAGCGCCAGGACGGTGTGATGGAGAGGTCCTGGATGATCGCGATCGTCCGCGAGTCCACGCTCTGCTGGATGGACTCCAGCCGGGTGCGTTCCTGCGGAGCGTTCTTGCCCAACATGCCGGTGCGGTAACGGTTGGTGGATGCGGGACGGTCGGAGTTCATAGTTCTCGCTGGATTCCTGGTTGCGGCTGGTACTGGAGCGTGTCCGTGATCTTCTCGCCGTATCCGTCCGGAACGGCGGTGGAGTACGTGGGCGTGGAGTACGTCGGCTGCGACGGGGCGGAAAGGAACGACTGGGAGAGTCGGCGCGCGCGGCGGACCTCAAGCAGAAACCCGATCTCGTCCTGGAGGTCGCGCCCCTGGAAGCTCGTGGGGTCCAGCGGATTCGGCTGCGGTGCGGCACCCGCCGCCTTGGCCCGGCGGGCCTCCTCCAGCCAGCACGCGACCACGGCGGGCTCGATCCGATGCTCGGGCAGACCGAGCAGGCCGACGTGCTCGCGGGCGCGTGCCACGGTCCCGGGCGTCACATAGTCACGCAGGATCAGTATGGCGTCCCGGATCTCGATGACTTCCCGGTACAGACGCAGATAGACGGAACGAGGTCCACCGAGGGTCTCGCGGAACCGGCCGCGCGGACGGTCCAGGGCGACGTGCGGAACAGCCCCGACGAGATCCCGCCACAGTGGTGACAGCCGCCACAGGGCCGTCGCGTGCCGGATGAGCCGGGACGCCATCAAGAGGAGCGGCAGCGAGGTTCCCGCGGTCATCAGCCAGGCGGTGATGCCGATGTTGAGCGGGAACAGCGCCCTCAGCCAGGCGGGGCGAGCGAGCAGGAACGCCAGCACCACGGACCAGAACACGGTGGACGACAGGAAACCGCCGGCGAGCAGCACCAGGCCGACGCGCAGTGGGCGATCCCGCTGCGCCTGACGGCTGTAGCGCACGCACATCACGAGACACGGAATGGTTCCGGTCAGATGCGCGGCGACCAGGATCCACCAGAACAGGCTGTACCACGGCACGGACTCCGAGGTGACGCAGCCTGAGTGCGGCGCGATGGTGGAGTTGAGGGTGATCAACGCGACGGTCGTGACGGCCATCGAACCGTAGATCAGCCACGGGCGCCGCCGGGAGACGGCGGCCAGCACGAAGTCCAGGATGAGGGCCGAGCTGAAGACACCCCATACGTTCATGAAGAGGCCGCAGCTCTGGGCGAAGACGAAGGTCCGGTTGATCGCCGCGGTAACGGGGTCCAGATAGACGGTGATCGACCCGGCGAGACCGGCCACGGCGAGCAGGAGCATGCGCTGCTGGTGTGAGCGCCGGGCTGTCGGCAGTCGCAGGAACACCGCCAGCCAGAGCGCCAGCGCGCCGGAAAGTTCGACGGTGGAGCCTAAGTGGTAGACCGAAGCGTTGTCCATGACTCCTACTCGCGTATTCCGAGGGACACTTCGAGTTTGCCGCGCACTCCGGTCGACGGCAGCGGGGCGAGCGTTCCGGCGGTTGCCCGAATCAGGCTCGCGACGAGTTCGGCCTCCTGTTCCTGCTCGGTGGTGTAGCTGGTGCGAGCAAGGACTCGGCTGATCGCTTCGGGACTGAGGTTCGGCAGCAACGCGGCCAGCGCGCCATGGCTTTCCCGGCTGCCGTTGTCGTGATGCATCAGGATATGGCCGATTTCATGGAGGGCGATGTGCTCTCGATGGAACTGGGTGGTCTGCTCCTCGACGTAGATTTCATCGGCCGTGTCGGTGGAGATGACCAGTCCGCACGCATGAGCCGCGAAGCCGCTGGGCAGGCTGCGGAGCCGGATGGCGCGGCCGCGCTGTAAGGAGAGATCGTGGATCAGGCCTTCCACGGAGAACGGCCGGGGCAGATCGAGCGTACTGACCAACGCCTGGCACTTCTTCCGGATGCGCCGTGTGGTCATGGTCTAGCCGCACCCCCGCAATCGGCCGTCGCCGCGGTCAGTCCAGGGCCTTGGGGCCGCTTACTCTAGCCAATCAACGCGGTGTGCGAGTCGTCAATATCCGCTGTAGTTGACATATGGTCAGTCGGTGACGGCGATTGCCTCGACCGCATTGAACAGTTTGAGTGGACAGTTCCGGGCTGACCGTCCCACAGGCCGGGGCGGGCTGGGGCCGGGTCGTATTCGGCGGCGTCGGCCAGCAGGTGGTCGGCGCTGGGTTCGCCGGTGGCGTGGGCGGTTCGCAGCGTCTCGGCGGAGTCGTCGACGCCGGTGATGGCGGCCTCGGGCCAGCGCTCGCGGATCACGGTGGTGGAGTTGCCGGGCCCGCAGCCGAGGTCGAGAGCGGCAGGTGCGGCGGGAAGCGCGGGTACGCGGGCCGGCAGTTCGCGTAGCGGCCTGATCCGCTCGTCGGTGAAGCGCGGGTACTGCTCAGGATCCCATCGGGGGGTCGTCACGGTGGCACCTCTCCCGTGTGTCTCGACGTCAAGGTATCTGGAATCCAGCCTCCACGAGATATCTCTCGACGCCAGGATAGTTTGTGATCGGCGAGTCCTCGACGCCGTTGGGAGGGCGGCGGGTTCAGCGAGGCCTCGGGCGGGGTGTCGGCCGCGCCGACTGCCGTTTCACCGGGCCCGGCGAGCGGGGGCATCGGCAGGTGAACCGGCCGCTGATGCCCCCGCTCGCCCAAGTGGTCAGGAGATCAGGGGTAGTTGGCCAGATAGACGTTGTTGGTGGTGGAGTTGGCGGCGCCACCGCTTGCGTTGATCACGTGGTTGATGGTGCCCACGCCGCCGAGCGACACCGTGAGCAGGTCGTGGAAGACCACGCCGGAGGTGTTGGGCGCCTGGAAGGCATGGTCGTTGACGATGGCCCGGTTGACGTTGAAGTAGCAGTAGCTGCCCACGCCCCAGGCCTGGTGACTGGTGACGTTGTTCGCGACCTCGTAGGCGGGGTAGCCGTTGGTGCCGCCGTTCATCCAGGAACTCTGGTCCGGCGGGTCGTAGGGGTTCTCGTTCTGGAAGAAGTACGTGCGTCCGCCGTTGCCGTTCCAGAGGACCTCGGTCTTCTGGTAGTGCTCGACCGCCAGGCCGTACATGGTGACGTTGTCCCCGTTGACGATCAGTCCGGTGTCGGCGGTGTTGGACGTCCAGCCGACGCCGCTGCCGTGGTCGGCCCGCCACAGCCACAGGTTGTCGCCGATGGTGTCATGGCTGTTGATGACCAGGCTGTCGGTCGCCTTGCCCACGCCGTCGCCGCCGATGCGGAAGTACACGTCCTCGATGGACTGCGGGTCGGCGGAGTGGTCGGCACTGGAACCGCTCTGGCCCATCTGGACCAGGCTGGCGGAGTTGGTGGACCCGGCGTCGATGAGCAGCCCGTCGATCTGCGCGCCGTTGACGTCGGCGGTGGAGACGGCGGTGACGCCGTTGTCCGGTACCAGGGTGGCCAGACCCATGCCCAGCACGAGCTGGTCGGGGTGGGTGATCTGGAGCGTCTGGTCGAGGTGGTAGACGCCGGGGGTGATCAGCAGGTCGTCACCCGCGGCGAGCGCCGCGTTCATCGTCTCCGCCGAGTCGTTCGGCTGGGTGACGTAGAAGTCGTGCATCGGCAGCGAGGTGCCGGGGGTGCTGCCGTTGATCCAGGTGGCACCCGCGGTGTTGGTGCGCAGCGAGGGCACGTAGACGTGGTAGTTCCCCGACGCGTCGATGTACGGGAAGGGCTTCTCGCGGGAGACCGGTGTCTGGGCGACGGTGGTGTACGTGGGATTGGGGAAGCTCTGCGCGGGCGCGTTGGGGTCGCCGACGAAGACCTGGTTCCAGACGCCGTTGCTCCAACTGCCGAAGTCGGTGTTGCGGGTCATCCACTGCTGCTGCGAGCCGGAGAAGACCTGACCGCTGACGCGGGAGTCGGACAGGAAGCCGCCGCTGGACCAGCCGTCGCCGCTCGGGTCCAACTTCAACTCGCCGTGCACGTCCATCCGGCGCAGTGACGCGCCCTGGGAGACCGCCCAGGTGTCGGTGCCGCTGGGCGGGGTGACCGAGAGGTTCTCCGCCTCGCGCCAGAAGTTCTGTGTCGCGTTGCCGTTGTTCCAGCCCGCGTCGGAGGTGACATAGCCGTTGATCTGGACGTCGTCGGGTGACAGGCCGAGACCGGCGATCTGGGTGTTGAAGCCGATGCTGGCCTGGACGTTGTACGTGCCGGGCTTGAACAGCAGGGCGTCGCGCTGCGTGCCGAACTGGTTTGACTGCTGCTGGTTGAAGACCGAGTCCAGGGTGGACTGGATGCTGGAGCTGGACATCGACGGGTCGAAGATCTTCACGTTGGGACCGAAGTCCGGGGTGTCGGAGGTCGCGGGCCTGGCGTGCGGCAGCGAAGTCCCCGACGCCTGTGCGGTCATCGTCGGCGCGACCAGGGCGGCGGCGACGACCGGCAGGACGGCCCAGAGCGCGAGTGGACCGCCGCGCCCCCAGGGAAGTCGATGACGTGTACGGACGCGGGCGGGTCTCATGGACATGCATCTCCTGCGGAAGTGGGGGGAGTGACGCCCGGACAGCGGTCGGGCACAGGAGAGCGCTCTGCCAGGGAGTGTTACGACGGTGCTTTCGATGTGTCAAGACATTGCACACAGTTCCGCTATCCACTGGCCGGACTGCCGGGATGTATGCGGTCAATCAGCGCGATTAACCACTGACGTGTCATCAACTGCCGTCAATTAGTGAATGGTTGAAGAGGATCAGCGTTTAAGTTCTTGACGTGCCAGAAACAACACCGTAAACATCACCCCACCGGGAGAGCGCTCTCTCACCCGCCATCCCCACCCATGGACCTCGCCGTGCGCGGCATGTCGATGCTCCTCGGACTCTTGTTGATCGCCACCTTGGCCCTGGTCGGCGCGCCCCGACCGGGTGCTCACCCAGAAGTTCGCCTTCGGGGGGCGAATCGGCCAACCCTGCACAACCTGCGCCTGGCCGACGAGCCCGGCCACCGGCGACAGATCAGGACGCAGGCCAACCGCCGGGAGGGCCGCCACGCGCTCGCGGCCTGCGGCCCCTGCGTGATCCGGTTGCGGTCGATGAGGAGTAAGGCTCAGCCCAGGACCAGGCCGACATCGGCGGACGGGTCAGCCGAGACGGAACCGCCTGTGACCCCTGTTCTCTTCGGCTGGCGACCGAAGTCTCATCCGCGCTCGCGGAGGTACGCCTCCAGCTCGGCGGCCCCGGTCAGCATCGCCTGCCCGCGGGCGGACAGCCGGCCGCGCCAGTCGCACAGTGCGGCATCCAGCGGCTCCAGCCCGCCGGCCGCCCGCACCTGGGCGATCAGCGGGGCGATCTGCTCCAGCAGGTAGCCGCCCCGCCTGAGCTGGTGGGCCAGCCGGGCGTCCCGTACGTCGGCCTCGTCGTAGACGCGGTACCCGGTCAGCGGGTCGCGGCGCGGGCGCACCAGCCCGGCGCGCTCCCATTTGCGCAGCGTCGCGGGCCGGATTCCGAGCTTCCCCGCCAGCGGCCCGATGAACGTGCCGCCGGGCCCGGGCACCACGGCTGGATCCAACCCCACACCGGGCTCGGACGCCGTGGTGGGCTCCAGGTCGCGGAGGGCGTTCTCCACGGCCTGGAGGGTCCGGCGGTCCTGGAGGAGCTGGGCATGGCTCTCGTCGATGAGGCGGAACGCCTCCTCGGCCGCGCCCTCGTTCACCGCCCGCATGATCGACGTCGCCGTCTGGTGGCCGTGGCCGGGCAGCAGGGCGAGGAACGCGCGCAGCGCCCCCGCGTGCAACGAGGTGTAGGTGCGGTAGCCGTGGGGTGTGCGACCGGCGGCCGGAAGGATGCCGGCCTCCTCGTAGTTCCTGATCGCCTGCGTGGACAGACCGTGCCCGCGTGCCAGGTCAACCGGCCTGAGCCGCTTGCCGTTTTGAGGGTTTCGCTCCATGGTCCTGCCGATATCGCGAGAAAGTCTCAACCGAAAGTTCAACGATACCGTTGAAGGTATGGCTACTGACATCAAGGACACCGCCCATGCCGTCGAGGCCGCCGCCGTCATGCGGCTGCTACCGGCCCGGCCGCGGCTGCTCGCTCTGGGCGAGCCCACCCATGGCGAGGACACGCTGCTCGACCTGCGCAACGAGCTCTTCCGGCAACTCGTCGAGCAGGAGGGCTACCGGACGATCGCGATCGAGAGCGACTGCATGATGGGCCTGCTCGTGGACGACTACGTCACCTCGGGCACGGGCACCCTCGACGAAGTCATGGAGCAAGGATTCAGCCACGGGTTCGGCACCTCCGCGGCCAACCGCGAGCTCGTGCGCTGGATGCGCGCCTACAACGACGGCCGGCCCGCGTCCGAGTGGCTCCGCTTCGCCGGGTTCGACGGCCCGCTGGAGATCACCGGCGCCGCGAGCCCCCGGCAGGCCCTCACCGCACTCCACGGCTACCTCTCGGGCCGGGTGGACGCGGACCTGCTTCCCTGCACCGCGGAAACGCTCGACCGCCTGCTCGGCGCCGACGACCGGTGGACCAGCCCCGCCGTCATGATGGACCCGGCCCAGTCCGTGGGGCAGTCGCCCGCGGCCAGTCAGCTGCGGCTCCTCGCCGACGATCTGGTGGCGCTGCTCGACGTACAGACGCCGCACCTGATCACGACGACCTCGCGGGACGACTGGGACCGGGCACGCCTGTACGGGCGCACCGCCACCGGCCTGCTGCGCTACCACTTCTGGATGGCCGACACCTCACCGAGCCGTATGACGCGGCTGGTGGGCCTGCGGGGCCAGATGATGGCCGACAACCTGTTCGCCGTCGCCGAACGGGGCCCGGGACTGGTCCATGCCCACAACGGCCATCTCCAGCGGGACAAGAGCACGATGCGGATGGGCGGCCTGCCGTTGGAGTGGTGGAGCGCCGGCGCGATCGTGAACTCCCGCCTGGGCGAGGGGTATGCCTTCCTGGCCACGGCCCTCGGCACGATCCGGCACCGGGGAGTGGACACCCCGCCACCGGACACCGTCGAAGGACTCCTGTACGCGCTCCCGGCGGACCGCTACGTCATCGACGCCCCGCGGCTGGCCACCGGCCTCGGCGACACGCGGCCCGCGCCCCGCGTATCCCCCTGGTTCGGCTACTCCCCGCTTGACCCGGCCCACCTGGCGGACAGCGACGGCATCGTGTTCGTCAAGGACGTCCCGCAGAGCTAGGGCCACCATCAGCGGTCCGGCCTGTCGGGGCGCCTCGGACGCGCGGGAGGCCGTCCCGGCCGTCAACGGCGAATACGACCGCTCAGCGCCGGCCGCCCCGGGCGCATAGATGAACGAGTGTTGGGGACGTGAACGGCTTCGATCGCTGAAGAAGTTGGGCACCGCGCATGGGCACGTCAAGGTCTGTACCTTCACGAAAAGACATCGGGTGCCACGGGAGGCCTTTGCCTCCACTGGCACCCGGCGTCGCTTCACCGCCTCACGTCATGCCCTGCGGGAGGTGCGTCGACTGGGCAGTGCCCACTGCTGGTTGGCGGCGCCGGTGCAGTCCCAGGTCTGCGGCCGGGTGCCGTTTGCGGAGCTGGGGCCGGTGGCGTCGAGGCAGCGCCCGGACTGCGGGTTGACCAGGCTGCCGTTCGAGCCCCTCTGCCAGACCTGTGAACCGGTGCCGTTGCAGTCGTGGAGCTGGACCCGGGTGCCGTTGGCGGTCCCGGCGGAGGTGACGTCCATGCACATGCCGAGGGCCTGTAGCGACCCGTTCGGTCCGCGGTGCGGCCCTGGTGTTCCCGGCCGACGTCGGCACGGTCGCGTCAGGCGCTGCCTGAAGTGACGCTTAATCGACGAGTCGAGAAACTGTCGCTGGTGGTGGAGGGCCGGCCCGGGTGAGGCTTGACCCATGATCACAACAGGCGCGGTCCTCGGCGTCGCGGCGGTGGCTCTAGGCATGGTGCTGACGCCGGGACCCAACATGATGTACCTGGTCTCGCGGAGCATCACCCAGGGCCGCAAGGCCGGGCTGGTCTCCCTCACCGGCGTCGCGGTCGGCTTCCTCGGCTACCTCAGCGCCGCGAACCTCGGCCTCTCGGTGGTGTTCCGCACCGTTCCGGCGCTGTACGCGACCGTAAAGCTCGCGGGCGCCGGGTATCTGGGGTGGCTGGCATGGAAGGCGCTCAAGCCCGGTGGTGTGTCGGTGTTCACGCCGAAGGAACTGCCGCCGGACTCCCATCGTCGGCTGTTCGCCATGGGGTTGATGACCAATCTCCTCAACCCCAAGATCGCCGTGATGTACCTGTCGTTGATTCCGCAGTTCGTCGACCCCCGCGCTGGCCATGTGCTGGTTCAGGGGTTCGTCCTGGGCGGGATCCAGATCGCCGTGAGTCTGCTGGTGAACCTCCTCCTCGTCGTCGCGGCGGGCACCATCGCGGTGTTCCTCGCCCGACGCCCGGCCTGGCTGCGGGCCCAGCGGTATGTGATGGGGACGGTGCTCGGTGCCCTCGCGGTAAAACTCGCCGCAGACCACTCGTTGCCGGCGCCAGCCTCGTAAGAGGGCCGACGGTCGTGTCGGCCGGTCGGGTGCGACCTGCGCGGCAGTGCCGTGATGACGTGCCACACTCGCCCCTGGCAGGGCGGCAGATCCGGCAGTGCACACGTGGAGCAACGATGGCCCAGGACCCCGCGGCGAAGCGAGAGATCACCTACGTGGCCGTGATCGGCGCGGGGGACGCGTCGGCCGCGGAGAAGGAGGCGGCCGAGCATGTCGGCGCTCTACTGGCCGAGCGCGGAGTGGTGGTGGTCTGCGGCGGTCTCGGCGGGGTCATGGAGGCCGCGTGCCGGGGCGTGCGGAGCCGCGGCGGGACCGCGGTCGGGTTGCTGCCGGGCCGGGATCGGGCCGTCGGCAACCCCTGTCTGTCCGTCGCGCTGCCGACCGGACTCGGCGAACTGCGCAACGGCCTGGTGGTGGCGGCGGGCGATGCCGTCATCGCGGTGGGCGGGGGCTGGGGGACGCTCAGCGAGATCGCGTTGGCGATGAGGACGGGGAAACCGACCGTGGTGGTCGACAGTTGGGACGTCAAGCCGGCACGGCCCCACGCAGTCAGTATGCCGACGGCGGTCGGCTCGGCCGAGGAGGCCGTGGAGTTGGCCCTTCGGCTGGCCGATGGCGGTTCCGGGCGCGGCGACGAAGGGTGAAGCCGCGGCGCGGGCTGTGACGGCCAACTGTGGACACGGCCGCCCCTCATCCATATCGTTCGAGCGAGTGACTGGAGGCTTTCCGGATGCGCATCAGCGGATCAACCGTGCTCCTGACCGGGGCCACCGGCGGCCTGGGCGAGGAGATCGCCGATGAACTCGCCCGCAGGGGAGCCACTTTGGTGGTCTCCGGCCGCCGGGCCGACGCCCTGGAATCAGTCGCGGCGAAACTGGGCGCCCGAGCCGTCACCGCCGACCTCGCCGACCCAGCGGACGTCGAGCGCCTCGCGGAGACGTGCGGAGACGTCGACATCCTCATCGCCAACGCGGCCCTGCCCGCCAGCGGCGAACTCCTCGACTACACCCCCGAACAGGCCGACCGGGCCCTCGACGTCAACCTGCGGGCCCCGGTCATGCTGGCCCGGCTCCTCGCACCCCGTATGGTCCGGGCGGGCCGGGGCCACATCGCCTTCGTCGGCTCGATCTCAGGCAAGGCCGCCACCAGGTCCTCCTCCCTGTACAACGCCACCAAGTTCGGACTGCGCGGTTTCGCGCACGGCTTCCGGCAGGACCTGCACGGCACGGGAGTCGGCGTCTCCCTCATCCAGCCCGGATTCGTCCGCGACGCCGGTATGTTCGCCGCCACCGGTGCCACACCGCCGGGCGGCGTACGCACCGTCACCCCGCGCCGGGTGGCCACCGGCGTCACCCGGGCCATCGAACGCAACCTGTGCGAAGTCAACGTCGCCCCCTTGGAGCTGAGGATCCTCAGCTCCATAGCCGGGCAGTTCCCCGGCTTCGCGGAGCGGGTCCAACGACGGGCCGCCGCCGACCGGACCATCACCCAGATCGTGGAGGCCCAGCGGCCGCACCGCTGACGGGGACGCCGACGGTCTTGCGGAAGTGCTGCCGCATCGGTGTTCCCGTGTTGAAGCCGCGGCTGCGGGTGATGTGCGTCCACGGGCAGATCGGTGGTTTCCCAGCAGGGTTCTGGCGTGGTCGATGCGCTGCTGGGCCAGCCAGCGCCTGGGCTGACGCGCACTTCGTCGCGGAACCGGCGGGCGAAGGTGCGCATGCTGAGCGCCGCGTGCGCTGCGAGGTCGGCGAGGGACCGCTGTCGATCGAGATGAGTGAGCGCCCAGGCCCTGGTGGGCTCGGCCGTGGCGATGGACGGCAGCGGAACGTGACGTTCGATGTACCGCGCCTGGCCCCGTCACGCCATGGTGGTCCCGGTGTTGGCCCGCACCGGAAGGCCGGTCGATCGTGCGGGCCAGGACTTCGTGGGCCGGGCCTACGGCCGCGTTGCGGGCCATGGGCAAGACCCGCGACGGCACTCCTGCCGAACGCATCGCGTCAGACGGGTTCCGCCGAGCCGGTGATCCGTAGCTTGCGCTGGGCGCGCTGGTAGAAGGTGGTGAGGCCGAGGCGGACGACCCGCGCCGCGGCGGGCAGTAGCGTCACGTCGATGACGTCTCCGGGGCAGACGTGACCGACCAGGCGGCCGTCGGCCTCCACCGCGAGCTCACCGCTGCTGGGCAGGACCTCCAGTGCCAGCTTCTCTCCGCCGGAGAGGAAAACGGACCGGTTGAACGCGGAGTGCGGAGCAACCGGCGTGACCAGCAGTCCCTCGGCGTTGGGGGAGACGATGGGGCCGCCGGCGGAGAAGCTGTAGGCGGTGGAGCCGGTGGGAGTGGCGACGATGACCGCGTCGGCGGTGTACTTCACGAAAGGGTGGCCCTGCACCCGTACGCCGACCGCCGCGGACCGCTTCCCGGGGCTGCGCAGGAGGACGACGTCGTTGAGTGCTGTCTCCTGATCGGAACCCGACCGGACCTGGACGGCGGAGCGGGCCTCCGCGGTGAAACGGCGCTCGTCGATGGCGTCGAGCGCGGCGGGCAGCTCGGGTGTGTCGATTTCGGCGAGGAACCCCAGGCGTCCGACGTTGACCCCCAGGACGGGCGCGTGGCCGCCGACCGCGAGGCGCATCGTGCGCAGCATGGTGCCGTCCCCACCGAGGCTGATCAGCAGGTCGGCGGCCGCGGTCAGCTCCGTTGCCGCCACCGGTACCGCCTCGCAGTCGATCCGTGCCACCTCCTCCGCCAGCCCCAGGACCTTTCCACCCCGGGCCCGGCTCCAGCGGGTGATGGTCTCCACGGTGGGCGCGCAGTGCCGCTCGGGGTGGAGCACCAGTCCTACGGCGTTGATGAGTCCCATGAGCATTGCCTCGATGTCCGTCGGGTCGCCGACGCCCCGTCCCTCCCAGTCACGCACACCGGACTACCGCCGACAAGTCCTGCCCGATCAGGTCGCTGGGGAGGCCCTGGCGTGCACCCCGCCCACGTGGTGCGATGAGTGCATGGAGTTGCGCGAGATGCGGGCGTTCATCGCCGTCGTCGAAGAGGGCGGCCTGTCCGCGGCAGCGCGTCGACTGCACCTGAGCCAGCCCGCCTTGTCGCAGACCGTCAGCGCTCTGGAGCGGCAACTCGGCGTACAACTGCTGGTGCGCACCAGTTCCGGGGTGAAGGCAACCGACGCGGGCATGACGCTGCTCAGCGAGGCCCGTGCCGTGCTGGCGCGTCATGATCAGGCCGTGGCGGCGGTGGCTCGGCACACCGCGGTCGGCGGGAGCGTGCTGCGACTCGGAATTCCGCTTGAGTTGCCCTCTGAGCTGCTCTCCCGGCCGCTGGCGGAGCTGTCCGCCGCCTACCCGGCCACCCGGGTCCAAGCCCGTCACCTGTCCACGTCCGCCCAGATCGCGGCCCTGCACGCCGGTGAGCTGGACGTCGGCCTGCTGCGCGAGCACCCGGTGGGCCAGGAGCTGGACGCCGTACTCGTCGCCGAGGAACGGCTGGGCGTGCTGATTGCCGCCGGGCAGGCCAAGCAGACCGAGTGTGCAGACGGGATCCGCCTGGAAGCCCTTGCCGGGCTGGAATGGGTGGGTTTCCCGCGCTCCGGCAGTCCGGCCTGGTACGACGAACTCACCGCCGTGCTGCGCAGCCACGGCCTGGAGCTGGGCCCTGCCGTGCCCGAGGGGCAGTCGCTGATCGCCGATGTCAAACTCGCCGCCGTCGCCGCGGGCGGGGCCTTCGCCCTGGCGCCGCCCAACTGGTCGCAGCCCATCCCCGACACGGTCACCTGGTGCCCGCTGGTCGGCCACCCCCTCGTCCGGCGCACCTGGGCGGCCTGGCCGGCCACCTCGCACCGCCGCGACCTGGGCCGCCTCATCGCCGCCTTCGACAGCCCCGCGGTCATGTGACGGGCAGCGCACCGAAGCATTGCCGTCGCGTGCCGTGCCCGCAGGCGTTCACGCGGTTCAGGCGTGGTGTTCCCGCTCCCAGACGGCTCTGGTGACGGGGGCGGGGCGGGGGAGTAGCTGCCCGTCCAGGTAGAGGTCGACCTTCTCGTTGTAGAAGGCGACCAGTCCGGCGATGGGCGTCAGCTGCCGGGTGGGGAAGTCGTAGGCCCAGGCGAGGTCGGGGTAGGTGGCGGTGTCCGTCGTGACGGACCAGTAGCCACTGGTTCTCCCCTTGTACGGGCAGTCGGTGACGGTGTCGGTGGGCTGCATCCGAGCCCAGTCGAGATACCCGCGGTCCAGGTAGTAGCGCGTCGGCAGGCCCGTCTCCAGCACCATCACCGAGCACGGCGCGTCGGCGAGCACGGCTCCGTCGAGCATGACGCGGACGCCGCGGCCAGACCGGAGCGCGTCGACACGGGTGTAGGGACTCCTGGGGTGGACGAACACCTGCTCGTCTTCCTCGAACCACGCGTCGATGGCCTCCCAACGGAAGCTGACACAGCCCGCGATGCCGGAAGGCGCGTCGTCGCCCCACTCCCAGGCCGCGCCCGGGCGGGTGAGCGAGTCCAACTCGAGGGTCTGGCGGCGCACCTTGCCGACCCTCAGTACGAGGGTCCGGTCCTCGTCGACGAGAACGCCGTCAAGGATGTCCTTGCGGGGAATGCAGTACTGCGGGTAGCCCGGCCACAACCACACGTATCGTGCCCGCACGGTGTCGAAGACCAGACGGTTGGCCGCGTAGCCGCGGATGCGGCGCGGTACCGGCTCGACGTGTCCTACCGGGACGATCATTCCCGGGTAGTCCGGTGTGTAGTGCTCCATGGCTTCTTGCCCTTCGCGGCGATTCCTGCCTCGGGCGGGCCAGGACAGGCCCGCTTCCTCGCCTCCAGGCAATCACCAAGGCGGTTGTCCGGCATCTATACGGCGTCCGGCCGACGTGCGATCCCCAATCCACTCGACGTATTTCGGCAAGGCCATCGCATCTGGTTATGCCCGCCATCGAGACCGGCAATGGCCTGGGTGGAATCCCGCGGAAACGAAGAGTGCTCTTCGCATTGGTCACCTCGTGAAGTGGTGCACGGCGAGCGCTCAACTCGAATCTGCTTTCGGGGGGCTCGGCACCGTGCATGAAGTGATCGCTGGAAAAAGGCGCTCTACGCGGCGCGTTCGAAGAGAAAAGGATCTGGCTGATGTCTTCTGCACACCTGACGGGAAGTGTCGCGCTGGTGACCGGAGCGACCAGCGGTATCGGTGCCGCTGCCGCGGCGGCGCTCGCCGAGCGGGGCGCACATGTGCTGGTCGCCGGCCGCGACCGGGCCCGCGGCGAGGCCGTGGTCGGCGGCATCCGGGGGAGGAGTGGAAAGGCGGACTTCGTCGCCGCTGATCTGAGCGATGCCCAGTCCGTTCGACGGCTGGCCCATGAGGCCCTTGAACTGGGCGGCGGCCGGGTGGACATCCTGGTCAACAACGCGGGCGTCTTCCCGTTCGGACCGACGGCGCAGGCGCAGGACAGCGATGTCGACGCCGTCTACGCGGTCAATGTGAAGGCTCCGTTCCATCTGGTGGCCGAGCTCGCCCCGGCGATGGCCGAGCGGGGCAGCGGAGCCATCGTCAATGTGAGCACGATGGTGAGCGAGTTCGGCGTCGCGGGGATGGCGCTCTACGGGTCGAGCAAGGCGGCACTGAACCTGCTGACCAAGGCGTGGGCCGCGGAGTACGGTCCGCGCGGTGTCCGGGTCAACGCTGTCGCGCCCGGTCCGACCCGGACGGAGGGCACTGCGGACATGGGCGAGGACCTCGACGCTCTGGCCGCCCAGGCGCCCGCTGGACGGCCGGCCTCCCCGGCGGAGATCGCGGAGGCGATCGCCTACCTGGCAACTGACGCGGCGAGCTTCGTGCACGGCGTGGTACTGCCCGTCGACGGCGGCCGCACGGCGGTCTGACGCGGATTCCGCTGGCCCGGCATCCGCCCGGTGCTGTACGGCAACGGGCACGGTCGTCCCATCGCGGGACAACCGTGCCCGTCAACCAGGCTGTGCGCCAGGTCAGTTGGCGACGTCGGCGTAGCTGGTGCCGGTCTTCTGGACGGTGACGTGGTTCGTGACCGCATCGGTCTGAGCCCCGTAGCCACCCCACTTGGGGTCGTCGCCGACGTCCCAGGTGCGGCAGGCATACCGTGTCGAGCCGTTGCCGAAGGTCTGCCGCCTGCCGATGTACCAGATCGAGGAGCGAGTTGGACCGAAGGCCACTTCTGGTGTTCCTTGCGCTGGTGACCGTGCTGTCCCTGCCGTTCTGGTCAGTGGGAGCGTTGCTCAGCAGCCCCAAGGGCACGCCGATCGGGCTGCCGGTCGGCGCGCTCATGGTGGTCTGCCCCGTCATCGCCGCATCTTCGCCGCCCTGACACCGCAGTACGCACTCGAACGCACCCCGTGGATCACGGGTGGGTTGACCGCTCTGGTGGCCGTCGGCCTTGCCGCGTTCGCCTGGCGGGACGGTGGCGCCTCATCCGCGATCCCGTGACGGCGTGATCGGTCAGGCGGCCTCGGCGGTCAGCCGGTCCTCTCCGGTGGCATCCGCGCATAGGGGTACCGACACGCTCTCGATCGGGCGAATGCGAAGGAACGCACTGCCGCACCCGGTGTGATTGCCGCCTTGGTATTTCGTCGATTCCTCGGGAGAGGCCATGCGTTTTCGAAGTGCTGTCATCGCCGCCGCTTTGGCTCTGACTGGCGCCCTGGCCGGGGCCGGCACCGCCTCCGCTGACTCGGGGGCCAAGGGTGTGGCCGCAGGTTCCCCCGGAATCCTCTCCGGCAACGTGATCCAGGTCCCGATCAATGTGCCGATCAACCTGTGTGGGAACAGCATCGACATCATCGGGCTACTCAACCCGGCGGCAGGCAACAGATGCGTCAACGGTTGATCCCGGGCTGAACCATCACGCTCCCAAGTCCTCAGCGATCCTCATTCACCGACACGGACGGCACAGCATCAACTGCCGTCCGTGTCGTGTTGCTCGGCGCCGACCGCGATGCGGGTGGAGTCGCCTCCTGCGGTCCACCGAAACGCGGCCGGGCGCGGCGGGGCAGCGGGTCAGCCGCCAAGGGCTGCCGCCATGCGGTCGAGGTCGGAGAGCAGGGCGGCCAGGCGCCGCTGCGGGACCGCTTCGACCATCTGCCGTTCGATGTCATAGACGGTGGACCGGGCCGCGTCGAGACGGCCGCGGCCCTCCGCGGTGAGGTGGGCGGGTAGGGCGCGGCCGTGGTCGGTGGTGGCGGGCCGGGAGATCAGGCCTGCGTCCTGGAGGCCGCGGAGGACGACGTTCATGGATTGCCGTGTGACGAACGTGCCGCGGGCCAACTCGGCGTTGGACAGGCCGGGCTGCTGGTCGAGGAGTTCGAGGCATGCGTACTGCGGCACCGTCAGACCGTGCTCGCGCAGTGCTTTGTCCATGGCGCCGCGCAGCGCCGCGGCGGCGCGTTTGAGGCGGTATCCCACGTGCTCGGTGACGTCCTGAGCGGGGTGCGGCGGTTCCACGGACTTCCGGTCATCCATGTCAGCATTTTGACATAGGGGGTCGCCGTGAGTACAGTCCTGCATGTCAAAGTCCTGACATTAGCAATCGGGGAGGACCCATGACTGTCACCGTCGACGGCCCTGACTTCATCGCGCTGCAGGTACGCGATGTCGAGGCGGCGGCCGCCTTCTGCGAAAAGCACCTCGGACTGCGGCGGGCACCGGCCTCGCCTCCCGGTGCGGTGGTGTTCACCACCGAGCCGATCCCGTTCGCCGTCCGCGAGCCGCTGCCGGGCGTCGATCTCGACGGCGTCGCGCGGCCCGGCCTCGGGGTGGCCCTGTGGTTCCGCACCGCGGACGCCCAGCAGCTGCACGACCAGCTCACCGCCGCCGGGGTGCCCATCATCAGCCCGCCCATGGACCGACGGAAGCGGCTTCCCCGAACTGGCCGCCGACGATCCGGTGGTGGCCGGGCTCATGGCGGACTATCCGGGGCTTCGGCCAGTGTGCTTCCACTCGCCCTACGAAGCCGCCGTGTGGGCGGTCATCGGCCACCGCATCCGTATGACCCAGGCCGCCACCATCAAGGCCCGCCTCGCCGAGCAGCACGGACAGCGCGTCCAGGTCGCGGGCCGGACCCTGCGCGCCTTCCCCACCCCGCTGGCCCCGCGCGCGATCACCCGCGTCCTGGCCTGACCGACGTGCGGGTCGACCGGCTGCATGCGCTGGCCGAAGCAGCCGCCGCTGGCGAACTGGACGCCGCGCGACTGCGCGCGATGCCCAGCGAACGACGCCCTCGAGGCGCTGCGCACCCTTCCCGGCATCGGCCCCTTCTCCGCCGAACTCATCCTCATCCGCGGCGCCGGACATCCCGACGTATTCCCTCGCCACGAACGGCGACTGCGCGCATCCATCGCCGACGAATACGACCTCGGGGAGACCGGCTCCCACGACGTGCGCCGGCTGGCCGAGATCGCCGACCGCTGGAAGCCCTACCGAAGTTGGATCGCACTCCTGCTACGCGCTCGCGCCGAGCACAAGACCCAGGCAGGCCCGGCTGCCGCGGGGCGGCGGACGGGTCGGCGCTGACGCCGGTCACGTCCACCGGAGCCGACACCCCTGTGCCATGACTCGAATGGGCCCTCGTCGGGTGCGCGGCCGGCGGGCGCGCGGTGTGATGTCAGCGTCGCCAAGTATCGGCTGGGCTGCCCATGGCGGGCTGCGGCGCGGGCCGACGTCCAGTGCCATCCATCCCCTGGCGGCACCGAAGACCCGAAGGAGGCGGCTTGATACGCCACCGATCGATCCTCCGCTGGCTGGCCGTAGTGCTCCCGCTGCCTGTCTTCGCCTTGACTTTCGGCCACTTCGGGGAGGTCTCGGCCACGGGCCCCTCCCTGCCGACGATGGCGCGTACGGCAGTGATGCCCTCCGCTGCACACACGGGACCGCCGTTGCAGGATCCGCCGGAGCTGGTCAGCCGGAACGGGGTTCTCCGGGCACGGATCGTCGTGGAGCGGCGAAAGGTCCTGGTCGGTGACCGCATCCTGTTCGCCGACACCTACAACGGCCGCTACATGCCCCCCACGCTCCGCCTGCGCCCTGGCGACCAGCTGGACCTGACGATGGCCAACCGGACGAGCGAGGGCACCAACGTGCACGTCCACGGACTCCACGTGTCCCCGCGCAGCCCCGGCGACAACATCTTCATCACCATCAAGCCCGGGCAGACCTACCACTACGCGTACCGGCTCCCGCGCAACATCACGCCGGGAACGTACTGGTACCACTCCCACGAGAACATGCGTTCCGCCCCACAGGTGGCCGGAGGCGAGTCGGGCATCATCATCGTAGACGGGCTGCGCGATTACCTGCGCCCGTCACTGCGGCACATCACCGAGCACGTCATCGCGCTCAAGGACGACCAAGTCCAAGGGAACGCGATCAAAACCGAGGGCCTGACCGTCGGAGCGAGCACCAACCGGACGGTCAACGGCCAGCAGGATCCCGTGATCCGCATCCGGCCGGGAGAAACCCAGTTGTGGCGCCTGGCCAACATCGGCGCGAACATCTACTACAACCTCCACCTACCTGGATCGAAGTTCTACGTGATCGCGCAGGACGGCTATCCCGTGAAGCGGGTCTACGCAGCGGACTCACTCGTCATTCCGGCTGCCTCCCGCTTCGACGTACTGGTGCAGGGCGGCCCGGCGGGGCAGGCCCCGCTGCAGACCCTCGCCTACAACACCGGTCCGGCCGGCAACCAGTTCCCCCAGGTGAACCTGGCCACCGTCGTCTCCCAAGGCGCGCCGACGCCCGCCGCCAGCATCCCCGTCGGCTTCGCGCCCAACGAGGACCTCAGCCACGCCACGATCACCACTCGGCAGTCCATGACGTACACCGAGAACGCCGCTGGCACCGAGTTCTACATCAACGGCAGGCAGTTCGCCCCGAACCGGGTGGACTTCACGTCCACCCTCAACACGGTCGAGGAGTGGACCGTCTTCAACAAGACCAACGAGCAGCACTCCTTCCACCTGCACACCGACCACTTCCAGGTGATGAGCGTCAACGGCCGACCCGTGCCGAGAGGCCACGCCTGGTACGAGACGTTCAACGTCCCCGTCCAGGGCAACATCGTCATCCGCGTCCACTTCACCGAGTACGTCGGCAGGACAGTCCTGCACTGCCACCTCCTCAACCACGAGGACAAGGGCATGATGGCTGTCCTCGACATCGTCCCCGCCCAGCCGGGTTCCCCACGCCAAGCCGTCGGGAAGCACAGGGTTCCGTAGCGCCCCAGCGCCAACCGGCGAGTGGGCGCCGGGCTTGACGACCCCCTGGGGCGGACACTGGCCGTCGCGGCGGGAGTCGTCGTCCCGGCCGGCTTCGGGTTATCGACGCGGCTGGACAAGGTCAACCTGGGCGCGTTCTTGAAGAAGACCGGCATCTGGGCCGCTCTCGTCACCGTCGTCCTCGTCGTGGACGTCCGACACCGGGCAGACAGGCTCAAGGCGCGCATGCGGTGGCCAGAAACCCACGCCGTGGAACGGGGACGGGTATCGGCACCCTTTGGCGATCAGGACTCTTACCTGGTCGGATGATTTATCCGTGCTTCCGGCAGGCAATGGCCTCTGGAGAGGTGGTGCACGGTATCACCACCGCCGCGGCGATCTTCGCTGCCGCGGCTATCGGCGCCACGGCAGGCCAGGGAAGGGAAATCCTGGCCACATTCGGCGCGTTGGTGTCCCTCTCGGCCCTGGAGATCAGACACATCCCGGGGCTGCGTCTTCTCGATGGCCGACGATGGTCGGGTCGGTTGCCGGCGGACGAGGTGGCTCAGACACGGTCCATCGACCCCGAAGTGTGATGCAACCCGACCTGCGCCTTGGCATCCGCGATGCCGATCGACAGGACAGCTGCGGATCCGCGGACCGAATCGGCTCGACCACGAAGTCTGGCTGGACGAGTTCGCCCTGCAACTGGTCAAGGACCGGCTGGTCGAGTGTCATCACCGCTGGCCGCTGAGCGCCAATCCCTATCTGATCGTCAGCCCCATCACCGCCATGCACGTCGACCAGCCCGCCGTCGGCATCTCCAACTTCCCAGCGCTCGGCGACCGGATCGGAATCAACTTCACACGGCTTCGACAGGACCGATTCCTCGACAAGGCACGAGAGACCGCGGACCCGGTCCGACTGATGCGCTTGTTCGGCATCACCTCGCACACCGCGATCCACTACGTCCTCGCCGCCCACCCCGAATGCTTCACCATCGACCCCACCCAGGCGTGAGCCTTACTGACGCCGCCGGCCAAGGACACAGAACTCGTTACCTTCGGGGTCTGCCAATACAACCCACGATTGATCACCCTGGCCAATATCAACACGCTGTGCGCCGTGAGCCACCAGACGAGCCACCTCGGCGTCCTGGTCATCAGGCCTGAAGTCGAGATGCAGTCGGCTCTTAGCCTTCTTGCTCTCATCAAGCCGGACGAAGTCCAACCCCGGCAGGCGATCCGGCTCCGGGCGGATCTCGAACTCCTCATCAGAGGAGTGGACCACAACCCAGCCAAGAGCCTCGGCCCACCACTGCCCCAAGGCCACCGGATCTACCGAGTGAACAATCACCTGTTCCCATTCCAAGGTCATCCGCCGAGTTTAGACCTGCCAGGGCTTCGTAAAACAGGCACTCAGGTCTCCCTCATCGGGCTGAACCCGGCTCCCAGCCGACCAGGCGTGGCCTTGAACGGGTCTGACACGAAAATAGAGCTGTTCCCGCGCTCAGGTAGCTGCGATCGGTTCGAAGCGGACGGTCAGCCCGAGGCTGTTGGCTTCCCTCATTATGCGGCGCATGGCGCGCTCGGGGTCACGCTT
>NZ_JARHTQ010000002.1 GCF_029223525.1 Streptantibioticus ferralitis | reverse complement strand
GGCATCACGCTTGAACTCCGCCGAGTACCGCTTGCTCATGTTGCTCTTGCTACTCACTACCTGGACTGCTTCCTCCGGGACTCATCCGTCCCAGTATCAGGCTGTCCAGATCAGTGGGGGAACTCCAAGTCGAGGCCGCACTGCGACGCCTACGCCGATGGCTGGGGGCCAAGAATTGGGCTCGATGCGTTGATCTCAGCAGCACTGCCCCACGGGTGGCGGATGCGCGCCAGCGAGGTTCTGTCGTCACGAGCTGGGCCACAATCGAGGTGCGTTCGCACGGGCCGGGGTCGTGGATCGTATGGCGCGAGGACCTGTGGGTACGGTGCCTGCCTGCCCTGTTCGACGCGCCGACGCGCTGGGCCGGGCGTCTGCTCTTCGGCAGCGCCCTGGAGGCCCTGCCCTCCGAGTAGCCGCCTTCCCGCCTCACTCCCGCGGTCGCACCGTCCGACATCCCGGCGCGCTTGCCGCTCCCCTGCAGAGCGCTGGAGCCGCCTGCGTCAACCTTGCTGAATGGGGCTGGTCAGTCCGCGCGTCAGTTGCCGTCACCCGGCCTTCCATCAGGCAGCATGCGGCCATGGCACAGAAGATGAGCGACGCCGAGTGGCGCGCATTCGTCATGTCCGGCACTCGGACCGGCAAGCTCTCCACCGTTCGCGCGGACGGCGGCCCGCACGTCGCGCCCATCTGGTTTCTGCTCGACGGCGATGAGCTGGTGTTCAACACCGGTCAGAACACGGTCAAGGGCTGCAACCTCGCCCGGGACGGCCGGGTCGCCCTGTGCGTGGATGATGAGCGGCCGCCGTACGGGTTCGCGGTACTGCAGGGCCGCGCGGAGCTCAGCGAGGACCTGCCACAGGTCCGGAAGTGGGCCACCCGGATCGCGGCCCGCTACATGGGCGCTGCCCGGGCCGAGGAGATCGGCGCCCGCAACGCAGTCCCCGGCGAACTCCTCGTCCGGGTACGGATCGACAAGGTGGTCGCAGTGTCGGGCCTCGCCGAGTAGCTGGCCCAATTCGCGGGAGCATGCGCCTGCCGAGGTATGGCCAGGTGGTGACCAGGACGAATCAACTCGTGGGGGCAACTGGTAGGGCTTGGCCAGGTTGGCCTTGGTGTGGGTATGTCCTGATGGCGGGTGGGCAGGCGCAGGTTCAGATTGCGAGGAGCGTCTGTATCTCGCGGAGGACTTGGTAGAGGCTCAGGCTGACGCCGTGTATTTGGGCGCTCGGGTCAGTCGTTGCAGGGTGCAGAAGGCGTGGGCGGCCGAGACGAGGGTGACGTGGTGGTGCCAGCCGTTCCAGCTTCGTCCTTCGAAGTGGGTCAGGCCGAGGGTCAATGACGGATACGACGTGCGCCGACCTCCTCAGGTCCGTCGATGAGTTGGCTGAGATTCTGCCAACAGACAGGCAGCTCGCGGTCCTTACGGTCTCATCGCCCCCTGCTCGAACGTGTGCCGGACGGGGAGTTCGACGACAGGCCCGTACTGTCGACCGCAGAGGCGGTGCGAGGGCTCCGACGAGCGGTCGATGGGGAGCAGGTTGACGCCGATGCGATCCATGACCACATGACCACGATGGGCTTGTCCTAATGCGAGGACCAGGACCCGAAGCCGCACATGATCTCTCAGTCCGCATTCGCCGCAGCGGCGTGGCTGCGCCGGACAGCGGGGCGCGGGCCGCGGACAGCACCTCTCCGGAGGCGGCCGCGGAGTAGGTGATCGCCCACTCCGGCGACGCCGTCGTCTGGCGCCGCGCACACGAGAGAAGCACGTGCGACGTCAGCGGGTGGTCAGCACCATCCGGAAGCGTGCGGCACCGGCCATCATCCTCTGGTACGCCGCATCCGCCTGGTCCAGCGGCACGACCTCGGTCATCGGGCGGATCCCGTGCAGGGCACTGAACGCCATGGTGTCCTGCACGTCCTGCGCCGTGCCGGACAGGTGGCCGCGGACGATGCTGCCGCGCATCAGCAGCGAGGTCGGGTTGATCGCCAGCGGCTCGGGAACCGCACCGATGACCACCAGCTCGCCGCGGTGGGAGAGCCCGTCCACGGTCGCCGTGATGGCGTCGGAATTGGCGGCGGTGGCCAGGACGACCTTGGCGCCGCCGAGCGACTGCAGCGCCTCCGCGACGGGGGTGGCCGCTGTGCTGTCGACGTAGTGGTGTGCGCCGAGTTGCTTGGCGAAGTCGGCCTTGCTCGCGCCGCGGGCGATGGCCACGGTCTCGAAGCCCATCGCGGCCGCGTACTGCACGCCCAGGTGGCCCAGGCCGCCGATGCCGAGGACGGCGACCAGATCGCCCGGCCGGGCGGAGCTGCGCCGCAGCCCGTTGTACGTGGTCACCCCCGCGCAGGCCATGGGCCCCGCATCGGTCGCCGACAGCGCGTCGGGGATCCTGGCCAGGGCATCCGCGGGTGCGATCACCTCCTCGGCGAAACCCCCGTCGTACGCCCATCCGGGGACCTTCAGGTTCTCGCACACGATGAAGTCGCCCTGTCGGCAGGGTGTGCAGTAGCCGCAGCTGCCGCCGAACCAGCCCACCGTCACCCGGTTGCCCACCTGCCAGCCGCGGTCTTGCACCCCTTCGCCGAGCGCCTCGATGCGCCCGGCGATCTCGTGGCCGGGAACCACCGGAAACCGTACGCCGGGGAACGCTGCGTTCACGAAAGCGGAGTCACTGTGGCAGACCCCGCAAGCGTCCACGGCGATCCGTACGTGGCCGGGGCCCGGCTCCAGTACCTCACGCTCGACGATCTCGAACGGACCGCCGGCGGCGGCCACCTGCGCGACTCGGTAGGTGCTCATCTGAAGCTCTCCTGGGTACTGGCGCGACGGTCCCCGACACCAGCAGACCAGCTCCGGTCCGATCACGCGCGCCGAACTGGATCAGGTGAGTACCCGGCACCGGACGCCGGGGAGCACCCCTCCACGTCGCCGCGGAACGCTGCGAGGTCGACCTCCTCCATCTTGCGAACGAGGTGTTTCCTGATAGCGGGTCAGGGGTGCATGGGGGAAGGCTCCTGGTCGATCCGGATACCTGGCTGGGCTGCGGGTGAACAGGATGATCACGTAACCAAGCCCTGATCTCTGCCGACCCGACGGAGCATTGGATGAAGAGCCCGCTCGTCCGCCGGATCGCCACGCTGGGCCTGGCCGGTACCGCCCTGGTCAGCCTGACCGCTGGGACCGGCGCACAGGCCTTCGCCGCGGAGAACGGCAGCACCACGCCTGCCCAGGCGACCGCCTTCCCGGCGCTGAACCCGGCCGCCCTGCAGGCCGCCATCGAGACCCGGCCCACCGACGGGGCGTCCGGCGCGATCGCCCGGATCGGCGAGCCTGGCCAACTGTGGAAGGGCTCCACCCCCCGGCCGACCTCGACCACTTCATCAGCGATCTGTTCCAGGGCCGCCTGCTGCCCGCCGGGCAGCTGAACGAGATGTTCACGCTGCCCGAGGACACCGCGGGCAAGCCGGTCCCGTTCGTCGGCGGGACCTCCCGCAACAGGACGGCCTGCTTCGGTGCCGGGCTGACGTCCACCCCCTGCCCGACGGCACCCTGTTGCGGGGCAAGACCGGCCACGACGACGGCTACGCCAACGGCATGTTCGCCACTCGTGACCTGTCCATCCGCGGGGTCTACTCGGTGTCCAACATGAGCTACGACTTCGGCGCCCCTTCTCCCCTGGCCGCCCGCCTGCTGACGGCCACCCTCACGGGTCGCTGATAGGGAACCGGGCGGCGGTGGACGGCTCGTGACGGGTCAGCCGCCGTGTCCCAGAGAGAGGTCGAAGCCTTCCTGACCGCTGCCGGTGACCGTCACCTGGGATGTGACCGGCGGGTAGCCGGTGGCGATCAGTGTGTACTGCTCGCCCGGCAGATCGGCGAAGGCGTAGGCGCCGTCGATACCGGTGGTGTGCGTCCCGACCACGCTTCCCGTCGCGTCCAGCAGGGACACCCGGGCGTCCTCGACCGGGTCCCCGGCGCGGTTGCGCACCGTTCCGTGGATCGCGACGGCGGAGCTCAGCTCGGCGTCGTACCGGGTGGGTGCGTCGCCCGCGACGAGTACCGGACCGGACGAGGGCCGGTGGCCGGGGGCATTGACCGTCAGGGTGTAGTCCCCTGGCACCAGTTCGGCCAGTAGGTAGTCGCCGTCGGCGTCGCTGGTGGTTGAGCCGACCACCTCGCCGCGCTCGTCGGTGACCACGACCAGCGCGCCGGGCAGCGGGGCGCCCGCGGCGCGGACGCTCCCTGCCAGACCCCCGATCCCGGCCAGTACGGGATCGAAGTCGACGGGTGCGGATCCCACGGCCATCGTGGCGACCTGCGGCTGGTGGCCAGGGGCGGAGGCGACCAGGACATAGCTTCCGCTCTGCGGGGCGTCCACGGCGTAGCGCCCGTCCTCCGCGGCGATGGCACGTGCGAGCTGACGACCGCTCGGGCTGATCAGGGTCACCGCGGTGCGCGGCACCGGGACACCGCCGGCGCCGAGCACCCGGCCCCGGACGCCTGTGAAGGGGCTCGCCGACAACTCGTCGGACAGGGCCGACCCGGTCACCGGCGGGGGGACGGGGTCGGCTCCCGGCTTGGCCGCCGACGCCGCCCCCGAGGGGGCCGCCACCTGCGCCATCGGGCGGCCCCGCCGGTACAGCAGCAGCGAGATGACCAGACCGGCGGCGAAGAACCCGGCCGCCGCCCAGTAGGCGACCGCGTAGCTGTGCAGTCCGGCGTGCGCGGCGAGGTTCGCCATGCCCAGGTGGCTCTTGGCGTAGTTGGTCGCCGCGGTGGCCGCGATGGTGTTGAACAGCGCGGTACCGATCGAACCACCCACTTGCTGCATGGTGTTGACCATGGCCGATGCCACGCCCTGGTCGGCGGGTGCGACGCCGAGCGTGGCGAGGCTCATGGCCGGCGGCATCACCAGGCCGAGGCCGACGCCCAACATCAGCAGCGGCGGAAGGATGTGGGCGGCATACCCACTGTGCAGGCCGAGTTCGGTGAGCCAGGCCATGCCGCCCGCCGCCAGTCCCATACCGACCGGCACGACCGCCTTGGGGCCGATCCGCGGGACCAGCACGTTGATGGAGAGCTGCGCGGTGACCATCAGGGCCCCGACCATCGGCAGAAATGCCAGGCCCGTCTTGACCGGCGAGTACGCGAGCGTCACCTCAAGGTAGTAGGTGAGGAAGAGGAACACGCCGAACATGCCCGCGCCGGAGACGAACACGCTGACATAGGCCCCCGCCCGGTTCCGGTCGCCCAACACGCGTAGCGGCAGCAGGGGATGCCTGGCCCGGGTCTCCCAGAGCACGAAGAGCGCCAACAGCACCCCGCCGGCGGCCAGGAACGCCCAGCACATCCAGTTGCCCCAGCTGTGTGTCTCGGCGTTGGAGAAGCCGTAGACCAGGCCGAAGAGCCCGGCGGCCACCAGCGCGACGCCCAGGATGTCAAGCTTGGGCCGCTCGGCGGGCAACTGACGGCGGACGAAGACGATCGCGCCGACCACCGCGAAGACGGCGATCACGACGTTCACGTACATGGTCCAGCGCCAGTTGAGGTGTTCGGTGAGCAGACCGCCGAGCAGCAGACCTATGGCGCCGCCGGAACCGGCGATCGCACCGAAGATGCCGAACGCCCTGGCCCGCTCCTTGACGTCGGTGAACGTGGTGGTCAGCAGGGACATCGCGGACGGCGCCAGCACCGCCCCGAACAGGCCCTGCAGCGCACGGGCGATCACCAGCATGGCGAAACCGTTGGACGCGCCGCCCAGTGCGGAGGCCGCGCCGAAGCCGACCAGGCCGATCAGGAAGGTCGTCCGGCGGCCGAGCAGGTCGGCCAGGCGGCCGCCGAGCAGTAGCAGGCTGCCGAAGGCGAGCGCGTACCCGGTGACGATCCACTGCCGACCGTCGTTGGAGAAGCCCAGGTCCCGCTGTGCGGACGGCAGGGCGATGTTCACGATGGTCGCGTCCAGCACCACCATCAGCTGGGCGAGGCCGATGACGGCCAGCACCCACCAGCGGTGCGGAACGTGATGCCCCGCATCCTTCAGGGGCCTTGTGTCCGACCGGTCGGTGGTGGCGACGCGCGCGTCGACAGAGGTGGATGACATGAAAAGGTCCTCCGGGTGACTCCGGGTCAGTACTGCTGTCAGTTCCGCACCAGCACCGGAAGGACTACGGCGTCCAGATAGCGCTTGAGGTAGGTGGCGTCCGCCTCGCACCGCTCGATCAGCGGGCGGGCCATCAGGGCACCGGTCACCATGTGCGGGAAGAACTCGTGAGCTGGCGCGCCCGCCTCTGCCTCGCCCCGGGCCACCGCCCGGTCGAGCATCGACTGGAGCACCTCCAGCTCGGGCTGGATCAAGGCCTCGTGAAGGGCCTCGGCAAGGTCCTTGTTCTTGTGGGCGGCCGGGGCAACGGCCTGCATCACGGCGACGTCCTTCTTCGCCTCGCCCATTCTCCGGGCCAGCTCGTGGAGGTCTCCGCGGAGCGAGCCGGTGTCGAACCGGTTCAGTGGGGGCCGCTGATGCCGCAGCGCCGCGGCGACCAGCCGGGGCTTGCTCTGCCACTGCCGGTAGAGCGTGGCCTTGCTCGACCGGGAGCGAGCGGCGACGGCGTCCATAGTCAGTGCGTCGTAGCCGACCTCGCGGAGCAGGTCGCGAACGGCCGTGTAGAGCTCGCCCTCGCGCTCCGGCGTGAGGCGGGTACGGCGGGCACCTTCGGCGTTGGCGGCGGCCGACATCCCCACCACCTTCTTCTCTGGTCGGACTTCTTCTCTGGTCGGACTTCTCTGATCGAATCGAAACTGTTTCGTACTCTTCGAAGGTAGACCGCACCCCGTCGAAACGCAATCGTTTCGCTTGACCGAATCGAGCGACAGTGCCGCCGGGGATGATCGACACCGCCCCGATCGTTCATGTGTAGGACAGGCGGGATATGCAGACCGGAAACAGCCGGTCACAGACCGGCAAATATACTGATCTTGCCGTCGCGAGCCGCGGACGTCAGAGGCGGACGCCGATGCCCCGCCGGACGCTCTGCGCGACAGCTGAGCAGGTCAGCAGCGACTGAATCAAGGGGGAACCCCAGCCACGTGGCCGCCGTCTCGCACCGCCGTCCCACCGTCCCCGAATGGCTTCGCCACCCACTGCGTGTGCCACGTGTACCCGTTCCGTACGGAGCTGTTCTGCGCGGTGCACTCACCACCGGACCGCTGCTGGCGGTGGGAGTCGCCACGCACCACGTCGCGTGGGGCGTGCTCGGCGCTCTGGGTGCTCTGTACGCCACGGTCAATGACCGTCCTGGTACCCGCCGCACCCGGCTGATGCGCATCGGCGTGCCCGCCTGTGCGGGGGCGCTAGGGATCCTGCTCGGCGTTCTGCTCGCCGCGGCCATCCCGGCGGGGATCCCGTCGGAGGCCCTGTGGCTGGTGCCGGCGCTGGCGCTGGCGGGTTATGTCTCGGGGGCGGCAAGCGCCATCGGGCCGATCGCTTCCGCCGCGGCGCTGCAGTTCCTGGCCAACCTGCTGATCGGCATCGGCCTGCCACATCACGGACCCGTCTGGCTCGGTCCGGTACTGGTCCTGGTCGGAGCGTCGTGGCAGCTGCTGGTGGTCTCCGTCGCGCTGCCTGAGCCGCATTCCGCGGAGCGTGAGGCGGTCGCGGCGGTGTTCGACGCGCTCGGCACCGTGCTGGGTGCGGCCGGTACCGAGCGTGGCGACGCCGAACGCCGCAGGCTCACCGCCGCCTTCGACGACGCCCACGCCGCCCTGGATCATCACCGGGGCATCCGCCGTCTCAGTCGCGCCTCGGCCGCCGAGCGGCGCCTGCGGGCGCAGTTGTCCGCGGCGACCGCGGTGAGCGAAGCGGCCGTGACCCTGCTGTGGGAAGGCAGGCGGCTGCCCAGCACGACCCTGGACGCTCCGCTGCGGCTGGCCCGTGCCGTGCGCGACGCGGAACCCTGCGGCCCGCTCGGCGCGCCCGCGCCCGAGACCCCTGGTCGACGTGCCCTCCACGAGGCGCTCATGCGCGCCGCCGAGGTGTTCGACGCGCCGCACTCCCTTGCCCCCGTGCCGCCGCGAACGCATCGGCTGCGCAACCATCCGGGCCTGCGGAGGGCCGTCGGCCCGCTCGGCCGTGAGTACGGACTGAGGGTGGCCCTGTGCGTGGGCGCGTGCGTGGCGGTCGCCGAAGTGCTGCGGCCCGCGCAGTGGTACTGGCTGCCGGTCACCGCGGCTTTCCTCGCCAAGCCGGATCTGGGGCCGCTGTTCTCCCGCGCGGTCAGCCGGGTGCTGGGGACCGCCCTCGGCATCGCCGTATTCGCCGCCCTGGACGCGACCTTGCCGGGAGTCGCCGGGCCGGTGGCCGCCGCGGCGCTGGGTGGCGCCCTGATCCCCATCGCCGCACGGCACTTCGCCTTCCAGACAGCAGCGCTGACCAGCATCGTGCTCGCCCTCGCCGTCGTCAGCGGTACCAACGGCGCGCCCGACGCGCGAATGGTCGACACCCTGCTCGGCTGCCTGATCGCGTTCATCGTGGGGCATCTGCCATGGCTCGGTGGTCGGCGGGTGGCGGTCGCCGAACACTGGGCGGCCGCGCTGCGGGCCGCCGAGGCGTACTTCGCCCAGGTCGTGAGCGCCCCGGGTGAGGGGCACGACGAGCGGGTACGGCTGCGGCGGGCCGCATACCGCGCGCTTGGCGAAGCCCGTACGGCGGTCGCGCAGGCCGCGGCGGAACTGCCGCCCGCCGGGGTGCCCGGCGCCCAGTGGGCGCCCGCCCTGCTGGCCGTCGAGCGGCTGGTCGATGCCACCACCGCCTGCGCGGTACGGCTGGAGCACGGTCAGCGCCCCCTGCCCGCGGATGAGACCCGCCACCTCGCGGACGCCCTGGCGCGGCTGGCCGCGGACGCCTCAGCCCGGCGCCCCACCCGCCCGCTCGCGCTGCCCGCGGCGCCCGAGCTGAGCGCGCTCTGCGCCAGCCTCGCGGATGTCGCCGACCAACTGCGCGTTCTGCGGAGCTTCTCCGTGGCAGCCTGACGGGCGCCTCGCATCCGCCACGTTCAACAGGTGCCTGCGGCCGATGGGTTCGGCCGCAGGCACCTCGCGTTGTGGGTAGGAGAACGGCGCACCCGCGTACCGGCCTCCGCCTCGTCGGTGACGGTCACCGCAACCGACACCACTGGTGCCTCCGGCAGTACCACGTTCTCCTGGGCCGTCGGCTCCGGCAGCGGCGGCGGGTGCACCCCGGCGCTGCTGGGCAACCCGGGCTTCGAGACCGGCAGTGCGGCGCCGTGGACCGCCTCGTCGGGCGTGATCAGCAACTCCTCGTCGACTATCCGGTCAGCGGCTGGCCGGACGACATCGGGTGACCGGGCCGCGGCCGCGCCCACCCCGAGCGCGGCCCCCGCACCACCGAGCACCACCGGCTCATCTTGAGACGGCGGACGGAGTGCGTCACTGCGCGGTGCGGCTGGCCGAGTCCACGACGTCCGCTGAGACGTAGAGGGTGAGGACCTTCCCTCCTCGGTTCAGCTTCGTCCCCGCCCAGAGGAAGGGGTTCACCGGTTCCGACGGGGCCCCGTCGCCAGTGCGTTGTGCGACGAGGCGCTCGATCCGGTGGAAGTGCGCTGGTTCAAGGATCTTCCGGAGACGGCCCAACGCCTCCTGCCCGTCCGGCGTGTAGCGGTTGAAGGGCAGGTACAGCGTTGCGTCGTCGGGCCGTAGGCGGTCGTGCGACGTCATGCTCCAACACAGCGTCGGCCGAACTCCAGGACCGGCGAGTGCGGTCGAGCCGTGGGTCGACAGGCTGTCGATGAAGTCGGCGGCGGTACGTCCGGCAACACTGGACAAATGGTCCGCGCGCGCCTGGAGTTCGGACGTGGATTGCTCGGCCACCGTCATGTAGAACTTGATCCTGGCGTGCGGCGAATCGTCCAGATCGAGGGCGAAGAACGCCGGCATGAGCCGGGCCATCCCCTCGGGATCGTGCTGCCGCAACCAGCTCCATGCGGCGCCGTGCCCTGTCCAGGTGAAGGGGCGGAGTCGGGCCCGAGCTTGAGGTTCGCCGTTCTCGGGATTGCCGAAGGGGCCGATCCCCTGCCGGAGTTGGCAGGGGCGGATTCGAGTCAGGCCGCGGCCCGTGACGGTGCGTTCTTCGGAGTGGTCGGGGTGATGAGCAGCCAGTCGTGGATGCGAGGGCCGACGATGGCCGCCGTGAGGGCGATCGCCGCCGCGACCATCGCGCTGGCGTTGGGCGTGTAGTGGCCGAGCAGCGTCTGGGCGAGGAGTGCGGCGGCGATGAGGGCGAGTTTGGCGCCGATCAGACGGGGTGCCGACACAACGGGGTCGGTCGACGGATGCACCTCGCTCGCGCGCATACGGTGCGCCGCACGGATCTGCAGGGGAATCGTCAGCAGGACGAGCAGCAGTCGAACGCCCAAGAAGACGACGGAATGTGCGGCGTGCGGGTCTACCAGGCAGCCGAGCAGGTAGGCCGCCCCGAACGCCGCCGAGATGATGGCCGTCCTGACGGTGATCAGTCGGGCGATGGGCCACCGGGGGTGCGCGGATTCGTATACCGCCCGGGTGAGCCGGCGATCGGACAGCAGGAGCGCGGGCGGCACGATCAGCAGGATGAGCACAGCGCGCAGGGCGTGTCCCCAGGCTGGCTCGTTGCCCTCGCCCATCCAGGTGAGGGCCAGGACGACACCGACGGCGGCGTAGCGAATCCGAAGGATCCGGGCCGCGCCGGGGCGGCGCGGACGGCCCGCACGGCGGGGGTGTCGGGTCGGGTTCATGAAGGGCAACTCCTTCGTGGGAGGCCGCAACGCCTGATCAGCCTTGCTGCGCGGCCGTTCACAGTGACGGTCGTCGGGGCGATCGTGACGGTCAGTCGCCGTCGTCGGGCGCGGGCACGTCGCTGGCGCTGATTCCGACGAAGATCCACTTCAGGGCCTGGCCGAAGAGTGCTTCGGAAACGCTGGAGGGGTCGATGCGCCGCTGGCGCACCAGGCCCTGGAACAACGCCGCCACCACCGTGGCCACCGCTTCCGGGGAGACGCCGGCGGGTGCACCCTGCCGGGCGAGAGATGTGCTGATCACGTCTTCCAGCGCCCTGCGTGGTTCACGCAGCTTGGCCGCCAGGGTGTCCAGTACCTCAGGGTTACGGATCGCGTACAGCCAGAACTCGGCCTGTAGCGGCGCGAAGTCGATGTCCTTGTCGGCGACGTCGATCAGCAGGCGCCCCAGTTCGGCGGCGGCTTCCCCGGTGCCCACCTCATGGCTGTTCAGTGCCTGGGCGGCCTCGGTGATGCGGTCCGTCTGGCGGTGCGACAGCAGTTCCAGGAACAGGGCTTCCTTGCTGTCGAAGTTGGAGTAGAGGGCGCCGGTGGAGAAGCCCGCTGCCTCGGCGACCTCCTCCACCGAGGCACCGGTGAAGCCCTTGCGGGCGAAGACCCGGGCCGCCGCGTCCAGCAGCAGCGCCCGGGTGCGGGCCTTGGCTTCGCCTCGGGTCAACCGCTGCCGTATTGGTTCATCGCGCTCCGCATCCATGTTGCAAAGACTATTCAGATAGCAGTCGCTATGTCAAAGTCCGGATAGCGTGTACGGTTCCAATAGCGATCACTATTCGAGTTGGACTCGCGATGACAGGCCGGGTGGCCGCCGTCAGCCCGCGGATGGCGGACCTGCCGATGCCGGGCTCACGCCGACCAGCGATGAGAGGGAAGAAATGATCAGGCAGTCCCCACCGGAGACGCTGCGGCTCGTGGTGGACCTGAACCGGTGCCAGAGCTACGGACAGTGCGTCTATGCCGCGCCGACGGTCTTCCGCTTCCACGGCGAGGAGTCGCTGGAGTACGACTACGCGCCCGACGCCAGCACGCGCCACGAGGTCGAGCGGGCCGCTGCGGCGTGCCCCGTACAGGCGATCACGCTGAGCGGCGCCACTGAGGCGTCACCCCTGTCCTCAAGGCAGGACCAGTGACCGCCATGGGCCCGGCAGGGCGAGGCAGCGTCGGTCGGATCGTCGTGGTCGGCGCCTCGCTGGCCGGGTTGCGCGCGGCCGAGGCGTTGCGGGACGAGGGATTCACCGGGGATCTCACCCTTATCGGCGACGAGCCCCATGAGCCCTACGACCGGCCGCCGCTGTCGAAGGCGGTGCTGTCCGGGTGGCTGACCACGGACCACACGGTGCTGCCCCGGGTGCGGAACATCGACGCGCGGTGGCTGCTGGGCAGCGCCGCGACGGGGCTGGACGTGCCCGGCCGCCAGGTGGCGCTGGCCGATGGGCGGCGGGTGGACTTCGACCGGCTGCTGATCGCCACGGGCACCCACGCACGCCCGTGGCCCGAGCGGGCCGGGGGTGGCCTGCACGGAGTGCATGTGCTGCGCAGCCGGGACGACGCCGACCGGTTGCGCGCGGCGCTGCTGTCCGGTCCCCGCCGGGTGCTGGTGATCGGTGGCGGCTTCACCGGTGGCGAGGTCGCCTCGGCGTGCCGGGATCTGGGGCTGAACGTGACGGTCACCCAGCGCAGCGGGGCTCCCTTGGCGAGCGCGCTGGGCGGTGTGATCGGCCGGGTCGCCGCCGATCTGCACCGTGACGCCGGGGTGGACCTGCGACTGAACACCACCGTGCACGCCTTGGAGGGTGATCCGGCCGGGCGGTTGCGCCGGGCACGACTGTCCGACGGGACCGTGCTGCCCGCCGAGGTGGCCGTGGTCGCGACGGGTGCGGTGGCGAACACCGAGTGGCTGGCGGATTCCATACTGGCCGCCGATCACCGTGGGGTGAGGTGTGACGGCGCCTGCCGAGCGCTGGCCGCCGACGGGACCGTCGTCGAGGACGTCTTCGCCGCCGGTGATGTCGCCCGCTGGCCGCACCCGCTCTTCCCCGGACACCCCCTGCGCTTGGACCACTGGGACAACGCCGTCGCCCAGGCGCGCACCGCCGCGCACAACATGACCCACGATCCCCTCGACCACCGCATCCACCAACCCCTGCCCGCCTTCTGGTCCAACCAGTTCGGGGTCAACCTGAAGTCCGTGGGCCTGCCCACCATCGCCGACCAGGTCGTCGTCACCCAGGGATCGTTCGACCAGCACCGGTTCGTCGCCGCCTACGGGCAACGAGGCCGACTGGTCGGCGCCGTCGCGGTGGACTCTCCTCGGGTGCTGAACGGATACGCCGCCCTCATCGAAGCCAGAGCGCCGTTCCCACCAGTGCTCAACGCTCCCGACGGCCCGGCCCAACTCGATCCCGTCGACGCCGAGTTCCCTCACCGGGCCAGCCCAGAACACAGCGTCACCCGTGACAGCAGCCCGCACATCCCAGCAACCGCCGGGCCGGTCCTGACCGCACATCAGTAAGGGAGACCCCCATGACCACGACTACGCCGTGTTCGGCCACCGATCTGTTCACACACGTCCTCCGGCACGGCAACCGTGCCGACCCGTACCCCTACTTCGCGCAGATGCGCCAGCAGCCGGTCGCGCGCATGGACGATGGGACCTGGCTGGTCAGCGGCTACCACGAGATCGCGCAGCTGCTGCACGACCCGCGCATCAGCGCCGACCGTCTCAATCCGCAGGACGCCGCAAGGCCGGCCGCCAGGAGCCTGCTCGTCCAGGACCCGCCCAACCACGACCAGCTCCGGCGCCTGGTCACCCAGGAATTCATCCCGCGGATCATGGGCATGCGCGACCACATCCACGCAGTGGTCACCCAACTGCTCGACGCGCACACCACCCCGCAGCCAGGGCAGCTCGATGTGGTCGCGGAACTGGCCTATCCCCTGCCGGTCACCGTGATCTGCGAACTGCTGGGCGTGCCCCGCGAGGACGAACCCGTCTTCGGCAGTCTCGCCCGCCGACTCACCCGAGGACTGGATCCCGTCGACACCCAGACCGACGAGGAGATCCACGAACTCCAACAAGCCCGGACCGAGCTGGTCCAGTACCTCGAAGTCCTCATCCAGCAACGTCATACCGCCCCCGGCGACGACCTGCTGTCCGGCCTGATGTTCAGCCAGGACCCCTCAGGTGGGATGGGACCGGTCGACCTGCGCGTCACGCTCGGTCTTCTCCTCATCGCCGGTCACGAAACCACCGTCAACCTGATCGCCAACGGCACACTCGCGCTGCTGCGCAACCCCGAAGTGCTCGCCCGGCTACGCAACGACCCCGCACTCGCCACCCCACTCGTGGAGGAAGTACTGCGCTACGACCCACCCGTGCAGATGTCCGGGCGCAGCACACTGGCCGATATCGACATCGCGGGCACCACCATCCCCAAGGGCGCCAGGGTCCGCCTGGTGCTCGCCGCGGGAAGCCGCGACGCCAAGCGCTTCCCCGACCCCGACCGGTTCGTCCCGGACCGCCCGGACAATGCCCACCTCGGCTTCGGCGGAGGACTGCACTACTGCATCGGTGCCACCCTCGCCCGTGCGGAAGCACAGATCGCCCTGACCGCCCTGGCCCGCCGACTGGATTCGCCCCGCCTGGTCGCCGATCCGCCGCCGTACCGGGAAAACACCATCCTGCGCGGCCCGGAGCACCTGATGGTTTCCTTCGACCGCCTCACCCCTGACGTGCAGGCCAACTGAACGCCTGCCGCGTGCGCCACCAACGCGCGGCCGATGTGCTGACGCACTTGCGGAGGCGCTGACGTCCTTTCGGAGGACTGCGGAAGCACGGTCGGGTCTGCTGGTCCAGGGCGTGCGGGCGTACCCGCGTCCTGGTGACCGGTCCGGCGCGGTGCTGGATGCCCGGGTGATGGGAGACCGTGCTCTTCGCCAGTCGGTGCCGTTCGGCCAGGTCGCCGGTCGAGCGGGTGTGTCGATGTCGGCGAGGAGCATGGCCCGGGTGGCGCCGATCAGGTCCTGAGCACGGATGACAACGACCAGGGAACGCCGCAGCGTGACTGAGCGTCCTGTGCTGTGAGCGTGCCGGGCGGCACGCCCTCACCGTACGCATCCGCACTCACCTGTTGGGCCCTTCACATGTCTGCTGAGCACCCGTCCAACGTCGCCGACGGCGTTCCGATAGCCTCCGGTTCGCCGCTGGACGAGGCTCAGCCACAGAGGTGGCGGCGCCTCGGGTGGCGGGTTCGGGCCGTTGGTTGGCGCCCATGGGCACGGCTGGTGCTGGACCTGCTGATTGCGGCCGGATGCGCGGCCTGCGATGTCCGTGTCCGCTCCGCCTTCGCGCTGGGCGAGATCTACAGCCCGCTGCCGCAGTCGGCGTACGGGTGGCTGGCGGTGGCTTCGGCGGCGCTACTGGTGGGCAGGCGCCGGTGGCCGGTCGCGGTCGCCGCGCTGGTCTCCTGCGGTCTGCTGCTGGGTACCGGGTCGGTGCTGACCGTGGTGGTCGCGTACTACTCGCTGGCACGGCACACACGTGCGCTGCGCACCGTATGCCTGTCCGCGGCCGCCGGGGGTGCTGTCGTTCTGGGCGCGGCGTTCCTGCATGTGCGGCGCTTCGCCCCGCACCACGGGGTGGCGGGCGCCGGCATGGCGCTGGTACTGGCCTTCGTCGCGCTGGCCGCTGTGGTGCTACCCATGCTCGCGGGTCTGTACCCGAGGGTTCCGCGGCACCCATGGTGGTGGGAGCACCGGCGAGCGATGCTGTTCGACATCCTGCTCGTACTGCTCTACCCACTCACCAACCCGGCGGCGCTTGTGATCAGCAGGAGCCCCTCCGGCGGTCACATGCTCTGGCTACCGGCACCGGTGGTCTTCGCCCTGGTCGTGCTGCAGGGCCTGGCGCTGATCTGGCGGCGCCGCTACCCCACTGTGCTGGCCGCGGCCTGTATCGCGGTGACGCCGTTCACCCTTCCCTCCCCCGCCGCGCTGCCGGTGGGCCTGTACACCCTGGCCAAGTACGGGCGATCGCGCCGCAATCTGGCCGTGGCCTGCGCGGCGGCTGTGCTCACACTGATCGCCTGGAGCGCGGTCGCCAATCACTTCGTGGCCTCGCGGGTCATCCCCGCATCGGTCTTCCTGGTCGTGCCGTCGGTGGTGGTGCCGGTGCTGCTGGGCATGTACCGCGGCGCCAAGCGCAGCCTGATGGTCAATTTGAAGGAGCGAGCCGAACGTCTGGAGCGCGAACAGCACCTGCTCGCCGCGCAGGCGCGGATGCAGGAACGCGCACGCATCGCAAGAGAGATGCACGACATCGTCTCGCACCGGGTCAGCCTGATGGTCGTGCACGCTGGAGCCCTTGAAGCCGGAGCAGCCGGTGACAACCAAGTGGCCACTGAAACAGGAAAGTTGATCGGCCAGATGGGCCGCCAAGCCCTTAACGAGCTGCGCCAGGTGCTGGGTGTGCTGAGGGAGTCGGACGGGCACGACCACGCCCCCGTGGCGCCGCAGCCGACCCTGGAGGATGTGGCCGTACTCGTGGAGGAGTCGCGGGCAGCGGGTGCGCACATCACCTTCGAGACCGCGGGCGATCCCGCCTGCGTGGACTCGGCGGCGCAGGCCGCGGTCTACCGGCTGGTGCAGGAGGGTCTGACCAATGCCCGTAAGCACGCCGCCGACGCGCCCGTACGCATCACACTGCGGCACCTGCCCGGCACGCTCAAGGTCGTCATCGACAACGACCCACCCACCGGGCCCGCACCCGCGCCGCTGCCCAGCGGCGGCCACGGGCTGTCCGGGCTGAACGAGCGCGTCACCGCCCTGGGCGGCACCGTCAGCGCGGCCCCGCGCCCGGACGGCGGGTTCCGGATCACCGCGACCATCCCCACACCCAACGAACCCCAGCGGTAGGCAACCCCACGCCCGACCAGGGCCACCGGCCGACGGGACGGCCACTCCTTGCGGAAGTCCGCCATCGGCACAGTGTGTCGAGCGGTACGACCGCCTTCCGCCGAGTGTCTCGCCCGGATCTCGGGGATTTCCGTGGTGATGCGGGCCCGTGCCTGGTCGGGCACCCGATCGTCCGATTCCGCCCGTCCGAGAGGCACCCCGTCGGGGAACGGCCACTCGGTCGCCCGGAACCGGGAAAACCGTGCCCGGATTCCCCCGAGTACTGACTCTCGTCCAGCAGGTGGCAACTTCGGGGCTGCCCGGGCCGATTCCTTTTCGCCGTACCAGGTGCCTGATTGGTGCCCGGATCCACTCGGGCGTCACGGAGTCGTCCAGGCTCAACCCGCAGGGCGCAACGCCTCGAAGTGGCGGCGACGGGGGCACGAGGGCAGCGGCCGGAGGGTTGGCGAGTGCGCCAGGATGGGGCTGCGCATACCCGCCGCCGGCCGGTGGCCGCGAGTCGAAGCCCCGCCTTACCGGGGGGTGGCGTTCGACGGCGTCGGGGCTGTTGAGGATTTGGTTGACCACCGGTGGCGTACCGAAGGATTCGATACTTCACATGCGTCGATTCGGGCTATCCCCAAGGAGATCGGTTCGACCAGGTACGCCCAGCTCTGCTGGAAGGATCGGGCCGGAAACGAAATGGTGCCCCGCATACGTTCAACTGAGGGAGCACTGCCCGGCATTTGGGGGACGTTGACCGAAAGATGCCACCACATCGGTCAACACCGCTTTCTGCAAATATCTTTGACCGCAATAGAAGAAACGTGATCGACGTTGATTGACAAGGCTGACAGCGACCGATCCCGCAAATCGAACGGGGATCCATCCATGGTGCAACCGTATGGTAGATCCGTTTCCGCCCTTGAATGGGCGTTCTTGGGCGTCCCGCCCAACCGCAACGCCATCAATCTTCTCGTCGAAGGCGAGGGCGTACTGCGGGCCGCCAGACTGGCCCGTGCCGTGGCCGTCGCCTCGGCGGCCAACCCGGGCGCTCGGCTGGTCCGCGAGGACAAGCACTGGGTGGACAGTGGAAGGGCGCCCGAAGTACGCCTCCTCGATGGGGAACCGTTCAATTGGGAGCGCCTCGACTCACCGGCACTCCGTGCCGAGTTGGCCGACTCCGGCCCAACCTGCGAGGTGCTGCTGTTTCCGGGTGCCTCGTCCACGGTGGTGTTCCGCGCGGCCCACGCCGTGATGGACGGACGTGGCCTGCTGATGTGGGCGACCGACGTCTTCAGAGTGCTGCGCGGCCATGACCCGCTGGGCGCGACGTCCACCGTCAACAGCGAAGACCTGATCAGGGCGATCTGCGCGCCCGACGCGCCGCCACCGGTGTCCGACGCCCCGACGATGGAATTCCCCTCGCCGCTCGGTCCGCGCCCGACCAACTCGTCAGGCCCGCTGTGGCGGCGTAGAACGGTCGATGGCACCCACCTCGGCGCTACGGCGAAGGTGATCGCGGCGTTCGCGGCGGCATACGGCCCCGGCCGATTTCTCGTGCCGGTGGACCTGCGCCGCCACACCCCGGACATCCGATCGACCGCGACGCTGGCGCAGCCACTCCGACTGGTCGTGCGGGCAGAAGACGGCTGGGAGGAGGTACAGCGTGACATGCTGACCGCGATGGCCGAACGGCGGGAGCTCGCCACCGGACCGGACCCGGCCATCATGAATCTGCCGCTGCCGCTGCTCCGCGCGGGAGCCGAGGACCTGGACAAGAAGGCGGCGGAGACCGACACCTACACCGGTCGGGCTTTCGTATCCCATCTGGGCACGGTCGACCTCGATGGGTTGTCCAGCGACACGTTCCGTGCGACGGCTGTCTACACGTTGGACAACACCAGTCCCGGTGGCCCGCCGAAGATCGACCTGGTCGAGACTGCGGGGCGTACCGAGATCACCGTGGCCTGGTACGGCGGATCAGGAGTCGCGGCACTCGCGGAGGGACTGCTCGATGTCCTTGAGGAGGCGCTCTCCCCTCTGGAGCATCGTCAGTGGGCCGGGAACCGCACCAAGCGACCGCTGCCCAGCCAGCATTCGGTGGTGCGGCTGTTCCGTGAGCAGGTCGAGCGGGCGCCTGGACGGGTGGCGCTGAGCGGGCCGGAGGGTGCGGTCACCTATGGCGAGTTGAGTCGGCGTGCGGACGTGGTGGCTGAAGGATTGCGCCGGAGCGGGGCCGGCCGGGGCACGGTGGTGGGGCTGTTGGCGGGGCGGTCGGTGGCCGCCATCGCCGGGCTGTGGGGGGTGTTGCGGTCGGGGGCGTGCTGTCTGCCATTGGACGTGCGGCATCCGGACCGGCGGTTGGCGGAGTTCCTCGGCGATGCGGGCAGCACCGTGTGCCTGGTGGAGCGCCCCTTCGACAAGCGTCACTGCCTTCCCGGGGGGTGCCGACCGCTGCCTCTCGATGAACTGGCGGGCGCTCACGGCCCGGTGGTCAGGGGCGCGGACGCCGACATCAGCCCTGGTGATCTGGCGTACGTCAGCTACACCGCGGGGACGACCGGGCGGCCCGAGGGGGTCCAGATCGAACACCGTAACCTGGTGAACTACGTTCACTGGGCGACGAGTGAGTTCGATGTGGACGCTGACACCAAGCTGCCACTGCTGACCTCGCTTTCTCACGATGTTTCGGGGACCTCGGTGTTCCTGCCGCTGCTCGCGGGCGGCCAGGTGGTGCTGATGCGTGACGACCCGGATCACCTTTCGTTGCGGCGGCTGTTGCGGCATTCGGGGGCCAACACGCTGAACGTGACGCCGTCCCATCTTGATCTGATCGGCAGGTTCGATCTGAAGCCAAGCGGCTACCGCAGTGTGGTCGTGGTGGGTGAGCAGTTGCGGGTTGAGGTTGCCGCGCGGGCGCAGCAGATGTTCGGACCGAAGTGCCGGATCATCAATCTCTACGGGCCGACGGAGGCGACGATCGGTTGTACGGCGCACACCTTCGACGCGGAGGCCGACGGGGTGGGCCCGGTGGTGCCCATCGGCGTCCCGGCGGACAACACCACGGTCTTCCTGTTGGATGCCGACCGCCGGTTCGTCGCCCCCGGACAGGTGGGTGAGATGTATCTGGGTGGTGCGCAGTTGGCCCGCGGCTACCTGGGCCGCCCCGACTTGAACCGTGAGCGTTTCCCCACCCTGGCCGACGGCACCCGCCTGTACCGCACCGGTGACCTGGCCCGTGTGCTGCCGTCGGGGGAGTTGGAGTTCGTCGGACGCGTCGATGACCAGGTCAAGGCCCGCGGTCACCGGGTGGAACCGGCGGAGGTGGCACCGGCTCCGGCGGATGTACGGGCCCTACCCGACCCGTTCGACGTTCAGCCCGGTGCCGCCACCGACCGGACGGATGCCGTGGTGGTGGACCCCGTCGAGGAGGCGGTGGCCCAGGTCTGGGCGCACGCCCTCGGGGTGGACCGCGCTCGGGTGGACGGCCGGGCCGACTTTCACCGGCTGGGCGGCGACTCGGTCACACTGCTGGCGATGCTCGCCGGAGTCAGCCGCGATGTGCTGGCCGCCGACAGCGAGCCCGCCTTCATGGCCGCACTGCCCGAGATACTCCGCGAACCGACCCTGGCGCGGGTGGCCTCAGTGGCTCGCCGGGCAGGTACGAAGCTGGCCGCCTGACCTGCCGTCCACGGCTGTCCGCCGTGCGGGCAACGCCATCTCCTCACGGCCCAGTTGGCCTGGCGGCCAGCTGGGCCGTGGGTACCACCGACGTGACGCGTCAGCAGTTCCCGAACGTCGCACGTCCGCATGGCCGTTCGGGACGAAGGTAAGCGGTCCTGACAAAGGCGTTGGACGTGGCGGGGGCGGCGTCGGGCCGTCTTCGCGGACGTTCGACCAGGCCGGGGACCGAAGGGACCTTTTCGACCGCGTCAGCTGGCCCGCGTCAGCTGGCCCGCGTCAGGTGGCGCAGTGCCCGGGCGGACGGAGTGCCCGGGTCCGCGGTGATGAAGACAACCTGCTGGTCGTCGTCGGGGACGGCGAGTACGTCGCAGTTGAGGCGCAGCCGGCCGATCTCCGGATGGGTCACCGTCTTCGTGCGGTGGCCGGGAGCGTGCACCGGGTTGATGTCCCAGACCTCACTGAACTCCTCGCTTCCGGCGCGTAGTTCCGCCAGGAGTCGGGCGAGTGGTTCGTCACGGGGATAGCGGTCGGCGGCGCTACGCAGCCGCGCCACCGCGATGCGGGCGAACTCCTCGGTGCTGGAACTCTCAACGGGGCCGAGGCGCAGGAAGCGCCGACGGGCCAGGTTCGGCTCCTCCCTGAGGTTGCCCAGCAGGGCTTCCGCGAGCGGGTTCCAGGCGATCACGTCGTACGTCGCGTCGGTGACGATGGCTCCCGTTTCAGGCAGCCGTCGCAGCAGGTCGGCCACGTACGGGCGGACCCGGCGCACCGGCCCGGCGGGTGGTGTCGGATTCGCGCCGGCCAGACGGAAGAGGTGTGTCCGCTCGGGCGGGGTGAGCCGGAGCGCGGCGGTGATGGCGTCCAGGATCCGGGGTGACGGGCGTGGGCCCCGCGCCTGTTCGAGGCGGGCGTAGTAGTCGACGGACATGTTGGCCAGCTGGGCGACCTCCTCGCGGCGCAGGCCGGGTGTGCGGCGGCGCGGGCCGGTGTGCAGGCCGACGTCGGTGGGGCGCAGGTCCTCGCGCCGGTCGCGCAGGAAACGGGCCAGCTCTTGTCTTGCCATTCGCCACCTCCTGAATCCCAGGGATCGCTTGTCCCTGGATCGGCCGGTCTGCCGGCGGCATCGTCGACACCATGAACAATTCCACAGCACTCGTCACCGGTGCCAACAAGGGCATCGGCAAGGAGATCGCTCGGCAGCTGGTGGCCGCCGGGCTCACCGTCTACGTCGGTTCGCGCGATGCCGGACGGGGGCAGCGGGCCGTCGACGAGATCGGCGGCGACGCCCGGCCGCTGCTGCTCGATGTCACCGATGACAGGAGCATCGCCGACGCGGCGCGGCAGGTCGAGACCCTGGACGTCCTGGTCAACAACGCCGGCATCATGGTCGATGGCAGGTCAGCGGTCGACGCCGACGTCGACAGCTTCCGCAGTACGTATGAAACGAATCTGTTCGGCGTCATCGCCGTCACCAACGCGTTCCTGCCAGCGTTGCGTCAATCCACCAGGCCTCGCATCGTGAACGTCTCCAGCGGAACCGGATCGCTGGCCTGGAGTACGGGACCGGAGTCGCGGTTCCCGGCGGGCTCGGGGGCCGCTTACCGGTCGTCGAAGACCGCGCTGAACGCGCTGACGGTGTTCTACGCGCAGGCGCTCGCCGGTGACGGCTTCAAGGTGAACGCGCTCGCGCCCGGTCTGCGGGCAACCGACCTCAACGAACGCGCCGCCGCCAGCGCCGGAGATCCGGCCGAGGGCGCGGCGGGCGCCGTCCGTCTGGCGCTGCTGCCGGAGGACGGCCCCACTGGTGGGTTCTTCTCGTGGGACGGAACCGCCGTGCCGTGGTAGACCGCCACCCAGACGGGGGCGCGCCCGATGGCCCGGCTGGATTGGTCTGGACCAACACGTCCGGAAGTCGGCTCTCTCGTGCATGTTGGTCCGGACCAAGCCCGGGCGCTCACACCACCCCTGAACCCCCCGCGTTATCCAGGAGTGAGCCATGCGCCGAAAGCCCAGCGCGGTGATCGTCGGCCTCGGCGTCCTCGGCGCCTCCCTCCTCGCCACCGGCAGTGCCAGCAGCCACGGATCCATCCTCGCGGTATGGAACATCGCGGACACCGGCAACGCCTTCTACGCCTGCTCCGACGTGCAGTTCTAGCTCCTGCGTACCGAGGTCGGCGAGGGCCGGTGGTCCTCGCCGACGCAGGCGTACCTCGGCCATGGCGGGATAGAACGGCTGAGAGGTGACATCGCAGCAAGAAAAGGCAGTTCTCTGCTGCCGCCGGGCCTGTAGCGTTGCCGCGTGAATCCAGCAGATCTCGCCGCCATCGTCGCCGAGAGCGTTCACGAAGCGGTCAACTCCGGAACGATCGCGGCGACTCCCCCCGAGTCGCTCCAAGTGGAGAGGTCTCGCCACCGCAGTCACGGTGACTACTCCAGCAACGTCGCGCTGCAGATCGCCAAGTCCGCGGGTATCCCGGCCCGTGCCGTAGCGGAGTTGCTGGCGCCGATCGTGAGTGCTGCGGCTGGTGTCCAGAAGGCCGAAGTGGCGGGTCCCGGCTTTCTGAACATCACGCTTGAGAGTGCCGCCAAGGGGGCCGTCGCACGGGAAATCGTCCTGGCCGACACCGAGTACGGCCGTACGAACCACATCGACGGCCCGCGGCTCAATCTGGAGTTCGTCTCCGCCAACCCCACCGGGCCCGTGCACATCGGCGGCGCTCGGTGGGCGGTCGTGGGAGACGCACTGGCACGGCTTCTCGAAGCCGCGGGTGCGGATGTGACACGCGAGTACTACTTCAATGACGCCGGTATGCAGATCGATCGTTTCGCCCGGTCACTGCTCGCTTCGGCGAAGAACGCTCCGGTGCCTGAGGACGGATACCGCGGCGCTTACCTCCAGGAGATCGCCGGTGCGGTGCTGAAGCGGCGGCCTGAGGCCCTGGGACTGACCGACTCCGCAGCCCTCAAGGTCTTCCGGGTGGAGGGGACGTCCCTCATGTTCGACGAGATCAAGGCCTCCCTGGCCGAGTTCGGTACCCACTTCGATGTCTACTTCAACGAGAAGGATCTCCACGAAGGAGGGGATCTGCACGCCACCGTCGCACGCCTACGGGAAGGTGGCCACGTCTTCGAGGCCGAAGGCGCGGTGTGGCTGCGTACCACGGACTTCGGTGACGACAAGGACCGGGTCCTGCTGAAGAGCGACGGCTCCTGGACGTACTTCACCGCGGACTGCGCCTATTACCTCAACAAGAGGTCGCGCGGCTTCGAGAAGGTCGTCATCATGCTGGGCGCTGACCACGCGGGCTATGTGGGCCGTATGAAGGCCATGGCGGCCTGCCTCGGTGATGACCCGGAACACAACCTCGAAATCCTGATCGGCCAGTTGGTCAACCTGGTCAGGGACGGCCAGCCCGTCCGTATGAGCAAGCGGGCGGGCACAGTTGTGACGCTGGAAGACCTGGTCGAGGCGGTGGGGGTGGACGCCGCGAGGTACGCGCTCGCGCGCGCGTGTGTGGACTCGACGATCGATCTCGACATCGATCTGCTCACCAAGCAGTCGAACGAGAACCCCGTGTTCTATGTGCAGTACGCGCATGCGCGGCTGTGCGCGGTGCAGCGGAAGGCTCAGGAGACCGGTGCGCGCAGGGGCGGGCCTGACGACTTCGAGCCGTCGTTGCTCAGCCATGAGCGGGAGGCCGATCTCCTGAGTGTGCTGGGCGAGTTCCCGCAGATCGTCGCTACCGCCGCCGCGCTGCGCGAGCCGCACCGCGTGGCGCGTTACCTGGAGCAACTGGCAGGTACCTACCACCGGTTCTATGACGACTGCCGAGTCCTGCCGCGGGACGGCGAGGAGCCGAACTCCCTGACCCGGGCCCGGTTGTGGCTGACGGACGCCAGCCGGGTGGTACTGCGCAACGGCCTGAACCTGCTGGGTGTCTCGGCGCCCGAGCGGATGTGAGCGGTCGTCTTCGTACGCGGCGGCACCAACACACCGCGCAGGTGCCGCCGCGCCCGAAGTGACGGGCCCTTCCGTCCCCGTCACATGCGCCCTGCCCCCGTACTCCCGGGCGCCCCGGGCGGGAAGGGTTCGACGCCGACCACGTGACGTACCCTCGAGGGCTCGATCAGCACGACCACACGCCGCTCGCCGGGGACTCTCCACTCGAATCGCTCGGTTCCCAGGTAGGTGTGTGCCAACCGGTCCATGTTCCGGTCCGCCTCCGGTCCCTCGACGAACCGGACCACCCGACCGCGGATCTGCACCCGGTCATAGGGATCGGCCGAGTCCGCGTGCGACAGGCACACTCGCGGATCACGGCGGAGGTTGCGTTCCTTGATCCGCCCAACGGCGGTGTTGAACAACACCAGTTCCCCGTCGAGCCCTACCCACATCGGGCTCACGTGCGGCGAACCGTCAACGTTGACCGTGGCGACGTACCAGATGTTCGGCGCCTCGATCCTCGCGCGTACGTCCTTCGGCATTTCGACCATGGGACAGGACTGCCCAGCCGCGACGCCCGCGATGCCATCGTCCGGCACGACTTCCTCGAACTCCCGCCTCACCGGAGGCAATCCGCTTGCCACGGTTCTCGGACGGGCGCCGTGCGGATGAATCCGGTCACCCGGGGCCGAAGGTCGGTTCGACGCCGGTCAGGTCGCGGCTGGCGGCCCATAGGCGCGCGCCGAGCACGGTGTCGGCCAGGTGGCCTCGGACGGATTCCAGCCCCGGTGCACCCCGCAGGCCGAACACCCGGGGTCCCCACAGCTGTCCGCCGACCACGGACGGGTCGAGGACTGCCCGCACGGCGGGCCACGCGCCTGCTTCCTTGCCCTGGACGAGGATGCCGGCGGGCAGGCCGCGCAGCCGTTCGCCGGTGGTCCGGACATGCACGGACGGGCGTGAGGGGGTGAGGGAGTCAAGCGCGCCGCCAGGGTGGGTCACCACGCTCAGCGTCGTGCTGCCGACGGCACGCAGGCGGCGGTCGAGTTCGAAACCGAAGAGCATCTGCGCCTGCTTCGACCGCTCGTAGGCACGCTTCGGCCGGTAGTCACGGGTGGTCTGGAGATCGTCGAGGTCCAGCCGCGCGGACTTCCCCACGAAGCTGCCGGTGATGACGACGCGGCCCCCGTGCGCTGCCGAAAGCAAGGGCGCCAGCCAGTGGGTCAGGGCGAAGTGCCCCAGGTGGTTGGTCCCGAACGTCAGCTCGTTGCCGTCCTTGGTTTCCCTGCGCTGCGGCTCGTCGAGCAGGACTCCCGCATTGTGGACGACCGCGTCGAGACGCTCCAGCTCCAGCGCTTCCACGGAGCTCTTGAGCGAGGACAGGTCGGCGAGGTCCAGCCGAAGGTGACGCACCCGCGCACCGGGGACGCGCGAACGGATCGAGGCCATCGCCGCCGCGGCCTTCGTCGCGTCCCGGCTGCCGAGGACCACCGTGGCCCGGGTGCTGGCGAGCTGCTCCGCGACGAAGTACCCGATCCCCGCGTTGCCGCCGGTGACCAGGAAGTTCCTGCCCTCGGCAGGCGGCAGCCGGTGAACGTCCCACGGCCGGGTTCGGACCAGGGAGGGCATTGCAGGCTCCTTGCGCTGTGGGGCATCCGGCGGTGGTGGGCGGCCTTGCGCGTTCACGGCCGCCCCCGATCAAGCTCCAAGATCGCAGCGGCCGCCGACACGCCACCGACAGACCGCTGCCAACCGCAGACAGCCGACCGACACCGCGCCCGGGCGGCGGGGCCGTCTGGAGCTGCCTGCGCCTTCGTTCCCCTTCCGTCCACTTCCCCGCCAGTCCGCACCAGACTCCCGCCGCTGTTGCCGCTCCCCGTTCCCTTCCGTGGGCCGGGCCACGCTGCCGCCGCCGGATCAGGCCGATTCCGGTCGGTGCGGAGGCCTGGGCGAGCATGGATCTGGGAGCATCGGGGCCGTGCAGGATGACGACCGGCTGACGGTGGGCGTGGAGGAGGAGTACCTAGTCGTCGATCCGGTCTCGCGCTCGGTGCGTCCGGAGGCCGACTCCCTGATCGCTTATGCCGCCAAGGAAATGGGCGATGGCGTGAGCGCGGAGATCACCCGCTTCCAGATCGAGGCGAGAACCGATCCCCATACCGAACTGGCCGGGCTCGGCGCGCAGCTCCGTTCGATGCGGGCCGTGGTGGCCAGGGCCGCCGCGCTACACGGGCTGCGGGTGGTGTCGTCCGGCAGCCCGGTGCTCGGCGCGGTGACTCCCCCGCCGCTCACCGAGGGGCCGCGTTACGCCCGGAGCTTCGACAGGTTCCGGGCGCTTGACGACGAGCAGAGCATCTGCGCCTGCCATGTGCACATCGGACTCGCGGACCGGTCGCGTGCTCTGGCCGTGAGCAACCATCTGCGGCCGTGGCTGCCGGTGTTGGTGGCACTGGGGGCGAACTCCCCGTTCTGGGCTGGTCGGGACACCGGATACGCCAGCTGGCGCGCGGTGACGTGGGCGCGCTGGCCAGTCGCGGGCCCACCGCCGTTCTTCCGGTCGGTAGCGCACTTCGAGGAAATGGTCGGCCAGTTGTCCATCAGCGGGGCGATCATGGATCGCAGCGCTCTCTACTGGGACATTCGGCCCTCGGAGCACGTGCCCACGCTGGAGGTGCGGGTGGCGGACGCGGCGATGACCGTGGGAGACACGCTTCTGCTCGCCGCGGTGATCAGAGCGCTGGTCGATACGGCCCTACGGGCTGTCGACGCCGGCGAGCCAGCTCCCAACCCCTCACCAGAGGTGCTGCGAGCGGCCTGCTGGCGTGCCGCTCGCGACGGCCTCGGCGGTCAGGGCCTCGATCTGCGCACTGGCCGCCTCGTTCCGGCGGTGGTGTCGGCGGACGGGTTGTTGACGCATGTGAGCGCCGCGCTGAAGCGCCACGGCGATCTGGGACTGGTACGCGCCAGTTGGGCTCGACTGCGCACTCATGGCACCGGTGCCGACCGTCAACGTGCCGCCCATCGGCGCCGAGCCAGCCTCCACGACGTCGTCGACTGTCTGATCGCCTCGGCGGCTGAAGGCATCTGACGCCCCACGAACGAAGTGGTGCCGCCGTGTTGTCTCCGGCTCCGCTGGTGACGCGCCTGGCAGCCCCCTGAGGGGCGGTCAGGAACGGACGGCTCCGGCGACAAGGCGGGGCATGATCAGGTTGTGCAGCGGCTTGATGGCCTTGAAGTACAGCCGTCCAGCAGGGCGGCGGAACCTGACGACCGAGGTGCAGACGCCCTCCAGTCCAGCGCCCGAAGCGGATGGGCGAACGGCGAAGGACGTGCGAAAGTCCAAGTGCTTGTCGTCATCGCCTCCCAGGACTTCGTCCTCCGCCACGGCCAACAAGCGGATGGGGCCCAGCTTCCTGCCCGGTTCGACCCCGATGTCCCTTACGGCGACGCGTTCTTGCCGCTGGAGTCCGAAGGGTGCCATCAGCTTGTCGCGCAGTGTCAGCAGCCCATGCACCCACTCGGGTGTCCCGGCAAGGACCATGTGTGTGAACGCCACCGCGCTGGTACCCGCCGGGAGATCGACGGCCACCGATCCATTACGGGGGTAGCCCCGACGCACTTGTCCGCGCTCGTCCGCGTCGCGCACGCGCTCATCCTGCCGCGCGGACGGGGCCCGTGTTCCACTGTGCCGACGGACCCCGGAGCCGGCTCTACTCCTGCGATCCGACCCACCCCGGGTCCAGCCGTGAACCTGCCCAGTCCGCACCGACGTTGATCACGTCGGCGACCCTCAGGCCGACGGACCGTGCGGCGTCCGCGATGACGGACGGCTCCACATAGCCGACACGTCCTGCCTTCGGAGTGAACATCCAGACCACACCATCTTGAGCCAGCCAGAGCACGGCGTCGAGCAGCTCATCGACGAGGTCACCCCCGTCCTCGCGCCACCACAGAAGGATGACGTCCATGACGTCGCCAGAGCCTTCGGCCAACAGGCGGGCCCCGTACCGTTCCTCGAGCGCACTCTCCAGGTCATGGTCGACGTCCTCATCCCACCCCCGTTCCTGGACCAGCAGCTTGGGCTCGATTCCCAGCCGCTCAGCGACTCCAGCCTGGCCCGCGTCCACCATCGCTGCTCCCCTCCGTTGGACCAACCTTGCGACGCCGACAACGGGTTAACGCTTGCCTTGTTGCGCAAGTTACGGAGGCCCGAATCAGCGACGGGTCGGCGATGGGAAGCCTTCGGTACGCGTATCGGCCCTGGCCATTTGGCCAGGGCCGATACGCGTACCGAAGGCGGGTGTCAGCTCTGCGGGGTCTGGTACAGGCCGCGCTCCACTCGCTGCACTCGGGCGGCCACCGCCAGCCGCTCCAACGCGGTACGCACCGAGTTCACGCTGCCCGCGGTGTTCTCGCGGCCGAGGGCCTCGTTGACTTCACCGGCCCGCAACGGGCCCTCGGCGCGCTCCAGGCACGCCACGATGCTCTCGCTCAGGCCGCGCATCCGCTTCGCAGGCGAAGCCTTCTTGCCGGCCTTCGTCGCCTTCGCGGACTTCTTCCTGCCGCGGCCCGCGGACCGCCGCGCCTCCTCAGGACCGCTGTCCTGCGCCGGGTCGGTCGAGACGTCGTCCTGCGCGGCGACCGCGGTTGCCTCGCCCGCGTCCTCCTCCGCCTGCCGAGGCGCCGGTACGGGTACCTCGCGGCGCTGTTCGTCCACCACCGGCAGGGACGAGGTGGCCGCAGCCACCTCCCGTTCCTCGGCCGACGCCTCAGGAAGCGGCGAAGCGCAGGACAGTGCCTGCAGGCTGCGCAGCGCAGCGCGGACCGCCGCCATCCGTTCCGTGACTGCTGCCAGATTCTTCTCCAGCGTCTGCTGCTGCTCTTCCAACCGAGGGAGCTCGGTTTCCAGCAACTCGATAGTGGATTCGATGCCGTCGTGCGTGTCGAAGGTGGCTGCCACCGTTGTGTTCCTCATCCGTTCGTAGCGGTTGTCAACGCAGGTCTCCGGCGTCAATGACTGGTACCCGCGCCCCCCTTCGCGTGCGCTCGCCGATGATGCCCCACCCACCCGGACACCACCACAGCGCGCACGCACTGGCGGACACCATACGGCGAATAACCACACTCCGCGCAACCGGCTAACCACACTTCATAGCGGAATCTTCCTGCTGACCACCACCAACTCTCTTGCCAGCGCCACACTTTGGCCAACACAGCGACTCATTCACACGGTGGTTGGAACTATGGGCGCGAACTCCCGGCCAGGCCCGGGTTGCGTACCCTGTACTCGTGATTCCCCGCACTCCGCATGTGCCATGAGACCTTGCCTTGGACCTGCACTGCTCGTCGGGCGGTGATGCGGGCCAGGCGTGGGAAGTCACGAAGACACTCACGATGGGACTTGGTCGGCCAGCGGGAGCCGTCCAGACACTCACTGGATCGAGTGACGTCAACACGGGCGCGGCGGTCCGGCGGGTCCAGGCATGGACAGGGGCAGGCCCTCGGCGGGTTCGCGGAGCCGTGCGCCTGGCGCTCGGGAGCCGCCGTCATAGGCCGAAGGAAACGGAACGAAATTCACCCCAATGGACGACTATCCATTGCGCGCGGCAGCGGTGGAAAATTGACTCGGTGGGCTTCATACCAGTAGGCCGCAGCCACCTTCGTTGAGACAGAACAGCATCTGCCCATCTGCTGAACTGCCGGACGCGCTGCTGGCCCACTGAGTTGAACCGTGCGCTACTGACATCCTCAGCGTCGTTCAACAATCGAGCCGGGCACATGGCTCGCACAAATCTCTTCTGAATCAAGCGATGTAACCGGTGCCTGACTCCCCGCACTCGCGGTGACCGCCACCGCGCCTGTGGCGCAGCGCCTGTTGTGGATGTATCGGAAGGCGAGGTCATGGAGGAGGTGGTCGACGGGACACGGCATGCGCTTACGGTCATCCGAGGCTGATCAACGCCCTGGTGGAAGGCGGTACGGCGCCGCGGCGGCACCTGACGACCGCCGGAAAGGCCACCATGCCGCGCGTTCACACCAGTTCACCTCCCGCCAAACGCGGGGCGGCCAGTACATGCACTGCGGATCGGTAGCGTCGGCATTCAACGGGAAATCCGAGTTGCGCACCGGCGCCTGCTTTCTTGTGCACAAGCCATGTGCTGCCCCGTCGCACCCCATGTCCGAGAGGTCACGCGGTCGTACGTGTCCCTCTTACCGCGCCGCAACGAGTCTGGACAGCCCATGAGACTGATCTCCCCACTGGCCGAAATCGTAATGGGAATCACCCCGTTCCAGGAACCGGACGCCGGGCTCGCCGCGGCCGTGTGCCGTGCGAACGCATTGGGCGTTCTGGACCTTGGATCCGGCGACGACCGGTGGCGAAGGGAGCTGGCCGCACTCCGTGATTGGGTTCCCGGTCCGTTCGGCGTGCGGGCGGGCCCCGGCTGCCGGGCCTTACCCGAGGAGTTGCGCTGCGCCGACGGCACCGGCCCGCACACCGTCGTGCTGGCCGCGGACCTCCCAGGCTGGGACCCGGCCGCGCTCGCCACCGAGTACCGCCTGCTGGTCGAGGTGACCGACCTGGAACAGGCCCGAGCCGCCGTTCGCGCGGGCGCCCATGGACTGATCGCACGCGGCGGCGAGAGCGGTGGCCACGTTGGAGAGTTGAGCACCTTCGTCCTGTTGCAGCAGCTGCTGGGCGCACCGGAGATCGAGGCACCGGTGTGGGCCTGCGGTGGTATCGGGCCGCGTACCGCGGTGGCGGCGGTGATCGGCGGCGCTGCCGGAGTGGTGCTGGACAGTCAGCTCGCGTTGCTGGCCGAATCGGCGGTGCCGGACGAGACCGCGGCGGCCGTACGCGGTATGGACGGCTCCGAGACGAGCTTGGTGGACGGCTGCCGGGTGCTGCGCCGCGGCGGGCCGAACGCTCCTCGGGACGGGCAGCTCGCCGTCGGCCAGGACGGCTTCCTGGCGGCCAGGTTCGCCGACCGCTATGGGACGGCCGGGCGAGCGGTTCGCGCCGTGCGGGAAGCCGTACTGGACGGGCTGCGAGCGGCCGCGCGGGGGGCGGCACCGCTCGGCCCGGGAACCCCGCTGAGCGACGCGCTTGGCACCCGGCTGCCGGTGGCGCAGGGACCGATGACCAGGGTCAGCGACCAGCCGGGATTCGCCGCGGCGGTGGCCACGGCGGGTGCGCTGCCGTTCGTGGCGCTGGCGCTGGCCGACCGCCCGCAGACCCGGGCACTGCTGGCCAGGACGGGTGAGGCGGTCGGCGAACTCCCCTGGGGAGTCGGCATGTTGGGCTTCGCGCCGGAGGATGTGCGAAACGCCCAGCTGGCACAGGTGCTGGCGGCGCGGCCCAGCCACGCGCTGATCGCGGGCGGACGTCCGTCGCAGGCACGGGCGTTGGAGGAGGGGGGGATCCGCACCTTCCTGCACGTGCCCTCCCCGGGACTTCTGCGGCAGTTCCTGGAGGACGGGGCTCGCAGGTTCGTCTTCGAGGGAGCGGAGTGCGGCGGGCATGTGGGACCGCGCTACAGCTTCCCGCTGTGGGAGGCGCAGTTGGGGGTACTTGAGGAGTTCCTGGACGCGGCGCCGGACCGTCCCGGGGTGGAGTTGCTGTTCGCGGGGGGCGTGCACGACGAACGTTCGGCCGCGATGGTAGCGGCGATGACGGGTCCGCTGGCCGGCCGGGGGTGCGCGGCGGGCTTGCTGATGGGCACGGCGTACCTGTTCACCGAAGAGGCGGTGGCCTGCGGGGCGGTACGTCCGCAGTTCCAACGGCAGGTGCTGGCGGCGCGCGGCACCGATCTGCTGCAGACGGCGCCCGGGCATGTCACGCGGTGTGTCCCGAGCCCTTTCACCGCGGAGTTCCGCGAAGCCCGCAGGCGGCTGCGGGCGGACGGGACACCGGAGCGGGAGGCCTGGGAGCGGTTGGAGCGGTTGAACCTCGGCCGACTGCGCATCGCCAGCAAGGGCATCGACCGGGTGGCCGGCGAGCTGGCCGAGGTGGACGAGCAACAGCAGCTTGAGCGGGGCATGTTCATGGCCGGGCAGCTGGTCGTGCTGCGCTCGGCCCCCACCACACTGACCGAGTTGCATACCGCGGTCGGCACCCGGGCAGCCGGGTTCCTGGCCGACAGGGCCACGGAACTGGTCGACCGGCTTGGCCTGCTCCCCGCCGCCCCCGCGGAGCCGAAGCCGCTGGACATCGCGGTGATCGGCATGGCGTGTATGTTCCCGCAGGCTCCCGACACTCCCGCGTTCTGGGCGAACGTGGTGACCGGTACGGATGCCATCACCGAGGTGCCCACCGAGCGCTGGGACCCGGCGCTGTACTACTCGCCGGACGGCGGGCCCGGCACCACTCCGTCCAAATGGGGTGGCTTCCTGCCCCGGATCCCGTTCGACCCGCTGGGCTACGGCATTCCGCCGTCCGCGTTGGGCAGCATCGAGCCGGTGCAGTTGCTGGCGCTGGAGACGGCGCGCCGGGCGCTGGCGGACGCCGGGTACGAGGACGGCGGCCGGGCCTTCGACCGTTCCCGTACCAGCGTGGTGTTCGGGGCGGAGGCGGGCAGCGACCTGTCGAGCGCCGGGGTGCTCGGTGCCGTGCTGCCGGCCTTTCTGGGGAAGGTGCCGCAGGCGATCGCGGAGCAGTTGCCGAAGCTCACCGAGGACTCGTTCCCGGGCATGCTGGCCAATGTCATCTCGGGGCGGATCGCCAACCGGCTGGACCTGGGCGGGGCCAACTTCACGGTGGACGCGGCGTGCGCGTCCTCGCTGGCGGCATTGGACGTGGCGTGCAAGGAACTGGTCGCCGCAAGCAGCGACCTGGCGCTGTGCGGCAGCGCGGACCTGCACAACGGGATCAACGACTATCTGCTCTTCGCCTCGTCCCACGCACTCTCGCCGTCCGGCCGGTCCCGGCCGTTCGACGCGTCGGCGGACGGGATCGCCCTGGGCGAAGGGGTGGCTTGCCTGGTGCTGAAGCGGCTGGCGGACGCGGAGCGGGACGGTGACCGGGTCTACGCGGTGGTCAAGGGAGTGGGCAGCGCCAGTGACGGCCGTTCGCTGGGCCTGACCGCGCCGCGGCGCGAGGGGCAGCGGGCGGCGTTGGATCGCGCGTATCGCGCAGCCGGCGTCGGTCCGGCCGAGGTGGGGCTGCTGGAGGCGCACGGCACCGGGACGGTGGTCGGCGACCGTACCGAACTCGCCGCGCTGACCGAGGTGTTCGATGAGGCGGGGGCGCCGCCGGGAAGTTGCTCGCTGGGGTCGGTGAAGTCGCAGATCGGGCACACCAAGTGCGCGGCGGGGCTGGCCGGCCTGATCAAGACGGCGCTGGCGCTGTACACCGGGGTGAAGCCGCCGACCCTGCACCTGACACTGCCGAACCCGGCGTGGCGCTCCGCTGGCAGCCCCTTCGTGTTCCATACGCGGGTCAGGCCGTGGCCGGTGCCGCCGGGCGAACGGGTGGCCGGGGTGAGCGCGTTCGGCTTCGGCGGTACCAACTTCCATGCCGTGCTGCGGGGGCATGACGGCCCGCCCCCGCAGCACGGGCTCCAGGAGTGGCCTGCCGAGCTGTTCACCTTCCGCGGGGCCGATCGGGAAAAGGCGCTGCGCAAGGTGGCGGAGTCGCTGCGGCTCGTGGAGGCGGACGGGACGCCATGGCGGCTGCGGGACCTGGCGCTGGCCGCCTCCCGACGGGCGGAGGCGGGCCACGGGCCCACGCAGGTCGCGGTGGTGGCCTGTGATGTCGCGGGGTTGGCCGAGCTGCTGCGCCGGGCGCTGGCCGGTGAGCACGATCCGGCGGCGGGGCTGTATCTGGCCGAGGAGGGCGCGACCCCGGGTTTGGTGGCGTTCCTCTTCCCCGGGCAGGGCAGCCAACGCCCGGGGATGTTCGCGGAGTTGTTCGCCGCGTTCCCCGTCCTCCAGCGGCATCTGCGGCTGGGGCGGGCGTACGCGGACGTGCTCTACCCCCCGGCGGCCTTCACGCCTCAGGCGCGGGAGGAGCAGCGCGACGCGGTGACTGACACCAGGGTGGCTCAGCCAGTGCTGGGCATGACCGGTCTGGCTGCGCACGACCTGCTGGGGATGGCGGGGGTGCGTCCGGACATGGCCGCGGGCCACAGCTACGGCGAGCTGGTGGCGTTGTGCGTGGCGGGGGCGCTGGCGGTCGAGGATCTGCCGATGCTCAGCGCCGAGCGGGCCCGGGCGGTCCTGGACGCGGTCGGCGAGGGGACGGACCGCGGGGCGATGGCCGCGGTGGAGGCCTCGGCCGATGAGGTCGAGGGCGTGTTGGCGGCTGCCGCGCTACGGGGGCGAGTGGTGGTGGCGAACCGCAACGCGCCACGGCAGACGGTGGTCTCGGGCGCGACGGATGGGGTGTCGACCGCGATGCGGCTGCTGCGCGAGGCCGGGTACGGCGTGAAGCGGCTGCCGGTGGCGTGCGCCTTCCACAGCCCGCTGGTCGCGGGCGCGGGCGAGCGCTTCGCCAAGGCGCTGGCCGGCCGCGAGGTGCGGGCACCGCAGTTCCCGGTGTGGTCGAACCGGACGGCGGCCGGCTATCCGGCGGATCCGGCGGCGGTGTGTGCCGGGCTCGCGGAGCAGATGGACGCTCCGGTGCGCTTCCTGGAACAGATCGAGGCGATGTACGAGGCGGGCGCCCGGGTGTTCGTCGAGGCGGGTCCCGGGTCGGTGCTGACCGCACTGGTGGGCGAGGTGCTCGGCGACAGGCCGCACCGTGCGGTGCCGATCGAGCGGCGGCGGCGCGGTGTGCCCGGCTTCCTCGACGCCTTGGCCGAACTCGCCGTCGCGGGAGTGCCGGTGCGGACCGGGCAGCTGTTCCGTGGTCGTGACGCGGTGGACGCGAGCCGGACGGGCAGACCACGACGGCCCGGCTGGACAGTGGACGGGCAACTGGTGCGCACCGCCTCCGGAGAACTGCTGCCCGGTGCGCTGGCACCGGCCCGGCCCGTACCGGAGGCTCTGGCGGCGGAACAGGGCCCGGGCGCCAACGACCATCGCCCGACCAGGGAAGCCATGGTGTCGGAATTCCTGCGCAGCAGCAGGGAGTTGATCGCGACACAGCGGGACGTGCTGCTGAGCTACTTCGGCGGCGGGGATCCAGCCCCGGACGTTCCGCAGCCGCCGGTGGTTCGGGCGGCTGCGCTTCCGCCGCTGCCCGAACCACCCTCCGAGTCACCGCAGGAGCAGTCGGCGACCGCGTCCGCGCCGGTGCTCGGGCAGGACGACGTGCTGCACGCCGTGGTGGAGGTGATCAGCGAACGCACCGGCTACCCCGCCGACATGATCGAGCCCGATCTCGATCTGGAGGCCGACCTGAGCATCGACTCCATCAAACGCACCGAGATCGTCGGCCAGCTCGCCCGCCGACTCGCAGACGGCTCGGGCGCCGAGCTCGCCGCACTGCGCGACGAGGAGTTGGAGGAGCTCTCCGGCGCCCGTACCGCCGCCGCCCTGGCGGCCTGGCTCACCGCCCGGCTCACGGGTCCGGGAGCCGAGGCGGCCGACACCGTGCCAAGTCCCCAGGCCGCGCAGGAGACCGGCACGGCACGGCCGGACGATGCGGCGCCGAGCCAACAGGCCGCGCGATCGGCTGAGTTGACTGCGCCGGCCGAGACGGCGGCGCGGGAGCGGTCGGCCGTCGCGGGACACGAACCGGTGCGGCTGCGGTTCACGACGGTACCGCTGTCCGAACCCACCAGAGCCCCGAAGGCGCTCGCGGGCAGGTGCTTCGCGCTGCTGGGCGGGGACGACGGTGGGATCGCCGAGGCCGTGACATCCCGGCTGGCCTCGCTCGGTGCGCGGGTGCTGGCCTTGCCCGCCTCGCACACGTCCTCCACGGCGGACGAACCGGTGGACGGTGTGCTGCTGCTGGATCCGCTCTCCCCGCGGGGGGCGCCGGTGCTGCCGGGCTGTGTGCCCGCGTTGCAGGCTGCACTGGGCCGCTCCCCCCGGTGGCTGCTCGCCGCCAGAACGGCAACGTCGGGCAGCGGCCGGACGGTTGGACTACGCGGCCTGTTTCGCACCCTGGCCCGCGAGTATCCGGAAGTCTCGGTCCGGCTGGTCGAGGTCGCGGCCGCCGCGGACGCGGTGGACACGCTGGTCGGCGAGCTGCTGGCGGACGACGACGCGCCGGTGGTGCGGTACGGCCCGGCCGGGCGGCAGGGTTTGGCGCTGGTGGAATCCGGCCTCGGGATCCTGGGCAGCACGGGGGCGGGGCCCGCCGACGACGGTACGGCGGAGGCCACCGCGCTGGGACTCGACCGGGACGCCGTGGTGCTGCTGGTCGGCGGGGCGCGCGGCATCACCGCGCGGTTCGCGGCGGCGCTCGCGGCAGCCGCCCGCTGCCGCCTGGAACTGCTGGGCCGCACCGCGCCACCGGACGGCCCCGAGGACCCGGTGACGGCGGCCGCCCACGACCGTCCGGCGCTGCGGTCCGCACTCGCCCGGCAGGGCGTGCCGCTGCCGGACATCGACCGGACCGCGTCCAGGCTGCTGGCCGGGCGTGAAGTCGCGGCGACACTCGACGAGTTGTCCGCGCTGGGTTCGCGGGCCCGCCACCACGTGGTGGACGTGACCGACGCGGCGGCGCTGCGGCAGGCGGTCAAGGAGGTCCACGCCGAATACGGACGGCTGGACGGCGTCGTCTTCGCGGCGGGCGTGATCGAGGACAAGATGTTCGCGCAGAAGGATCCGGAGTCCTTCCGGCGGGTCTACGGCGTCAAGGCGGACGGCGCCCGGGCGCTGCTGGACGTACTGGCCGGGTTGCCCACTCAGCCAAAGTTCACGGTGCTCTTCGGCAGCATCGCCGCCGCTCTGGGCAACCGTGGCCAGGCCGACTACGCGGCGGCCAACGACGCGTTGGAGGAACTCGGCGCCCGCTGGGCGGAACGCACGGGGCGCCGGGTGCTGACCGTGCACTGGGGGCCGTGGGCGCCGTCCGGCCCGCATGGCGGAATGGTTTCGGCGGAGTTGGCCCTGGACTACCTCCAGCGGGGCGTCAAGCTGATCGACCCAGGCGCGGGCTCGCTGGCGCTGCTGCGGGAACTGGCCTGGGGCGAGCCGTCGACCCGGTCGGTGGTCTACACGGCGTCAGGCCGGTGACGACACCGATGACCGCGAATGCGACGACAAGTCAGCCGCCGGCGGTGGCCCTGGTGGGCATGGCGGTGCTGCTACCGGGCGCCCCGGACCTGGCGACGTACTGGCGGAACCTGGTCGGCGGGGTCGACGCGATCACGGACGTCCCCGAAGGACGCTGGGACGCCGAGTACTACGACCCGGACGCGGCGTCCGGACCCCCGGTGCCGGACCGGTTCTACTGCCGACGCGGCGGTTTCGTGGACGAGTTGGCCGAGGTGCAGCCGACCCGGTTCGGCCTCATGCCCAGCTCGGTGGCCGGGACCGAGCCGGACCAGCTGATCGCACTCCAGGTCGCCTCCGCCGCCATAGCCGACGCGGGCGGCCCCGACCGGCTACCGGATCGTGACCGCGTCGGGGTGGTGCTGGGCCGGGGCGGCTACGCGACGTCCGGTCTGGTCCGGCTCGACCAGCGGGTGCGCAATGCCCATCAGGTGGTGCGCACCCTCGGCGAGCTGCTCCCGGAGCTGACGCTACGTCAATTAGATCGGGTGCGCCGGGCTTTCATCGACCGGCTGGGCCCTGACCGTCCGGAGTCGGCGATCGGGATGGTGCCCAACCTGGCCGCCTCACGGCTGGCCAACCGGCTCGACCTGCGCGGCCCGGCGTTCACGGTGGATGCCGCCTGCGCCTCCTCACTGGTCGCGGTGGACCATGCGGTCGGTGAGCTGATGACGGGCCGCTGCGACGCGGTGCTGGCGGGCGGGGTACACCACTGCCACGACGTCACGCTGTGGAGCGTCTTCACGCAGTTGCGGGCGCTCTCCCCGAGCCAGCGGATCCGCCCGTTCCATCGGGGCGCCGACGGCATCCTGATCGGTGAGGGCACCGGCGTGGTCGTACTCAAGAGGCTCGCCGACGCCGAGCGCGACGACGACCGGATCTACGCGGTGATCCGCGGCACCGGTGTGGCCGGCGACGGCCGGGCGGCCGGGCTGGCAAGTCCGGATCCAGGCGGCCAGAGCCGGGCGGTGCGAGCGGCGTGGCGGATGGCGGGTCTCGACCCGACGGCGCCCGGCGCCCTCGGCCTGCTGGAGGCCCACGGCACCGCTACCCCGGCCGGGGACGCCGCCGAACTGGCCACGCTGGCCGAGGTGTTCGGCCCGGCGACAGCCCGGGGCGAGCGGGCGGTGCTCGGCTCGGTGAAGTCGATGATCGGCCACGCCATGCCGGCCGCCGGTGTCGCCGCGCTGGTCAAGGCGGCGCTGGCCGTGCACCACGGGGTGCTGCTGCCGACGCTGCACTGCGACGACCCGCACCCGGCGCTGGGCCGTACCCGGTTCCGCACCGTCGGCGCGGCGGAGCCCTGGGAGACCGGCGGTGGCTGGGAGCCGCGTCGCGCCGGGGTGAACGCCTTCGGCTTCGGCGGGATCAACGCCCATGTGGTGTTGGAGCAGGCTTCGGGCGGCGGCCCCTCCCCCGTACTGCCCGCGGCGACTGCGCCGGTGGGCTCCGGCCGGGCCGCCGCGGTGGTCGCCGAACCCGAGCGGGTGCTGCGGCTGAGCGCCGACGGGCCGGACCAACTGGCCGCTCTGCTGGGGGCCGATGACTCCGCGGTATTGGCCGCGGGCCTGCCGGACCAAGGCGGTCCCGCGCCGCGCTGCCGGGTGGCGGTCGTCGATCCGACGGCGAAGCGGCTGGAGTTGGCTCGCCGTGCGGTGTCCAGGGGGCGGGCCCTGCGCGGGCGGGGCGGCGTGTGGTTCGCGCCGCGGCCACTGTTGAACGCCGCCTCGGCCGGTCCGGGGCGCGGGCGGGTCGCGTTCCTCTTCCCCGGGCTGGAGGGCGAGTTCGCTCCCCGGGTGGACGATGTCGCCACGCACTTCGGCCTGCCGCGGCCCGGTCCGGTCGACGACCCGTCGGGGTCGGCCGCACCGGTGGGCGACGTCGGGCGGCACGGCGCCGCCGTCGTGGTCGTCGGTCGGCTGCTTGACGCGGCGCTTCGCCGGATCGGCGTCGCGCCGGACGCCGTGGCCGGGCACAGCGTCGGTGAGTGGACCGCCATGGGCGTCGGCGGGCTGTACCGCGGCGTCGCGGTGGACTCCTTCCTGGAGTCCTTCGACCCCGACGCGCTGCGGGTTCCCGGGCTCGCCTTCGCGGCGCTCGGCGCCGGCGCCGAGCGGGTGCTCGATGCGCTGGCGGTGGTCGACGGCATGTCGGACGTCGTGCTGTCGCATGACAACGCGCCGCAGCAGTCGATCGTCTGCGGTCCCGAGGAGCCCGTCGCGGACCTGGTCGGCTGGTTCCGCGCGCGCGGCGTGCTGGGCCGCCTGCTGCCGTTCCGATCCGGCTTCCACACCCCGATGCTGGCCCCGTACCTGGCACCGATCCGGCAGGTCGCCGACCGCTTCGAGGTGCACGAGCCGAGCGTGCCGGTGTGGTCCGCGACAACGGCCGCGCCGTTTCCGTCGGACGAGGCCGAGGTGCGCACGCTGTTCCTCCGCCATCTGCTGGAGACGGTGCGGTTCCGACCGCTGGTCGAGGCCTTGTACGCGGCGGGCTTCCGGGCGTTCGTCCAGATGGGCGCCGGGCAACTGGGTTCGCTGGTGGGCGACACGCTGCAGGACCGGGAGCACCTGGTGGTCGCGGCCAACTCCCCGCATCGCGACGGGCTGCCCCAGCTCCGCCGGGTCGCCGCGGCGATGTGGGCGGAGGGCGCCGAGCCGGACCATGCCGCCCTGCTGCCCGCGCGTGGCGGGGCATCGGCCGCGGCCCCGGTGCCGCCGGGGCGGTCCCATCCGGCGGTGCCGCTGGACCTCGGCGGAGCGCTCATCTCCCTGGACACGACCGTCCTCGCCACCCTCCGCGCGGAACTCGCGGCCCGGCCGCGGACGGCGCACGCCCCGGGTACGGCCGCGCCTGAACCACAGGCGTCACCGGCCGCCGCGGCCGACGGTCGCACCCGGGACCTGTCCGCGCTGTCCGACCGCTTCCCACCGGTCGCCGAACTCGACGCGCTGCTGCGTGACACCGAACGGGCGGTCATCGAGCTGATCACCGCCAGCGCCCGCACCGGTGTGGGCGCCGCACGCCCGGACCCACCGGCGCCGCCGTCCGACAGCACGCCCAGTCCGCCCGTGCGGCCTCCAAGCCGTAGAGCTGACGATGCGTCAACAACGCACACCACTCGTCTGCACATCTCGACCGAGGCCATGCCGTACCTCCTCGACCACTGCTTCTTCCGGCAGCGCCCCGGCTGGCCCGACCTGGCGGACCGCTGGCCCGTCGTTCCCGCCACCACGATCGTGCGGCATCTGATGGACGCCGCGGAGCGGGCCGTGCCCGCGCGGGTCGCCGTCGGCGTGTGCGACCTGCGCTTCGGCCAGTGGGTCCCGGCCGCCACACCGGTGGACGTGGAGATCACCTTGCGGGCCGCTCGATGCGACCGCCTCGCCGCCGCCTTCGGCGATTCCGCGCACGGCACCGTCGAGCTCGCGGACCGGTATCCGGCGCCGCCCACCCCCTGGCCGGTGGACCAAGAGGTGGAGCACCCACCGGAGTTGACAGCAGCCAGGCTGTACGCCGAGCGGTGGCTGTTCCACGGCCCGGCGTTCCAGGGGCTGACCGAGCTGACCGCTGTCGGGGACGCGCATGTGCGCGGCGTGATCCGCGCGCCTGCCGCCCCCGGTGCCCTGCTGGACAACATCGGCCAGTTGCTCGGCTACTGGATCGCGGCCACCCGCACCGAGCGGACCATCGTGTTCCCCGTCGGCATGCGGCAGCTGCGCTTCTTCGGGCCGTCGCCCCGGCCCGGCACCGAACTGCACTGCCACATCCGGGTCACCGAGCTCACCGACACCGTGCTGGGCGCCGACGCGCAGTTGCGCTGCGGCGACGCCGTCTGGGCCGAGGTGCTCGGCTGGCAGGACCGACGCTTCGACAGCTATGCGGACACCCGGCCCGTCGAACGCCGCATCGAGCTCAACACCCTCTCCACGCCGCGGCCCGGCGGCTGGGTGCTGCTGTACGAGCGCTGGCGGGATCTCGCCTCCCGCGACCTGGTCATGCGCAGGCACCTGGGCTCCGCCGAGCGGGCCCGGTACGAGCGGCTGCCACCGCGCGGCCGCAGGGCGTGGCTGCTGGGCCGGATCGCGGTGAAGGACGCCGTGCGGCGCTGGCTTTGGGAGCAGGGCGAAGGCCCGGTGTTCCCGGCCGAGATCGAGGTGCTCAACGATCCGACCGGCCGCCCCCGGGTGTCCGGGGCGCACGGCCGAACGCTCCCGGGGCTCGACGTCTCGCTTGCGCACCGGGGTGGGGCGGCGGTGGCCATCGTCTGGCCCGCCCGGTCCGGTGGCCCGGGCATCGGCATCGACGTCGAGGAGGTCGCCGAGCGTCCGACACAGACCCTGCGGGTCGCGTTCGGCCCGGCGGAACGGGAGTTGTTGGCAGCTCGGCAAGCGGCGGACGGCGGGACCGACGAGCTGTGGTTCACCCGGTTCTGGGCCGCTAAGGAGGCGGTGGCCAAGGCCGAGGGCACCGGACTGCGCGGCCGGCCACGCCAGTTCGCGGTGGTCGCCGCCGCCCCGTCCACCCTGCTGGTCACGGTCGCCGGGCCCGGTGGCCCGCGCACCCACCGGGTGCGCTGCGCCGAGGTGGGCGGCCCGCCCGGTGGGCCGGGACGCGACTACGTCGTGGCCTGGACAACCGACGAGTCCGAGAACCCCGAAGGGACCGCAGCCAAGTGACCACCAGCGAACAGGCCATGGAACCGCACCTGCCCACCGAGCAGGAGGTCCTCGGCGAGATCACCGGCATGCTGGCCGCGCTGCTCGACGGGTACGACCTCACCCCCGCGGAGATCACCATGCAGAGCCGATTCACCGACGACCTCGAACTGGAGAGCATCGACCTGGTGACCCTGGCCGAGCAGCTCCAGGCGCGCTGGGGCGAACAGGTCAACTTCGCCGAGTTCATCGCGGACATGGAGCTCGACGAGATCATTTGTCTGACGGTGGGTCAGCTCGTCGGCTACGTCGTGACCCGGCTGCGGACCGCGGAGCGGAGCTGACGTGGCCTACCTCAAGCTCAACGGACTGCGCTTCCATGTGCAGCGGCTCGCCCCGCAGGACGCGGGCCCACCCGCCGCCACCGTCGTCCTGCTGCACGGGCTGCTCACCGACAGCCTCGCCAGCTACTACTTCACCCTGGCACCCACGCTCGTAGCCGCCGGGATGGAGGTGCTGCTGTACGACCAGCGCGGCCACGGTCGCACCGGGCAGCCGCCGACCGGCTACCAACTGGAGCGGTTCGTCGACGATCTGGAATGCCTGCTGGACCGGCTGGAGTTGACCGGCCCGGTCCATCTGCTGGGCAACTCCTTCGGTGGCACGGCCGCGTTCGGCCTGGCGACCCGGCGCCCCGACCAGGTCGCGGGCCTGCTCGTCATCGAGTCCGAGCCCGCCACCTCGGCCTGGTCCGTCAAGATGGACGCCAATCTACGGCGCGCCAAAACCCAGTTGGTCCGCGAGGAGGCACTGGCCTGGATCGCGACGCGGTACAGCGAGCACACCGCTCGGCTGGCCCGCTCGGCCGGCAGGCTACTGGCCGCCACCTCGCTGGCCCGGGACCTCCCGGCCAGCCGGATCCCGACCGAGGCCGAGTTGCGTGCGATCCGCTGCCCGGTACTGGCGGTCTACGGCAAGGAGTCGGACATGGTCTCCCAGGCGGCCTGGCTGGAGGGGCTGCTGCCCGACTGCCGGAGCACCTTCGTCTCCGGGCAGGAGCACTCCGTTCTGATCGGGGCAACGGAGGCGGTGCGCCGACTCACCTTGTCCTGGCTGCGGCAGCACGGAAGCGAGCCGCGCGGCGTGGCCGCCGAACGGCTCCCGACGCGGATCCGCGACGGCAGGTCGGAGCCCGAGGGGAGCGTGCGGTGACCCGGTTCCTCTTCGTGGTTCCACCGCTGATCGGGCATGTGAACCCACTCGTGGGCGTCGCGGCGGAGCTGACCGCCCGTGGGCACGCGACGGCCTGGGCAGGGCAGCCGGAGCTGATCGCACGGCTCGCCGGTGCGCGGGCCGAGGTTTTCGCGTGCGTCGGTGTCCCGAGGACGTGGACCGACGGCGAGCCACGGCGGTCGCCGCAGTTGCGGGGACCGGCGGCGCTGAAGTTCCTGTGGGAGGACTTCCTGGTCCCGCTGGCCGAGGCGATGGCTCCGGACGTGGTCACCGCGGTGGAGCGCTTCCGCCCCGATGTGCTCGTGGTGGACCAGCAGGCGATCGCGGGCGCGTTGGTCGCCGAGCGCCTGGGCCTGCGGTGGGCCACCTCCGCGACGACCTCGGCGGAGTTCACCGGCGCGCTGGACGGCATGCCACTGGTGGACGCCTGGGTTTCCGGCCTGCTCAGCGGCTTGCGGGAGCGCGTCGGCGATCCGGAAGGGACGGCGGACCCGCGTTTCTCCCCGCACCTCATCCTTGCCTTCACCACCGCCGAACTGGCCGGTCCGGCGGCCAGAGCGCCGGGACCGATCCGCTTCGTCGGCCCTTCGATCGCGATGCGCCCCACGGCCCCGTCCTTTCCGTGGGAGTGGCTGGACCGCGATCGCGCGACCGTGCTCGTCACCCTCGGGACGGCCAACGCCGATACCGGCGCACCCTTTCTGCTGGCCTGCCGGGAGGCGATGCTGGCGCGCTCCGACAGACTGCAGGCGGTGATCGCCGACCCGGGTGGCCTGCTACCGAACCTCGTGCCCGACCGGGATGTCCTGGTGCTCCCCGTGGTACCGCAGTTGGAACTGCTGGCGCGCGCTTCCGCTGTGGTGTGCCACGCGGGCCACAACACCGTCTGCGAGGCGCTGTGGCACGGCGTGCCTGTGGTGGTCGCCCCGATCCGCGACGACCAGCCGGTGGTGGCGGGCCAGGTGGTGGCGGCCGGCGCGGGCGTACGGGTGCGCTTCGGCCGGATCACCGCGGCCCGCATCGGCCAGGCGCTGGACGCGGTACTGGACGATCCCGCACACCGCGCCGCAGCGCGGCACATCGCCGCTTCGTTCCGGACCGCGGGCGGCGCCCTCAGCGCGGCCACATATCTGGAACAGCTCCCACCAAGCCCGCGGCGCACGGACGGAAGGATGCCATGACCTCGACGGAATCAGGACGACCTGCGCGGAAGGCGACGGCCCGGGCCCAGCGGATCGCCACCCTGCGCTCCTCCTACCAGAGCGAACTGGCCGACGGCACCGGCCGGTTCTTCGAACCGCGCCGCGCGGACTGTCCGTGGTGCGGATCCACTTCGCTGCGGGTCCGGCTGCGCACCACCGACCTGCTGCAGCACAAACCAGGATCGTTCACCTTGAACGAGTGCCGCGGCTGCGGGCATGTCTTCCAGAATCCCCGACTCACCACCGCCGGTCTGGACTTCTACTACCGCGACTTCTACGACGGCCTGGGTGAGCAGCGGCTCGGCGCAGCCTTCGGGATGCGCACCGCCACCTACCGCAACCGCGCTCGGACCGTGGTGCCGTTCGCCGCCGTGCCGCACTCCTGGCTGGATGTCGGCACGGGGCACGGACACTTCTGCGAGACCGCGCACGCGATCTTTCCCGAGGCGTCGTTCGACGGACTGGACCTCACCGAGGGCGTCCAACTCGCCGAGCGGCTGGGCCGGGTGACCCACGGCTTCCGCGGCTCGTTCCCGGAACTGGCGCCCGAACTCGCCGGGCGGTACGACGTGGTGAGCATGTTCCACTACCTGGAACACACCGCCGACCCGCAAAAGGAACTGCTCGCCGCCCGCCAGGCGCTGCGCCCCGGGGGACTGCTGCTCGTCGAGGTCCCCGATCCACGGTGCCGCTACGCCCGCCTGCTGGGGCGTTGGTGGCTGCCGTGGCTCCAGCCGCAGCACCTGAACATGATGCCGGCGCCCAACCTGCGCCAGCGGCTGACCGACCTGGGCTTCACGGTTCTGCTGGAGCAGCATGACAAACCGCATGACGCGGGAGACCTGTTGGGCGCCTGCTGGCTGCTGCTGGACGCGCTCGCACCGCGGGAGGACGCTCCGTGGCTGCCGGGAACCCCGCCGGGCCGGGTACGGCGCGCATGGCGCGATCTGCTCCTGCTGACCGGCGTGCCGGTGCTGCTGCTCGCGGCGCTGCTCGACCACCTGATCGCTCCGTTCGCACACCGCGCGGGCTTGTCGAACGCCTACCGCCTGCTGGCCCGCCGCGAGGCACCGGCCGCGAGCAGGGGCGACGGGAGCCCGTAACAGGCGCCAACCCCCCTGGCCCGCACATCACACGAACGGCCCAGGAGCCGGTCAGCCAGATGACCAACCGGCATCCCCACCGTCAACGGCCTTGACATCAGGCAGACTTGGGGCTGCGGCTTCCCTGCTCACCGCGCGCCGGGCGACGGCGCTGACCACGACTACGGCCGCTCGACCGCCCCACGTCGGTAGCGCCGCCGGGGGTGCTCCTCGACCGCCCCGCGTCGGTAGCGCCGCCGGGGGTGCTCCGCTGCGCGCCGCGTTGCGCCTGCCGCCCCTTCGACTGCGCAGCCGTCTTCGCCTTGGCCTTGGGGTTCGCCTTCTGCCGTGGCTGGGCAGCGAGTTGGGGCACCTCGATCGTCACGGCCACTCCGGAAGGCTCCCGCGCTCCGGTGAGCCGGGCGAGTTCCTCGTCGCTGGACTTGATCCGCGTCGTGCGCGGGCTGATCCCCGCGTCTGCCATCAGCCGCGACATCTCCCGCTTCTGCTCGGGCAGCACCAGCGTCACCACGCTGCCGGACTCCCCCGCCCTGGCGGTGCGCCCGCCACGGTGCAGATAGTCCTTGTGGTCGGTCGGCGGATCGACGTTCACGACCAGGTCCAACTCGTCGACATGAATGCCGCGGGCCGCCACATTGGTCGCCACCAGCGCGGTGACCTGGCCGTTCTTGAACTGGTCGAGGGTGCGGTTGCGCTGCGGCTGCGAACGGCCGCCGTGCAGCGCGGCTGCCCGTACACCGTTGGTGAGCAGCCGCTTGGCGAAGCGGTCCGCCGCACGCTTGGTGTCCACGAAAAGGATCACCCGGCCGTCGCGGGCCGCGATGCGCACGGCCACCGCCTTCTTGTCTGTTTCGTCGGCGACATGCAGCACGTGGTGCTCCATGGTGGTCACCGCGCCCGCCGACGGGTCGACGGAGTGCACCACGGGGTCGGTCAGGAACATCTGAACGAGCCGGTCGATGTTCTTGTCCAGGGTCGCCGAGAAGAGCATCCGCTGCCCCTCCGGCTCTACCTGCCTGAGCAGCGCCGTGACCTGTGGCATGAAGCCCATGTCGGCCATCTGGTCGGCCTCGTCGAGGACGGTGATCGACACCTGTGCGAGCGCGCAGTCGCCGCGCTCCAGCAGGTCCTTCAGCCGTCCGGGCGTGGCCACGAGCACCTCGGCGCCGCGACGCAGGGTGCCGGCCTGCTTGGTGATGGAGAGCCCCCCGACGACCGTGGCCATCCGCAGGTTCACCGCCGTAGCGTATGGCGTGAGGGCGTCGGTGACCTGCTGCGCGAGCTCACGCGTCGGCACCAGCACCAGCGCGAGCGGTGCCTTGGGCTCGGCGCGGCGGCCCGCCGTGCGGGCGAGCACTGCGAGGCCGAAGGCGAGTGTCTTGCCCGAGCCGGTGCGTCCCCGGCCGAGGATGTCACGTCCGGCGAGGGAGTTCGGCAGTGTCGCGCCCTGGATCGGGAACGGTGAGGTCACGCCCTGGGCCGCAAGGGTCTTGGCCAGGGCGGCGGGCATGTCCAGGGCGTCGAAGGTCTCGACGGCAGGCAGTGCGGGGGTGACGGTTTCCGGCAGCGCGAATTCCTGCGGGGGCGTGACCTTGCGGGCGGGGACACTGCCGGTACCCGTCGTGGAGCCCTTCGCACGGGCCCTGCCACGCGGATTGGCCGGTCGCTTGCGGGCATGGCGTTCGGATCGGGTCATCGAGAAAAACCTTCCTGGGCCTCACGGACAGCAAGAGCCGGGACGCACCGTGAAGGTGCGGCCCCCGGCTCCACGGGGCACGTGCCTGAATCAGGCGGGGACGATGTTCTCCGCCTGCGGGCCCTTCTGGCCCTGCGTGACGTCGAAGGAGACCTTCTGGCCCTCGTGGAGCTCACGGAAGCCCGAGGTGGCGATGTTGGAGTAGTGCGCGAAGACGTCGGCGCCGCCGCCGTCCTGCTCGATGAAGCCGAAGCCCTTTTCCGCGTTGAACCACTTCACGGTGCCGGTAGCCATGTCGCTCTCCTGGATAGGTGGGCCCCATCCGGAGATGCCGGAAAACAGTAATGCGCCTGCGGCGGACTCCGGCCGGGCGCGCAAAGTTCATGGGTACCAGAAAAATATCAACGCCAGGGTAGCAGGCGTTGAGTAAACCGTGCCCTCCAACGGCTGGGCGGTCGTCTTGCCAGGACAGTCCCCGACACGCCGCGGGTTCGGCATCGTGGGGCCGGGGGCGGCATGGCCCGTGGCCGGCACGGCCGACTCAGGGGTGGGCGAGTTCCAGGACGGCGATTCCGGCGAGGACGGTGGCACTGGCTGTTATGCGCCGGTAGCCGAGGCGTTCCCGGAAGACCAGTGTGCCGATCAGGGCGGCGATGACGATGCTCGTCTCGCGCAGGGCCGCGATGGTGGCCAGGTTGCCGCGGGCCTGCGCCCACACCACCAGCCCATAGGCCAGCAGGGACAGCATCCCGCCGGTCAGGCCGCGCCCGTACAGCGGCCGCAGCTGGTCGAGGAGGGCGCGGCCCCGCCGCGCCCAGGCGATCAGCGGCAGAACAGGTCCCTGGCACAGGAAGAGCCAGGCGATGTAGCCGGTGACGGTTCCCGAGTGCCGCACCCCGCTGCCGTCGACGACCGTGTAGGAGGCGATCACCACTCCGGTGCCCAAGGCGGCCGCCAGGGCGGGGAGTTGGTCCCGGCCGGGCATGCCGTCCGCCAGCGCCAACCCGGCCAGGCCGCACGAGATCACCACCACCCCGACGATGTCCTGGGCCGGTAGTGACTGGCCGAGCACGGCCATGGACACCACGGCCACCAGCAGCGGTGAGGCGCCGCGGGCCATCGGGTACATCTGCCCGAAGTCGCCGAGCTGGTAAGCCCGCAGCAGCAGGACCTGGTACACGACCTGCAACGAGGCCGACGCGGCGATGAACGGCCACGCCGCCGCGTCCGGTACCGGCGTCAGGCAGACCATGACGGCGGCGCACCCGGTGTAGGCGAGGCTGATCAGGGTGAACCCGACGAACTTGTCCTTGATCCCATGTGCCACCCCGTTCCACACGGCGTGCAGCACCGCCGCGGCCAGCACCACGGCGGGCACGGCGGCCGTGCCCGCCGATGACGCCAAGACCCCGGGCATGGAACGCTCCCCCACTGACGATACGGAATGGAATTCCACGCTACCCTAGCCGCATGGAAGAAGATTCCGTAGAGGTGCGGCAGCTCGCGGCCCACGTCCGTGCGCACCTGTCCGACCTGCGCGGCGCCGAGGCGCGTGTGGCGCAGGTCATCCTCGAAAAGGGCGCGGACCTGGTGCATCTGAGCGTCAGCGATGTCGCCGCGCTCGCCCGCACCGCACCGTCATCCGTCGTCCGCGCCTGCCAGCGCCTGGGCTTTCGCGGCTATCAGGAACTGAAGATCGCCGCGGCACGCCAGGCCCCCGCTCCCCGGCCCTCCCACGACCAGGACCCCGCCGCCCGCGCCCTCGCCGACACGGTGCAGGCCGCACGGGAAGCCCTCGACGGACTGGCCGGCACTCTCCCGGTGGAGCGACTGCGTGAAGCGGCGCGAATGCTTCACTCGGCAAGCCACATCCTGGTCGTGGGGGCGGGGCTGTCCGGTGCCGTGGCCGTGGACGCCGCCTATCGGCTCCGCGCGCTGGGTTCCGTCGTCGACGCGCCGGCCGACCCCATCACCGCCCAACTGGCCGCCGCCCAACTCCCCCCGTCCGCCGTCTGCCTGGCCGTCAGCCACACCGGCGCCACCCGCAGCACGGTCGACATCGCCCGCCGAGCCCGCCGGGCAGGCGCGGACGTCATCACCCTCACCAGCTACGCCCGCTCCCCCCTGAGCGACACCAGCACCTGCACCCTGGTCGCCGGCGGCCAGGACCTCGTCTTCGGACTCGAGACCGTCGCCAGCCGCCTGGCCCACCTGGCCGTCATCGACGCGCTGGCCCTGACGCTGCTGGCAATCCGTGGAGCCGCTGCCGAGGAGTCGCTGCGTCTGTCGGCGGATGTCACGGCCGACCACGCCTACTGACGCCACGGCAACGAGCTGGGCCGGCGGCGCGGTGCGTAGCGCACCCACTTGTCGGCCGAGCACCGTCAACGCGCGATCAGGTACCGGCTGCCCGACCGCATGAAGGCGCGACGCTAGGGTGGCTGGAACGGGGGTGCGTGTCCCCGCCCCTCGACCACCAACGGGGACCAGCGGACGACGAGGAAAGACCAGTGGAGCAGGAAATAGCGCGGGCCGCCGCCGTGCGCATCGAGGGCTTGTGGAAGCAGTTCGGACAGCAGGTCGCGGTCGCGGGGATCGATCTGGAGCTGCCGGCCGGCCAGTTCATCGGGCTCGTCGGGCCGAACGGGGCCGGTAAGACGACCACGCTGTCCATGGTCACCGGGCTGCTGCGCCCGGACTCGGGGCGCGTCGAGATCGGCGGCAACGACGTATGGCGCGATCCGGTGGCGGTCAAATCCAGAATCGGTGTGCTGCCCGAGGGACTTCGGCTGTTCGAGCGCCTGTCGGGACGAGAACTGCTCGCCTACACCGGGCGGCTGCGCGGACTGCCCGGCGACGAGGTCGACAAGCGGGCCGCCCAGTTGCTGGACGTGCTCGATCTGGCGGTGGCGCAGAACAAGCTGGTCGTCGACTACTCGACGGGTATGCGAAAGAAGATCGGGCTCGCCGCCGCACTGTTGCACAACCCCGAAATCCTGTTCCTGGACGAGCCGTTCGAAGGCGTGGACCCGGTGTCGGCGCAGACGATCCGCGGGGTGCTGGAGCGCTACACCGCCTCGGGCGCGACCGTCGTCTTCTCCAGCCATGTGATGGAGCTGGTCGAGTCACTGTGCTCCTGGGTCGCGGTGATGGCCGCGGGTCGCATCCGCGCGCAGGGCACCCTCGCGGAGGTGAGGGGCGACGCGGCGAGCCTGCAGGACGCCTTCCTCCAACTGGTCGGCGCCCAGGGCCGGGCGACCGGCGACGACCTCAACTGGCTGGGTGGCGGCGCCCGATGAACACCACCGCACCACTTCCTGACACTCCGGTGGCCGCGGGCTCCGTCACCACCGCGCCGGTCCCCGCCGTCACCGCCGTCTTCGTCCGGCTCAAGCTGTCGCTGCTGCTCAACGGACTGCGTCAGTCGCCCGGCCGCAAGAGTGTCTACGTCATCTCCATGATCCTCGTGGCCCTCTTCGCCACGCTCCAGTTGCTGGGCCTGATCGCGCTGCGCGGCAACGCGCACGCGGCCGCCGTCACCACGCTGCTGGCAACGCTGTTCGCGCTCGGCTGGGCGGTCATGCCGCTGTTCTTCTCCGGCGGTGACGAGACGCTGGACCCGACCCGGCTGGTGATGCTGCCGCTGCGGCCCACTTCGCTGGTGGCCGCGTTGCTCGTGGCCTCGCTGATCGGCATCGGGCCGGTGTTCACGCTCGCGATGATCGTCGGTTCCGTGGTGGCGACCGCACACGGAGCTGCGGCCGCGGCCGTCGCGGTACTGGCGACCGTACTGATCCTGCTCGTGTGCGTGGCGCTGGCACGGGCCGTGGCGACCGCCAATGTCCGCCTGCTGACCAGCCGCAAGGGCCGCGATCTGGCGGTGCTCAGTGGCCTGATCATCGGCGTGGGCATGCAGTTCGTGAACGTCGGCATGCAGAAGCTGAGCGGTGCGGGCGGTCTGAGCTCGCTGGAGCCGGTCGCGCAGGTGCTGCGCTGGGTGCCACCGGGCTCGGCGATGGACGCGGTACGGGCCGCGAGCGACGGCTCGTACGGTGCGGCCGCCGGGGAACTCGCGCTTACCGCGGCCCTGTTGGCGGTGCTGCTGTGGTGGTGGCAGCGGTCCCTCACCAGGCTGATGACCTCGCCGGACTCCTCCACCCTCCAGGCCGCCACCGACAGCGGCTCGACGCGCGGCGACGCCACGGGCCAGGCCCGCCTGGTGCCGGGCGGGCGCACCGGTGCGGTCATGCTGCGGTCGTGGCGCTACATCCGACGGGACCCGAAGACGAAGGCCGCGTTGATCTCCTCGCTGGCGATCGGCCTGCTGATGCCGGTCATCAACGCCGTGCAGGGGCGTGGCTCGATCTACTACGCGTTCTTCGCGGCAGGCCTGCTGGGCATTCAGATGTACAACCAGTTCGGGCAGGACACCTCCGCGTTCTGGATGGTGCTCCAGACGATCGCCTCGCCACGCGACGCCTTCGCCGAACTGCGCGGCCGAACGCTCGCGCTGTCCGTGATCGCGGTGCCGTACGTCACGGCGGCGGTCGTCTTCACCGCCGCGTTCACCGGCGACTGGCAGGCCCTGCCGGAGGTGCTCGGGCTGTCCTACGCCCTGCTCGGCGCGATGTTCGGCACGGGCGCGGTCACGTCCGTGACGTTCCCGTACACGATCCCGCAGGAGAACGGCTTCAAGAACGTCGCGCCGGGGCAGGTCGGGATCGCCTGGCTGTCGCTCTTCGGCGGGCTGATCGTGGGCGGGATGCTGTGCTCGCCGCTCATCGCGCTGGCGGTCTGGCTGCACCTGTCGGGCACGCATGCGCTGCTGTGGCTGCTGACGCCACTGGGCGCGGTGTACGGGGCCGGGATCGCCTACCTCGGGCTGCGGGTGGCCGCGCCCCGGGTCGCGGCGCGGCTTCCGGAGATCCTGCTCGCGGTGAGCAAGGGCTGAGTCCTCTCTGAGCACCCGTTCGGGCGCATCGGCGCAGTGCGCCCTTCCCGGCGCGGTCCGGGCGGGGTTGACTGTGCCGGTACCGCGAATCGGCTCCTTCCAGAGGGAGGTTGTCATGGGTGCTCATGAGAAGCCGCCGCCGGATCCGGGTAAGGGCACTCCACCGCCGGGGAACTCGGACGGGCAGGTGCCGCCTCCCGCGCCGTCTGACGGCAAACACAAGAAGTGACGCAGGTGGCCGCGGAGTTCGCGAGTCAACGTCGGCGGCTGGCGGACACGATGGACAAGCGGGGCGACTGGCCCGGTCGTTCCCCGTGGATCCGCCAGGCCGTCGAGGCGCTGCCCCGGCACGAGTTCGCCCCCAGCAGGCTGTGGGACTGGGACGGCCACGCTTATGTCCCCGTGGACCGCGAAGCCGACCTCGCCCGGTGGACCGGCCTGGTGTACGCGGGACCCGATGATGCCGCCGTCACCCAGGTCACCGAGGGTCTGCCCTCTTCCAGCCTGTCGTGCCAGGGCGTGGTGGTGGACATGCTCGACTCACTGCTGCTGGAACCCGACCATCGGGTACTGGAGTTGGGCGCGGGTTCGGGCTGGAACGCCGCGCTCCTGGCTTGTCGGGCGGGCCCGGGGAGGGTGACCTCCGTGGAGGTCGACCCCGGTTTGGCCGCGGCGGCGCGGCAGCGCCTGGACGCCGCGGGCGCCAAGGTGTCCGTTCAGGTCGCCGACGGTATGGCGGGCTGGGCCGAGGGGGCGCCGTACGACCGGGTGATCGCCACCTTCGCCGTCGATCGGATCCCGTGGGCATGGATCGAGCAGACGCGTCCTGGCGGGCGGATCGTCACACCGTGGGGCCGGTTGGGACATGTCGCGCTCACCGTCGCCGACGACGGCCGGTCCGCAACGGGTTGGGTGCAGGGCCTGGCGCAGTTCATCGCCGCCCGGGCAACGGATTCCGGCCGCGGATTCCGCCAGGTGCGCGGCAACGGTCCGGTCGAGGACGAGCAGGCGGTGACGCGGGACCTGTGCCCGCTGCGCGACGATGTACATCTGCGGTTCGCACTGCGGGTCCAGCTGCCCGACGTACGGATCATGACCGCGGTGGACGGCGACGGCGTGAACGCGTGGATCCACGACGGCACGTCGTCCTGGGCGGCGCTGTCGGCTGTCCGCGGCGGCCGCACGGTCGCCTACCAGGGTGGGCCGCGCCGCTTGGCCGATGAGGTGGGGCGGGCGTGGGACTGGTGGCGGGACGAGGGCTGTCCGGAGCTGTACGACTTCGGAATGACGGTGGAGTGGGACCGGCAGTTCGTGTGGTGCCGGGACCCGGTCGCCGGTCCGCGCTGGTCGGTGCGCGCTTCGGGTGCGGTGCGCGCTTCGGGTGCGGTGCGGCCACCGGACTCCAGGAGAGCGGGACCGGCCTCCGTACAGGCGCGTCACGCGGTCTCGGCCGCGCTTCCGGATTCCCCCGGGAAGACCAGCGGCGCGTAAGCCGTCTCATCGAACTCGTGGAGCGCGGGCATATTTGCGCTGGTTCCGGTTGTTGACCGAAGGTACATCGTGGTCGTGGGCGGTGGATCTGCCCCGGCCGCGATCGATGCCGGCAGGACTTCGACGATGGGACGTCAGCATGCCTCTTGAGGGTGAGTACGAGCCGAGCCCCGAGCAGTGGGTACGCGATCAGGTCGCGCTGTACGAGAGCTCGGGCGGCACGGAGGGAACGACGATGCGCGGCCTACCCGTCGTCATTCTCACGACCCGGGGCGCGAAGAGCGGCAAGATCCGCAAGAGCCCGCTGATGCGGGTGGAACACGAGGGTGAGTACGCCGTGGTCGCCTCTGTGGGCGGTGCGCCCAAGCACCCGGTCTGGTACCACAACGTCGTCGCCGACCCCCATGTGGAACTGCAGGACGGCCCCGTCCGCCAGGACATGACGGCCCGCGAGGTCACCGGGGAAGAGAAGGCCTTGTGGTGGGACCGCGCCGTCGCGGCGTTCCCCAACTACGCCGACTACCAGAAGAAGACGGACCGCGAGATCCCCGTCTTCGTCCTGGAGACGGCTACCACCGGTCACTGACCAGGGGCCACTGTGCCCCATGGATGCGGCTGACACCCGGATCCGTGGGGCACAGGTGTGGGCGCCGCGGCAGCCAGTCGGCGCAGAGCACTCCGTCCCACCCCCGCACGCCCGCCACAACACATCAGCGGGACAACTCCCATCGCACATCAGGAGTTGATACCAAAACCCCTCCTCGCACTGCCGTAACGCGGACTGGGAAGTCGAACTCCCGTACAGCGGCCGGCCGCCACCCGGTACATTCATCGCACGCGTGTACCCACCGCGTTCAGCACAACGAGGATCTACGTGACCACACCCACTCCGCCGTTCGCCGACAACGTTCCCCCGTCGCCGACGGGTTCGGCCTACGCGCAGCCCTATGCGCCAGTTCCGCACCCAGCCCCGTACGGGCATCAGCCGGCGCAGCCCAACCCGTACGCGTCAGGTGGCTACGGCCGGCAGGCGGCCCCGGCGCCCGCTCCCGCGCATGGCACCGCGGGGCAGCACGTCTGCCGGATCTGCGGCGCCTTCCCGGCGGTCGACGCGACCGTCCGCCGCCACCAGGGAATGCTCCTGATGATGCGCTTCGTCCACCTGAAGGGTCCGTTCTGCCGCACCTGCGGTACCGCGGTCTTCCGCGACATGACCACCAAGACGCTGTGGCAGGGCTGGTGGAGCCCGTTCTCTCTGGTGGCGATCAACCCGATCACGATCATCATCAACCTCATCGCCCGCTCCAGGATCAACAAGCTTCCCCAGCCGGTGCCGGGCCAGCCTGGTGCGCAGTTGAACCCGGGTAAGCCGATGACGAGCCGTCCGGCCGTCCTGGTGGTACTCCTCCCCCTGGCGTGGTGGATCGGGCTGATCGTGCAGATCATTCGCCACTCGTGACGTCTCGTCCGCGCCGCCGGGGTTGGGCTCCGGCCCCCCCGGGACCGTGGGATAGCGCGTAAGCCATCGCGTTGGTGTGCCCAAGCGGCGCAGTGACGCCCCTTGTTCGCCCCGCGGCAGCCAGCGCCGCTCCGTCAGGCGTCGTCCTCGGCGATGGCCCAGCTCGGGCGGGTGACCGGGGCGCGGTGCCGCTTCGGGCTCACCAGAGCGTTGCCGTCGGGTGAGCCGTTGGCAGGTCCCGGGCGCTGACGGCCGGTCAGGGGCCGGGTGGTCCCGGCGCCGCCGCGGATGGACCGCACTGGTGCGCTCGGCGCGGGCAGTGGGTCCACGGGCCAGGCACGGAATTCGCCGGAGCCGCGGGCCGGGGAGAGCTGAGACGCCTCCTGGTGGGATATCCCGAGCAGTCTGCAGGCGTCGCCCTGGCTCATCCCCAGGTCCTCAAGGAGCGCGCGCACGGCGTCCGCCACGGCCTGCTCCTCAGCACTCGCCGCCGCGGCACGGCGCCTTCGTGCCTCCCGCACGCTCTGCATCAGTGCTGCGATCTGCGGTACCACCAGGTCCACGGCGACCGTCTCCGGTGGCATACGCAGCGCCTCGGCGATGGCGTCGCGCGCCATGCCCTCGGCCTCGTCCAGGGTGCGGCACTGGGTGTAGATGGTGAGTGCGGGAATATCGACGGCCCACCATCGGCCGATTCTGTGGAGCCGGACTTCGTAGCGAGTGCTCATAGGGGTTCGACCTCCTCCTTGATGGTGTCCCGGCGGCGGATTTCGGCGATCTCGGCGGCTCGCGGCACCTACTGGCACAACTCGGTCGCGCAGCCGCCGTTCGGACGGGATGTGTTGTCGGGTGCGGGGGTGGACGCAATGGTGATCGCGTCTACCACTGGCGGGTGTCGTAGGAGGGTTGACGGTACTGGTGCCTCATCCGTGCCCGCGCTCCGGCAGCCGTACTGATCAACAGGGAGGTGACGACCAGCCCCACAAGGAGGTTGAGCACGATGGTGGCGATCAACTCGGTACGGGTGCCGATGACGTTCAGGGGGATCACCACGGCGACGACGGTCAGCAACGCCATGATCCAACCGAAGAACACGGTGGCGCTCGGTGTGGTCGCGAGCAGGAAGTGCAGCAGGCCGGTCGCGGCGAGCGCGATGACACCGGCCCCCACCGCGTAGGTGGTGGTGTTGGCATCGCCCCACAGCCCGTCGCCTTCAGGGGCGAAGATCGCCAGGTGCAGTAGCCCACGCGCGATCAGGATCCCCACCTCGGTGAGCAGTCCGGCCACCACGGCTGTCGCGAACCCGCCGCCCCACAGCCGTCCGGCATCGATCTGTGGCCTGTCCCGCTCGGGGTAGCCGTTTGTCACTTGGTCCTCCTCTTTCACGGTCGTTGCTCGCCGAATCCGTCGCCGGGCGCCCGAAGCCACCCGGCGACGTCGTGACACCTCATGGGCCGTCCGGGTATCCACCGCCAACGCGGCCGAAACGGGCGTGCGTTGGCTCGGTGCACCATCAGTAGAGGCACACGACGAGCAGGCACACGGGCGTCGGCGACGATGCGGTTGGCGGTGCGGGGCTCGCCGACGGCGCACCCGCGCCGGAGCCGTCGGTGGACGTGGGCGCGTTCGTCTGCGGAGCCGGCGCGGCAGTGTGGTAGACGGGCGTTGCGTTGGTCGGCGCGGGTGTGGTGCGTGGCAACGGGCTCGTCGCCGTGGGGGGATGCGTAGTGACGGTGGTGTCCGGCTGCGGGCTCATCGTCGGGGCGGGCGTCGCCTGGACGGTGGTGAGCTGCGGTGGACTGGTGGTGACGGGCGAGGACGTATCCGTTCCGCGGTGCTGCGGAACCTGGGTGTCCGGCCGGGCCGTTGATGAGACGGTGGTGTCCGGCCGGACCGACTCCGGCGTTGCCGGCTTCGGCATCGTGGCCGCCTGGGCATGGCCGGTCGAAGGTCCGGACGGCAGCGCGGCGATGGTCAGGCCGCCGCCGACGAGCGCGACGGCCGACGCGACCGCGGCCCGACGCCGGCTCTTCTTCCAACGGGCCATCTGGCGACGCCGGGCCGCCCTCCCCTGGCCCGTGGCGGTGCCCTCGAAGCCGCTGGACGACGCGGCGACCGGCTCGTCGGCGACGGCCGCCTCGGACACCCCGGTACCGAACGGTGCGGGATCGGGCCGATGGGTGCCCGGGTGGGACGCCGGTGCGGGGAACTCGTCCCAGGTCATCGCGGTCGGCGCCGTGCTGTGCGGGCGATGGGCGGGTGGCGCGATGTCCGGGGCGTAGGCGCCGCACCCTGGACACACCAGGGCTCCATTGAGGACCCGACGACACGAGGAGCAGTAGTCCATCTGCGATCTTTCTGTGTTGACTGCGCTGCCAGGGACGCCGGCGACCGGTTGAATCGCACGCGGGATCGAGCGGCCAGCAACGCTAACGGCCACTGCCGAAGGCGGTGCGTAGCCCCTGTGATGCTTTTGGAAAGATTGCTCGCCTGTGATGCGGCGCACTTCACAGGCGCCGTCGCGAGTGGGGGTCGAGACGCCGCTGCGCCGGGATCCGCCCACACACCTCCACACGCCTCCCGAACTGCACAGATGGGACCTTTCAGTAGGAGCGGGACAGTGGTATATTTGGACATTGTCCAAATAGGTAGCGACCTGAAGAGGGCGAATGACAGGCGATCCCGCCCAGGAGACCGTGGCGCGGCTGCGGGAGGCCGGGCTGCGAGTCACTCGCCCGCGCCTCGCGGTGACGGATGCGCTGCGGTCGATGGGCGGGCACCGCACGGCCGACGAGGTGCACGCCCACCTCGGGGAGCACGGCGTCACACTTCCCCGTACCAGCGTCTACAACTCGTTGGTGGTACTGGCCGACCTCGGTGTCGTACTGCGCGCGGACGTCGGCCCCGGCGCGGCCGTCTACGAGTTCGCCGACACCTGGCACCACCACTTCGTCTGCACGAGGTGCGGTCGGGTCAGCGATGTGTCCTGTCTCGTCGGCGCGAAGCCATGCCTCACCGCGGGCGACGACGTGGGTCGGGTCGACGAGGCACAGGTCATCTTCCGCGGGACCTGTCGGCACTGCCTCCACGAGCACGCCTCGAACGCCCCGGGCGAACCACCATCGGCACCGAGCGTCCCCCCGCGCGGTGACCGGTCAGGAGATCCACACGATGAACACCGAGACCCGTCAAACGGATACCCACGACACTGAGACGCACCAGCGGAACGCCCGTACGATCCGGCAGGCGGCCGCACGGTTCCGGGATCTGCTCGGCTCGGAACGGCAGAGCGCGGCCCTGTACCGGGGACTCGCCGCCGGTGCCACCGGAGAACGGCAACAGATCTTCCTGGAACTGGCCTCGGTGGAGGAACGGCACGCCGCCCACTGGGCGGACAAGCTCACCGCCCTCGGCGAGCACGTCCCCGAACCCCGCCGGCCCGGACCGCGTACGAGGTTGCTGTCCTTCCTGGCCCGCCGGTTCTCCGTCGACGCGGTGCTGCCGTTCGTGGAGCGCGCCGAGCACGCCGACGCCGGACTCTACGAAGGCGACCCCGACGCCGCGCCGGGGATGGCGGTCGACGAGCGTTCCCACGCCCGGGTACTGACCCGACTACGCGACCAGGCGCAGGGTGATACCGACGAGGGCGGACGCGGCATCGCCCGGCGTGAGCGCTGGCACCGCGGCGACCGCTCCGGCGCGCTGCGCGCCGCCGTGTTCGGTGTCAACGACGGCCTGGTCTCCAACACCTCCTTGGTCATGGGATTCGCCGGATCCGGTGCGGCGGGCACGACCATCCTGTTCGCCGGAATCGCCGGGCTGCTCGCCGGTGCCTTCTCGATGGCCGCCGGTGAGTACATCTCCATGCGCAGCCAGCGGGAGGCCTACGAGCGCGAGATCGCCCTGGAAGCCGAGGAGTTGCGCGACGACCCCGAGGCCGAGGCCGAAGAGCTCGCGTTGATCTACCGGGCCAAGGGCCTGGGCGTCGACGAGGCCCAGCGCGTCGCCACCACCATCATGAAGGACCACGACACCGCCCTGGACACCATGGCCCGAGAGGAACTCGGGCTCGACCCCGACGAGCTCGGCTCACCGTGGTCGGCGGCGTTCTCCAGCCTCATCGCCTTCGCCCTCGGCGCCGTCGTGGTCGTCCTCCCCTACCTGTTCGGTTCCGGCACCGCCGCGCTCGTCGCCACGGTCGTGCTGGCCGCCACCGCGCTGTTCACCGTCGGCTCCGCCCTCGGAATGCTCAACGGCAGGGCAGTCCTGCGTTCCGGTGCACGCCAGCTCCTCGTCGGTTCAGGCGCCGCTCTGGCCGTCTACTTCATCGGACACGCGGTCGGCACGGGCCAGGTCTGACCGGCCGACCCACCGCACTCCACCAGCGCCCACCCCACCGCATTCGGGGGGGGTGGGCGCCGTCAACTCCTGATGTCTGCAAGGAGGGTTGACGCCTTATTGCTTCACGAGTTAAATCACGACCCGAACTAAGCCATGAAGTAAGTCATACATCTATGGCCGACAGGTGCATGACATTTACTCCCCCCAGCCGAGAGGCCAACCATGGCGACTTCCCCCCACAACCGCCCTCGCCACCCGCGCAGACTCCTCGCAGCGCTCGCCTCGGCAGCCGCGCTGGCCGCCGGATTCCTGTTCGCCGGCCCGACGACCGCCCACGCCACCGGTGAACAGGTCAACATCTGGCTGACCACCACCAGCGACTCGGGCGGCCGCAGCGTCACCCGTGGACTGCAGCAGCAGGCTCCCGTGGCCTTCGCTCCCGGAACCGGCGGCAACGGCCAGACGGTCTCCATCGACGACGGCGCCAAGTACCAGCAGTTCACCGGTGCCGGAGCATCGTTCACGGACACCGCGGCCTGGCTGATGAACAGCAGCGGGGCACTCAGCGCGAGCACCCGCGACGACGTGATGCACAAGCTGTTCGACCCCGGCTCCGGCATCGGGCTGGACTTCCTGCGCAATCCGATGGGCGCCTCCGATCTCGCCCGGTACAACTACACCTTCGACGACATGCCGTCCGGCCAGACCGACCCGAACCTGAACCACTTCTCCATCGGACACGACCTGGCCGACGTGCTTCCGCTGACCAAGCAGGCGCAAGCGCTCAACCCCGATGTGAAGGTCCTGGCGACCCCCTGGACCGCACCGGCCTGGATGAAGGACAACGACGCCATCGACCAGGGCTGGTTGCAGGCGAAGTACTACGCCGCCTACGCGCAGTACTTCGTCAAGTACATCCAGGCCTACCAGGCACAGGGCGTGCACATCGACTACGTGACACCGCAGAACGAGCCCACCTGCTGCTCCGGTTACCCCTCGATGCAGTGGAACGGATCAGGACTGCACTACTTCACCGGCACCGACCTGCTGCCCGCCCTGCACGCGGCGGGACTGAACACCAAGGTCCTCGCGCTGGACTGGAACTGGGACAGCTACGGCTCCTACGGCGCGCCCACGGTCGACGACTCGGCGATACGCGACGACCCGTTGTTCGGCGGCCTCGCCTGGCACGGCTACGGCGGTGATGTCTCCGAGCAGAGCACGGTGCACAACCAGTACCCGGGCACCGACGCGTACGACACCGAGCACTCCGGCGGTACCTGGATCGCCAACCAGCAGCAGGAGGACATGAACAACATCATCGACTACACCCGCAACTGGGGTAAGTCGGTGGTGAAGTGGTCACTGGCGGTGGACCAGAACATGGGCCCGCACAACGGCGGTTGCGGCACCTGCACGGGTCTGATCACCGTGCACAACGGCGACGGCCGCAGCGGGCAGGTCGACTACAACATCGAGTACTACGACATGGGCCAGCTGACGAAGTTCGTGCACCCGGGCGCGTACCGCATCGACTCCACGGCCAACAGCGCCGTGCCCAACGTGGCCTGGCTCAACCCCGACGGCTCCAAGGCACTGATCGCCTACAACAGCAGCGGGTCCGACCAGCCGGTCACCGTCAACTGGGGTGGCCAGACGTTCACGTACACCCTGCCCGCGCAGACCTCGGCGACCTTCACCTGGAGGTGAACAGTGCCCCACACAGCCTCGCGACGTCGGATATCCCCGCCCCGTACCGGCGCCACCCCGTCCGCGGCCGTCCTGCTCGCCCTGGGCTGGACACTGTCCAGCTCGCCCCACGCTCACGGCAACCCGGTGCGGGTGTACAGAACCGGACCGCGGGTTTCGTACTGTCCTTCGGCAGCGCGCCCCAACCGGACGAAGGCCAGGCGGCTGCCGACCGTGTGAACGGCGCGATCACGCAACGCCTGAAGCTCTTCTCGCGCGCCCCCAAGCGCGGCTACTGGCAGGGCGGCCAGTCCGGCAGCGTCCGGATCGGCGTCTTCTTCCTGCCGGGCCCCGACGGCGACACATCCCTGCCCTCCGGCTGCCATTCGTCCGGAGGCTGATGACCGCGGTCGGGTGGATGCGAAGGCCGGGATCGTCACCTCGCCGGGCCCGGCATCGCTCGGCTGCGGGTGACCGGTCGGCGTGGGTGGATGTCGTGCCCGGCCGGGGCCAGACTGGAAGAGACGGATGCACGATACCGCTGCGAAGGGCTGCCGGACGTGCCATCGAAGTGTGTCCTTCCGACGGGCCGCAATCCTGGCTCGCAGGGTGAACCGGCCGCTCCCGTGCCGGGCGGGGCGCGGTGGCCGACGGTACCCGCGGCGGCGCCGCGCACGCTGGTGGACATCCTGGAGTCGACGGTGCGGGCGCACCCCACCGCCCCGGCCCTGGCCGCCGGTGATTCCCCGCTGGACTACCGCACCCTGTTCGCCGAGGTGACCGCGTTCGCCGGCAGGCTGCGTGACATGGGCATCGGCCCTGGGGACCGGGTCGGCGTCCGTGTCGCGTCGGGCACGGCCGAGTTGTACGTGGCGATCCTCGCCGTGCTGTGGGCTGGTGCGGCCTACGTGCCGGTAGACGCCGACGACCCCGACGAGCGGGCCGAGATGATCTGGTCCGAGGCCGGTGTCCGCGCTGTCGTCGGTGCCGGGATGTCCGTCCGCTGTCCCGGTGTGACGGCTGCTGGGCGTCGGCCGGGGCGGCCGTCTCCGGGGGACGACGCGTGGATCATCTTCACGTCCGGCACGACCGGGCAGCCCAAGGGCGTCGCGGTCACCCACCGCTCCGCCGCGGCCCTCGTGGACGCCGAGGCCCGGCTGTTCCTGCGCGCTGAGCCGCTGGGACCGGGTGACCGGGTGCTGGCGGGGCTGTCGGTGGGCTTCGACGCGTCCTGCGAGGAGATGTGGCTGGCGTGGCGGCATGGCGCGTGTCTGGTCCCGGCTCCCCGTTCGCTGGTCCGCGCGGGCACTGACCTCGGGCCCTGGCTGGTGGACCACGGGATCACCGCGATCTCCACGGTTCCCGGTCTCCTGGCGCTGTGGCCGGTCGCCTCGCTTGACCGGGTACGGCTGCTCATCGTCGGCGGTGAGGCATGCCCGGAGGAACTCGTCGACCGCCTGGGCGCGGGGCGGGAGATGTGGAACACCTACGGGCCGACCGAGACCGCGGTGGTCGCCTGCGCCGCCCGGCTGGTGCCCGGCGAGCCGGTGCGCATCGGCAGGCCGCTGGACGGTTGGGAGGTCGCGGTCGTGGACGCCGAGGGGCGGCCGGTGCCGTGGGGCGCGACCGGCGAACTGGTGATCGCCGGGGTGGGGACCGCGCGGTACCTCGACGGCGTCCGGGACGCGGAGGCGTTCCGTACCCACCCGGCGCTGCCTGGTCAGCGCGTCTACCGCAGTGGTGACCTGGTGCGTGCCGATCCGCAGGGCCTGGCCTTCGTCGGCCGCGCCGACGACCAGGTCAAGATCGCTGGGCGGCGGGTTGAGCTGGGCGAGATCGACACCGCGCTGCGGGCACTGCCGGGGGTGAGGGCCGCCGCCGCGGCCGTACACAGCACCGCGGCAGCGGGCCAGGTGCTGGTCGGATACGTCGTGCCCGACGAGTCGGTGGCCGATGGCCGCTCCCGCTTCGACGTGGCGGCCGCCCGCCATCATCTGCGCGGCAGGCTCCCGCCACCGCTGGTCCCCCGGATCGCCGTCATCCAAGAACTGCCCACGAGCACCTCGGGCAAGATCGACCGCCGGGCACTGCCCTGGCCGCTGCCGCCACCGGCCGAAGCCGGGGTGAAGGACGCCGACTTGGGCGGCACGACGGGGTGGCTCGCGGGCCACTGGCGACGGCTGCTGGCCGTGCCGGTGACCGCGGGATCCGACTTCTTCGCGCTCGGCGGTAGCAGCCTCGCCGCGGCGCGGCTGGTCTCGGCGCTGCGTGAGCGGTTCCCGGACGTCTCCGTCACCGACGTCTACCGCTGCCCGACCCTGTGCGCCCTGGCCGAACGGCTTGACACGCTCGGCCAGCGGCACCGGGCAGACCGTGTCGTACGGCCGACCCCGCGCCGTGCCGGTGTGGTCCAAGCCCTTGTCCTGGTCGCCTTGTTCACCGTCGTCGGACTGCGTTGGCTGCTCGCCCTCGCCACCCTCGACAACGTGACGGGCCCGCCGCCGGGCATCCCGCGGCTGTCGTGGTGGGTGGTCCTCGGCGGATGGCTGGCGCTCTGCAGCGCTCCGTCGCGGCTGGGCATCTGCGCGGGGGTGGCCCGCCTGCTCACCCGGGGTGTGCGGCCCGGCGCGTACCCGCGGGGTTGCTCGGTGCATCTGCGGCTGTGGGCGGCCGAGCGGACGGTGATGACGCTCGGCATGCCGAACCTGCTCGGCACCCCCTGGGCGACGCTGTTCGCACGGGCCGTGGGCTGTACGGTCGGCCGCGATGTGGCCCTGCACGCGCTACCGCCGGTCACCGGGCTGGCCGCGTTCGGTGACGGCTGCGCCGTGGAGCCGGAGGCCGACATCACCGGGTGGTGGCTGGACGGCGATGTGCTCCACCTCGGCGCTGTGCGCATCGGCGCGGACGCCCGCGTCGGCACCCGCGCGATGCTGCTGCCCGGGGCGCTCGTCGAACAGCGCGCGCACATCGCGCCGGGTGCCTGTGTCACCGGCACGGTGGTGCCCGGCCAGGTGTGGAGCGGTACGCCAGCCCGGCCCACGGGCGAGGTCGACGGGGCGGTGTTCCGTCAACACCGTGAACGCCCGACGGGCCGCGGATGGTGGCCCACGGCTTACGCCACCGCCGCGCTCGGCTTCGACATCCTGCCCCTGCTCGCCCTGCTGCCCGCCTTCATCCTGTTCGACAGCGCCAGCGGCACCGGCCTGACTCCGGGCGTCCTCGTCCAAGAGCTGCCGTGGGCGGTGCCGGTCGGGACGCTGCTGACCGTGCTGAGCTACGCGGCACTGGTGGCGGTCATCGTCCGCCTGGCCGGTGCGGCGCTCACACCCGGATCTCATCCGGTGTCCGGCCGGGTGGCCTGGTGTGCGTGGGTGACGTCACGGTTGATGGACCAGGCCCGTAGGCTGCTCTTCCCCCTTTACGCCAGTCTCCTCACCCCCCTGTGGCTCAGGCTCTGCGGCGCGAAGGTGGGCCACCGAGCGGAGGTGTCCACCGCCTTGACGCTGCCCCGGCTCACCAGCGTCGAGCGCGGCGCGTTCCTCGCGGACGACACGCTGCTCGCCCCGTACGAACTGCACGGCCCGTGGCTGCGCTTGGGGCGATCCGCGGTCGGACGGCGGGCGTTCGTCGGCAACTCCGGCATCGTCGGGCCAGGCCGTGCGCTGCCCGACCACGCCCTGATCGGCGTCCTGTCCGACGCACCCGCACACCTTGATCCCGGCACGTCCTGGCTGGGGCGCCCCGGCTTCAGCGTGCCGCGCCGCCCCGACCACGTCGACCCACGCCGCACCTTCCAGCCGCCCATGCACCTGGTGGTCGCCCGCGCCGCGATCGAACTGTGCCGTGCAGTCCCCCTGTTGTGCGGCGCCGTCCTCGCCGACGCGGTGTTCCTGGCCCTGGAGGAACTGGTCAGCGCCTTCGGTTGGACGGCGGCCATCGCCCTGGTCGGCCCGCTGCTGCTGGCCGGTGGTGTGATCGCGTCGTTGGTCACCACCGCGGCGAAGTGGGTGCTGGTCGGGCGCTTCACACCGTGCCAACACCCGCTGTGGAGCTCGTTCGTGTGGCGCAACGAGTTGTACGACACCTTCGTCGAGACGCTGGCCAGCCCCTGGTTCGGCCACCATCTGGTCGGCACGCCGTTGCTGAACGTCTGGCTGCGCACGCTGGGCGCACACATCGGACGAGGTGTGTGGTGCGACAGCCACTGGTTGCCGGAGCCCGATCTGGTCCGGCTCGGGGACGGGGCGAGCGTCAACCGCGGCTGCGTGCTGCAAACGCACCTGTTCCACGACCGCCTGATGCGGGTCGACGCGGTCCAGCTGCGGCCGGGAGCAACCCTCGGGCCGCACTCCATCGCCCTCCCCGGCGCGGTGATCGGCGACGGCGCCGCAGTCGGCCCCTCGTCCCTGGTGATGGGCGGCGAACATGTCCCGGCGGGCACCCGCTGGCTCGGCAACCCGGTGGCCCGCTGGACGCCCGGCGCCGTCGCCCGCTGTGCGATGCGCCTCCCCTCGGCGGACGGCGGCCGTCAGGGCTCAAGGCAGTGTCGGCGCGGCACCAGGCGGCTGCGCTCAGGAGCGGGATCGGCGTCCCGCTGACGACTGTGGATCCGGCTCATGGGTCGCGGTTGCCCTCCGCGTCGACTGATCGTCCATCGTTGCCGGCCATGGCTTCACCCAACGGTGCGAGAACGCGGTGTCGTGCGTGCCGGTGCCGCAGCCGTGGTCGCGTAGGCGCCCGCGGTGCCGGCGACCAGCTCGGCGTCCGGTCGGGTGCGCGCCCTCGACAAGCCGCGCGTGGACTTCAGCGGGAGACTGCTGACATGGGTCACCGCCGCTGTGCGGGCGGCGGTCCACGAGGACGGCTGCCAGGGCCGGCGAAAGGGGCTGTGGTGTCTCCACCTCTCGTGCTCGACGAAGACGATGCCGTCGAACTCCTCGCCTACCTGGTGACCGCCGCCCGCACCCAGATGGACGAGGCGGCCGAGTACGCGCCGATGCGCCTGCTCACGGCGGCAGGCCGGCTGGCCGAGATGATCGCGCCCAGGGCAGGCACCGGACTGCGGCCGCTCTTGCTCGACGTTCGCAAGGGGTTCTCCGAGACGGCCGTCAAAGCCGGTGACCCCGGCGGATACGTCGAGCGACTCGACGCACTGTGCCGGTCCGTGGCCGCGCATCTGGTCACCTCACTCGACCTGGACGGATCTGCCTCGTGAACGACCCCGTGCTCCAGGCGATCCGCTCCCGCCGCGTCGTACGGGCCATGACGCGGGACCCCGTCCAGCAGGATCAGCTCAAGACCGTGCTCGACAGCGCACGCTACGCACCCCACGCCGGAAACCGGCGGCTACACCGGTACGTCGCCGTCACCCGTCCCCGGATCCTGCGCGCTCTGCGGATGGTCTCGCCGGGGATGCTCCAACGCCCCGCGGCCGCGGTCGTCGTCTGCGTCGACTGGGCTCGGGTCGAGAGCTACGGCTTCCACCCGGCCAGCCCCGGCCCCTACATCGACGTGGGCACCGCCGCGGCGACGATGCTGCTCGCGGCGCACGGCATCGGACTGGCCGCCGGACCGGTCACGTCCTTCAGCCGGACCGCGGCGGCCACGATTCTCAACCTCCCGGAGGGCCTGCGTCCAGAGTTGATCGTCTGCCTGGGCCACCCTGCCGCCGAGCAGCCACCCGCCGTACGCCGTCAGAACGGTCCCGCGTGGGAGGACCTCATCCAATGGGACCGGGGCTGAGTCCGGTCCACTTGACCGGCACCCCGCCTCGACGACGGCCGTCATCAACTCGCCCGCCGGCCGCACCGGTCGCGGTGCGCGTGCTGCCGCCGCCGGCGATGGAAGGCCGACAGGGCGACCGGCCGATGACGTTCCCGCGACGATCGGCCGAGGCTGATCGGTGGAAGGGCATGTCGACCGGTGATGGGCCTGCCCGGGGGAAGCGCCACGGGTAGGGCGTGCGCAAATCTTGGTGGCAGGTGGGGGGCAGGACTGACCCGGGGGAAGGACTGCCCCCCACCCGCGGCCGGGAGCCGCGTCAGCGTCGCGTGTAGCGGGCGGCCGCGCGTATCGCCGGGCGGCGGCGTGGAATCCGGTCCGCGGGGAGCGACGGGCGGTCACCACCGCGGCCGCCGCGTCAGGCCCGAATCCCACCGCGACGGTCCCCTTGGTGCGCGAGCGGCCGTCCATACGGAGCCGCCCCAACTGCACGACGTTTCCGGGACCCGCCGTGGCGTGACGACGCGCCATTCGGCCGTGGTTGTGGGAGAGCTGCGTCCATCCGTCGTTGACGCCGAGATAGCCCACCGCCGACTCCGCGAACCCGCCGTCGGCGAGCAGTGCGCTCCCGCAGTGCGCGTCTTCCGCGGCGAAACGTTGATCACCGTCCAACCGTCCCCCCTGCTCACTTGAGACGCGAAGCACAGGCTCCAATGGCATCAGTGGAGGCGTCAAGGGCCCAGTGTGGTTCACGATTTGAACGACCGCGTTGGGACGTCTGGTGCGTCGACACGAAAGGTTGTCAGCCAGATTCGCCAGTCCGGAGCGCGACAACAAGCGGCGGGGGTGATTCCTGGATCAGCGGGTCGAGTTCCTGGCGGCGGGTACCGAGGAGTGCGGCAGGGGCACAGTGATGCGGATCCGGGTCCCGTCGTCGGTCGGCAGGTGTTCCATACGGCCGCCTGCGGCTTCGACCCGTACGCGCTGGGAGGCCGACCCTATGTGGCCTGCGCTCAGCCGTTGGCGCAGATGTGCCCGGTCCGTGCCCACACCGTCATCGGTGACTGTCAGACGAAGTGTCCCGGTGTCGCAGACAAGGGTGACATGGGCATGCGTGGCACCGGAGTGGCGTACCACGTTGTCCAGTAGCTCCTGGGCCGCGCAGTACACCAACAGGTCGTGCCTGGTGGGTCCGGGTTTTGACGTGCGCGGGATCTTTGCTTCCCAGCGTTTCGCAGCGGAACGGATGGAGCCCCATTGCGTTACAGCGTGGCACTGCACCCTTTGTCGACGGACTCCTAATGTCTCGGTCTACAGGTGGCGCAGCCGCCTGGAAATCGCCGAGCTCCCCGAGGAGACGATCGATGAGCCGAGTGGTTCGAGCAGCGCTGTTCCAGACCGCCTGGACCGGCAGCACCGACACGATGATCGATGCCCATGAGAGGGCGGCCCGTGAAGCGGCCACTCAGGGTGCGCAGATCATCGGCTTCCAGGAGGTGTTCAACGCGCCGTACTTCTGCCAGGTACAGGAAGCGGAGCACTACCGGTGGGCCGAGTCGGTGCCGGAGGGCCCCACGGTCGTACGGATGCAGGCCCTGGCCAGGGAACTTGGCATGGTGATCGTGGTGCCGGTGTACGAGGTGGAGCGGCCGGGCTTCTGCTACAACACCGCCGCCGTGATCGACGCGGACGGCTCCTACCTGGGCAAGTACCGCAAGCATCACATCCCGCAGGTGAAGGGCTTCTGGGAGAAGTACTACTTCAAGCCCGGAAACCTCGGCTGGCCGGTGTTCGACACGGCGGTGGGGAAGGTGGGGGTGTACATCTGCTACGACCGGCACTTCCCGGAGGGCTGGCGGGCCCTGGGCCTGTCCGGCGCGGAGATCGTCTACAACCCCTCCGCCACCAGCCGCGGACTGTCCGCCTACCTCTGGCAGTTGGAGCAGCCCGCCGCCGCGGTGGCGAACGAGTACTTCGTCGCGGCGATCAACCGGGTCGGTGCGGAGGAGTACGGCGACAACGACTTCTACGGCACCTCGTACTTCGTCGACCCGCGCGGTCAGTTCGTCGGCGACGTCGCGTCGGACAAGGAGGAGGAGTTGGTCGTCCGCGACCTGGACATGGGTCTGATCGACGAGGTCCGGCAGCAGTGGGCCTTCTACCGCGACCGCCGCCCCGAGGCGTACGGCCCGCTGACCGAGGCCTGAGCCGGAAGCAGCAGAGGAACGAGGAGAGACCGTGACCCGTACCGTCATACGTGGTGGGCTTGTCATCACCGCCGCCGAAGAGGTCTGGGCGGATGTCCTGATCGAGGGTGAGCGGGTCGTCGCGCTGGCCGCCACGGGCAGTGCCCTGACGCAGAGTTGGACGGCGGACACCGTCATCGACGCCGCAGGGCAGTACGTCATCCCGGGCGGGGTGGACGCGCACACCCACATGGAGATGCCGTTCGGCGGCACGTCCGCCTCCGACACCTTCGAGACCGGTACGCGCGCGGCGGCCTGGGGCGGCACCACCACCATCGTCGACTTCGCGGTGCAAAGCGTCGGCCGGTCGCTGCGCGAAGGCCTCGACGCCTGGCACGCCAAGGCCGACGGCCGGTGCGCCATCGACTACGGCTTCCACATGATCCTCGCCGATGTCACCGAGGACTCGCTCAAGGAGATGGACCTGCTCGTCGAGGAGGGAGTCACCTCCTTCAAGCTGTTCATGGCGTATCCAGGCGTGTTCTACAGCGATGACGGGAAGATCCTGCGGGCCATGCAGCGGTGCGCGGACAACGGCGGGCTCACCATGATGCACGCGGAGAACGGCATCGCCATCGATGTGCTGGTGGAACAGGCACTCGCCGCCGGTCACACCGATCCGCGCTACCACGGTGAGGTACGCAAGGCCCTGCTGGAGGCCGAGGCCACACACCGTGCCATCCAGCTCTCCCGGGTGGCCGGATCGCCGCTGTACGTGGTGCACGTCTCCGCCGAGGAGGCCGTCGCCGAGCTCGCGCAGGCCCGTGACAAGGGACTGAACGTCTTCGGCGAGACCTGCCCGCAGTACCTCTTCCTGTCCACCGACGAGCTCGCCGAGCCGGACTTCGAGGGCGCCAAGTACGTCTGCTCCACACCGCTGCGCCCGCGCGAGCACCAGGCCGCCCTGTGGCGGGGGCTGCGCACCAACGACCTGTCGGTGGTCTCCACCGACCACTGCCCGTTCTGTTTCACCGGCCAGAAGGAACTGGGCCGCGGTGACTTCTCCAGGATCCCCAACGGTCTGCCGGGCGTGGAGAACCGGATGGACCTGCTGCACCAGGCCGTCGTCGACGGACACATCTCACGCCGCCGCTGGATAGAGCTCGCCTGTGCCACCCCGGCCAGGATGTTCGGCCTCTACCCGCGCAAGGGCACCATCGCCCCCGGCGCCGACGCGGACATCGTCATCTACGATCCGCACGCCGAGCAGGTCATCTCCGCCGATACCCACCACATGAACGTCGACTACTCGGCGTACGAGGGCGAGCGCGTCACCGGCAAGGCCCGCACCGTACTGTCCCGCGGCACCGTCGTGGTGGACGGCGAGCGGTACCTCGGCCGCCCGGGCCACGGCCGCTACCAGTCCCGCACCACCTGTCAGTACCTCATCTGACCCGCCACCACCAGCCAGCACCAACGAAAGGTGAACGCCGTGGACTTCGGCCTCGTGCTCCAGACCGACCCGCCCGCGCGGTTGCTCGTGGAGCGCATGACGCGCGCCGAGGGCGCGGGCTTCAGCTACGGCTGGACCTTCGACTCGGTTGTGCTGTGGCAGGAACCCTTCGTCGTCTACAGCCAGATCCTCGCTCAGACCGAGCGTCTGATCGTCGGTCCGATGGTCACCAACCCGGCCACCCGCACCTGGGAGGTGACCGCCTCCCTGTTCGCCACCCTCAACGACATGTTCGGCAACCGTACGGTCTGCGGTATCGGCCGCGGTGACTCGGCCATGCGGGTCGCCGGGCGCAAGCCCGCCACGCTCGACCGGCTCAGCCGGGCGATGCACGCCATCAAAGAGCTCGCCGAGGGCCGCGAGGCCGAGGTCGACGGCACCGCCATGCGCTTCCCCTGGGTCTCGGAAGGCGCCGCACTGCCGATCTGGATGGGCGCCTACGGCCCCAGGGCGCTGGCCCTCACGGGTCGCCAGGCGGATGGCTTCATCCTCCAACTCGCCGACCCCTATCTGACGGAGTGGATGGTCAAGGCGGTCCGCCAGGCCGCCGTCGAAGCGGGCCGCGATCCCGCCGAGGTCACCATCTGCGTCGCCGCCCCCGCGTACGTCACGGCCGACGACTCGCCCGAGGCGCTCGCCCATGCGCGGGAGCAGTGCCGCTGGTTCGGTGGCATGGTGGGCAACCACGTCGCCGACCTGGTCTCCCACTACGGCGAGCACTCGGAGATGGTGCCGGAGGCGCTGACCGACTACATCAAGGACCGCCAAGGGTACGACTACCGCCACCACGGCCGCAGCGGCAATCCCGACACGGCGTTCGTCCCCGACGCGATCGTGGACCGCTTCTGCCTCATCGGCCCGGTCGAGGCGCACATCGAGAAGCTGGAGCACCTTCGCTCCCTGGGAGTTGACCAGTTCGCGGTCTACGCCATGCACGACGCCATCGAATCCACCGTCGACGCCTACGGAAAGAGCGTCATACCGGCGCTGGCCTGACGCCTCGCCAGCTCTACCCGCACTACGCGACAATGCTTCGTACGTCCGTCCGGCCCCGACGCCGCGGCCGCCGGTCCTCCTGTCCCCTCTCCCCCGCGACGACCGCGAACCGAGGTGGCCGTACATGTCCGCAGCCGCACAGCCAACGTCCCAGACAGCCCACCCCGACGGACGGATCGAACTGCCCGCCGGGCTCACCCTGACCGACCCCCGGTTCGCCAACGAGGACCTCAAACCGGTCCCGGTGGCGAACCGGCGCTGGACCACCTACAACTTCCTCGCCCTGTGGGTCGGTATGGCCCACAACATTCCGTCCTGGACCCTCGCCTCCGGCCTGGTCGCGCTGGGCATGGACTGGAAGCAGGCCGTCCTCACCATCGCCCTGGCCAATGTGATCGTGCTGGCGCCGATGCTGCTCACCGGCCACGCGGGCACCCGCTACGGAATACCGTTCCCGGTCTTCGCCCGCGCCTCCTTCGGGCTGCGCGGCGCGAACCTTCCCGCCCTGGTACGAGCCCTTGTCGCGTGTGCCTGGTTCGGCATCCAGTCCTGGATCGGCGGCGAGGGCATCTTCCTGCTCTCCGGCAAGCTGCTCGGCCACGGTTGGCAGAACGCATCGCCGATCGGCGGCTATCCGTGGACCCAGTGGCTGTCCTTCTTCCTCTTCTGGGCGATCGAACTCGCCGTCATAGCCCGCGGTATGGAGACCCTGCGGCGCATCGAGAACTGGGCAGCGCCGTTCGTGATCGCGGGTGCCCTCGCGCTGCTGGTGTGGATCTCGGTCAAGGCCGGCGGCTTCGGTCCGCTGCTCTCCCAGCCCACCAAGCTCGGTTGGGGCAGCGGCTTCTGGAAGGTCTTCTTCCCCTCCTTGATGGGAATGATCGGCTTCTGGTCGACCCTCTCCCTCAACATTCCCGACTTCACTCGCTTCGGCGGCAGTCAACGTGCGCAGATCCGCGGCCAGGCGCTCGGGTTGCCCACCACCATGACGCTGTTCGCGCTGCTCTCGGTGCTGGTCACCTCCGGCTCGCAGGCCGTCTACGGCACACCGATCTGGGACCCGATCGCGCTGGCCGCCAAGATGGACAGCGTCGCGGGCGTTCTGCTCGCACTGCTGACGGTGCTGATCGCCACCCTCTCGGTGAACATCGCCGCCAACGTCGTCAGTCCCGCCTACGACCTCGCCAACCTCTGGCCGAAACTCATCAACTTCCGTACCGGAGCGCTCATCACCTGCGTCGTCGGCGTCGCCATCTTCCCGTGGAAGCTGGTCTCCAACCCGCACATCTACATCTTCACCTGGCTGGGAGTGGTCGGGGGCCTGCTGGGCACCGTGGCCGGTGTCCTCATCGCCGACTACTGGATCCTGAGGCGCACCCACCTCCAACTGGCCGAGCTCTACCGCCCCGAAGGCCGGTACTGGTACAGCGGTGGCTGGAACTGGCGTGCCGTCGCCGCCTTCGTCGTCGGTGGTGTGCTGGCGGTCGGCGGCTCGTACTCGACGGTCGACGCCAAGGGCGTCAAACAGGGTCCGTTCCCGACCGACGGGCTCATCCCCTTCCTCAAGCCGCTGGCCGACTACGGCTGGGCGGTCGGCGTCGCCTCCGCCCTCGTGCTCTACGTCATCCTGACCCGGGCGGCCCCCGCCGTCCGGAGCGTCGACGCGGCGGAGCCGGTGGCGGCCCCGCTCACCGGGGACACGGTGGCCTGACCGCGCCCGGGGCCGGTGACCGCGGCAGCGCGACCGCCGCGGTCACCGGCCCCCCGGATCAGCGGGCGGATTCCAGGCCCGCGGCACGCTGTGCCTCATGGGCGAGCAGGGCGACGTAGAGCGACGTCAGCTGCTCCCAGTCGTCCAGGTCGGTCCCGAGGAGGGACTCGATGCTCTGCAGCCGCCGGTAGAGCGCGGGACGGCTGACGTGCTGCACCTGGGCCGCCAGCGTCTTGTTCCGGCCGGTCCGCAGATAGGTCCGCAGCACGTCGAGCAGTTGCTGGTTGTCGAGCAGCGGGCCGAGTTCGCGTTCGATGAAGGCCTGCAACTCCGGCTCGTTGCGCAGCAGTCGTACCAGTCCGCGCAGCCGTACGTCCCGTAGCCGGGCCACCGGGCCCGCCGGAGGGCTGGCCACCGCGGCGTCCGCGACGTGCACCGCCTCGACGAAGGACCTGCGCACCTCGTCGAGTGCCGGGCAGCCGAAGCCCGCACCGACCACGACCGTCCTGCCGCGCGCCGCGACCCTCTCATGCAGCTGCACCGCGACCCGGCGCACCGCCGCGTCGGCGTCATGGTCGCCCGGGATGCTCAACAGGACGGCGGTCCCGTCGGCGCCGACACGCGCGACCAGCCCGGCCGTCGCCTCTTCGGCGAGGATCCGGTCGATCGTCTCCGGCAGTTCGTCCCGGCCCGCCTCGTCACCAGCGGCGGCCGGGGCGTTGCCGAGCCATCGGACCACCATGGGCACGAAGGTGCGCCGGTTGACCGGCAGTCCTGCGGCCCGCACGCGGGGCAGCAACTGCTCCGGCCGGACCATGCCCGAGGCCAGATCGGTGAGCAGCGACTCCGCCGCCTGGTCCTCCCAGCCCCGGTCGCGGTCGCCGAGGAGCCGGTGCATCGCCAGGGCCTCGGCCGCACGGTGGCCGAGCACCTGACCGAACTCGGCGGAGCCCTGGTATCCGAAGAGCAGCAGTCGCCCCCACTGCCGACCGCGTGCTTCCAGCGCCGCGACGATCCAGCCGTCGGGGCCCACCGTGACCGGTCCGCTGCCGACCAGAGCGACGACCTGCCGGGACACCCGGTCCCAGTCGCGCAACAGCTCGCTGAGCGCCCCTCGGTCACCGGCCGTGGCGAGCACCCGGTGCGCCAGGTTGACCATCACCGCGGGGCATCCGCTGTAGGAGGCGATCTCGTCCAGCAGCTGCTGCAGCGAGGCTCCCGAGAGGTTCAGCGTGGTGAGCGAGGAGGTGATCCGCTCCGAGAGGTTGAGCGCGGCGAACCGTCCGTGCACCAAGCGGGCGTGCACTTCCTCGGTGAGCCGCGCGAAGGGCGCCGGATGGTGCAGCACGATCAGCGGCACCCCGCACCGTTCCGCGGCCCGGCGCATCGCCTCCGGGGTGGTCCGGAAGGCCCGGCCCAGTCCCAGCACGACCGCCGCCGCCTCCACACGGCGCATGGACTCGATGTACTCGACCTGGGTGCGGTCGTCGCCGGCGAGCAGCAGACCGGTGGTCAGTACCATCTCGCCGCCGGTCAGCATCACTCCCACGTCGGTCGCCTCGGCGACGTGCAACCAGCGCACCGGGCGGTCCAGATGCCGGGCCCCGGCCACCACCTCCGCTCCCCAGGACGCCACCAGCTCCAGTTCGAGGACATCCCTCACGGTGAGCCGCACTCCGGTGCTCTGCGGCCGGGTGGTCGCCATCTCGTCGCTCAATGCGGTCGACCTCGCAGGTGTTCTCGGGCCGAAACCGGGCGGGGAACGCCGTCTGCCGCTGGTCCGCCTGCCCCTAGTGCCGTTGGTTGCCGGAGTGTATGCCCCTGCCGCCGTCGCCCCAACCCCGGGCGGACCAGTGATCGTCGATCACCGGCGGACGGCAGTGTGGGTCCGTTCAACCTGTGTAGCTGTGACGACACTTCACATTGCCGCGGTTACACACCTTGACCGCGGATTGACACGGCGAGAAGGTCTGTACCAGCACTTGGCAGGCTTGTCCGGAGCGCGTCAACCCACCCTGCTCACCGCTCGAACCGCGCGTGGAGCGGGCAGCCGCCGCCCCTGACAGGTCACTTCGACGGAGCCCCTTCGCAGCAGGCCGACCCCCTCCCGGGAGGACAGCTTGAGACCCCACCCCTCGACGCACAGCGGTCAACCGCCGTTGCGCACCCGCCGATTCCGCAGCGCACGCCTCGTAGGATCGCTGCTCGCCGCCACGGCACTGGCCGTCACGGCGGTGCCCGCGGCGTCGGCGCACACCGCGGCCCCGACACCCTCCGACGGCTCGACGGCGCCGTACCTCAATCCCAGGCTCCCGGTGGAGCAGCGCGTCAGCGACCTGCTCGGCCGTATGACGCTGCAGGAGAAGGTCGGCCAGATGACGCAGGCGGAGCGCGGCGCCGTCGACGCGGACCAGAGCCAGATCACCGGTCTGCAGCTCGGCTCGCTGCTGTCCGGCGGCGGTTCGACGCCGACCCCGAACACGCCTGCCGCGTGGGCGGACATGATCGACGGCTACCAGTCGCACGCGCTGGCGACCCGGCTGCACATCCCACTGCTGTACGGCATCGACTCGGTGCACGGCGACAACAACCTCGTCGGCGCCACCGTCTTCCCCCACAACATCGCGATGGGCGCGACCCGCGACCCCGCGCTGGTGCGGGAAGAGGAGCACGTCACGGCGACCGAGACCCGGGCCACCGGCCCGCAGTGGGTCTTCGCCTCATGCCTGTGCGTCACGCGGGACGAGCGCTGGGGCCGCACGTACGAGAGCTTCGGCGAGGATCCCAACCTGGTCTCCCAGATGGAGACCGCGATCGACGGCTTCCAGGGCACCGACACCAAGGACCTCGCCCGTCCCGACCACGTCCTGGCAACGGCCAAGCACTACGCCGGAGACGGCGACACGACGTACGGCACGTCGACCACCGGCACGTACAAGATCGACCAGGGCGTGACGATCACCGACCACCAGCACTTCGCGCAGATCGACCTCGCCCCCTACGTCCCGGCCGTGCGGCAGCACCACGTGGGCAGCATCATGCCCTCGTACTCCAGCGTCCAGTGGACCGACGGGAGCGATCACACTCCGGTCAAGATGAGCGCCGACAAGCAGTTGCTGACCGACGTCCTGAAGGAGAAGATCGGCTTCAAGGGCTTCCTGATCAGCGACTGGGAGGCCATCCACCAACTTCCCGGCGACTATCCCACCCAGGTGCGCACCGCGGTCAACGCGGGGCTCGACATGTTCATGGAGCCCTACGACGCCGCGAAGTTCGAGCAGACGCTCATCGGCGAGGTGCAGGCCGGGCAGGTGTCCACGTCCCGCATCGACGACGCGGTACGGCGGATCCTGCGCGCCAAGTTCGAGTTGGGGCTCTTCGAGCACCCCTACACCAACCGCACCAACATCCACACGATCGGCTCTCCGGCCCACCGCGCGGTGGCGCGCCGCGCCGTCGCCGAGTCGCAGGTGCTGCTGAAGAACACCGGCCACGCGCTGCCGCTCAAGTCCTCCCAGCGCATCTACGTCGCGGGCGTCAACGCCAACGACCTGGGCAACCAGGCCGGTGGCTGGACGGTGACCTGGCAGGGCCAGTCCGGCAACACCTCCTTCCCCGGAACCACCATCCTGCGGGGCATCGAGCAGAACGCCTCCCATGTGACGTACGCCGCGGACGCCTCCGCGCCGACCAGTGGCTACGACGTGGGCATCGTGGTGATCGGTGAGACCCCGTACGCCGAGGGCATGGGCGACGTGGGCAACAACGGCCACACACTGAACCTTTCAGCCACCGACCGGGCCAATATCGACAAGGTCTGCGGCGCCATCAAAACCTGCGTCGTCCTTGATGTCTCGGGCCGCCCGCAGATCGTCACCGACGAACTGCCGAAGATCGACGCCTTCGTGATGTCCTGGCTGCCCGGCAGCGAAGGTGAAGGCGTGGCCGACGTGCTGTTCGGGAGGCACGCTTTCAGCGGCAAGCTGCCGGTGAGCTGGCCGCGCAGCGAGGCGCAGGAACCGGTCAACGTCGGCGACAAGAACTACGATCCGCTCTTCCGCTACGGTTACGGCCTCACCACTCGCCGGTAGCCGCGAGATCCCACCCGCGACACCCGGAGGCGGCAGGCGCACGCCGCCTCCGGGTGCGCGCGACCTGAGGTCCGTCACGAACGGGGCGACCGGATCACCGGCTTGGGCAGTTCGCCCGCCGATCGGCCGGGGTCAGCCCGCCGCCGTAGCCGAAGGCGCGCCGCCACGTACGTAGCCGTCAGCGGCGCCGCCTCCGGCGGCCTGAACAACCCCGGCGACTGCACCATCGGCCATGGCCCCGGCGACAGCGCTGCTGACCCATCCGGCCACGCGGGGCCGACCCCGCAATCGGGCGGTCGGCCCCGCGCATCCGCCGGACGTGTACCGGTACAGACCACTTTGAGGTGGATCAGGAAGTGGCAGTGAGTATGCGGTCGCGTGAGGCGGCCGTCTCGCGGCGCAGTGCCTGGATGTCGATGTCAAGGACGCGGCCGTTCCACTTGCGGACCTGTCCGGCGACGAAGACGGCGTCGATGTTCCGGGCGTCCGAGCCGAGGACGACGGTGCCGATCGCGTCGTTCAAGGGCATGTTGTTGATCTCTTCGGCATTGATCACCAGGAGATCGGCCTGCTTGCCGGGGGTCAGCGAACCGACCACGTCCTGCAGGCCGTTGGTGCGTGCGCCCTGCAGTGTGGCGAAGTCCAGCACGTCCGCCGCGCCGATGCGCACCGGTTCGCGGTCGGTACCGTGCACGGCGTTGACCGCGCGCATCCGCTGGATGGCGTGCAGCGTCCTCATCTGGGTGAACATGTCGCTGGCCAGGGCGACTTCGACATCGATGCTCAGGCCGGGACGCACCCCCACGGACAGTGCCTCGTCGACGGCTGGGACCGCGGTGTCCAGGCCGATCTGGGCGTCGGAGGTCGGGGCGAGGGCGATCGTGGTGCCGCTGTCGCCGATGGCCTTCCATGCCTCGCCGGTCAGGCCGGTGGAGTGGATGAGGGTGAGGTCGGGGCCGAGCAGGCCCTGCCGTTCCCACTCCAGGATCGCCTGGGAGGAGGAGGCCCCCAAGACCGCGTCGACGCTCACCCCGACCCCGAGCTCCTTCGCCAGGCGGGCGATTTCGGGCCCGTAGGCGAGGTCGGGACCGGCGATCTCGTCCGTGGCAAGAGTGCCCAGCCGGAAGGTCAGCAGGTCGCTGCCGAACTGGTCCTGCAGACGTGCCAGGTCGCCGGGCCACTGGCGGTCCCACTCGCCGAAGTGCGGACCCATGGCCGCGTGGATCCCGCGGATGCCGGTGTCCACCAGGGCCTGCACGGCGGCGTCGGAATGCGCGGGCGTACGGGAGTTGTGGGAGAAGTCGAGCATCGTGGTGATTCCGCTGTCGAGCGCGGTCAGCGCGGCCAGCTTCGTCCCGATGTACATGTCCTCTGGCCGGTAGGCGGGGGCGTAGCCGAGGAGGGTGGCGGTCACATAGGAGCCCAGGTCGTCGACGTCGGGCATGATCCGCCGAAGCTGGGCCTCCCAGGCGTGGCGGTGGGTGTCGACGAACCCCGGGGTGAGGATCGTGCCGGTCGCGTCGATGACGATCGCGCCGTCGGCGGCAATAAGGTCGCGGCCGACGGCGGCGATGGCACGGCCCTCGATGAGCAGGTCGGCGTTTTGCAGCACGCCGAGTTCCGCGTCCATGGTGACCACGGTGGCGCCGGTCAACACGATGCGGCGGTGCGGGTCACCGGCGGTACGGCGCAACTGATCGAGGACTGTCTGGCGGGCGGTGTCGTCGTGGTGCACGTGTGCGGTCCATTCACAGGTCGTGGACGGGAAGGAAGCGCCGAGGAGCGCTGTCGGGTCAGCGTGCCTGCCACCCGGGCCTGGCAGCCAGGCCGCCGATCACCTGGGTGTACGACACCCCCCATGGCCGACCCCGCGAGGCCGATGCCCTTGTCGGGCGGGTACCGGGCCGGGTCCGGCTGCCCCGTATCGAGCGGGTGAACGCTCTTCAGGCCGCTGTACGCGCGGATCACCTGCTTGGCAGCGGGAAGAAAGCGCGTTCTTCGCACACGACGATCGCGCTGACGGTAGAAACAGTCGTATGACCTCTGAAGACGGCCATGAAGACGGAGACCTGACGACCGAGGGCATGCTGCGGGCCAACGCCAGGAACTGGGACGCCCGCACTCCTGTGCACGTCGCCAGTGACTTCTACGGTTTGGACGGCTCCCGGTCCGCATCCGACTGGTTCGCGCCCTTCGAATGGGAGGACCTCGGCGAACTCCACGGCCGGGACGTGGTGCACCTGCAATGCCATCTGGGCACCGAGTCGCAGGCGTTCGCCGACCGGGGCGCGGCCCACACCGTCGGCCTGGACTTCTCCGGCGAGTCCATCGTGCAGGCTCGTCGGCTGGCGGCCGAGGCGGGACGGCACATCGAGTTCGTACAGGCCGACGTCCACCAGGCCGTCGAGGCGCTCGATGGGCGCCGGTTCGACGTGGTCTACACGGGCAAGGGCGCGCTGTGCTACCTACCGGACCTGTGCAGATGGGCGGAGGTCGTCGGGGCGCTGCTACGGCCGGGTGGACTGCTGTACGTGGTGGAGTTCCATCCGCTGCTCAACGCCCTCGGCCCGGTTCCGCACCCCGGTGAGCGCGAGTTGCTGTTGCGCCATGACTACCTGGGTGGCGCGGGTCCCATCAGAATCGACTCTCCCCACACCTACACCGACGGCCCGCCGCTGCGGGAAGCCACGACCAGCTACGAGTGGCGGCACGGCATCGGCGAGACGGTCGGCGCCGTGACCGGCGCCGGTCTGCGCCTGGATCTGCTGCGTGAGACGGGCCTGCTGCCCTGGAAGCGCTTCGGCACCATGGTCCCCGCGGAGAACGGCTGGTGGCGCCTACCGGAACCCGAGCCGAGGATTCCGCTCCTGTTCGCACTCCGTGCGACGAAGCCCGGCTGACGCCCGCGCCCGGGTGCGGATGCGCAACGCACGACGCGCCTTGCTGCCCTACCCCGCCGACCTAGAGTGAACCCAGCAGTCCATTTTGCGGGCGGAACCATGCAAGGGGCTCTGACGCCGAAGGGGCAGGCCACGCGGGCGCGCGTCGCCGAAGGCGCCGCGCAGGTCCTTCGGGAGAAGGGGGTCGGGGTCGCGACCCTGGATGATGCGGCTACGGGCGGCCTGCGCCACCGCCGACTGACGACCCCGGGCCGGTGTCCATGTAGTTCACCCCCGCCACACCGAGCCGCACGAGCGCCTCGCCCGTGCCCGGTGCGGGGTCCGGCAGTTCGGTCCAGGTCATGACCTTCGGGCCGCCGTATTCGCCCATCATGATCGCGTGCATCAGGGACCTTCCTTCGCTTCGGCTGCCGCGGCGCTGCTGCCCGGACCGTCGAACAGGGGAACCGCAGGTCGGCAAAAATGGACCTGCAAGTCCAGAAATCGGGGCCCTGTGACCGCCCGCCGGGACGCGTCGAAAGGGCGTCACCCCTTCGGATGGCGCCGCAACGGGCTGAACAGGGCCAGTCGGCGGACCTTTGCCGACCATGGCCCGAACTCATGGAAAAATGCGGCCTGTTGAGACCTCCCACAGCCAAGACTGGATGTATGACGCACGACGCTTCCACGGTCGAGCAGGCGCCCGCGGCCTCCTCACCAGCCCCCCGAACCCGCCCTCCGATGGTCGGCCGCCTGGTCGGTGTGGACCTCGCTCGCGGTCTCGCGATCTTCGGCATGTACGCCGCCCACGTCGGACCCGACCCGTCCGTCGGGGGGATCACCGGTCGTCTGATGGAGGTGTGCCACGGCCGGTCCTCCGCGCTCTTCGCTCTTCTGGCCGGCTTCTCGCTCGTCCTGTTGACCGGCCGCCGCGTCCCCAAGACCGGGTTGGAGGGCCGGCAGTCCGTCGTCAGGGTGCTGATCCGCTCCCTCATCCTGCTCGTGCTGGGCACCGCGCTCACCATGGCCGGCACGCAGGTCGACGTGATTCTCGCGTTCTACAGCCTGTACTTCGTCCTCGCCCTCCCCCTGCGCCGACTGCGCGCCGGCGCCCTGGCCGCCCTGGCCGCGGTCAGCGCGCTGGTCCTGCCGCAGGTGCTGTACGTGGTGCGGCTGTCCATCGACACCGGAACCTGGGCCGAGACCGTGATCGACCATGACCCGCTCGCCCGGATCAGCGGCACGGACGGGGTCGTCGACCTGCTCTTCACCGGCGCCTATCCGGTGCTGACCTGGATGCCCTACGTGATCGCCGGGATGGCGGTGGCCCGGCTCGACCTCGCCTCGGCCACCGTCCGGCTGCGGCTGGCCGTCGCCGGGGGCGTGCTGGCCGTCCTCGGCAGCGGGGGCTCCTGGCTGGCGCTCCACCTGTTCCCGGGTGTCTCCGCCGCCATCGGCGCATCCGGCGACGGCACCGGGTCCGCCGCGTCGGCCTGGTGGTCCGACCTCGTCGGCGACCCGACCGGCGACACTCCCGCCTGGCTGCTGGTGGCCTCCCCGCACAGTGAGACCACGCTGTCGATCCTGAGCAACACCGGCGTCGCCATCGCCGTCCTCACGGCCTGCATCGCCGCTACCGACCGGCTGCCGCGCTTCCGGCGACTCGCCACACCGGTCATCACCGTCGGCACCATGTCCCTGACCGCCTACGTGTTCAACATCGCCGGAATCTGGGCCCTGGGCATCAAGGAGGTACCCGGCTCGCCCCTGCCCGTGCTGCTGGGTTTCGTCGCGGCCATCACGCTGCTGGCCGCCGTCTGGGCGCGCTTCTTCCGGCGCGGACCACTGGAGTACCTGGTCAACAGCGCCACCATGGTTGCCCACCACGTCAGATAGTCCGCGCGCCCCGCGGTCTCAGTTGCGGGTGAGAGTACGGCTCGCCGCCGCCGCGATCGCGATCCCCAAGGTCCAACCGAGCACCGTGAGCACGACCGTGACCACCGCGGCCGCACCGTGGTACTGCCACACGTCGTTCTGGCCGAACCGGATGACCGGGATCAGATGGTCGGCGGCATACAGCACCGGGTTGAACACCGAACGGTCCTCCATGCTGACGTGATCCGGCTTCACCACGCTGAAGTACGCGCTGCTCGCCGCCAGCAGGCCGATCGCCCAGCCGACCGCCCGTAGCGGCCGGTAGCCATAGCCGACCAGCAGATCGAGGAGGTGGCCGGGTATCCGCTGCCACCAGGGCAGTTTGGCGCGCTGTGCCCGCTGCCTCGCCAGCAGGACCGTCCTGGCCTCCCCGTCGTTGCCGAGCGAGCGGTAGTAGGCCGCCAGTTGCTCGTACGGTTGGGCCCGGAAGCCGCCGACCTGGCTTCGGTCGGCGCGCTTCACCTGGCGCTCGATCAGGCGCAGCCGCTCCGCCGCCGCGTAGTAGTCGCTGAACGGGCCGTAGGTGAAGCCGTCCAGGTTCAACCGGCCTGGCCAGGCGCCGAGTTCGTCACGGATACCGCCGAGGGCGTTGGCTGCGTACAGCGTCAGAAGCGCGTCGGGGCTGTCCATACCGCGCAGGTCCAGGTGTCCGCTGATACGGGCCCCCGTCAACCGGATCTCGCCGTCGGTGTGGAACCCTCCGTCGAGGCGCAGGCTCCCCTCGACGACCATTCCGCCACCGCGCAGGGCGGAGTGACCCGCCGCCGGGTCGAGCCGTGCGCCGCTCATGTTGAGTCCGCCGCCGAACCTCGCCCCCGGCAGGCGCACCGTACCGGAGGCGGTGAAGCACTGCACATCCTCCACGTCCCGGTGCGGGCAGAAGGAGGCGTCACTGGCCACCGTCAGCGAGTCACCGTGCAACGCGGGGCGGCCGAGGCCGTTCAGCGTGGCGCCGTCCAGTTGCAGCGCGCTACCGATGTGCGCACCCGGCAGCCGCAGTTCGCCCAGCGTCTCAAGTCGCTGGGCCAGCAGGCTCCGTCCGACCCGCATGCCGCCTGCGTTGAGTGATGTGCCGCCGGGAGCGGTGTTGGCCAGCTTCGCTTCGGTGAATGCCACTTGACCGGCTATCAGTGCGTTGATCAGGTCGAACGAGCCGGTGATCACCGCTCCGTTGGCGAGCAGACTGCCGTCGATACGGATGCCGTCGGCGTGTACGGCGCGGTGGCCCTCGCCGGTGACCACGGTGCCGCGCAGGTCCAACGTGCCGCGCACATGCGTTCCGTACGCGCTGAGAGTGGTCAGCTGCGATCCACTCAGGTCGATCGATTCGGTGACGGCATCATCGAGATCGATCGGTCCCTCGAACCGGCATCCGCGCAGCAGCAGAAGAGAGTTGACCTCGCCATGGTCGACGAAGAGTTCTCCGGTGATCCGCGCTCCGACGAGCCGGACGGCCGCCACGGCTCCGGACGCGGCCGGGCACGCGCCGAGCAGCAGGGAGGCGATCACCTCACCCCGCACCACGCGGTCGGCGGACCACTCGTGAGCGTTCTGCGGGTCATCCACCTCGGGGTCACCGGTCCGTAGATCGACCAACTCACCGTGGGGGAAGGCCTGCCAGACCCGGCGTTCGGTGGCGGTCAGCCTGCCGAGCCGACTCGGCACGGGGGTTCGCGAGAGAGCGGGCGTACGACTCATGCCGATCATCTTGCCGTAGTCGCCACCACGAACGGCTGGATGTACTGCTCCTCAGGGTTGTTGAGACGTTGCTGAGGCCAGCCGATGCCGGTGGCGCGATGCTGATCCGGTCGGCTCGCCGGCGGAAAACGGAGGTGATCGGCAGGCAGCGATGCCCCTACTCTCGCCCTCATGAAGTCACCGGCCTATCCGCCCAAGCCCATGCCCGGCGACCGTATAGCGGTCGTCTCGCCGTCCTCCGGGCTGGCGGGGGCTCTCCCACTCCCGTACGAGCTGGGGCTCCGGCGGCTGCGTGCGGAGTTCGGTCTGGAACCGGTGGAATATCCGGCGACCCGGAAGATGGACTCGACTCCGCGGGAACGCGCCGACGACCTGCACGCCGCGTTCGCCGATCCGACGGTCAAGGCAGTCATGGCCAGCATCGGCGGTGATGACCAGATCACCGTGCTACCGCTGCTGGACCGGGAGCTGATCCGTGCCAACCCCAAGCCCTTCTTCGGTTACAGCGACAACACCAACCTGCTGCTCTTTCTGCGGAATCTGGGCATCGTCGGCTATCACGGCGCCTGCGTGATGAACGAGATCGGCCGCCCGTACGCCCTCCACCCGATGACCGCCGACTCGGTCCGCGCGGCTCTGTTCACCTCGGGTCCCTACGAGCTTCGTCCCGCCGAGAGCTACCGCGACACCGCCCGCGACTGGGCCGATCCGGCCACCTTCGACGCCGAGCCGCAGTCGCAACCGGCCGGGGGCTGGATCTGGCACCAGCCCGATCTGGTCGTCGAAGGCCGCTCCTGGGGCGGCAGCCTGGAGATCGTCTCCTGGCTGCTGATGGCCGACCGCGAGATCGAGCACGACCCCGACGCCTACCAGGGCGATGTGCTCTTCGTGGAGACCTCCGAGGAGTTGCCCTGCGCAGAGGATGTGTTCCGCATCCTGCGCAACTGGGCGAGCGGGGTCTGCTGGCCCGCTTCCCCGCTCTCATGATGGGCCGTGCCAAGGCCTGGTCCTTCCAGCAGCCGAACGCGGCCGAGGACAAACGGCGTTACGCGGATGAGCAGCGAGAGTCGGTACTGCGCGCGCTGGCGGCGTACGCCCCGGACACCATGGCCGTCTTCGACGTCGACTTCGGCCACACCGATCCACAACTGGTGATTCCGTACGGCGGTGTGGTGCGCATGGACGGCCCCGCACGGCGGATCACCGTGACGTACTGAGACCCGGCCATTCGTGAGACGTTCGCTTCCATGGCCCAAGCGCGGGCGGGTTGGTCACCGGTGCGCGCTATCCATCCAGAAAGGTCACACTCTCCTTACAGGCCCTCACTTCACCGAACAGCCGCACGCCTTAAGGGTTGATATGTCCCCCTGCGGCAACACCAGGGGACCATTCACGAGCGCCGGCCACCGAAAAGCGTGTGAAGGAACCGTCACCATCCAGCGATAAACGCCACCTGGCGGCATGTCCAGATACCAGAACGTCTACAGAAATTACGGACAGGTCGTGCTGGCCGACCACCCCGCTGACGTGCTTTGATCTCGCGTCAAGCGGAAGGCTGCACATCTGGCTCCCGGATACCAGGCGACCGTGCACGGTCGAGTCGGCCCGCCAGCCGGTCGGCCGAATTCAGTTCGACACCCCCCGAAAATGCAGTGAAGGGAATGGCTAGCCATGCGTAAGGACTTCACCCCCCAGGTCGAGACGCGCGAGATCGCCGACAGCGACCTGGACAACGTCTCCGGCGGTATCCTCGGCGAGGTCGTCCAGTCCGCCGAGTCCGCTCTGCCCGCCCTTCCCGGTCTGTCGATGCTGGCCGGTGCGGGGATCTCGGGTGGCGCGGGCCTCCAGGTCACCGGCCCCGTCCCGGTCCAGACGGGTCTTTCCGGTTTCGCCGGCATCTGACGCCTTTTCCGGCAGGATGCCGCACGGCTTCATCACTTGCCCTGCCGGTACCTCTCAATTCCAGTAGGGCTGCTACGGGCCCCGGGACTTATCACCCCGGGGCTCACCCTATTCGTACGGAGACAGCAGCTGAGGCTCATCCTGCGGTGCGGTAGCGATAACCGCAGATTTCACTGAACCCCGTCCGCTCGTACAGCTGGAGCGCCGGGATGTTGTCGCCCTGCGCCTGGAGATAGATAGCGGCTTTGTGCGCACCGGCCCATTCGGCCAGCGCGGCGAGCACATCGAACCTTTCTCGGTAACGTCTCGCGACTCTTCGTGATCTTCATGCTCAGGCAGTGCGGTCGGGTTCGGGTTCGAGCAGGACGTGGGCGGGGCGGCCGGCGCTGGCCTCAGCTCGTGGCCTCGGCGCCCGATGGGAGGTCGTTCATGCGCTCGTCGTAGCCGGTGGCGGGGTTGACGACGCGACCGGCGGCCCACCAGTTCTCCCTGGCTGTTTCGATGATCGTCATCAGGATGTCCTCTTCGGGGACGTCGGCGAACAGCCGGAGGCTGTTGACGATCGCCTGGAACAGCTCGGCCTTCTGCTCGGCGGTGCGGTGGTTGAAGGACAGCTGGATGAGCATCGTGCGCTCGCTGCGCTGCAGGCCGAACACGACCGGCTGCATCTGGAAGTTGTCGGGCGGGACCTCGTGGAAGACGTGGAACTGGTCGTCCTGGGGGATCTTCAGCACGTCGACCATGGCCTTGTGGAGGCCCAGGGACACATTCCGGCGGTATTCGGGGGTGGTCCCCTGGCGCAGGTAGATGTTGATCAGAGGCATGATCTCTTGCCTTCCTTTTCTTTCTTTCTTCTTGTCTGTGTTGGCCGCCAGTGAACCTGGCGTGTGGGCGCTTCAGGCGGCGGGCGCCTCGGTGCGGTCCGAGGAGGGAGCCGGTACTTGGAAGCAGGCCAGCAGGGCCGAGGTGTTGAGGTACTGACCGACGAGGTTGACCAGGGCGATGAGGGTGTTCGTGCCGAACGCCGCCGCTGCCTCGTCATAGAGGTCGTCCTGCACGCGATGGTCGCGGACCAGCGCGGTGGCCAGACGGTGGGCGAGATCGGCGTCGGGGCGCAGACCGCGGGGAGCCTCGCCATGGAGCAGAGATGCGATGGCCAGGCCGGGCAGGCCGGCCTTCTCGGCGGCCGCGGTGTGGGCGTACAGCGCGTAGTCGGCCCGCCAGTGAGCGGCCACGGTGAGGATGACCACCTCTCGGACATCTGCCGGAATGCCGGCCCGGGTGAGCGCCTGGGCCCACTCCAGCAGAGGCCGGGCGATGTGCGGAGTGCGCAGCAGGGCGTTGAACGGGCCGATGAACCGCCCGTCGGGCAGGGCGGCCGTGTAGCCCGCCTCTTCCGCGTTGCGCGCCCGCGTGGCCTGCAGGCGGTCATGTAGTGCGCGCTGTGCTTCATCGAGGGCGTCGGGAGGAAGGAGGGGCAACCGGCCGCCCAGTCCGGAAGCTTTGTTGGTGGAATGCTCGTTCATGCCCTCCACGCTAGGAACGCGGGGGGCATTCCGCCAGCGAATGTCCGGCATAATGGATATGCTGATTACTCATGGAGAGCCTATGGAGATGACGCTGGTCGGGCTGCGGGTGCTGCGCGAGGTGGCGGAGCGGGGCACCTTCACGGCCGCGGCAGACGCGCTCGGGTACACGCAGTCGGCCGTCTCCCGGCAGGTGGCCGGGCTGGAACAGGCGACCGGCGCCCGGCTCTTCGACCGCTACCCCGGCGGTGTCCGGCTGACCGGCTCAGGCCGTGCCCTGCTGCGGCACGCCGTCGTCGCCCTGGACGCCCTGGAGGCGGCCGACCGGGAACTCCGCGGAGCGGAGGAGGTCGAGAGGGGCCGCGTCCGGCTCGGCTTCTTCCCCACCGCTGGAGCGGTGATCGTGCCCCGTGCCCTGGCGATGCTGCGCCAGGAGCACCCGCACATCCAGGTGACGACACGTGAGGGGACCACTCCCTCGCTGGTGCGCGCGCTGCGCGCCGGCACCCTTGATCTCGCCCTCCTATCCTCCCGGCCCCCGCACCGTTCGCCCGACACGGACGATCCGCCCCTGAGTGTCGAGCCGCTGCTGGAAGTGCACCTGGCCGTGGTGGTGCCGGCCGGCGGTCCGTTCGCCGAACGGGGTAGCGTCAGCGTCGAGGAGATCGCGGGCGCACCGTGGATCGCCAGTCCCGGCACCGCGGACGAGCCACTGCTCGGCGTCTGGCCCGGTCTGCCCGGGCGGCCCAAGGTCCGCCACACTGCCCGCGACTGGCTGACCAAGCTCCACCTGGTCGCCGCCGGTGCCGGCGTCACCACAGCCACACCGACACTGCTGCCCGTCGTCCCGCCCGGCGTACGCCTCGTGTCCGTCGAAGGCGTCGCGGAGGAGGTACGACGCGTCAGCCTGGTGCGCATGCCGGGTCCCCTCGGGGCATCCATGCAGGCGCTGGCACGCGCCCTGCGCCGGCAAGCCGCCGACCTCGCCGCCTGACCGTCCCCGTCCCGGACATCGAGCCTTTTCCGACCTGAACCCGATATGAGGTGAAGGCCGAGCACGGCCTTGACCAGGTCGGTGATGCGGGTGGTGCTGCAGCGGAGCTTGCGCAGCAACCGCCAGGACTTCAGGGTGGCCCTCGCTTGTTCCGTACAAGCCAGAGGCTCCACGTGACGTCCAGTATCACCTGCACTGCCGTGCTCAACGTCCGCAGGGCGACCGCCGAACATCTCGCGAAGCTGCTGCGCGAACACCGCGAACGGCTCGGCACCCGCAAGGGCACCCGTGCGCTGAGCGTCTTCAAGCAGGCAGTGCTGGTGCTGCGCTGGTTCGTCGACGGCACCCGGCTGGTCCAACTCGCCCGGGACAACGACATCTCGACTCCCACCGCCTACCACTACCTGCACGAGGGACTGACCGTTCTGACCGACCTCGGCTACGAGAACGCCGCAGACGGCCTCCGCCACCCGGTCAAGAAACCCAAGGGCGGTGAGCTCGCCGAGTCCGACCAGGCGTGCAACGCAGTGATCCGAGGCGTCCACGCCGTTGCCGAGCGTGCCAACGCCCTGCTCAAGGTCACCTTCAAGGCCCTGCGCCGGCCCTTCGACATCCTCAGCCCACTGCGCCGGAAGAGCCGGGGCCGCTCTCTCCTGCAGGCCCCTCACCATTTCCGAACCACTCATGGCGGACGGCACCGACACGCACGCTCCGTCCAGCAACCGGCAGGCGCCGGAACGCACTTGAAGACGTCCATGGCGAGCACCCCGTGGTACCGCAAGGGCGACCCGACATACCTATGCATGACAGATTCCCCGTCTCCGCGCTCTCCGTAGCCTCCTGATCAGCGAGAACAACGGACCGTAAGAGGAGGAGACCGAGATGCCATACTTCGAGACCAATGACGGAGTCCAGCTGGCGTACGAGGACTACGGGACGGGGGCGCCGATCGTGTTCCTGGCCAGTTGGATCCTCAACACCGACATGTGGGAGTACCAGGTCCCTTACTTCCTCCAGCACGGCTACCGCTGCGTGATGCTCGACCGGCGCGGCCACGGCCGCTCGGACCGGCCCGCCACCGGGTACGACGTGGACACCCGCGCCGATGATGTCGCGGCGTTGATCGAGCACTTGAGCCTGGACGGGATCACGCTGGTCGCCCAGTCAGCGGGTGGCGGCGAGGCGGCACGCTACCTGGCCCGACACGGCGACGACCGGGTCGCCCGGCTCGTGCTCCTGTCCTCGACGCTGCCGTACCTCAGACTGACCGACGACAACCCGGAGGGCCTACCGGAGGCCGGCAACGAGGCCGACATCGCCCAGCTGCGCACTGACCGCCCCAAGTGGTTCGCCGACCGCGCCCAGGGCTACTTCGCCACCCATCTGGGCAACGAGACATCCGCCGCGCTGATCGACAACCTGGTCCGGCAGTGCCTGTCGGCATCTCCGTTCGCCACCGTGGAGATGCGCCGGGAACTGTTCAACACCGATCACCGCGCCGACGTGGCCCGGATCACCGTCCCGACGCTCATCATCCACGGGGCCGCCGACCAGTCCGTCCCGATCGACGCCTCAAGTCGGCGCACCGCCAAGCTCCTGCCCAACAGCACCTACAAGGAGTACCCGACCGCAGGTCACGGCCTGCACATCACCCATGCCGAGCAGCTCAACGCCGACCTGCTCGAATTCATCAAGAGTTGACGGGCAGTCAGAAGTTGCTGGGGACGTAGGCGTTGGTCCACCGCGAGTACATCGCGCGTTCGGCGGGCGAAAGCGCTGGATCGACGATGCGGTACTGCCGGTAGTAGCGGCTTCCCTGGTCGATCCGTACGCCACGCACCTGAAGCTGGGCGCCTTGCAGAACCCGGACACGCCCCTGCGCGCAGATCGGCCTGCAGGTGTTGATCCTCAGGGCACCTGTACCGGTCGCGGACGGTGCGCCCCAGTGCGACCAGCGCAGTCCGCTGAGGGCGACATCGTTGGTCACCTCGAACCTGGTCGGCTTGGCGGAAGGGTGCTGCGAGAGATCATCGAGACGAATCGACGGGGTACTCGCCCCCGCGAGCGGACCGGTCGCGGAGAGGAGCACCGCGGCGAGGACGAGCACGAGAACGGAGTGACGCGACGTCGGCTGATGTGACACGGAAACCGCCTCCCTCGACCAGTGGACGGGGACGGCGCCGGCTGCCGCACCCGGTGCCTCCCCTGCCGGGGCGCCGGGGCCCTCGCGGTGGCGCGCGACCGCCCGCAGACATCCCGTGATCCCAGGCTAGGCCGCCCCCGCCCGCCGCGCCTCTGCGAAGGCGCGGCGGGCGGTCAGCGCTTCGTGGCCCGGCGGGCGCGGAAGGCCGCGGCCTTGGTGCGGTTCTGGCATGGCGTCGAGCAGAACTGGCGGGCCGCGTTGCGCGAAGTGTCGACATACACGCGGTCGCACTGGGTCGCCTGGCAGACGCCGAGGCGGCCGGCGAGGTCGCTGCCGATCGCGATCGCCAGTCCGGTCGCGCATCCGGCGCTCCACCCCACCGCGAGGGTGTCGTCCGCGCCGTGGAAGTGGAGTTGCCAGGGTTCGCCCTCGACGCGGTCGAGTTGCGGGCGGGCCCCGTTCGACAGCAGCAGCGCGTTCAGCGCCGCGGCGGCCTCGTCGAGGTGACCGGCGCTCACAGCCTCGAAGACCTGCCGCATCTCCCGTGCGGTCCGGGCGAGGTGGGTCGCCGCTTCCTGCCCGATCACGCGCTGGCCAGCGCTTGTGCGGGGCAGCGCGGCGTCGACCGCGTCGGCCAGTTCCGCACCGCGCGGTGCGGCGTACGGCTTGCCGCGCGCTTCGCCGTCGGTGAGTGCGTTGACGAGCGAGACCGCCGCGTCCAGCAGCACCGTCACATGACTGTCGAACATCACTTGACCAGTTACCCCTTCCAGACCTACCTTCCCATCACTGACATTAGTCGATTCGCCAGTGACGGGGGTACGTGTGCGACGCACGAGGCAGGGCGGCAGGCTGCCGCGTCCGGTGTGGCTGCTGCTCGCCGCCCGAGTGATCAACCGGCTCGGGGCGTTCTCCCTGTCGTTCCTCACCGTCCTCATCAGCACCGACTTCGGGGCGAGTGTCGCGACGGCGGGGATCGTCTCGGCCGCCTTCGGGCTCGCGACCATACCGTCGCGTCTGGCCGGTGGACGGCTCGCCGACCGTCTCGGGCGCCGCCGAACGATCGTGCTCGGCCTGACCGGCTGCGCCGTCGCGCAACTGGGGATCGCCGCGGCGCGTTCGCTGCCCGCGGTCGCGGCTTTCGCGGTGCTCCTCGGACTGGTCTTCGAGCTGTACGAGCCACCGAGCCAGGCGATGATCGCCGACGCCGTCGGCTCCGCCGAGCGCGTGCGCGCTTACAGTCTGCTGAACGCCGCCCTGGCCGTCGGGGGCATGGGCGCGGGCCTGATCGCCGCCGGTCTGGGCCGGTGGGACCTGCGGTGGCTGTTCGTCGCCGATGCGCTGAGCTGCTTGGCGTGCGCGGTCATCGTGCGCGCCGTCCTGCCGGCCGACCGCCCCGATCCGGCCGGGCGCGCTCCCGAACGCCGCGCCGACATCCGTCCATGGCGCGATCGCGCGCTGATCATCATGCTCGTGTCCGGCACCATGTACGCGCTGGTCCACCTGCAGATCATGATGTCGCTTCCGCTGTCCCTGGCACGCCGCGGTATGCAACCCGCGGACGCGGGGCTGCTGTTCACCGTCTCGGCCGTGACCATCGTCGCCGCCCAGCCCGTACTGCGGCGCAAGCAGCTCTGTGCGCTGTCCGCGTCCGCGGCGATCGCGCTCGGGTATCTCCTGCTGTCGATCGGCCTGATCGGCTATGCGACTGCGCACTCCCTGCCAACTTCCCTGGTAGCCACGGTCGTTTGGAGCCTTGGCGATCTGCTGATGATGGGACGCGCCTACGCCCTCGTCGCGGATCTCGCCCCACCCGGGGGCACCGGCCGCTACCTGGCCGTCTACGGCATCAGCTGGGGCATCGCCGGAATCGCCGCGCCCGTCCTCGGCACACAGATCCTCGAACACGCCGGAGCGACGGCCCTGTGGACGGGAATGGCGGCCCTCTGCCTGGTACTCGCCGTCGGGCAGCTCTTCGTCGCCCCACTACTTGCCGCCCGGGACGTTCGCGCCCACGGAGGTTCCAGCCCCGTGACTCCAGCCCGCCGAAGCCGGGTCCAGTCGGACGGGAGGCCACGGTGATCAGGTCCGTCCCCCTCGTGAACCGGCCGTTCGGATTGCGACGTGCGTTCAGGAGCTGACCGGTTGCGGCATCAGAACGTCGTACGCATCTCGCTTCTCGGGTCCCCCCGCACAATCCGCTCATCGTGGAGCCCCGCTCGGGCGGAGCGGCGCCACGGCCGGGCGCGACGGACCGCCATATCGATATCCGGGTCCGCCGCATCGGGGTCGAGATCCGCGACGGCCAGCGCGGGTCGACCATCGCCGGCACAGCACGCGAACCACCGGCCGCCCGGCCCGACGATCCCTGACGGCACGGTGGCACTGAACTGCGCCGAAATGGCATACCCGACCCAGTAGTTGTACAGCGTCCCGTAGGCCTGTGCGACGAATACCTCCTCGCGGAGACGGCCCTGCGGCTTCGACCAGGCCGCAGGGCCCGCGCGCCCGGCCCATGACGCCTACCGGCGGGCGCTTCGCTGATCGGGCGGTCGGTCGCGCAGCGCGCACACCACAGCCCAGACGACCGACACCACGGGGACGGCCACGACCGCGCCGACCACACCGGCGACGATGCCACCCGCCACCACCGAGACCGCGATCACCACCGGATGGAGTTGGACGGCCCAAGCCATCACGAGCGGGTGCAGGACATGTCCTTCGATCTGCCCGATGACGACGATGAGCAGCAGAACGATCACCGCGATGATCGGGCCTCGTCCGGCCAGGGCGACCACGCTCGCCACGGCCAGCGCGATGGGCGATCCGATCAGTGGGATGAAGGCGGCGAAGAACTCCAGGACTGCCAGCGGCAGGGCCAGCGGCACCCCCAGCAGGTACAGGGCGATACCGACCAGGATCGCGTTGGTGGTCGCCACGATGACGATGCCGCGGGTGTAGCCGGCGAAGGCGGTCCAGGCTGCCCGGCCCGCGCGGTCCCAAGCCGATCGGGAGGTCTTGGGCAGTTGCCGGCGGAACCAGCGCCACAGTCGCTCGCCCGAGTGGATGAAGAAGACGGAGCAGAACAGTGCCAGAGCCGCTCCGGTGGCCACCTCGACGACACGGCTGGCGCCGGTGAGCGCGCTGCTGACCAGGAGCGAGCGGTGCGAGGAGAGGAACGAGGCGATCTTTCCCTGCAACCCGGACAGCGTGCGGGGGCTGACCCGGAAGGGGGGGCGCTCCAGCCAGCGTTCGATCTGCCCGATGCCGCCGCGGAACTCGGTGGCCAACTTGGCCGACTCGCCCGCCACCAGATAGCCCGCCAGGGCCAGGAGACCGAACAGCAACAACAGGCTGCCCAGCAGGGCGAGCGCCACCGCGAGCGGCCGAGGCAGATGACGCCCCACCAGATCGGTCAGCGGCCGCAGCGCGGACGTCACCACGAGGGCGAAGAACACGGCGACCGCGACCAACTGGAAGCGGCCGAGGATGGTGAACGCCTCGTAGACGAGCAACCCGACGACCAGCAGACGCCAGGCGTAACCGGCGGCGACGCGCAGGCCCCGGTAGACCGACTCGTCGTCGCCATGCCGCGTCGCCTGCTCGGCCGCGGCCGAGCGAGCCCGGTGCACGGCCTTCCCGGAGTGCGCGGGACGGCTGCCCAGCACCACGGAGCGGGTCCGGGGCCGCGATTCCTGTTCACCGGACCGCCGCCGTGGGTGGAATGACCCGTCACTCACCTGGATGCCACCGCCTCCCACGTTCTGGCCCGGCACCGGCCCCGGTAGGAACCGCGGGTAGTCCGTCCGTCCGCGATGTGCCGGTGCGAAGCACTCATAGCCTCTCCCGGAAGAGGCAGCACCGCAGTGTGTGTCATCCCCAAGGGGGGCACGGTGTGGCGGCGCGGCAGTCGGCGGGGACCGCGGATGCTGACATCTGCTCAGCTGTGAACAAGTCGCAGCACGTGGGGAGCAGGTCACCGCGCCCGCTCATTCACCGGGGAGGTGTTCAAGGAGGGGCGGTTCACCGACTTCGTCATCCGCGCCACCGCTGCCGGCGTGCCAGCCCCCGAAGCGCTACGCCGCCTGCTCCGCGCGGTACTCGACCATCAGCGCGGACGGCCTGACGACGACGCAACCATCCTGCTCTTCGAATGGCATCCCCGGTCGGCCGCTGGCGGCGGGACGTTCTGATGTGGCGCCTGCCGCTCGGCACCCGCCACGTCTGCCGCCTGCGCCGCAGGTGAGCGCGGTCGCGGCATGATGTCGCAATGCGGATCCGCAGCCGGTTCGAGTCACTTGGGCGATGGGTTCTGCCACTGGACAACCCTGTCGAGGGGATCCTGGGCACGGTCATCACCGCTGCCCTCCTGGCCGCCTACTCCGAACCACCCTTCCATGTGGGCGCCATCGCTTTCGGCACCCTCGTCGCGGTGTTGGTCTACTGGCTCACTCATGTGTACGCCGAAGAGATCGGTCGTGGCCCCGAGACGGGGCCCGCCTTCTCCAAGCATCGCCTGAAGGCCACTTTGCGCCGGCAGTACGCGTTGGTGGAGGCGTCCTTTCCTCCCTTGGCCGTACTCCTGGCGGCCTTCGCGTTCGGCGCGACGCCGTCCTTGGCCTTGGACTTCGCAGAGTGGTCCGCGGTGCTGCTGTTGGTCGTCTGGGGATTCGTCACCGCCAGACGACACGAGCTCAAGGGTGTCGCATTTGTGGCGGCAGGGCTGATCGCCGGTGTTCTCGGACTCGTCATCGTGGTGTTGCGGAGCACCTTCCACTGAGCACCGGATGACCAGGCCTCTGCCACCTCATGCCAGGAGTCACCTCACATCCAGCGTTGGCTCAGCGATGCTGAGCCAAGGCGTGGACCAGCAGGTTGGCGTCAACCGTGCCGAGGCCGGTTGCCTGGTCGTATCCGGGCCCTGCGGAGAAGCCGTTGGGACCGGTCCGACCAGTCGTCACGTCCACGATGCCGGTGCGGGGGTGGCCGTAGAGCTGGTAGAGACGCCGGTCGATGGTGCCGAGGCGGTGTCCGGCGGCCTGGTCGGCGAGCGCGACGATGCCAGCGAACAGCGGCGATGCCTCACTGGTGCCGTTTCCACCCGCGGTCCAGCCGACGCGGGTCGGGTCGAAGCTGGAGTACAGCCACAGGGCGCCGTTCGCGGAGGCGGCCATGCTGATGTCCGGGGTGCCGCGGTGCGCGCCGACGACGTTACGGACGCGGTCCTGGTAGGAGGGCCGGGCGAAGACCTTGGAGGTGTCTCCGCCGCTGCCGGACCAGGCGCTGTCGGGCGCGATGCGGTTGCCTGCGTCGTCGAGGTGGAGTTCGGTGCCGCCGACGGCTGTGACCAGCGGGTCACCGGCCGGCCAGGCGGCGTCCAGCCGGTTGGCGTGCCCGCCGCCGTCGCCCGAACTAGCGGTCAGCGTCACACCGTGCCGTGCCGCGTTGGCGAAGGCGTACCGCAGGGTGGTCAAACTGGTGTAGTCGCCCTGGGTGAATCCGGGGAACCGGGCCTCGCTGGTGGCCCAGCTCATCGAGACCACGTCTGCCTTGCCTTCGTTGACGAGATGGTTGATGGCGCTCATCATCTCCGGTACGCCGACCGGCCCTTCGGTCTCGGCGACCGCGGTCTCCACCAGCACGATGTGCGCGCCGGGCGCCACCGCGTGGGCCGCCTCGACATCCAAGGTGGTCTCGCCCGCCCAGCCGTTCTGGTCCGGGTCCTTGGGGTTGAACGGTGGTACGTCACCCCATCTGAGCACGTCGACCGCGGTGTCGGGCAGGCCCCACTGCCGGTCGAAGACATCCAGGTCGTGCTGGATGGTCGGCGAGCCGAACGAGTCGACGATCACGATCGTCCGGCCCTTGCCGGTGATTCCGTTGGCATGCAGCGCTGCCAGGTCGTAGGCGGTGCGGTACTGCGACGGCGAGTAGCAGCCGCGGCCGATCCGCTTGCGGCACTCGCTGGTGCTGACAGGAGTGGCGAACACCGGGTTCGCGCTCCGCGCACGCTCCCCCAGCACGGCATGCGGCGCAGGCGCGGTACGACCCGGAGCAGCCGAAGTGGACGAGTGCGCAGTCGCCGCGGACGTTCCTGTGGCGGGGAAGAGGGCCAGTACGGCCGACAGGGCGGCGCACCCCCCGACCAGTGCACGCCGACGTAAAGCCAGGTTCATGACAGTCCTCTCATCGCGAACGGTCCGAGCTCGCAGCCCACTATGGCACCACATCGCGCCGCCCAGGGCGCACCGCGATTTCGTCATTTACACCGCGCCGGGAGTTGATGCGCGCCGTACGGCTACACCGCGGAGCCACGGCCGTCATTCATGGCAGGCCACGGAGCTGCTGCCGCCGCATCGGGACGGAAAACAACCACTTCCGACCGTCGCGAAGGTTCAGGCGGCGCGTGAGGCTGCTCGGAACCCGAGACTCCACCGAACACGTGAGCGAACCACTGCCCCCTGATCTGTACCGGCTGCGCACCCTGCAGACCTACCTGCGATTGCAGCTGGACGCGGTGAACACTCACATCGAGCAGCTCGAACAGGTCCGACGCACCAAGGAGCAGCACGCTCGCCGCTCGACGCGGCAACGCGAGGAAGCCCCCTCCACGGCCGTCCCGGACGACGGCCTTCGGTGGTGGCGGTTCGCCCCCGACCGGAGCGGTCGGGGCGGCGGGACGCTGCACCGCGGCGACTGCCACAGCGGCGCGGGCGCCCTGCTGAGCTTGGCGGAGGCGCGGGCGATACTCGCCGAGGGCGCCCGACCGTGCCAGAACTGCCGCCCCGAGGACCGCCTGCGGCAGTAGCGCCGCGCTGCGCGGGCCCGAAGGAACCCGCGCCCCAACTCCGCGCAGAAGTGGGCCGAAAGACGTGTGAACTCTTCTGCCGTCAGACGAATCCGACTCTCCCGAGCACGTCACGGCCTCCGCTCGACGGTGCGCGCGCAGGCACGGAGATGCGAGGTCGCCGAGCGGCTCATGGCGGTTACGCCGTCGGTCCCTGCGAGAGCCGTACCATGGTGCCCGACGGATCGCGGAACGCGCAGTCGCGCGGCCCCCAGGGCTGTTCCATGGGCTCCTGCAACACCTCGGCGCCGGATGCCCGCACCTTCTCGAACGCCGCGTCGAGATCGTCTACCCGGAAGACGATGTGCTGCAGAACGCCCTTGGTGAGCAGCTCCTGTAGGGCGTCGCCGTCGGCCTGGGATCGGCCGGCGTGCGGCTCCGAGAGCACGATCTCAAGGCCCGGCTGATCCGGGCTGCCGAGGGTGACCCAGCGGAATCCACCCGAAGCGACGTCGTTGCGCACCTCAAGGCCGAGCGCGTCACGGTAGAAGCCGAGCGACTCGTCCGGGTCGTTGACGGTGATGTGGCAGTACTGGAGTGCGATGGTCATGTGGCCAACGCTAGGCGACGGCTTCCCGGGCCGCTTCTCCATTCCTGCTCGGCAGGTTTCTGGTCGGCAGGATTCTGGTCGGCCGGGTGCGCACCTTCGCCACACACGCGGGCATCGCCGTCACGGCGTGGTGCTCCCGGCTGCGGTAGGCGCTCGGCGTCTCCCCCACGAGCTCGGTGAAGCGCGAGCTGAACGAGCCGAGTGAGGTACAGCCGACCGTCATGCATGCGTCGGTCACGCTCATACCCCCGCGCAGCAGCGCCATCGCGCGCTCGATCCGGCGGGTCATGAGGTAGCTGTACGGCGTCTCGCCGTAGGCCGCCCGGAACTGTCGCGAGAAGTGGCCCGGCGACATGAGTGCGTGCTGAGCCATGGTCGGCACGTCGAGCGGACGTGCGAACTCCCGGTCGATCAGATCCCGTGCCCGGCGCAGGTGCGCGAGGTTGGCGAGCTCTTGCGGGTTCATGGCACGACGCTACCATCAGCCCTCGGAAGAACGCTGCTGACCTGCAAGGATTGCACCTATGGCGAAGCGTTCCGGTCAGCTGGAAGGGCTGCTACCGGGGATGCAGGATGACCTTGGTGTACCCCTCTACGCGCTTGTCGAACTTCTCGTACGCCGCAGGTGCCTGGTCAAGGGGCAGCTCGTGGGAGACGACGAAGCTCGGCTTCGCGCGGCCCTCGATGATGAGGTCGCGCAGCAGCCGGTTGTAGCGCTTGACGTTGCACTGCCCGGTGCCCATGCGCAACCCCTTCTCGAAGAGCCTGCCGATGGCGACGAGGAGCATGCCGTGCTTCGACTGCTCGTCAGGGCCGCCGGGGTCGGCCGGGACGTACAGGCCCGGTACGCCGAGCGCGCCAGTCGCCCGCACCGACTCGACGAGCGAGTTCAGGACGGTGGCGGGCTCCTCGCGGTCCTCGGTGACCGCGTGCGCCTGGTACCCGACCGCGTCGATGCCCTTGTCCGTGCCTTCGCCGCCGGTCTGGTCCTTGATCTGCTCCACCGGATCGCCCTCGGCGAAGTTGATCGGGATCGCTCCTATCTCCTCGGCCTTCTGCAGCCGCTCAAGCACCCGGTCCACGACGAAGACCTTCTTGGCGCCGCGCAGCATGGCGGAGTAGGCGGCCATGAGGCCGACCGGGCCGCCGCCGTACACCACGACGCTCTCGCCCGGGGAGACCTGGGCGAGTTCGTTGCCGTGGTAGCCGGTCGGGAAGATGTCGGCGAGCAGGATGAAGTCGCTTTCGTTCTCGGTTCCCGGGGGGAGCTTCAGGCAGTTGAAGTCGGCGTAGGGGACCCGCAGGTACTCGGCCTGTCCGCCCGGCCATGGCCCCATGGCGACATAGCCGTACGCGCCACCGGCGAAGCCGGGGTTAACGGTCAGGCAGAATCCCGTGTAGCCCGAGACGCAGTTCTTGCAGAAGCCGCAGGCGACGTTGAATGGCATGACCACCCGGTCACCCCGCTTGAGCGACGTGACCCCCTGGCCGGTTTCCTCGATGATGCCGAGGTTCTCGTGGCCGAAGACGATGCCCGGCTCGGCCGCTGTGCGCCCTTCGTACATATGAAGGTCCGAGCCGCAGATCGCGGTGGATGTCACCTTCACGATCACGTCGTTCGGGTGCTGGATCCGGGGATTCGGGGCCTCCTCCACCGCCACTTCGAACGGTCCCTTGTAAACGACAGCCTTCATTGCCCACCACCTCCGATCAGCGATGTGCCACTTGCCACCCGGAGGCGAACGACACCACCAGGGGGACGTCGCCTCACGCGACCGGAGAGTGTGCGATGGCGGTGACCGCTCGCCTCATGTGACCCACACCTCATGCTCCACCCGCGTGAAGCGTCCGACAACCTGGCTACTCTGGGGGCAAATGTCCAGTTCCTGAGTAGTCCTGAGTAGTGCCGACAAGAAGGAGGACGGGAAAGTGACACAGCGCTTCGGGACCTTGATGGTGCCCGTGCCCGGCCTGTCCGGCACCACTTACCCGCCCGGAACCAAGGTCGCCATCCGCGGCCGCGGGGCGACGGTCGACGCGTTCGTCCACGGTGACTGGCTTCCGCTTGCCTGGTGGGAGTTCGCCGAGGGGCACACCGAGGACACCACCGAAAGCTGACCGCTTTCGCTCCGCGGAGCCCCGTTGCCGGCCACTGTCGCGTTCTGCACCGGGTCGCGTCAAGCGCGCCTCCTGGTGAGCCGGAAAAGCGCGGAGCGCCGGCTCGCCGGAAAAGCGATTGAGCGGAAACGAATAACCATCATTTCGTTCCGGGTTATTTGGATTACTGCCGTGGCGTGCGCTCCGCGCGGGATTCCGCCGCTATTCTGACCGCCGCACAGCATCCTCAGGCCTGCGACAGGACCGGTGGGACCGCGACGCCATGACGACACCGCCCGAGAACGCCGACCCGCGGCGCCAGGTCGCGCGTACGGAAGTGCTGCTGGCCGACCCCCGGTTGACCGACGCGGCGCAGCGCCTCGGCCGAGGAGTGGTGAAGGCCGCTGTCGTCACCGCCCAGTGCCGGGCCCGGGCTGGCGAGATCCCCCCGACCGCGGTCGCCGACGCCGCGACATGCCGGTGAACACCAGGCCGTCCTCCGGAACAGCGTTCCACTCCTTGCACGCCACCTCGCACGCCTTGCAGCCGATGCACACGGAAGTGTTGGTGAAGAACCCCATCCGCGGCGGATGGTCGCGGTGACCGGCTGCCCCGGCCACGTCTGGCTGTGGCCCGAACACAGGACTGCCGTGCGCGGTCTCGGATCTCTCGGCGGCGCCGGTCACAGGAACTGTCTCCGTTCCGCAGCATCCGGACCGAGGAGGGAATGTCCCGATTACCACCGCCGGGGCCAGGTGAAACGGTGCGGCTCCCGCCTCGCCTGCGAGACGGGAGCCGCGGGATCAGCTGCGCGTGGGGGTGCTCAGCTGACGTTGACGGCTGTGTCGTCGATGACGAAGGAGGTCTGCAGCTCTTTGTCCTCGCTGCCGGTGAACTTCAGCGTGACGTTCTGTCCCGCGTAGGCCGACAGGTCGAAGGTGTGCTGGGCGTACCCGGTGTTGTGGTTGAGGTTCGAATAGCCGGCCAGTGTCCCGAGCACGGTGCCGGAGCTGTTCAGGACCTGCACGGTGAGGGTGTCGTAGGCGATGGTCGTGGAGGTCTCGGCGGTGTCGATGTGCAGCCAGAAGCTCAACTGGTAGCTGGCGCAACCGCTCGGGATGCTGACGGTCTGGGAGAGGGTGTCGGTGTGCGTGGTGCCGTAGCCGTCCAGCCAGGCGTCCCAGGATCCGCTGTGCGGCGGCTCGCTGCTGCTGTTGTTGATCACTCCGGACGACGCGGACCACGGTGCCGAACCGCCGGTCTCGAAGCCGGGGTTGCCCAGCAACTGGGCAGGAGTGCACCCACTGGAGGACGGGTTGACCGTCCAGGTGAAGGTGGTGCTGCCGCTGGCGTTGCTGGTGTCGGTCGCCGTCACCGAGACCGTGGACGTGCCGGCGGTAGTCGGGGTACCGGAGATCAGGCCGGTCGAGGCGTCGATCGACAGACCGGCGGGCAGTCCGCTCGCGCTGTAGGTGAGGGCCTGGCCGGACGCCGAGTCATCGGCGTGGATCTGCAGGCTGGCCGCGGTGCCGACGGTACCGGTCTGGTTCCCCGGGCTCGCCACCGTCACCGTGTTGCCTGCGGCCGGGTTGACGGTCCAGGTGAAGGAGGTGGACCCGGACGGCCCGGTGGAGTCGCTGGCGGTCACGGTGACGGTGGACGTGCCGGCGGCGCTCGGAGTGCCGGAGATCAGGCCGGTCGAGGCGTCGATCGACAGACCGGCGGGCAGTCCGGTGGCCGCGTAGGAGAGCGTGCCGCCCGCGGTGTCGGTCGCCGAGATCTGCAGGCTGGCGGCGGCGCCGACGGTACCGGTCTGGTTCCCGGGGCTCGTCACGCTCACGCTGCCACTGCTGGTCTGGCCGAAGTCGGAGTTGAACGTCGACTCTATGCCGCTCAGCACGCTCGGGTCGTTGATGATCAGACCCAGCTCGCGGTTGTGGTTGAGCGAGTTGTCGGAGAAGTTCTCCGAGCCTGCGAACACCTTCGCGGTCGAGGTGCCGTAGTCGGCCACGATCGCCTTGGCGTGTACGAAGAAGCCGGTCGAGCTCGTGTAGGTGGTCACCTTGCCGCCCGCGGCGGTCACCTGGTTGAGCTGGGTGTTGTACTTCGACGACTGGTTCTCCGCGACGACACGGACGGCCACGCCGCGCTGCGCGTCCGCGACGATCGCGTTGACCAGGGCGGGGTCGCCGAACTCTTCCTGCTCGACGTCAAGGCTGTGCTGCGCGCCGTTGACCAGCGACAGCAGGTGGCTCTGGGAGTCGGTGGGCGACCAGACCAGGTCATCGCCGTCGGTCGGGGTGACCGAGGTCTTCGCGTAATCGGCGTTGAAGACGTTCTCGATCGCGGCGACGTCGTTGCTGTCGCTGTCGAAGACCCCGTAGTCGCGCGAGGTGGAGTAGTAGGTGGTGTCGAAGTTGCCCGTGCTGATGTAGGACTTGGCGCCGTCGACGGTGATCGTCTTCTGGTGCGTGTAGACGTAGGCCGAGGACGAGTAGGTGACGCCGACGCCGCCTGCGGACAGTGCGCTGTACGCGGCGCCGTTGACGGACGTGTGCTGGGCATCCATGATCACGCGGACCTGGACGCCTGCCTTCTCCTTGTTCACCAGGTCGTTGACCAGTGTGGTGTCGCGCAGCTCGTAGATCGTCACATCGATCGACTTCGTCGCCGAGTTGACGAAGTTGTAGATCGCACTCTCACCCTGATCCGGCAGGATCACCAGGGAGTAGGCGCTGGCCGCGTGGGCGGTGGTGGGTACGAGCGCGCTGGCCGCAGCTATGGCGCCTGCAACCAGGACGCGTCTCAGACGGCGGGTGGCACTCATCAGGGCCTCCTGACGAAGTCGGGTACGCGCAACGCGCGTAGCGCCCTTCAGTAAGGCACAGTCCTGACGACTCGTGAATACCTTGCGACCGACCGGTAGTTGAACAACGAGAAAAGCCGCAGGCGGGGACGGTGCGGTTCTCGCTACCCGACGAAGCGCGCTCCCGGACAGCGGGACCCATCCCCAACAGGCCCACAATTTGAAAATGAAATCCACTTGCATATAGCCTGGGGTGACCCGCCCCCGAGACCCCGAAAGGCCTCTGACATGGCCGTGCCGAAGCGCAAGATGTCCCGCAGCAACACCCGCCACCGGCGGGCCCAATGGAAGGCGGTCCGGCCCGACCTCGCGACGATCACCATCGACGGGCGCCAGTACCAGGTCCCGCGCCGCCTCGTGCGCGCGTACGAGCGCGGCCTGCTCCTCCCCGAGGCCTGATCGCACCATGGGAGAACGCCTTCCGGTCACCGTCTTGTCCGGATTCCTCGGCTCGGGGAAGACCACGCTGCTGAACCACGTGTTGAACAACCGCGACGGCCTGCGCGTCGCGGTGATCGTCAACGACATGAGCGAGGTCAACATCGACGCCGCACTGGTGCGTGACGGCGACGCCGCCCTCTCGCGGACACAGGAGCGGCTGGTCGAGATGACCAACGGATGCATCTGCTGCACCCTGCGCGACGACCTACTGGAAGAAGTCGACCGGCTGGCGCGCGAGGACCGGTTCGACTACCTGCTCATCGAGTCCAGCGGCATCTCCGAGCCGATGCCGGTCGCCGCCACGTTCGCCTTCCCCCGCGACGACGGCGCCACCCTCGGCGACATAGCGCGGCTCGACACCATGGTCACCGTCGTGGACGCCGCCAACTTCCTGCCGGAGCTCGCGGACGGCGACGAACTGACCGCGCGCGGTCTCGACCAGTACCAGGACGACGAGCGCACCGTCAGCGATCTCCTCATGGACCAGGTCGAGTTCGCCGACGTCATCGTGCTGAACAAGACCGACCTCGTGGACGCGGCGCAATCGGCGCAGTTGCGCGCCACACTGTCCCGCCTCAACCCGCCCGCCCGGATCATCACCGCGCGGCACGGCCGTGTCGCGCCCCACGAGATCCTCGGCACCGGCCGCTTCGACCTGGAGCGCGCACAGCAGGCCCCCGGCTGGGTGATGGAACTCAACGCAGACCACACTCCGGAGACCGAGGAGTACGGCATCTCCTCCACGGTCTTCCGCTCCCAGCGCCCCTTCCACCCCGGTCGCCTGTGGGACTTCGTGACCGGCGGCCTGGACAGCGGCGAGTACGGCAGCGTGCTGCGCTCCAAGGGGTTCTTCGTCCTCGCGACCCGGCCGCACGTGACGGGGCTGTGGTCGCAGGCCGGCGCGGTCGCCCGCTTCGAACCCTCCGGCGCGCGCACGGCCTCGACCGACCAGGGCCAGGAACTGGTCTTCATCGGAACCGGTCTCCAGTCCGCAGCCCTGAGCAGGGCACTGGAAGCATGTCTCGTCACGGACGCCGAACGCGCAGCGGGGCAGGGCCAGTGGGCGACCGTCGCAGACCCATTCCCGGCGTGGGACACGTACGACATCGACGAAGCATGCGAACACGAGCACGTATGACGCCCCCAGGTGTCGGGACCGACCGCCGGTCCCGACATCCCCCGCGCGGCGCGACTCACTCAGCGGCGCCTTTCACACTTACCGACATGCCGCGCGACCTGCGCGGACAAGTTCCCGGCAGGCGCACTTCCCAGCCGAGGCGGCCAGGCGTGGATATGACATGGATCACAGGGGGTCTAGACAGTGGCGCAAGCCGAAACTAGTCTCGCGGTCGCGGTGCTCCCGGCCTCCGCGTCGGGAGCACCGACCAACTCCATCGGCGGCGGATGCGCAGCGCACTGCTAGCCCACCTGGCCCGCGACCACCCGGGTCCAGGTCGTCGGCAGGCCCCTCCCGGGCCCGGGGATGCTCTTCCCCACGGCTTCCAGCTGTACCGTCCCTCTCCGGCCTGCAACGGAACCCTGCGCGACGCCGAAAAAGCGTCCGTGCATGGGCAGTTGCAGGACGGCACGCGGCGTTCGTACGACACGTTCGCGCAGTGCACCGACTGCGGACAGGCCTACTGGCGAGGCGCTCACCACGCCCGACTGAACGCGATCGTGGACGAGGCGGTACGCGAGTTCGGCGCTCAGCCGTCGCCCCCGTCCGCCGACTCTGCCCTGACCTGTTGGTCCGCAACCTCACCTGACGTCGGTCCGGTGCCCCGCGTCGCAGGGGCCGGTGCCCGCGCCGCCCAGGTGGAAGGCGGTGCGAGCGACATGGCCCGCGTCGTAGAGGGCGGGGCTGGTTGAGGTGACGGTCATGCCGGGTGCGTCGGACGAGCCGATGAGGCGAAAGCCTCTGATCCAGGAGGAGCCCCGGGCAGTGCCGGGACGGCCGTCGCCCATCTCCTCGCAGGACGTGCCGTTGGCGTGGGCGACCTCACCGAAAGCGGTGATGACCTGCGCACGGTTGAAGCCACCGTGCCACAGCGAGCCGGGGAAGTAGCCGACTGCCCGCTCGTTGTAGAACAGCCACCAGTCGCCGGCCAGGTTCCGGATGGTGAACCGGGCGGACGTCCCGGCCCGTACCGCCATGCCAGCCTTGATCTGGCCCGAGACGGGAACGAATCCACAGGCGTTGTAGCAGCTCTCGGCGCCGTCCACCCAGTGGTAGACGAACAGGTGCGGACGTGTGTCGCCGTTGAGGCCCAGGTCGACGGTCCACCCGATCTCCACGGTGGACTTGCGGTCGGTGGACTGCAGGGCCAGTTCCTGCAGGGAGTGGGACTGCTGGTCACCGGCCTTGATACGCGGTGCCGCCTGGAGCATCCGCACACTGGCTCCCGAGGCGTCGGTGATCTGCCGACCGGAGACGTAGTCGTAGCACGCGCCGTACCAGCAGATCGGCCCGGAGCCCGTGGCCGTTGACGGTGCGGGCCGCGGTTGCCGATGGATGGTGCCGGCCTGGGCCTGCGTACCCGTGCACAGCAGGCCGAGCGCGGCCGCGACGAGGGTGGTCACACCGTAGCGGATCGTTCCTCGTATTCGCATGGACAGCTCCGATCAGGGCGGACATGCCGCGGACGGTGAAGTGGGGAGTCCGGACCGGCATGGCGGTGTAAGTGAACGTGTAACTGTGCTTACGTGACCAGTTAAGCTAGCGGTGCCACAACAGGCCGCGCAATACCCTGACTTGCTGGACCGGTCCGGCCCTGCCGGCTTGGTCCCCTGGGCGGATCAGCCGTCAAGTCGCGGCGCCGGCTGCGGAGATGACGAGAAGAGGAGCACGATGCCGAAGCCGACGCGGCAGGCCGAGCCGCACGTACCGCCCGGCCTTGCCGGAATCGGCCAGCGCGTCCTGCGACTGCGCACCGAACGCGGACTCACCCAACGCGCACTGGCGGAACCCGAGTACACCGCCGCCTATATCTCCACCCTTGAATCGGGCAAGGTTCGCCCGTCGGAGACCGCGCTGCGCTACCTCGCCGACCGACTCGGCGTCACCTTCGAGGAGTTGTCCACCGGGCAACCGGCACATCTGGCAACCGAAGTGCGTATGCGACTCGCCGACGCACGGCAGGCGTTCTGCACCGGCGCCCTGCGGGACGCGGTAGAGCGGTACACGCTGCTGGACCATGACGCGGGCCGCCTCGGTCTGCCCGCGGAACGGGCTGCCGCCCTGGTGGGTCTGGGTGACTGCGCTCTGGAGTCCGGTGATCTCGACCAAGCCATCGAGCGGTTCCAGGCCGCCGAGGAACTGCTGGCCGACGCCCCGCTCCCGCAGCGCGTCCCGGCCGTGCGCGGTCGGGCCGTCGCCCATCTGCTCGCCGGCGACCTGCGGTACTCCTGCTACCTGCTGGAGAACGCCATCGACGAGCTCAACACCGCCGGGCTTCATGACCCCAACGCCCTGCTGCTGCTGTACTCGGCCGTGATCGCCCCGTACATGGACATGGGCGCACAGGCCCGGGCCGCCCGGGCCGCCGAACTGGCCCTCGCGCTGGCTCCGCAGGCCACCGATCCCGCGCTGGTGGCCCGTATGCACCGAGGTGTCGCCCGCACGCTGCTGGCCGAGGGCCGTACCGCCGACGCGGACGCGTCGCTGGCCAAGGCCCAGGAGCTCTACCTGCAACTGCACATCCGTACCGAACTCGCCCACTGCCACTGGATGCGCGGTTACGTGCGGGCTCAAGACGGGGACCTGACGCGGGCGGAGGACGAACTGCGCATCGCACGCACCATGCTGGCCGACCGCCAGGCCACCTTGTACACGGTCCAGATCAACGTCGAGCTTGCCGATGTGCTGCGTCGCCGACGGAAGTACGACGAAGCCGAGCAGCTCCTGTCGGACCTCCTCGGCGAACTCGGCACCGGGCGTGGAGCGGTGCACGCGGGCGGCGCCCACCGGCTGCTCGGGCTCATCGCCGAAGAACGCGGATTCCCACAGGACGCCGAGGAGCACTACCGGGCGGCGCTCGCCCTGCTCGAACAGGCCGGTGCCGTAGGGGACATCGCCGATCTGTGCCGCCTCCTCGGCGACCTGCTACGCCGCACCGGCCGCACCGAGGCGGCACTTGACATCTACCGGACAGGCCTTGGCCACCGCGCCGCTCCTGGCACCACAACCCTCGGGCCCGCCCCGGCGGATCCCCCGCTCTGAGCGGGCGACATGCCATGTGGGCCGTGCGGAGGTAGGGTTCGCACCCGCGACCGCGGTACCCGACGGTAGGCCCATCACCGCAGGACCGGAGTTGCGGCGTACATCGGGTACCCGCAGGCTGTATCTGGCAGGCGACCTTGATGACGCAAAGAGGTGATCAGGTTGCAGGACCATTCACGCCCGGTCAACCTTCCGAAACGTTGGTGTGGGTGACGCGTGCCGCCTCATGGGCCGGCATCCGGTGAGTCCCGTCGCGGCTCCCCAACGACCGGCCCCAGCAAAGGAATCAGGCAGACGGGTACCGGTTTCGCAACCTCCGTCCAGCTCCGGATCAGGTGTCCGGAGTACTTCTTTGCGGCACGCGCTGCGGACTCCTCGCTCGATCCGTGTTGTCCGCTGACCGTCTGGTCCGCGGTGGCCCAAGTGGTCGAAGCGTATGACCACCTGTGGCCACAGCCCGCCACCAGCGAAAAGGAGCCACAGGACATGGGTGGAAAGCGAAAGACACTCGCCGTACTGACCGGAACCGCGCTGGCAGCCGGACTCACCAGCCAGGCCTTCGGGGCCATCGCCACCACCGCCGCCCACCCGCCAACCCTGCGCACCGCAGCCACGGGGTCCGGGATGTCGGTGGTGGAGTGGAACCGCGAGCTCATCTCCATCCTGAGCGATCCGAAGGCCCAACCGTCCACCGTCCACCCCACGCGCAGCTTCGCGATCCTCCAGGCCGCCGAGTACGACGCGGTGGTGTCGATCACCCGGGCCGACCCCGCCTACTTGTTCTCGGTGTCGGCGCCCCGCGCCGCCCGCGCGGACGCCGCGGCGGACCAGGCGGCCCACGATGTGCTGGTCGCCCTGTACCCGGGCAAGCGCGCCAGCGTGGACCAGCGGCTCAGCAGCCAGTTGTCCGCGATTCCCAACGGCCCGGGCAAGCGGACGGGGATGCGCGTCGGAGCCGTGGTCGCCCGCCGGCTGATCAGCCTGCGGTCCCGTGACGGGTCCTCGGCCAAGCCGCCGCGGTTCGCCCCTGGCAACACGGCCGGCGACTACCGGCCCACGCCGCCCGACTTCCCCACGCCGGTCTTCACCAACTGGGGCTCGGTGAAGCCTTTCGTGCTGGACAGCGGAAGCCAGTTCCGCCCGGCAGCGCCCCCAGCGGTGAGCAGCGCCGCGTACGCCACCGCCCTGAACGAGGTCAAAGGCCTGGGCCGGAAGACCAGCACCACCCGCACCGCCGATCAGACCGCGGCCGGAAAGTTCTGGGCGGCAGCCCCCGTCTGGAACGTCTGGAACCAGGTGGCGCAGGGCCTTGTCACCTCCCGGAGCGCGAACCTGGAGGAGGCGGTGAAGGTCTTCGCCGCGCTCGATCTGTCCCTCGCCGACACCGCGATCGCTATGTACGACGCCAAGTACCACTACCGCGTGTGGCGGCCCATCACCGCCATCCGGCTCGGCGGTACGCACTACAACCCGAGCATCGTCGGCGATCCCGCCTGGACGCCCCTGCTGCCGACCGCCCCGGATCCGTCCTACCCCGCCGCCCACGGCGCGCTCAGCCAGGCTGCGGCGACGACGCTGGCCGGGTTCTACGGTGCGCGGCACCCTCTCACGGTGACGTCGAAGGGCGTCAGCCGAACCTTCGCCGGCTTCCAGGACGCCGCCACCGAAGCGTGGCTCAGCCGAATCTGGTCCGGCCAGCACACCTCCCTCGACAACCGCGCGGGCCAGCAACTCGGCACGCGGGTGGCCGATTTCGTGGCACACCACCTCTGACCGCCCGCGCCCGGGGCCAGCTGTACGCGGTACGCGGGGCACAGCCGGCCCCGGGCGCGCTCTGCGCCGTACGAGGGCAGGGCGAGCGCGGACGGATCAGCCCTGGGCGATCTCCCGGACCTCGGCGGTGACTGTCATGTGCTCGTCGTGGATCTCCAGGAACCGCCGGGTCCACTCCAGGGCCTCGGCCTTGTCCTTGGCCTGGAGGATGGCGTAGCCACCGATGACTTCCTTGCTCTCGATGAAGGGGCCGTCGGTGTAGCTGAGCTTGCCGCCGGACCAGGTGACCCGGGTGCCCTCGGAGGTCGGAGTGAGTCCGGCCGTGTCCAGCATGACGCCGGCCTTGGTGACCTCGTCCAACAGCGCGCCCATACGCTCACCGAACTCGGGGCTGGCGCTCTCGGCGGGGTGGTTCTGCTCGTCGATACGGATCATCGTCAGGTAACGCGGCATGGTGAGACTCCCAGGTCGGGGGCAGGGTCTTTCCCTGCTCTCACCCCTTGCGTCGAACGAGAGACGTCCGATTCGACAGCTCCGGGGAAGTTTTTTTGAGGATCTTCCGGGGCGGCTCCGGGACCCGCGGACGCGAGGCCGGTCCGACGATCAACGTTCGCTGAGACCGAACAACAACGGTGCCGGATTCACCCGATCGGGCGCTGCGCGATAATTCGAACACGTGCTTGAATTTGCGCATGCTGTACACCTTCCCCGACGACCTCATGCAGGCCCAGCTCGACTGGTACGCCGTGTACCACCAGCTCGCAGGGGCCGAGCACGAGTCCCAGACGACGGTCCTGCGGCGCACGCTGCAGCGGCTTTCGGTACGGATCTCGACGCATCCGTACTGGGCGAGCCTGCCCGGCTCAGTGCCAGCGGCCCGGATGGAACTCAAGCAAGCGGCCTGGCAGGCGGTACACGAGAAGACAGGACCCCGGGCGCGCGCCTGACGGTAGGGTGCAGGCACGCTCTGACCCACTTGCCGAGCAGGCACTGCACACCTCCGGCCAGGGGAGCGCCAACTCCGCTGATTATCCGCAGACTTGGCCGCCAACACGAAGCGTACGCACGTAGAACTCACGCCCCGGCTGTCCCGACACGTCCAGTAGCGAGGCCGCACCCTCCGAGCTTGACAGAGCGGGGTGGTCATTGGGTCGCGCCCGGCCAGGGCTCGCGGTTCGCAGTCTCACCGAGCGGCACCTTCAAGCAAGGCCGATACTTGGAAACGATACTGGGAAAAGTAGACATAAGAGGCATGCCCACTAGTGGTTCTTCGAACGAACGCGGGGCACCAGTCATGGACGTTCTGGTGGTCGGGGCAGGCCCGACCGGGCTCCTGCTCGCGGGTGATCTCGCCAGGTCCGGAGCCGATGTCACGGTGTTGGAACGACGCGATCGCGAATCGAACTTGAGTCGCGCCTTCGGCATCCACGCACGAACCCTGGAGCAGCTCGACGCCCGAGGCCTGGCCGACGAACTGATCCGTACCGGGACAACAGTCCGGGGGCTGCGTCCGTTCGGCCCCATCAGTGTTGACTTCTCCAGGCTCCGAACACGCTTCCCTTTCATGCTTATTACTCCTCAGTGGCAGGTTGAGCGGTTCCTGCTGCGCCGGGCCGAGGAAGCGGGTGCCACGATACTGCGCGGGGCTCGGGCCATCGGGCTACGGCAGGACCCGGACGGCGTTGACGTGGACGTGCGCCATCCAGACGGCGCCACGGCCACACTTCGGGCCAGCTATGCGGTCGGTGCTGATGGGGCACGCAGCACCGTCAGGCAAAACCTGGGCATGCCATTCCCCGGCAAGTCGGCCATCAGCTCCGTGATGCTGGCCGATGTGCTGCTCGAGCGCACCCCAGACCAACCTCTTAATTTCGCCTCAAACGAACATGGTTTTACCTTCTTCGCACCCATTGGAGACGGCTGGTACCGGGTCATTGCCTGGGACCGGCAACGGCAGTTGCCCGACGATGCGCCGGTCACATTGGAGGAAGTCCGGGACATCACGAGGCGAACTATCGGCGATGACCTCGGGATGCACGACCCGCGTTGGCTTTCCCGCTTCCACAGCGACGAACGGCAGGTACCCCGCTACCGGCAAGGAAGGGTGTTCCTCGCGGGCGACGCCGCACACATCCACTCGCCCGCCGGCGGCATGGGCATGAACACCGGGATCCAGGACGCCGCCAACCTCGGCTGGAAATTGGGAGCCGTTCTGCAGGGCTGGGCTGGTGATGCGCTACTGGACAGCTACCACACGGAGCGGCACCCGGTGGGGCGAATGGTGTTGCGCGTTAGTCACGCACTCCTCACGGCCCTCATCACCCGGTCACCTCTAGTCCGCGCGCTGCGGGCTTCAGTGGCCGCCGTCGCGCATCAGCTAGGTGTGGTGGAGGCGTGCGCAGCACGCGGCATTTCCGGCATCGGGATCGCCTACCGTGCCCCTCGGGGCTCTCATCCGCTCACTGGACGCCGGGTGCCGGACCTTCGCCTGGCAGGGGATCCGGCTCGGCTGTATGAGGCGCTACGCCAGGGCAAGTTCGTGCTGGTGGGCCACGGGTTCGCTGCGGTTGCCGCGCCGTGGGCGGGGCGGGTAGTGGCGGCCTCCCCAGCGGCCAGCCTGCACCCCACACTACTGGTCCGGCCCGACGGATATGCCGCTTGGGTGGCCGAGGACCCCACCCCGGATGAGGCGCGCAAGGCCCTCACGCGATGGTTGGGCGAGGCGGGCCACCACAGGGCGTGAACGCACAGCCCGGGCTCGGCAGCGCTGCCTACCCGCCTTCGCCCCGGGCGGCAACGCGAAACCGGCCGATCGCAACATCAGGATCTGACGCTGTAGCACCAGTGCTGACGTAGCATCAGGCCCCCGCCGGTCATGCCGCCAAACGTGCTCGTCGACGTTGAAGCCGGTCTCGACCTTGACACCGAGGTTTCCGACCGCGTTGTAGTCGACATACGGGGAGCCGCACTTGGACGATGTTCGAGCGGTTCACCAAGAGCGCCCGCGATGTCGTGGAGGGCGCGTACGGGCACGCCGAGCGGGTCGGTCTCCGAGAACGTCACCGAGGAGCGCCTACTGCTCTCGCTGCTGGAGCGGGAGGGCACCAAGGCGGCCTTCGTACCGAGCGCCCTGGGCGTGACCGAACGTCGCGAGCCCCCGGAGCGGGCCTTGGGCGAGGCCCGGCGCCGGGGCGGGATCTCTCGGTGACGACAGCAAGGGGCGGACCCAGGCAGGCCGAGACCACAGGGTTTCTCCGGGCGCATGGGGGCGGGGCCGGAATCGGGCACCCGCCCCCGCATGTCGCCGAGGGCGCAGGAGCGCACCAGTGCGAGCGCGCTACCGAAATCCTCCCGAACCACGCCGGCCGTGGCCAAGACCCACCTGACAGCATGAAGGCCGTGGGGAACTCTGGTCGCCTCCAGTAGCCATGCGGATCAGACCGTCTGCCGACGTCCGCGGCTGGCTGCGGCGTGACCGGTCAGCCGCTCCCAGTTGCCGGACCCGATAGCGGCCTTCTCCTCCTCGGTGAACGGGGCTTGCTCGAGGAACGACCGGGCGACCCCGCCGCTGGTGTCCAGGAAGGGGAAGCCACCGGGCCGTGTCCCGAAGGTGTACGGGTAGTCGGTCGAGTACAACATGCGGTCGGTCCCGACGACCTCCGCCGTCCACCGCAGGTAGCGCTCGCTCACCGTGCCGCTGCCCGCCACCCAGAAGTTCTCGCGGAAGTAGTCGGCCAGAGGCCGCTCCAGCTTCGCCATGTTCTGCAGGACCCCGATGTGGTCCAGGTAGAACAGGACGACCTCGCCCCAGTGCCCCGCGATCACCTGCAGATGGGGATGACGGTCGAACACGCCGGAGAAGATCATCCGCAGGTACTGCACGCCCAGGTCGTAATACCAGCCCAGCCCGGCGGTCGCGAGCGCTGGGCCCACTCCGTTGGGGAGTCCTGAGTAATACGCCTCCTGGACCGCCTGCACCGGGGTCTGCGGGTGGAAGTGCAGCGGCACCCGGAGCCGTTCGGCGGTGGCGTAGAGGTCGTCGAACTCCGGCGCGTCGGCCAGTTTGGCGCCGGTGCGCCCGTACAGCATCGCACCGCGGAAGCCGAGCTGCGTGACCGCGCGCTCCAGTTCGGTCGCGGCGGCTTCGGGTGACGGCGTCGGGATGGCCGCAAGCGCCTGGAACCGCTGCGGGTTGGCGTCGACGACCTCAGCGAGCGCGTCGTTCGCTTCACGCGCGACGCTCATGGCGTCCGCCGCCGCGAGGTTCTGCACGCCCGGTGAGGCCAGGGACAGCACCGCGACGTCCACGCCCTGATCGTCCATGTCGGCCAGGCGCCGATCGCCGACGTCTCGCAGCCGCTGCGCGAACGGCTCGTCGCCGTAGCCGAGCTGCGGGATCTGCGGCACCCCCGCCCTCGCCCAGGCATCGAGCAGGACTGGCAGAACCACGTGTTCCTCGAGTCCTACGATTCGCAACTTCTCCGGCATGTCGCGTTCCTCTCGCCTCGCTGTTTCCGGTGATACCTCAAGGACGATAACACAGATATCATCAGTGGAACCAGGTTGGCGATATCATTGATTCATGCCTGATGGACCGAAGGTCGACACCCCTTCCGCCGCAGAGTCGGAGGTTGCGGCTGACGCCCGCGAGCTCACCCGGCACCGGGTCGTTGAGGCCGCGGCGGACTTGCTCGCGCGCGAGGGGCGCGACGCGGTGACCACCCGCGCGGTCGCGGCGGCCGCCGGAGTGCAAGCCCCGGCGATCTACCGCCTGTTCGGCGACAAGGACGGGCTACTGGAGGCGGTGGCCGAGCACGGCTACGACGCATTCCTCGCGGCCAAGCATGTGGACGCCCACTCTCGGCATCCTGTCGAGGACCTGCGCGCGGGCTGGGACCTCGCCGTCGAGTTCGGGCTCACCAATCCCGAGCTGTACGCGCTGATGTACGGCGAGCCCAAACGTGGCACGACCTCGGCCGCCTTCCACGCCGGCATGCAGATTCTGGTGGGACGCATCCGCCGCCTCGCCGCCGGCGGCTGGCTCCGCGTCGACGAGAAGCTCGCGGCCGCCCTCATCCACGCGACCGCCCGCGGCGCCGTGCTCACCTGGCTGTCACTGCCCGACGACCAACGCGACCCGGCCCTGCTCACCGCCATGCGCGAATCGATGGTCGCCGCCGTCACCCACGAGAAACCCGCCGTCCAAGACGCGGGCCCCGCCGGCGCCGCCCGAACCCTGCGCGCCCTGCTGCCCGAACAGACAACGCTGAGCAGCGCGGAGCAACACCTACTCGGCGAATGGCTCGACCGCCTAGCCTCGGACGGCTAGACAGCGACCAGTCCCAACAACTCACCGCCTTCTTGCGATGCAGCCCGACCGGCACGTGTCGAACGACATCTCTGATAACACGTTTCCTACCCGCGCCCCAAGGAGCAGCGCGAGGCAGCCGCCGCGCCCCGTGCCGGGAAGCCCGCGAGGCCCGTGGGCTGGACGGTGCCAACTCAACGACGGTGGGCGCCCGCTTCCACGGCTACAACCACAACGGCTTCCGCCGCCGGGTCACCCTGCCGCGTCACGGACCCCGACCCCGGCCGACGCTTCGCCTACGAGGTGACGGCACCGCTCGGCATTCCCATCTCCCGCTGGCTGTACGACATCGAACCCACCGCCGAGGGCTGCACTGTCACCGAGACCAGCTGGCTGCGGGTTCCCCTGTACATCCGGCGCCCCGAGGATCGCCGATGAGTGGATCAGCTGGCGGCGGTCAGGGTCCGCAGCTGGGTCAGCGTCTCGTGGATGACGTCGCCGAAGTCGCGGTCTTCGGCGGCGTTGACCCATCGCTCGAAGGCGACGCGGAACACGGCGATGCCGGTCTCGGCGGCCAGGCTGGCCTCGGCGTCGCCGATACCGCGCTGTCGCAACCCACCGGCCACGGCGGCCGACATGGACGTGAGCTTGATCAGCTCGCGTTCACGGAGGCTCGCGTTGGCCGTGATCACCCTCTGCCGTGCCCGGGCAAGGTCGCGGTTATCGCCTATGGTCTCGGCTGCGGCGTCCAGCGCGGCCGAGACGGCGTCCAGCGCCGACGCTGTCGCCGGGGCTGCCTCCAGGGCGGCGAGCGACCTCTCCTCCAGTTCGGACGACCCGTCGAAGAGAACCTCACGCTTGTCGCCGAAGTATCGGAAGAAGGTCCGGGCAGTGACGCCGGCCCGTTCGGCTATATCGGCCACCATGGTCTGCTCGAAGCCGCGTTCCAGATATAGCGCCAGCGCGGCCTCGCGCAACCGGCCACTGGCTCCAGGCTCCCACCGTCCCATGCCACGAGTCTAGGCGATGTCATTTGATGACAACACGCGCCGGTGCGATCTCGCCAAGCGGCATCGCCGCACCGGAGGAGTCCCCATATGCATCTTCGTCAACCGGGCAGCCGGCCGGACCGGGTCGGCCGCGGCGCCCAAGAGGCTCGCGTGACACTCCCCGCCGGTCGCCGAGTGATCGGCCTGGTCCGATCGGACGCGGGCCGCCGAATGCCACCCCGCTCGCGGCTGCCCGGTTGCCGGCTCGCCGTCGGCCGGCGACACCAAAGCAATCCCATGTCATCAGATGACATCAATAGTGATAGAGTGATGTCAGCAGATGACATCAATGGGTGGAGGCCTCGAATGGCGACGATGAAGCGCATCCAGTACCACCAGTACGGCGGGCCCGAGGTCATGCGGCTTGAGGACTTCGAGCCGGCACGGCCCGGCCCTGGCGAGATCCTGGTCCGCGTGCGGGCAGCGGCAGCCAACCCGATGGACTGGAAGATCCGCAACGGCGACATGAAGATCATGACCGGCAGGAGCTTCCCACGTGGACTGGGCCACGACTTCGCAGGCGTCGTCGAGGCGGTCGGCGACGGCGTCACCCGACTCGCCGTCGGCGACGCGGTGCTCGGCGGGACCGGCCTCAAGGCGGCTGGAGCGTTCGCCGAGATGGTCGTCGCCGAGGAGAAGGCGGTCGTGAAGAAGCCTGCGGACCTCTCCTTCGAACAGGCCGCCGCGATCCCCACCGTCGGGCTCACCGCCTTCCAGGCCATGACCAGTAGGGGCAAGCTGCAGCCCGGGCAAACCGTCTTCATCCACGGCTGCCTCGGCGGAGTCGGCCGAGCCGCTGCCCAGTTCGCTTCGATACGCGGCGCCTCGGTGGGAGGCAGCTGCCGCGCAACCGCCATGCGAGACGCGCATGACCTCGGCATCGACCCGGTCGCCGAGTTCGACTTCGACCCCACGACGCTCAGCGGCCGGTTCGACCTCGTCTTCGACACCGCCGGCACGCTCCCGATCAAAGCAGCGCGGACGTTGCTGAAGCCCGGCGGCCGCATCATCGACATCAACCCCGCTCCCGCGAAATTCGCCAGAAGTGCACTGCCCGGGCCCTACCAGGTCATGATCGCCAAGCCCGTCACGCAGGACCTCGAAGAGGTCGCGCAAGCCGCCGGGCAGGGAACACTGCAGCTGCCGATCGCTCGCACCGCTCCGCTCACCGAAGCGATCGCGGCGCTCACGGAGCTCGAACGCAACCGCACACCCAAGGGCGGCAAACTCATCATCACCGTCGGCTGACCGTCGCAACTGCCGCATCGGTGCCGGCTCAGGTGGTCCGCGTCGGCGGCCGGCGCATCCGCTCCAGCTCGGACAGCCGCTTGCCCTCCGGCACGTCCAGCAGCGCGATCAGATCGCCGGGAAGCGACGGGTCCGCCCGGCGGGCCGCGTTCGCCACCGTCGCGGAGGTCCGCTGCTCGGCGATCGAGCGGACCTCCGCGGCCTGCCGCGCCAGCACGCTCACGGGCCCCGTCGGCTCCTCGGCGAACTTCCCGTACGCCTCGGCCTGCTCGTCAGCCAGGAATGCCACCGGCATGCGCCGGACCGTAGCCCTGCGCCGACCCGCTCAACGGGGCTTTCGACGAACCCCAGCACAGCCGCGGATCACTGTACTAGACGGCAAGATCAGCCCTTTGCGCCAACGGCTGTTCCGTTGTTCCCCGAGGTCGGAGACGGCTCCCGCACAGTCTCCTGGATGATCCGGCCGACGGACTCCGCCCGCGTTGACGTTGCGGTGGACGGAGGTTGGGAGCCTGCGCCGCCTCACTGCAAAGTGCGTTCGAGGGTGATCGGCTGGGACTTGGTCTGGTGCATGTCGAAGACCAGCACCTGGTTGGTGCCGCGGCGCAGCCAGGGCGCTGGGCAGTACAGCCGGTGCTGCGGGCCGATCTCCCAGTAGCGGCCCAGGTTGTGGCCGTTCACCCACACCACGCCCTTGGTCCACTGGGACATGTCGACATAGGTGTCTCCGACCGAGTCCAGTCGGATGTCCGCCCGGAAGAACAGTCCGGGGCGCCGTGGGTCGCTGATACGGGGCTTCAGGCTGCGGACGAAGTCGTCGTCCATGGGCAGCAGGCAGACTTCCCAGCCGGTGAGCATGCCGGTCTGCGAACCGGCGTCGAGCAGCGACACCGACTCCAGGATGCCCTTGCGGTCGACCATCGCATGGCCGTAGTTGGTGCGGCCCATCCCCTCGACCAGGATGTCGAGTTGGGGCGCGGACGCGGGTGCGCCCGAGGGGCGCAGCTTCAGCGGGGCGTTGCGGGTGGTGACGTTGAGCGCGGTCGCGACACCGGCCGGGATGTCGGGGCGGGAGAAGCCGCCTTGGTAGGCGCCGTTGACGAAGACCGTGGCGTAGTCGTGTACCCATCGGATGTCCAGGGTGCCGCCGGTGTAGCCGGGCAGCCGCTTGCGGTAGAGCACGAATCCCGAGTTCTGCCCGTACATCTCGAACGGCCGCGGATCGACCGTCTGGGCAGTGGGCAGCGGCTTGGGAAGGTTGTCCCAGAGCGAGGCGTACGGCCGGGGGACGATCGGGGGTCCGCCGGGCGTGGTGATGGTGGGGACTGCTGGCGGCGGGGTGGGCAACGGCGTGCCGAGGTGACCGCCGATCACCGTTCGGTACTTGTGGTAGCGGGGGGTGGGGGCGCCCTGTTCGGTGATGGGTGCGTTGTAGTCGTAACTGGTGATGTCCGGCTGGTAGTTGCCGGACAGGTCGTCGGCGTTGGCACCGGCGAAGAACCCGAAGCTGGTGCCGCCGTGCACCATGTAGAGGTTGAACGACAGCCCGCCCTTCATGAACCCGTCGAGGCTGGCGGACACATCGGAGTCGGCGCCCTGGAACGTGTTGTCGCCCCAGTGGGTCAGCCAGCCGGGATACACCTCTCCGGCCATCGCGGGCACGGCCGGGAAGGCGGTGCGGGCCGCCGCGATGGACCCGGGGTCACCGCCGCTGAGCGCGATGGCTCCGCCCCTGACGTTGGTGTGGTTGGCTTCGACCTGTCCCAGCCCGTCCTCGGTGTAGAACGGTCCGTCGATGCCACCGCGGATCCACAACTGCCGCAGTTCTTCCAGATAGGCCGCGTCGCTGCCGTAGGAGCCGTACTCGTTCTCGATCTGGACCATCAGGACCGGGCCGCCCTGCGAGATCATCAGCGGTTTGACGCGCTGGATCAGTTGGCCGAAGTACCGTTTGACGGCCGCCATGTAGTGCGGGTCGGCGGCTGATCTGACCCGTAGTTGGATGTCGGGGTTGCGCAGCAGATAGGGCGGGATCCCGCCGAGGTCCCACTCGCCGCAGACATAGGGTCCCGGCCGTAGCAGCACCCACATGCCCTCGGCCTGGCACAGCCGGATGAAGGCCTCGACGTTGCGGCGGTCGGTGTGGAAGTCGAAGATCCCGGGCCGCTCCTCGATGTGGTTCCACATGATGTAGATCGAGACGGTGTTGAGCCCCATGGCCTTTGCCATCCGGATGCGGTGGCGCCAGTACTGCACCGGGATGCGGGCGGGATGCATCTCGCCGCTGCGTATCTGGAAGGGGCGGCCGTCGAGCAGGAAGCCACTTCCGTCCGTGGCGAAGCCGAAGGCGTGCTTGGTGGTCCGGCCCGGCTCCGAGGCGAAGGCCGGATTGGCGGTGACCGCCATGGCGGCGAGCGGGCTCAGCCCGGCCACGGCCAGAAATCGACGCCTGTCCAAGAGTCACTCCCTGGTTGGTTGGTGACGGCCCGGTAGCGCACGGGCGATATCGGCAGTTGTACTGAGCCCTGCCAGAGCCCTTGGTGGTTGATTCTGCGTAGTTCTGAAAGAGGCTGACAGTTTCTGGGGCGTCGGGCAAGAGATTCGCACAGATCTGCTCAGCACTGGGCGCAAACTGGCGGGGTGACTGACGCTGCGTCTACGAAACCCGCCCAGGGCGACGCGAGCCCCGGAGCCGCTCCCCCGTGGCCTGGACCGGCAGCGCGGAGATCTCCGACAGACAGAGTGGACAGCGCTGAAGCTCACGGGTGCAGTGATCCGTCCCCGCCGTCGCCCACCGTGGACGACGCGCTAGCGGTCGAGTCCGTGCAGCACGCCGATGGTGAGCCCGCCGTACGCCAGGTGCGGTACCACGTCCGCTGCCCAGTCCTTGGCTGACCAGGTGCGGGGGTCGGTGATGCCGAGGGCCATCATGGGCCCGTTGGTGCCGAGCAGCGCCCCGACCGTGGCGGTGACGCAGCCGATGGCCGTTCCGGGGCGCCATCCTGCGGCGCGCAGGACTCCGAGCAGCGCACCGATGCCCACACCGGCGGCGATGCCGGTCAGCGGGGCGAGCCCCGCGACGCGGTTGCCGTGGTCCTCGCCCGCACCCGGCAACCGCAGGTGTGTCCTGTCCAACAGCCTTTCCACGGTGGTCTCAGGCGTGCCACTCGCCGGGCGGCCTCGTACCGCCATGTGCCAGATAGCCGACGGCGTTCAGTGCGGTCGTACCGGCAGCGCCCGCAGCCGCTCCCCGTATCGCGCCGCGCAGCAGACTGCCAGTTCCCGGACCTGGGCGCTCGCGTCTCACTGTGGGGCCTCCGGCAGATGGGCGACACTGGGACGTTCCGCTCGGATGCACTACGGGCCCCACCACCGTCGCACGCGGCAGGCCGGCCGGCGAGTCGAGCCACGCGGACGTGCACCCGCAGGGACGGACCTGCTCCCACGATCAGCCGAGGCGCCGATCGATACCGCCGAGTAGCCGTCACGGAGAAATCCCCGCGCAGATGTTCCACCGGACGGACACACCTACGGTGGACATGCGTGAGTGTTCGGCCTACCTGTGGTGAGCGGCGCCGCACGGCGTGCGACCTGTGGGCGTCGACGGGAAGGAGTCGCCCGTGGGGATGGCGTTGTCTGTCGTCTTCGCACTGCTGGCGGCCGCGAGCAATGCGCTCGCCACCGTCCTCCAGCGGCGCGCCGCACTTACCGTGCCGCTCGCCCAGGGCTTCAGCAGCAAGCTCATCACCAGCCTCGCCCACCGGCGCATCTGGCTGGCCGGGATGGCCGTCGTGATGTGCGCTGCCTGCTTCCAGGCTCTGGCGCTGTTCAACGGGACGTTGTCGGTCGTCCAGCCGATCTTCGTTCTTGAGCTGCCGCTCGCCCTCATGATCGCGAGTGTGATTCTGCGGCGTCGGCTTCCGGGCCGGGGCTGGGTGGGTGTCGCCTGCATCGTGGTCGGTGTCGGCACCGCGCTGGCGGCGGCCGCTCCCTCGGCCGGAGCCAGGACGGCGTCGATGGCCAGATGGTTCCCCGTGCTCATCCTGTGTGTGGCCGTGTCCACTTTCCTGATCTGCACCGCACTACGGTGCCCCGCGGGCAAGACCCGCGCCGCCTGCTTCGCCACGACGGCCGCCATCGGCTACGCGCTCACCGCCGCGCTGATGAAGACCGCCACCCACGCAATGGACACCGGGGGGCTCAGGGGCTTCTTCCTGTGCTGGCAGACGTACGGTTTCGCGGCCGTGGGCGTGACCGCGTTGTTCCTGCTGGAGAACGCCCTGCAGTCCGGCCCGCTGGCGGCGTCCCAGCCTGCTCTCACCATGGGTGACGCGCTGCTGAGCATCGCCTTCGGGGTGACCCTGTACGGAGAGCGGATCCGGGTCGGATGGTGGCTGGTGCCCGAACTGTCGGGAGCCGCCCTGACCCTGGCCGGGGCGTTCGTCCTGGCCACCACTCCCCTCGCCAAATCCCTGTTGGCGGCGGCTCCCGAGCGTGCCTGAGCTCCGTCCGTCCCCGGCTGACCTCGCAGCGGCCTCGCCGGGCCACCACCGAGCGGTATCCGTCCCCGACCACCGATCTCCGCAAGGTCACCGGGCACCGACCCTGCCCAGCGCCTCGGCTACCTGGACAAGCAGATGCTCCGCATCATCCGGGTGATCACCGACATCGGCTTGCACCTGGAACTGGCCGTCCCCGCGGACTCCGGCTTCCACCCCGGCGAACGCTGGACCCCAGCGCTGGCCACCGAGTTCATGGCGACCTACCACGGCAGCCCCGCCGCACGCCGTACCGGCGAGATCGACCGCTACCTCGGCTGGCCCGGCCAGGCCATCGGCTACAAGCTGGGAGAACAGGCCTGGCTGCAAGGCCGCGAGGCGGCCCGACGCCGCCACGGCGCAGATTTCGACCTCAAGGCTGGCACATGAAGGCACTCTCCCAGGGCTCCTTCGGCCTCGACGCTCTGGCTGACAACCTCGCGGCGCTGTAGCGCGGTCCCGGCCGGGAACCGGCTCAACCGGGCCGCGGACACCGCCATCCGCGCGGGCCGCGGCTCACCGAGCGCCCGGGTTGCCGATCATGACTTTCGTGGTTCGGATCCGGCACGGTGGCGGAAGCCATCGGCATGGATGACCTTTCCGCGATGGTGGGCCGAGTGCGCGGTGGGCGTGCGGTGGACCGCGATGAGTGCGGCGTCGTCGTCGAGGCGGCCGCCCGCATGGGCGAGCAGATCCCGCCGCACGTGGTGGAGAAGGGTCTCGGGATTGCTCTCGGTCCACTGGGCGGCCCGTTCGACGAACGGATAGAAGGCACCGCTTGGATCGCGGGCTTCGACGACACCGTCGGTGTAGAGCAGCAGGGTGTCGCCGGGCTCGAAGGAGAACACGTCGAGGGAGTAGCCCGACGGTCCCATCGCGCCGACCCCCAGCGGGGGTGCGGGGTGCAGGCTCGGAACGGTGACGGCGCTGCCGGGGCTGAGCAGCAAGGGCGGCGGATGGCCGCAGCTGGTCATCCGGGTGATGTTGTCGTCGTCCGGGATCTCCAGCAGCAAGGTGGTGGCGAAGCGTTCCCCGGCCTCGTCCTCCGGCTCGAAGTCGGTCAGGTAGCGCGAGACGCTCTGTTCCAGGGCTGCGGCCAGTTCGGGCAGCGTGGTGTGCTGGTGGGCGGCCTCGCGGAAGGCGCCGAGCAGAAGGGCCGCCTCCCCGATGGCGGCCAGGCCTTTGCCCCGTACGTCCCCGATCATCACGCGGACGCCGCCGTCGATGCGGGTGGCCGCGTACAGGTCGCCACCGATCTGGGCCTCGTCCTCGGCGGCCAGATACAGGCAGGCGATCCGCAGCGGGCCGATCAGTTCCGGCAGCGGCCAGAGCAGGACGTGCTGCGCGGCCTCGGCCACCGACCGCACCTGGGCCAACTGCGCACTACGTCGCTCACGTACCGCGCAGAGGAACACGACCAGCACCGAGAGCACCCCGAGGGTGGCGATCTGCACCAGGTGGTTCGTTGTGGTCAGCCCGCCGTGAAACACGCCGATGATCACCTGAGCCGCAAGGGCCAGAGCGCCGATGAGGCCGGTCAGCCGGGGACCGGCGAACGAAGCGGTGATCGCGGGGGCGATGACCAGTGCCGGACCGAGATGGACGTCCGTGGGGGTGCGGATGTCCGCCAGGGTGATCACCACGATGAGCACGAGGGGGACCATCAGCATCGCACGGCTCGACTGCCATGGCTGCCGCAGACCGGCAAACAGCTGCCGGGAATCCACGTCTCCACACTGCACCGACCCGGGTCAGCTCGCGAGCCCGCCGGGAGACCCGCAGCCGGGCACCGGCTTCAGCGGGCGACCGTCAGGGCGAACGGCTTGGGCCCATGGCGGCGGAACAGGTGTGGGACAAGCAGTACCAGCGACTCGGTCGCCCGGGCGGTGGTGATGTCGCCCAGGTCTTCGATCCACTCCGGTCGCCAGCCGAGGTCGACGAGCAGGCGGCCGACGGCCGCCTTGGCGTCCTCGTCGTCACCCGACAGGAACGCCGTCGGCGGGGTGGTCAGACTGTGCGGGTCGGTCATGACCGTGAAGAGCATGGTGTTCAGCGTCTTGACGACGCGAGTGGCGGGCAGCGCCTGCTGGAGGTGTTCGGCGAGACTGCTGTTCGGATAGCACAGTCCGCCCGGCAGTCCGTCCGCGCCGCGCACGGTGGCGTTGGAGACGTCGACGAGGATCTTGCCGTCCAACTCGCCCCGCAGGGTGGCGATCCGCTGCAGTGTGGTGTCGCCGGGGGTCGCGTTGATGACGATCGAGGCGTGGCGGGCGGTCTGGGCGTGGTCGCGGTGCCGGACCGTCGGACCGGTCCATCGCACCGCGGTGTCAGCGGGGTTGCGGGATCCGACGGTCACTTCATGGCCGGTGGAGGCGAGTTTGGCGGCCAGGGCGGTGGCCACTCGGCCGGATCCGAGGATGCCGATGCTGGTCATGGCGGTGTGCTCCGTTTCTGCGGGTGTGCCGGACGGGTCAGGCGATGGTGGAGAGGATGTCGACGGCGGCCTGATGGATGCCGGGGGCGGCGGCCAGGAAGTCCGGGCTGGCCAGGGTCCATGGGCGCCCGTGCGTGTCGGTGACGGTGCCGCCCGCCTCCGAGACCAGCAGCGCGCCCGGCACCAGGCCGGAGCGCACCTGGCTGTGCTGCCAGAAGGCGTCCATCCGCCCGGCCGCGACGTGTACCAGCTGCGAGGTGGCGGGCACGGCGACGCACACCAGCAGAGCGTCCGCCAGCATCGCGGTGACCGACTGGCCGATACGGCGGTGGGTTTCGCTGCCCTCGCCAGGTGCGGCCTGGCCGGTGGAGACGTAGGCGGCGTCCAGAGCGGTCTTGGCCGACGGACGCAGCCGTACCCCGTCGAGATGGGCGCCGCCGCCTCGGACGGCGGTGTAGAGGTTTCCGGTGGTCGGCTGGCTCACCGCGGTGACGACGGGCACGTTGTCGCGCACCAGGGTGGCCGTCACGCACCAGTTGGTCATCCCGTGGACGTGGTTGATGGCGCCTTCCACCGGGTCGCAGATCCACCACTCGCCCTCGGGCAGGTCACCGGACTCCAACTCGTCCTCGACCCATCCGGCCCCTGGGCGCGCCGCCAGCAACGCGTCACGTAGCACCTGCAGCGACACCGCGTCGCCCGCCTGGATCGCTTGGGCGACCGCGGTTCGGTCCTGCGGTCGGGCATCGTAGGAGAAGTCCTGGAGCATACGGGCCCCGGCGGCCTGGACGGCGGCTGCTACGGCGGGCAGCAGGGCCTGGTCGGCGGCTGCGGCTCCAGCTCCAGCGGAGTGGTGGGTTCCGGGCATGGTGCGGCCCCGGTTGTCGGCATCGGTGGACATCGGTCGCCTCTCGGGAAGTGCACGGTCCGCGGGCCTGCTGCCGCGCCGAACCGCTGACGTCATCCGACGGTAGGCTTCAGCGCATACGACTTCAAATGCATGTTGTGCACGTCAAGGATTACCCCCATGCAACTGGACCTCAATCTGCTCACCGCCCTGAACGCGCTGCTCGAAGAGGGCAGCGTTGCCGGGGCGGCGGACCGTCTGCACCTGTCGGCGCCCGCCATGAGCCGCACGCTCGGCCGGATCAGACGCGCCACCGGTGACCAGATCCTGGTCCGCACGGGCAGGACCATGACCCCCACACCTCGCGCCCTCGCCCTACGCGACGAAGTGCACAGCCTGGTTCAGCGCGCCCACGACGTACTGAGCCCTGATCACGCCCTTGATCTGGGAACGCTGGAGCGCACCTTCACCCTCCAGTGCCACGACGCCGTGACCACCGCGATCGGCCCGGGGCTCCTGGCGGCCATCGAGTCCAGGGCTCCCGGTGTGACCCTGAGGCTGCTCGGCGAGGCTCCCGTCGACACCGGTGACCTGCGTCGCGGTCGAGTGGATCTGGAGATCGGCGGCACCGAACCGGATCTCCCGGAGATCAACTTCGAGGCCCTCGGACACGACCACCTCGTCGCGGCCGTCCGCCCGCAACACCCGCTGACCCGGGGCGAGTTGAACGTCGACCGCTATGCGCAGGCCCGCCACATCACCGTCTCCCGCCGCGGCCGCCCGCAGGACGCCGTCGACGACGCCCTGACCGCCCGCGGTCTGCACCGCCGGGTCGTCGTGGCGGCCCCGACCAGTGCGGCGGCCCTGCACCTCGTCCGCCACAGCGACCTGGTCGTCGCGGTCCCCGAGCGGATGTGCCGCCCCACTGTGACCGCGCTCGGCCTGCGCACGCTGGCCATCCCACTCGACCTGGCCCCCGCCCGCGTCAACCACGCCTGGCACCACCGCTATGACACCGACAAGGCCCATACCTGGCTGCGCGCCCAGGTCCGCGAGCAGCTCCAGGCCATCTGCGAGCCGACCGAGCAATAGCACGCCGGGGCGTTCTCCCGTCCGACCACGGAGCGCGGCGACGCCGACGAGGTACCGCCCCCGGCCTCCCGGGGCCACGAATGGCATGCGGTATGCGGGCGAGGTCAGGGGCCACTCCTCCGCGTGAGCTGGCCAACGTGCCCTATTCCAGGCTGAGTTCGCGCAGGTTGGTCTTGGTCGGTTCGAGGATCTCGTCTCCCCGGCCGGAGAGGATGGCGCGGGTCGCGAACAGGGTGAAGCCCTTGAGCTGCTCAAGGGTGATCTTCGGGCGCAGCGACAGCTCCTGGCGTGCGGTGCTGGCATCGACCAGCGCGGGCCCGTCGTGCGCGAAGGCCGCGCGCAGGGCGTCCTCCAGTTCCTCGGCGCGCTCGACGCGGGCGCCGAGCAGACCGGCGGCGCGAGCCTGGGCGGCGAAGTCGGGGTTCTTCAGCTCCGTGCCGTAGTTGACGATGCCCGCGGCCATCATCTCCAACTCGCCTGACGACCCATTGACCCCGTACGGCGGCTCCGGGCCCGGAACGGTTTGCTCCTGGGGTACGGGCGCTCCGGATGCGTACGTCGGCCATCTTGGAGATGCTGGAAACGCCAGGCAACCGTGAGGAGGTCCACCCATGTCCATGCTCGACAAGCTCAAGGGCTTGCTCAAAGGACACGAGGACACGGCCCGGCAAGGCGTGGAGAAGGCCGGCGACGCGTTCGACGCGCGGACGGGCAACAAGTACCAGAGCCAGGTCGACGAAGCCCAGCGCAGGGTCAACGAGCAACTGGGCACCGACCACCCGCCCACCGGCGACGACAGATAGCCCCGCAGCCGTGCGGAGGGGGCACACCCGGTGCACTCCGCCGCAAGGCGTCCACCGATCGTCGATCGGCCGCCCAGTTCCCGGTGGGCAGACGGTCGAGCAACGCAACTAGTCCGCGGTGGTGGCCAGTTCCGCGACGAGGCGGGCGGTGGTCGGGGTTTCGATCCCGTGCGCGGCCGCCGCCCGTAGGACCGCGCCGCCGATGGCGTCGAGTTCGATCGGGCGGCCTGCCTGCGCGTCGCGCAGCATCGAGGACTTCATCGTCTCCGGCGCGCGGTCGAAGAACGCGAGCACGGCCTCGGCGGTCACCGGAGCGCCCGCGGCGCGGGCTACCGCGGTGATCTCACCGAGTACGGCGAGCAGTTCGGCCCGCCGCTCGTTACGAATGGCTCCTACGGCGGCCTGATAGCGGGTGGTCAGCAGCGCGAACGGGGCGAGGAAGGAGAGCTTGTCCCACAGCATCGCGATCTCGTCGGTACGCAGGGTCACATCAAGGCCGGCGTGCCGGAGTCGGGCTGCGAGGTCGTCGAGCGGGGCGGCCAGTTCGAGGGCCGCGAAGGGGCTGGTGTGCGCGATGTGTCCGGGCGAAGTGCGGGTGGCCTCGACCCTGATGGTTCCGGCTACGACCCGCTCGGCCCGGTAGCGCTGACGCAGCGCCGCGAGGTGGTCCAAGCCGTTGAGCAGCGGCAGCACGATCCCGTCGCCGAGGATCTGCGGCGGGACGCGGTCGAGTGCGGCGGACAGCGCGGTCTGCTTGACCGTCACGAAGGCGACGTCCACCGGCTCGCGCAACTCGGTGTCGGCCTCGACCTGCGCCGTGAAGTCGCCGTACTGCGCGCTTTGGACGCGCAGGCCCGCGCGGCGCAGCACGGCCGTGGTCTCCTCGCCCGCCAGGCAGATGACGCGGTGTCCGTCGCGGGCGAGCAGCCCGCCGATCAGGCCACCGACGCCGCCCGGTCCGAGGATGGCCACTGTCATGGCGGTCGTGGGCATGTGCGCTCCTGTCCTCCGGCGACCGGCGCCCGTTGGCCGGTCCTGTGCCTGAATTCGATCACGCCGTTGGCTGCGCTGTGCGGTGGCATCGGTCACTGGCGGGAGATCCGGAGCTTCGGCGGTCGCGCCAGGCCGGACTACCTACCCCAGATCCTCCGGTACGCCTCGCGGTAGCCCGCCGGGTCCCAGGTCGTGGTGCCGTGGCTGTTGGCGGCCGTGGCGATGTGGACCGGGGCGGTGTATCCGGTGGCCGGCTTGGCGGAGAAGGCGCGGTTGAACTCGTCGATGATCTGCCAGCCCTGCTCGGTGAGTGGCTCGGGAACGGTGGCGGCCTGGAACTGGCCGCTGTTGATGCGTTGGAAGGCCGAGGGGTCGCCGTCGCCCGCACCGATGTTGAAGGGGGCCGCGTCGCCCTGCTTGCCTGCCGCGCGCAGGGCCGGGGCGGCGTCGGCGAAGTACAGGTCGTTGATGGCGACGGAGTAGGTCCACGTGTTCGAGAAGCGGGAGAGAAGGGAGGAGACCTCCTGGGGGGTGCGGCTACCCGCGTCCGGGATCGGGATGTTCTCGTAGGCCAGGAGCTGCACACCGGAGCAGGTGGTGAGTTCCCTCGTGATGAGTTCTGACTTGCTCCTGGCGAACGGGATCGAGGCGTCGGTGAACACCACGACTCCCGCGTCGCCGTCGGAACGCGCGATGATCCAGTCAGCGCTGGCCTTCGCGACGTCCTGCACCTTGGAGGTGATGTTGCTGAAGAGCTTGGGTCGCCGGCTCGGCCCGGGCGCCTCGACCGCGTGCCAGCCGATGAGCGGGATGTGCGCCGCGTCGGCCTGCGCGACCTGCCGCGAGGTCAGATCGGGGTCGAAGCCGCCGATGACGATGCCGGAGGGCCTGAGGGCGACGGCTTCACTGAGGGCTGCCTGGAGGCCGGCGGGTGTGCCCTGTCCGTCGATCACCCGGGTGTTCCAGCCGATGACCTTGGTGGCTTCCGCCACGCCGTTCGTGACGCCTGCGACACCGGGGTTGGTCATGGTCTGGGCGACGTAGACGACGGTCTTGCCGGAGACCGCGGTCGGGCCGCTGGTGGGCCCGTTCCAGCGGGCGTTGGTGTTCTCCGCCTGCTGGACGGCTGCCTTGGCCCTGGCCAGGGTGGTGGGGCAGCCCGGGCTCGACGGACCGGTGGAGGGCGACCTCTCACCGGTCGTCACCCCGCGCTGGCAGCCGCCGATGACAGCGACTGCCGCTGCCAGCAGGGCTGCTGCTCTGAGGGCGGTCTTGCGGTTCGGGTACACGGGTGCTCCGTTGCACAGGGGATGGCAGCGCGGAATGTGGTCGCGGGCACGGAGATGACGCGGGGCGGGTCATGGTGTGTTCTCCGATGGGTCGCCGTTCGTCGTCGCCGAGGTCCGGCGGGTCGCGCTGGCGCCGGCGCGCAGTTGACGGCGGGCGGAGTACCCGGCCAGGCCGACGGCGATGAGCAGGGTGCCTCCGTTGAACAGCGGGGTCGTCCAGAACTCGGCGCCCAGTTGGCCGATGCCGGCAAGTCCGATGGCGAGGACGGCGACGGCGACGAGGGTGCCCAGGGCGTTGGCGCGGCCGGGTTTGATGGCCGTACAGCCGAGCAGGGCGCCGACGAAGGCGGGCAGCAGGTAGTCCATGCCGACACTCGGGTTGCCGATCTGCTGCTGGGCGGCGAGCAGCACACCGGCGAAGCCGACCACCAGGCCGGCGCCGGTGAACGCGTAGACGGAGTACTTGCGGGTGGGGATGCCGACGAGTTCGGCGGCGCGGACGTTGGACCCGATGACGTACAGGTACCGTCCGAGCGGTAGCCGCTCCAGGATCAGCCAGAGGGCGACGGCGAGGCCGAGTACGTAGAAGGCGGGTACCGGCAAGCCGAGGAACTTCGAGTCGTAGATGTCGGTGAAGGCGGTCGGCAGACCGCGCGCGCCGGGGACGACCCTGGCCCCACCGGTGATCCAGCCGGTGAAGGCGTACAGCACGCTGCCGGTGCCGAGGGTGGCGATGAAGGAGTCGATCTGCCCGAACTCGACGATGACCCCGTTGAGGGCGCCGACGACCGCGCCGCCCAGGATCACCACGAGGCAGGCGAGCGGCCAGGGCCAGCCGTCGTCGAGGATGAGCCACAGCACCACGACGTGCGCGAGCCCGAGACCGTAGCCGATGGACAGGTCGAACTTGCCGGTGGTGATGGGGATCATCGCGCCGAGCGCGAGGACCGCGGGGATCGACTGGTTGGCCAGGATCGAGGAGATGCTCTCCAGGGTGGGGAAGGTGTTCGGCACGATGATGGAGAAGACGAGGAACAGCAGGGCGGCGAGGGCGAGCAGACCATAGGCCCCGATGTGGTGCCCGCGCAGACGGCCGAGCGGGGACCGGCGCGAGCGGGGCGGGGCCATCACCGCGCCGTGGGTCCGGTGAGGGCGGGCATCGCCGAGGCGGTGTGGGTGAGTTCGGTGACGGTGAGCGTTTCACCGGTCAGCTCGGTGGTGACCGCCCCGCGGACGAACACCAGGGCGCGGTGGCACACGTGGGCGACCTCCTCGAAGTCGGTGGAGATGAGCAGTACCGCCAGGCCGGCGGCGAGCGCCTCCCCGAGCAGGCGGTAGATCTCGGCCTTGGCGCCGACGTCCACACCCGCGGTCGGCTCCTCAAGGATCAGCAGCCGCCGGTTCACCCGCAGCCATCGCCCGACCATGACCTTCTGCTGGTTTCCGCCGGAGAGGGTGGCGATCGGCGCCTCGCTGTCGCGCGGGTGCACCCAGAACCGCTCGATCAGCGCGGCGGCTTCGGTGCGCTCGCGCCGGGGGCTGATCCAGTGCAGCGGCGGCAGGCCGTCTGCCCGGAGGTTGGCCAGGAAGTTCTCACGTACGGTCAGTTCCGCCGCGCAGCCCCCCGCCTGGCGGTTGCTGGTGACGAAGCCGACGCCGGAGTCGACGGCCGCGGTGACCGTGTGCGGGTCGTACGGTCGTCCGTCGAGCAGTACCCGCCCGCCGAGGATCGGCCGGGCACCGGCGAGGGCGCGGCCCAGGTCCATATGGCCGGCGCCGGTGAGACCCACCATGCCGAGGATCTCCCCGGTACGCAGTTCCAGTCTGACTGGCCCGGTGTTCTCGGTGCGCACCCCGTCGAGGCGCAGCACGGCCGGGCCGTCGGCGGGGGCGAGGGCGGGCTGGTGGGTGGCCGGCTCGTGGCCGACGATGTCGCGCACCAGCCGGGCGGGACTGTGTCCGGCGAGCGGGCCGTGGCTGATGAGGTGGCCGTCGCGCAGCACGGCGAAGGTGTCGGCTACCTTGTACACCTCGTCAAGCCGGTGGGTGACATAGACGATTGAGTGCCCTCGGTCGCGCAGGGTGTGCAGTACGTCGAAGAGCCGGGCGCAGTCCGCCGCGGGGAGGCTGGCGGTCGGCTCGTCCAGGACGATGAGCTCCGCCCGTGTCGCCAGGGCGCGGGCGATGGCGACCAGCGAGCGCTCGGCGAGGGCGAGGTCGGCGATCCGGGCGTCGGCGTCGAGATGACCGCCGACGATCCGCAGCACCTCGGCGCAGCGTTCCCGGGCCTGCCGCCAGGAGACCAGTCCGCGGCGGCGCGGGTAGCCGATACCCAGGGCGATGTTCTCGGCGACCGTCATCCAGTCGACGAGACCGAGGTCCTGGTGGATGAACGACATGCTCCCGGCGGCGGCCTCGGTGCCGAGCGGATGCCCGGCCACCGTCACCTCGCCTTCGTCGGCACGGAGGACGCCCGCGAGTACCTTGATCAGGGTGGTCTTTCCGGCACCGTTGGGGCCCAGCAGGGCGAGGACACTGCCGGAGTTGATGTCCAGGTCGACCGCGGCAAGCGCGCGGGTGCCGCCGAATCGCTTGCTGAGACCGCGTATCCGCACGAGAGGCTGTGGTCCGCGGCGCGCGGGCGGGCCCGTGGGGGTGTCGGGAGCGTCGTGCACAGAGTTCTCCGGGGTTCGGCTCCGAGTTCTTCCCGACGGCATCCGGAATACTACTGAGCGGCGGTGCGATTTCGCCGTATTGCACGGTTTGGCGGTGCACCGTTGCCGGTGCCGTGTCCTGGCCACCGCTTCTGCGGCCTGTGGCGGCACCTTTCGGGTGCGGCGGGCGGGTCATTCGATGTCGGCGACACCTTCCAGATCCAAACTCCACCCGGCGGTTGCGGGGATGGCCCCGGGACCGTCCAGGGTGCATTCCGCCCAGATGACCTTGCCGTTGGCGGTGTAGCGGGTGCCCCAGGCCTGGGCGAGCTGTGCGACGAGGAACAGGCCGCGACCGCCCTCGTCGGTGCTGGCCGCCTGGCGCAGGTGCGGCGCGGTGCTGCTGGCGTCGGAGACCTCGCAGATCAGGGTGCGGTCATGGAGCAGCCGTACCTGGATGGGGCCGGTGCCGTAGCGGATGGCGTTGGTGACCAGTTCGCTGAGCAGCAGTTCGGCGACGAAGGAGGCCTCGTCCAGGCCCCAGTCGGCCAGTTGGCGGGTGACGGCGCGGCGGATGTCCGAGACGACGGCCGGGTCGCTGGGCAGTTCCCAGGTGGCGATCCGCTCGGGGTCCAGGGCGTGGGTGCGGGCGACGAGCAGTGCGACGTCGTCGTGCGGGTGGTCGGGAACCACGGTGTCCAGGACCTCCCGGCAGGTGTCGTCGGGCGAGCGGTCCGGGTGGGCCAGGGCGCGGCGCAGCTGGTCGAGCACCGTGTCGACGTCGCGGTGGCGGTCTTCGATGAGCCCGTCGGTGTACAGCACCAACTGGCTGCCTTCCGGCACGTCGATTTCGGCGGTTTCGAACGGGAGGCCGCCCAGCCCGAGCGGCGGTCCGGCCGGTAGTTCGGGGAATGTCACGGTGCCGTCGGGGCTGACCAGCGCGGGCGGCGGGTGGCCGGCGCGGGCGAGCGTGCACTGCTGCGAAGTGGGGTCGTAGACGGCGTACAGGCAGGTGGCGCCGATGATGCCGACACCGTCGGCGTCGGTCTCGTCGCTGTTCTCGTCCCGGTCGAGGCGTCCCACGAGGTTGTCGAGGTGGGTGAGGACCTCGTCGGGAGGAAGGTCCAGTTCGGCGAAGTTGTGTGCGGCGATGCGCAGTCGGCCCATGGTGGCGGCGGCGTGCATGCCGTGGCCGACGACATCGCCGACGACCAGGGCTACGCGGGCGCCGGACAGGGGGATGACGTCGAACCAGTCCCCGCCCACGCCGGACTCGGCGGGCACATAGCGATGGGCGGCCTCGACGGCGCTCTGCTCGGGCAGGGCGTGCGGGAGCAGGCTGCGCTGCAGAGCCAGGACCATGGTGTGTTCGCGGGTGTAGCGGCGGGCGTTGTCTATGCAGATGGCGGCGCGAGTGGCGAGTTCCTGGGCCAGCGAGCGGTCGTCGTCCCCGAAGGGTGCGGGGTCCAGCGCGCGGTAGAAGCTGGCGATGCCCAGCACGACGCCGCGGGCCAGCAGCGGCACGGTGATCAGGGAGTGGAGTTTGTGCGCGAGGAGGTCCTCTGCGTGCTGGGGGTCCTGGGCCAGCCAACCGGCGGCAGCCCGAAGGTCGGGCTCCAGCACGGCCTGCCGGCTGGCCAGACAGCGCAGCTGCGGCGTGGTGGGGCGAAGGTCGACCCGCTCCCCCGCCGGGTAGAAGGGGCAGTCGTCATGGATGCCGTGCACCACCGTACGGAGCAGGTCGGTGTACGGGTCGGCGGACTCCTCACCGCGCAGTACGGCTTCGGGCAGGTCGATGGTGACGAAGTCGGCCAGGCGCGGCACGGCCATCTCGGCGAGTTCCCAGGCGGTGCGGCTCACGTCCAAGGTGGTGCCGATGCGGGTGCTGGCCTCGGACAGCAGCTCCAGGCGGCTTCGTGCCGCGACGGCGTACTTGCCCACGCCCGGCTCGCCGACCAGCAGCAGTCCGCCGGCCCCGCCGTTGTCAGCGCCGACGGTGGCCTCGGGTACGCCGGCGACAGGGGCCGTCGGCGGGACGACGGCGTGTGCCGCGACGTGCTGCGCAAAGAAGCCGGGCGACCCGCCGGTGTGCGTGGCGACAGCGGGACGCGGCTGCGGCGAGGTGATGGGCAGGACCGCCTCGATGGCGACGCCCTCCACCCCGGAGGGGCTGGTCACCGGGCGGCTCAGCAGGGTGACCCACCGATCACCGGACAGGGACACCTCGACGGCAGCCCGCTGGGCGAAGGAGATCAGCTCGGCGGCCTTCTCCCGCAGGATCATCTGGTCGCGCCAGTCCACTCCGCCGCGGACCAGCTCGTCCACCCCGATCGGATGCCCGTTCCCGGCCTGCTCACCGGCCTGTGCGCGGCTCCTGCCGTCGAGGTACGCCTCCAGCAAGGCGCGCTCCCGCGCAGTGCTCTGCTCCAGCAGCTGCCCTTCGATGGCTTCGGCCGCTTTGCGTATCAGGGACTCCATCAGCGGGTCGGCGTAGCTGGGCGGGTAGCCGAAGCAAAGGACGCCCTCGATGCGCCCGCTGAGCAGGTCACGGACGGGAATAGCCGAACAGGCATTCGTTTGCGCGCGCTCGGCGAAGTGCTCCGCGCCGTAGACATGGCAGAGCTTGCGTTCCGCGAGCGCGAGACCGATGCCGTTGGTCCCGGCGTACTGCTCGGCGAACACGAAACCGGGAACGACCTGGATCTCGGGGAGTCGCCTGGGCAAGGAGGACTCGCCGAAACGGCGTTGCAGCACCGCCCCGTATCCGTCGGCCAGGGACACATTGACCGGGCTGCCCGCGAACCTGGCTTCCAGCCAGTCGAGCACCGGCTGGGCCGCACGGACCAGCCGCCCGTCGAAATCAAGATCCGACCGATAGGGAAGGTCGGACCGGTCCGGCGAGATCCCCAGCATCCGACAGCGCTGCCAGGAGCTCAGGATCGGGCCCCGTACGCCTTTCTCGACCGGCCCGCCACGCAGGAACCGCTCACGGACACGCACCGGCCCGATGCCGGTCCCCGCGAGCCCCATCCGGACCACTTCCCTCACCGGAACACGTCACGGCCGCCACACACTCACCCTCAAGCAAATGCACCGTTTATCCTACTTTGCCGATGACGCCAGGCTAGCCGCAGAAGGGCACTACGGCCTCGCCGCCGGCTGGTGCGGTGATGTTCGACGGGGATCCGGCAGCGGCCGGGGCCGGACGGCCGTCACAGGACCGCGACCGGGTTGACGGGCGAGCCCGTACCGCCGGGCACCTTCAGCGGCGCCACGACCAGCAGGAACGCAGAGCGACCCAGCTCGGCGCAGGCGGCGGAGAGCGCCTCCAGGTCGAGGTTGTCCAGCAGCGGCACCCCCATCGCGGCGATGGCGAGCGCGTGGACGGGAGAGTGCACGCCGTCGACCGGCGAGGGCCGTACGTCGCTGTCGCCGTCGCCGCCGAGCAGGGCGATGCCGCGCTCGGCCAGCAGGGGCATGGCGTCCACGTGGAACCCCGCGCTCGCCGCGTCGGGGTCCCACGCACCGAGCTCCCGGCGGCGTCGGAAGTGACCGGAGCGCAGCAGCACCGCGTCGCCGTCGCCGATCGTCACATCGAGCGCCCTCTCCACGGCGATGACGTCATCGGCGTGCACGGCCTGTCCCGGCTCCAGCCATTTCACCCCCAGCGCGGCGGGCAGATCGAGGAGTACGCCCCTGGTGACGAGGGGGCCGAGGGCCGAGACGGCGCCGAAGCGGGCACCCCCGGCGTCCACGACCTCGCGCGCCGCACGGCCGTCGTAGAGCTGTCCCCGGTAGGCGATGTGCGACAGCGCGTCGAGGTGGCTGACGCTCTTGCCGTGGTAGTCGACCGCGATGAAGTCCTTGTGGGTGGCTGGTTCCGGCGCCTCCACATCGCCGAGGTCGGACATGTAGTGCAGGGCGGGCCTGCGGTTGTCCGGGCCGGGCTCGGTGTTCCAGGGCAGCGCCATCGGGACGACCACGCCGGAGCGGACCAGGGCGGCGGCCCGCCGTACATGGTCCTCGGTCACCCGGTTCCAGGCACCGCGGTCGGCCGGCCGCCAGCGCCCCCACGTGCGGACCGCAGCGAAGAGGTCGTCGAACTCCTGGCGCGACAGGGTTGGCCGCCCGCCGCCGGAACCGGTCGGCGGAGGATGCGGGGCATCGGTGGGTTTGTCGCTCATCTCGTGCTCGGCGCTCCGAAGGCCGGAGGTGGTGAAGAGCCCCCTACCCATCATGCTGAACTGGACGGCCCCGTTCCACCGGTGGCACCGGGCCGTCAGCTAGCCGGCCTGGTGGACCGTCACACGGATTTCACCGGCAGGTACGTGGTGAGCCAGCGGTCAAGCTCGTTGAAGACCTGCTCTCGCGCCTCGGGGCCGGAGAGCACCAGGTCGTGCACGCCGCCCTGGATGCGCACGGTGGCGACATGCGGACCCAGCCGCGGGGCGAGAGCGGCGATGTCGTCGGCGCGCAGTACCCCGTCGGCGCGGTGCAGCGCGTCGTCCCATCTGCTGGTGACCGTGCTGGCGGTGGACGCCATCAGCAGGACCGGGCAATCGATGCGCAGCCCGCCGCGGACCCGGCGGTGACCCTGCTGGATCGCGGCCAGCCAACCGGCGTACAGCGGAAAGCCCTCGGCGGGCTTGAGCGTGAGGTCGAATTCCCAACTGCCGCGGAAACTCTTGTGCAGGCTGTGTACGTAGTGGGGGTTGAGCGGCGCCGGAAGCTTGCGGGTGGCCGCGAACCGCCCAAGGGCGTCGACGACGGGGGCGCCGAGGGTCCGTACCAGATAGGCGGCGGGCATGGACAGGAACGGGCTGTTGAGGAACAACCCGTCGATCGTCCCGTGCCCGGCGCGCCGGTCCGCGTACAGGGCGCTGACCAGGCCGCCGGTGGAGTGGCCGTTGAGCAGCAGCGTGTCATGGCCGTCGACTTCGCGGATGACCCGGACGGCCTCGTCCAGTTCCTCGTCGTAGACGTCGAGGGTCCGGGTGAAGTTCGGCGAATGGTGGGGACGGAGCGAGCGGCCGTACTTGCGCAGGTCGAGGGCGTAGAAGTCATAGCCGCGCTCGACATAGAAGTCGGCCAGATGGGTCTGGAAGAAGTAGTCGACGTATCCGTGGACATAGAGCACGGCCCGGCGGCCGCCTTCGGCCGTGCTGGCGGGACGCGCCCGGCGACGGACGAGGGTCGCGACGACCTCGCCCTCCTCATCGGCGGCGAGCGGCAGGTCAACGGCCTGGTAGGGCTCGCCCAGGATGTCGGTACGGAAGTCCACGGCGCCGACTGTAGTGGGTGTGCCCGACGGCGGCACCGGCGCGAGGCCGTGGGCTTGGTCACTGCCCCTCCCCCCCCCCAACAGCCCGGACCTCGGCCGTACCGGACGGCAACAGTCGTTGCAGCCGCCGATGTTGGGGTCGGTGTACCTCGGCCGCTACTCGGGCTCCTGGCGTAGGCGCTTGCCGCCGGTGCGGAACGCGTGGATGCCATGGCCCTGTTCCTGGGCGGCCTGCGTCGCCTGCTCCCAGCTCAACGCCCGGTCGCCGACGGCGAACAGCGGCCCGGCCTCCCGATCACCGATCAGCTCACGCAGCAACCGGACCGCTCGTTCGCTCAGCACCATCTGCCCGTCGGGCTCGGCCTGCCCCGTCAGGGTGCCGACCCGCCCCTCATCGAGGTGAACGTCGCACACGTCTAGGGAGAGCAGGTCCATGACCCGCATCTCGCCCTCCCACAGCAACAGCCACAGCGCCCGGTGCACGGCGTCGATGGAGTCGTCGGCGAGGAGCTCTTCAAGCCGTTCGAGGGGAATGGTTTCAGCCAAGACCGTCATGACCCCGCAGTATGCCGTCGCACCCATCCCCGGCATAGGGCCGGAGGGAAACGGCAATGAAGCGGTAACCCACGGCCTGCCGACCGGGCCTGGCCGCGGTCAGCCCAAGTGCCAGTTCTGGTAGTCGCCGTCATTGCAGGGGTTGACGCCGATGCTGCCGTCGCCTGCGCTGTCCAGGCATCCCCCGGACACCGCATTGATGATGTGGCCGTCCTGCCACTGATTGATCGTCGTGGTGGACCAGTTCGAGGAGTTGTTCACGCTGTGCCAGCACGAGGACGATCGGTTGCTTTTCGTCCGTGCCCTGCACGCCCTGTCGGCCGAACAGCGCGCTGGGAACGCGCAGTCAGGTTCGACGGCTATGGTCGTGCTGGGTGTGCGCGCCGACTTCTACGGCCGGTGCCTGGCCTATCCCGAACTGGTGGAGACACTGCGGCACGGCCATGGCCCGGTGGGGCCGATGAGCCTGGCCGAGTTGCGCGAGGCCGTCACACGACCCGCCGCGGCAACGGGTCTGCACATCGAGCATAGTCTGGTGGAGATCCTGCTGCGCGATGCGGGGTTTGCGCCGCATGCCGAGGACTCCGGCGCGGGCGCCGCGCGTCCCGGAGTCCTGCCTCTGCTCTCGCACGCGCTGCTGAGCACCTGGCAGCACCGCGCCGACAACGTACTCACAGTGGCCGGATATCAGTTGACCGGCGGCATCGCGGGCGCGGTGGCCGCCACGGCCGAGCGGGTCTACACCTCGCTGCCGGTCGACCAACAGGTGGTGGCCCGCAGGGTTCTGCTGCGGCTGGTCCATTTCGGCGAGGACACCGAGACAAGCGGACGCGCCGAGCGCCGCCGTCTCGTGGCAGGCAGCGCCACTCCCGAGACCACCGCCGCCGTCCTGGACGTCTTCGCCCAGGCACGGTTGCTGACCCTGGACGCCGATCATGTGCAGTTGGCTCACGAGGTGTTGTTGCGCGCCTGGCCGCGGTTACGGGACTGGCTGGTCAGGGACCGCGACAGCCCGCGGATCCACAGCCAGCTGAGCGAGGCCGCGCGGACCTGGGAGAACCTCGATCGTGAGCCGGGCGCGCTCTACCGGGGCACCCGGCTCGCCCTCGCCCACGAATGGTCCGCGGCCACCGCGGACTCGCTGTCTGCCCAGGAACAGGAGTTCATCGACGCCAGCACGGCCGCCGAGGAAGCCGAACGCACCGCCGTCCGCCGCCGTACCCGTCGGCTACGACAACTCGTCGCCCTCCTCACCGCCGCGTTCCTGGTGGCCGCCGCCTCCACCGTGCTGGCGGTACGGGCGCAACGGACCTCGGACCAGCAGCGCGACATCGCGGTCTCCCAGCAAGTGGCCGCCGAGACCACCGCGTTACGCGCCACTTCTCCCGCCCTGGCCGCCCAACTCGCCTTGGCCGCCTACCGCATCGCCCCGACCGCCCAGACCCGCAGCAGTCTGCTGAGCACCTTCGCCACGCCCTACGCCACCCTGCTGACCGGCCGCATCGACGTCAACGCCTTCGCCGCGGTGGCGCTCGGCGCCCACGGCCACACGATGGCGACCGCGAGCAACGACGGAACCGTACGCCTCTGGGACGTCGTGCTGATTTCCCGGCCGACGGTGTCGCACTGCTCAGGGCCCGCGGTCAGCGACGCCACCAGGGAGGCTTGCGGCGATGCCGGGGGGCGGGTTGTTCCGCGGGCGGCGTGGCCGGGGCTTGCTGACCGGCGTCGGACCGGGGCTGATCGGGAGCGTCCGCCGGCGGGTGGAGGCCTTCCACGGAATAGTTCGTTGTCGCGATGGCGTCCACGAGCTGCTGTTCGGTGAAGTTCGCCGACCCGGCGATGTGCGGGACGTAGCCGACGAGTACCCCCTCGCTGACGACTTCCGCGTCCAGGCCCGCCGCGCCGTCGGTGTCCCAGAGCGCCTCGATGTCCTCGTCGAGGACGACGCGGACGCCGAACTCGTAGACGCCCACCTCGGCCAGGTGCGCCATCACCCCGCGGGCGCGCAGCGCCGACACCAGCCGGTTGGCGCGTTCCGAATCCATGCCTGGCCCAGCCCTTCCTGTGCGGCGGTGCTCCCTCGTGCGAGGCGATGCCGACGGCGGCCTGGTGGGCAGCCGATCACTTCACACCATAAGTCCGGCGTTCCGGCTACAGCGGTTTCCGCCGCCGTGGCCGAGCGGCGAGTCCCACCGCGAGGGCGTCGGCCGACGCCGCTCGCGGTGGTCCGACAGCTACCGAGCGGCGGGCAGCGCGAGCCGCTGACCGGGGTAGATCAGGTCCGGGTCCGCGCCGATGACATCCCGGTTGGCGTCGTACAGCCACCGCCAGCCGCCGTGCTCGCCGATCCGCAGCGCGACGCTGGACAGCGTGTCGCCGCTGCCCACGGTGTACGACGTGGCGGGTGCGGCCGGATGAGAGGCGTCGGCGGTCTTGGGGCTGCCGGTATCACGGCGACGGTCCGTGTGGCTGAGCGAGTGGGGCACCTGGTGGGATCCGGTGGTCGCGTGGTGGGTGGCGCCGCCTCGTGGCCTCGGGAGCGCGGGTTGCCCGCCGCGGGTGAGGTGCGCCCGGACCGAGCAGACCGGCCAGGCCCCCGGCCCCTGACGCTCAAGGACCGCTTCCGCCACGGCGATCTGCGCCGCCTTGCTCGCCAGGTCGGCCCGGGCGGCGTACGCGGTCCCGCCGAAGGCCACCCAGGTCGGCTGAGTGAACTGCAGGCCGCCGTAGTTGCCGTTGCCGGTGTTGATGCTCCAGTTGCCGCCGCTCTCGCATCCGGCGACACGGTCCCAGGTGGTGCCCGAGGCCGCGCCGCTGACCCCGGCGCCGAGAAGCGGCAGGAAGATACCGACGCTGCCCGCGACGAGGACGTTGCGTAGCGCCGGCAGGCACCCGGGAGTCGCGGTACGGCGGTGACGCGTTGGTGCGCTCATGAGCCTGTTCCTCTCCACTGCGGTACTCGCCCACCGGCGGTCCCGGCGGGGCTCTAGGAAGTACCGCAGCGCCACCCGGCCGGTCACAAGGCGCGAAGAGCTCACAGGCCACCGTGCGCTGCCGTGTTCCACCGCCGCGCGAATTGACGCACCATCAGGTTCGACGGGGTCCGAGCACACAAGTGGGCACAGGAGCACGGGCGAGCCGCACCGCACGGGCCGGGTGGCCGCGTCCGCGCCTGTCGGCCGCCAACGGCCGCGGCGTTGGACGCCTCGTACGGCGGCGAGGCGGGCGCGCCTACCGCCGATGAGGGCGGTCGCTCCACTCGGGTACGGCGGACAGCCGTAGGACCATCGCGGTACCGAGCGGTGCGACGACGGGGCGAGGAGGCGCACACCACCTCGGGACGCGCGATGATCCGCGTCTTGGACACCACGAAGAAGCCGATCCAACGCCCCGGTCGGTCAGTGGTCCACACTGTGGAAAACCGTCCCCCGGGGCGCGGTGCGGGCGCGGCGGCCACCCGCTCGGCGCGCGCCGATGCGCCGATCACCTCACCCGTCCGCCCGCGTGCGGTCCGCGGACCGTCCGGCACCATTGCAGGAGCTGAACGCGGCCCTCATGAAGATGTGCCACCCCGATGAGGAGTTGCTCTTCGGCCGCTGGAGAAGGCGGTTGCTCCACTCCCTGCCGACCAGCGTCGGGCCGCTGAGGGATCTGGTCCCCGCGGGCGGACCCGCGTCGAGACACTGCTGCTGCTCGCGGCGGAGCACACCACCAGCGAGCTCGCCCGTCGGCTGAAGGTCAGCAATGCCACCGCTTCCGCGCACACCGCCGCACTGCGCGGCGCGGGCCTGATCACCACGGTCCGCGCCGGACGATCGGTCCTGCACCAGCGCACCGCTCTGGGAAGCCTGCTGGTCCAGCGATGTAGCGGAACGCCGAGCGCGACCGGCTGACCGTCCGGCGGGGCGGCCCGCACCGCGCCCCGTGTGGCGGGTGTGGGCGACCTGACAAAGGCTTGTACGCATGAGCGATGCGACTTCACCGGACCATGCCCCCGTCGGGCTGCTAGCGCACAAGGTCGCACTGATCACCGGCGCGGGACGAGGCATCGGCGCCGCCGCGGCTCGGCTGTTCGCCCAGGAGGGCGCAACGGTCGTCCTGGCCTCGCGGACCGAGTCCGAACTGAGCACCGTGGCCGACGGGATCCGGAAGGCGGGCGGCACCGCGGACTACGTGGTCGCCGACGTGACCGACGCCGCGAGCGTCCAGAAGGCGGTCGACACGGTGGCGGAGCGCCATGGACGGCTGGACGTCGCCTTCAACAACGCGGGCATCTCCGGTCCGCCCGCTCCGCTGGCCGACGTACCCGAGGAGACCTTCGACCGCGTCACCTCGATCGACTACAAGGGTGTCTGGCTGGCCATGGCCGCTGAAGTCCGTGCCATCCGTGCGACGGCCGGAACCGGCGCTATCGTCAACAACAGCAGTGGCGCCAGCCTGGCGGCCTATCCGCGGCTCGGGCCCTACTCCGCGGCCAAGCGGGCGGTCAACAGCCTCACCGAGACCGCCGCTGTCGAGTACGGGCCGCAGGGCATTCGCGTCAACGCCGTCGCCCCCGGCACCACCATGACCGCGATGTTCCAGGAGTTCATCACCCAGGAGCCCGGCGCCGCCGACCAGTTCAGCGTCCGCACCGCGCTACGCCGCGTGGCGGACCCCGAGGAGATCGCCGAGGCCGTCGCCTGGCTGCTGAGCGACCGCGCCTCCTACGTCACCGGGGTGACCCTGCCGGTCGACGGCGGCATGACGTTGTGAGCCGTCATCGCGGAAATTGATGGAGCAACGACAGGTTGGAGCACCAGGCCGGGCGAGCCCGGCGTCGCACTCGCACCGGCGGCCGGGTCTGAGCCGAACGGGTCAGGGGATCAGAACGGGAGCGAGTAGGCGCAGGTCGTCGAGTTGCCGGTCGAGTGTCTGTGCGATGGGCTGCACGGCGACATGGTCAGCACCGGCCCGGTGGTGCTCCTGGACGCGCTCGCGCAAGCTCGCCAGGTCGCCCCAGGCGACCACGGTGTCGATGAGCGCATCGCTGCCTCCGTCTTCGAAGTCGGCGTCGGAGAAGCCCAGCGTGCGCAGGTTGTTCAGGTAGTTGGGCAGGGCCAGGTAGCTGGCCGCGTAGTCGCGGGCGGTGGCCCGCGCCCGCTCGGGGTCGGTGTCCACCACCACGGCCTGCTCGGGGGCGAGGAGGGGATCGGGGCCGAGGACCTCCCGGGCCCTGCGGGTGTGTTCGGGGGTGACGAAGTAGGGGTGGGCGCCCTGGGCCCGTGTGGCGGCGAGCTCCAGCATCTTCGGACGAAGCGCGGCGAGCACCCGCGGCACCGGCTCGGGCAACGGCGCGTCGAAGGGGGTGGCGTCCATGGCGTCGAGGTAGGCCCGCATGGTGGAGACCGGCTTGCCGTAGTCGTGTCCGCGGCCGCTCACCAACGGCAGGTGACTGACGCCGAGGCCCAGCAGGAATCGGCTCTGCCACGCTTCGGACAGGGTGTTGGCGCCACTGGCCGCGGCCGTCGCGTCACGTCCGTAGATATTGGCGATGCCGGTGGCGATCATCAGGCGCCGACTTGCGGACAGCAGCACGGCCGCATGGGTCAGCGCCTCCTTTCCGGTGGGTCCCTCGCCGAACCACAGTGTCCCGTAGCCGAGTTCCTCGATGACGGCGACGGCGCGCCGTTCCTCGTCCGCGGCCACCGTGGACAGCGATGAGAGCCACACGCCGGTGCGGCCGAGTCGCTGTTTCAGGGCGGGCAGATCGACGGGCGGGGATGTGGTGCGCTCAGCCATGGGGGGCTCCTCGCTGGCCTGGTGCTGGTCTTGCTCGCGGGGTGCCGTTCCTGACGTCCTCGGCGTCAGTTGCTGTAGACGCGCTCCGGGTGGACCAGGACGGCGGCACGGCGTTCTTCGGCCATCGTGCGGTCGTACGCCGCCCAGTCGTCGTGGCTGCCGCCCGCGGCGGTGAAGATCTCGCGCAGCAGCAGGCGGAGCCGTTCGGCGTCGATGCCCTCGAACGGGTCGTCGGGGCCGACGATCTCGGCGCGCCCCTCGACGGTGGCCCAGTTCCACCCGGCGCGGAAGGTGAGGGTGGCACGCGGTCGGGCACGCAGGTTGGCGAGCTTGGCACGGCCGTAGGTGACGAGCGCGACCACGGGCTCGCCGGTCACCGGGTGGTCGGTGATCCCGGCGTTGACCACCGACGCCTGGACCGAGCCGTCGGCGCGGGTCGTCGCCACGACGGCCAGGTTGTGGTCGGCCGCGGCGATCCGGGCCACGTCCTTCAGATCTGTCATGTAGTGCCTTTCTCGGCGGGTGATGTCGCCCGGGTGCGGCGCGCGGCGCGCGGAAGGCCCGTGGATCGGGGCTCGGCCGCCGCGATGCCGTGGCGCCGCTGCCACGGTGCCATGGCACGCTCCCTCCGGTCGTGGCCGTGCCCGGCGGTGCGGCCGGGGGCGGAGCGGCCGGGTCATTCCACGATGGCTGCCGCGGCCCGCGGACGCATCCTGTGCGCCGCGCCCCGCGGACGCTCGGGGTCCGCCGGGTTCACTCGTGACGCTGATCGGCGGCCGCACGGATCGCGTGCGAGCCGGACGCGTCAACTGTCCGCCGTGGTGGGGTTCAGCGCTCCCCACGCGGTGATGCGGTCGGTTCGCGGCGGGCGTGGAGTTCGGGTGGCGGCAGGTCACCGGGGGCCAGTTGGTGGGCCAGTGTCTCCAGTAGGGGCAGGGCGGCGGCGAGCGTGCCGAGTTGGTCGTCGGGGAGCGCGGCGAGGCGGCTCGTCAGGCTGTGCAGGCTTTCGCGGCGGATGCTGTCCAGGACGGCCGCGCCGTTCGGGGTGAGGGCGAGGAGGGAGGCGCGCTGGTCCTGCGGGTCGGGGCGGCGGCCGACGAGATCGGTGGCCACCAGGATGTCGACCAGTCGGGAGGCACTGGGCATGCTGATGCCCATATGGCGGGCCAGGCTGCCGATTCGCAGCGGGCCGTGCACCGACAGGACGCCGAGCGCGGTCAGACGACTGGGCGTCAGGTCGTACCGCCCTGCCGGGGCGCGCAGCCCGTGGGCCAGGCGCAGGGCCGCCATCCGCAGTCGGGCCGCGATCTCGTCGCGGCCGGAGGACGGCGCCGCCTGTCCGGTCGCTGCCTGCGTGGGCCCGGTCATGGCCACATTCCGTCCAGTGTGAGGTGCAGGGTGGCACCGGCCCTGCCGTGGGTGTCCGGTTCGGTCGGCGGGGCTTCGGCCCTGGTCACCGCGGAGAGGCCGGGCGGCAGGGCGGTGAGCTGGAACCGGCCGTCGCGGTCAGTGGTGGTGTCCGCCAGCACCCTGCCCGTCGGATCGACGGCCCGCAGCACCGCACCCGGCAGCGGGCGGTCCGGGCTCGGGCCGCAGACCACGCCGCTGATCTGCCCGTTCCCCCGGGGATCCGGGTACTCGGTGGTGGGTTGGCCGTTGCCGCTGATCATCATGGCGTACCTGGCCGGGCGGTAGCCGTGCGCGGTGACGATCACCGTGTACCCGTCGGGAGGCGGGTCACCGGTGGCGGGCGGCTGGTCGCCGCGCTGAATGGCCCGCGCGATACCGGGGCCGACTGCCGAGGGCGCGGACGACCGTACGGCGCCCGGGGCACGGCCGTCGGCCCGGAGCGGGACGGCCGCTGGCTCCGGTGCCCCGACGCTGGTGCGTGCCGTGCCCGTACCCGCGGCGGCCAGGACGGGCGGCTGATCGGTATGCACGTACTTGCCGCCGCGAAGCCAGGAGGCGACGGCGGCGACCAGGCAGGCGGCGATGGCGAACGCGAAGGCGGCGTCAAGGCCCTTCGCGAACGGACCGGAGATCAAGGCGGGGAAGAACGCGCGGCCGGTCAAGTAGCCGGCGTGGTTCGCGGGCAGGTGGGCCAGCACGTTCGGGCCGAGCAGTGTCTGGACCGGGTTGTAGCCCAGCAGGGTGGCGAACAGCACCGAGACCGGCGGCAGGGCCGCGAGCCGGTTCGCGTCGGCGGCGGGCACACCCTGGGCGACCAGGCCGCTGGACAGCGTGTGCGGCAGGGTGCCGGCCAGACCGAGGATCATCAGGCTGAAGAACACGCCGATCGACAGCACCATCGCCGAGTTCTGGAAGGTGGTGCTCATACCGCCGCCGACACCGCGCTGGTCCGCGGGCAGGCTGTTCATGATCCCGGCCCGGTTCGGCGAGGCGAACAGTCCCATTCCCACTCCGTTGAGCAGCAGGATCGCGGCGAAGGCCCAGTACTGGAAGTCGACCGGCAGGAGCGCGAGTAGCACGAAGCTGCCCGCGGCCACGACCATGCCTCCGGTGGCGAACGGCCGTGCGCCGAAGCGGTCGGACAGCCACCCGGAGACAGGTCCGGCGACCAGGAATCCCACGGTGAGCGGCAGCATGTAGATCCCCGCCCACAGCGGGGTCTGGGTGAAGCCGTAGCCGTGCCGGGGCAGCCAGATGCCCTGTAGCCAGATGATCAGGATGAACATCAGCCCGCCGCGGCCCATCCCGGACAGCAGGCTCGCGAGGTTCCCGGCGGTGAACGCCCGGATGCGGAACAAGTTCATCCGGAACATCGGCTCGGCCACCCTGGTCTCCACGATGCCGAAGACCACCAGCACGGCCACACCGCCGAGCAGGGCGGCCAGTACCCATGGGTTGGTCCAGCCCATCGTGTGCCCGCGGTACGGCTGGATGCCGTAGGTGATGCCCACCAGCACCGCGATCAGCCCGACGGCGAAGGTCACATTGCCCCACCAGTCCAGCCGGGCGGGCCGCCGGACACCGGTGTCGTGCAGTTTCCGGTACGCCCAGAACGTGCCGAAGACCCCGAACGGCACCGACACCAGGAACACCAGCCGCCACTCCACCGGGGCGAGCAGCCCTCCGAGCACCAGCCCCACGAACGAGCCCGCGATGCCCGCGACCTGGTTGAGCCCCAGCGCCAGGCCGCGCTGGTCGACGGGGAACGCATCGGTGATGATCGCGTTGGAGTTGGCCATCAGCATCGCGCCGCCGACTCCCTGGGCCACCCGCATCAGGATCAACCACAGCGCGCCCGCCGTGCCGTGCATCCATGTCACCGACAACAGCACCGAGAACACGCTGAAGATCGCGAACCCCGCGTTGTACATACGGACCCGGCCGAACATGTCGCCCATCCGGCCGAAGCTGACCACGAGTACGGCGGTGACCACCAGATACCCCATGATCAGCCACAACAGCAGACTCGTGTTCCCTGGCTGCAGCGGGTCGATCCGGATTCCCCGGAAGATGTCCGGCAGCGCGATCAGCATGATCGACGCGTTGATGGTGGCCATCAACACGCCCAGCGTGGTGTTGGACAGCGCGATCCACTTGTAACGCGGACGGGAGACGTCGGCGGCGGCCCTGGCCCGCCGCCGCGCCGCACGGGACACGGCAGACGTCGCATTCATGGGCACGTCCTCAAACGAGGAGGCTGAATCAGTTGCTTCTCCCAAACTAACTCTCCGGCCCGGATTCGGTCGTTCTGGGACCTCACCAGGGCCTACGGCTCAACGCATCTCCAGCCGTGCCACCAGCTCCGAAGGCATGGAATCGCGATTGGCCACGGTCAGGTGGATGAGTTCGATGTCGGTACGCCGCTTGAGGGCGTCGGTGAACGGGTCGTGGTGCGCCTGCACGGTGGCGACGACATCGACGTCGCCTCGGAACAGGGACCGGACCGCGTCCTTGAACGCCGTACAGGCCAGTTCCATCCGCCCGAGTTCATCGATGAGTACGAGACGCCCAGCGGCCGGACCCGCTGACGCCGCGTTCAGCGAGGGCAGCGCCAGCTGTTCCATGACCTGCAGGTCAACGCCGTAGCGCCCGACCCGCGGCGGCCCCGGAAAGTCCACATGGGCGAGCACGGCTCGCTGACCCGCCAACGTCTCCAACGCGAAACCGGCTCGCGCGCCGGCGTCCCGTATCTCCTCCGTGGTGAACCCCCCGACCTCACGCGTACACAGCAGGCTGGCCATTCGACGGACAGCTGTCGTCTTGCCCACGCCAGGGCGCCCCTCAAGCAGGATCCTCGTCGGCATGACACACTCCGCAGCAGGCTGCCGGACAGGCCCTCGCGGCTGGCACGGCCCCCGAAAGGCACCCCCACCGCCAGCCACCACAGCCTTCCCACCAGGTTCGCACCCCGGCGCCACCCCGGCGACCCGGCCCATGCTGACTGGCGTTGCGCCGCACCGCGCTCACGCTGAGGTGCGGTCCGGCGCCGGTCGCCGGCGGAACCGCCCGGCAATAGTCAGCGTCCGTCCGAGCGTCCGGAGATCACATACGCTGGCAGAGGAACTTGGATATGCCTGAGTCTGCTACCCGCTACCTCTGCCTCACGCGGCATGGTGAGGCTTCACCAGACGAGAGCACGCTGACGGACAATGGTCGCCGTCAGGCCATGTTGCTTGGTGAGCGGCTCAAGCGCAGTCCCCTCTCGGCGATCTACCACGGCCCGCTCCCGCGAGCGGAGCAAACCGCCCGGCTGATCTGCGACCAACTCGACGGCGTTCCCCTGCAATCGTCTGAACTGGCCGGAGATTACGTGCCCTGTCTACCGCGAAGACATGAGCTGCCTTCGCAGTAGGCCGAGGCCATGCTCGACCGCCTGGCCCAGCCTCTCGGCCGAATCCCCCGAAGACGGACCCGAGTTGGCGCGAAGAGGTCCCACACCGGCTTCCCGCCCGAACTCCATGTCTGCTGACAGCGGACCGAAAGAGATCAATTCCGGTTGCCCACAATCGAGTTGGTCCATACGGTCGGCGGTATGTCTGACGAATCCACACGCGCGGCACGGTTGTTGGACGCCCAGGCGAAGGCCGCCCAGCTGTTCGCCGAAGTGGAGAAACGTGGTCTGATCGCGGCGTCGCCGGGGTGAGTTTCTCAGCCATGCCGCGCAGCACGTGTTCGATCCGCGCTCTGCTGCGGTCGATCTTGTTGACGGCGGTGTGGAGCAGCCGCTCGGTCAGGCTGGTCCTACCGGCGTCGATGTGCGCCAAAATTCCCAGGTTCAACGTGTGCACTGAGCGTCATGTCCTTTGGAGAGGTGGTGATTTCCTGCTGGGCGGACATGAACGCCTTGCGCATTACGGTCTCCCCTGATCGACGGGCTGTAGCTGGGAAGTGCAACAGATGGTGCCCCGAGGGACAACCGACTTATTCGGCGGCTCGGCGCGGCAGCCCACGCGACTGAGCCGTCCGGGACGCGACGCGCCTGCTCCACGAGAGTGAGCCCGGCCCCTGGCGCGGGCCGTGCTGCCAGGGCACAGTCCGGTGCGATAGAAATATGCTCGCCCAGGTGACCGAAAGAGGTGGGCATGAGACTTCAACGGTCGCCCGAGGCCTTTCCGTTGCCGACTCGGCATTGCTCCATGACACAGGCAGAAAGGAACACCGGAGACTTCATGACTCGATCTCTCGCCCGCTCCACCAGACGCCCACTGGCAGCGGCGGTGGTTGCGGGAACACTCGGTTCCTTGCTCGCCGCAGCCGCGCCAGCCAGCGCGGCCCCCGGCAAGCCCACCGTTGCCAGCACCCAGCAGGCCAACCAGGCGCAGGCTCCCGCTCCCAACCTGGGAGCGTTGAAGCAGGCACTCGAAGGTGTGGTCACCGCTGGCGCCCCGGGGGTCTTCGCACGAGTGGAGGACAACAGCGGGCGCTCCGCCAGCACGGTGAGCGTGGGCACGGGCAACATCGCCACGCACGCCCCCGTCAACCCCAACGGGGTCTTCCGGGTGGGCAGCATCACCAAGACCTTCAGCGCGGTGCTCGTCCTGCAACTGGTCGCGCAGCACAAGGTCAGCCTGGACACCGCGGCGATCCACTACCTGCCGTCCGGCGTGCTGCCCGCCAACTCCACCATCACCGTACGCCAGCTGCTGAACCACACCAGCGGCCTCTACGACTACACGAACGACCTGCTGACCGGCGACACCGTCACCGGCTACCAGAAGTTCCGGTACCAGACGTTCCGGCCACAGGCCCTCGTCGCGGACGCCCTCAAGCACGGGCAGCAGTTCCCGCCGGGCGCCCGGTACAGCTATTCCAACACCAACTTCGTCGTCCTCGGCATGCTGATCGAGCACATCACCGGCAAGCCGTACGCGCAGGTGCTCAACCAGCGCATCATCGCGCCGCTCGGGATGACCCACACCCGTTTCGTCGTGCCGCACACGACGATCGACAGCCCGCACGCCATCGGCTATCTCACCAACGACGACCGGTCCAAGCCGCTGTTCGACGCGACCAACCAGACCGCCTCATGGATCTGGACCGCTGGCGCCGCGATCTCCAGCACTTCGGACCTCAACCGCTTCCTCCGTGCGCTCGCCACCGGTCATCTGCTGCCACCGGCACAGCTCGCCGAGATGGAGACCATGGAGTCGGTGAGCCCGACGTCCCACTATGGCCTGGGCCTACGCCAGTACGACCTCTCCTGCGGCACCAGCGTCATCGGCCACGACGGCATCATCGAGGGCTACCAGACCTACACCTACACCACCAAGGACGGCACACGACAGGTCACCATCTCCGCCAACGCCTCCAACAACAGCGACATCTTCAGCGCCGAACGAAAGGCTCTGGAACCAGTGTTCTGCGGAAAGGCCGCCCCCGCGGTTCAGCAACAGCGCCAGGTCGTTGACACCCAGCGCATAGCGCAACAGGAAATGCCGAGCGACCGCTCCCGGGCTTCGATCTCGTAAGTCCGTGATGTGATGCGCGGGTCAAGGCCCGAGGTGGTAACCGGGCCTTGACCACCAGCTACCGGTACCGGTCAGGTGAGTGCCGTCGCCAGTAGTGCGGCGGTCTGTGCGACCAGCGGGTTGTCCGCCGGTGCCTTGGGGTGATCCGGCTTGGTCGTGAGAACGGCCAATGTGATCGGTGATTGGTCCGGGGGCCAGGCGATGCCCACGTTGTTGTCGGTTCCGTAGTCCCCGGCGCCGGTCTTGTCGGCGACGGTCCAGTCCTTGGGGAGTCCGGCGCGGAACTGCTTGCCGCTGGTGGTGTTGTGCAGCAGCCACTCGGTCAACCGCCGCCGGTCCTGTTGTCCCAGCGCATTGCCGACGGTGAGCTTCGTGAAGGTCTGCGCGATGTGGCGGGGGCTGGTGGTGTCCGTGAGCCGCCATGGTTCCGCCGAGTTCAACTCGGTCTCCCAGCGGTCGAGCCGGGTGACCGGGTCCCCGATGGAGCGGCAGAAGCGGGTGATCCCCGAGGGGCCGCCGATTTCGCGCAGCAGCAGATTTCCCGCGGTGTTGTCGCTGTAGCAGATGGCGGCGGCGCACAGTTCCGACACGGTCATCCCGTCCGCGAGGTGCTCGGCCGTCCCCGTGATCGGGGAGTAGGCCACCAGATCCGCTGTGGTGTAGTGAACCCTCCTGGCAAGGAACTCTCCGTGCCGGTCAAGGTCTCTCAGCACGGCCGCCGCGGCAAGCGGCTTCCATACCGAGCAGATCGGGAAGAGCTCATCGGCACGATGCAACACCGTTGCGCCGGTGGCCAGGTTGCGCGCGAAGACTCCCAGACGGGCCGAGTGCGCGCGCTCCAGCTCTCTCAGCCGTCGACGGATCCCCTCACCGACCGGCGAGGCCGCGAATGCCGTGCCACCCGCGGGAACACAGGCTGCCAGCGTGGTCCCGGCTCCGATGCCAAGGATCCTACGACGGGTCGGACGGGCTCGGCGCGCATCCACGATCGGCTTCTCCTTCACACAACGACCAAGATCTTGCCCATCGGGACATCGCAACAGGCCCATGTGGTTCCGGGACTTCCGCGATCAGCAGTTCGGCAAGCGGCCGGTCAGGCCCTGGCCCGGCGATCCGAGTTCGGCGAGGAGCAGGGCCGCGTCATCGAGCAGTTCCGACCGGGCTTCGATGGTGTCGATGATGTGGTCTGCGAGATCCTCCAACGAACTCGGCCCGTCGAGGACGACGGTTTCGAGTTGCTGCACGCCCTCGTCGAGGTCCATGCCGTGGAACTCCACCAGTCCGTCGGTGCACAACAGGAGCATGTCCCAGGGCCGCATCTGCAACGGGACGGTCGGGTACGGGGAGGTGTCGGCGTTGTCGAGCAGTCCGAGCGGTGGACCGCCGGGGACAGGGGGACGGCCGCAGGTGCCGTCCGCACGTCTGACGAGCGGCCCCAGATGCCCGGCTCGTACGATGCTGGCGTTTCCGGTGGCGGTGTCGAGGTCCGCGTAGATGCAGGTGGCGAAGCGCTCGGTGTCGAGATCGCGCAGGAACGCGGATACGCGGGCGATCACGGTGGACGGCGAGTGGCCTTCGGCGGCGTATGCGCGCAGGACGATACGCAACTGTCCCATGATGGCGGCCGCATGGACGTCATGGCCTTCGACGTCGCCCACCACGATGCCGATGCGGTTGGCGGCCAGCGAGATGACGTCGTACCAGTCGCCTCCGATCTCCCGGCCCCTTTGCGAGGGTCGGTACCGGACGGCGATCCGGGCACCCAGGCAGTCGGGGATACGGGCGGGCAGCATGGCGTGCTGCAGGCCGACGGCCAGTTCGTGTTCATGGTCGTACAGCACGGAACGCTGGAGCGACTGGGCGATGGTGGAGCTCAGGGCAAGGAGTAGGTTGCGCTCTCCGGAGGTGAATCCGGGGCGGTCCTGGAAGGCGATCGCGAGGGCGCCGTTCGGCTGCGCCTGGGCGACCAGCGGCAGGATGGCGGCCCTGGTGAAGGCCGTGGCCTTCAGATAGGGCCACATCCTCGGGTAGCGGTCGCGTAGCTCGTGGCGGCTCAGGAAGCGCGGGGTGCGGCTGCGCACGGCTTCGGCGAAGGGCGTGGCGGCGTTCAGCCGGGACACGGACATGTCGCGGACGAGCCCCTCGGGCAGGCCGGCCGCGCCGACCACCCGGGTGTGGCCCTGCTCGACGATGCCGAGGGCGATGGCCGTGGCGCCGATGCGTCTGCGGGTTTCCTCGCTGGTCACGGCCATGGTGACGTCCTCGACGCTGAGCGCCTGGGACAGTGCGTAGGTGAGTCCCTGGACGACGTCGGCCTGGCGTTGCCGGTCGACTCTGAGCGCCGTCTGTTCGGCGAAGTGCTGAAGTTCTTCGCTTGCGTCCCGGACGATTCCCACCACGCGCCGGGCCCGCCCGCTGGCATCACGCAGGATGCGGCCCTGGACATGGGTCCAGCGAACCGTTCCGTCGGGGTGACGTACGCGGAAGTAGCCGCCGTAGCTCGGGTGGGATGCCAGGGCACGCCCGATGGCCGCCTCCAGGCCGGGCAGGTCGTCGGGCAGGATCCGGCGGCCGAGGGTGCGGGTACGGCCGTCGTACTCACCGGCGCGCAGCCCCATCACGGCGAGTCCGCCAGCATCGAGGATGAAGGCTTCGGCATCCAGATCCCACTCGAAGCTGCCCATGCCGTTCAGGGCCAGGGTCGCCCGGACGCTTCCAGGGCTGGCGGCACGCGGGATCGTCCGACCGGACCCACCGGGACTCTGCCGCCGGTACGAGATGCTGTGCCGTTTCATGTCGGCCTCCGCCACAGCCGCAGGCACGAAGCTCAGCGCTGGACGTGCGGGATCTCCCTCACACGCTGCCCCATATTCTACCGTTCACCCCCTGTGCGGCTTTCCGCTGCGGGTCCCGCTGCCGCCGTCAGGTCAGCTGCCGCCGTCAGGTCAGGGGGAACTTGGCGACGTACGCGGCGAACGGCTCGATGCCGACTTCCGCCCGCAGTTCGTTCACGCGCTCGGGATCCTGACAGGGCCAGGGCACGGGCGAGCCGTCCCGCACCCCGGCGATCTGCGTGCCGTAGATCTGCTCGCGCCCCTCGTTCACCAGCACCCGGTCGCGCAGGAAGGCCAGCTCGCGGGGGCTGGCCGAGCCCGCCTCCACCGCCTGTCGCAGCAGCTGGACCGCGCGCCGCTGCACATCGAGCTGCCGGTCGGCGTGCTGTGCGATCAGCCATGCGCCGCGCGCCGCCTCGGCCCCGACCAGTTCCGTCGTCGGCCAGCCGTACTCATCCATGATCTCGTTGAGCCGGTCACCGTGTCGTGCGGTCAGCCGACGCCACGCCAACTGCTCTGCCGGGTCTGAACTGTTCGCGCGGGGCGAGGTCTGGTGGTCCGCCGCCGCCATGCTCACCAGTTCCGCTGCCAGTGCGGCAACGGCCATGTCGTGCGCCACTGTTCGTACTCCAGGGGTCAGATCGGTGCGTTGCGCTGTCCCCGCAACGGTAGGGCCGCAAGCCGCCACAAAGATCATTCCGCGGAACGGTGACCGGCATGGCCCCGCGCGGGGATACTGGATCTACGCCTTCTCAGCCAGTGGTTGACGGTGTGTTGGGGCGGGTTCAACACCCCCGGCTCGCTGACTCGCCCGGTCGGCTGGGCGCCGCGGAACGGTCTTCGGTTCCCGGCAACGGGGAGCGAGCCAGTAGGGCCACACAGACGGTGACGGCGGCAGCACCGGCGAGTGCGGGCAGCAACCACAGGCCGTCCCGGACCTGTTCGTGGAAGGCGAGCACGCCCCACAGGACGGAGATCAGCGGATCGGACAACGTCAGGCCCGGCTGGGCGGCGAGCAGTCTTCCGGCATGCATCGCCGACTGCAGCAGGAACATCGCCGTGATACCGGCGGCGATCATGGCGTAGAGCTGCCAGGAGGTGCAGACGGCAGCGATGCCGTGTGGGCTTTCGGACACCGCACCTTTCATCAACGCGGCGGTCAGCCCGAACTGGCAGCCCGCCGCCGCACCGAGGCACGCCGCTCGCCGTCCCCCGAGCTCCGCCCGCGGCGCCACCTTTCCGGTGCGCCCCCACAGCACCGCTGCCACCACCACCGCCAGATTCACGCCGATGCCGGTCGACCAGACGATCCAGTCGGCCGCCCGCGGGTCGCCGCCCGACGGCGCGAGGGAGAACAGCATCACGGCGAGGCCGAGGGTCATCCCGCCGACCGAGAGCCATTCACGCCGGTGCAGCGGGGCGTGGAACACCCGTGCGGCGAGGATCAGGGTCAGCGGGAGTTCGAAGACCAGGATCGGCTCCACGACCGACAGCTCACCGACGGACAGCGCCGCGGCCTGCAGCACAAAGCCCGCCGTCACGCCAAGGACCCCCGCGAACCACACCGGGCGTCGCAACAGCCCCTTGATCAGCCGCAGACTCAGACTGTCCTGCGCGGGAAGTCCGATGCTGGCCCAACGCTGCAGCACAGACGCCGCCGCATTGGCACAGGCAGCGAGGACGGCCAACACATATGTCAGCACGAGGGTCCCATTCGCTCCCGAACACGCCCGCGGGGCGAGCGATGCTCACCTTGATCAACTGCTTCCTGCCCGTTGGTGTCCCCGTTGCCGGATTCCGCCGCTACCACCAGTCCCAGGAAACCGCCCAGGTCAAACGCGCGCCTACGCCTGCGCGCCGTCCGCAGGGTGGCCCTGGGGCGAGGCTGCCGTCGCGGGGCCCGGTAGGGCAGCGGATCTGACGGGCCCCCGCGCTACCCCGCGATGCCGTGATCGCGCAGCGGTCCCACAGTGAGGCCCTGGCGGCGGCAGCGTTCCACCAGTTCCGGCAGGGCCTGGAGGGTGACCCGCCATGAGCCGGGGGCGGCCGCGCGATCCGTGTCGTGCAGCAGGACGGTGCCACCACCACGCAGGTCGCGACCCACGTTGCCGACGACGGTGCGGGCGGTGGCCCCGGCCTCCCACTCCCGGCCCCACGCGGACCACAGCACCGGCCGCAGCCCCACATGACGGGCCGCGGCCCACCGGCCGCCGGTGAGGACGCCGTACGGCGGCCGGTACCACCGGGGCCGGCTGCCGCACACGACGGTGACGGCCTCGGCGGTGCGCCGCAGCTCACGCAGATCGCGCAGCGGCGTGGGGCACCAGGGGCGGCGGTGGTCCCAGCCGTGCACGGCGACCTCGTGTCCCCGGGCGGCCAGTTCCCGGCCGGTTTCGGGGGCCTCCAGCAGGGCGCGGCCGAGGACGAAGAACGTGGCGCGGACCGCGAGCCGGTCCAAGGCGTCCAGGAAGTACGGCGTGCTGGCTCGGTCGGGGCCGTCGTCGAAGGTGAGGGCGATGTGCTCCGGGTGACCGCGGCCGTCCAGTGCTGGGAACAGCACCCGGCGCACCGGCGCCAGCCAGGTGCCGGCCGGGCCGATGTGCGCGGCCGCCCCGGCGAGCGCGCACGTTGACAGCGCGCACCGGGCCGGGAACGTGGATGGTGGGCGGTCGGCACGCACGGTGACCAGTCTCCCGCGCCGCGGCGGCCACCTGCGACCGGAGCCGATCCGGATCGGTCACCTGACAGGAGGTAGTGGCGGCCCGGATGGCGGACACCGGTAGCGCGGGACGCGCCGCGTCTCCCTGAGCGGGAAGGTCGCCGCAGCACTGGCGGAAGTCCGCCGCAGCGTGAAGGGTTTTCCCGAAAGGGCGGTGAGAGTGTGGGCCGGCGATTCGTGATCCTGAGCGCAGCCATGGGGGCCGGGCATGACACGGTGGCCGCCGAGCTGGCGCGGCGGCTGTCGGATCGCGGGCATCTGACGCAGACCATCGACGTGCTCGACCTGCTGCCGGTCCGTCTGGGGACCGCGCTGCGCGGCTGCTACGCCGCGACCATCCGCCATGCCCCGTTCGTCTACGACGCGATCTACCAGGCGTACTTCATGTCGTCGCCGCCTGGCCAGGGGCGGCCGAACCTGGACACCAGCCCCGTTGTGGTGCCCGCGGCCCGGGCGCTGCGACGCCGCCTGGCCGCCGATCCGCCGGACGCGCTGGTCTCCACGTTCCACCTGGGCGCGCAGATCGGCGGCCGGTTGCGGGACGAGGGGGCGCTGCGGGTGCCCAGTGTCGTGGTGATCACCGACTTCGCCGTGCACCGGCAGTGGCTCCACCCTGGCAACGACATCCATCTGTGCCCGACCCCTCAGACCGCCGAGGACGTCCGGCGCGGCGGTGGCCGACGCGCTCTGGCGGTCGGACCGGTGGTGCCCGAGGCCTTCCACACCCCGTCGCGACCGGCGCGGGTCGGTGCCTTCGCCCGTGAGTTCGCGGCGCGGGGACCCGGCCGCGTCCCGGTGCTGCTCTCCACCGGTGCGTGGGGGCTGGGGTCGCAGCTGGCGGAGACCGCCGCCCTGCTCAGCGGCCACGGCTGGTTGCCGGTCGTCATGTGCGGCCGCGGGCGGGCACTGCGGCGGCGGCTCCAGCGGGTGTCCGGTGCGGTCGCGCTCGGCTGGGTGAGCGATGTGCCGGCGCTGATGTCCGCCGTCGGTGTGCTGGTGATGAACGCCGCCGGACAGACCGCGGCGCAGGCGCTGGCGGCCGGGGTGCCGGTGGTGAGCTACCGGCCGATCGCGGGGCACGGCGTGCACAGCGCCCGCGGCATGGCCGAGGCCGGGCTGTGTGCCTACGCCCGTTCGCCACGGGAGCTGCTCCAGGCGCTGAGTGACCTGGGGTGCGACGGGCCGGTCCGGCAGGCGCGGATCGACGCGGGACGGGCGCTGTTCACCGCGGACGCCGTGGACATCGTCGCGACGGCCGCGCGGGAGGGCGCGCCGGTGCGCGACCGGGTGCCGGGCGGTCCTGGGTGACGACGTCAGCACGACGTCAGCACCCGTCGCGCGCAGTCCACTCATCCGCTCGGCGGACCCGTCGTCCGGTGTCGGTGGCACAGAACAGAAGGGTTGAACCCTGACGGCCCGCCCAACTGTCCGTTATGACACGCCTGGGGAAGAATGACCGTGGCACGTGCCGGAACACGGACGATGGCCGGACGACCCTCTGCCTGGCAGCACAAGAGCCTGCTGTTGATCGCATATCCGAGGAGGGCTCCTGATGGAAGCCGCCCGAGCGTCTGCGGGCAGTGCGCTGCCGCACGGCGGGAACCCGGTGGCCCGGCGGACCACGGAACGTTCCATGACCGACCCTGCCAGCACACCCGTGGCGCTGATCACCGGGGCGTCGTCGGGGATCGGTGCCGCGGTCGCCGCCCGGTTCGCCACCGAGGGAACCTGGCGCGTGGTGCTCAACGGCCGTGACCACACCCGCCTGGACCAGGTCGCCGCGGCCATCGGCGGCCATCCCGTACCCGGCGACCTCAGTGACCGGGACGGATGCAGGCGGTTGGTGGAGGCCGCCGTCGGCGTGAGCGGACGGGTGGATCTGCTGGTCGCCGCGGCGGGCATCGGCTGGGCCGGTCCCTTCGCGGAGATGCCCGACGCGGCGATCGACGAGATCCTCGCCGTCGACCTGGCCGCCGTCGTGCACCTGGTCCGTCTGGTGCTGCCGCAGATGATGCACCGCAACACCGGGCACCTGGTGCTGGTGGGATCGATCGCCGGATCCGTGGGGGTGCGGGAGGAAGCCGTCTACTCGGCCGCCAAAGCCGCGCTGACCACGTTCGCGGACAGCCTGCGCTACGAACTCATGGGCAGCCGGGTACGGATCTCCATGGTGGTGCCGGGGGCCGTGAAGACCCCGTTCTTCGCCCGTCGCGGGAGCCTCTACCAGCGCTCCCACCCCCGGCCGGTCGAGCCGATGCGGGTCGCCGACGCCGTCTGGGACGCCGTGGCGCACGACCGCAGCGAGGCCTTCGTACCCGGATGGCTGTGGTTCCCGGCCCGCCTGAGAGGCGCCGCCCCATCGCTGTTCCGCCACTTGGCCGCCCGGTTCAGCTGACCGGGCGGCCGTGTCGTCAGCGTTCCGGCAGCTCCAGCACGGCGATGGCGTCCTCCACGAGGCTGCCCAGATAGAGCCGCCCGCCGTGCTCGCACGCACTGGTGGCCGTCCGGTAGCGAGCGCGTGGCCATCGCAGGTCGTGGGCGGTGCGTCCCGCGCTGTCCACCGCCGTGACCCGCAGCGTGCGGCGCGGTCCCGGCCGCATCGACTCGGGCAGCTTCCACAGCGCCCGTCGCAGCACCGGGGGCGTGCGGTGCAGCCAGTCCATCAGGGGGTCGCGCGGTGCGGCGTAGGCGATCCAGATGAGCCCGCCGGGCCCGGTGGTCAGGTTGTCGGGGAAGCCCGGCAGATCTTCGAGGAAGGTGTCTCGATGCCCGGCGCGCGGGCCGGTCAGCCAGAGCCGGGTCAGTCGGTACGCTCCGGTCTCCGCGACGGTGACGAACGACTCGTCGGCCGGGAGCGCGAGGCCGTTGGCGAAGTACAGCCCGTCCAGGACGACTTCGGGCTCGACGGCACCGGGCGCGATGCGGATGAGCCGGCCGGTTCCGGAGTGTTCGAGCAGGTCGCCCAGCCAGTGGTCGATGCCGAACCGCCGACTGGCGTCGCTGACGTAGATCGTGCCGTCGCGGGTGACCACGACATTGCTGCAGAAGCCAAGCGGCTCACCGCCCGCGGACCGCAGGAGCACCTCGGTCTCCCCCGTCTCGGGCACGACGCGAAGCAGACCGGCCCGTGCGTCACACACCAGCAGCCGCCCGTCCGGCTGGAGTTGGAGACCCAGCGGCCGTCCACCGGTGTCGGCGACGGTCGTCACCTCGCCGGTTTCCGGATCGACCCGCAGGATCCTGCCGTCGGCCACGCCGGTGAGCAGCCGCCCCGCGGTGTCGACGACCACATGTTCGGGACCGGTCCCGCCGAGCGGAAGAAGGCGCGGCGCGGATACCGGTACCCGGTCACCGCCGGCCGGACCCGGGCGGGGCGGTGGGCGCCAGGCGACAGGCCGCAGTTCAGGTTTGCTCATCGACGCCATCACGCCTCCGTACCCGCTCGGACTTGCTCCTCGCCGCAGAGTAGGACGGCGGAGAGGCAACCGCCGGGCTTCCGGCCAGATGGCGCGCCATGTCCCGGGGGGCCAGTCGCGGGCGAGGCGCGGGAAGAGCGCCTCCGCGCCGCCGCCCGCATGCTCCAGCAACTGGAGAACAAGGGCGTCGTGAGACGCCGCCGCTCCCCCGAGGACGAACGCCGCGTCCTCGTCCGCCTCACCGAGGAGGGCGCCGACCAACTCGCCCGGCTCCGCGACCACCGGCGCGAGCACCAGCGACGCGGCTGCGCCGACTTCACTCCCGACGAACGGACCCAGTTCGCCGGGCAGTTGCGGCGCCTCGCCGAGATCACCGGCCATCTCGACTGAGCCGCCGCACCGCCTGCGCCGCGGGCTATGGCTCGTCGGTGTCCGGCGGCGCCCAGGAGCAGGCCAGCGAACCACCGACGAGGCCGCAGAGCAGCCCGAGCAGGAAGCCCCCGAAGTTGGCCAGGGGCAGGGAGACGAGGGCCAGCAGAATGGCCGCGATCCCGGCGAAGACCCGCACGTGCTGCTGCAGCCAGAGGATGACGCCCAGGACGATGAGCAGGATCCCGATGACCAGTGACCCGGCCCCGGCCGTGGTGGACAGCGCCAGAGGGAGGCCGCCCAGGCTGAGGCGGGCGAAGGGGAAGTAGATGACGGGCACACCCGCCGCAAGGGTGAACACGCCGGCCCAGAAGGGCCGGGTACCGCGCCAGGTCCTGAACCCCCGCCGGGCCTTGACGACCGCGGCGCGCGGTCCCTGGCTGCTTTCGGACGGTTCTCGGGTCACCTGCGGCAGCCGCGGCGTAGCGGCCGCGGTCCGGGGATCAGAAGCACTCATGACGGCCCGCCAGGACCCGCACCCTGACATCGGGCACATCGAGGGTGACGGCCGAGACCGCGACCGCCTGCCAGCGTGCGTTGGCCAGGAAGGTCGTCGAGGCCTGCTGAGCGAAGCCGTTGGGGTCGAAGAACCGCGAGTGCCGGTCGCCCGGGTTGACCGGCCCCTTGGTGATGGAGCCCGCCGCGACGCCGACGTTCAGGTCGTGGGCGGACTGCTGAGTGGCGTTCAGGGCCGTCGCGTCGATGAAGATGTCCCTCGCCTCGGCCCGGCGCAGCCGGTCCGCACCGGTCAGCCGCAGGGTGTAGGGGCCCAGGAAGGGAACCGGAGTCACCACCGACTCGCACAACCCGCGGATCACTGCCGACCTCAGCCCCGTGACCACCACCGGCACAAGGACACCCTCCCTGGTCACGTCCACGGTGCTGTAGACGCTCAGCCCGTGTCCCACCAGCGAGGCGGTGGAGAGCTGGAACCTGCGGCCGGAGATGAAGAACGAAGCGGCCAGCGCCCCTTGTGCCATACCGATGCCAAGGGCTGTGGCGACCGCTATGCCCGGCACCATGATGGCGGCGAAGAGCTTCCAGCGCGTCCTGCCGAGGCTGTGCGACATCCCGTTCCTCCCTCGTGGAACACCCCGCCGCGGCGCCGGCCTCGCGCTCGGGGCCGGCCCCGCAGGCGGACGGGAAACAGGACGTCACCGCCGCGGAGCGGGTCGTGCCGGTGCCCGGCAGGCCGAGCGGGACGGCTTCCCCGCGGTCGGTGACGAACTCCAGCCTGTTGGGCGGAACGGCTTTCGGCACGCCAGCGCGCGCAGACGAGTGACGAACAGCGCCTCTTCGACCGTCGTGTCCGCCGCCCGCGGCTGCCGACGGATTCAGCGGCGGTCGTGGTCATCGACGAGGTGGGCCGGCTCGCCGTCCGGACCCGGCGATGGCCGCGGGCACTTCTCCGGTTGACGGGACGTCGGCAGGTCCCGGGCTCCCCGGATCGGGGAGAAGAACAGGATCAGTGCGGCGAGCGGGACGCCGGCCGTGGTGATCCACAGTGCGGTACGGGCGCCGAACACGGTGCCGAGCGCGCCGCCGAGGAGTGCCCCGAGCGGGATCGTCCCGTAGCTGAGGAACGCCGTGCTCGCGGTGAGGCGGCCGAGGAGGTCCGGCGGGCAGTAGCGCTGCTGGAAGCCGGCCTTGATCACATTGCCCGCCACCACGCCCGCGGAGACACAGAATCCGCCGGTCACGAAGAGCAGGGTCCCGGCTCCGCCGACGGTCAGCGGGATGAGCAGCGCGAACACCGCAAGACCGAGTTCGAACAGCAGCGTCGCGCGGGCGGTGCCGACCCGCCCGGCCACCCTTCGCGCGGCGAAGGCCCCGACCACCCCTCCGGTACTGACAGCCGCGACGAGTGAACCGACCACCCCGGGAGCCAGGCCGACGCCGCGGACCAGGAAGACCACCTGGAGCGACTGGTATCCCATGAGGGCCAGATTGGAGGCGGCCCCGAAAAGCGCCAGTGTGCGCAACCAGGGGTCGCCGGCGATCAGCCGCAGGCCTTCACCGACCTCGCCGACCAGTGACCCGGAGCGGTGCCCGGACCTGGTGAGACGTGGCTCGCGGTGCCGGATGCCCGCCAGGCAGATCAGGGAGACCAGGAATGTCGCGGCGTTGGCGAACATCCCGTTCGCCGCACCCGCCAACTGCGCTATGAGACCGCCGGATCCCTGCCCGGCGATCTGCGCCGCGGATGCGCTGCCATGCAGTTTGGCGTTGCCCTCGGGCTGGTCGTCAGGTTCCACAACGCTGGGGAGGTAGGCGCTGTACGCGGTCTGGAAGAACACCGCCGCCGTGCCGGTGAGCAGCGCGACGCCCAGCAGCAGACCAATGCTCAACCAGCCGAACCACGCGGCGACCGGGACGCTGGCGAACAGTACGAGCGAGACCGCGGCGCTGACCAGCATGATCGGCCTGCGCCGCAGCCGGTCCACCCAGGCGCCGACCGGAAGGCCGATGATCAGCCACGGGCTCCAGGTGGCAGCGCTCAGCAGACCGACCTCGAACGTGCTGGCGTGCAGGTTGGAGACGGCGATCAGCGGCATGGCCACCCCGGTGACGGACGCACCGAACTTGCCCGCGGTCTCACCGCACCACAGCAGCCGGAAGTCGCGGTGGCGACGCAGCAGGCCACCGCGCATGCCCTGGCTCATACGGTGCCCCGCTCCCTGCGGGGGAAGGACTGGAGCTGCACGACGACCGGGAGCGCGCCGGGTGCGGGCGCCGTGCCCGGAGCGAGGGTGTGCCGGGCGATGACGGCCGCCAGTTCCGCGTTGAGCGCCGCCAGCTGACCGGGGGTCAACCGAAGGTCCGGCCAGTCCGCGAGGGTACCGGCGTTCCGCCAGCCGTCGTCCCAGTCCTCGCCGACGTAGTTCATGACCCGGTTGAAGTACTGCTGCACCAGTTCGTGGACGTAGACCGAGAGCGCGCCCCGGGTGTCGGGATCGTCGCGGAAATCAGCGGTGTTCAGCTCGTTCGAGACGCCGGCCCTTCGCCACCAGCGCTCGCGCTTGGTGCCCCGCCCGGCTTCCTCCTCGATGAAGCCGTGCTCGGCGAGGTGCCGCAGGTGCCAGCTGACGGTCCCGGTGTTCTCCCCGAGGCGTTCGGCGAGCCTGGTGGCGGTGGCGGGGCCGTCGAGGCTGAGCAGTTCGAAGATCCTCATCCGCAGCGGATGGGCCAACCCCCGCAGGCTGCGCGCATCGATGCGCCGGGCGGGCCTGGCGGGCTCTGGTGTGCTCTCGACTTCGTCGGACATACCAGCATCGTAAGTTGCAGAGAACTCTCTGCATAGAGTCCTCTGGAGAGATTCCTCTGCAACTTCCCCCGCCATATGGCGACTTCGCCACGTGCGCCATGTCGCCGCGGCGGCCCGGCCCATCGCCCCCTTGCGCGCGGCGAAGTGCCGACAAGAGTGTCCCGACATGGCATACGCATTCTCAGGCGTCTCGGCGGACGAGCCCGGCTGGGCGGTGTTGACCGAAGCCACCGCCGCGTATCGAACCGCCTTCGGCGATCGGCTGGTGGCCGCCTGCGCGCTGGGCAGTCTGGCGCACGGAGGTTTCGCCCCCACGGTCAGCGATGTGGACCTGGCGTTGGTCCTCGATGGTCGATCCCCGGACGATCAGGCCACGATCGACCGGGTGCGGCAGAACCTGTGCGCTCGCGGCGGTGCGCTGCACCAGCGGCTTTCGGTGTTCTGGAGCTCGCTGGCCGCACTGCGGGAAAACCGGGACGACGGCAGGTTCCCCGCGATCGACCGTCTGGACCTGGCCGAGAACGTCAAGATACTGCACGGAGAGGACATCACCGCGAAGCTTCCACGCCCCGATCGCGCCCAACTCCTCAAGGAAAGCGCCCGCTTCGCGTTGGCCAAACTCGCGACCGATCGCGTCGTCGGCGCGTTCCACCAGCCGGCCATGCTCCTGGACGCGCTCGTTCCACTCACCAGGGTCGTCCTGCTCCCGGTGCGGTTCCTGCACACCACGGCGACCGGACGCCTCGCCGCCACCGACGAGGCCGTGGACCGGTATCTGGCAGACCCACAGCCCGTGGCTGCTGAACTCATCCGTACGACCATGCGGTGGCGGCACGGTGACCCCGTGAACACGGCACGGGCGACCGCGCTACTCAACGCCCGGCTGATTCCGCTGTATCTGCACTACATCGACAGTCAACTCGCCGAACTTCGCAAGGCCGGTTCTGATCTCGCCGCGGATTTCCTCGCGTGGCGCGAGCGGCTCGACAGCAGCGAGTGACGCGGCAACCCCGCACCACGCGCCATACTGCGCCATTCAGGTGAACCACCGTCAACTCTCTTGTTCCACACCGCACCCTTGTGGAGTACTGGATTCATCCAAACCGGTGGGTCGCCCATTCCTCTCCGGGGGAATGACGCGGCCTGCCGGTCTCCCACATGAACTCGTGCGGATGACCTCGTTGACAGGTACGCGCAGTTCGCAGCCTGACGGCGACGTGGACAACACCCTCGTGGAGGACCCGGATTCGCGGTCGGTGCCGCTCACGGGCACCAGCGGGCGGGCGGCTCGAACGACGTCCCAGGAGGCGTCATGTGAGCTCGCGCCTCACCTTCGTCCTGCCATCAGCCCCCGTTCCGCCCATGACCGGCCAGGGCAGTTCGCGGGCGGCAATCAGTCCCACCTTGCCACCTCAACGAGGAGGAACCTCCATGTCCACCCCCGCCCTGCAGATTCCCGGGTTCCCGACCGGATTCCCCTTCCCCGGCGCCCCGAGCATCGGGCTCGTCGTCCCCATGTCCGGGCCCGCCGCCGGCGGCAACCCCGTCCTGATCCTCGGATCGGGACTCGCCAACGCCTCGTCGGTCACCTTCGGCGGCACACCGGCGACCATCCTGTTCCAGGACCCGATCGGGGTCGTGATCATCGTCCTGGCCCCGGCCCACGCCGCCGGAACGGTACCGGTGGTGGTCACGAACGCCGGCGGTACGAGTGCCCCGGCCATGTACACGTACCTGCCCCCGATGGCTCCCGTCGTGGTCAGCCTCACCCCGATCACCGGCCCGGTCACCGGCGGTACGACGTTCACCATCATCGGCACCAACCTCACCGGTGCCACCGTCACCTTCAACGGCGTTGCCGCCACAGGTGTGACGGTGGACCCGACCGGCACGATTCTGACCGGTGTCACCCCGGTGGGTGCGGCCGGCAACGCGACCGTCGTGGTCACCACTCCGGGCGGCAGCACCACCGTCGCCGGCGGCTTCACCTATGTCGCGGTGCTTCCGCCGGTGGCCACCACCATCACGCCCATCACCGGTCCGGTCGCCGGTGGCACGCCGTTCGTCATCATCGGCAGCAACCTCACCGGCGCCACCGTCACCTTCGGCGGCGTCCCGGCGACCGGCATCGTGGTGAACGGCGCGGGCACGGTGCTGGCCGGCGTGACCCCCCCGCACGCAGCGGGCAACGTCGCCGTGGGCGTCACCGCCCCGGGCGGCAGCACCACGGTGGCGGGTGGCTTCACCTTCGTGTGACGTCCCCTCACAGCGTCACCCATGTTCCGGTCCCCGGCCATGCCAACCGGCCGGGGACCGGCACCTCCCGGCACACCAGTTGACCCGGGATCAGGATTCCGACGGCCCGTCCCCGCCGAGGTCCGCGCCCAGCCTGGGGAGCCGATCACGCTCCCCCGCAACGAAGCCGACGTACCAGGCGACGAGGGCTAAACGAACAGCGCTCCGGTGGTTCACTTCCACGCCATGTTCCGGATTCACCAGATCCGCCCTCCGTTAACCGAATGGCCTAGTTGAGTGGGCGCCACGGTCGTGCCACTGGTTGCCTCGGAATCTAGCCGGCGTACCGCCGATTAGGCCCCGGCATAACGATGCTCTGCGGTGTTATGCCGCCGACGACGAGAGGGTGCGGTCCGATGAGGCTGTGTTTCATCGTCGAGGATTGCTACCGCCGCGACAGCATGCCCCTGGCTGTGGCCCGCCAACTGGCAGAGTGGAACCATCACATCGACGTGTTCGAGCCGGGACGGTCCATCGCCAAGATCTCCGATCCGGCCCACGAAGGCTCCCATGACGCCTGGATCCTCAAGACCGTTTCGGGCGGCCCTGGGTTGAGCGTGCTGGAGGCGGTGGCGGCCAGCGGGCTGAACACGATAAACGACGCCCGCGCGATCCGGCTGGTGCGTGACAAGGCGGTCGCGGCGGCCATCGCCCGCCGGGCCGGACTGGCATTCCCCCTGACGTATTTCGCGGCCGGTCCCGCGCTTCTGCACCAGATACCGGACGAGCACTACCCGCTGGTCGTCAAGCCCACGGGCGGCAACTCGGGCCGCGCGGTCCATCTGGTGAGCAAGCCCGCCGAGCTGAGCGGCATCGCCAGTTCGCTCGCCGGTGAAGGATTCCTGCTCGCGCAGCCGTATGTCGTCAACCCCGGCGTGGACGTCAAGGTCTACAGCATCGGCGGGGAGTTGCACGCCACCATCCACCGCTCGCCGTTGCACCCCGGTCTTCCGGTGCGGGGCCACCGGACGGCGCTGACAGCCGAGTTGGCCCAGGTCACCACCGCCGTGGGCGAGGTGTTCGGTCTCGACCTGTTCGGGGTGGACCTGTTGGAGGGGCCGGACGGGTGGGTCGTGGTCGACGTCAACGACTTCCCCAGCTTCCGGTGTGTCCCCAACGCGGTCCAGCGGGTCGCCAGGAAGATCCTTCGGCTGGCCGCGGCGGGCCGTACACAACGTGCGGAGGGCGCCGCCACCCTGCTGACCACCGCCCGGGTCAGCGCCGACGACCGCGAGGGCGACGGGCAGGCGGGGCCGAGCCCGCTCGTCCCGGCGGCTGACGAGCACACCGGCGCGAGGCTGCCATGAGGGTCTGCCTGCTCACCGACAACCCGGCCCATCCGTTGCTCGCCACGCTGCCCGATCTGCTGGGCGAGCGGCACAGCGTCGCGGTGTTCAACCCCGACGACGTGCCAACCGCGGACCCTCGTCCAACCGCCGATCTGTACCTGCTCAAAGCCCACTCGCCGCAGGCGGTCGCGCTCGCCCGGCAGGTGGAGCGCCTGGGCAGCCATGTGGTGAACGGCGCCGCCGCGACCGCACTGTGCCAGGACCGGGTCCAGATGGCCGACCTCGCACGCAAGGCGGGCCTGCCGTTCCCCGACACCCACCACTTCACCCAGTTGTCCGAACTCAGCGGTGGGCTCGCGGACTCGTCGGCGCCGGGTTTCCCGCTCGTCGTCAAAAGCCGGACCAGCCGCCGGATGGACCTGGTGGCCCGGCTCGACGGTCCGGACCGTCTGCGGTCGCTGGAGGGGGACTGGACCGGTGAGCCCGTCGTCGTCCAGGACTTCATCGCCAACGACGGTTGGGACTACAAGCTGTGGTTGATCGGCAAGCAGGTCTTCGCCGGCCTGCGCCACAGCACGCTGGACGGCAGGGTGCCGACCGTGACCCGAACGCTCAACCCCCAGCAACTCCCGCCGGGCTGGCTCGACCTGGCCCGGGCCGCCGGGGAGGTGTTCGACCTGCGGATCTACGGGGTCGACATCCTCGCCACCGCCGACGGGCCGATGGTTGTCGACGTCAATCCCTTCCCCGGGTGCCGTGGCGTCCCCGGCGCTCCCCGGGCACTCGCCACGTTCATCCAGCAGGCCGAGTCCCCGCCTTACGTGCCCGCCCGCCGTTCCAAGGAGCGGCGCCGGTCGTCGGCATCCCCGGTGGCCGTGCTCCATGAGGCGGTACGCGACCTGATCAGCGCGCTCGACGGCGGAGCCGAGAGCGGTCCGGCCCCGGTGGCCCTGCATGTCGCTTCGGTGCGCCGCAAGCCCGGCCGGGGGCTGACCGCGAGCTACCGACCGCACGACCGGCGCGGAACGGCGGGCACGCCGTGGCCGCTGGTGACCGTCCTACTCACCGACTCTGCCCTTGCCGACTCCCGTGTCGGCGAGTTGCTTTCCTCCGCCGACCCGGCCGAGTTCCGCGGTTACTGGCCCGGCATCCTGCGCTGCCCCCGGGTCGGCCTCACCCTGCAGTCCTTCCCCCACGACGCCGACCTGCCCACCCTGTCCGCCGCGTGCGCCACCTCCCCGCTGGACGGCAGGCTGGCCTCGGCGCTGACGGCCGCGGCCAGAACGGTGCTGGACGACCCCGGCGCCCGCGTCAGCGAGCTGCGGGTCAGCCCGGTCCGCTACAAGCCCGCGGCCCGATGTGTACTGCGCTACCAGGTGCGGCTGCCCGGCCAGCACGAACTCGTCTTCTTCGGCAAGCTCTACCGCGACCCCGCCGACGCCGCGGCGGCCTACCGCCTCGCCGAGCAACTGTGGGCGGCACACGACCGCTCGGGCCCGCTCCAACCGGCGGCGGACGGTCGGCCAGCCGCACCCGCCGTCGTACCGCGCCCGCTGGCGCTGGCGGCGGAACTCGGTCTGGTGATCACCGAGACCGCGGGCGGTGCCCACCACGGCGGCCAGTTGGCCGGGACGGCTCTCCTGCGCCCGCCCCGGCGCCTGCGCGCCGCAGTGGGCCCACCGTCCGCGGCACTCGCCGCCAGCGCGGCGGCGCTGGCCTGGATGCACACCAGCGGAGTGGCGTCCGGGCGTGCCGCGCCCCGCGGCGCCGCCTACGCGGCCCGGGCGCGGCGGTGGGCACAGGCCCTGTCCGACACGGTCCACGGACTCAACGGAGCGCTGGACCAGGCCGTTCATCCGCTCGCCGAGGCGCTCACTCATGCCGAAAGCGACGATCTCGCTCTGGTCCACGGGGCGTTCAAACCCAGCCAGCTGGTGTTCTGCCCGCCCTGCCATCCGGTCATCACCGACCTGGACGGTGTCGGCCAGGGCGACCCGGCGCTCGACGTGGGGTACTTCCTCGCCTATCTGCGCCCACCCCATCCGGAACTCGCGCGGCCGGGTGTCCGGGGCTGGTACGAAGCGGCCAGGGACGTCTTCCTCGATGCCTACCTGGCCGCGCTGGCCCGCCACGGCGCCGACCAGGCGCACCTCGCCGCGGTACGCCGACGGGCCGCCCTGTTCGACGCCGCCTTGCTGCTGAAGGTCGCTTCGCGGCGGGTGCGCCGCCTGGGCAGTCCCCGTCCCGCCGAGGTGCAAGCTGTTGTGGCCGAGATCGACCGGTGCCTGGAACGGTTCGCTGAAGGACGTGACGGATGATCCGCTTTCTCTATCGGCACCTGCGGGGCCGTCGGCTGCTCGTCTGCCTCGCGGTCGCGCTCACCTTCGTCGCGGTGGCCAGCGACGTCCTGGCGGCCTTCCCCTTCAAGATCATCCTGGACAAGATCGTCAACCATCGGGATCCGGACATCCCCTTCACCGACTGGCTCATCGACTACTTCGACCGTTTCGGGAACCGCGGCGGAACGGACGCCACGGAGGAGCACACCCAACTCGGGGTACTCCTCTTCGCCGGGCTGATGTTCCTCGCCCTCGGGCTGATCAGCGCGGTGGTCGCCTTCGTACAGCTGTCCGTCGCCGCGTTCGTCGGCCAGGACCTGGGAGCGAAGCTACGCAAGAAGCTGTTCGCGCACATCGAGCACCTGCCGCTCGACTGGCATGTACGCCAGCAGGTCGGCGAGGTCGTCCAGCGGGTCAGCGGCAACATCACCGACATCGAGAAGCTGGTCACCGACGGGCTGGTCGACCTGCTGTCCGGGGTGCTGACCCTCGCCGGGATCCTCACCGTGATGCTGGTGCTCAACTGGCAGTTCACCGTCCTGGCGATGTGCATGGCGCCGCTGCTGTTCGTGACCGTGCTGCTCTACACCCGATGGGTCAAGCGGGCCTCCAAGGAGGCTGCCCGTGCCGCGGGCCATGTCGCCCGGGTGGCCAGTGCCTCCATCACGGCGATCGTCGAGCTCAAGGCGTTCACCCTGGAGCGCTGGGCGGCCCGTGCCTTCGGAGGCCATGTCGACCGGCAGCGGCGCTTCGGTCTCCAGGCCGGGCGGCGCCAGGCCGAGTTCAACCCCCTGGTCATCGTCTTCATCACGGTGAGCGACGTCGTGATCATCACCTTGGGCGCCTGGATCGCCGCCGGCCACGAGCAGGGCTACACGCTGGGGATCCTCACCATCCCCGCGGCCAGCCTCACCATCGGCACCCTGACCGTCTTCCTCGCCTACTCCAAGCAGCTCTACCAACCCATGCGCGACCTGTCCAAGCTCACGTTGCTGGCCTCCACGGCGGCCGCGGCCGCCGGGCGCATCCAGGAGATCCTCGACCAACCCCGGGAGGACCACCGCCTGGCCTCCCGCCGCTACGCCGGTCCGCCGCGCATCCGCGGTGAAATCGCCTACCGCGGCGTGGTGTTCGGCTACGACCCGCACCGCCCGGTGCTGCACGGCATCGATCTGCACATCCGGGTCGGCACCCGCCTCGCCCTCGTCGGACTGTCCGGCAGCGGGAAGACCACCCTCACCCGCCTACTGCCCCGCTTCTACGAGTCCTGGCAGGGCAGCGTCACCGTCGACGGCGTGGACGTCCGCGACTACCCGCTGGGCGTCCTGCGCGACAACATCGCCATCGTGCCGGAGGACTCGATCCTGTTCGAGGGGACCGTCCGCGACAACATCGCCATCGGTCGGCCGGGCGCGACCGACGACCAGGTGATCACCGCCGCCCGGCAGGCCCACATCCACGACACGATCACGGGACTGCCCGGCGGCTACCACTCCGCGGTCCGGGAACTGGGCAAGAACTTCTCCCGCGGCCAGCGTCAGCGCATCGCCATCGCCCGCGCGCTGCTGCGGGACGCGCCGATCCTCATCCTCGACGAGCCGACCACGAACCTCGACGTCGAAGCCGAGGCCGAGGTGCTGCGCGCGCTGGAGCGCCTCACCCGCGGCCGTACGGTCATCGTCATCTCGCACCGGCTCAGCACCCTGGGACAGGTCGACGAAATCGCCGTCCTGCAGGCCGGACGGATCGCCGAACGCGGAACCTACCGGCAACTGCAGGCGCAGGGCGGGCCCTTCGCCCGCCTGCTCACCGAGCAGAACCGCTACGCCGCGGAACCGCTGACGCCCGCCCCGGCCGACGGGACGCCCCAGGAACGCAAGCAGCAGGCGTGAGCGGCTCGCCGGGGCGCCGCCGACCCGGTCGCGGTCGGACGATCAGTCGACCAGGTCCAGGGCGGCCCGGACGACGCTGTCGGTGTCGATGCCGTGGTAGCGGTAGACGTCGTCGATGGCGCCGGACTGGCCGAAGCGGCTCACGCCCAGCGTGGTCACCGGCACGTTGTTGATCGTGGCGAGGAACGCCAGCGTATGCGGGTGGCCGTCGAGGAGCGTGACCATCGGGACCGCCCGCTCGGCCGGGAAGACCTGGTCGAGCAGCCAGCCGGGGCCGTCCTGCAGACCGCGCCTGCCCTGCACGGCCCGGAAGAGCAGGTCTGGGCTGGTCACGCAGACCACGTCGGCGGGGAAGCCTAGGGCGGCCAGCCGATCGGCCGCGGCGAGGGCCTCGGGGACCATGGCGCCCATCACCGCAATGGTCACCGCGGGCTTCTCCGGCCGCCGCAGCGCGTACGCACCGGCGACGGCCTGGCGACGGCGGCGCTCGCGGGCGGCCGGGTCGGCGGGCACCGCGGCAAGCGTCTGGTCCACCGGGCGGGTGGACAGCCGCAGATAGGCCGAACTCCCGTCAGGTTTGCCCAGGTTGGCCAGCGCGGCCAGCAGACACCATTCCGTCTCGATCGCGAACGCGGGCTCGTAACTGACGCAGCCGGGCTGTTCGATGCCCAGCGACGGAGTGGTGATCGACTGGTGTGCCCCGCCCTCCGGGGCCAGGGTGACACCCGACGGGGTACCCACCAGGATCGACTGCCCGCCCGCGTACATCCCGAACGACCAGGGTTCCAAGGCGCGGTTGACGAACGGGTCGTACACCACGCCGATCGGCAGCAACGGCTCGCCCCAGCGGCTCCAGGTGGCGCCGAGCTCGCCGAGCAGTCCCACCAGGTTGGTCTCGGCGATGCCGAGCTCCAGGTGCTGACCGGTGGGCTTCTCCCGCCAGTGCAGGATGGTCTCGGCGTCGTCGGCGAACCAGTCGGGGCGCTCCGCGTGCGACCACACCCCGGCCTTGTTCAGCCAGCCGCCGAGGTTGGTGGAGGAGCTGACATCGGGGCTGACGGTCACGATCCGGGCCGCCGCCTGCGGCGCCTGCCGGGTCAGGTCCAGCAGCAGCCGCCCGAGGGCCTGCTGTGTGTTGCCGGTACCGGTGGGGGTGCGGCCGATGTCGGCGGGCAGTGCCGGGGGCCGCTGGCGCGGGAAGTCCGTGCGCCGCAGCCGGTCGGCGGCCTGCTTGCACAGGGCCGCCTCCGCGCTGCCGTCGGCGAAGCCCGCCCACGGGTCGTCCAGGTCGGTCCCCAGACGGCGCGCCAGATCAGCCATCTGGTCGGCGGTCAGCAAGGAGGAGTGGTTCTGCGGGTGTCCCTCGCTGGACAGGCCGTAGCCCTTCACCGTGTAGCCGAAGATGACGGTCGGGCGGGTGTCGTCGATGCTCCGGTACGCCTCCAGGAGCGCGCCGAGGTCATGGCCGCCGAGGTTGCGCACAGCGGCCCGAAGGGTGTCGTCGTCCAGCTCCGCGATCAGCCGGGCGATGGGCGCGGCCGTCGAACCCGCGCCGGGCAGCCGCTCGCGCAACTGCTGCGCGGTGCACCGCAGCAGCCGCTGGTACTCCGGGTTGCCCATGGTGTCCAGGCGCTTGCGCAGCATCTCACCGCCGGGGCGGGTGAACAGCTCCTCCAGCAACTGCCCGTACTTCACGGTGATCACTTGCCAGCCCGCGGCCGCGAACATGCCCTGCAGCCGACCGGCGGCGATCTCCGGCACCACGCGGTCCAGCGACTGCCGGTTGAAGTCGACGATCCAGACGATCTCGCCGAGGTCGGGGACCATCGGATCCTGGATGGCCTCCCAGATGGCGCCCTCGTCGAGTTCGGCGTCGCCGAGCAGCGAGTACTGCCGTCCGACGCCCGCCCCGCCGAAGCGGCCCTCGACGTAACGCCGGGCGATGGCACCCCAGATGGGGGCGGTGGCGCCGATGCCCACCGATCCGGTGGAGTAGTCGACGGGATCGGGGTCCTTCGAGCGGCTGGGGTAACTCTGCAGGCCGCCGAAGGACCGCAGGGTCGTCAGGTACGACGGGTCCAACTCCCCCAGCAGATAGTTGATCGCGTGCAGCACGGGCGAGGCGTGCGGCTTGACCGAGACCCGGTCGTGCGCGGTGAGTTCATGGAACCACAGTGCCGTCATGATCGAGGCCATCGAGGCGCTGGACGCCTGATGGCCGCCGACCTTCAGTCCTGAGGGATTCGGCCGTACCCGGTTCGCGTGATCGATGATCGCCGACGACAGCCACAGCACCCGGCGCTCGACCGCGCCTAGCACCGCCAGTGTGTCCTGCCGGGAACCGCCCGTGACACGCGCTTCCGCCGACGCGGCACTAGTGATCACGCTCCACCACCTCCGATGCCATACACACCGTCACCCGTTGATTCCGCTCTATGCTCCGTATGTAGACACACGACTCACCATCTGCACAACGTCCCTCCCATCAAGTGAGCATTGTGCTCACTCGCATGAGACGAAAGGGGGTCTTGAGTGAGCAGTGTGAACAGCAGCCCGGTCGTCGACGCCACCGACGCCAGGATCCTGCTTGCGCTGGCCGACGACCCGCGCGCCACCGTCCTCGCCCTGGCCGAGCGGTTGCGGCTGTCCCGCAACACGGTCCAGGCGCGGCTGGCCAAACTGGACGAGAACGGCGCGCTCGGCTCCTTCGAACGCCGGGTGGACCCGGGCGCACTGGGCTATCCGCTCACCGCGTTCGTCACCGCGCAGGCGGACCAACACCGGCTGGCCGAAGTGGCGGACCGGCTCAAGGACATCCCGGAGATCGTCGAGGTGTTCGGCCTCAGCGGCCAGACCGACCTGCTGGTACGGGTCGTCGCCGCGGACACCGAGGACCTGTACCGGGTCGCCGGGAAGATCCTCGACTGCCCCGGTGTCGAACGCACCAGCACGGCCCTGGCGATGCGCGAACTGGTACCGCACCGCCTGACCGAACTGCTGCGCAGAGCCGCGGAGAAAGGCGCCCGGGGCGCCCGCCCGTCGCACGCGGGCCGCCGCGGCCGCGACTGACCATCCGGACCGGTCACGCCTGACGCCCGGAATCCGGACAGTGGTGTGTCAAAGTGGGGATAGAACGCGACGGCGCGAACGCGAGGGCGGCCCAGCATGTCGGCCACTGCAGAACCCAGGCCCCCGCACCGGAGGAGCGAGGAGTACGCGGACCTGTTCGGGCAGGCCCCGGTGATCTTCGCTGCGCTGAGCGGCCCGGACCATCTGCTGGAGGCGGCGAACTCGGCGTTCTTCGAAACCTTCGGCATCGCCCACGAGGGGATCGGTGCGCCCGTCGCCCAGCTGATTCCGGAACTGACCAGGCACGGCAACCTCCACCAGCTCGACGGGGTGTACGGCACCGGCATCGCCTGCCGCGCCCGCGGTTGGCGGTTCGTGCACGGTGGACTCGGTGCCGAGCGGGAGGGCTACTTCGACTACACCTACGAGCCCCGCCGGGACGCGGACGGCCAGGTCGACGGAGTGCTGGTGATCGCGGTGGACACCACCGCGTACCACCACGCCCAGCTGCTGGCCGCCGAGCAGCGCATCCTGCTGGAGCAGATCGCGCGCGACGCCCCGCTGGACGAGATCCTGAACGGCATGGCCCGCGCGATCGAGGAACTGTCGCCGGAAATGATCGTCTCGGTGCTGCTGGCCGATCCCAGTGGCAAGAACCTGCGGCACGGAACCGGGCCGAGCCTGCCCGACTTCTACAACGAGGCGGTCGACGGGATCGCCATCGGCCAGGACGTCGGCTCATGCGGCACCGCCGCCCATCTGCGCGCGCCGGTGATCGTCACCGACATCGCCACCGACCCCCGGTGGGCGGACTACCGCGACCTGGCACAGCGGGCCGGGGTGGCGGCGTGCTGGTCCACCCCGATCGAGGGCATGGACGGTCGGCTGCTGGGCACGTTCGCGATGTACCACCGCACCCCGAAGGCCCCCGAGGGCACGGACCTGGCGCTCAGCGCCGCGTTCGCCCGCATCGCCGCCCTGGCCATCGAACGCCATCGCACGATGGAGGCGGGCCACGCGGCTCAGGAGCGGGAGAAGGTCGCCCATGAGGACTTGGCCTTCGTGTTGGACGCCAGCACCGCGATCACCCGCGAGCCGCACTATTTCGACTGCCTGCAGTGCATGGCCCGGCTGACCGTACCGGCGTTGGCGCCGCTGTGTGTCGTCCATGTGGTCGAGCGCGGCAAGACCCGGCGGATCGCCGTGGCCGCCGCCACCCGGGCCGAGGAGGACCTCCTCGGCTCCCCCGCGCTGCGTGACGAGATCGACACCGCGGTCGCCCGTGTGCTGGTCTCCGGCGCCACCGAAACCGGCCACGTCGGCGCCCGTCCGGACGGTCTGTCGGCGCAGCGCGGCATCAACGGATACGTGAGCGTGCCGCTGGCCACCCGCGGCCGCACCTTCGGCGTACTGACGCTGCTGTCCACCCACCGGCCGTTGGACGGCCACGTCGTCGCCCTGGCCGAGGAGCTGGCCCGCCGGGCGGCTTCCAGTGCGGACAACGCCCATCAGTTCACCGACCGCGTCCAACTGTCCCGGGACCTGCAAGCAGGTCTGCTGCCGCCCGAGTTGCCCAGGATTCCGGGCGCAACCCTGGCGGCCTCCTACCATCCGGCCGGGGAAGGACTGGACGTCGGCGGCGACTTCTACGACGTCTTCCCGCTGCCCGGCGACCGCTGGGCGCTGATGATCGGTGACGTGTGCGGGCGCGGCGCGCTGGCCGCCACCACGACCGGCATGGTCCGCCACACCGCACGCGCGGCAGCCCGCCTGCTCAACGATCCGGCGGCGGTGGTCGCCGCCATCAACGAGGCCCTGACCGAGGGCGACACCAGCGACGACTGCTTCGTCTCACTCGTCTACGGCGAGCTGCGGCACGCCGCGTCCCACCTCGCACTGGACCTGATCCGCGCGGGTCATGTGCCGCCGCTGGTACGCCGCGCCGACGGCACCGTCGAAGAACTCGCCCAACCGGGCCTGCTCCTGGGCATCGGCCCCGACACCGACGGGTCCCCGTGCAGCGTGGACCTGTATCCAGGTGACGGCCTGGTCCTGGTCACCGACGGCATCACCGAAGCCCGCTCCCCCAGCGGTGAGTTCTTCGGCGAGGACCGCCTGGCCGACGCCCTCGGCACGCTACGCACCGCCTCCCCCACCGCCGCCACCCTCGTGGAGTCGGTCACCGCCGCGGTCAGCGCCTTCGCGGGTGATTCCACCGGCGACGACCAGGCCGCCCTGGCACTCACCGCCACCTGACGACGACCGCACGGCTCGCGCCCTGCCATCGTCAGGCCGGCAGCCTGGTGTCCCCGTCGACCGGCTCCGCGATGGTCTTGTCCAGCATCATCCGGGCCACCGTCGCCAACCGTGGGTCGGTCGCCTGGTAGACGTGGTAGCGGCCTTCGCTGCGCAGGCGCACCGCACCGGCGAGTTTGAGCTTGGCCAGGTGCTGGCTGACGGCCTGCGGCGTCGCACCCACCCGCAGCGCCAGCTGCGAGACCCCGCTTTCGCGCTCGGTGAGTGCCAGGACGATGTGCAGCCGCAAGGGGGAGGCCAGGAGGCCGAACGCCTCAGCCGCCAGAACGAACGCCTGCGTCGGGGGATCGTCGCGTCCCACCCCTGCCGCCATCGCCGTGGCCCCTTCCCCGCCCTGGTTCGCGTCCCCGTTTCCGCTCGCCGCGCCCGGGATTGCTTCCGGGCGCCCGGACAGCTTAGCCTCCATGCTTGCTACATTGCGCAACCATGCAACCAGGAGTCGACGCGAGTCGTCCTTACAGCCGGGGGCACCAGTTCCTGCACCATCCACGGGGCAGGGCGAGCACGCTGCTGGACGGACGCGCCGACCGGCCGGACGAGGAAGGCGAATGACAGGCCAGAGCGCCGAAGCCCCGAGCGAGTCCACGTATCTGCCCCGAGACGCGGCACGGCAGTCACGCCGTGTGCCGGGTCCGCGCGGCCAAGCGGCGGGAGGCTCGCGCAGAGCGGGCGTGGGGCGGCCCTCCGGCCGTGCCTCACGGGCCCGGCACGACGAACGAGGCGCAGCGCCGACCAGCAGGATCGTCCTCCTGGCCCTGGGGCTGCCGGTGGCCGGTGCCATCGTGGACGAGCTGGTGGGCTCCGCGCTGGGGTGGGCCTTCGCGATCACCGCGGTCCTCGCGGCGGTGCTGGCGGCGATGAACTGCACGCGCGCGAGCACCTGGTGGGTGTTGTCCGCGCCACCGCTGGTGGTGGCGGCGATCACCATTGTCGCCGAGCAGGTGGCGAACACCTCCGGGTCCCATGGCAAGCTGACAACATCAGCGGTGCACTGGGCAGTTGACGCGTTCCCGGCCATGGGGGCGGCCGAGGTCACGCTGATCGCCGTGCTGGCGGTGCGACTCATCCGGTCCAGGCGTAACGGGAGGAATAGCGGTGCGTGACGAACACGGTGCCGAGTCACCCAGGCGAGCGGGCGGGCGGGCCGCTCGGCGGAACAGCAAGTCGGCCCGGGGCGCGGCGCGACGCTCTCCGCTGGTGGTCGTCGGGCGGGTCGCGGTGTGCCTGTCCTCAGCGGCGGTGCTGGCGGCCAGCGGGGTCTCCTGGGCCGCGTACCACTGGATCACCAGCGGCCTGAACACCTCGGACGCGCTCGACAAGCTGGGCCAGCACGCGCCGAAGCACCTCGACAACTCGGTGAACCTGCTGTTGATCGGCCTGGACTCGCGCAAGGACATGAACGGCAACGACCTCCCCAAGGAGTTCGTCCAGGACCAACTGCACGCCGGATCAAGCGACATCGGGTACTACAACACCAACACGCTGATCCTGATGCACATACCCGCGGACGGCGGCAAGGTCACCGCGTTCTCCATCCCCCGCGACGACTACGTGCAGACCTTCAACGGAGACGGCTCGGCGCAGGGGCACTTCAAGATCAAGGAGGCGTACGCCAACGCCTACACGGGCGCCCACGACAAGCTTGCCGGCCAGGGCGTCAAGGGCGCCGACCTGGAGGCGCAGAGCCGCGAGGCCGGACGCGAGGCGACGCTGGCCACCGTGCAGAACTTCCTGGGCGTGCCGATCGACCACTTCGCGGAAGTGAACCTGCTCGGCTTCTACGACATCGCCAAGGTCCTCCAGCCCATCCAGGTCTGCCTCAAGCACCCGGTCCACGACTGGTACTCCGGTGCGAACTTCCACGCCGGAGTCCAGGACCTCAACCCCAAGCAGGCACTGGCGTTCGTCCGGCAGCGGCACGGACTCGACGGCGGAGACCTGGACCGCACCCACCGCCAGCAGGCGTTCATCTCCTCGGTGACCCACAAGCTGAAGACCGAGGGGGTCTTCGGTGATCTGGGCAAGCTCCAGGGGCTGTTCGGCGTGGTGAAGAAGGACCTGGTCATCGACAACAAGTTCGACGTGCTCGACTTCGCCCAGCAGGCCACCAACCTCACCGGCGGCAACGTGGTCTTCCACACCCTGCCGATCGCCGGCTTCGGCAACCGCAACAACGAGGACGTCAACCTCGTCAACGTCGACCAGATCAGGTCCATCGTGCAGGCGACGATCGGCCATGACCCGTCTCCCTCCCCCGGCAGCGGCGGCGCCAAACCGTCCGCCAAGGCCAAGCCCGCCACCGTCGACGTGTTCAACGGCTCGGGCAAGACCGGCGCGGCCGCCGACGAGCTCAAGGCCCTGACCGCGCTCGGCTACACGGCGGGACAGACGTCCAACGCCGCGACGCAGCTCAAGACCACGATCGTCTACGGCGCGGGCGCACAGCAGGCGGCCCAGCAGATCGTCTCCCGTCTCGGTACCGCCGCGGCCGTCTCCAGCGCCTCGGTTCCGGCCGGTCACGTCCGGGTCACCCTTGGCACGGACTTCACCCCGCCCGCCACGGACCCGACCGGTTCCTCCGGAACGGCCCAGTCGAGCTCCCCGTCGAGCTCGCCTTCGACGCCGCCCGACAGTGCCTTCGCGGGTGACTCGGTGAAGGAGGGCGGCGTCCCCTGCGTCAACTGACGCCCGACACAGCATGAACGGCAGGCCCCGGGTGACGGCACCACCGTGCGCCCCGGGGCTTGTCCGTTCTCACTCCTCGGGGTGGGCGCGGGCCCGGTACGCCTGCTTTCGCCACCGGAACGTCCCCGTCACGGGTTGTCGGATTCAGCGTTGTGCGGGCTGCCGTTGCGGCAGCCGGCGGCGTAGATACGGCATGATGCCGCGCTCCAGCAGCGCCGCCTGCCAGATGGCGCGGGCGCGGTCGACCTCCGCGCTGTGATCGCCGGTCGGCACCGGGCGGTTGCGCGCCGCGCTGGCCAGCAGGCCGACCGCGTCAGACAGTGCGACCACCGCGGAGATCCCTGCTGCCGCCCAGCCCGTGGCCACCAACGTGCCCGAGAACTGAGGCCAGGCAGCGGCGAGCCGCAGACCGTAGCCGATCAGGAGGAAGACCGCGGCCGCTACGCCGCCGAGGACCGGAACGAGCACGGCCAACGCTGCCCCGAGCTGCCCGCGCCCGTGCTGCGCCCGATCTCCACTGCTGGTCCGCTCGCCGCGAGCCCCCTGCGGGTGGACGGCCGCGCGCTCGCGCACGTAGTCCTGGTACTCCGCGGCCGCGCTGGCCGCGATGTACTCACTCGCCGTGAACGCCCCGGTACGCAGTTGCTCGATGTTGACCGCGTCGGCCGTGTCGTGCAAAGCCTCCTGGATCTCCGCGGAGGTCAGGGCCTGCTGCAGCACCTGGCCGAAATCACCCCGGTCCTCCCGCAACAGGTAGCCGGGGCTGCTCATAGGCGTCCCCATCAACGATCGCGATGCAGAAAGCTCCCCCATCGACTTCCTCCGGTCGCTGCGCTCTCACTTCGCCGTGGTTCGTGTCTCGCCCACCGGCCCTTCCTGTTTGGAGCGACGCGACAACTCGCCACTGCAGTTCCCTAGTTGCGCAACTTCTCACGCATGGACCGCGCGCAGCACGGATGGCCCGGTGAACGACAGGTGTCGTGCCCGGGCACCGTCCCGGGCCGGGGGTGCGCTCGTGGCCGCATGGGTGATGGACACCTGGCGTCGCCGTCCGGGAGTACGCACGGACACTCGAAATCATCGCCGCAGGGGACGCCGTCGCCATCGCCCCCTCGGCGCCCTGGCAGTCCACGTACGCCCCGACCTCGCCGCACCCCCTGGAAGGCGTCGGGCCCGGCCACGTTGTCCTCGCCACCCGCGCGGATGACCGCAGCCGCCTGATCACCGCCTTCCGTCACGCCGCCCAGGCCCGCCTCAGCTGCCCGACAACCCCAGGCGTGCTCCCTTCCTGGAGCCGATCCCCCTGAGCGGCAACGCCAGCCTGCTGCCGCGCCCACCGGGTCCGCCGGCGGCCGCCGCACACCTATTGACGGAGTGAGCACTCACTCCGTACAGTGAAGCATGGCGAAGACTTCTTCCACACCCTCGCGGCGCCGCGCGCCGGCCATGGACCCCGACAAGCGCCGCGCGATGATCGTCACCGCGGCCCTTCCCCTCGTCATCGAATACGGCGCTTCCGTGACCACGGCGAAGATCGCCCGCGCCGCGGGCATCGGAGAAGGCACGATCTTCCGGGCCTTCTCGGACAAGGACGCCCTGCTCGCGGCCTGCATGGCCGAGGCCCTGCGCTCCGACGACACCGTCGCGCACCTGGCCTCGATCTCGCTGGACCAGCCACTCGCCGACCGCCTCACCGAGGCCGCCGAGGTCATGCGCGGCCATATGGCCCGTATAGGCGCCGTGACGGGCGCGCTGGCCGCCGCCGGGCGGCTGGAACGTCCGGCACGTCCCCAGCCCAAGGAAGGGGACAGCCTGCCGGACCGCGAAGCGGGACTGGCCGCACCACGTGCGGCCCTGGCCGCCCTCTTCGACCCCGACCAGGAAGCCCTGCGACTGTCCCCGGACCGCCTGGCCGACGCCTTCCAGCTACTGCTGCTGTCCGCCGGCCGCCCCGGCGCCCCCGCCCCGCTGACCGACCAGGAACTGGTGGAGCTCTTCCTGTACGGCGCCCTGACCAGGCCCCCGGCAGCCCGATGACGGCGACTGGGCGCCGAAGTGCGCCGACGCGGTGACCACCGGGCACCGAAATCCCGTTCAGGGACTACGAGTTGCGCTTACCGGAGGCAACCGCGACACCAAGCGCTCAGGCAGCCCCATGCCGCCCTACCCCACAAAGGACGCAACCCGACAGAACGGGGTTGATCCGGTTGTACCGGCCCTGATTGGGGAGCATGCTGGTCATGAGCGTTTTGGTGATCAGCCAGGCGTAGCCGACTGCTTGCGGGAGCGAGACGAGGCGATATGGATGCTTGCGACCGCCTTGCGCACAAGCGGGTACCGGATGCGCCGGATGCGTTCGCCGCGGGCGTCGTCGTGATCACCTGGCCGGTCGTTGCCGCAGTGGAGTGCGGGCGGTGACTACTGATGGCGGCGACGCCCGGCCGGCTCCGGTCCGCGGTTGAGGAACAGGCCATACTGGACTGGCTGTTCAGCCAGTCGCCCATCGCGGTAGCGGTCTACGACACCGATCTGCGCTGTATACGGCAGAACGCCGCGATGGACCGCCTCCTCGGCGCCCCGCCGAGGGACGGCCGAGGACGGCGCCTGTCGGAGTTGGTCTTCGGCCCCGATGCGACGACATGGGAACGCTGTTTGCGGCATGCGCTCGCCACGGGTGAGGCGGTCCCCGCCCGCGAGATCCGCGGGCGCACGGCGGCTGATCCCGGTCAAGACCGGGTCTTCGCCTCGACTGCCGCGCCACTGCACGACCAGCAAGGGGATGTCATCGGCGTCTGCGCGACCGTCGACGACGTGACCGAGCACCGCCGCGCCCAGGAGCGACTGGCCCTGCTCAACGAGGCCACCACCCGCGTCGGCACCACGCTCGACCTGATGCGCACAGCCCAGGAACTCGCCGACACCGCCGTACCCCGGATCTGCGACTGGATCACCGTCGACCTTCTGGACACCGTGCTCAGCGGCGACGAGCCCGGCCCCTTCACCCGGACCGTGGCACTGCGCCGTATGGCGAACCGCTCCGTGCTGGAAGGCGAACCGGAGGCCGTACGCAAGCCGGGGGAAGTGGACTTCTACCCGCCGCAGTCGCCCCCGGTGCGCTGCATGGCAACCGGCCAGACCGCCATTCTCCGTACGCCCGACCCGGTCATGCAGTCATGGCTGGCCGTGGACCCCGCGCGAGCCGCGCGCTTCCGGGAGTTCAAGTTCCAGTCGATCATGCCGGTGCCGATATCCGCGCGAGGCGCGATCCTCGGTGTCGCGATCTTCTACCGGCGCGGCTCGGACCGTTTCACCGACGACGACCGACTGCTGGCGCAGGAACTGGTCGCGTTCGCCGCGCTCTGCCTGGACAACGCCCGCCGCTTCACCCGCGAGCGCACCGCGGCCCTCACGCTCCAGCACAGTCTGCTGTCACAGCGCTTTCCGGCACAGGCGGCGGTCGACGTCGCCTCCCGCTACCTTCCCGCGGCTGGACAGAGCGGTGCGGGCGGTGACTGGTTCGATGTCATCCCGCTGTCGGGGGCGCGCGTGGCCCTGGTGGTCGGCGATGTCGTCGGCCGTGGCATCAAGGCGTCAGCGGCCATGGGCCGCCTGCGGACCGCGGTACGCACCCTCGCCGACGTGGACCTGCCTCCGGACGAGCTTCTGACCCACTTGGACGACCTCGTCACGCGCCTGGCCACCGAGGACGACCCGGGGGGCGAGGCCGCCGAGCAGGGCGCCACATGCACGTACGCCATCTACGATCCGGTCTCCCGGCGCTGCTCCATCGCCCGCGCCGGACACCCGCCACCCGCCGTTCTGGCCCCTGAGGGGACGGCCGAGTTCCTTGAGCTGCCGCCAGGCCCCCCACTCGGGCTGGGCAACCTGCCGTTCGAGTCGACCGAGGCGGAAGTCGCCGAAGGCAGTGTGTTCGCCCTTTACACCGACGGCCTGATCGCCTCCCGGGAACGTGATGTCGACGAGGGCATGGAGCGGCTGCGCCGCGCGCTCGCCCGGCCTTCGCTGTCACCCCGGGCGCTGTGCGAGGCGGTGTTCGAGGACGTGCGCCCCGAGCCCCCCTCCGACGACGTGACCCTGCTCATCGCCCGCACGAAGGCGCTGGCGTCGGACCAGGTCGCGGTCCGGGACATACCGCAGGACCCCGCCGCCGTAGCCGACGCCCGTGCCTGGGCCGCGCGCCGACTCGCCTGTTGGGGGCTGTACGAGGCGGCCTTCGTCACCGAACTCGTCGTGAGCGAGTTGGTCACCAATGCGATCCGCTATGCCCGGCCGCCCATCGAGCTGCGGCTCATCCGAGACCGGACACTCATCTGCGAGGTCTCCGACAACAGCAACACCGCCCCGCACATGCGCCGTGCGCGAGTCTTCGACGAGGGAGGACGCGGGCTCCTTCTGGTCTCCCAACTCACTCAGCGCTGGGGCACCCGGCACACCCGCGAGGGCAAGACCATCTGGTGCGAGCAGCCCATACCCGATGGCGGACAAGAGGCGGGGGCCTAGCTGCGGCCCGGACGTCGGCAGACACAAAAGTCGCCATATGTCCGATTTATCTGCATTGCATAACTGGTTCACTTATGCCCCTATAGTGGCTTTTCCGCGAAAAGTCGGCTACGTATTAATACGACCTGGCACTATCCACCGGCACACCGCACAATCCCCGGGGCGCACACATCCCGCACCCGCAACGTCACATTGCGTCCATTCTGATGCCCGCACGGTGTGACGCACAGCATAGGGCGCAAATCACTTACGAAGGCACCTAGTGGCTTATGCGGTCCTTACGGCACCAAAACGTCGGGGCCAGAGCCCTGCACCGCTCGGCCGACCCACTAGCCAACTTAGTAAATCGGTAATTGTCGACCTATTTCCCAGCGGCTAAGAATGTCCAAGCCGCAGCGCTCCGCTATCGAAATGCGGGCTTTTTGCCGAGGGGACCGGCAACTGCGGACAAGCCCCCCGGAAGAGGTCTGCTCACATGCACATTCCTGCCTTCACCCGCCTGCCCCGTACGCGCCTCGGATTCGCCGGTGGCGCCGTCATCGCCGGTACGATCGCCGTCAGCTGCGTGGTCACGCCCGGAGCGGCTCAGGCCGCCACCGCGGACTCCGCTCCGGCCACGTACACCGTCGTGTCCGGCGACAACCTCTCGCACATCGCTCAGGCCGAGCACGTGCCCGGAGGCTGGCAGGCCATCGCAGCGATCAACGGCATCGCGAGCCCCTACATCATTCAGCCCGGACAGCAGCTGAGCCTTCCCACCGGGTCGGCCGCCTCCACCACGGCGAAGGCTGTCCCGGCCGTGGCCACCGCCACCAAGACCACCGCGGTCAAGGCCGCCGTGGCCAAGACCGCCTCGGCGACGACCAGCACCCAGACGTACGCGAACAACCTGGACGGCTGGATCAAGCACGCGCTGGCGATCATGCAGCAGAAGGGCATCCCCGGCAGCTACGACGGCATCCACCGCAACATCATGCGCGAGTCCTCCGGCAACCCCAACGCCATCAACCTGTGGGACTCCAACGCCGCCGCCGGCCACCCCTCCATCGGTCTGCTCCAGGTCATCCAGCCGACGTTCACCGCCTACCACGTGGCAGGCACCTCGACGAACATCTACGACCCGGTCGCGAACATCACCGCCGCGTGCAACTACGCGTACCACCGCTACGGCTCGATCGACAACGTCAACAGCGCGTACTGATCGACTCCGCCGTCGTATTCCCGAACCGCCGCGGGTGACACTCCGGACCTGATGGTCCGTCCGTCACCCGCGGCGGTTCGTCGTTCGTCGGCTCCTCGCCGCGGAAGCCCGCTACCGCTGCCGCGAGGTCGCTTCTGACGGCTCATCCCCGCAGGCCCCGCGGCCGTGGACCGAGACGACGCGCGCGGGCCGACGGCCGGAAACGACCATCAGCACGCGCATTGTACCTGACGGTCCGTCAACCTACTCTCCCCCCAGGAGTCCGCACCGCACCCCTCCCCCACCCAGCAAGGGGCTTGCCATGGACCCAGTGAGAGACTCCGTGCCGGTCAACCCCGATCCCCCCGCCGGCCCCAGCCGACGCGCCCTGCTCGGCGCGGCAGCCGGGGCCGCGGTGGTCACCGCCACCGGCTGGACGCCGCTGTTCCGGTTGACCGCCGACGCCGCGACGATCTCCCCGCCACCCGAATTCCCGCCCGGTATCACGCTGACCCAACAGGCCTTCTCCAACTGGTCCGAGCAGATCGCGCTGGACCAGGTGTGGACGGCCGTGCCCGGCACAGCCGATGACGTGGTCGCCCTCGCGAACTGGGCACTGGCCCACGGCTACCAACTGCGCGCACTGGGGCAGGGCCACAACTGGGCGCCGTTCCTGGCAAGCGACGGCCAGGACGTCTCGCACACCATGCTCGTCGACACCAAACCGCGGCTCACCGCGATCACTGTGCACCCCGGCAACCCCGGCAGCATCACCGCGCAGGCGGGCGCCACCTTGGACGCCGTGCACGCCGCGCTGGAGAGCGCGGGTCTCGGCTTCGCCGCGATCCCCGCTCCCGGCGACCTGACGGTCGGCGGCGCCCTGGCCATCGGCGCGCACGGTACCGGGCTGCCGGTCTCCGGCGAGCAGCCGCCGGCCGGCTCGGCCTTCGGCACGCTGAGCAATCTGGTCCTCTTCCTCACCGCCGTGGTCTGGGACCCGGCATCGGCCCGCTATCTACTGCGGACCTTCCAACGCGACGATCCGGACATCGGAGCCTTCCTGGTCCACCTGGGTCGGGCCTTCGTCACCGAAGTGACCCTGCAGGTCCCGGTCAACTCCCGGATGCGCTGCCAGAACTGGTTCGACATCCAGGTGAGCGACCTCTTCGGCGCGCCCGGCAGCAGCAGCTCCAACCTGGACCAGTACCTCAGCGCAACCGGGCGGGTGGAGGCCATCTGGTTCCCGTTCACCACCATCCCCTGGCTCAAGGTGTGGAGCGTCGCGCCCGACAAGCCGTGGTTCTGCACCCAGTTGGACGCGCCCTACCCGTACACCTTCGCCAACCAGGTCAGCCAGGCCGTGTCCGACCAGATCAAGCGGATCCTGCAGGGCGACGGCGGGCTCACCCCGACCTTCACCAACGGTGAGATGGCCACCGCCGGGTCCGCGATGATCGCGCTCGGGATCTGGGATGTCTGGGGCTGGTCCAAGAACGTCATGCTGTACGTCCAGCCGACCACGCTGCGGATCTTCGAGGGCGGTTGGGCGGTGCTCTGCGCCCGTGCCGATGTGCAGCGGGTGGTGCACGACTTCTACGTCACGTACCAGGCCCAGGTCACCGCGGCGCAGAACGCCGGGCAGTATCCGGTGAACTGCCCGGTCGAACTGCGCATCACCGGCGTGGACACGCCCGCCGCGGTGGGCGGTGGCGCGGAAGCGCTGCTCTCGCCGGCCCGGGCGAGACCTGACCACCCGGAGTGGGACACCGTCGTCTGGCTGGACTTCGCCACCTACCCCGGTACGCCGAACTCCGCTGCGTTCTTCGCCCAGTTGGACCAGTGGATCCTCGGCCACTACACCGGCTGGTCGATGGTCCGCCCCGAGTGGTCCAAGGGCTGGGCGCACACCGCCTCCGGCGGCCCCTGGACCAACTCCACGGTGATCGGCACCACTTGGCCGGACGCCTTCCGCACCGGCCTGCCCGCGGGCGCACAGTGGAGCGACGCCGTGGCCACACTGCACCGCTACGACCCGGCGGCGGTCTTCTCCAGCCCGTTCCTGAAACAGTTGCTGGGGGCGTGAACCCGCCGGGTGCCGCTCTCTGACAACATCGCGTCCCAGTAGGGCGGATCAGACGAGGAGGGCGCCGCCGTCGACGGTGAGGACGGTTCCGGTGGCGAACGTCTGAGTGATGCAGTACAGGTATGCCTGCGCGATCTCCTCGACTTCGCCGACACGTCCGACCGGCAGGGCGGCGCCCTGCTCCTCGTACATCCGCTCTCGTTCGGTTCCGGTCATCTGGGACCACAGCGGCGATCGCACGATTCCTGGAGAGACGGCGTTGACCCGGATCGGCGCCAGCTCGACGGCCAGCGCTCGGGTGAGGGCCTCGACGGCGCCGCAGACGCCGGCCGCGGTACTCCACCCTGGTCCGGGGCGGTCCTTGGCGATGCCGGTGGTCAACGTGATCGATCCGCCGGGCCGCAGATGCGGCGCCGCGGCCTGTGCCGCCGACAGTGCGCCGAAGTAGCGCAGCGTGAAGAGGCTCCTGGCGGTGTCCAGATCGAGGCTGTCGAGGCTCGTCAGCGCCAGCGGCTCGCCCGCGGTGTACACCAGGTGGTCGATCTCGCCCAGTTCCTCGAAGAGCGTGCTCACCTGTGCGGCGTCGGTCAGATCCGCGACCCGCCCCCGAGCGCCTGGCGGCAGCCGGTCAAGCGCGCGGTCCACGCTGGTGCGCCGACTGGAGACGACGGTGACGTCGGCCCCCTGCTCGGCGGCCGCGATGGCGGTGGCCAGCCCGATGCCGGAGGTACCACCGAGGACGGCCACGCGTTGCCCGTGCAGATCCATGACGAGATCCTTTCGTTCGTGCCTGGACGCCACTCACGGTGCTGCGGCCGGCACCGCCGCGTCCAAGACCCTTCCGCTCCCGGGTAATACCCCTGTAGGTATCACCTTGTGGGAGGCCGCCCTGGTGGATGTGGATCTGCGCAAGCTGCGCTACTTCGTCGAGGTGGCCGAGCGGCTGCACTTCGGACGCGCGGCCGAGGCGTTGCACATCGCGCAGCCGGTGCTCTCCCGCCAGATCAGGGCGTTCGAAAACGAGCTGAAGGTGCAGCTGCTCATCCGCGGTAAACACGGCACGCAGCTGACCGCGGCAGGCGAGCAGGTGCTGGCCGACGCCCGACCGCTGCTGGCCAACGCCCAGGCGCTGCGCCGCCGCGCGGCACGTGCCGCACACGACCGGAACACCTTCACCGTGGGCTTCATGCCCGGCCTGATCGTCACCCGCGCCGTACGCGCCCTCGGCCGGCGCCACCCGGAGCTGACCGTGGACGTACTGCGTACCAGCTGGGAGAACCAGGTCGAGGTGATCCACGACGGCAGGGTCGACGTCGGCTATGTCCGCCTCCCCATCGACCGGCGGGGACTGCGGGTCGTGCCGCTGTGGACCGAGCCGCGCATGGCCGTGCTGCCCGCCGAGCACCGGTTGGCGGACAAGGACGTGGTCGCCGTCGCCGACCTGGCCGACGAGCACCTGCTACAGGATCCCGAAGCGGTCCCGGAGTGGCGCGACGTGGCCACTGCGGAAGGCGTCCGGGCGCCCGGCCGCCTGCCGGTCTTCCATTCCGTCGAGGAGAAGCTCGAGCACGTCGCCGCTGGGCACGGGATGGTGATCCTGCCGGTATCCGCGGCGACCTTCTACGCCCGCCCGGACGTCGTGCACATCGCTGTCAGCGACCTCAGCCCCAACCAGGTGTGCCTCGCCTGGCAGGGCACCCGCCGTAGCCGTCTCCTTCAGAAGTTCGCCGCCATCGCGGCAGCCGAGCGCTGAGCCGTTGGTCCCATCGCCTGTCGCCTCCCGCGCGAGGGGGACTCGGTGCCCCGCGGCGGTGAGCGACCGGAGGCGTGAGCGGAGACGTTCCGTAATTCCCCGGGTCCCGCATTCCTCGGCCACGGCTTTTCTGTGGGCTTTTCCTTTCGGCGGTCCGCGCCGTGTGACGCAGGCAATATGACCCAGGTCACATTGGCGGGCCTTCGCTGTGATGACGGCGATATGAGGCAGGTCACATACGAAGCCGGTTAGTTGGATTCAGCGGCCCGCAGGCCCGATGCCGCAACGGTTTTACTGCGCAGTGATTAACGCATACGAAGCGCCTTCGTAGGGGGCACCGAAAGCTATGTCTTGTTTTACCCGTTATGCCTGGTTAATGCTTACGGAGTCCCCGACGAAATGAGGTAACCCCCGCATGCTGCGTTCCAACACGTCTTCGACCCGCCGTCTGTCCAAGGCCCGCAAGTTCGCAATCAGTGGCATCGCCGCCGCCGGCCTCTCGGTACTGGCCGCGACCGTCGCCGCCCCGAGCGCCTCGGCAGCCACCCCCGGCAGCGTCGACAGCTGGATCAAGCAGTCCCTGTCCGTCATGCACAGCAAGGGCATCCCGGGCAGCTACGAGGGCATCCACCGCAACCTGATGCGTGAGTCCGCCGGCAACCCCAACGCCATCAACAACTGGGACTCCAACGCCAAGATCGGCACCCCCTCCAAGGGGCTCATGCAGGTGATCGACCCGACGTTCAAGGCCTACCACGTGGCCGGTACGTCCTCGAACATCTACGACCCGGTCGCCAACATCACCGCCTCCGCCAACTACGCGGCGCACCGGTACGGCTCGATCGACCACGTCAACTCGGCTTACTGAGCGGCCGCGACTCGCGACACCCGCACGCCGTACAGGGCGGTGGCACCCACAGGTGCCGCCGCCCTGTCGGGCGTCTGCGGTGGATTCAACAGCCCTTCATCCGACGCACCTTGACTTATGTTCATGACCGGGGCACGACAAAAAACCTTGGCATCGAGGCTTGTTGTCTCAAGGAAGGCGTGCATCAATGGGCCCTGGACCGGTAGACCGACTACCCGTCAGGCATCAAGCGTTCGGCGTGAGTTTTGAGCCGCTGTCCCGCACGAATGCCGGTTCATCACTGATCGATGCCCTGCGCCCGGTATGAGAGCAGTCGGCACCGCCGGTTCCCCCCACTGTTGTGCTCCGGAAGGAGAAACCATCATGCGGCACAGAAGGCTCGGGATCGGCGCGGTGCTTGGCTCTGGTGTGATTGTCGCGGGCACATTGGTGATGGCCCCGTACGCGGGGGCGGTTTCGCCCGACACGGCCACGGTGTCGTTCGACTGCGGCTCCTACGGCTCGGGATCGGCGACGCTCACGGCCACCCAGGATGGCAGCACCGCGACGATCACCCTCTCCACCTCGGCGATCACCGCGCCCATCGACATTTCAGCCAACTCGGTGAGTTCATCCCTCGTAATGACCGACAGCAACTCCGCGACGGTGACGCTGACCGGCAACTCCAACCCGGACATACCTGCCGGATCAGCGGTGACCACCGGACCGCTCACCGGGACCGTTCCCTCCGGTGACGGTCTGCAGGCCACATCGCTGCAGGTCACGGTCTTCGGGATCACGGCGACCTGCAACGCCACCTCGGCGCAGGACCCTGGCCCGTTCGTGTTCTGACCGCCGACCGGCGCCATGTCCGCGGGCATCTCCCGACAGGTGCGTCGGTGTGCCCTGCGCAGGGGCTGTCCACCACCTGACGGCCTTATCGGACCGAAGGCACCGCGGTGCCTTCGGTCCGATCGTGCGCCCGTGGACATCAAGGGCGGTGCCGGTAGTGTCCGGGTGTCCGCTTCTCACCCCTGCGTGTCCTGGGCTCTACCTCGGTCCGGGCCAATAACCCGTGCCGGACGGCGACTTGATGTGTGCTGGGGCGCGCGCCCGATCCTGGCACTGAGGTGATCATGCCCGAGTTCTCGCGTCGGCAGATACTCAAGTCCCCCTGGGCGTCGGTGGTGTCGCCGCCGCGGCATCTCTTCTCCCACCGAACCTGCGGCGCGCCATGGCGGAACCGATGCGGCGCCCAAGGTCCCTGAACGACATCGAACACGTCGTCATCCTGATGCAGGAGAACCGGTCGTTCGACCACTACTTCGGCACCATGCACGAGGTACGCCGATTCGAGGACCCGCACGCCGCCACACTGCCGAACGGGCGCCCGATCTCTATGTGACAGGCGCCAACGACGACACCGTGACGGTGATCGACGCCGCCCACAACACGGTGCTCCGCACGGTACGGGTGAACCACGTACCGACCGGGATCACCGCGACCAACAGCACCATCTGGGTGTCCGCCAATGCCTCCAGCGCGGTGGACGCGATCGACGCCAGGACGCTGAAGATCGTTGCCCGTACCTCACTGGGACTGTCGGCCGAGCCCAGCGGGGTCGCGCTGGCGTAGGGCCTGGCAGACGGCATGCCGCCGCCGGCCGCCCCAGCTCGCGAAACGGCTGGAAGCAGCCGGTGGTCGACCGTTCGGCCAAGCCTGCCGCCACGCCTCGGCGAGACCTCGCGGAGGTCGGTGCGCGGAGCTGTTGCGCATGGGGCGCGGATGATCCCACTCCCTACGGCATCGCGCGCCCCGCTCCACACTGCCGACGCCCGGTCAGGCCGTCCGGTGCCGAGGACCGGTGCGAGCGGCATGCGTTCGCCGCGAACTCGCCGCCCGTCGTCCATGACGCCGAAGTGCTGGGTGTGACCGTGCGGGTGACCATGCGGTACGCGTCGCGCGGCCTGGTCCGGATGCTGGTGGCACCTTGCCGGTACCTTGCCGTCAGCGTCGGAACTTTGCCGTCCTGCTTGCCGATCGGTTGCCCCCGGCCGTTTGGCGATCTTGGAATAGTCCGTTCTGTATGCCAAGATCACGTCTGGCCGGTCCTGGGTACATCGAGGCCCGTCCGCCAGCGCCGCCGCATGCCTCGGAACGATGGGGGCCGACATGTCCACACAGACGCCGATCCCGCCGCCCCGGCCGGGGCAGGCCGACCCGTCCGGGCCGCTGCTGCGCGTCCTGGGCCCCATGTCGGCACAGCTGGACGGGCATGATCTCCCGCTCGGCCCACCGCGCCGACGGACGCTGCTCGCCCTACTGCTCATACGGCTGGGCCGAGTTGTCCCCACCGAACTGCTTGTCGAGGAGCTGTGGCGGGACGCGCCGCCACGGCGTCCCGTCGCCACCCTGCAGAGCCACATCTCCCATCTGCGCCGCGTGCTGGACCCTCCGTCCGGACGGGACGAGCCCTCAGCGCTGCGCTACCAGGCACCCGGCTACTTACTCCAACTCGCCCCAGAGCAGGTCGACGTCTGCCGATTCGAGCAGCTGGTGACCGAGGGACGGCAGTTCCTGGACCGACGAGACCCACTCGCCGCACGTGACCGCCTCACCGAGGCACTGGCATTGTGGCGCGGCTCCCCGTACACCGAATTCGGCGCCCACCCGCCGCTCGCCGATGAGAGCACGCGCCTGGAGCAACTCCGGCTCACCGCGCTGGAGTCCTGTGCCGAAGCCCGGCTTGCTCTCGGGGCGGCCGACGAGGTGGTAGCCGAACTGGACCGGGAGGTACGCCGACACCCCACGCGCGAACGCCTCGTCGGCCACCTGATGACCGCGCTGTCCCGCCTCGGGCGGCAGGCCGAAGCACTGGCGGTGTACGAGCGGACGCGCAGCCTGCTGGTCGAGGAGTTCGGCGTGGACACCGCCGTCGAACTCCAGCGAGTGCACACCGCCATCCTCCGGCAGGAACTCGGCGACGGCGGTCCCGCCGACGAGCCGGTCGCCGAGCCCGCGCAGATCACACCGGCCACTGATGCCGGGCCCCTGCGGCCCGCGGATGCCGAGCGGACCGGGCCCGGCCCCGTGGACGCCGCGGCCCCGGGCCCCTTCACCGGCCGGGACCAGGAGTTGCACCGCCTGGTCGGCGCGGCGGCCAGCGCGCTCACCGGACAGGGGCACATGGCCGCCGTGCTCGGCCCGGCCGGGGTCGGGAAGACACGTCTGCTGATGGAGCTCGCGCCACGTCTGGAAGCCGCGGACCAGGGCCTGGAAGCGGACAAGCACCTTGAAGTGCTCTGGAGCCACTGCTTCCCGGGCGAGGGAGTCCCGCCGTACTGGTTGTGGACGCAAATCCTGCGGCAGCTGGCGGCCACCCGCCCTGACGACTTCCGCACCGCGGCAGCGCCGTTCGGCACCCACCTCGCTCCGCTGATGCCCGAGCGGTCGGCCGGACCCGAGGGCGGCCAGGGCTCCGAAGTCGACTGGGCCCAGGCGCGGTTCCTCACCCATGACGCGGTCTGCGAGGTCCTGCTCACCCTGTCCGCGGGACGCCCGCTGGTGCTCCTCCTGGAGGACCTGCACTGGGCCGACACCGCCTCCCTCGACCTGCTCAGGCTGCTCGGAACCCGCCGTCAGGGGCATCCGCTCAGCGTCGTGCTGACCGCCCGGGACCTGGAGATCGAGTCCGACGCCACGATGCGCCGGATGCTGACCGAGCTGCTCAGGGGCCCCAGGACGGAGACGCTGAGGCTCAGCGGGCTGTCCCGCGGCGCCGTCGCGGCCCTGGTCCAGGCACAGGCCGGACCGGGCGTGGGCGCGGAGGTCATCGAAGCGCTGCACCAGCGCAGCAAGGGCAACCCGTACTTCGTCATGCAGTTACTCTCCCTGCTCGGCGACGTGCGGCGGCTGCACGACCCCGGCGCCGCGGACGTGCTCCTCGCCCAGATCCCGACCGGTGTGCGTGAGGCGCTGCGCCAGCGGTTCAGCGCGCTGCCGGAACCGGTCCTGCGGGTGCTGCGGCTGTGCGCCGTGATCGGCACCGAGGTGGACACGGACCTGCTGCACCGCACCGCCACCAGGGACGAACCGGTCACCGCGGCACTGGAGTCGGCGATCCGGGCCGATCTGCTCGGCGAGGACCCGCACCACCCCGGACGGCTGCACTTCGCCCATGCCCTGGTCCAGGAGACGCTCATCGGCGAACTCTCCCGCGAGGAGCGCCATCAGCTGCACGCCAGGGTCGCCGAGGCGCTGGGGGCCCGAGGGCACGGGCGGATGGGCGGCGAGGAGAGCGAGCGGGTCGCCCACCACACCTGGCACGCCAAGGGCGCGCTACCGGCGGAGCGGGCGCTGCCCCGGCTGTTGCGTGCCGCCGAGCACGCCGAGCACCGCTTGGCGTACGAGCAGGTGGAGACCTGGCTGCGCCGCGCCGTGCATCTGGTCGGCTACCTGCCTTCTGACGCCGCTTCGGCCCCTGGCCTGGAGCAGCGGCTGCACATCCAGCTCGGGCAGGTGCTGGCCATGGTACGCGGCTACGGCGACGCCGAGGCCGAGGCGGCGCTCGACCGGGGCCGCGCCCTGAACGCCCTCACGCACGCACCCGAGGACCCGTCGGTGCTGTGGGCGCTGTGCGCGGCGCTTCTGGTCACCGGCCGCTACGACGAGTCCCGGGAGAACTCCGGTCTGCTGCGGGAGCTCGCCGACCGGACGCGCCACCCGGTGGCCCTGCTCGGCGCGGCGTACGGCGGCGGCATCGTGCTGCACATCCGAGGCCGGCTCCCCGAGGCGCTGACGGAACTGGAGCGCGGCGTCGAGATGGCGGATCGTTTTGCCCGCCAGGGCCACCTGCTGGCTCGGACATTCCAGCACGATCCCCGCGTCTCCTGCCGCTCCTACGACGCCTTCACCCACTGGCTGTTGGGCGACCGCGATACGGCCGCGGCGCGACGCCGGGAGCTGCTGCACCTGACCGAGTACGAGAGCCGGCCCTCCGACCGGGCCTTCGCCCTGTACGTGGACGCGGTCCTGGCGGCCTGGGAGGGCGATGTCGGCACGGCCCGGTCGTCCAGCGCGGAGGGCGCACGGGTGGCGGGCGAGCACGGACTGCTCTACTGGAAGGCGATGCTGCGCCTGCCCGAGGGATGGGCCCTGGCACACTCCGGCCATGAGGACGACGGCATCGCGCAGTTGCAGGCCTCGATGGCCGAACTCCGGCTCTCCAGAACGAACCTGCGCCTCCCGCTCCATCTGGGCCTGCTCGGCCAGGCCCAACACCACGCCGGGCGGGCGAAGGAGGCGCAGGACACCCTCCGCAGGATGCTCGCCGTCATCGAACACCGCCGCGAGCACGTCTATCTGCACACCGCCCTGCCCGCCAGCCGGCTGCTCCACGAACTCCTCGGCCACGGCTCCGTCGAAACGGTCCCGCCGCGGTGAGCGCGCTGTGCACTGCCGCCCGCCACGGCCTGCGCGAGATGGCGTCCCACCGGCTGCCCGCTCCGTCGCTACCCGAACCGGCCGCCGGAACGTCGCGTCACGACAGGTCGGTGGCCCGGGCCGGTTCGCGGCTCGCCAGTACCAGGCACACCAGGACCGCGGTGGTGGCGGCGAGCGCCAGCCAACCACCGACCCATCGCGCGGCCGGGGCGGCGACGCCGACGGCGACGGCGGCCACCAGTCGCGCCACCGGCCAGGTCCGGGCCAAGGCGCGATGGAAGGCCGCCAGGCCCGCCAGGAAGAGTGCCGCGCCCAGCGGCAGCAGCCCCGACGGCAGCCCGTGCAGCGGCGTGTCGAAGGAGTTGATCGCCTTCTGCATGCCGACCGCCGTGACGGCGATACCCAGGATCATGACGAGGTACGCGTAGCCGAACGCGTACACGGCCACCCGTGGGCGCCGCGGCACCGGAACGCGGCGCATCAGCCGTTCGCTGTCCCGCTCCTCCCGGTCGAAGTACAGCCACCACATCGCCGCGCTGAGCGCCAGGGCCAGCAGCGCGCCCGTCACGACCGTCACCAGGTCGTTCTGTCCGGTGGCGGCCGATCCGACCTCCACGATCGACTCCCCGAGCAGAATGATCACCGCGAGGCCGTGCCGCTCCACGAAATGCCCGATGCCGACCGTGAAGCCGCCGGTAAGGCCGATGAACGGGGTCAGTACCTGCATCAGGCAGGCCAACGCCAGCACCCACAGCCGCCACGGCTCCGGAGCCACGCCCGCGGCCAGCACGATCAACGCGCTGGCCAGATTGAGCGGCCCGATCCGGGTGATGCCCCGATGACCTGATGTCCCGATGAAGCCGACCGTGTGCACCAGCACCACGACCAGATAGGCCACCCCGAGCACCACACCCCACGGACCGGCCTCGAACGCCCTCGGCACGGCCAGCGACATCACGAAGAACGCCGCCGTACCGACCAGCAGCAACAGCCGGGCGCCGGTGCGCTCCAGGTCCAGGGCGTTGGTGAGCCAGGCGTAACCCCCGTACATCCACCAGGTGATGGCCAGCAGGACGAGGACCCTGGCCAGGCCCACCCCCGTCGGCAGGGCGGCGAGGACCGTGGCGATCTGGGTGATCGCGAAGACGAAGACCAGGTCGAAGAAGAGTTCCAGCGGCCGTACACTCTGCGCCGCCGCGGGCCGGTTGTTCGATCGGGTCACGCGGGGATTGTTCCAGACCAGCCGCTACCGGCATCGACGTCGGGTGGCGGACGGTGCGACGGAGCGCATGGTCGGCCGGCGCCTGGACGTGGGCGGCTTCGTCAGGTTGAGTGATCGATGCCGTGGCAGGATGATCTGCCGACGCGCGCACCCGTGTCGCGGACGAGAGATGGTGACGAAGATTTCGGACAGCCGAACCCCGCAGCGGGTGACGTTCGGTACCTGGCCCACCCCGCTGGAGCCGATGCCCCGGCTGGCCCGCACTCTCGGGCTCGGCCCGGACGACCTGTGGGTCAAGCGCGACGACCTCACCGGTCTCGGCGGCGGTGGGAACAAGGTGCGCAAGCTTGAGTGGATCTGCGCCGCGGCGCTGGCCGACGGCGCCACGGTACTGGTGACCACCGGCGCACCGCAGAGCAACCACGCGCGTCTGACGGCCGCCGCTGGCGCACGGCTGGGACTCGACGTGGTGCTCGTGCTCGCCGGCGAGCCCGGCTCCTCGTCGTCGGGCAACATCGCACTCGACGGACTCTTCGGCGCCACGGTGGTGTGGGCCGGTGATGTGCACGGGGAGCCGCTTGACGCCGCCGCCGGGCAGGTGGCCGAGCGGCTGCGGCGGCAGGGCGCCGTTCCGGCCTTGATCCCCCTCGGCGGTTCGAGTGTGATCGGTGCGCGCGGCTACGTCGAGTGCGGGCGTGAACTGCTCACCCAGGCACCGGACCTGACGACCGTCGTCGTCGCGGTCGGTTCCGGCGGCACCATGGCGGGCCTCGTCGACCAGCTCGGTCCCGAGCGGGTGCTGGGGGTCCACTGCGGTGCCGTCGCCGAGCCGGCCCGGACGGTGTCCGATCTGGTCCGCGGGCTGTCCGGCACGCACTGCGCGCCGGAGTTGAGGTTGCGCCTCGACCAAGTGGGCGGCGGATACAGCGTGTTGACCGATCCGGTCATGGCCGCGCTGACCGTGGCCGCCCGCACTGAGGGCATCGTGCTCGATCCGATCTACACCGGACGTGCGATGGCCGGTCTGATCGCGGCGATCGAGGACGGTGACGTGACCGCCGGACAACGCACGGTCTTCCTGCACTCGGGCGGCCTACCGGGCCTGTTCGGCCACACGGCGACGCTCGCCGCGGCGGAAGGCGCTCTGAGCTGAGCGCCTGTGCCGTTCCGCGGCGGATCGCCGATGGCGATGGGTACCAACGGGCGGTGGATCAGGCCGACTTGATGGCCGAGATGTCAAAGGTGAGCTTGACCTTCTCGCCGATCAGGACACCACCGGTCTCCAGCGCGGCGTTGTAGGTCAGCCCCCAGTCGGTGCGGTTGATGGTGGTGCTGCCCTCGAAGCCGACCCGCTCGTTGCCGTACAGGTCCTTGGCGCTGCCATTGAGGGTGAAGTCGACCGACACCGGCTTGCTGGTGCCCTTGATGGTGAGGTCGCCGGTGAGTCGGTACGTCTCCGCGTCGAGCTGCTGGGCGGAGGTGCTGCGGAAGGCGATCTCGGGGTGGGTCTCGGCGTCGAAGAAGTCTCCGGTGCGCAGATGGCCGTCGCGCTGCTCCTGGTTGGTGTCGATGCTGGCGACCTTGATCAGGACCTCGGCGGTGGAGCGGGACGGGTCGCCACCGTCCAGGTGCAGCTTGCCCTCGTACTCGGAGAACTGTCCGCGCACGGTGGTGACCATGGCATGGCGGACGGCGAAGCCGATCTCGCTGTGCGTGGGGTCGATGGCGTAGATGCCGGTGAGGTGCGACAGGTCCTGGGCGGCGGGCACCGGGGCGGCCTCGGTGGCGGTGTCGGGCTTACGGCTGAACAGACCCATGGGGAACTCCTCGGAGAGATACTGGTTCAATGTTGAACTTTCTCCATCATAGGGAGCCGTTGTTGAAACTTCAACATGCTGGCCGGAAACTTCCCCCCTAAGCCTCGACCGCGCCCGGAGCCCGCGCCCTACTCCGCTTCGACGGCGGTACGACCGGCCAGTCGTTCATAGCGCTGCCTGGCGGCCTGGGGAGTGCCGAGACCCAGGCCGAAGGCGATCTCCTGCCAGGTCATACCGCGCCCCCGCGCCATCCGCAGAAGCCCGGCTTCCAGTTCGTCCATCTCGCCGCGAGCCAGCGGCACCAGGCTCAGGGCGGCGGTGATGTCGGCGTGGTCCACGTCAGGCTCGCCCGCCTCGGCGAGTGCGGCGCCGCCGAGCAGGAACGACACCAGCCGGATGGCTTCGTGCGGACCGAGGACCGTCGGATGCGCCTGCCGGAGGCGCTGCGCGCCGGAGGCCGCGTGCCGCTCGGCGATACGGGCCAGCGAGGCGTACACCCGGCGCGCTCGCGCCTGGTCCGGATCGGGGGCGGCGAAGAGGTCGGACGAGGGATCGGGATTCGATGGCATGCGACCAGAATGAGCGGGCGCACAATCCATTGTCAACGAAACGGTGCAAACAGAGTGTTCAACTGACCGTTACGCCGAGACGAGCGGGCGCTCGCCTTCCGCCGCGGGGGCCGCTTCCGCCGCCGGGTCCGCCGCGACCCGCTGTTCGAGCCGGACCCGCACCTGGGGCCACTCCTCGTCCAGGATCGAGTAGAACGCTGTCCCCCGGACCATGCCGTCCAGGCCCCGGGTGTGCGCCCGGTGGACTCCGTCGAGGACCGCGCCGAGCCGTTCGATCGCCGCGCGCGAGCGGGTGTTGCGGGCGTCGGCGCGCATGGAGACGCGCCGCACCCCCCAGGTCTCGAAGGCGTGGCGCAGCATCAGCAGCTTGGCCTCGGTGTTGATCCCGGTGCCCTGGGCGCGGGCGGAAAGCCAGGTGCCGCCGATCTCGGTGGCGTCGGGGATCGCGGTCAGCGGGTCGCCGAGCGGGCCGTGCGGGGCCGGCGGCCAGATCACCGGTCCCTGCCAGTAGTCCAGCTCGCAGAACCGTGTCGAGCCCACCACCAGGCCGTCCGCCACCCGCACCGTGGCGAAGGGCAGCGCCCGTCCGGCCGCCTGGGCCGCCAGCGCATCGGCGACGTATCGTTCCGTCGCCTCCGCCCCGCTGGGCACGGGTGTGAAGGCATAGCTGCCGCGATCCTCGCCCGCGGCCACGGTCAGGGCCTCGATGTGGTGCTCGGCGAGCGGCTCCAGCCGCACGATGCGGCCGCAGAGGAATACGGGTGCGGGCACTGGGGGCCTGGGTCCTTCAGCGGTGGGATGGGAGAGGGCGCCCAGCGGCGGCCGGGCAGGCGAGATGGAGTTCGCCGTGGGGGGCGCGGGGCGCTGGTGAGGGCCTGTCGGGGTCGCGTCAGGCAGGTCGGGCATGGGGCCAACAGGCCGCGCGGACGGCGCTTCCTGGGGTCGACGAGGAGTGGTCCGGCGCCGACACGCGTACGGTCGCGCCGCGCGATTGACGAAAGGTTTTCGACAGGTTGACGCCAGATTGACGACAGGTTGAAGATCGACTGGAGCCGGGTCGTCAACCTGCCCTGACGAAAGGCGCAGTGGCCCCGGCCTGACGGAAAGCGCAGTGGCCGCAGGGACGGTGGTCCCTGCGGCCACATGATGGCGAGCGTCAGTGCGTCGCGCCGCGGTCCAGCAGCTGCTGGGCGTACAGGCTGGTCGGCATCGTGTGTTGGCCGGACGACTGGACCTGTCCGTCGCTGCCGTTCATCAGGGTTCCGGTGCAGCCGATGGCCCAGTTGTGGGCGGTGGGCGGTTCCTCGACCATGTACTGCTGGGTGGTGCAGTTGTAGGCGGTGCTGTTGGCGTCGGACCAGCCGTGACCGGTGCCCCGGCTGCCGTTGTTGACCAGCAGCAGTGAGCCGTCGACGCTCACGTTGTCGTAGAGCGTGCCGCTCCCCCAGCGTTCATGGCCACCGGCGTCATAGGTGTCCTTCACCAGTGTGGCCTTGCAGTTGGCGAACGCGTTGGGACCGGCCTGGCGGCCGTAGGTGGAGAAGGCGTGGATCTTGGCCGCGGTCACCGCGCAGTCCTGCACCAGGTTCTCCTGGCCCTGCAGCAGATACGCCTCGGAGCGGGCCGAGCTGTTCGTGGTGATCATGTCCAGTGCCTGGGTGTGCAGCACCGAGATCCGGCGGCTCTGCGGGCCGAGAGCGGTCTGGCCGCTCCCCCCGAAGTGGTGCCAGACGACGTTGTTCACCCAGGAGTCCTCGACCGCGTTGAACTCCCAAGGGGCCGCGTTGTAGAAGGACTTGGAGTAGTCGGGAGCGGCGGACATGGCCTGGCCGTCTTCGCTGAGGTTCTCCACACCGACGTGGTCGATCCGCGGGAAGCTGTAGCGGTAGACGGTGGCCTGGGTGTACTGCTTCTCCAGTGCCGTGGTCAGCGGGAAGTCGATGGTCACCCTGTCGCCGTTGATGGCGGTGATCTTCCGCTCGGACCTCAGGCTCCAGTTCGGCGACCAGGCGCCGGTCATCCCGATCGCGTCGATCCACGCCTGAGTGGTCGGCCGCTCCACCACCACCTCGTCCCCCACCGACAGCCCCTGGGTGCTGCCAAGGGTGAGGGTGGTGCCGCCGACCGGAACGTAGTCGTCGGTGACCTGCTGCGCGGTGCCGACGGTGGTGTAGCGGGACTTGGCGCCGATGGTCAGCAGGGTGCGCACGGTCGGCTGGTCGGCGACCAGGGTCGTGCCCGAGGAGCTGGTACCGGCGCCGCGCAGGACCACACCGCTGGCGGTGATGTGCAGCTGGCCCGCGATGTGGTAGCTGCCCTTGGCGAGTTGGACGGCGCCGCGGAACCCGTTGACGTCCAGCGGCAGCGCCGACGCCTTGTCGATGGCGGCCTGGATGGTCGCGGTCTCGTCACCGGTCCCGGGAGCGGGTACGTTCACCCGGGCCGGCACCTGCGGCAGCGCCACACCGCCGCCGTCGTACCCGGCGTACGAGTAGTCGGGTATGCGGTTGCCCTGCGCGTCATGCCCGTAGACCAGGTGGCCGTGGCTCAGTCCGAGCCACTTCCCGCTGGTGGGAGCGGACGATGCGGAAGCGGCGCGCGGTTGGGCGTGGTTGGCCCCCTGGGCTCCGGTCTCGACGACGACGGCAACCGCCGCCCCGGCCAGCACGGCTGCCGCCGCCATGAACAGGCGGCGGTGCTTGCGCACCTGATGTCTGGCCCGTGTCACGGGCGTCTCCTCATGCGTCATGGTGTGAAACCGATGGTTGGGGGGACTCGATGCCCACGGTGGACTATGGCACGGCGATGGTCTGGGCCAACGGGCAGGCCAGAGTAGTCCGGTGGGCCGCGGGTCTTCGCAGGCGCGAGGACCGCCTGGCGTGGGCACCGGCACGTCTACCGTCCCACCCCGTGGATGGTGCGGGGTTGGCGATCGGTGGACGTGAGGTTGGCGATCGGCTGGCGCGAGGTTAGAGTTCGCTTGCTCGCGACGGCCGGAACCGCTGAGCTGGCCGGCCATTGCGCGGGGGAACGCGGATGGCTCACCGGAACCTGGCGGGACTCGGCCTTCATTCTTCGAACGCTGTGGGGTGGAGGGCGTCGATGCCGGATCGAGCGGATGACGCTCTGCGGTTCGCGGTGCTGGGCCCGGTGCGGGCCTGGCGTGCGGACACTCCACTGGTGGTGGGATCTCCCCAGCAGCGGGTGGTGCTCGCCATGTTGCTGCTGCGCGGTGGGCGTCCAGTGGGCGTGGACGAACTGCTGCACGCGATCTGGGGCGAGGAGTTGCCTGCTTCCGCCGTCCGCACGCTGCGCAGCTACGTCTCCAGACTGCGCGGAAGTCTGGACCCGGCCGGAGGCAGGCCCGGTCCGTTGGTGTCGGTGGGCGGCGGGTACGCACTCGAGGTGTCCGCCGAGTGCGTCGATGCCGGTGTCATCGAGGGCGCGCTCGGTGCTGCGGCGCGAGCCCGTGCCACCGGACAGCTGGAGCGGGCCGAACACATCCTGGCCGAAGCGCTGGCGCTGCCTCAGGGAACCCCGCTGGCCGGTCTGCCGGGCCCGTTCGCGGCCAGCCAACGCGACCGGCTGACCGAGCTGTTGCTCAACGCCGGCCAGCAGCGGCTGGAAGCCGGGCTGGAACTCGGCAGGCACGCCGAGGTGGTTGCCGAGCTGAGCGAGCTGGCCGCCCGGCATCCGCTGCGGGAACGCCTGCGTGAGTTGCTCATGCTCGCCCTGTACCGCGGTGGCCGCCAGGCCGAGGCGATCGGTGTCTTCCTCGACGCCCAACGCCAACTGGCCGACGAACTCGGGGTGTCGCCGGGCCCCGGGCTGCAGAGCCTGTACGAGCGGATCCTGCGCGCCGACCCGGCCCTCGCGGCGCTGGCGGCAACGGTGACGGGGTGCGCCCAGGCAGCTGAGCCGAGCGCCGACACCACCCCGCCGCAAGCCGCCGCCTACCTCGCGGCACGCCTGCTGCCACGTGCGCTGACCGGGTTCGTGGAGCGGAACGAGGAGTGGGCGCGGCTGGACCAGATGTGCGGGCCGGACGCCGAGCCCATGGCGCGGCTGGCCGTCGTCGCGGGGCCCGCCGGGAGCGGGAAGACCTCGCTGGTGGTGCGCTGGGCCCACGCCGTCGCGGACCGGTTTCCGGACGGGCAACTCTTCGGCGATCTACGGGGTTTCAGTACCGGCGGTCCAGCCGATCCCAGCGATGTTCTGCACACGTTCCTGCGGGCCATGGGCGTGCCCGAGGACGGGATCCCGGATGGCGTGGCCGCGCGCTCGGCCCTCTACCGGGACCGCGTCCGCGGTCGCCGAGTGCTGGTCGTCCTGGACAACGTCTTGCGGACCGATGACGTCGCTGCGTTCCTGCCCGATCGCGGCCCGGCCGTGACGGTGGTGTGCAGTCGGCATGCGCTGGAGGAGCTGATCGCACGGGAGGGCGTCGCCTTCCAACCGGTCGGAACCTTCACCACCACGGCGGCCCACGAACTGCTGCGGCTGCGCCTCGGTGACCGGCGTGCGCTGGAGGATCCCGGCGCGTCGCGGCGGCTGGTCGAGCTGTGTGACCATCTGCCGCTGGCGCTGAGCATCGCCCTCGCCCGCCTCGCCGCCCGTCCCGCCTGGTCGGTCGCCGACCTGGTCGGCGAGTTGGAGGACGAGCGGGCCCGGCTCGCCGCCCTCGGTGTGCCCTGCCAGCTCAGCGTGGAGCGCGAACTGGCCCTGACCCGGCGCCAGTTGCCTGCGGAAGCCGAGCGCCTGCTGCCGCTGCTCGCCCTGCACCCGGGAACCGAGATCGACGCGACGGCCGCCGCCGCGCTGCTCGACCGGCCGCTGGCCGCCGGACGCCGCGCGCTGGTGGCGCTGGCCGCCCTGCACCTGGTCAACGAGTCCAGCCCCGGCCGCTACCAGGCCCATGACCTGGTCCGGCTCTACTGCTCGCAGGTACTGAACGAGGAGGTGGGCGAGGCGGACCGGGCACGGGCGGCAGCCCGGCTGGCCGACTACTACCTCGCCGCGACGGCCGCGGCCTGCGTGCTGGTCTTCGGAGACGACGGCACCCCGTGCAGGCCGCTGGGCGCGGGGCCGAAGGACCTGCCACGGTTCAAGGACACCCGGGACGCGATGGTCTGGTGGAGATCGGAGGCGTCGGTGATCCGGGCGCTGGTCGATGTCTGCACCGATTCGGGGGACCACGACCGCGCCTGGCGGCTGGCCGACAACGCCGCGGGCTACTACGTCTGCACCGGCCTGAACGGCTGGCTCGACTGCGCCACCGCGGGTCTGCGGGCCGCGCGGCGATTGGCGGACCCGGCCGCGCTGGCCAGGACGCACACCTCGATGGGCATCGTGCTCGGTCAGTTGAACCGGCCCGACGAGGCCCTTCCGTATCTGGAGCGCGCGCTGAAGCTGCACCCCGAAGGGGACCGCCATCGCGTGATCACGGTCGGCATGCTGGCCGGAATCCACCTCGACCTCGGCCGGCCCGAGCTCGCCGGACGGTGCTTCGCGACAGCGCTGGAGGAGGCCCGTGCGACGGGCGACCCGAGCCTGGAGGCGTTCGTCCTGCTCCGCGCCTGTGTCGCCGACCTGCGGTCCGCGGCGCCCGAGGAGGTGCTGCGACGAGCCAGGCGGGCCCGGCACCTGATGGCGGGCAAGCCCCTCAGTCAGCAGTACCTGGGGGCGATGCTCTTCGAAGCCGCCGCCTTGGACCGCCTGGGGCGGACCGAGGAATCCGAGACGACCTGGCGCCGCGTCATCGAGCTGAGCTCCTACACCGGCGACGAGCATCTGCGAGGCCTCGCCGAAGCACAGTTCGCCGCCTTCCTGTCCCGCCTGGGCCGCGTCGAGGAGGGATCCGCCCACCTCGACACGGCCATCGCGCTGTACCACAACCGAGACGACGACCGCGCGGCCGCCGCGCTCACCCACCGGTTCACGGAGATCGGCGCCACGGGGCAGATCGTGGCGATCGAGCCGACCTGAGCCCTGCCAACTCGGGTCAGCCCGGCACTGACAACGTGCAGCGGAGCTTCTCCTCGGCGTGTGCGCCAAGGCGGTCGTAGCAGCGGACCGCTCCCTCGTTCCACACCGGGCTCCGCCACTGGACCTCGGCGAGCCCGAGGAGCCGCGCCCCGGCCGCTACCGCGTCCATCACCAGCCCGGGCTCATGCCTGTGGCGGCGCCACCAGCGCCACCGCGGCCTCGCTGGTGTACATCAGGAACGTCAGCGCCTCCTGGAAGTAGAGCCGGATGCTCGTGTCGTCATGGGACAGATAGCCGATGGACACGTCCTGGCCGATGCGCAGTTCGAAGTCACCGCCGCGGGTGGACAGCAGGAACGCTCCGTCGATGGCGGGTGCCCAGATGATCTCGCCGTCCAGAACCCGGTCTATGTGCTTGTGGATCGGGTATCCGTGATCGGACGTCTCGTTCACGGCGGTGTAGGCGTCGGCGCTGAGCGCCACCGTGTACGCGCCGCCAACGCCCGCCAGCCGCAGGGTGGTCACGGCCTGGCTGATGACGGTCGGGTAGTCGCGCACCTCGGCCGGCAGGGTCAGCGCGGGGTTGGACGTACTTTCTCGGACGCCCGCGATGCCCGCTGCCGGGTACCCCTCGAACACCGCCCGGTCCTCCGCGAACGCGATCTTCCGGGCGGCGTCCTTCACCGGCTGCCAGTCCGCGTCCCTGGCTCCGCGCTCGACATCGTCGACCTGCTGGCGGTCTACGCTGAACGGCACCCGCAGCTCGACGACCGGCTGCGACCGGCGGGTACGGGCGACCACACCGTCCGCCGGAGGGTCGATGGCCGTCAGATGCCCGGTGCCGACCGCCGACAGTTCCACACCGCCCGGCTCCGGCAGGTCGACGATCCGGCGGCCTGCCACATGGCGCTTGAACGTGCGCCGCGCCTCTTCCTCCATGTCGGCCCATGCGGCGTCGGAGATGGGCGCCAGTTCACGATGCAGGTTCTTCATCGGGGGCGCTCCCCTTCAGGTTGCCGATCCCCAGCGATCCGTCGTCCACCGACGGAAGCCGGACCTCGGGTGCGGTGTCTGCCGTGCCGGCCTCGGCCGTGGTGGCTGTTCCGCAGGGATCGGGCAGGTCGTCGAGGAAGTCGGCACTGGGCACGAAGAACAGCGTGCCGGTCACGGCCGTGGAGAAGTCGAGGACCCGGTCATGGGCGGCCGACGGGGTGCCCAGGAACATGTTCTCCAGCATCTGCTCGGTGACGGCAGGGGTACGGGCGTATCCGATGTAGTAGGTGCCGAACTCGCCCCGCCCGGCGCTGCCGAAGGGCATGTTGTCGCGGAGGATCTGCCGCTGGGTGCCGTCGGGGTCGACGATCGTGTTCAGCGCGACATGCGAGTCGGCCGGTTGGACGGCGTCGTCCAGTTCGATGTCGGACAGCTTCGTACGGCCGATCACCTTCTCCTGGGCCTCGACCGGCAAGGCCTCCCACGCCTGCAGGTCGTGCAGGTACTTCTGCACGATCACATAGCTTCCACCGGTGAACTCGGGGTCCTCGGCGCCGATCAGGGCCGCCGCTGTCGCCTGGGGCCCTTCCGGGTTCTCGGTTCCGTCCACGAAGCCGAGCAGATCGCGTTCGTCGAAGTATTTGAACCCGTGCACCTCGTCGCGGACCGTGACGGCGCCGCGCAGCCGGCCCATGATCAGCGAGGCCAGGCCGAAGCACAGGTCCTCCCGCCCGCCCCGGATGTGGAAGAGCAGGTCGCCGGGCGTCGCGGGGGCGCGGTGCCTGGCCCCGACCAGTTCCCGGAACGGATGCAGCTCGGCCGGGCGCGGCCCGCCGAACAGGCGGTCCCAGGCATCCGAACCGATGCCCGCGACACAGGTGAGGTTGCCGGTCGGTACCCGGAAGCCGACGGATCGCCGCAGCCCCGACAACTCCGGCAGCAACTCCCGTGCTACGGGCTCGCCGCCCGGGTCGATCGTCACCACCAGAAACATCGCCGCCGTCGTCGGCTGGTTCACCACCGGCTGGGCAATCGCGTCCCGGACGGGGCAGGCCATCCCCACACACCTCCTCCGGTGTGCTGGTCGCCCCCGTCCTCGTCCATTGTCCTTCGCACCGGCACACCCCGCATCCGGTGGCCGTCCATGGCCCGGTGAGCCGCGCCGTCGAGCCGCAGCGCTCCGCCTTGGAGTCCGGTCGTCCAGCTCGCGCCGCCCCTGAGTGCCCCGTTGGGCTGGCCGACCCGCGTCCGCTGCCACGGCGCCGGAGTTCTCGTGCGCGGGCCACCAGCCCATGCCTTCAGGTCCGGCGTCGCCGGGTGGGTGGTAGCCACGGCAACGGGCGTGCTGTTCCGGGTAGTTGAGCCGCCGGCGATACGGACGAACACGAAGGCCGACGACGATCAGGGCGATCGGCGACCAACTGCGCGTCATGTGCTCCAGGAGTTCCGGCGGATGGGGAGCGGTGCCGTGGCTGACGAACGCCGCCGGAAAGTGGTCCAGGGGCGGATGTGCTCGCAACGGACGGGTGCGGACGCGAAACAGCGGTATAACTCTCTCTCGCGGACGCGTTCGAGCCCCAGATGTCCGAACGGTCGCAGGAGGAGCGGGTGCAGGAGATGCGGGCGGAGGAGCGGCACCAGCGGCTGCTGGCGCTGGCACGCCGGCACGGCCGGGTGGAGGTAGCCGTCGCGGCAGCCGAGTTCGGCGTCGTACGGGAGACCATTCGCCGGGATCTGCGCGAACTGGAGCGCCGGGGCCTGGTCCGCCGTACGCACGGTGGCGCCTATCCGGTCGAAAGCGCGGGGTTCGAGACCAACCTGGCCCAGCGCGTCACCCAGCACGTCGAGAACAAACGCCGGATCGCCGCGGAAGCCGTCAAACTCCTCGGCAGCGCGGAGACCGTCTTCGTGGACGAGGGCTACACGCCCCAGCTCCTCGCCGCGCTGCTGCCGACCGATCGGCCCCTGACGGTGGTGACGGCATCGCTGTCGACGGCTGCCGCGGTCGTCGAGTCGGCCAACACCACCGTCCTGCTGCTGGGCGGCCGGGTCCGGGCCCGGACGCTGGCGACCGTGGGGTCCTGGGCGTGCGCCATGCTCTCGGGCTTCGTCATCGACCTGGCGTACCTGGGATCGAACGGCATCTCCCGGGAATACGGCCTCACCACCCCCGACCCGGTGGTGGCCGATGTGAAGGCCAAGGCGCTGGAGGTGTCGCGCCGACGGATCTTCATGGGCCACCACGGCAAGTTCGGCGCGAGCAGCTTCTGTCGTTTCGCGGAGGTCTCCGACTTCGAGGTGATCATCACCGACACCGGACTGTCCAGCGCGGAAGCGCACCGCTACGCGCTGCTGGGCCCGCAGGTCATCCGGGCCTGACCTGGCGGGGGCTCGCCTTTCCAGCCGCGGCGTCCCAGGGCGGCCCCTTGGGGCATCCGCAGTAACCGAAGCGCCGTGCGTCGCCCGCCATTCCTAGAATGGATCCCATGGCGCGCAAGGCCCTGGCCGGGCTCGTTCCGGCGATCGCAGTGGCGCTGGTCGCCACCGGCTGCGGCAACACGAACAACGTCAGCAGCGGCCCCGGCGGTGGGTCCAGCTCCGTCTCCGGCGCGGACTTCGGCCACCAGATCTGCGGCCGGACCGGCGACAACAAGCCGGGCTTCCCGGCGCCGTTCCCCCCGCTGCCCGACGGTGCCAAGACCCTCTCGGGCGCGGGATCGACCTTCGTGGCGCCGATGATGTCGTACTGGACCAAGACGTACAGCCAGGCCACGGGCGTACAGGTGGCTTACCAGTCGATCGGTTCCGGCGGCGGTGTGGCGCAGATCCAGGCCGGAACGGTGGACTTCGGCCAGAGCGACACCGGAATGACCCCGGCCGAGCAGGCCGAGGCCAAGGGCCCCGTGCTGCAGATTCCGCTGCTGCTGGGTGCGGTGGTGCCCACGTACCACCTTTCGGGTGTCAAATCGGGGCTGAAGTTCACCGGCGACGTGCTCGGCAAGATCTACGCCGGGAAGATCAAGACGTGGAACGACCCGGCGCTGACCGCACTGAATCCCGGGGTGAAGCTGCCGAAGGAGCCGATCGCGGTGGTCCACCGCTCCGACGGTTCCGGCACCACGAGCCTCTGGACGGAGTACCTCTCCAAGGAGTCCCCGACCTGGGTGAGCACGCTCGGCGGCCCGAGCGAGAGCAAGGGCAAGACGGTGGCCTGGCCGGTCGGCATCGGCGGCAAGGGCAACGAGGGCGTGTCCGGCCAGATCAACCAGACCGAAGGCGCACTGGGCTTCCTGGAACTGCACTACGTGCTGGCGCAGAACAGCACGTACGGGCAGGTGCAGAACAAGGCGGGCAGGTTCATCCAGCCGTGCGTCGCCACCGTCACCCAGGCGGTGAACGGGATCACCTTCCCGGCCAACCTCAACACCTCACTGACCGACAGCGCCGACCCCAACGCGTACCCGATCGCGGGCACCAGCTACGCGCTGTTCTACCGGAACCAGAAGGACGCGGCGAAGGGCACCGCGCTGGTGGACTTCTTCTCCTGGGTGCTGTCCAAAGGACAGGACCTCAACGCCAGCCTGAACTACGCCCCCCTCGGCAAGAACCTGCAAAAACTGGCCGTGGACCAGCTGAAGCAGGTCACCATCAACGGCAAGCCCGCCGTCACGTAGCCAGCACCCGGCGGCGGGAAGGCCGCTCTCCAGGCCTTCCCGCCGCCGGAGCCGCCCGACCCCGGGAAGACAGATGACCCCCCTCGCCGACACCCCCGCCACACGGCGGAGGGTGCGCGCCCGGTGGCGCGACACCGACACCGTCTTCCGGTACGCCGTCAGGGCCGCTGCGGCACTCGTGGTCGTCGTGCTGGTGGCGACCGCCGTGTTCCTCGTAGCGCAGGCCTGGCCCGCGCTACGCCACTACGGGATCCTCAGCTTCCTGAGCTCCGACCGCTGGGCACCGTCCGAAGCCACCACCACCGCACGGCACCCGAACCCGTACGGCATCGTGCAGTTCGTCTACGGCACCGCGGTCACCTCGCTGATCGCGATGGTGCTGGCGGTGCCGGTCGCGGTCGCCGTCTCGCTGTACCTGACCGAGGTCGCGCCGGGCTGGCTGCGCAAGCCGTTGTCCGGCCTGGTCGACCTGCTGGCCGCGATCCCCTCGGTGGTCTACGGCTTCTGGGGAATCTTCGCGCTGATCCCGGCCGTCCGCCCGGCCGGCGTCTGGCTGTCGCGGACGCTGGGCTCGGCCCCGGGCATCGGGCCGGTGTTCGCCGGTCCGTTCTTCGGCGTCTCGTATCTGGTGGCCGGTCTCGTGCTGGCGATCATGATCCTGCCGATCATCACCGCGATCTGCCGTGAGGTCTTCGCCACCGTGCCCACCGCGGACAAGGAGTCCGCCCTGGCGCTGGGCGCGACGCGATGGGAGATGCTGCGGATGGCCGTACTGCCGCGTTCCCGCTCCGGCATCACCGGTGCCGCCGTCCTCGGTCTGGGCCGGGCGGTCGGGGAGACCATCGCGGTCACCATGGTGATCGGCAACAGCGTCCTTTCGATCACCAAGAGCATCCTCGGGCCGGGGGCCACCATGTCCTCGGTGATCGCCAACGAGTTCACCGAGTCCACCGAGCCGTTCCATCTGCAGTCGCTGATGGTGGTGGGCGCATGGCTGCTGGTCATCGCACTGATCGTCAACACTGTTGGCAAGCTGATCGTCCGGCGCACCGGAGAGGACATCGCGTGATGACCGCCCGTATGCCCGCCTCCCCCGTCCGCCGCGGTCTGTCACACCGCCTGGCCGTCAATGCCGTGATGACCGTGGTGCTGGCGCTCGCCACCGCCGGGGTGGTGGCCCTGCTGGTGTGGATCCTGGCCTATGTGGCCGGTCAGGGGCTGAAGTACCTCGGCCCGGTGTTCCTGACACAGACGCCACCGGGGGAGCCCTCGCAGGCGGGCGGCGGGTTCGCGAACGGCATCGTCGGCTCGGTGATCATCGTCGGCATCGCCACCGGCCTGTCGGTGCCGGCCGGTATCGCGGCTGCCATCCACCTGGTGGAGTACCGCGGCCGGCTGGCCAGGGTGTGCAGCTTCCTCACCGACGTGCTGATCGGCCTGCCGTCCATCGTGACCGGGGCGTTCGTCTACGCGCTGTGGGTCGCGCACTTCGGGTTCTCCGGACTGGCCGGGGCGGTGGCGCTCGCCCTGATCATGCTGCCGCTGATCATCCGTGCCACCGAGGAGGTGCTGCGGCTGGTGCCCAACGAGCTGCGCGAGGCCAGCCTGGCGCTCGGGGTGAGCCGGGCCCGCACCGTGATGTCCATCGTGCTGCCCACCGCCCGCTCCGGAATCATCACCGGCGCCATGCTGGCAGTGGCCCGCGCGATGGGCGAGACCGCGCCACTGCTGCTGACGGCCCTGGGCAACGACCTGTTCCTGGAGGCCAACCCGACCCGACGGATGTCCACCCTCTCACTGCAGATCTTCAACAACGCCATCACCGGTTTCGCCACCGCCCAGGCCCGGGCCTGGGCCGGGACACTCACCCTGATCATCATCGTCCTGGTGCTCAGCGTTGGCGCCCGCCTCCTCAGCCGCCGCGGTATCGCCCGGAGCGCCCGATGAACCACGTACTCAGCAACCGACCACCGCCGCCGACCGCCGCACCGCGAAGGAGCCCGCGATGCCGACCCCAGCCCCGCCCTCCGACACCGCGGCCCCAGCCCGTCTCGACGTGGTCAACCTGACCGCCTCCTACCACGGCCGTCCCGCGGTGGCGGACGTCGACCTGGCCATCGAGCCACGTCAGGTCACCGCCCTGATCGGCCCGTCGGGCAGCGGCAAGTCCACCCTGCTGCGCTGTCTGAACGGCCTGCATCTGACCGTGCCCGGGGCCAGCGTGACCGGCAGCGTGCTGCTGGACGACGCCGACATCTACGCCAAGGACAGCAACCCGGTCGAGATACGCCAACGGGTCGGCATGGTCTTCCAACGACCGACCCCCTTCCCCACCATGTCCGTCCGCGACAACGTTCTGGCCGGGCTGCACCTGGGCCGGCGGCTCGGCCGGGGCCCGCACGACGACCTGGCCGAACAGGCGCTGACCAAGGCGGGGTTGTGGCCGGAGGTCAAGGACCGGCTCAAGGCGCCGGGCGGGAGCCTGTCCGGCGGACAGCAGCAACGGCTGTGCATCGCCCGGGCGTTGGCGGTGGATCCGGAGATCCTGCTGATGGACGAGCCCTGCTCGCATCTGGACCCGATCTCCACCCTGACGATCGAGGACCTGATCAGGGAGATCAAGGAGACGTACACGGTCGTCATCGTCACCCACAACATGCAACAGGCGGCCCGCGTCGCGGACACCACCGCTTTCCTGACCATGCCCGCCGTGGGCGAGCCCGGCCGACTGGTCGAAGTCGGCCCGACCGAGCGCATCTTCAGCACTCCGCGGCAACAGACCACCGAGGACTACATCAGCGGGAAGATCGGGTGACAGGCCCGTGCGGACAACGCTCCGCCGCAAGGGGACTTTCGGCCCGCACACTCCATGGCCTTCGGCCCGTTGGCGGACGCGGCGCACGGGGGGCGCGTCGGTCGGCGCCCGTTCGGGCCCTGACCGTTCTGTCCGCGCGAGCAGGGAGGTGATCGGGAGTACCCGCCTTCCGGGTACCGGCCGCCACACATGGCCGTCCCGTCACGCCGCCCGGCCCTCGGGCTGGAATCGATAGCCGAGGCCGGGTTCGGTGATCAGGTACCGCGGATGGGACGGATCGGGTTCGAGTTTGTGACGCAGGGCCGACATGTGGATGCGCAGGTAGTTGGTGTTCTGGTCGTGGTCGGGTCCCCAGATGTCGCGCAGGAGTTGGTGGCCGGTGACCAGGCGGTCGGGGTGGCGCAGGAGGGTGACGAGCAGCCGCCACTCGGTCGGGGTGAGGTGCACCGGGGCACCGTGCCCTGACCTGGGTACGACGGTGTACCCGGACAGGTCGACGGTGTAGTCACCGACGTCGGCGGTCCGCGGCTGGTACTGGTCCGAGCGGCGGAACACCGCGCGCAACCGCGCGGCCAGCTCGTCCATGGAGATCGGCTTCGTCAGGCAGTCGTCGGCCCCCGCGTCCAACGCCTCGACCATGTGGGCGGGGTCCGTGCGCTCGGACAGCGCGATGATGGGCATCGGCGTCCCAGCCCGCAGGCCGGTGATGACGTCGACGCCTTCGATGTCGGGGAGTTCGAGGCTGACGATGACCGCGTCCGGCGGTGTGCGGGAGGCGAGCCACAGGGCGCTGGTGCCGTCGTGAGCCGTGGCCACCGCATACTGTCGCGCGGTCAGGTTGACGTCCAGGGCCCGTAGCATCTGCGGCTCGCCGTCGACGACCAGGAGGCGGCGCATCACGCCCTCATTTCAGCGCGGTCAGGGCGCGGTTGAGCGCGACGACATTGACATGTTCCTGCCCCAGGAAGCCCAGGGTGCGGCCCTGAACATGGTCGGCCACCAGCTTTCGCACCGCTGACGGCGGCGCGGCGCGTGCCTTCGCCACCCGGTTGACCTGCTCGTAGGCGTACGCGGGCGAGATGTCCGGGTCCAGCCCGGAGCCCGAAGCGGTGATCGCGTCGGCCGGAACGCTGCTCGGGGGCACGCCATCGAAGGCCGCCACGGCGGCGCGGCGGTCCGTCACGGCCTTCGCCAGACCGGCGTTGTTGGGGCCGAGGTTGGACGCGCCGGACTTCGCCGGGTCATAGCCGCCCGCGGACGGGCGGGGCTGGAACCACCTGGGGTCGGGGGCACCGGTGGTCCGCCCCTTCGGGGGCGGCAGGTTGAACTTCTGGCCGATGAGTGAGGAGGCGACCGGCCGTCCACCGTCCCTGATCACCGACCCGTTGGCGTGGTGGGAGAACGCGAGCTGGGCGATGCCGGTGACCGCCAGCGGATAGGCGAGGCCCGTGATGACCGTGAACACCACCAGCATCCGCAACGCCGCCAGGTGGTGGCGGGCCGTGCGGGCGAGAGAGCCGGCCATGAGGAGCGCCTTCCTTGTCTGTCAGTGCAGCCCGGGGATGAACTGGATGAGCAGGTCGATCAGTTTGATGCCGACGAACGGCAGCACCAGTCCGCCGAACCCGTACAGCACGATGTTGCGGTTGAGCAGCGCGGCCGCCGACGAGGGCCGGTAGCGCACGCCGCGCAGGGCGAGCGGGATCAGAGCGATGATGATCAGCGCGTTGAAGATGATCGCCGAGGAGATCGCCGAGGTCGGACTGTGCAGGCCCATGATGTTCAGCCGGTGCAGGCCCGGATAGACACTGGCGAACATCGCGGGGATGATCGCGAAGTACTTCGCGACGTCGTTGGCGATGGAGAAGGTGGTCAACGCGCCCCGGGTGATCAGCAGTTGCTTGCCGATCTCGACGATCTCGATCAGCTTGGTGGGGTTGGAGTCCAGATCCACCATGTTCCCGGCCTCCTTGGCGGCCGAGGTACCGGTGTTCATCGCCACGCCCACGTCCGCCTGGGCCAGCGCGGGCGCGTCGTTGGTGCCGTCACCGGTCATCGCGACCAGCTTGCCGCCCGACTGCTCCCGCTTGATCAGCGCCATCTTGTCCTCGGGAGTGGCCTCCGCGAGGAAGTCGTCCACGCCCGCCTCCTGCGCGATCGCCCGCGCGGTCAGCGGGTTGTCACCCGTGATCATCACGGTCTTGATGCCCATCCGGCGCAGCTCGTCGAACCGCTCCCGAATCCCCTGCTTGACCACGTCCTTGAGGTGGATGACACCGAGGATCCGGGCCGTGCGGGCGCCCTCGGACCATGCGACCTCACCGACCACCAACGGCGTTCCCCCGCTGGCGGAGATGCCGTCCACGATCGGGCCGACCTCTTCGGTGGGATGTCCGCCGTGTTCCCGGACCCAGCTCATCACCGCGGTCGCCGCCCCCTTGCGCAAAGACCGGTTGTCCTCGGTGCTGTTCAGGTCCACGCCCGACATCCGGGTCTGGGCGGTGAAGGGTACGAACTCGGCACGGGCCAACTCCCCTTCGGTGCGCCCGCGCAGTGCGTACCGCTCCTTGGCCAGGACGACCACCGAGCGGCCCTCGGGAGTCTCGTCGGCGAGGGAGGACAGCTGGGCGGCGTCCGCGAGTTCCTCGATCTCCACACCGCTCACCGGCAGGAACTCGGCGGCCTGACGGTTTCCCAGCGTGATCGTGCCGGTCTTGTCCAGCAGCAGGGTGTTCACATCACCCGCCGCCTCCACCGCGCGACCGGACATCGCCAGCACATTGCGCTGGACGAGGCGGTCCATGCCCGCGATGCCGATCGCGGACAGCAACGCACCGATAGTGGTCGGGATCAACGCCACCACCAGCGCCACCAGGATGACGATGCTCTGTTCGGCGCCCGCGAAGATGGCGAACGGCTGCAGCGTCACCACGGCCACCATGAAGATGATGGTCAGCGAGGCCAACAGGATGTTCAGCGCGATCTCGTTGGGTGTCTTCTGCCGGGCCGCCCCCTCCACCAGCGCGATCATCCGGTCGATGAAGGTCTCCCCGGGCTTGGAGGTGATTCGCACGACGATGCGGTCGGAGAGCACCTTCGTTCCCCCGGTGACGGCCGAGCGGTCACCGCCGGACTCACGGATGACCGGCGCCGACTCACCCGTGATCGCCGACTCGTCCACACTGGCGACGCCCTCGACGACATCGCCGTCCCCGGGGATGATCTGGCCCGCTTCGACGACCACGTGATCCCCCAGCCGCAGCCCGGCCGCCGGGACCTCCTCCTCCACCACGCCCGGTGCGCCCGGCCGCCAACCGTCCGTCAGCCGGCGTGCCATGGTGTCGGTCTTCGTCCGGCGCAGCGTCTCGGCCTGCGCCTTGCCGCGGCCTTCGGCGACAGCCTCGGACAGGTTGGCGAAGACCGCGGTCAGCCACAGCCAGGCGGTGATCACCCACGCGAAGACGCTCGGGTCCTTGATCGCGGACAGCGTGGTCAGTACGGCACCGACCTCGACCACGAACATCACCGGGTTCCTGACCATCGTCCGCGGGTCGAGCTTGCGCAGCGCGTCGGGAAAGGAGGTCACCAGTTGCCTGGCATCGAGCAGTCCACCGGACACCCGGTGGACGTTGGGGGCCAGCGGGTCCTTGGAAACCGGCGGTTGAGCGGTGGCTGTAGGCATCAGTGCAGCCCTTCCGCGAGTGGTCCCAGCGCCAGCGCGGGGAAGTAGGTGAGGCCGACGACGATGAGGATCACGGCAGCGAGCAGGCCGACGAACTGCGGCCGGTGCGTGGGCAGCGTGCCCGCGGTGACCGGCACCGGCTGCTGCCTGGCGAGCGATCCGGCCAGCGCCAGGACGAACACCATGGGCAGGAAGCGGCCGAAGATCATCGCCAGGCCGAGCGCGGTGTTGTACCAGACGGTGTCGGCCGAAAGGCCCGCGAACGCCGAGCCGTTGTTGTTGGCAGCCGAGGTGAACGCGTACAGCACTTCGGAGAAGCCATGGGCACCGGAGTTGAGCATCGCGGCCCGCTCCCCCGGCAGCGCCATCGCGATCCCGGACCCCACCAGCACGATCGCCGGGGTGGTCAGGATGTACAGCGAGGCGAACTTCATCTCCCGAGCACCCAGCTTCTTGCCCAGGTACTCAGGGGTGCGGCCGACCATCAGCCCGGCCACGAACACCGCGACGACCGCCAGGATCAGGATCCCGTAGAGACCGGAGCCCGTGCCGCCGGGCGCGATCTCACCCAGCATCATGTTGAAGATCGTCATCCCGCCGCCACCCGGCGTGTACGAGTCGTGGAAGGAGTTGACCGCTCCGCAGGAGGTCAGCGTGGTGGACACGGCGAACAGCGCCGATGCCCAGATCCCGAACCGCTGCTCCTTGCCCTCCATCATTCCCCCGGCCGTGTGTCCGACCGAACTGCTCACGCTGTGCAGTTCGTTGGCGGTCACGATGGCCACGGAGGATGCCCAGATCAGAGCCATCACGGCGACGATGGCATAGCCCTGGCGCCGGTCCCCTACCATCGTGCCGAAGGTACGCGGGAGCGAGAATCCGATCACCAACAGCAGGTAGATCTCAAGCCAGTTGGTGAACGGGTTGGGGTTCTCGAAGGGGTGCGCGGAGTTGGCGTTGTAGAAGCCACCGCCGTTGGTGCCCAACTCCTTGATGGCCTCCTGCGAGGCGACCGGGCCACCGGTGATGCTCTGGTGGTCTCCCGCGATGGTGGTGATCGACTGGATGCCGTGGAAGTTCTCGATCACGCCGCTGGCCACCAGCACGATCGCCATCACGAAGGAGATCGGCAGCAGCACCCGCAGCACGATCCTGGTGAGATCCGCCCAGAAGTTGCCGACCCGGTCGGTCTTCTTCCTGGTGAAACCGCGGATCAGGGCGGCGACCACGGCGATGCCGACCGCGGCGGAGACGAAGTTCTGCACCGCGAGACCGGCCATCTGCACCAGATGGCCCATGGTCGACTCGCCCGAGTAGTTCTGCCAGTTGGTGTTGGTGACGAACGACGCCGCCGTGTTGAACGCCAGATCCGGCGCGACCGGCTTCATGCCGATGGACAGCAGCAGGTGGTTCTGCAGTCGCTGGAAGGCGTAGAGGAACAGCACCGAGACCGCGGCGAACGCCAGGACGCCGCGCAGATATGCGGACCACTGCTGGTCGGCGTCCGCGTGCACACCGGCGACCCGGTAGATCAGGCGCTCCACCCGCCAGTGCCGAGGGGAGGTGAGGACGTGGGCCATGTGGTCACCCAGCGGCCGGAAGGTCAGGGCCAGCGCGCCCACCAGGGCGATGATCTGGAGCCAGCCCGCGAGAGTGTCGTTCATGGAGAACCTCTCCGGTTCAGAACCCAGTGCGGAGGCGGCCGGCGCCTGCCCGACGGATCGGTGTCACGGCGCCGAACGGGCCGCGACCGGACCAGGATCCGCCGAACAACACACCTAGAACCTCTCGGGGAAGATCAGGCAGCACACCAGATAGAGCACCAGGCCCACGGCGACGATCAGGCCCACGATGTTCTCGACGCTCACAGCCGGCCCACCCCCCTGGCGGCCAGGCCGATGAGGGCGAAGGCCACGATGGTGAGGCCGATGAAGACAAGATCCGACATGTGCGACACACCCCCGCGGAGCAATGACGGGACAGGACCGCTCGGCTGCGGCGTACGGACATGGGGGCACTGGAGCCGAGGGCGGTGTCGGCCGAAACCGGCCTTCCCAGAGAAGGGCTGCCGGCCCCCGCTGGCGACCCCTGTCAGCGGAGCTCTGACGCTAGCGATGCCCGCCTTGATGGGCTCTTGACACGCCGCAGCCGATTGAGTGGTGGCGCCGTTCACAGCCGTGTGATCGCGGCGGTCGCCCCGGCAGCCGATCCCGTGGATTCCGGACACGCGGCGCGGGCGCGAACACCGCCCCGAAGGCCGACCGGGCGCACCATGGGAGTGCGGAGCGCATGATCATGGATCATGGCGAGTCGGCAGGAGCACGGCCATGGCACTCGGACGGTTGCGGATCTACCTCGGGGCCGCTCCCGGGGTCGGCAAGACCTACGCCATGCTCGCGGAGGGCCAGCGCCTGCGCGCCCAGGGCACCGACGTGGTGGTCGGGTTCGTGGAACCGCACGGACGGCGGCCGACCGCCGCCATGGCCGAGGGCATGGAGACCGTACCCCGGCACACCCTGACCTACCGGGGAATCGGCTTCACCGAGATGGACCTAGACGCCGTACTGGCCCGCCGCCCCCAGGTGGCGCTGGTCGACGAGCTGGCCCACACCAATGTGCCCGGATCGCGTAACGCCAAGCGCTGGCAGGACGTCGAGGAACTGCTGGAGGCCGGTACCGACGTCGTCACCACGCTCAACGTCCAGCACCTTGAGTCCCTCAACGACGTGGTCGAGCAGATCACCGGCGTGAGGCAACGCGAGACGCTGCCCGACGAGGTGGCCCGGCGCGCCGAGCAGATCGAGTTGGTCGATCTGCCTCCCGAGGTGGTGCGACGCCGGTTGGCGCACGGCGACATCTACCCGCCGGACCGTATCGAGACCGCTCTCACCCACTACTTCCGGGTGGGCAACCTCACCGCGCTGCGCGAACTCGCCCTGCTGTGGCTGGCCGACCGGGTGGAGGAGGGTCTGCAGCGGTACCGCGCGGAGCACGGCATCGCCGCTCCCTGGGAGACCCGGGAGCGGATCCTGGTGGGCCTCACCGGCGGCCCGGAAGGCGAGACCCTGATCCGCCGCGCGGCCCGGATCACCGCCAAGACGCCGGGCAGCGAACTGCTGGCCGTCCATGTCGTTCCCAGCGACGGTCTCGCCGACGCCGACCCGGCCGCCCTGGACGACCAGCGGGCCCTGGTGGAGGCGCTGGGCGGCAGCTATCACCAGGCCACCAGCGAGGACGTCGTCGAGGCGCTGCTGCAGTTCGCCCGGTCCGAGAACGTCACCCAGATCGTGCTGGGCGCGAGCCGCCGGGGCCGGATGCGCTCGCTGCTGCGGGCAGGCGTGGGCAAGCGCACGATCGACGGCTCAGGACCCATCGACGTGCACATCGTCACCCACGAGGAGGCAGCCGGTGCCTCCGCTCCGCTGCTGCGGCTGCCGCACCCGACCCGTGGCACCGGGCCGCGACGGTACTGGACCGCGATGGCCGGTACGGCACTGCTGCTGCCCGCGCTGACGCTCCTGCTCACCGCGCTGCGCGGCCACCTCGGCCTCGCCAGCGACCTGGTGCTCTACCTGCTGCTGGTCGTCGTGATCGCCCTCGTCGGCGGCCTGTACCCCGCGCTGATCGCCGCGGTGGCCGCCGGGCTGCTCGCCGACTACTACTTCACGTCACCCCTGCACTCGCTGAACGTCGAGCACATCAACGACATCCTCGCGCTGGTGGTGTTCATCGCCACGGCCGCCCTGGTCGGCACGGCCGCGGGGACCGCCGCTCAGCGGACGTACCAGGCCCTGCGTGCCACCGCGGAAGCCCGCGCCCTGAGTCGTCTGGCGACCGCGATGATGCACGGGCAAAGCCTGCCCACCCTGCTCGAACAGGTACGGGAGTACTTCGGCCTGGCGGCGGTCAGCCTCCTGGAACGCGACCGGGAGCACGGCTCCCGACCCCGCTGGTACGTCATCGCCAGCGCGGGTGAGCGGCCGCCGGAGCGGCCCTACGAGGCGGACCTGGAGAGCCGGGTCAACGACGATCTCACGTTGGCCGCGCGCGGCCGTCCGCTGGGCGCCGACGACCAACGGGTACTCAGCGCGTGCGCGGCGCAGCTGGGGATGGCGCACGCCCACGGCCGACTCGCGCAACGTGCCGCCGAGACGGACACCGTCGCCGCGGTCGAACGCACCCGCACCTCGCTGCTGCTCACCGCGGGACGCGACCTGCGCACCCCGCTGCACTCGGCCGAAGCGGCCCTGGCGCGCCTACATGATCTCCACCCCGGTGGATCGGTGGAGGAACAGGGCCGTCTGCTCAGCACCGCCCGCTCGGCGGTGCATCGCGCCGTCCAGCTCGTCTCCGACCTCGACCGACTGGGCCGTCTGCACGCCGGAGCACTCGATCTGTATCTGCGCCCGGTCGACCTCGACGAGGTGCTGGCCGCGGTCCTGGACGATCTCGGCCCCGGCGGCCACACGATCCTGCTTGAGCTGCCGGAGCGGATGCCCGACATCATCGCCGACGCCGCCGCCCTCACCCGCGCCCTCACCGCCCTGGGAGCCGACGCACTGCGACGCAGCCCGAAGGGCCGACCGCCGACCCTTACGGCTGAGGTGCTGCCCGACCGGCTGCGGATCCGCGTCACGGACGGCATGGACCAAGCGGGCCCGGAAGCCGCCGTCCCCTCGGCGTCCGGGCTGCCTGACGCCCTGTCAGACAGCCTTGCGCTGCGGCTGTCGCGAGACCTCACCGAGGCGATGGGCGGCACCTTGGAGCCCACCACCGAGGGACCCGCCTTCTGCGTGACGCTGGACTTCCCGACCTCGGCGCACCGTTTCCCGCCACCCGAGGTGGGTGAGGCGGCGGACCGGGCCGCCGAATGAGCCGGAGCGCCGTTCCTGCACCGACGCCGGTGTGCCGACGGCTACTCCCCGCCTGCCGTACCCGTCGTGTGCAGGGCCGCTCCGACCTGGTCGGCGAGGGTGACCGCGACCAGACGGGCCTGCAGTGACGGTTTGGCGCCCGGTGCGGGGCGCAGCATGAACCGCCCGAGGTAGCGGCCGTTGCCGAAGGCACGCAGTTCGATCTCCTCGTCCGGCAGGCCCTGGCCCTCGACGTCCCAGGGCTTTCGGCGCACGAGCACGCTGCCGTCCGGTCGCAGCTGTGCCGGATGGCCGAGCAGCGAGCCGTACTCGAAGCGGCAGCCACGCAGCGCCAGCAGATCGGTCAGTTGCCCCTTGACCTGGTCGACCACCTCGCTCGCCGATGTGGCGGTCTGTGCCCGCTCAGCGGTGGCGTGGATCTGATCGAGGTAGCGGGCATCGGTGATGGCGATCACCTCCAGCCGCCTGGCCCGCGCGGCGAGCTGGGATACCGCCAGGCCCACCAGGAGCAGCAGAACGGCGGTACGGATGTCCGCGGACTTGGTGATGGCGAACCGCTCGTAGGGCCGGGTGAAGAAGAAGTCGAACCAGACGGCGGCCGACAGCGCCGCGAGCGCACCGGCGAGGCGGCGTCCGTTGGCGGCCACCGCCACGACGACCACCACCAGCACCAGGGCGACGTCGGTGTTGGAGATGTGCGTACGAGCGGGTATGAGCGCCGCCGCCACGGCGAGCGGAGCCAGCAGCCCGGCAGCGGCAGCGACAAGGTCCCTGTCCAGGAAGCGACGCATTGCGGTACCTCCCGTCTCCCTCCTTACAGGGTCGCTGACTCGCCCGCGAGGCGCCGGGTGGCGAGTACCTGCTCGTCCCGCACGGTGACCATCTGCTCGGCAACGCCGGGGCGGACTGGCTGCCGTCCACCGCCGACTGGCTGACACAGCGGCTCACCGAAGCACCGTAGCGGCGCGGTCGACCGAGCGCGGGGCCGAGCCGGGCCCCGCGCGGCCAGGTCTCCGGGCTACAGGCTCAGGTGGTACGGAAGCAGGCACACGACGGTGTCGGTCCGGTAGCGCAGGGCGGTGGCCAGCAGAATGCCGCGCTGGTCCTGCAGGATGTCGTAGCGCCGGTGGCACGGTTCGACCTGCGGGATCAGCACGGCAACCCGTCTGCCGTTGTGTGCGGCCCGCCGTACGTAGTCGATGACGGGCCCGACCAGGGAGCGGTTCGGGCTGTCGATGATGTCGAGGGGCACGCCGGGGTCCCACTCCTCCCAGGTCCGCCGCAGTCGGTCGGCGGTGGCGGCGTCGTGTTGCACGGACAGCGCGATGACCTCGTCGCCCAGGGCCAGCGCGGCGCTGATCGCGCTTTCGGCGAGCTTGCTGACTCCGCTCAACGGGACGATGACCAGGCTGGTGGTCCTGGTCGGCGTGGCGGGAATGCTGCCGATCCCGAGCTCGATGCCAACGGCGGTGTAGTAGCGCTCGATCCGGGTGAACAGCAGCATCATCAGCGGTACCGCGATGACCACCACCCAGGCTCCCGCGACGAACTTGGTGGCGAGCAGGACCAGGCACGCGACGGCGGTGAGCACGGCGCCGGTGCCGTTGATCAGCGCTCGCGGCACCCAACCGTCCGGGCGCTGTCCGGCCCAGTGCCGAACCAGGCCGACCTGGCTGATGGTGAAGCCGATGAACACCCCGATCGCGAACAACGGGATCAGCCGCTGGGTGTCGCCGTCCACCGCGATGAGCAGTGCGCCGGCCAGCAGGGCCAGCGCCACGACTCCGTACCGGTACACCGGGCGTTCCGCGCGCAGCGCGAACAGGTGCGGCAGGCGGTGGTCGCGGGCCAGCAGGCTCATCAGGACGGGCAGTCCGCCGAAGCTGGTGTTCGCGGCGAGTGCGAGGGCGAGCGTGACGATGAGGTTGGTGGCGTAGTACGCCCACCCGGTTCCGTAGGCCCCGGCGGTCAGTTGGGCCAGCACCGTCACCCCGCCGCGCGGTGCCACATGGTCGCGGCGGATCAGGACCGACAGGCCGACGAGCATCACACCGAGCAGCGAGCCGAGCATCAGTTCCGTGCGTTGAGCGCGTTTGACACGCGGTTCGCGGAACACCGGTACGCCGTTGGCGATGGCTTCCACTCCGGTCAGTGCCGAGCACCCGGAGGAGAACGCCTTCAACAGCAGGAGCAGACCGAGGGTTTGGGTGGCGTGCACGGGCTGGACGCTGCCGACCGTCGCGGCCGGGTGGGAGCGCAGTAGTCCCGCGACGATGATGCCGAGGACGCTCACGATGAACAGCACCGTGGGAAGCATCAGCACCCGCGCGCTCTCCGCGATGCCGCGCAGGTTGACGGCGGTGAGCAGCACGAGGCCCGCCAGGCAGACGGCCAGCAGATGGTGGGCCAGTGCCGGGAAGGCCGAGGCGAGGCTGGCGGCGCCCGCGGCGAGGCTGACCGCCACGGTGAGTACGTAGTCGACGACCAGGCTCGCCGCCGCCAGCAGGCTGGCCCGTGCCCCGAGTGACTGCTTGGCCACCGCGTAGGCCCCGCCGCCGTCCGGGTGGACCGCGATCACCTGGCAGTAGGAGATGACGAGCACCGCGAGCAGGCCGGTGATGACCAGGGTGACCGGGAGCGTCGAGGTCAGGGCGCCGGTCCCGGCGGCGATCAGCACCACCACGATCGCCTCGGGACCGTAGGCCACCGAGCTCAGCGCGTCCAGGGACAGCGCGGCCAGGCCCTCGATGCTGGTCAGATGGGACTTGTCACCCTCTCCAGGGTGCAGTGGCACCCTCGGCAGCGCCTTGCGGGGAGCCAGCCCAAACGTCACAGCGACCTCACCTGCTCTCGTCCGACCACGCCCCCGAGCCAGTGTGACGGCGCGGTCCTGCCGGGGGTCGCTAACGCGCCGTGAGCGCCGTACGGGTGTCATGGCCGGCGGCGGCCGTGCCGGGGTTCGTCGGCATGGCTGACAACTCTCCGGCGTACGGCTGGCCCGAGGCGGCATCAGGCATGCCGCGGACAGGGTGCGGGGAAGCGCGTTCCATGACACAGATCGGTCTCCCGGACGGCATCCGGGCGTGCCTGTTCGACCTCGACGGCGTGCTGACCAAGACCGCGGTCGTGCACGCCGCCGCGTGGAAGGCGACGTTCGACGAGTTCCTGCGTCGCCGCGACGGGCCGGGCTTCCGGCCCTTCGACGCGGTGGCCGACTACGACGAGTACGTCGACGGGCGCCCGCGAGCCGACGGGGTACGCGCGTTCCTCGCCTCGCGCGGCATCGAGTTGCCCGAGGGCAGCGATGACGATCCGCCCGATCGCGACACCGTGCACGGCCTGGGCAACCGCAAGAACGCTCTGCTGCTGGAGAAGATCCACACGGAGGGCGTCGAGGCGTACCCCGGATCCGTCCGCTATGTGGAGGCGGTACGCGCGGCCGGTCTGCGTACGGCCGTGGTCTCGTCCAGTGCCAACTGCCGCGATGTCCTGGCCTCGGTGGGCATGGACAAGCGCTTCGACGTGCGGATCGACGGCATCGTCGCCAAGGAGCGCAAGCTGCCGGGGAAGCCGCACCCCGACACCTTCCTGGAGGCTGCCCACGACCTTGGCGTCGAGCCGGTGGCTGCGGCCGTGTTCGAGGACGCCCTGGCGGGCATGGACGCGGGCCGAAGCGGCCACTTCGGTTACGTGGTGGGCGTCGACCGGGTCGGCCAGGCGGACGCCCTGCGGGCGCACGGCGCCGACATCGTCGTGCGGGACCTCGCGGAGCTGCTGGAGGATCGCACATGATCAGCCACGACGCCTTCGCGGTCGAGCCCTGGTGCCTGCGCGAGACCAGCCTCCACCTCGATGTGCTCGCCCAGACCGAGTCGGTCTTCGCCCTGTCCAACGGCCACATCGGCTGGCGTGGCAACCTCGACGAGGGCGAGCCGCACGGCCTGCCGGGCTCATATCTCAACGGAGTGCACGAGGTACATCCGCTGCCGTACGCGGAAGCGGGCTACGGCTATCCGGAGTCCGGCCAGACGGTGATCAACGTGACCAACGGAAAGATCATCCGGCTGCTGGTCGATGACGAGCCGTTCGATCTGCGCTACGGGCAGTTGCGCTCGCACGAGCGGGTGCTCGATCTACGCGGCGGGTTCCTGTACCGCACCTGCGATTGGACCTCGCCTTCCGGCGTCACCGTCCGGGTGCGCTCCACCCGCCTGGTCTCGCTCACCCAGCGGTCCATCGCCGCCATCTGCTACGAAGTGGAACCGCTGAACGCCAAGGTGCGGCTGGTCGTCCAGTCCGAGCTCGTGGCCAACGAGCAGCTGCCGCAGGTCACCGGCGATCCCCGGGTCTCCGCCGCCCTGGAGTCCCCACTGGAGCCCGAGGAGCACTACTCCCAGGGCATGCGGATGCGGCTGGTGCACTGCACCGCCGCGAGCGGCCTGCGGGTCGCGGCGGCCACCGACCACACCGTGCAGGGGCCGCCGGCCACCCAGGTCTCCAGTGAGAGCATGGAGGACGTCGGCCGACTCACCGTCACCTGCGAGCTGGCGCCCGGCGAGACGCTGCGGCTGGAGAAGCTGGTCGCCTACGGCTGGTCGGCAGTTCGCTCGCTGCCCGCCGTACGCGACCAGGTGGAGGCCGCGATCGCTGCCGCCCGCAGCACCACCTGGCAGGGTCTGCTCGACGAACAGCGCGGATACCTGGACGACTTCTGGGCGTGCGCCGATGTCGAGATCGACGGCGATGAGGAGATCCAACAGGCCGTCCGCTTCGCCCTCTTCCACGTACTGCAGGCCGGTGCCCGCGCCGAGCGGCGGGCGATCCCGGCGAAAGGCCTGACCGGCTCCGGCTATGACGGGCACTCGTTCTGGGACACTGAGGGCTTCGTCCTGCCACTGCTCACCCACACCGCTCCGGACTCGGTCGCCGAGGCTCTGCGTTGGCGGCAGAGCACCCTGCCCACCGCCCGGGAGCGGGCCCGCCAGCTGGGTCTGAAGGGGGCCGCCTTCCCCTGGCGGACCATCGACGGCCAGGAATGCTCCGGGTACTGGCCGGCCGGAACCGCCGCCTTCCACGTCAACGCGGACATCGCGCATGCCGCCGCGCTCTATGTGTCGACCGCCGGCGACGAGGAGTTCGAGCGTGACACCGGGGTGGAACTGCTGGTGGAGACCGCTCGGTTGTGGCAGTCGCTCGGTCACCACGATCCGCACGGCCGCTTCCACATCGACGGGGTGACCGGCCCCGACGAGTACAGCCCGGTCGCGGACGACAACGTCTACACCAACCTGCTGGCCCAGGAGAACCTGCGGAACGCCGCCAGCGCCGTCGAGCGCCATGAGCAGCAGGCCGCCGCGCTCGGCGTCGACGACGAGGAGGCCGCCGCCTGGCGGGACGCCGCCGAAGCCATGACCCTGCCGTACAACAGCGCGCTGCGGGTCCACGAACAGTCCGCGGACTTCACCCGCCACCAGGTGTGGGACTTCGCACACACCCGGCCCGACCAGTACCCGCTGCTGCTGCACTTCCCGTACTTCGACCTGTACCGCAAGCAGGTGGTCAAGCAGGCGGATCTGGTGTTCGCGATGTTCATCCGAGGAGACGCCTTCGAGGAGGAGCAGAAGGCGCGCAACTTCGAGTACTACGAGCCGCTGACGGTACGGGACTCGTCGCTGTCGGCGTGCATCCAGGGGATCGTGGCCGCCGAGGTCGGCCATCTGCGGCTGGCCTTCGACTATCTGTCGGAGGCGGCCTTGATGGACCTGTACGACCTGGAGAACAACACCCGCGACGGCCTGCATATCGCCTCCCTCGCCGGGACCTGGCTGACCCTCGTCGCGGGGTTCGGTGGCATGCGGCACGCCGACGGAACGCTCTGCTTCGCGCCCCGGCTGCCCGAGAAACTCGGGCGGCTCGCCTTCACGGTGCAGGTCCTGCGGCGGCGGCTGCGGGTCGAGATCACCGGCTCGACCGCCACCTACACCCTGCTGGACGGGGCGCCGCTGGAGATCCGCCACTGCGGCCAGGCGGTCACCGTGTCCAGTAAGAGCCCGCAGTCCCGGCCGCTCACACTCCCCACCACCCGCCCCGAACCGGAGCCACCCCCCGGCCGCCGTCCCGCTCACCGCGAGTGATGCCGCGGTGCGCCCCTGCCGCCACCGGGTGTGCGCGGCCTGGACTGCGGGGCCGTCCGCCGTACGCGGTCCCGGGCGCGCCCGCGCGCTCCGGTTCGCTCTACCGTGGAGACGACGATGCCTGTCAACCGCCTTGGCCTAGTGGTCCACCAGGCCCGCCCCCTCGCCGTCGCGGCGGCAGCCGCCGTACGCGCCTGGTGCGCGGACCGGGACATCCCGTGCACCGAAATCGATGTGTGGCGCAGCGACGCGCCCCGGCGCAGCGGCCAGGAGGAGGCGGCAGCCGCCGGCCACCCCGATCTCATCGTCACCTTCGGCGGCGACGGTACGTTCCTGCGGGGCGCGCGCATCGCCGCCAAGAACGGTGCCGCGGTGCTGGGCGTGAATGTGGGCCGGGTCGGCTTCCTCACCGAGACCACCAGCGACGAGATCGTGCGCGCCTTGGACGCCGTCCATGAGAGCCGGGCCACGATCGAGGAACGCATGATGCTCACCCTGCGAGCGTCGCGGCCCCTGGAGATGCCGGTCGGCATGGACGCCCTGCTGCGCTACGGGCGCGGCCCGGCCCTGCCCCCACCCAAGGCCCGCCCCGGCACGCCCCCGGAGGTCGGCTGGGGCGTAGCCCTGGACGTCATCGCCGTGAACGACGTGGTCTTCGAGAAGCTGGCCCGGGACCGGCAGGCGAGTCTGGCCGTGTACATCACCGGGCAGTTGCTCGCCGCCTACTCGGCCGACGCGGTCATCGTGGCCACCCCCACGGGATCGACCGCCTACAGCTTCGCCGCCGGAGGGCCGGTGGTCTCCCCCTTCATGGACGCGGTCATCTTCACCCCGGTCGCCGCGCACATGGCCTTCGACCGCACCGTGGTGGCCTCGGCGGACGAGGCCATCGCGGTGCGGGTGCTGCCGAACTCGGGGCAGGTGGCGGTCAGCATCGACGGGCAACTGCGCGGGGTTCTGGACCCCGGCGACTGGGTCGCCGCCTACAAGGCTCCGGAGCGCCTGCGCCTGCTGCGGTTGGGCCCGGACGACTTCTACCGGCGGTTGCGCCAACGCTTCCGGCTCGCCGACGCCCCTGCCTCGGCGGACCAGGCCCCGCCGTTCGTCCGGCCCAGTGCCCCGGTGCCCGCGGACCTGGCCCATCTGCGGCTGCCTCCGCCGCCCGGCAAGTGACCGGTGCGCTACGGCCCGCGGGCACCCGAACTGCCGTGCAGGGCAACTCAGTTGCTCGCGACGGCCGGCACCACGGGCGGACCGCGCACACTCACGGTCACGCGGACCCAGCCGCGGGCTCCGGCACCGGATGACCGTCTCGGAAGGGGTCAGACCGCGCCGCGCCGGATGGCGACCACCGCCGCGTCATCGCCCAGGTGGCCATCGACGTGGGCCAGCAGGTCGGCGCACAGATGGCGGATCAGTTCTTCGGGCTCGCACCTGGTCCACGCCGCCGCCCGTTCGCGGAGCGGGTAGAACCTCCCGTCGGCGTCGCGGGCTTCGCTCACACCGTCCGTGTAGAACAACAGCAGGTCGCCGTCTTCGAACGGGAACGTCTCGACGTCGTAGGTGTTGGAACCGATGAGTCCGCCCAGGCCGATCGGCAGGTGGCTGGTCTTGGCCGGGAGCGTGGTCACGCTGTCGTCGTGGAACAGCAGCGGTGGCGGGTGACCGCAGGCGATCAGGTGGACGACCGCCTCGTGGTCGGGGAGGTCCAGGAAGGTGGCGGTCGCGAAGGACTCGTCGGTGTCCTGGTCCGCATCGCCTTGCCACTGGCTGGTGTCCCACCGGGTGGCGCCGTCGAGGTGGACAGCCAGCCGCGGCAGGGTGGCCTGCCGGTGGGCGGCCGCACGGAAGGCGCCGAGCAGCAGGGCCGCATGGCTGATCGCGGCCAGGCCCTTGCCGCGGACGTCACCGATGAGCAGCCGGGTGCTGGTGGGGGTGCGGGCGGCCGCGTAGAGGTCCCCGCCCATTTCGGCCTCTTCCTCGGCCGGGAGGTAGAGGCAGCCGATCCGCAGTGGGCCGCTGCGGCGGGGCAGCGGCCGCAGCAGGACGTGCTGGGCGGCCTCGGCCACCGACCTCACCTGGCGCAGCTGGCGCTCATGCCGGTCACGTACCAGGCAGAGGGCGACGAGGAGGCCCGACACCACGATCAGGGCGGCGATCTGGGCCTCCAGGTTGGCGGTGGCCAGCACCCCTCTCATCACCCCGATCAGCACCTGCGCCCCGACCGCGAGGACACCGATCAGCGCCGTGAGCCGCACTCCGGCGAACGCCACCGTGACCGCGGGGGCCGCCACGAGCAGCGGGCCGAGATGGATGTGCGGCGGGGACAGTATGTCGACGACGCAGATCACGGCGATGAGCGCCAGCGGAAACGCGACCATCGCGGGCGCATGGCCAGGCTGCCAGGAACGGCCGAATCCCCTCGGCGGCCAACGGAGCATGTCCTCAGCTTGCCTCCAGATCGCCGCCGGGCGCCGCCTGAACCGGTGATCAGTGGTCCCGCGTGACCGCTGCAGTGGAGCCGATGGGGTCAGCGGGCGGCTTTCCGTCGTCGGCGGGGCCGGTGGTGGTCCAGCCAGGGGCCGCTACCCGCGGCGTGAGCGTGCCCCGGTTCGCGTGATCGCCGCAGTTCCCACAGACGACGACGGGGGCCAGGTCGGCGCCGCAGGAGTGTTCCAAAACCATCGGCGGCCGGTCGGCGAGGTGTCGGTCGCCCCAGTTCATGAGCATCAGCAGCACGGGCTGGAGTTCCCAGCCCGCCGCGGTGGGGAGGTACTCGAAGCGCTGCGGCCGTTCGCTGTAGGGGACCTTCTCCAGCACCCCGGCCTCGACGAGGTGCCGCAGCCGGGCGGCGAGGACGTCACGCGGAGCGCCGATGTTGCGGACCATCGCGTCGAAGCGCCGGACGCCGAGGAAGGCCTCGCGGAGCACCAGCAGGGAGTGCTTCTCCCCGACGACGGCGAGCGTGTCGGCGACCGAACACGGGCGTGGGTTCTTCATCGTCCCAGCATAGTTCTGTGCGTTTGCTTCTCAAACTAACCGAGTTAGAGTGGGTTCAGAATTCAAACCCACCCCAACGGCGACGCTGTCCGGCATACAACGGCCGACCCGATCGCCCAGGAGGCAGCCGGACATGAATGACGCCGTCATCGTCGAAGCCGTACGCACTCCGATCGGGAAGGGCAAGCCGGGCGGTGCGCTCGCCGCCGTCCATCCGGTCCAGCTCCTCGCCCACACCCTGAGCGCCCTCATCGACCGCAGCGGCGTGGATCCCGCGCTGGTCGACGATGTGATCGGCGGCTGTGTCGACCAGGTCGGCGAGCAGGCGATGAACACCACCCGCAACGCCTGGTTGTCCGCCGGATTCCCCGAGTCCGTCCCGGCGACCACCGTCGACCGGCAGTGCGGCTCCTCCCAGCAGGCCGTCCACTTCGCGGCCCAGGGCGTCATCTCCGGCGCCTACGACCTGGTCGTCGCATGCGGTGTCGAGTCCATGAGCAGGGTGCCGATGTGGTCCAACGTGCCGCCGGGCGCCGACCCGTTCGGCCCCGGGATCGCCGCCCGATACCCCGACGGCCTCGTGCCGCAGGGCGTCAGCGCCGAGTTGATCGCCGCCAAGTGGTCCATCGACCGGGACCAGATGGACGCCTTCGCCACCACCTCGCACCAGCGTGCGGCACGGGCATACGCTGACGGCCTGTTCGATGCCGAACTCGCCCCCGTCACCACCGGCGCCAACGTGGTGACGGCCGACGAGTCCGTACGGCCGGGCACCACCCCCGACGTCCTCGCGGGACTGCGCCCGGCCTTCGCCGACCCGGTCTTCGCCGAGCGCTTCCCGCAGATCGACTGGTCGGTCACGGCGGGCAACAGCAGTCCGATCAACGACGGGGCCTCCGCCGTGCTGATCACCTCCAGCCAGACCGCCGCCCGCCTCGGGCTGCGGCCGATGGCTCGGCTGCACGGTTTCGCGGTCACCGGGTCCGACCCGCTGCTGATGCTCACCGGTGTGATACCGGCAACCGAGAAGGTGCTGCGCCGCGCCGGGCTGCGGTTGGCGGACGTCGACCTGTTCGAGGTCAACGAGGCGTTCGCCAGCGTCGTCCTGGCCTGGCTGCAGGAGACCGGCGCGGACCCGGCGAAGGTCAACGTCAACGGCGGCGCCATCGCCCTGGGCCACCCGCTGGGCGCCAGCGGAACCCGGCTGATGACGACCCTCGTCCACGCCATGCGCCAGCGCGGTGCGCGCTATGCCCTGCAGACCATGTGCGAAGCCGGTGGCCTCGCCAACGCCACGATCCTGGAGGCGGTCTGACGGCTCGGGGCCACCCGGCGAAGACGGCACACGGCAGCCGGTGCGTGACTGCCCGAGATGCGATCACCGGTGGCGTCGGTTGCGATGGAGCTTGGTGCGTCCGGGGCGGATTCGGCGGAGCGCGGCGGAGATCGGGGAAGACGATGCCGTACGTCACTGTGGGCCAGGAGAACTCCGGGAGCATCGATCTGTACTACGAGGACCACGGCGAGGGCAGCCCGTGAGCCTGATCCACGGGTACCCGCTCAGCCACCCGCAGGCGCCTACCCGCGCTCATCGAGGACAGCCGACTGGTGGAGATCTCCGGCGGCCCGCACGACATCGGCTGGACCCATGCCGAGGAGGTCGACAGGGCCCTGCTCGACTTCCGCCACGAGAAGGCCGCTCAGCCCCCTGGCGTCGGGCGGATCTCGAAGCCGGTGAGTCCCTCGGGTTCCTCGTCGTAGACCAGCACCCGGTCGACGATCGCCAGAGGTGGGCCTTGGCGCGCCCAGGCCACCATCTGCTCCACGGCGTCCGGCGCGCCCGCGAACACGGCCTCGACCGTCCCGTCCGGGAGGTTCCGCACCCAGCCCGCCACGCCGTGCTCCAGCGCGGTACGACGGCAGGTGTCGCGGAAGAACACTCCATGTACCTCTCCGGACACGATCACTCTCTTACGGATCACGCCTGCCTCATCGTCAGCGACCGGGTGGCACCGCACATCTTCTGCCCAGACGTTCCGGCCGGGAACTCCGGCTGATCAGGTTTCACCCGTTGGATGGCACGGCCACGCCGCACCGGCGTCCGAGGTGCCGTCAGGAATCCGACTTCTGGGCGGCCCTGCGGCGGCGCAGGCGGCGGGTGAGGAGGACGAGGATCAGCATCGCGACCGCGGCCAGTACGTACAGCTCGTAGCGTTGGATCGCCGGATAGAGGGTGTCGAGGTGCTCCCCGGCGAGAACGCCGACGGTCACCCAGGTGCCGACCCACAGCGCCGCGCCCACGGCGTTGAAGAACAGGAACCGCAGCCAGGGCATCTCGGCCAGACCGGCGATGATGCCGTTGGCCTGACGCAGTCCCTCGATGAACCGGGCGACGGTGACGACCTTCCCACCGTGCCGGGCGAAGAACGACTCGGCCTTGGCGATGCGCTCAGGGGTCAACAGCACATAGCGTCCGTAGCGGGTGACGAGCCGGTGGCCGCCGAAGCGGCCGATGACGTAGCCGATGTTGTCGCCGCAGACAGCGGCGACGAAGGCGATCACGGCGACCACGAAGATGTTCAGGCGCCCTGCTCCCGCGTAGACCGCCGCAGCGATCAGCAAGGTCTCCCCGGGCACCGGAATGCCGAAGTCCTCCAGGAACACCAGGCCGCCGACCGCCAGGTACCCCCAGTGATCGAGCAGCGGGGCCAAGTCGGCCAGCACGCCGGGGAGTTGCGGCGGGGCGTTCATAGTCGGTTCCTGTGATCGTCGGCGGGCGGTGGGCCGGAACCTGTCCGGCGGATCTTCAGCCGGTACCCGGCGCAGATCCGTTGGATCGACCCTAGGCCGCCCACGGCCCTGGGGAGAGCGACCACGCGGTGCGCCACGGCGCGACGGCGTTCAGACCGGGTCCGTCACCGCGGGCCGTCGCGCCTGACCGGGCGGCGATCCGAGAGGAGTTGGGTGAGCCGCGAGATGTCGTGTGCGGTGACGATGCCGACGAGCCGGCCGCCGTCCACGACCAGGATCCGCAGCGGGCCGGCAGGGCCCGCCCGGCCGAGCACCTCGACGAGGTCCTCGTCCGGGGCGGCGACGGTGCAACGGGACAGGGGCGTGGCCACGTCGCGAAGCCGGACGTGGTCACGGTCCGGCCCGGGCACCATGGCAAGCTGACGCATGGTCACCATGCCGGATGGCCGACCCTCGAAGTCGAGCAGCGGTATACCCGAATGCCGCCGCTGCGACTCCATCTCCTCAAGGAACCGGCTCACCGTCAGCCACTCCGGGCTCGCCACGACGGGGGCCGACATGGCGCGCGCCACCGGAACCCCGCGCAGTGCGGCGCTCAGCGTGGCGCGCTGGGCCTCCGCCCCCGCGGTACCGGATAGGAAGAACCCGATGAGCATCAGCCACAGGCCGTTGGCGGCGCCGCGGAAGAAGCTGATGACACCAAGCCCCACCAGCAGCGCTCCCACGACCTGCCCGCTGCGCCCGGCGGCCCGCTCCGCGCGCTCCCGATCGCCGGTACGCCCCCACAACACGGCCTGCACGATCCGCCCTCCGTCCAGCGGAGCGGCGGGCAGCAGATTGAACCCGGCGAGCAGCAGATTGGCCCAACCCACCCAGAACAGGACGGCCGCGGCCACGTTCCAACCGAGCGCCGCACGTACCGCCACCGCACCACCGATCCCGATCCCGCCCAGCAGCAGGCTGGCCAGCGGACCGCAGCCGGAGATCAGCAGCATCGCGCGCGGAGTCTCGGCACGCCCGATCCGGGTGACTCCGCCCAGCGCCCACAGCGTCATGTCCTCCACCACCACACCGCGCCTGCGGGCCACCACGGCATGCGCCGACTCATGCAGCAGCAGACTCGCCAGCAAGGCCAGTGCACCGAGCAGCGCGGCCACCGTGTACACGCCCGTACCCCGGCCCGGGGCCAGCGCGGGGATGGTGCCCCTTCCGAGGCCGTACCCCAGCAGCACCAGCAGCACCAGCACGCTCCAGTGGGCCCGCAGGGGTATTCCGAAGATCTTCCCGATCGGTACGGAGCCGTTCATCCCGCTCCTCCATGCACCGGCCCACGCCGCTCGCCCGCGACACCCCCCTCTCCTCCAGCTTCGCGCTCCGCGGCGGTATCGGGAACAGCGCCCGGGACCGCGGTTCCCGTCGCGAGCCGGAGGTTCCGCCCTGGGCGAGCGGAACCCACCCACGCCTAACCGGCCAGATCAGCCGGACGGATAGTTGACTGTCGTCGTGAACTGCATCTTCTGTGCGATCGCGACGGGTGAGGCGGCCGCCCACCGGGTCTTCGAGGACGAGACGACAGTGGCCTTCCTGGATGCCCGACCACTGTTTCCGGGCCATGTGCTGGTGGTGCCCAAGCGGCATATGGAGACCCTGATGGACCTGCCCGAGGCGGAGGTGGGGCCGTTCTTCACCCGGGTCCAGCTGATCACGGGGGCGGTGGAGCGCGGCATGGAAGCCGCCGGGTCGTTCGTCGCGGCCAACAACCGGATCAGCCAGTCGGTGCCGCACTTTCATGTGCATGTGGTGCCCCGCAATCCCAAGGACGGGCTGCGCGGCTTCTTCTGGCCCCGGAGGCGCTACTCCTCGGAGCAGGAAGCGGCGGACGTGGCGATGCGCGTGCGGACCGCGCTGGAGGCGGACCGGGTGTGACGGTCGCCGCCGCGGTTGGATGCCGGACACCCGCAAAGCTCCCCATGGCGGCGCGGTGCCGCCGCCATGGGGAGTTCACGACGCGTCAGTCTCCGGTGCTGGAGGCCCAGACCGGGACGCCGTCGGGGGTGTAGATGACGAGATTGCCGTCATCCTGTACAGCCAGGTAGGCCCCGGCGTAGCCCCACGTCCCCGAGGCCCAGACCGGGACGCCGCCCGGGGCGTACACCACGAAGTTGCCGTCGGCCTGCATCACGGCACTGGTGCCGCTGGGCCAGGCTCCGACGGCCTGCCACGCGGCCCGGCCGTCCTTGTACAGCACCAGGTTGCCGTCCTGCTGTAGGCGCAGGACCGCCCGCCCGTTGCCGGACGTCCAGGCCTGGTTGCGGAAGAGCGTTGAGCCGGCCAGGAAGTAGCCGTTGTCGAGCGGTCGCTTGACCGCGGCGTGGTGGCCGGCTGACGGGGCGGGGGTCGCCTGCGCCGGTGCGGCGAAGACGGGAATCGCGGCGAGCGCGAGACCCGACACGGCGATGGCAACGAACCGCCCCAAGGGCGCTAACGTGCGCATACGTCTCCTTTGGATCCTTTGGATCGAAGCGGTGGAAACGAACACGGCAACGGTAACCGTGAGCAAGTCGCCGACTACAGAGGGAAATTGAGACTGGCGTGATCACTGCGCAGCGAGCGACCCTTTCCTGCCAGTGCCGCCCTCCCGTGCTCAACCGGCCGGAGAGCCGCGCGCCGCCCGCGACCCGGACCACAGCAGACCCCGGACCAGCAGCCGCGCGGGAACCGGACAACGGGTCGACGGCGCCCGCCACACATCCCCGTTCGTCCGATTTCACCCGCCGCGCCCCGCCCGGCCAACGGCGGGTTCGCCGACTTGGGCGTGTTGGCGGGCGCGGCCGTTGGCGGATTCCCGGACGGACCCCAGCCACCGGCCCCACAAAACGCCGTAAACCGGGCGCAGTTCAGCGCGGATGGCCGCACACCATCGCCGCCCATCAACTGTTCGCCATGCCGTCATCCACGTGTTGTGCGAGGGATCACATCACCGACCACAGTCCTCAACATGTCTAAACAACTTTCCTGGCGCCGCAGAGGCTTCCAGCTCGCCACGGTGACCACGGTGACGTTGTCGCTGGCGGCCACCGGCGCTTCTCAGGCTGTCTCCGCACCCGCGCCGTCCGCCTCCTCGGCCGCCGTGGCCGGTGGGCCGACACTGACCGAGTCGACCCCCGCACCCGTGCACCAGGGTGAGGCGGTCACCTTCAACTACTCGGCTCCCGCGGCCGACCTCAGTGCCAAGAACTGGGTCGGGCTCTACCCCGCCGGCGTCAAGCCGGGCACGCAGTCCTCGACGATGTGGCAGTACACCCCCAACGCCAGCGGCTCCGTCACCTTCGACACCTACACGCTGGCCCCCGGCACGTACGACGTCTACTACCTCCACGACGACGGCTACACGGCACTGGCCGGGCCGGTCCAGCTCACCGTCCAGCCCGCGCCGACACCGCAGCCCCCGACCACCCCGCCGCCCGCACCGAAGACGGGCAGCGGACCGAACCTGATCGTCAACGGCGACGCCGAGCTGGGCGAAGGCACCCAGATCGGCGTGGACACCAACACCGTCCCCGGTTGGCAGGTCACCGGCCTGCTCAACGCCACGGCCTACGGCGCCAAGGGCGGCGAAGGCATCACCAACTACCCGACGCCCACCAGCCCCGGCCCGAAGAGCCGCGGCAGGAACTTCTTCTCCGGCGGCGGTGGCGGGGTCAGCACCGGCACCCAGACCGCCGACGTGTCCGCCGCCGCCAAGCGCATCGACCGCGGCAACGTCACCTACAACCTGACCGGATGGCTGGGCGGCACCGGTGCCGTCAGCGACAACGCCACCGTGACCAGCACCTTCCTGGGCTCCAAGGGCAAGGTACTGGGATCGGCGACGCTGAAGCCGGTCACCCCGCAGATGCGCCGTTACACCACCGAACTGCTTCCCGAACAGGCCCTCGGCAGGATCCCGGTCGGCACCCGCGCGATCCGCACGGTGATGACCGTCACCGGGCCGCAGCCCACCAACCGCCAAGGCCACGGCCAGGGTTACGTCGACGACCTCTCCCTCAAGATCTCCGCCCCGGTACCCGCGCCGCCGAAGCCCGTTCCGCCGAAGCCCCACGTACCCGGTTACGACCACGTGTTCTACGTGATGATGGAGAACCAGGACTACCGCGGCATCATCGGCAACACGACGGGCGCGCCCTACATCAACAGCCTGGTCCCCAAGGGTGCCAACCTCACCAACGCCATAGCCGAAGTGCACCCGAGCGACCCCAACTACGTCGCCATGGCCGGTGGCAGCCTGTTCAACGTCAACGACAACACCCCGTTCGCCAGCACGGTCAACGCCCCGCACATCGGTGACCTGGTGACCAAGGCGGGCGGCACCTGGCGCGGCTACATGCAGAACGCGGCGGGCCCCTGCGACACCACCGCCCACGGCGCGTACACCATCGACGACCTGCCCTTCTACTTCTTCAAGGACGTCAAGGACAACCCGGTCAACTGCAAGACGCACCTCCAGCCGCTCACCCAGATGAGCAGCGACCTGCAGAAGACCTCGACCACCCCGACCTTCTCCTGGCTCAGCGCCGACGACTGCTACGACATGGAGGGGTGCGGCGTCACCGCCGGGGACACCTGGCTCTCCCAGACCCTGCCGACCATCTTCAACTCCCCCGCGTGGAAGACCCAGCGGTCCCTGCTCATCCTCACCTGGGACGAGGACGCGGCCGACGGACAGCAGTCGTTGCAGCGCGTTCCCACCCTCGTCCTCGGCTCCCGGGGAGTGCGGGCGGGCAGCACCTCCGCGGACCGTTACACGCACTACAGCATGCTGCGCACCGTCGAGGCGGCACTCCGCCTGCCCAGTCTGACCAAGAACGACCTGTACGCCGAACCCATCAACGGCATCTGGAACGAACCGCGGCGCCGCTGAGCGTCCGACTCCCCTGCTCGACCCCGCCGCGGCTGGCGAACGAAACCAGCCGCGGCGGCTGCCGTCAGCGAAGCGGGCCCTCGCAGGTGTAGTCGGCGGTGCCGGTGCGGCTATCCGTCTTGATGGTGACCGCTCCGAAGTAGCAGTTCATGTCGGCCGGGTTGTTCGCGGTCTTCGTGGTGCGGACGAGTATCAGGTGGTCGACCGCGTGGGACATGTCCTTGAAGACCTGGTCGCGGTTGCCGGAGTTGGTGAGTTCGGCCGCGATTCGGCCGGTGCAGATGAAGCGGGGTCTGTTCTTCCAGCCGCCGTTGCCCCGGCACACCGGTGTCAGCCGCGTGGCCTTCATGAAGGCGGAACGCACCTGCGCGGCGCTCGCGTACTTCAGCGAGCCGATGGGCGTGAACGTGGTGGTGGGCACCCAGAGCTTGGCCACCTGGGCGATCTGCCGGTCGAGGAAGGCGTTGTACTCCTTCTGCAGAGCGGCGTCGGCGCCCCGTCTGGTCCGCCAGGCATCGAAGCCGGACGGGCTGTCGGCGCGCTCGTAGCCATTGCCGGTACGGCCAGTGCGGCGGACAGGGCTGCGGCCAGGGCGAGTTGGGCGGAGCGCTTGGCCATGGTCACTCCACAGTGGCGGTGAAGGGCGAAGAGCTCTGCGATGCGACCGGTAACACAGTAATGTGAAATTTCACTGACCAGGGGTCAGGAACCAGCAGTGCGCGCTGGGATGCCTCAGCGGCTGACGGACCTCAGAGACGGACGCCGGACGCCGCCTTCTTCCCCGCCCTTCGCCCACAGCGAGCGAACGTGCCCGATATGGCGGGCCATGCAGGCCTCGGCTCCCTCGACGTCACCGGCGGCCACCAGGTCCAGCAGTTCCAGGTGCTCTTCGGCCGAGGTCACCAGTTCACCGCGTTCGTCCAGCCGTGTCAGCCCGTAGAGGCGGGAGCGCTTGCGCAGATCGTCCACCGACTCGACCAACCGGGCGTTTCCGGCCAGCGACAGCAGGCCGAGGTGGAACCGCCGGTCGGCATCCAGGTAGCCGATGAGGTCGTGCGCCCGGGCGGAGGTGACGATCTCCTCCGCGACCGGGCGCAGTTCGCGCAGCCGCTCGGGGTCGGCGCTCCTGGCGACGAGGCCGACGGTTGGCACCTCGATGAGGGCGCGGATCTCGGTGTACTGGTCGAGATCGCTCTCCGTCATCTCGGTGATGCGGAAGCCCTTGTTGCGTACCGGCTCGACCAGTCCCTCGCGCGCCAGGTCAAGCATGGCCTCCCGGACGGGCGTTGCCGAGACGCCGAAGTCGGCGGCGAGCGCGGGAGCCGAGTAGACCACCCCTGGGCGGAGTTCACCGGCGATGAGCGCGGCGTGCAGGGCATCGGCGACCTTGTCGCGCAGCCGTTCCTGAACGGTGGTCAAGCTGCGCTTGAGGTGGCTCATCGGCGGTCCTCGGTCCTCTATGGGCCTACGGGACCCCAGCGTACAATGTCACGTTGCTCCGCGAGGAGGCTCAGGGGCCGATGCACTGGGTGCTCAACTCGAAGTCGGCGAAGTAGGCGTGCTCGTCCTGGCCCGGCCCCCAGCATGTCGCCGGTGGCGGTGCAGAATCCGATCCAGCCAGCCGTTAGGAAAGTTTCCTAACTCGATTTGGGACTGTAGGCCTTGACCATGTCCCGGTCAATGCTGCGGACGGAGTACCCCGGATTCCTTCCGCGGTGCGACGCGTGGACGGGGACCAGGAGCGAGGGTTGCTCGCGGGGCGGACAGCCGGGCGGGGCACAATGCTGCGCGTGCCGCCCCGGCCGCCACCGCCAACGGCCGGGCGGCGGTGGCCTCCATCAAGGACCAGGCCCTCACCACCAGGACACGCGGTTTGGATCACGCAGTGACGAACGACGAGACAGAGCTGATCGACGGCCCGCGCGGATCCGCCGACGAGGCGCCGCCCCGCTCCGCCGCCCCCTCCCGGCTGGCGCGGTGGACCCGGCGCATAGCCCTGACCTGTGCCGGGCTACTGGTCGCGGTGACCCTGGCGTCGTTCGCGTACAACGCCGCCACGGCCGAGCGGGCCGCACCGCCTTCTGGGCTCAGCTACGTGCAGGCGGCCGACGTCCGCACCCGCTACCAGGCATGGGGGAACACCGGTAGCCCGATCGTCCTGGTGCACGGCGCCTTCGAATCGGTCGACACCTGGTCGCGGCTCGCCCCGCTGCTCGCCCGCCACCACCGGGTGTACGCCCTCGACCTCACCGGCGACGGCTACAGCCAACGGCGCGGCCCGTACACGGTCGACCACCTCACCCGACAACTCCTCGGCTTCCTGGACGCGATGCATCTGGGCGGTCCGGGCCGTCGTCCGCTGCTGGTGGGCCACTCCAGCGGGGCCGCCATGGTGGCGAAGGCAGCGTTGCGCGCGCCCGGACGCATCGGCGGGTTGATGCTCCTCGACGGCGACGCCCTCGACACCGGCGCCGGATCGCCGCCCGCGTTCCGTTACGTGTTGCTCGATCCGTACCGCACCAGCCTGCTGCGGCTCGGACTCAGCTCCGACTCGCTGATCCGCGGGCTGTACAACTCGCGGTGCGGGCCCGGGTGCCCGGCGCTGGACAGCAGGGGCGTGGACGTATGGCGGCGGCCCTACCAGGTGTCCGGCGCCGAAGGGGGCCTGTGGAGCATGCTCGGCGACGGCGTACCCGGCCTGCCCGCTGACCAGTTGGCCCGGCTGCGCGATGTGCACCTGCCCAAGGCAGTGGTCTTCGGCGCGCAGGACGACGTCTTCAGCCGTCAGACACCGGCCCAGACCGCCGTACGCATCGGCGCTCCGGCACCCACCATCATCCCCGGGGGCCGCCACCTCACCATGATCTCCGACCCCGCCGCGGTCGCAGCCTCGGTGGAGACACTCGCGGCCACCCCCGCGGCGCGCTGAGCCCTCTCGCGCCAGTGCTGGCAATTCGGAACCTTGTGCGCATACCAGTGAGTAGATATCGTTCGCTGACAATTAGCTGCTGGAGATCCTGGTCCCAGTGCGCGAGGAGCCCCCGGCCCACACCACCCCCACCGCTCCTCGTCCCCCGGCGTAATCCGTAAACAGCCTCGCCAATGAGGTGATCAACCAGGGAGCGCAACATGGCACGTTCCACTCCGCACCCGGATTCGTCCCCCTACCCGCACGAGCGACCGCCCGCGAACTGGCCGGGCTCGGTGCGCCCGCCGGGCTCACCGGGGTTTGAGCAGTCGGCCAAGAACTGGCTGTTCGACCTTGCTCCGGCACGCTGGTGGCACGAGGAGTCGCTGCACCGCCACCCGGTGGAGCTGGCGTCGATGGTACGACTGTGGCTGGAAGCGGATGTCCACGCCATGCAGACGGGACTGCGCGGCCTGACCGAGTCGCTGTCGATCCGCGAGGCCGCCTCGGAGCTGTACACCCACGAGCGGGACTGGGCGCGAGCGATGCTGGAGCAGGTCAAGCTGGTCGAGGAATGCCTGCGCAGCACCCTGAAGCAGGCCAGGAAGCGGCCCATGGCGCATCGCACGAAGCACATCCCGCTCCCTCGGCCGCGACCGGCCGCAGGCTGACCGCACCGCTCGGGGCCGACCCGCACGGCGCGGCGGTCGAGGGCGCCGAAGATCCGCCGCGCCGCCCCGGCCTCAGCCGACGCCGGTCTGGAACGGGGCGCAGTTGGCCGCGGAGCGTCCTCCATGGCTGCCGAGGAACGTCAGCAGGTCGCAGACGGACTGCCCGAGCACCTGGTCGTGGTCGAGGCCCGGATAGGTGCGCTCGACGACCGCGGGCGAACCGAGCGACCGCAGGTTGTGGACCACGGCCGAGGTCCACTGCGGCGGTACGTCCTGGTCGGCCCCGCCTTGGATGACCAGCACCGGACCGTGGATCGCGGTGCGGTCAGGGTCACCGTACGCACCCATCTCGCTGCCCACCCGGCGGAGCTGTTCGCCGCTCAGCGGCAGGGTCTGCTCGGTGGTGACATCGCTCAGCGTCGTGTACCCCGCCTTGAGGCACTGGGCCAGCACCCGTGCGGCGGTCCTGGCGGCCGAAGCCCCGAGCAGCGAGCGGAGGTTGACCGACGGATCCGTGGCGCTCAACCCGGCCAGCGAGTACAGGGCGAAGGACAGCTCGGAGGACTGGTGTGAGGCGATGACGCCGGGCAGCATGGATTCGAGGTGGCTGGCCGGTGCGATGGCGACCGTGCCGCCGAGGTGCAGACCGGCCGACCGGTGCGCCGCGTTGGCGGCGAAGAGGGCGGCCTGGCCGCCTTGTGAGTGCCCGACGGCGAACCATGTCGGCGCCAGCGTCGGCGCCAACTGGCGTGCGGCGGTGACGATGTCGACGACGGCGTTGCCTTCGTCGGCGCCGACCAGATAGGTGTGCATACCGGGTGTGCCGAGCCCCGGGTAGTCCGACGCGGCGACCGCGTAGCCGGCCCGTACGAAGGCGCGCAGCTCCTGGGCGTATTCGTTGAAGCCCAGGTTCGGTGTCTGCGACGGCGCACAGCTGTCCGCGACGCCGGTGGTGCCGTGCCCCCAGGACACCACCGGCCAGCCGCCGGGCGGCGGGGTGCCCTGCGGGACGAGCACGGTGCCGCTCACCGGGACGTCCGCGTGATGGGCGTTGACCGAGTGGTACAGCACCGTCCAGCGGCGCGCGGAGCCGACAAGGCGGTCCGGCCCGTGGTCAGTGGCGGCGATCAGCGCGCCGGGGGCGCCGGGCGGCAACGGCCGCGGAACCTGGTAGGTGTGGTCGGTGACCCGCACGTCCGGGGTCGCGGCGCTGGGGTGTCCGGAGGATCTCGTGGCGCCCGGGGCGGGTGTGGAGGCGCCGGAGGAACAGCCGCCCGCGGCCACGGCGAGGGCCGCCGCGGTGCCTACGGCGACCAGGGCCTTCGTGGCACGCCGGGGGCGTGGGGGCCCGCTCGCGATGGTGGTGCGGGCGACGGCTTGGCAGCGGCTCCGGTTCCTCACGGCATTTGCCCTTTCTTCTGATGATTCGGCTTGCCATCACCGTGCCGTCAGCCCCACCACGGGGCGGCGCGCACCGCCGCCTCGACCTGGAATTCCAGTCCTGGGAGGCACAGCGGGGTGCAGCACCTGGAGCATGCGGTTCGCCCTCGGTGGGAAGCCCCGCCCGACGCCGGACTCGTCGCATGGACCACGTTGCGCGGAGAAGACGTTCTAGGAACTGTCGCCCTCGGTGCGGTCCTCAGGGCGTGACAGCCGGTACATCTCGCCCGGATCGAGCTGCGCCATCACTTCGGAGAACTGCGTGTACAGCCGGGTGATCTGTTCGTGCGTCTTGTTGCGCTGGGTGATGGTCGCCGAGATCAGCAGGGCGGTCAGGGCCACCGCGCCGTTGAACGCCTGGACGGTGACCATGTTGTGGAACAGATCGTGATGGGCGAACGGACCCACCCAGCTGGCGGCCGCGGAGATCGCGATCGTCGAGATGGCCAAGGCGCACGGGGCGGCGCCCGCCCGCTGGAAGCGGAACGCGGCCCACAGCACGATCGGGAAGGCCAGGAAGAGCAGCGACGAGGTTCGGGTCGCAACGAACGCGACCAGTGGCGTGGCCACCACCAGCAGCAACGCCTCCACCCAGCGGGACAGCGGGACGCCGCGCGGCCACCGGGCCCTGCGCAGCACGAGCAGCACCGGCGTGACCACCAGCACCCCCATCGCGTCGCCCGTCCACCACACCGACCACGTCGGCCAGAAGCCACGGGCGGGCAGGACACCCGCGAGCGCCAGCACACCGCTGCCCACGGTGGCACTGACCATCATCCCGAGCAGCGCGCCGAGGAAGACGAGCGCGAGGGCGTCTTGCAGCCGGTCCACTTCGGCGCGGAACCCGGCACGCCGCAGCAGCAGATACGAGCAGACCGGGGCCAACGTGTTCCCCGCGACGATCCCCAGGACCGCTGGCGCCGACGGCCCGATCGCGACATTGACCAGAAAGGCGCCCAGCGCGATCCCCGGCCAGATCCGCAGGCCGAACAGGAGCAGCGCGGCCAACGCGATACCGGTCGGCGGCCACAGCGGCGTGACCTGGCCGCGCACCTGCTGTGCGATCAGCCCCAGCTCGCCACCGCCGTAGTAGACGGCGGCCAGGGCAAGGATCCGCAGGGCATCGGCGCGATACCGCCGGATCCCTTCGCCTGGCACCACGGTGCTCACCCGACGACCGTTTCTCTACCGCGCGCGGTAACGCCGTGGCGGATGTGGGGAGCGGCGCTGCGTCGGGTCCGATCGGGCGCGGTGCGCGCCCCGGGAGCCCTGCCGAGCCGGGCGAGGGCGTGCGGCAGACCTCCCTCGCTGTCCGGCGGGATGGTGCGGCGTCGGCTCATGACCGCTCCGAGGAGTTCCGATTCGCCCCCGCTGCCACTTTAGACCCGCTGTTCAGCCCGCCGTGGTCAGCGTCCGCACGGACCGTTACGGGCGGTAGGTGCCCGATGAGGGGAGCGGCCGGAGGCTCGCCCCCAGCACGCTGGACGCGGATGGCCACAACTCTCCCCCGGATCCGAGCCGTTGCGTCCCGCCCGGCGACGGATGACCTCGCGCACCAGGTCGTTCAGCCGCGCTTACCGTGCAACGCGGCGCGCGGCTGCCGGATCAGCAGACTGGCCTGCACCACCTCGTCGGTCGCGGCGGCATAGGTGTGCGGCACGTCCGCGTGCCAGGAGACGTGCTCCCCCACGGGCACGAGTACCTCCGCGTCCTGCGGCCCCACCCGCGCGACTCCGGCTACGACCGTCAAGTGCTCCACCACGCCCGGCGGATGCGCGGGCGAGTGCTGCACCCGACCGGGCTCGATCGTCAGCCAGTAGAGCTCGGTGGTGGCCGCTTCGTCGTCGAAGACCTCCAGCAGCCTCGCGGTCACCGCCGCCCCACGCACCTCACGGATCGCGGCCACAGCACGTCCCGATCCGGCCGTCTCGCCCTCGGCCGTCAGCAAGGAGGCCAGCGGGACGCCCAGTTGCCCGGTGATGGCGTAGAGCGTCTCCAGCGTCGGGTTGCGCGTGCCCGACTCCAGTCCGGACAGGGTCGCCTTACCGATGCCCGCGCAGCGCGCCAGCTCCGAGAGGCTGAGCCCGCGTTCCTGTCGAAGCCGCTGGATCCGTCGACCCGTCTCGACCGCGGATTGCGCGGTCCACGCCTGAACCATGGCATTCAGTATCCCGGCCGGGATAGTGTTCCGTATATGGAACAGCAGCTTCGCGCCGAGGCCCGCAGGCGCAACGGCTCCACACCCGATGCCCGCGCCGGTTCGACCGGCGATCCGGCCCGCGGCCTCACGCAACCGCTGACCGCCGGAGTCGTCACCGCCGTCGTCGGCTTCTCCGGTGCCTTCGCGGTGGTCATCTCGGGGCTACGCGCGGTCGGCGCGGACCAGCGCCAGGCCGTCTCCGGGCTCCTGGCGCTCTGTACGGCGATGGGACTACTGGGCATCGGACTCTCGATCCGCTACCGGCAGCCGATCAGCATCGCCTGGTCGACTCCGGGAGCCGCGCTTCTGGTCTCCACCGGCCGCCAACCCGGCGGTTACTCCTGTGCGGTCGGCGCCTTCGTCATCGCCGGAATCCTGCTTGCCACCACCGGCCTTTGGCGTCGGCTCGGCCGCTGGGTGACCGGCATTCCGGCACCGCTGGCATCCGCCATGCTGGCCGGAGTGCTGCTGCCGGTGTGTCTCACACCGGTGCAGGCCGCCGTGCGGCTGCCTTCCCTCTCCCTGCCAGCCATCGCCACCTGGGCACTGCTCACCCCCTTCGCCCGCCGCTGGGCCACGCCTGCCGCATTTGTCGTCGCGCTCGGCAGCCTCGCCGTTCTGCGCCATCCCCATCTGGGCTCGTTCGAGCAGCTCTTGCCCACCCCGACGCTGACCCCTGCGGCCTTCAGTGTCGGCGCGGTGATCGGCATCGCCCTACCGCTCTACGTGGTCACGATGGCCGCCCAGAACGTTCCTGGGATCGCGGTCCTCAACCAGTTCGGCTACCGACCGCCCACCCGGCCCATCCTGGTCAGCACCGGCACGACCAGCGCGCTGTGCGCACCCTTCGGCGGTTTCGCGCTCAATCTGGCAGCGATCAGTGCGGCGCTCGCGGCCGGGCCGGACGCGGGCCCCGACCCGAAGCGCCGCTGGATAGCCTCCGCCACGGCAGGCGCGACCTATCTGGGGCTGGGACTCACCGCGGGTGTGTCCACCGCGCTCCTCACCGCCGCACCTCCGCTGCTCATCGAGGCGGTCGCGGGCCTCGCCCTGCTCGGCACGCTGGGCTCCGCCCTGGCTGCCGCGGTCGCCGATTCGGAGGCCCGCGAAGCCTCCATGATCGCCTTCGCCGTCACCGCGTCGGGCATCACCGTGCTGGGTATCGGCGCCGCCTTCTGGGGCCTCCTCGCCGGGCTCGCCTTCCACTCGCTGCCCCGGACTCACCGCGCCGCCGCACGACCTCGCGCCTGACACCCGCCGCCGGCCCGCATCATTGACATGTGACCAATTGGTCACCTATTTTCGAGGGGTGGACGCGGTATTCAAGGCGCTCGCCGACCCGACGCGACGCAGCCTGCTCGACGAGCTCTTCCGTGAGGACGGGCAGACGCTCAGCGCGCTTGAGGCACGGTTCGACATCACCCGCTTCGCGGTGATGAAGCACCTCAAGCAGCTTGAGGAGGCAGGGCTGGTGGTAACGCGGCGGCAAGGCCGGCAGAAGCTGCACTTCCTCAACCCCGTCCCCATCCGGCTCGTCCACGACCGGTGGGTGAGCAAGTACGCGGAGCCCTGGGCCGCCGCGCTGAGCGGCCTCAAGAGCCGACTGGAGAGTCCGATGCAGAAGATCTTCGAGATCTACATCCGCACCACCCCGGAGCGCCTCTGGGAGGCGATCACCGACCCCGAGATCAGGAGCAAGTACAACTTCGGCGCCCGGGTGACCTCGGACTGGACACCGGGCTCACGGTTCGAGATGGGTGCCCCGGGCGCCCCGGGGCCGCTCGGCGAGGGCGAGAACCTGGAGGTCGACCCGCCGCGCCGACTCGTGCAGACCATGACCGCGCTGTGGAGCGACGAGGTGAAGAGCGAGGGAGCGTCGCGGATCACCTGGGAGATCGAACCCATCGGCGACTCCTGCCGGCTGACCGTCACCCACGACCAGCTGCGCGAGGGCGCCAACGAAGAGCTCTACGGCGGCTGGCCGATGATCCTCTCCGGTCTGAAGACCTGGCTTGAGACGGGCGAACTGCTCACCACGCCGGGCTCGCTCCGCTACTGCTGATCCGGCCCCACGGCACGGCCGCGCCCGGCAGGTCCGCGCGGGTCAGACGGTCGCCGTCCACCACCAGGACGTCATCGCCCCCTACACCTGTGATCAGGCGGTCGCCGGTACCGAGGGAATCCTCGACGGCATCGAGCAGTACCTCAACACGGTCACCGGCACGCGGCACCGACCTCGGCCTACGCCCTTGCGGCCGCAGCCGGCGGACGGTCGGCCGGTGGCCTGTTGAGCGGATCTTCGCCACCCCCCTGCCAGGGCGAGCGGCCGTCCCCCTAGGCTCTGGCGCCATGGCTCGAACCCGTCTCTACCGCAATGGCACCCTCGCACTGGAAGACTTCCCGGTCGAGGACATATCCGAATACATCACCGATCCCGACGCGGCGGTGTGGCTCGATCTGTGCGCCCCCGGGCCCGCCGACTTCGCGATGATCAGCGAGGAGTTCGGGCTGCACGAACTGGCGGTGGAGGACGCACGCCACGACCACCAGCGCCCCAAACTCGACCACTACCGCACCCACGCCTTCGTGAGCGCCTACTCGGTCAGCACCGACCCCGACAGCGGGCTGCTCACCACCCACGAGATCTCGGTCTTCGTCACCAAGACGGCGCTGATCACCATCCGCAACGACGACAGCTTCGACATCGAACAGGTCGTGGCCCGCTGGGACAACAACCCCGACCTGGCCAAACACGGTGTCGGCTTCCTGCTGTACGGGCTGCTCGACGTCATCGTCGACGGGCACTTCGCAGCGGTGCAGACCCTCGACGACCGTATCGAGGAGGTCGAGGACCTCCTCTTCGAGGACAGCCGCGCGCAGATCGACTCCGTCCAACGCCGTTCCTACGAGCTGCGCAAGAGCCTGACCAGACTGCGCCGGGTCGTCATCCCCATGCGGGAAGTGGTCAACAGCCTGCTGCGCCGCGATCTGCACATCGTCAACGAACCGCTGATGCCCTATTACCAGGACGTCTACGACCACGTGCTGCGGGCCACCGAATGGACCGAATCCCTGCGCGACATGGTCACCTCCATCATGGAGACGAACCTCACCGTCCAGGGCAACCGCATGAACCTCATCATGAAGAAGGTGACCAGCTGGGCGTCGATCATCGCCGTGCCCACCGCGGTGACCGGTTTCTACGGGCAGAACGTCCCCTATCCGGGATTCAGCACCGAATGGGGTTTCGTGGAATCCACCGCGGCCATCGTGATCCTCTCCGCCATCCTGTACGTCAGCTTCAAGCGCAAGGACTGGATCTGACCGTCAGCGGAATCAACTGACGGCCTGACCATCGCGCCGCCCCGGAATTGATTACCGTCGGCGATAACATCTGCGCGTCATGTGACATCGAATTCACTCCGCTCAACGACGCGCAGGAGAAGCACCATGACCGTGAAATCCGACACGACGACGGCGCAGCACGTGGTCGACGCCCTGGCAGCAGACGAACTGTCAACTCTGCTGGCGCACGTCGCCGACCCGGAACAGCGCCTCGCCCTGTATCAGGAGTACCACCCCAAGACGGTCAATCTCGCCACCGCGGAGAACGTCCTGCTCTACGACTCCCTCAAGGAGAAGGTGTTCAAGCAGCTGGGCGTTCTCCCGGAGAACGGGATCAGATACACCAGAGCGTACGGAACCGACCAACTGCGCCAGGAGACGGCGCGGATGCTCAGCCGTGCCTTCCACGTCGACGTCGACTGGCGCGATGTCTTCGGGACCGCGGGCGTGTCCGGCGCCCTGGAATGCCTGGCCTTCGCGCTGAAGGAGGGCGGCGCCCTCAAGTCAGGCGACGGCGTACTGCTGCCCGCGCCGTTCTGGCAGGGCTTCAAGTGGTGCTTCCAGCAACGTCCTGGCCTGGTCTGCGTCCCCGCCCCGGTCTCACCCGAGGGCGACCCGCCGTTCACACTGACCCTGAAGAACCTCCAGGACGCCTACGCCGCACAGCCCGTCCCGCCGAAACTGCTGGTCCTCACCAATCCGCACAACCCGCTCGGCGTCAACTACGACAAAGCGCTGCTGGAATCGATCTACTCGTGGGCGCTGGAACGCGACCCGCAGATGCACATCATCTCGGACGAGATGTACGCGCATTCCCAAATCGCGGGCGCCACCCCTTCGTTCACCAGTGCGCTCGCATTGGACGCCTACAAGAAACCGGGCAACAGCGACCGGATCCACGTCGTGTGGGGTTTCGCGAAGGACTTCGGCCTCTCCGGATTCCGCGCGGGAGTGGTGATCTCCCGCTCGCCCGTGGTCCATGAGGCCATGGGCGGCACCAGTAGCCGGGAAACCCTCTCCTGGTTCAGCCCGTTCGACTCCCTCAAGCACTTCGTGATCGGCAAACTGTTGGAGAGCCGCGGCCATGACAGCGAGCCGTACACCGCGACACTGATGAAGGAGTACGGCAAGACGCTCACCGCGAACTTCGCCGGCGTCCGCGCAGCGCTCCAGGAGGCGGGCCTTCCGTATGTGTACCGGGAGAAGGCCAATCCGGCGCAGTTCTTCCTGCTCGATCTGCGGAACTACCTGCCGTATTTCAACCAGCCGCCGGTGGATCTGCTCGACTGCCTGCGGGAGCGATTCCCCGAACCGCGGCGTTTCCACGACTGCCTTCCGGAGTCGGAGCGCCGCCGACTTCCGATCGTCTTCCGGGACATCCCGCCCGCCGAGGAACTGCTGCGGTGGTACATCGCCGAGCGGACCGGCGTACAGCTGCTCCCCGGCACGACCCTGTCCTGCCCTGAGCCCGGCTACTTCCGTCTGTGCTTCACGGCCTACGCCCGCGAGACGGTCACCAAGGCCGTCAAGCTGATCGGCGAGGCTCTGGGGCAACTCCTCTCCCACGCACCGAAGATCGGTTGGCAGCCGACCGCCGACGCGACCGTCTGACGCGGGCGGCGAGCCCACCGAGGAACGGAGGGCTCGCCGTCTCCCGCTTCCGGTCAGCCGAGCCGGCTCACAGGTCGGGCATCTTGCCGAGCAGCCAGCGCACGCTGTTGTCCCCGCCGAGCTGCGGGAAGTAGGTCATCGCCTTGTCGCACAGCTCGATGAGGTGCTTGCGCTTCCCGGTTTTCGGCAGCTTGTGGTACTCGAAGGTCGGCGCGGCGTTGTACTGCACAGCCAGGTCGCCCACCGTGGTGCGGGTGGCGACCATCATGTCCGCCACGGTCACCAGCACGCCCTGCATCGCCGACATGAAGGTGCGCTCCAGTCCGTAGCGCTTGCTGTGCTTGCCGGGCTCCACGTCCTTCCACGGGGTGTGGTACATGACGTCCAGCATGTGCAGCACATAGCAGTACATCGCGTTGAACAGGGTGTTGACGGCCTTCACCGCGGCGTCGCCGTCGTACATCTTGGCGCACGGGTCGGTGGGCAGCGCCCACACCGGGCCCAACGGCTCGACGCCGTCCGCGATGCGCTTGAACTTGGTGTAGTGCGGCAGCTCGTCCAGGCCCGGGATGGGCTTGAGCGGATCGATCGGCACCGAGGGCTTGTCGGGGTCGATGCCCTCCCCCTGCTCCACGATGATCTTCAGGGCGTCCTTGGCGGTCTTCAGGTTGTGGACCAGCACCGGTGCACCGCCGCCGTCCTTGTTCCAGTACGCGGCCACGTACTGCAACTCCGGGCGGTTGTGCCGCCACAGCGCGGGCCCCATCTTCTTGTCGAGGGCGGCGAGCCCCTTGCCGACCGCCTTGTAGAACTCGCCGATGGTGGCGTACTGACCGGGAGGCGGCGGCCCTTCGCCCTTCCTGGGCTTGGGCCGCTCGAACTCCATGAACACGTCCCGCACCAACTTCTTGTCACAGGGCCCCAGATGCAGGATCAGCTCGGGGTGGCGGTGCAGCATGGGCGACGGGTACTTCGGCATGAAGTCCTTCGAGTAGAAGGCGATCTCGTCGGAGCCGAGCGCCACCAGCAGGTTGCGGACCAGGCACAGGTGCAGCATCTCCTCGACCACGATGCTGCGAATCAGCCGGAACGCCCCCATCCCGGGGTCCCACTGCGAGTAGCCGCGGGAACCGATCGAGAACGACGCGTAGAGATACATGGGGATGGTGGACATCTCCAGGTACGCGGCCTGTTTGAGATGGTTGATCAGCTGGCTGACATCGCTGATCTCGGTGGTTGGATCGACCGGCGAGCTGAGGACGATCGGTGGCAGGCTGATCTCGGTGGTGGTGGGGGATGCCATGGTTTCTCCTTGCAGACAGGGCTGGTTGAAATCGCTCCTCACCGGTCCTACGCCGAGGCCGGTACGGCGAACGGCTGAGCGCGAGCCAGTCCGCGCGCCCAGCCGTTCGCCGCCCACCCGCGGAGCCGGTTCACGGCGTCGGCGGTGTCCATCCCCGCCTCGACGGCCGCCACGCGGACAGCGGCGCCCCCGAGCAGCGCCGCCAGGAACTGGTAGGAGTCGGACGCGATCTCGGTCGCGGTGACCACGTAGTCCCGGCGCGAGACGGCGAGCCATACCGGCCGCGGGGCGGGCGGTTCCGGTCGACGGCCCCGGCGGACCGCGGCGAGGTACGTGTGGACCGGCGCGCACAGTCGCAGCACCCGAAGACAAGGCGCCAACAGCACGCGCCGGCCGAGCAGTTCCGGTGCCGACTCCAACGGACCGGTCCACGTCGGTATCCCCGTGCCCTCGGTGCCAGGACCGTCGTAGACCTCGGCGAACACCCGCTCGTAGCGGGCCAGGTCGATCATCACGTCGATCCAGGTCTCGCGCAGGCGCACCGGCTGTTCCCGGTCCGGCCGACCTGCCGCGAGATGGCCGGCGAACCGCTCGTCCAGCCGTTGCAGCGTGTACGAGCCGGACGGGCAGGCGTCCAGGTAGTCCAGGGCGAAGTCGTCGAACAACTCCGGGCCCAGCAGGGCGCGCAGCCCCGGGTGCAGTCCGCGCATCGCCTGCAGCAGCCGCAGCCGGTAGCCGCGCCGGTAGACCCCGAGGCGCTGTGCGGCGCCGAGCCGCGAAGAGGCGGTCAGCATGTCCTCGACCGGCTGCGACGGCGGGTGCTGTGCGAGGACCGCGTGCTGGAGCCAGCGCTGCGCCTCGGCGAGCGCGGGCGGGCTAGCCACAGCGCACCGGCATCGCCACCGGGACCGCGGTGCGGCTCTCGGCCCGCGCTTCGGCGTCGGACACGGCGGTGTACCGGCGCGCCTTGTCCAACTCCGCGAGCAGTTCAGGGAATTGCGGGATGTGGTCGTCCCATTCCAGCAGTGTGGGAACCGGCCCGGTCAGGCTGGTGGCAAGTTCGTACAGCCGCCACACGGGCTCGGCGACCGGCTGGTCATGGGTGTCCACGATATGCGTGCCCATGTCGGAGTGACCGGCGAGATGGATCTGCACCACCCGGTCGTGCGGTAGCGCCCGCACGTACTCCTCGGGGTCGAAGTCATGGTTGAACGCCGAGACGTAGACGTTGTTGACGTCCAGCAGCAGTCCACAGCCGGACTCGGTGGCCAGCCGTGCGAGGAACTCCCACTCGGACATGGCCGCGCCGGAGAAGGCCGCGTAGGTGCTGGGGTTCTCCAGGACCAGCGGGCGTTCCAGTACGTCCTGGACCACCTTGACCCTGCGGACCACATGGGCCAGCGACTCCTCGGTGAACGGGACCGGCAGCAGGTCATGGGTGTTGAGCCCGGCCACCCCGGTCCAGCACACATGGTCGGAGACCCAGCGCGCCCTGGTGGCGTCCGCCAGGCGGCGCAGCCGGTCGAGATAGCCGAAGTCCAGCGGGTCGGTACTGCCCACCGACAGGGAAACGCCGTGCATGACGATCGGGTAGCGCTCGGCGATGCGGTCGAGCGCATGGCGCGGATAGCCGCCGGAGTCCATGAAGTTCTCGGAGATGATCTCGAACCACTCCACCTCGGGCCAGTGGCTCAGCACATGGGCGAAGTGCGGGGAGCGCAGTCCGACGCCGAGGCCGAGGTCCGCTGCCGGGACCGGCCGTGATCGGGCGGCGGGCGGGTGGTGGCCGCTGCTCACTGGGCGGTGCCGCTCATGAGCCGGAGGAGTGCGGGGTGCCGCGCTTCTTCTCGTAGCTGGGGACCAGGTCGTCCGGGTAGCCCTCGCCGGGGGCGGGCCCGAACGCGATGCCCGACTCGAACATCCGGTGCTCGAAGATCTGGCGCGCCCGCTTCCACACACTGGTGCCGCGGTAGGGCCCGGCGGCGTGCACCCGGCTCTCGTTGATCGGGCTGGCGCAGCTGCCGTTCCAACGGCACGTCTGGTCGCCCGGTTTGGCCTGCTCCGCGTCGGAGCCGCTGTATCCGCAGCCGCCTTGGCCCCGGCACTCGTTGGCGCCGTGGCAGATGTGCCAGACCGTGGCGCACTCTCCCATCCCGGCCATCAGACCGGTGCCGCCGTGCCCATGTCCCTTGCACGCGTTCAGGCCCATGCAGACGTGCAGATCGACCTCCGCCTGCAGGTTCTTCGCCTCGATGCGGGTGGGGCCGGCCTCATGTGCTTCCTGGCGGTTCCCGGTTCCGATCTCACCCCCGGCGATGAGCACCGGAATGTCCTCCAGATTGGCCAACTGCCCGTCAAACTGCCCATCGTGTTGCCCGTTGTGCTGCCGCTTCGAGCCCATGACCAACCTCCTCCTCGGCCCCCGGTACCCGTACGAGAAGTTTCCGTTGACATATTCCGAATAAACCGACCATAAGAGTTTTGATTGCCGACGGGTACGCACGCTTCCTGTCGCGGATCATCTACTGGGAGCAGTTCGACGAGGTCGAAGCGGCTGGACGCTGAAGGCCGAGGCGTGGGGCCGCGGCTATGCGACGGAGGCCGCTCGGGCGTGCCTTGACTGGGGCTTCGCGACGTTGGGCGTCGACTACTTCACTGCGATGATCCATCCGGGCAACACCGCGTCGGTACGCGTCGCGCAACGACTGGGGTTCTCCTTGCTGCGCGAGGACGTTCTGTGGGGCAAGCCGGTCACGGTGTACGCGCTTCGCCAGGCGGAGCAGTCCGGAGTCGGGCCGCCCGGCCGCTTGTGGGGCGGACGGGTGAACGTCGGTATCCGCGTGCCCCCTGTGGGGATTTCACCAGACACCCGGAGCTCCAGGCCGGGTGTCTCCGGATCCCGTCAAGGAAGGTGTCACCGATGCGCCGTACGGCCGCTGTCACTCTGGGAGCCGTTGCGCTCCTGGGCACGCTCACCCTGCCCGCCCAGGCCACCGTGGTCGCCGCCCGCGGAACCGGCGCGGCCAGAATGCCGAACGTCACGGGCAAGGGCCTGGTCGTCGCCGAGCAGGCGCTCCCCCACGGGGTGCGGGCCAAGCTGGTCGACGCCCGCGGCGCCGGGCGCCACGTGTTCTGGCCGGCGAACTGGAAGGTCTGCTCGCAAAGTCCCGCGCCGGGTAGGTCGCTCGAATCCGGGCGGGTGGAACTGCGGGTCGTCAAGAAGCAGGAGCAGTGCTCCTGATGCCATCGGCACCGTCAGCCAGACCACTGAGGTGACGGCGGGGCGTGCGACCTCAGGGTGTCAACACCGGGGCAGCAGCCCGGCTGGAGGTGGCCCCGGCCGGGAACGGGATCGTCTCCTGCCAGATCCTGCTGGACGGTGTCCGGGCGGTCGCCGAAGGGAGGTCTCCCGGCCCGGGGAAGCCGGCGATCTGCCAGTCGACCACCAGCAGCACGCCGGAGAAGTGGCCGACCCCCAGCGGACCGGCGGCGCCGGGGGTCCCTCGGCAGCCGGGACCGTCAGGTTCGGGCGGGCGGCTGCGCCCTGGCGTGCGGGCCCGCGTCCCGGTACCAGGATGGTTCCGGAGAAGCGGGAGTACGCGTGACGAAGGCCAACGCAGCCGCGAACGGAAGCGCCACCGGAAACGGCCATCTCCATCGGGCGGTCGGGTTCTGGGGCCTGATGTTCATCTCGCTGGGGTCGATCATCGGCTCCGGATGGCTGCTGGGCGCGCTCACCACCGCCGTCATCGCCGGTCCGGCGTCGCTGCTGTCCTGGGTACTGGCATCGGTGATGCTCGGTGTACTGGCGCTGGCCCACGCGGAGCTGGGTGCCGCGTACCCGATCGCCGGGGGCACCGCCCGGTTCCCGTTCTTCGCCTTTGGTCCGCTGGTCGGCTTCACCGCGGGCTGGGTGTCCTGGCTGCGGTCGGTCATGATCTCGCCGATCGAGGTCGAGGCAACCCTCTCCTACTCCGACCGCATCGGCTGGGTCCACGACCAGGTCCACATCCTGCACCCGAACGGCACCCTCACCCCCGCCGGCCTGGTGATCGCGAGCTGCTTCATGCTGCTGTTCACGGTCATCAACATCCTCGGCGTACGGCTGCTGTCCTCGACCAACTCGGTCACCGTCGTCGTGAAGACCGCCGTGCCGGTGCTGACCGCGGCGGTCCTGATGTCACTGGCCTTCCACGGCTCGAACTTCACCGCGGGCGGCGGCTTCGCCCCGCAGGGAGCACACGGCGTCTTCGCGGCGCTGCCCGCCGGTGTGGTGTTCGCCTTCCTCGGCTTCGAGCAGGCGATCCAGCTGGCCGGGGAGGCACGCGATCCGCAACGGGACGTCTCCCGGGCGGTGATCGTGGCCATGGCGATCGGCACCGCGGTGTACCTCCTGCTACAGATCGCCTTCATCGGCGCCCTGGAACCCTCGGCGCTGACGCACGGCTGGGCCAGCCCGGTCGGCAAGGGCAACTTCGGGCCGTACGCCACATTGGCGACCGCCCTCGGGGCCGCCTGGCTGGCGACCGTCCTCTACGTCGACGCGGTCATCTCCCCGGCGGGCACCGGCCTGGTCTACATGGCCGGTGCGGCCCGGCTTTCCTATGCCATGGGTCGGCAGCGGGTGCTGCCCGGACCGGTCGCCGAGGTGGGCCGCCGCGGGGTACCGGTCGTCTCGGTCCTGCTCGCCTTCGTCGTCGGCGAACTGGCCTTCCTGCCGTTCCCCAGCTGGCAGGCCCTGGTCAGTGTGGTCACCTCGGCGGCGGCGATCATGTACGCCTTCGCACCGGTGGCGCTGCACGCCCTCAGGGTGCGGGACCGCGGGCGACCACGGCCGTACCGGCTGCCCGCCTGGTCGGTACTGGCTCCGGCGGGGTTCGTCTGCGCCAACCTGATCTTCTACTGGTCCGGGTACGAGGCCGACTGGAAGCTCGCGGTCACCGTGGTGCTCGGGCTGGCCGTCCTCGCGCTCACCCGTCGCGGGATTCCGCCGGGCGACCGGGGGCTGCTGCGCTGGCGGTCCGCCGCCTGGGTGTGGCCCTGGCTCGGCGGCCTGGTCGCCATCTGCCGCTTCGGCCGCTACGGCGGCACCCATGCTCTTCCCAACTGGTGGGACCTGCTGATCGTGATCGCCTTCAGCCTGGCCGTGCACTACACCGCCGTACGGCTGGCGATGGCGCCCGAGGCGGTGGACGCGGCGGTGCGGGGAGAGGCGACGGGCGAGCCGGTACCGCCCGGCGGGCGTCGCGAACACGGTTGACGGGGCGGCGAAGTGACCCCGTGTGGCCGGGCGGCTGAGGCGTCAGTCGCCCTCCAGGATTTCGCGCCGTTCGGTGCCGCAGGTGGCGCACTCCATGAGCGCGGCACGGATATACACCACCTGATGGCCTTCGGCATCGGTCTTCACGGCGAATTCCGGCTCGCTCCAGCGCACCTTCTCCGGGTCCGTCTCGCCGCAGTTCCGACACGGCCACCAGTCCATAGATTCAGCCATAGTGCGCCTCCGGGGGTCGCCCTCGGCCCCCCAAGTCCCAACCCAAGGCTACGCCGCCGTGATCCTTTAGTTGAATTACCGGCACTCCCCGTAGCCGCCGCCAAGGGGTGAATCTCCGCCGCACCCCTTGACTTCGAACAAATCTCTTGACTCTGGGCAAATAGGGAGGAAGATAGCAATACACCAGAAAACCAGAGAGAGCCGCACCACCGACAGAGACGTCTGTCGGTCAGAGTGACCCCCTGCTTGGCTCTGGTTAGGCCTCCGGCCAGTACGTGCCGGTTTCGGAGTTGGCAGCGACGACTGAGACTCACGGGACCGATACGAAACACCGGAGGCTGTCGTATGCCCACGCGCGCGTTCAACGCTTCGGCCAGTGCCAGGGGGGCTCGTCGAGCGGTCCTTGGCCGACGATGTGCGTCTGGCCGAAATCCTTGGTCAGCTCGATGGTCCTGACCTCCGGCGCATGATCGACGGCAAGGCGCTCCACCGCGGTGATCAGCGGCCGGGAGTGCGAGACCACGATGATCTGGGAGTGGTCCGCGGCCATGGCGATGAGCTGGGCCAGCGGGGCCAGCAGATCGGGGTGCAGGCTGGTCTCGGGCTCGTTGAGCACCAGCAGTTCCGGCGGCCGCGGGGTGAGCAGCGCGGCGACGAGCAGCAGATAGCGCAGGGTCCCGTCGGACAGCTCCGCGGCGCCGAGTGGACGCAACAGCCCCGGCTGCCGCAACTGCAGGTCGAGACGCCCCGCGTGGTCGGCCACGGTGAGCTGGCTGCCGGGAAAGGCCAGGTCGATCGCCGCGGCCAGCGCACCGCTGTCCCCGATCTCCCGGATGGTCTGCAGCGCGGCCGCCAGGTCCGCGCCGTCATGGCTGAGCACCGGAGTGCGGGTACCGACATGGCTGCCGCGCGCCGGGGCGGCGGCGTCGGTACGGAAGTGGTCGTAGAAACGCCAGGAGCGGATGCGCTCGCGGAGCCTGAGGACCTCGGGGGCGTGCCTCGGGTCGGCGAACTCGCTGAGCATGCTGTCGTAGGGGCGGATGGAGTGCGTCTGGTGGGACCAGGTGCCGTCGGTGTCGCGGATGCGGACGGCGCCCTTGTGTCGGTCCGCGAGCAGCGACGCGGGACGCAGGACCGGCCCACTCCAAACGGATTCGCGCTTGATGTCCGGATCCGAGCCGAACATCGTCTGCGCGGCGAGCGGGGGAAGGCCCAGATCGATGGCGTAACCGAAGTCGTCGCGGCCACCGGCGAAGCCCAACCGCAGGTTGACCGGCTCGGATCGGGCCGTGCCCTGGACTGGATGGAGACCCTCGCGGACGGCCCGGCCGATCTTCTCCGGACCGGCCCAGAGGGTGGACGTCAGCCCTCCCTCGCGAGCGAGCGCCGCCACAGCACCGTTCCGTGCGGCATCGGCGAGCAGCCGGAGCGCCCGGTAGAGGCTGGACTTGCCACTGCCGTTGGCGCCGGTCACCACGTTGAGCGGCCCCAGTGGGACGACGAGGTGCCGCAGCGAACGGTAGTTCTCGACCGCGAGCGTCGTCATCATGGACCGACTCTAACCATCGCTCACACCGGCGCACGCACCCGCCCGTCGAGCCTTGCCTCGGCCGCGTGCGTCACGGGCTAGACCGCGAGCTCGGAGCCGGCCACCGTCGCCTCCGTACGACCCGGCTTGCCGACCGCGCTCCACCGACCGCCGTTCTCCTGGTGGATCACCGCCGCGAGCACGAGCAGATAGCCCAGGTCGAGTACGAAGCAGGCCACCGAGCAGTACGTCAGGAGCCCGCCCCGGTAGCGCTGGGCGGGATCGTGCCGGAGGTACCAGGAGACGGAGGCGGCGGCCGTACCGGCGAGCTTGGTGGCCGCGATGCCCAGCGACTGCCCGCGGCTGCTGCCACGAGCGGCCAGCATCGCCAGGAACAACCCGGACATCGCCACGTTGGAGCCGAAGGCGGTGAACACGCCCTGCCCCGTGTCCAGTTGGGTGGACGCCAGATCCATCCCGGCGTACGCCAGCGCCAGCAGCCCCGCGAAGGCCGGGTAGAAGACGCGCGGCGTGAGGTACGGGAACTCCCGGGGCCCGTGACGCAGCACCGTGTAGACCAGACCGCAGTCGAGGAGGAACCACGTGATGTTGATGGCGTTCTGGAACCCGCCCGGCGGGCGGACGAAGGCGAACTGGAACTCCCAGGAGATGTTCGTCGCCAGCGCAACGACCGGCATCGCGAACGTGCGGTCGCGAACGCCCGCCCGGATCGCGAGGACGTATGTCGCGGTCCAGCACAGACCGCACAGCACAGAGAAGGCCATCTCCACCGCTACTCCCGGATGCGCGCCCCTGCCCGAACCGACCGGCGTGGTCCGAGTGTAGGGGCGCCCTGCGGCAGCGGGCAGAGGGCGCACCGGCCTGCGCACGGTCCCGGCCGGCCGGGACCGGACTACCCGGGTGGATCACCGCGTCGACTCGCGGGCGCATGGCAAGTGCCCTCCCGCTGGGACCGCGCAGACCTTCGGCAGGTCCAGCGGCCCTCGCAGGGAGGGCACTTCACTCATCCACTCGTCACCCGGCCACTGGCGGCAGGATGCCGCCAGTGGCCGGAACGTGCGGATCAGTAAGCCGAGTTGACGTTGTCGATCGAGCCGTAGCGATGGGCCGCGTAGTTGCAGGCGGCGGTGATGTTCGCGACCGGGTCGTAGATGTTCCAGGACGTGCCCTGGACGTGGTACGCGTTGAACGTCGGGTCGATCACCTGCAGCAGCCCCTTGGAGGGGGTGCCGATCGCCGCGTTGGAGTCCCAGAGGTTGATCGCCGCCGGGTTGCCGGACGACTCACGCAGCACGTTGCGGTAGATGCCCTGGTAGCTGCCCGGAATGCCATGGGAGTGCAGGACCGCCAGCGACTGCTTGATCCAGCCGTCCAGGTTGCTCTGGTGGGCGGGCGCGGCCGCGGACGCGGCCGGAGCGGCAGCCAGCGCACCGGCGGCCACGGCGACACCGGCGACCGTGGCGCCCACGGAGTACTTCGCGGCCTTGGCCAGTCGGCCGAACTTCGACATCACGGAAAACTGCATGAGAGGACCACCTCAACCATTCAGGAACCCGAGGAAGCCCCATCGGGTAACCGGAAGTGTTAACGGTGCATAAATCCGGGTCAATAGGGCTTTACTACTATCAACCCTCGTATATTCCCTAAGCTGAGATACATCCGATGACCCCCATGTGGGCGTAACGCCCGTTTTTTCCACTATTGGGGTTCGTAGTGACATGCGCCACATAACGAAGGTCACACCGCCAACCTGAAATAGTGACCCACGCCATATCGCCCAGCTCACACCCCTGGCACTCCGTCGGTAAAAGCGGTGCCGGGACCGCTGCCCACGGCGCCCGGAAGAAAGACAGCAGGCCCGATACGTCGAATTCACACCGCGCGAGCTCCCGTCCCGCCCTGGGTGACCGGCATGCCCGATCCGTAGCGCGCTGCCACGATTGCTCCCATGACAGTGCTAGGGGTCGATGCCTGTGCGGTCGGCTGGGTCGGCGTCGTCCTGCGGGACGGGCAGTTTCACGGCTCATACGTGGCGCGCGACTTGGACGTGCTGTTGGCCGAGGTGCCGGACGCGGCGGTGGTCGGGATCGACATGCCGTTGGGGCTGCTGGAAACCGCGGCATGGCGGCGCGCCGACCTGCTGGCCGCCGACTGGCTCGGGCGGCACCGGTCCCGGGTCTTCCGGGTGGCGCCGCGGCCGATCTGGGAGGAGGCCGACTACGCCACGGCGAACCAGCGCTGCCGCGAGTTCACCGGGTCCGGACTGAGCCGCCAGGCCTGGGCGCTGAAGGGCAAGCTGCGCGAGGCCAACTCCCGCCGAGAGCACGGCGATGACCGACTGTACGAGGTCCACCCCGAGATCTCCTTCGCCGCCATGAACGACAGCCAGCCGGTCTCCTGGAGCAAGAGGAGCTGGAACGGTCAGATGACACGTCGCCGTCTCCTCGTCGCCCATGGCATCGCGGTACCCGAGCACTTCGCGGGTGCGGTGGGCACGGTGGCGCCCGATGACATCCTGGACGCCTGCGCGGCCGCCTGGAGCGCCGCCCGCATCAGCTGCCACACCGCCCAGCCACTGCCCGACCCGCCTGAACGCACACTCGGCGGGCTGCCGGTGGCCATCTGGTACTGATCCACACCACCCCGGCCGCACCAGCCCCGTCGTGCTCGGCCGGAGGACGGGTCGTCGTCAGCGCCGTGGCGCCGGCACGCCGCCGGCCACCGCGACCGCCTGCCGGGCGTAGCCGCGCCCGAACAGCACGGCGTGCACCGGCAACGGGAAGAGCTGATGCAGGCCTATGCGGTCCGTCCAGCCGTCGGGCAGCGGGGAGGCCTCCTGGTAGCCGGCGAGTACCCGGTCCAGATGAGGGCAGCCGAAGAGCCGCAGCATGGCGAGGTCGGTCTCCCGGTGCCCGCCGTGCGCCGCCGGATCGATCAGCGGGGCGTGCCCGTCCCTCCCCCACACCACGTTGCCGCTCCACAGGTCACCGTGCAGCCGTGCCGGGGGCGCGGCCGGACCGGCCGGTTCGGGCGGCAGCTGGCAGACCCGCTGCAATCGAAGCAGACATGCACGTCGGCCAGGGTACGGGGCGGGGGTCCCGCGCTGTGCGGCGGCCGGACCGCGCCGAACATCATACCATCGAAGCTGCGGTACCGCTGAGAAGGCCGACCGGGCGCGGGGCGAGTACCCGGGCTGCGCGCGGTGCATGACGGCGCCTGAGGCGATGGCGCGTTCGTCCGGTGCGACCGCCTGTGCCCCGTACGTCACGTGGGTAACCGCCATGTGATGAAAGGCCGTTGACGGTCCATCACCTCTCTCCGGGCAACGGTTCGAAGCGGTTACGAGCGGGGGGCGGAACTGCGACGTCCATACCGCAAAGTGACGGATGAGGCCACCGTTTCCCCCTTGGGAGGAATATGCCTTTTGTGTCCGATGGGCGGCCAGGACCCGGAACACACCGAAGGAGCATCCGATGATGCGGAGCACCGCTCGCAAGACGGCCGCGGCTGCCGCGGGGATCGCACTCGCCGCGGGCACCGTCCTCACGACCGCCGAAGTCGCCTCCGCGGCGCCTGCCGCGCCCGCGGCCACCTGCACCACGTCCGCCCTGCACGCCTCGCTGGTCGACAAGGGCAGCCAGGTCGGCATGTCGCACATAGGCAAGGTGCTGGTGCTGAAGAACACCTCCGGCCGTACCTGCGCCCTGCGCGGCTACCCGGGTCTGCGGTTGGAGAACGGCCGCCACCAGCCGCAGACCACCCACACCCACTGGGGCGGCACCTACTTCGTGCCCGACCCGGGCACGAAGACCATCGCGCTGCGCCCCGGCCAGTCCGCGGAGGCCGACCTGGCGTGGGCTGACGCCGACGCCCCGCGCATGGTGCACGCCGGCTACCTGGAGCTCACACCGCCCGGCTCCCGCACCCATCTGACCATTCCGTTCAAGAACGTCGTGACCAACGGCGACTTGTCGGTGACCGCCTTCGCACGCTCCGTCAAGGTCTCGTAGCGGCAGCCTCCGAGGGGCACACGGCGACGACCCCGCCGTATCTCTCGGTGGGGCCGTCGTGGTCGGCGCGAGCGGTGTCACCACGCCGCTCGGGCGGGCGTCCGCTCAGGGACCGTGGAAGTAGGCGACGCCCGGCGACATCCCCGGGTGGGCGAGCAGTTGCGGCACGGTCACCAGCGTGTAGCCGCGGGCGTGCAGCACATCGACGATGTGCGGCACGGCGGCGATGGTCGTCGGGTAGGTGTCGTGCAGCAGCACGATCGCTCCCGGGTGCACCTTGGCCAGCACCTTGTGTTCGACCGACGGCGTCTTACGGATCTTCCAGTCCCGCGGAGTGACGTCCCACATGATCACCGGCATGCCGACCGCGGCGCGCACCCGCGCGTCCTGCGCGCCGAACGGCGGCCGCATGATGGCCGGGGCGTGGCCGGTGACCTGCGCGATCTGCCGGGCAGCGGTCCTGACCTCGTATCTGATCCGCGCCGTGGAGATCCGGGTGAGGTGGGGATGGGTGACCGTGTGGTCCCCGATGGCGAAACCCTCCCGGTAAGCGCGCCTGGCCACCTGCGGATAGGTCAGCGCGTGCGGGCCGATCTGGAAGAACGTGGCCTTGGCGTGCCGTGCGTCCAGGATGTCCAGCAGTGCCGCGGTGTAGCGGGAGGGGCCGTCGTCGAAGGTGAGCGCCACGCACTTCGCCTTACGGCAGTCCACGGCGGGCGTCCGCGGGGCGCGGAGCGGCGGAAGAGCGCTCGGCCCGAGATGACGCGAGAGCGTGACGGCGCGCGGCGGGCCGGAGCCGACGGTGGACACCGAACGACCGCGGCCGTGTGTCACCACCGCCGTGACCAGGACCGCGACACAGAGCACGGCCAGCGCCAAGGCTGTGCGTATACGCCGCTGCCTAATCGCGCATCACCTTTTCTTGCCCATATCCATCTTGCCGCACCAGCGAACGAGCCATTCAGTGTCTCGATCACCACCAGTGCGCCATCACTACAGGTGCGCCCGCGAGCGCGCTCCGTCATGGCCTGACCGGACCGGTCGACTGGAGGGGTACACAGCCCAAGGCGCCGGTGCCCGAACTGATCGCCGAGGTGTTGGCCCGCCGTCGTCAGCGCACGGTCTGCCCCGACGACGCGGGGTTCAGCTCCGATGACGTGTCGCCGGGCCGCGTCATGATCCGTTCGAGGACGGCCAGGACGCCGGGGCGGAGCTCACGGCGCTCTGCTGAGCGGACGCGGACCCCGCTGGACGCATGCGCCTGCGGCAGCGGCTACCGGGTGGCGGATCTCCTGGACCCGCGGTGGGTGGAACCGAGTGGAAGACGAAGCCTGGGGCGCAACGTCGCGCGGGCCAAGGGGAGATCACCATGGCGCGGCTCGCCGTGCGGTTCGACACGGCGTCGCTCAACGCCCATGGCGGGAGGACGGCGCACGCGACATTGTCGGCGCAGTTCCCCGGGCACATCGACCGCGTCAACGCGCACGGCACCAGCACGCCGCTCAACGACCTCATCGAAGCCGCCGTACTGCACCGGGTCTTCGTCGCCGATCCCCCCTCGGCCACCGCGCCCAAGGGGGTCCTGGGGCACACCATGGACGCGGCCGGAGCCATCGAGGCGGCCCTGACGGTACCGGCGGTCGAGCACCAAATCGCCCCGCACGGCGCCCACTTCAGCTGCCCGGAGCCCGGCACCAGCGTCATCGACCTGGTGGTCGGCGCCGCCCGAAAGCAGGACATCCGCCTTGCCTGAGCGACTCCCGCGGCCTCGGCGGCCACATCACCGTACTGGCCTTCCGGCCGGCCGGATCCCGCGCCCGCCCCGTGACGGCCCGCCATCGCCTGCGGCGGCATGCCCCGCAGCGGGCTCCCCGGTCGGACGCCCTGCGCCGTCCACCCGTACCGCCGATTCGTACTGCTGACCGGGGCGCACGCGGCCGCCTACTGCTTTCGGGCTGTCTGTCTCCCTGACACGTCCACAAGCGGAGGGATCGGGTTTCCTGGTGGAGTTTCATACGTCATGTCAGGTATGAAAGGAATCACCACAGTTGCCCTGCCCGCACAGCCACCGTGCTCAGATCCGCGCCCGTGAGCACGGCGACGGCTGCCGATGCCGTGAACCGCACTGCCGCCAGGGCCTGTTACCGATACCGGGACCCCGCCGCTCACGCTCCCCCTCCCCCATGCCCTCCGTGCCCGTTGACTTCGGAAGGAACCCTTGTGGACCACCTGACCCGACGAGGTTTCGTAAGAGCGGCGGCCCTGACGAGTACGGGAGCGAGCGTCGCCGCTCTTGCCGTGCGCTCCCCGGCGGCAGCCGCCGCACTGCCCACGACGCAGGAGGCGACGACGCAGGAGGCGGCGACGCAGGAGGCGGCGACCAGAACGGTCACCTTCACCGGCGGCACCAACGCCTGTGTGGCCGTCTCGCCCACAGGAGACCGGCTGGTGCTTGAGGTCCAGGGCGTGCTGTGGTCGCTGCCGCGCGAGGGTGGCACGGCGAAGGCGCTGACCCCGGTCGACCTGGAACCGACCCGTCCGGCCTGGTCACCGGATGGCTCGCAGATCGCCTTCTGCGCCTACAAGGGCGGCGCCTTCCATCTGTGGACCATGGCACCGGACGGCTCCGCTCTGCGCCGGTTGACGGACGGCCCCTGGGACGACCGGGGCGTGTCCTGGTCGCCGGACGGCGAACGGATCGCCTTCTCGTCCGAACGCGGCGGAAGCGATGTCACCGGCAGCTCGTACAGCATCTGGACGGTCCGCGTCCGCACCGGTGAGCTGCATCGGCTCACCCATGGGCCGTCCGAGGACTACGACCCGGCCTGGCACCCCGACGGCAGCAAGGTGACCTTCGTACGCTCCGAACACCAGGGCGGCAGCGCGCGGGGGAACGGCCGGATCATCGCCTCGGTGTCCGCCCGGGGCGGCAAGGTCACCGTGCGGCACACCGTGCAGGACGGCGCGGTGTCCGGGCCCGCGGTGTCCCCCGACGGCCGGATCGCGTACGTCTACCTCGACCCCGGCCCACTGCCGACCGGCGCGCGCACCTCGACACTGATCGTGGACGGCAAGGCGATCACCGAAGGCGAGGACGTATCCCCGCAGCCCGCCTGCTGGACCCCCAGCGGGGAACTGTTCTACATCGCCGACGGCCACATCAAGGTGCGCAGGACCGGAACGCGATCCGACTACGCCGAGCGGATCCCGTTCGCCGCACACCTCGACGTGCCCCGCCCACGCTACCGTCAGAAGCGCTTCGGCTTCGACTCCACGGCAATGGTGCCGACGCGCGGCATCCATCTTCCGGCGCTGTCTCCCGACGGAGCGTCGGTCGCCTTCGTGGCGCTGAACGCCCTGTGGCTGATGCCGATCGATGGGCGCCCGCGCAAGCTCGCGCAGGCGGACCCGTCCCGATACCTCCAGATGCCGTCGTGGGCCCGGGACGGCGGCAGCATCCTGTACGCGTACGACGGAGACGGGCATTTCGCCGTGCACCGCAGACGGCTGGCCGACGGGACCGACACCGTGCTGGCCACCGGCGGCAGGCTCAACCCCGCGCTGTCACCTGACGGCTCCAAGCTCGCCTGCCAGGACGTCACCGGAAGGCTGGTCGTCCGCGACCTGCACACCGGCACCGAGCGCACCCTCGCCTCCTCCCTGCACGGCGGCGGCCTTCCCGGGCGGCCGAGTTGGTCCCCTGACGGGCGCTACCTGGCCTTCTGCGACCGCAACCGGCTGAACCACCGCTTCCGCGAGGGCTACAACCACATCCGCGTCGTCGACACCCGTACCGGCAGGTGGACCGGCCACCTGCCGCTGCCGCACTCCCCGCTGTCCGACCGCGGGGACTGCGGGCCGGTGTGGTCGCCGGACGGCAGGTGGATGGCGATCATCATGGAATCCGCCCTGTGGGTGCTGCCGGTGCGCCCGGACGGCTCGCCCAGCGGCCCGCCGCGGCTGCTGGCCGACGAGGCGGCCGACCACCCCTCGTGGGCGGGCGACTCCAACACCCTGCTGTACCTGTCCAACGGGATGTTGCGGCTGATCCGGCGGGACGGCACAGGGCGGCGCACGGTCCCCGTCCCGTTGCACCACGGCCGCCGCCTGCCGCCGCGCTCCGCGGTCTCCCGGGTGCACGCCGGACGGCTGTGGGACGGCACCGGCGAGACGGTGCGCACCAACGTCGACATCGTCATCAGCGGCAACCGCATCACCGCGATCGAACCGCACCGCCCGGGGGCCGCCCGCCGCGGCGAGCGGCTCATCGACGCCTCCGAGGGCACCGTGCTCCCCGGGCTGTGGGACTCCCACATCCATCCCTGGCAGTTCTGCTACGGCGGCCGGCAGAACCATCTGATGCTGGCCTACGGCATCACCACATGCGTCTTCCTGGGCGGATTCGCCTACGAATCGGTGCGCATCCGCGAGTCGGTGGCCGCGGGGACGATGCACGGGCCACGCCAGTTCGCCACCGGTGAGCTGATCGACGGCAGCCGTGTCGCGTCCAACCACGACCGGGCCCACCGCACGGCCGACGGTGTGCGGCGCTCGCTGCAGCGTGCCGTCGCGCTGGACTACGACTTCGTCAAGACGTACGTCAGAGCACCGGCCTGGATCATGGCGGAGGCGGCCCGCACCGCCCACCAGGTCCTGGGAGTGCGCACCGGCGGCCATCTGTGCGCGCCGGGGCTGGGTCTTGGGCTGGACCTGACCACCCATCTGCACGCCACCCAGCGGCTGGAGTTCGGGCATGCCCTGTCCCCGACCCGCCACTCCTACCAGGACGTGGGCGAGGTCTACCGCGACGCCGAATTCCAGATCATCGCCACCCCGTTCACCGCCGCACCCCTGCTCGGCGCCGACCCGTACCTGGCCGATGACCCACGGGTCACCACCTTGATGCCACGCTGGGACGCCGCCCTGGTCAGGAACACCGCCGACAAGCCGCCCAACGATGACCAACTGCGTGCCCTGCGCCGGGAGATGGACATCTACTGGCGGCTCATCGGCCAGCAGGCGAACCTGGCACTCGGCACCGACGCCGCGCTCGTGCCCTACGGGCTGCATCTGCACCTCGCCCTGCGCGCCCTGCACCGGTTCGGCGGGCTGACCCCGGCGCAGACGCTGCGCACCGTCACCGCGGCGCCCGCGCGGATGTTCGGGGTCAGCGACGATCTCGGCACCGTGGAACCGGGCAAGCTCGCGGACCTGACCTTTGTCGACGGCAACCCGTTCCAGGACTTCTCCCATCTGGTGCGTACCAGCATGGTGATGCGCGACGGTGTCGTGCACCGCCAACGGGACCTGGTGGACGCGTTCAGCGCCAGGGCGGAACACACCGATCCGCACCGCGTGGACGAGGCGGCCTGGCTGGCGATCAGCACACAGCTACGCCGGGAAGCCTGCTGCGCCCCGCCCGACGCCACTGACCCGACCCTGCTCTGAACAGCTCATGGGCCCTCCCGTCGATCCGTGGCTCACCGTCGTGCGGTGGGCGCCCACCGCACTGATCGGGGTGGGCGTCGTCTTCGACCTGTTGACGCCGGTCTGGTCACCGTCGCTCCGGCCCGCGCCACCAAGGGCCAGCCGGACCCCGAACTGCTCCGCGAGGTGATCGACCGACTGCGCGGTCTGTGACCTCAGTGCCCGAACATCTGGCGGCACGACGGCGCGAGACCTGGCGGGAGTTGCCCGGACTCCACCGCCTGGTCGCACAGATAGCCCGGTCGGACGTTCGCCGGCGGTCCCGCTGGTTCCGGTGACCGGCCCTCGCGGCGCCGGTGCGGCGCCGGCCGCTGGGGGCTCTGCTGCGGGGCGGCGTCCTCGCCGGCGGGCGGACCGCTGGGGGCGGGGATGTCCGGGCGCCGAACCGCGGGCGCGCTGTGCGGCGGCGCGGTGGCGGGTGCGGTGATCCGCACGAAGGGGGCCGACGCCGAGGGCGTACCCTCCCCCGTCAGCGCCCGCGCGGACCGGGCCGGTCCTGGCGTGGACGATGGGTCGAACTGGCCCGCGACCTCGGCGGATTGCGCGGGCGAGCGTACGGCGACGCAGCCGCACAGCAGCGCCGGAAGTGCGCCGAGGAGCAGCAGTCGGGGCAGCGTACGAGCAGCGGTGTAGTCCCGGTCAACCACGGTGTGGCACCAACTGTCTTCCATCGAGGGAGTGTCTGGTCCGGCGGGCGCGAACCGGAGGCCTGGACCGGCGGGTTGTCCCCGGTGCATCAGCGCGACCTGCGGACGCGCAGGAAGTCCTGCGTACAGCCGATCGTCTCGCCGAGCACCTCGGCGCCCGGGCAGGCCCGCCGCAGCGCGTCGTGCAGGTACGTGCTCGGCTCGACGGCGATCGTCCGCCCGAAGTGCCCGGCGAGGTGCCGGGTGGTTCCGCCGTCCCCGGCACCCGCGTCGACGAACAGACGGCGGTGCCGCAGCCGCCGCACCACACCGGACAGATACTCCTCGGCGACCCGCTTCTGATCGGTGCCCGCCGGGAACGCCTGGAAGGCGTGGCGGTAGTCCGCCCCCACCGGGTCGAGGACACCGACCGGCGTGGCGGGCGTGGCCGAGGTGTACGGCACAGCGGCAGCCCTTCCACCGATCGGGTCCTCGCGACGCCGCCGCCTCGGCCGCGAGGTCATTGCATGAGGCAGCCACCGTGTGAACGCCGGTCGTCCCGTCAGGTTACGAAGCTGGCCACAGCGACCGGCTGTTCGTGTGACGCGGCCTTCGGCTCACCATCCGCGGCCGGACCACCCGGTGCGGGAGATGGCTTCAGCGCTCTCTCGCTCAGCGGTCGTCGTCGACCACGCCTACGCTGATGGCGCCCGCCGCACGCCGACGTCCCTCCTCGGTGCGGGTCAACTCGGTGGCCACATCGGTGCCTTCGGCCACCGCCGCCGACTCGGCGGCGGCCCAGCCGAACACTCCACGCGCCATCGTCGAGCTCTCGGCCGCCGCCCGCTTCCCGTACACCGCCGCCCGTACCCGTGCGATGCCGCGGTCCTCGGGGGCGGCCAGCGCGGCGGTCTCCGCCAGATGACAGGCCAGCCGCAGCTGACCGGCGTCCAGCAACTCCATGGCCCGGTCCGCCAGTACCCGCGCGCCACCGGCGGCCGCGGCCAGTTCGGTGGCGACGGCGGCCTGCGGCGCGGGCTTGAGGTGTGCGGGATTCTGGTCGTACCAACCGCCCCACAGCCGCCACAGGTTGCGGACCACGAACTCCGGCTCGTCGTACGCGGGATGGAGATACGGCTTGGCGAGCAGTTCACCGGGCACCCGTACCGCATGGATCACCTCGTCCAGGCGCAGGCCCGCGTTCATCAGGTCACGGGTCTGGGTGCACAGCGTCTCCAGCAACTCGGCCGTGTCGTCCAGCGCCTGGCGGATCCGGTCGGCCCCCAGGATCGGCACGCCGTGACCGGGCAGCAGCACCTCGGCGCCCAGCGCCCGCATGTCGCGCAGCGCCCGCGCCCACTCCTCGGGATAGCGCTGCACCTTCTGCGGGTTGCCGGCGTTGGGAGAGTTCCAGATGAAAAGGTCTCCTGTGCACACCGTCTTCAGCTCGGGAATCCACACATAGGTGTGATCGTCCGTCTCGCCCCATGCGTGCGTCAGCTCGAAGGTCAGCTCGCCGCGCCGCACGGTCAGCCGGTCCCGGTAGACGGTGTCCGGATAGCGGTACGTGGTCGGCCACTCCAGCCCGGGCACCCCGAACTGGCGGCGGTTGATCCAGCCGTTGTAGCCGGCCGTCGCCCGGTAGCGGTCGAAGCGCGCGGCCACCGCCTCGTGCCCGATCACCTCCGGCCGCCCGGTGCCGTCCCGGTCCGCCGTCGCGTCGAACGGGGAGACCCCGAAGACATGGTCGATGTGTCCGTGCGTGTAGACGACGGCGCGCACCTCGGCGTCGGAGAACGCTCGTACGGCCGTGTGCAGTGTCTCGGCGGTACGGAAGTCACCGCTGTCGACCAGCACCAGGCCGTCGCCGGTGTCGAAGACCGACACATTGGCGAACGCCGGGAAGAATCCACCGCGTTCGCCGACGCGCACCAGTTCAGGGCCGGTGAAGCGGCCACTGAAGTGCGGCAGCAGGCTCTCCGTACCGTTCCAGACCCCGTCGGCGTAGGACAGATAGGTGTCCACGTTGTGCTCCGTCATAGGACCTCGTCTCGTCACCTGGTCAGCCCTGGATACCCCAACTCCCCCACTCCCGCCGCCGATCCTGGTCTCCTCACGGGTCGGTGGACAGCACCTCTCGTCACAGTGGTCCCGGCTGGATACTGTGATTCCTCACAGCCAGGGAGGCGACGTCGAGTGCTCGAAGGAGAGCGATGACCGCACATCCGCCCACGAGTCGCCCACCCGGTCGGTACCAGATCTCCCAGAACGCCCGTGTCCTCGCGGCTCGTTGCGAGCCCCGGATCAACGAACTCGCCCGCCGGATGTCCCGTGACTCCTTCGAGCGGATCCCGGGCTACGCCGAACTACCCGGCGACATGAAGGACATGGAGATCGCCGCCACCGCCCGGTACGGTCTGCGCCTGTTCGTCCGCAGGATCCACGACCCGCTGCACCGCGCCGACGACCATCGGCTGTTCCGCGAGCGCGCCGCCCAGCGCGCCGAGGAGGGCGTACCGCTGCAACTGCTGCTGCGCAGCCATGCGCTCGGGGTGTACGTGTTGTGGCAGGCGCTGCACGAGAGCGCCCGGCCGGGCGAGGAGGCCGCCCTGACCGAGCTGGCCGGGCTGCTGCTGCGCGCGCAGGAGGGCATCATGGGCGCGGTCGCCGAGACCTACCTCGACGAGCGGGCGACGCTCGACGCCGAACGGCAGGAGCGGCGCCGTTCCCTGGTGCGCGGACTCCTCGACGGCACGCGGGTGCCGGATGACGAAGCCGTGCGCGCCCTCGGAGTGGAGCACGGCGGGCTGGTGCTGTGCCTGCGGATCGGGCCGCCGACGTCCGCCCCCGTGACGGCAGGCCACGCGGTCGCCGACCGCCGCCGCAGGCGCCGGCTGCAGACGGCGCTGGACCGCGGCTTCGGTACCGAGGTGCTCACCGTCCTGGCGGAGGACGGAGGGCACGCCATCGTGCCGGGGCGGGACGGCCACGGCGGACCGCCCGAGGTCCCCGAGGGGCTCGCGGAACGGCTGCGCCGCGACTGCGGTGCCGAGGTTCGTATGGCCGCCTGCCCCGCCGCGACGGCGGCGGACCTGCCGGGTGCCGCCGGTACCGCCGCCGAGATCATCCGGGTCGCCCGCGCCTGCGGACGGCCGCCCGGACTGCACCGCCTCGAAGACGTGCTGCTCGAATTCCACCTGTCCCGCGACAACGAGAGCAGCGGCCCGATCGCCGCCCTGCTCGACCCCGTCGACGACCGGCCGGAACTGCTCGAAACCCTGCGCACCTATCTGGAGAGCCAGCGGGACCGCCGGGGCACCGCGCGTCAACTGGGCCTGCATCCCAACACCGTTGACAACCGGCTCGCCCGGATCACCGAACTCACCGCCCTCGACCTGTCCACACCCCGCGGCGCGGCCCTCGCACTGGCCGCTCTGCTGCTGCGCGGCGTGATCGCCTGACAGCGGCATCAGGGAGCGGGCGGGCGGCACTCGGACTCGGGCCACCATCGGGGTCGCCTGCCCGCTCGTGGTCTCGGACGCGCCGCGGGTGCGGTCAGCCGCCGACCGGCCGCCAGCGGATCGGCAGATGCTTGACCCCGTTCTGGAAATTCGACCGCAACCGCCGTGGCTCTCCGGCGAGTTCCACCTCGCCCAGCCTGTCGAGCACGGCGGCGAACATCTCCCGCATCTGCACCCGCGCCAGTTGGGCGCCGAGGCAGAAGTGCGGACCGTGCCCGAACGACAGATGGCCGCCCGGCACCCGGCCGATGTCGAAGCTGTCCGGCTCGGTGAACACCCGCTCGTCACGGTTGGCCGAGCAGAAGTACACCACCACCTTCTCCCCCGCCCTGATCGGCACCCCGCCGAGTTCGGTGTCGACCGTGGCGGTCCGGCGGATGTGCAGTACGGGGGTCCACCACCGCAGCATCTCGTCAACCGCTCCCGGCAGCAGCGACCGGTCCGCGCGCAGCCTGCGGTACTGGGCGGGGTGGCTGATCAGGGCGAGCAGACCGCCCGGCAGGCCGTTGCGCAGGGTCTCGTTGCCGGCGACCGTCAGCAGCCAGAAGAGCTGCTCGAACTCCTCGATCGAGACCCGGCCGCCCTCCGTGTCCACCTGCCGCATCAGGATGCCCATGATGTCGCCCGCTTCCCCGCCTGACGTCCGGTCCCGCTTCCACTCCCCCAGTTCACGGGCGTACCCGTAGAGATCGGGCATGCCCCGGCGCGATCGCGGATCGGGCATCCGGCCCGCGGCATCGGGCTGCGGGCGAAGGGCCAGCGCACGGCGGGCGGCTTCGCTCACGCCTTGCGGGTCGACGGTGTGGCAGGCGGCGTACTCCTGGTCCTGATAGCCGACGACGCGATTGGACCAGTCGTACAGCAGCGCGCGGTCGGCGGCCGGGACTCCCAGGATTTCGGCGAGGGTGGCGACCGGCAGGTCGGCGGCGACCTCGGTGGCGAAGTCGCACTCGCCGCGTTCGGCCACGGCGTCGACCAGTGCGCGGGCACGCGACCGGATGCGCTCGCCCAACGCGGCCACCGCACGCGGGGTGAAGGCGCTCGTCAGCAGCGTTCGCAGCCGGGAGTGGTCCGGCGGATCCATGTTGAGCATCATCCGGCGCACCGCCGTCAGGTCTTCCGGGGTCGCCGGATCCCTGATCTGTGTGCCTCCCAGATGCGACGAGAACCGCTGGGGCGAGCGGAGCACCTGCCGTACCTCCGCGTGCCGCAGCACCGCGGTGAATCCGGCGCCGAGCTCGGCGGAGCCTTCGAACCGCACCGCCGCGGCCCGCTCGCGCAGCCGTCCGAACGCGCTGTGCGGCATGCCGTGCACATAGGTGTCCGGGCTGTGGATCTCCGCGGCGTCTCGGCGCTCCTGCGCGCTCACCGGCATGGCGGTCACTCGCGGAGGAAGGACTCAACGGAGGTGATCAGGGCGATCGGTGTCTCGTCCATCGGATAGTGGCCGCAGTTTCCCATCACCTCGAGATCGGTGTTCGGATATGTCGTCAGCCAGGTGGCGCGCATGAAGTCGGCGGACATCCCGGGGTCATGCTCGCCCACCACCACCTTCACCGGCAGCGTGCTGCCCTTGACCAGGTGCACCAGATCGGCCCTGGCCCATTGCGGCAGATAGGCCGCGAAGGCGTCCCGGGCGGAGCATTCCAGCGAACGGGCCGTCATGACGTCCAGCCAGCCGTCGGCCAGTCTGCCGCCGGTGGTCCGGTCGATGATCGCCCGCCGGTTGTCGGCGCTGTCCGCGGCTCCGGAGAACAGCCGCCAGCCGTCGTCGTCGAACGGGACGCCCGACGCGGGCACCGGGCACAGGCCGATCAGCTTGCGCACCCGCCCTGGTGACCGGGCCAGCACCTGCTGTATCGCGGCTCCACCCATCGAATGCCCGATCAGACTGAACTCGGCCCAGCCGAGTTGGTCGGCGAGTGCGAGGACATCGCCCGCGATCTCGTCCAGCGTGAACTCCCCGGCGGCGCCTATCTCCTCACCGTAGCCCCGGTAGTCCATGAACGCGTAGGAGAACGCCTGCCGATCGAGGTACGGCCACAGCCCCTGGTAGCCGGTACGATCACTGAACCAGCCGTGCAGCGCGATGACTTGGTGCTCACCGGTTCCGATCAGGGTATGCGCGCTTCCCACTACGAACCCCCTGTGTTCCGCCCTCCTGCTCCCTGGGCAACGACGATAGTGCGGCTCCCTCACCCCGACCAGAGCGCCGCACAACCGGGGCCGACGCCTGGGGCTACGCTCCGAACAGTGGGCGGCACTGTTCCAATCCCTCGATGCGGACAGGGACCGAGCGGTGCGACCGCCATGCCATACGGTCCAGACGCAACCGTTGCAGGGTCTGCGCCTGCCCGCGCACCGAGGCCACGGTCAGGCCGTCGGGGCGGTAGCCGAGCTTTCGGGACACACCCAGCGAGGGCGCGTTGTCCGTCATCGCGGACGAGGTCGCATACCGCGCGCCCAGCCCTTCGAACGCCAGGTGCACCGCCGCTGCCCGCATTTCCGTGCCGACCCCCTGCCCCTGATGAGCCAGCCCCAGCCAGGATCCGGTGGTGACCTCCCGGGTCACCCCGAAGTCGACCGCGGTCAGATCCTGCCGTCCGACGACCTTTCCGCCGTCCAGCACCGCAAGGCTCAGCGTCCAGTTGTCGGGGCGCCAGTTCGCGATGGTTCCCAGTACATGCTGGAACGTCGCACGCCCCCGCTCCTGCGGGGACGCATTTGTCCACGGAACCGTGAACGGCATGTTCGCCGCGTCATGCACACCGTCCGCAGCCACTGCCGCCAGTTCCTCGGCCAACTCCATGTCCGGAAGCCGCAGTTCCAGGCGGGGTGTGGTGACCCGAAGCCCGAGCAGGGGCCAAAAGTGCCTGTCCATGACCGGATCCTGCCGAACCGCCACGACACCGTCGAGCCAATTATCGGCGCGCTGACCAGCCGTCGACTCCGACTCGGCAGCCGCACGACTGATCGGCGCGGTCAGTCGGTACCGTCGTCGGGCTGGTGGTCCGACCAGGCGTAGGGCTCGGGGAGCAGTTGCGCGATGGGGACGGCTCGTAGGTGGTCGGCTGCGCCGATGATGACGTCGAGTGCCGGGAAGTAGTCGAACAGGACCTGGCGGCAGCGGCCGCACGGGGGGATGACGCCGCGTTCGTGATCGCCCACCGCGACCATGGTGGTGAGGTCGTAGCCGCCCTGGGCCGCTGCCGCGCCGATGACGACGAGTTCGGCGCACGGGCCGCCCGTGAAGTGGTAGGCGTTCAGCCCGGTGACGATCCGGCCGTCGCGGGTGCGCGCCGCGGCGGCAACGGTGTGGTTGTCGCCCCGGCAGAAGGTGCGCGCCGTCCTGGTGGCGGCCTGAACGAGTTCGTGGTCGACGGGAGTGCCTTGCATCATCGTTCATCCACCCACCCGACGGGCCGTAGCACCCTGCGGGCCCTACATGGGAGGGCCATCTCGACGCTCCCGCTCTTCGGGCAGCAGCGTCCTCGGCCCCAGCGGCGGAGCCCAGATGACGGTGAGCACGCCCACTCCGCGCCCCGAGGCCCGCACCGGGGTGGAGGCCGCCGTATAGGCGAACGGCATCGTCACATCGAGCCGGGACGGAATGCCGATGGTCTCCGGAAAGGTCTGCACGGACTGCTTGCCGGTACGGTGCGCGATGGCGGCGGTGTACGGCTCGCTGGCCGCCGCGATGCGTTCCGCGGTGGCGAATATCGACAGCGGCCCGCCCGCCACGACCGCCGCGGCCAGGCTCCGGCCGTCGTCGACGGCTACGTAGCCGATGGCGGTGGTGGCGCGCAGTGCCCGCACCAGCTGCCGCAGCGCCTCGGCGAACATCGCGCTCTGAGCGTCGAGGGCCGTCGGCACAGCGGACGGGACCGGGTCGTGGCCGCCTGCCGATGATCGACCGTGATCACTGCTTCCCATCGTCGACGCCTCGACTCTCGCGAAGGCGGCAGCCTCCGCACGGACAGACATACGTGTCGATTTTATCCCGGACGGGATGGACGAGCGTATCGGCTGGGGCGTCGGCCGATACGCCGGTCACTCATCCGGTCACAGCCACATGTTGTCGCTCAGCGCCCCGAGGCCGACGCCGGACAGGCGATGGTGCAAGGCGACGGCCTGGTCCTCGGTGAGCGACGCGACATGGTCGGCCGCGACGCGCAGCCGGTCTCCGTGCAGCTCCAGCTCCTCCGCCCGGTCCGGCGGTAGCAGTTCCGGGGCGTCGTGGCTCCAGCGCAGCAACTCACTGACGATGCGCCGCTTCCCGTGCTGCTGGGTGGCGAGCGCCGGGCGGTCGATCACGTAGCACCAGACCAGTTCCTTGAGCAAGTCGCAGGCCGCGCGGCGCTCCTGGGGGATGATCAGGCGGGCGCCGCAGCGGATCGCGGCCGGGCCGCTGACTTCGAGGTCGATGTCCCGGGTGAAGTAGGCGATCAGATCGGCCGTGCGCCTGTTCACGGCGACCGCGTCCGCATGACGGCCGCTGTACGGCGCCGGCACCTGGAGCCGCTTGCCGATGTCCGCCATGAGCTGCAGCGCCGCGACGCGGTCGAACGGCTCCTGGTCGCGGGCCCGTTTCGCTTCCACGTAGTCCAGGAAGCGCCTGGTCTCGCGTTCGGTGTCGCCGCCCGCGCACCCCTCCGGCGGGAACAGGGATGCCAGCGGAATCAGGCCGGTCCGGTAGAAGTCCTCCACGTCGTGGCAGGCGTAGGTGACATCGTCGGCCCAGTCCATCACCTGCTCCTCGACCGGCACCCCGGTTCCGGTGCGGCCCGCCCGCACCCAGGCGAACGCCTCCCGGTCCGCCGCGTAGACGCCCCACTTGGCGTGCCGTGCCGGGTCCTCGGCCAACGGGGCCCGCACCCATGGGTACTTGATCGACGCGTCCAGACATGCCCGGGTGAGGTGCAACCCGCGATGGCCGGGGTACTTGTGCGCGGCCAGGAAGGTCAGGACGCGCAGCGTCTGGGCGTTGCCCTCGAAGCTGTCCAGCGAGCCCTCCGCGCGGCGCAGTTCGTCCATGGTCGCCCGCAGCGCCGTCTCGCCCGCGTGCCCGAAGGGCGGATGGCCGATGTCATGCGCCATGCAGGCGGCCTCGACCAGCGCCGGATTGGGGCCGCCGTAACGCCGTTCCAGGCGCTCGGCCATGCGGCGGCCCAACTGGGCCACCTTCATCGAGTGCGTCAATCGCGTGTGATACGCGCCCAGTTCGGCGCTGGCCACGACCTGGCTCTTGCCGGCCAACGCCCGCCACTGGGTCGAGTACAGGATCCGGTCGACGTCGTGCTCGAAACCGGAACGCTGCCCGTCGTCGGACACCCTGCGGTGCAGTGCGTGCTGTTCCAGGTCCTCATCGCGGTATTTGGCCGGTCGCATGCGCAGATGCTACGCGGAAGCGGCTGGTCGGAGGGCCAGTTGGGCGCCCCACCAGGGCACCGACGGGGGGGCGGGACGCGAGCGCGGGTGTGACTTACCTCTCTTCGAAAACCTGGACTAATCGGTCATTTTCCGGACTTTACGCCCACTGACCTGCGGTTTCGCGCGCCCAGTGATCGCCAGGTGCCCGTTTTCTACCGTTCAGGGGGGTCTTGCCCCACCCCCGCGATCCATGTTTCTGTCGACATCGCCCGCTGCCGCGGGCCCCGCCGGTCGGAACGCCGAATCCTGCCGCCAACCGACGGGAACACCCGACGCGACAGCGCCGAAGGCAGGAGCGGGGGACCCAAGGTCCACCGCCGGTCCACCCCACGACACGGACCGGCTAGGGGTAAAGCCGCGCGCCACACCAGCCGCGACCGGGCACTCACCAGCCCGAACCCGACAGCTGACCTCGCAGGCGTCGGTGAGGAACCACACCCATGCCCAAGCTCAGCCATGCCTCCAAGACCACCCGCATCGCCACGCTCGCCGGCATCGCCACCGCCGCCATCACCATCCCCGTCCTCAGCGCCACCACCGCCTCCGCCGCCACCACCGCCACCTGGGACCGCGTAGCCCAGTGCGAATCCAGCGGCAACTGGTCCAACCACAACACCGGCGGCAACGGCCACTACGGCGGCCTGCAGTTCTCCCCCTCCAGCTGGGCAGCCGCCGGCGGCCTGAAGTTCGCCCCCCGCGCCGACCACGCCACCAAGGACCAGCAGATCACCGTCGCCAACAAGCTCCTGGCCATGCAGGGCCCGGGCGCCTGGCAGTGCGCCAAGGCCGGCGGCCTGAAGTGACCCACGGCTCAAGGCCTGCCCGGGAAACTCCCCGGACAGGCCTTCTGCTTCGGTAGTCGCATGACCGCCGGTCCGCATCATCCTGGTTGCCCTGCGCCACGGCGCGAGGTCGTCACCGGCGCGCAGGCGGCCACCGCCTCGCCCAGAAGACCCGCGGCCAGCGCCAGGTGGCGCTGCGAGTGACCGGCGTAGCCCAGCACCAGGGCGGGGCCGCCCGGCGTCAACCGCATGGGCGCCACCGCCTCGACGCCCAGGCCCCGCTCGGCGCAGGCGGTCACTACGGCCGCTTCCGCGGCGTCGCGCGGAAGGTCCAGATAGAGGTGCAGCCCCGCCGCGACGCCACGGACGTCTGCGGCGGGCAGACGTCGGGCCAGCGCCTCGACGAGCGCGTCACGGCGCGCCCGGTAGCGGCCGCGCATCGCCCGCAGATGCCGGTCATAGGCCCCGGATGTGAGCAGCCCGGCGAAGGCCAGCTGGTCGAGGGCGCCGGTACCGAGGTCCGCGTACCGCTTGGCCTCGCGGAACTCACCCACCAGCCACTCCGGCACCACCGCCCACCCAAGACGCAGTCCCGGTGCGAGCGCCTTGCTCAGCGAGCCGAGGTGCACCACCCGGTCCGGCGCGAGGCCCTGAAGACAGCCCACCGGCTCACGGTCGTAGCGGAACTCCGCGTCGTAGTCGTCCTCCAGCACCAGGCCGTCCACCGCGCCCGCCCACTCGGCCAGCGCGGCCCTGCGCCGCGGTGAGAGCACGACCCCCGTCGGATACTGATGCGCCGGGGTCACCAGCGCTACGGTCGCGCCACTGTCCGCCAGCTTGGCGACGTCCATGCCCTCCGCGTCCACCGGTACGCCCACCGGGTCGAAGCCATGGGCGCGCAGCAGCGCGAGCGCCCCGGGCGAGCCGGGGTCCTCGACGGCCAGCCGCCGGTGTCCTCGGGCCGCCAGCACCGTGGCGAGCAATGCCAGGCTCTGTGCGACGCCGCTGACCACGACCACCCGCTCGGGCGCCGCGACCGCCGCGCGCACCCTGCCCAGATAGGCGGCCAGCTCGGCGCGTAGCTCCGGCAGCCCGGCCGGATCCCCGTAGCCGAGGTGGCTGTGCCGGGCGTCGGCCAGCGCCTGACGGGTCGCGGCCAGCCAGGCCGTGCGCGGGAACGCGGCCAGATCAGGGGTGCCGGGCTTGAGGTCGTACCTGACGGCCGGGACGAGCGTGATACCGGCGCCCGGCTGCGGCGGGGCCGCCTGCGAGACGCCGTTCGCCACCCGGGTCCCCGATCCGCGCCGGCTGGTCAGATAGCCCTCGGCGACCAGTTGTGCATACGCCTCGACGACGACGCCCCGCGAAACGCCCAGGTCGGCGGCGAGCACACGGGTCGACGGAAGCCTGGAGCCGCCGCCCAGCCGTCCCGCCCGGACGCCGTCCCGCAGGGCCGCGGTCAGCTGCCGGGCCAGATCGCCCCGCTCACGGTCCACGGCGATCAGCAAATCCAGCAAGTGGTCCTCCAGACCGCCAGATCAATGGACCTGTATCGAGGTCCACTCCACTGCCTAGCGTGCCAGGCATGCGCTTTCCCCACACCACCGGCGGTGTACAGGCCGCCACGGCAATGGTCCTGCTGGGCTGCTCTACGGGCGTGACCGCGGCGATCGTCCATTACCCGCTGTCCGGCGGCCAGGCCGCCCGATACCTGCTCGCCGCCGCCGTCCTGCTGCCGATCGCCCGGCTGCGGGGCCCGCTCACCCCGCGTCTGACCCCGCGCGAGCTGGCGCGGCTGACCGTGCTCGCCGGAACCGGCCTGTTCGCCTTCAACATCCTGATGGTGCACGCGCTGCGCGCCGCCGACCCGGCCGCGGTGGGCAGCGTGGTGGGCTGCACCCCGCTGGTGCTCGCCCTTGTCGGACCGGCGCTGGCCCGGCGCCGCCCACGGCCGCGGGTGATCGCCGCCTCCGCACTGGTGGTGGCCGGGGCGGCGGTGGTGCAGGGCGTCGGCGCGGCCAGCCCGACCGGAGTGCTGTACGCGCTGGGCACACTGGCCTGCGAGGCGGCCTTCTCGCTGGTGGCCATACCGTTGCTGCCCCGACTGGGGCCGGTCCGTATCTCCGCGTACGCCACCGTGATCGCGGTTCCGCTGTTCGCCGGCACCGGCCTGGCCGTCGACGGCGCCGCGGTGCTACGCCGCCCGACGGCGGCCGAGCTCACCGCGCTGCTGTACCTGGCGGTCCTGCTCACCGCGATCGCGTTCCTGCTGTGGTACGCCGGGCTGTCCCGGCTGGGCGCGGAGCGCGCGGGGCTGTTCGCCGGACTGGTCCCGATCGCCGCGGCGCTCTCGGCCTGGGCCCTCGGCACGGGAAGCCTCCACATCGGCGAGTTGCTGGGCGCCCTGCTGGTGGGGGCCGGGGTCTGCGTGGGGATCACCCCCGCAGGTCCCGGAGCCCGACTCGCGGTCGACTCAGCGGCACTGGGCGGGACTTCGGCCGATCACGTGGGAAAGCCCGTGGCACGCAGTCGGCTCAGCACCCCGTCCCATGTCGGTTCGACGGCCTCGGACTTGCGCGAGCCGACGCTGAGGTCCTTGAAACCGCTGGATGTGGACACGCACACCACCGGTCCGTCGAATGCGCCGTAGCCGCGCAGCCCGGCGAGCCCCGCGGCGCTGGAGAGCTCCGCCCACAGCCCTTGCCCGGCCAGTTCCGACTGGGCGGAGCGCATCTCCTCGTCGCTGACGACAAGCGCCTCGCCGCCGCTCTCCCGGACGGCGACGATGCCCCGGTGGCCCGCGACCGAGCAGTCGATGGCGTACGCGGAGGTCGGCCCCACCGGGATCCGCCCGGTCAGCCGCCCCGCGCGCAGGGCGGCGGCGAGCGGGCCCCCGGCGGCGGGCTCACAGGCGAACATGCGCGGGGTCCGCTGCGCGAGACCGAGGCGTTTCAGTTCCGCGAAGCCCTTCCAGACGCCGAAGAGCAGTTCTCCATAGCCGGTGGGGACGAACACGGCTTCCGGCACCCCGAGTTCGGTGAAGATCTCGTACGCGATCGTCTTGTAGCCCTCGGCGCCGAACGGGTGGCCGGTGTGGGTGACGGTGAGGTTGCTGACCGGATGCAGGTCGAACCGCTCGACCAACTGCCGCATGAGCGGCCATCGGGCGGCCTCCGGGACGGGCAGCACGGTGGCGCCGTAGGCGTTCAGGAAGGTGTCGACCGCGGGCGGCATACCGTCGGATGCGAGCACCACACAGCGCAGTCCGGCACGCGCCGCGAAGGCGGCGGCGGAGGCGCCGTGGTTGCCGGACGAGGCGACGACGACGCCCTGCGCTCCCACACCGACGGCGGCGCTGACCGTGCAGCGGTTCAACCGGTCCTTGTGGCTCCACGTCGGGTTGCGCGACTCGTCCTTGACGAAGACGCCGCCGCCGATGTCGACCAGTGGCGTGCCCCCCTCACCGAGTCCCGGCGCGGCCAGCGGCGGCAGCAGCGGCGCCCACCGGTCGAGCCCACTTCCGCGGCTCCCACGACCGGAGTGGGAGAGGAGGTCGGAGTTGACCCTCTCATAGGTGTAGTCGACCTCGACGGGGTACGCGACCTCGTCCGTGCTCGTCCGCGGGCAGCCGTTGGTCAACGGCGGCCACAGCGGGTAGCTGATGTCCTTGTCACCGAGGGAGCGTTGACCGGTCGCGAGCGAGTCTCCTGCCGTCATGGTCAGGAAGCCTAGGGCCTGTCCGGCGGCTGTTGGTCGGGTTGCGGCAGGTTCGGGTCGGCCGGTCCGCTCCGTGGGGGTTGCTCGCCACTACGGCGGCGGGCGGCTTGCGCCGATGCCGCCCTACTCGCCCAGGGCGTCCTTCAGTTCGGACCTGGTCATCGACGAGCGGCCCTTGATGTGCCGCCGCTGCGCCTCGGCATACAGTTGGTCCTTGGTCGGCCCCTCGGCGCCGGAACCGGAGCGCAGTCCGCCACGGCGGGAGGAGGACATGCCCTCGACGGACTGGCGGCTGGCCGACGTGGACTCACCGGCGCGGGCGCGTTCCTTGTTCACCGTGCGGGACGCGATCTCCTCCGCCCGGCGCTCGCTCTCGCCGCGCTCCAGCGCGCTCTCCTTGAGGTGCTCGTCGCAAGACGCATCCCCACGCGGTGCGACCCACACACCACGAACGGTGAGCGGGGTCAGCATCGAGTCGTGGGGGCTCGGCCCCCAATGGGCCGGTCACCAGCGCAAGATCATTGGCGGGTGTCGTCCGAGGACGGTTCCCGGCTCACGCCGTCTGCCTGCAGCGCCGCCCCGTACACCGGACCGCACTTCATGCACATCCAGCCCGACGTGCCGTCGAAGAAGGCCGCTCCCGGGCAGTGCGGGCAGCTCACCTTGGAGATCGTCGGGCGTATGGGTGCCTTGATACGGAACTCCTCCGTGGCGAACTGTGCGGGATCCACTGGGTTCTCGGCAGCCGTCGCAGGCGTTTCCGCTGTGCTGGCCGTGCCTGCACGGTGACGCGTCATGTCATCCCTCCGCGGTTCCGGCGCGCGTATCCGCCGCGGTGCAGATCATGGCACCACCGGGGAAACGCGAGACCGTGCCGGTCTCAGTAGCCGAGTTCGATGTAGTCGAGATTGGTGAAGTCCACCGTCAGGTCGCGGGCCCGGCGGCCGCGGTCCGTGAAGTACATCTCCTGTAGGCCCTCGGCGGTGATGAGCTCCAACTGCCGTTCGGTGGAACCGGCTTGGTGGGCCTCGAACAGCCGGGCCGCGAACGTCGGCGGCAGGTGCTCGGTGATCCTGCGCAGCCGCGGGTCGCCGGTGGAGCCGGGAGCGGCGGTGAAGCCGAAGCGCGCCCGGGTCAACCCGTAGGAGGTGCGCAGCTGGAGGCGTCGGCCGGGATCCGGGAGGTCCATGAGAACGGGCCCGCCCTCCAGAAGGGCCTCGACGGCTTCATGCTCGCGGGACATACGGTCAGCCTCCCTCAGCTCCGCGTCGCGGGTGCCTGGCGGGGCTGGGCGTCCAGGAACTCCCGCAGAGCCTGTCCGGTCAGGATCCGCGCGGGATTCCGCCCGGCGGGCAGCGGCAGTCTGCGGCCCAGCGCCCACTGGAAGCGGTCGGCCGGAGCCAGGTCGAAGACGTACTTGCCGCCCGCCTCCTCATCGGCCCGGGCGGAACGGATCTCGAAGGCGCCGACACACACCCCGCCGTCCACGAAGGCCAGCAGGTAGTCACCGTGCTGCTCTACGGTGTGCGCCGAAAAGCGCCACCAGCGCGCCGCGCCCTCCTCGACCGTCTCCCCATGACGCAGCGACTGCCGCACATCCACCGCCAGCATCGCACCATCTCCAACTTGTTCAGCAGAACGACAACAGCGTAGTACGTAACAGGGGCTTTTAAATGCCTATAAACGCGATGAGCGCCCGCCCCGGCGGACAAGTCCGGACGAGATCGCCGGAGCGCACAGCGCTCGCAACGGGCCAGCGGCCCATACGGTCCGCGCCGCCTGCGCTCCTTCGCACCCGTGGGCCGGGCTCCGCCCGTTTTGCGGCACCTCGCACGGGCAGGAGCGGGGGAAGCCACGGCTGGAAGTGAGCGGCATCCCCGGCGCGCGTCCGTCGGTCATCGCTCGCCCGAGGAGGAGCCGACACATGCGTGCCACCACTTCCCACCACCTTCCGATCCCGTCCATGCCGGGCGCACTCCCCCTTCTCGGGCACATGCCGCAACTGCGCCGTCAGCCACTGGAGTTCGTCCGATCGCTGCGGGCGCACGGTGATGTCGTGCGGTTCCGCCTGGGCCCCCGGGCGGCCTATGCGGTCAACTCCCCCGTGCTCATCCGGCAGCTGCTGGTGACCGAGGCGGCGGCAGATGCCCCCGTGCCGCGGCGCGGACCCGTTCGGCCGGTGTTCCACCCGTCCAGGATCCGGCAGTACGCGGCGACCATGTGCGAACTGGCGGAGGCACGGGTCGACTCCTGGCGGCACGGAGCGGAAATCCTGTTGGACCAGGAGCTGTTCTCGCTCAGCCTCGCGACGGTCACCAAGGTGCTGTTCTCCGGGCATGCCGGACAGCGCCTCGCCGAGGACATCCGGCGCACCGTGCCGGTACTGCTGGAGGGGCTCGGCAGACGGGCGCTGACCCCGGTCAGCGCACTCGACAGACTTCCCACTCCGATGAACCTGCGTTTCAAACGGGCGTTGCGCACCCTCCAGGAGGCGGTGCGCCACACCATCGCGGAGTACCGTGCCGACCCGGCCGGTGGGCTTGAATCCGGTGATCTGTTGTCGATGCTGCTCACCGCGCGGGACGAGGCGACCGGCGCCGGGTTGAGCGATGAGCAGGTCTACGACGAGGTCCTCACGATGCTGATCGCCGGTACCGAGACCACCGCCGGCGCCCTGAGCTGGGCCTGCCATCTGCTCAGCCGGAACCACGACGCCCAACGGCGCTTCCAGCGCGAACTGGACGAGGCGCTCGGTAGGCGCGACGTGCGGCATGTCTCCCACGAGACCCTGCAGGAACTCGCTTTCCAGCAACGGGTGATCGCCGAGACGCTGCGGCTGTATCCCTCCACCTGGACGCTGACGCGACGGCCGACCAACGACGTGGAGTTCGCCGGACACCGCATTCCGGCCGGAGCCACCGTGCTGTTCTCCATCTACGCGCTGCAGCGCGACCCCGAACTGTTCGCACACCCCGAGCAGTTCGACCCCGACCGATGGCTGCCCGAGTCGACTCCGGGGATCCCCTGGGACGCGTACATCCCGTTCGGCAGCGGGCTGCGCGGATGCGCCGGAGAGCAGTTCGCCCGAGCGGAGATGGCCGCCTTCCTGAGCGTCATCTTCAGCCGGTGCAGCGTGCAGCCGGTACCGGGAAGGCCGGCCCACCTGGTCACCCGACTGATGCCGATGCCCAGCGCGATGCCCCTGATCGTGCGACGCCGACCGCGTTCTGACCGCCGTTGGTGAACCACGGACCTGGTAGCTCCGTTACCCACCCGAAAGCAGGCTTCACGAAGTGTCCGTGCTGTTGGAGGGTAGACGTGTCGGTCAACACGCAGTGGCTCTCATCCCCTGATACACCCCCCGGGCCGTACCCTCCGGGCACGAACGCGACGGGGTTCTACGCCGCCGATCCGTACCCGAACGATCCGTACCCGAACGGTCCGTACCCCGCCGATCCGTATCCGAACGGACGTCCGGTGAACGAGACGTTGGTGAACGAGCGGTACGCGATGCCCATACCCCAGCCACCGACCGCACCCCCCTTCGGGCAGGCGCCGTCGAACAGGCGTGAGACGAGCGGCCGCCACCGGGCGCTGCGGCACCGTGACGTCTCCGGCGGCTGGCTTCGGCCAGCGGTGTTCGGCGCCATGGACGGACTCGTCACCAACGCGTCGCTGATCGCGGGCGTCGGCGGCGGCGGGGCCGCCAACCACACCATCGCCCTCACCGGACTGGCCGGTCTGATCGCCGGTGCCTTCTCCATGGCCACCGGCGAGTACATCTCGGTCAGCTCGCAGAACGAACTCACCGAGGCCGAGGTCGCCGTCGAGCAACTCCAGCACGAGCGCAATCCCCGGGCTGAGCAGCGGGAGCTCGCCGAGGTCTTCGTCAAGCGCGGTGTCGACGCCCATCTGGCGGACGTCGTCGCCCGGCAGATCTCCGCCGACCCGGAGCAGGCCGTGGCCGTGCATGTGCGCGAGGAGCTCGGCATCGACCCGGACGACCTGCCGTCGCCCTGGACGGCGGCAGGGGCGTCCTTCGCGTCCTTCACGGTCGGCGCGCTCATCCCGCTGCTTCCCTATTTCATCGGCTTCCCCAGCTTCGTACTGGCCCTGGTGCTCGCCGGCCTGGCGGCCTTCGTCGGCGGCGGCGCCGTCGCCCGGCTCACCGGCCGCCCGGCGTTGAACGGCGGACTGCGCCAGTTCGTACTGGGTGCCCTCGCGACGGGGATGACGTTCCTCGTCGGGCACCTCGTGGGAGCGAACATCTCATAGGCGGGCGTGCCGAGCGTCCGGCCTGCGGCCCGGCAGGCGCGAGTCCGCCCGCGGCCCGGACCCCGACCGACGGAGGGGATCCGGGCCGCGGGCCACCTGGTGTCAGGGACACTGCTTCCAGGCGAAGTGGTAGATCGTGTTGATGCTGCCGTCGGTCGAGTCCATCGCCATGAAGCTGTTGGTCGTGGTCGGGTCCGAGGTACCGGCGTTGACGCGCAGTTCAGTGTTGATGTTGAAGTTGCGCTCTTCGCCGCAGGGGGCGTAGACCAGGGACGCGACGTCGGTGGTGTCGGTGGTCTGCCAGTCCTGGTCCATCGCGCCGCTGAAGGGGTGTTCGTTGTACCCGGTCTGCTGCATGCCCTGGAAGTAGTAGTTGGCCCTCTCCAGGCCGCTCGCACCGTTCGCCAGATGCGCGTAACCGCGGTAGTCGGCCTCGGCGACGGCGTAGGTGAAGCCCTGCGGGACGTGCACGTCCAGCCCGAGTTGGCAGTTCTTGCGGAAGTCGGTGGGTCTGGAGCCGACGCCCACCTGGGCGAGGTAGTCGCTGTAGGTGACGGTGAACGCCGTGTTGTCGGGCGACACGGCCACCGCGGCCGTGCCCGCCGGGCAGCCCGAGCCGTTGACGGTCACCAGGTCGATGACGATCTTTCCGGGCGGGGGATCTGTGATGTGGGCAGACGCCGACGGGGATAACGGCACTGCGAGCAGTGCTGCGGCGGCGCCGCCGACGAACATCGATTTGAGCATGGTTTCCCCTCTGGTCCCTGTGCGGTCCCCGCTCGAACGGGTTGGTGCGTTCATGTCACCACCGGGAACGCGTCGGGCATAGGACAGGTTGAGCCGATCCTGTACGCCGACCGGGCGGACACCCGGGCGAGCGCGGCGCTAGCCGGAGTGCCGCTCGCGCCACTCGCGGACGACGCGTTCGACGTCAAAGGGCACCAGGTTGAGCGGCGGCCCGGGAACCGGGGTCCTGAGCGCCTCGCGGATCCGCTCGTTGACCTCCGAGATGATCCGCCGCACCTCCGGCTCCGAGCCGGCTCCCGACGCGGCGGCCAGCGCGTCTTCCGCTTCCTTGCGCAGCACCAGCGTCGGCGGCAGGTAACTCACTCCTTCGCGGCGCATTTTCCGCTTGACCCACCACAGTTCGTCATAGGGCTGGTCCAAGTCGGGGAGGGGCTTTCCGATGCCCGGCAGGTTGTCGAACTCCCCGCGCTCCGCCGCTTCGCGGATCTGCCGGTCGACCCACGACTCGAAGCTGACGCCGGGCGGTTTGCGTTCGGTCATGCTGTGATTCTCCCGCGCTTCCCACGGCCGCGCCGAGCATGGAACGGCAGCCGGATGGGTCGCCGGATCGGCGGCGCGCAGCCCATGAAGCCCAGCCCGTCCGAGACACGATCACCGAGAGCCATGGATCACGAACAGGAGTGTGATGTCCTAGGGGCTGGCCGTTCTGCCTGATTCATCCCGGACAGGGGCTTTCGTCGCCAGCACCTGCCGGTCGGCCGAACGGCCACCCATTCGACACATCATGCTCAGCACATCGGGGTTGTCCGTGGAAAAACTCTCCGCACGACGCCGTCATCCGCTGGCGGCGCTCGTCGCACTCCTCATCGCGCTCGCGGCCAGCGGCGGGCTGTACGCCGCGTTCGCACCGACGCAGAGGGCGCAGGCCAACCCCGCCCAGTCGCTGGCGATCGATCAGGGCCGGAAGCTCTACGAGGTCGGCTGCTCCACCTGCCACGGCCCCTCGGGCCAGGGCAGCCACCTCGGCCCCAGCCTGGTCGGCGTGGGCGCGGCCGCGGTGGACTTCCAGGTGGGCACCGGCCGTATGCCCGCCCAGCAGCCCGGCGCGCAGGTTCCGAAGAAGAAGCCCGTCTACTCGCAGCCGCAGATCGACCAGCTCGCCGCGTACGTGGCCTCCCTGGGGCCCGGCCCGGGCATCCCGAACCCTTCGCAGTACGCGCCCGGTGACGTCGCGGCCGGCGGTCAGCTCTTCCGTACCAACTGCGCCCAGTGCCACAACTTCGCCGGTGCGGGTGGCGCCCTCAGCCAGGGCAAGTTCGCACCGGAACTGCGCGGTGTCACCCCCAAGCACATCTACGAGGCCATGCTGACCGGGCCGCAGAACATGCCGTCCTTCCCTGACACGACGATGCCCGAGGCGCAGAAGCGGGACCTCATCGCGTTCGTGACGCACACCACGAACCCCGCCACCAATCCCAGCTACGGCGGCCTGAGCCTGGGCTCGCTGGGTCCGGTCCCCGAGGGGCTCTTCGGCTGGATCTTCGGACTGGGCGTGCTGATCGCCGCCTCCATCTGGATCGCCGCCCGGACCGCAAAGGCCAGGAAGTAATGACCCACCAGGACAACAGCCCCGAAGAGCGCCTGCCAGAGGCCGGCAAGCCGGGCAAGCCGCCCAAGCTCGCGGACCCCTTCGCCGATCCGGGCCTGCCCCCGCACCAGCCGCGCCGCCAGGACATCGACGAACGCGCCGCGAAACGCTCCGAGCACGTTGTCGCGAGGCTGTTCGCGACCGCGGTGATCGCCGCCTTCGGTTTCATCGCGTCGTACGTCCTGATCCCGAAGGAGAAGGTCGTCTTCATCTTCCCGGTGGGTCATGTCAGCGCACAGAACTTCGCGCTCGGCGGGACGCTCGGCATCGCGCTGCTGTGCATCGGCGTCGGCGCCATCCACTGGGCCCGCACCCTGATGTCCGACGTGGAGCACGTGTCCGAGCGCCACCCGATCGAGGCCCCGCCTCAGGTGCGCCAGCAGGTCTTCGCCGACTTCCAGCAGGGCGCCGCGGACAGCGCCATCGGCCGCCGCAAGGTGCTGCGCAACGCGCTGCTCGGCGCACTGACCATCGTCCCGCTCTCCGCGATCGTGCTGTTCCGGGACCTCGGCCCACTGCCGGAGAAGAAGCTCTTCCACACCGTGTGGTCGAGCGGCAAGCGCCTGATCAACATGAGTGACGACCGGCCGCTGCGGCCCGAGGACATCCTGGTCGGGTCACTGACCTTCGCCCAGCCCGAAGGGGTGCACGAGAGCGACGCGGACTTCCAGGTGGTCATGGCCAAGGCGGCGCTGATGATCGTCCGGCTGATCCCGACGGAGATCAAGGACAAGCAGTCGGCGGACTGGGGCCACCAGGGCATCCTCGCGTACTCCAAGATCTGCACCCATGTCGGCTGCCCGATCAGCCTGTACGAACAGCAGACGCACCATGTGCTCTGCCCCTGCCACCAGTCGACGTTCGACCTGGCAGACGGCGGCCGGGTCATCTTCGGCCCGGCCGGGCACCCGTTGCCGCAACTGCGGATCGCCGTGGACAGCCAGGGCTACCTGGCGGCCCAGGGCGACTTCGACAAGCCCGTCGGCCCTGGATTCTGGGAGCGCAGCGCATGAGCACTCACTCTTCGGCCGAGGGCGCCTCGGCGGACCGCAACAGGCAGCCCAACCCGGGCGAGCGGATCGCGGACTGGGCGGACGGACGGCTCGGCATCTACAGCCTGGCCAAGTCCAACCTGCGGAAGATCTTCCCCGACCACTGGTCGTTCATGCTGGGCGAGATCTGCCTGTACACCTTCGTCATCATCATCCTGACCGGCGTCTATCTGACGCTGTTCTTCACCCCGAGCATGAACGAGGTCGTCTACCACGGCACGTACACGCCGCTGAACAACATCCGTATGTCGGAGGCGTACAAGACGACGCTCGACATCAGTTTCGACGTGCGCGCCGGTCTGCTGATGCGTCAGGTCCACCACTGGGCGGCCATCGTCTTCGTCGCGGCCATGTTCGTCCACATGATGCGCGTACTGTTCACCGGTGCGTTCCGCAAACCGCGCGAGGTGAACTGGCTCTTCGGCTTCCTCCTGCTGTTCCTCGGCCAGTTCGACGGTTTCATGGGCTACTCACTGCCGGACGACCTGCTGTCCGGCACCGGCATCCGGTTCCTGGAGGGCGCCGTCCTGTCGGTGCCGATCGTCGGCAGCTATCTGACGATGTTCGCCTACGGCGGGCAGTTCCCCGGAACCGTGATCATCCCGCGTCTGTTCACCGTCCACATCCTGCTCATCCCCGGCATCATGGCCGGTCTGGTGGTGGCCCATCTGATCCTGGTCTTCTACCACAAGCACACCCAGTTCGCGGGTCCCGGCCGCACCGAGAAGAACGTCATCGGCATGCCCCTGATGCCGGTCTACATGGCCAAGGCCGGCGGCTTCTTCTTCGTCGTCTTCGGTGCGCTGGCGCTCATCTCCGCGATCGCTCAGGTCAACCCCATCTGGGCGTACGGACCGTACCGCTCCGACCAGGTGACCACCGACGCCCAACCCGACTGGTACATGGGCTTCTCGGAAGGCCTGATCCGCATCATGCCCGGGTGGGAGATCCATTTCCTCGGCCACACCCTGGAGTTGGGCGTCTTCATCCCGCTGGTGGTCTTCATCCTGGTGCTGGTGGCCATCGCGGTCTACCCGTTCGTCGAGTCCTGGGTCACCGCCGACAAACGCGAGCACCATCTGCTGGACCGCCCGCGCAACGCGCCGGTGCGCACCGCGCTCGCCACCGCCTGGCTGGCGCTGTACCTGATCCTGCTGCTCGGCGGCGGAAACGACCTGGTCGCCACCCACTTCCAGCTCTCGATCAACGCCATCACCTGGATCGTCCGGATCGGCTTCTTCGTGCTGCCGGTGATCGTCTTCGTCGCCACCAAGCGGATCTGCCTGGGGTTGCAGCGCCGCGACCGGGACAAGGTGCTGCACGGCCGGGAGACCGGGGTCATCAAGCGCCTGCCGCACGGCGAGTTCATCGAGGTCCACGAGCGGCTGCCGCAGGAGAGGATCTACGAACTCACCGCGCACGACCAACTCCAGCCGCTGGAACTGCCGCCGGCCGAGGACAGGACCGGTATCCCCCGCAAGGTCCCGTTCTCCGAGAAGCTCCGCGCGAAGCTGTCCTCGGTCTACTTCGGCGAGCACAGCCAGGTGCCCAAGCCGACGGCCGAGGAGCTGGAGGAGAGCACCAGCCAGCACCACTGAAGCGCCACGGGAGTCAAGCGGAACACACCGCGGGGGCCGGGTCTTTCGACCCGGCCCCCGGCACGAGGAGATGCCGGCGGCCACGCGTTCGCCGCGTGGTACGGGCCGTCAGCAGATGCGCGGCAGCTGCTCACCGATGGGCAGGTCCACCACCCGCGTACCGCCGAGCCCGGTACGGGCGACGACCATTCCGGGGTGGGACCGCACGCATTCGCCGATCACCGTCGAGCCGGCGCCCAGCGGATGGGCCCGCATCGCCGCGAGTACCGCGTCGGCGTGCTGCCGGGGGACGAAGGCGACGAGCTTGCCCTCATTGGCCACGTACAACGGGTCCAGGCCGAGCATCGTGCAGGCGCCGTCGACCTCGGGCGGCACCGGGACGGCTTTCTCCCGGATCTCCACGCCGACCCGGGCGGCGACCGCGATCTCGTTGAGTGCGGCGGCCAGACCGCCGCGCGTCGGGTCGCGCAGCGCGTGCAGATCCGGTGTGACGTCCAGCATCGTGGCGACCAGACCACCGAGGGCGGCGCAGTCGCTCACGATCTCCACGCCGAACTCAAGCCCCTCCCGAACGCTCATGATCGCCACTCCGTGGACCCCGATCGCACCGCTGACGATCACCACGTCGCCGGGGACCACACGCTGCGGTCGGATGTCGACCCCGTCGGGGATCAGCCCGATTCCCGCGGTGTTGAGGTAGACGCCGTCGCCGTGGCCCGCTTCGACGACCTTGGTGTCGCCGGTGACCACCTCGACGTCCGCCGCCCGCGCCGCCGCGCCCAGCGCATGCGACACCCGGGCGACGACTTCCATCTCGACGCCTTCTTCGAGGATGAACCCGCAGGACAGGAAGGCCGCCCGGGCACCGCTCATGGCCAGGTCGTTGACGGTCCCGTTGACCGCGAGGTCGCCGATGCTGCCGCCGGGGAAGAACAGCGGGCGCACCACGAAGGAGTCGGTGGAGAACGCCAGCCGGATACCGCCGAGGCTCAGCGCCGCCGAGTCGCCCAGTTGGGACAGGACCCGGCCGCCGAAGGCGGGGGCGAAGATGTTCTGGACCAGTTCGGCCGACATCACTCCGCCGCCTCCGTGGCCCATGACCACCTTGGGCTGGTCCCGAAGCGGCGCCGGGCACGTCCAGGCGGTCAGGTCGGGCGGTGCTTGTGTGGTGTCAGGCAACGGGGCTCGTCTCCTTGGGGGCGGTGGCGCCGCCGAGTCGGCGGTAGAGGTAGTAGGCGGCACACGCTCCCTCGTTGGAGACCATGGTGGCGCCCAGCGGGTTGCGCGGGGTGCACAGGGTGCCGAACGCCTCGCACTCGTGCGGCTTGAGCAGGCCCTGCAGGACCTCACCGCTGCGGCAGGCGGCCGGTTCCTCGGTGGTGATGCCGCCCACCGTGAAGCGGTGCTCCGCGTCGTATTCGCGGTAGCGCTCGGACAGTCGCCATCCGCTGTCCGGGATGACGCCGATGCCGCGCCAGGCGCGGTCGGTGACCTCGAAGACGTCCTCCAGCATGGCCTTGGCCGCGGGGTTGCCCTCCGGGCGCACCGCGCGCGGATAGGCGTTCTCGACGCGGTGCTCGCCGCGCTCCAGCTGGCGGACCGTTCGGCGCACGCCCTCCAGGATGTCCAGCGGCTCGAAGCCGGTGACCACGATCGGTACGGCGAACCGCTCGGCCAGCTCCGGGTACTCGTCGGTGCCCATCACACTGCACACATGCCCGGCGGCGAGGAACCCCTGCACCCGGCAGTCCGGCGACAGCATGAGCGCCTCGATGGCGGGCGGCACCCGGACATGGGAGACCAGCAGGCTGAAGTTGCGGATGCCGAGCCGACGCGCCTGATACACCGTCATGGCGTTCGGAGGTGCGGTCGTCTCGAAGCCGATCCCGAAGAACACCACCTGCCGTTCGGGGTTCTGCTGGGCGATCCGCAGCGCGTCCAGTGGCGAGTACACCACCCGCACATCGCCACCCTCGCTCTTGACCCGGAACAGGTCGCGTCCGGTGCCCGGCACCCGCAGCATGTCCCCGAACGAGCAGAACACCACCTCGGGGCGGGAGGCGATCTCCAGGGCCTTGTCGATCACCTCCAGCGGGGTCACGCACACCGGGCAGCCCGGGCCGTGGATCAACTCCACGTGTTCCGGCAGGAGTTGGTCGATGCCGTGCCGGATGATGCTGTGCGTCTGGCCGCCGCAGACCTCCATCAGCGCCCACGGCCGGGTGACCGTGGCGTGGATGTCGTCGAGCAGGCGCTGGGCCAGCTGCGGGTTCTGGAACTCCTCGATGTACTTCATCCCTGTGCCTCCTGCGGTGTCGCGGCGGCCATGGCCCATGGATCGCCGAACTCCTCCTGCAGCATGCCGAGGTTCTCGAACAGCGCCAGAGTCCGCTTGGCCGATTCCTCGTCAAGGCGTTGCAGGGCGAACCCCACGTGGACGATGGCGTATTCGCCGACTTCCAGGTCCGGCAGGTATTCGAGACACACGTCCTTGAGCACACCGCCGAAGTCGACGGTGGCCATCCGGGTGCCGTCCCGGTCCTCGATGTCCAGGACCTTGCCTGGTACCGCCAGGCACATGGCGTTCTCCTCGCTGTTCGTGCGGTCGGTGGTCAGGTGGTGCGGGCCGCGGCCACCATCAGCTGCCCGAGGGCCAGGCCTCCGTCGTTGGGCGGGACACGGCGGTGCCGCAGCACCGTGAAGCCCTCCCGCCGCAGCGCCCGGGAACAGGCCGACAGCAGCACGGTGTTGGCGAAGACTCCGCCGGTGAGCGCGGCCGTCTCCAGTCCGTACCGCTCCCGCGCCATGACGCAGAGCTGGCGGACGAGGTCGGCGACCGCGTGGTGGAAACGCACCGCGAACTGTGCGGCGTTGGCGCCCGCCCGCAGGTCGGCGATGACGGCGGCGAGCACCGGCGCCGGATCAGCGACCAGTTCGGCCGCGCCCGGCTCCGGCCCACCGCGGCGCAGTGCGAAGGCGTATCCGGGCGCCCGTGGGTCCCCGGCCAGGGCTGCGGCCTCCAGTTCGATGGCCGCCTGGGCCTCGTACCGCGCCCGGTGGCAGACTCCGGCGAGCGAGGAGACCGCGTCGAACAGCCGCCCCATGCTGGAGGTGGGCACGCAGCCCAGGCCCCGCGCCAACTGGTCCTCCAGCACCCGCAGTTCGGTCGGCGGGCAGGCCGCCGTGCAGGGCAGGTCGGCCGACCACTGAAGTCCCGCGCCGCGCAGGTGGGCCAGCGCCATCCGGTACGGGCGGTGCACCGCGGAGTCCCCGCCCGGCAACGGCACATAGGCGAGCTGTGCGAAGCGGTGGAACCCGGCATAGTCGGCGAGCAGCACCTCCCCGCCCCACACCGCGCCGTCGTCGCCGTAGCCGGTGCCGTCGAAGGCGACCCCGATCACCCGGCGGCCGCCGTCCAGGCCGCCGTCCGCCATGGCCGACGCGATGTGCGCGTGATGGTGCTGGACGTACGCCAGCGGTCGGCCGTCGGCATGGCGCCGCGCCCACCGCATGGAGCGGTAGCCCGGGTGCCGGTCTACTGCCAGCAACCGCGGTTCCACTCCGCTGATCGCGGTCAACTGCCGTACCGCGCGGTCGAAGGCGCGCTGCGTCGCCAGGTCGTCCATGTCGCCGATGTGCGCGGACAGCCAGGCGTGCCGTCCCTCGGCCACGCAGAATGTGTTCTTCAGGTCTCCGCCGACGGCGAGGGCCGCCCGCACCGGTACCGGCAGCGTCAACGGCAGCGGCGCGTACCCGCGGGAGCGGCGAACCAGCAGTTCGGCACCGTCGCAGACCCGGACCACCGAGTCGTCGCAGGGCACATGGATCGGGCGGTTGTGGACCAGCCAGGCGTCGGCCAGACCGGCCAGCCGCTCACGGGCCTCGTCATCGTCGGTGACGATCGGCTCGCCGGCGAGATTCCCACTGGTCATCACGAGCAGCCGAGGGCCCGGCGGATCGCCCGGCAGGCCCAGCAGCAGGTGGTGCAGCGGGGTGTACGGCAGCATGACGCCGAGGTCGGGGCTGCCGGGCGCCACGGGCTCGGCCACCGGCAGGGCGTCCCAGGGCCGTTCGGCCCCTTGGCGCCGGCGCATCAGTACGATCGGCCGGACGGTACCGGTGAGCAACTCCCGCTCCCGCGGCCCCAGATGCACCAGCCGCCCCACATCGGCGATGTCCCGCGCCATCAGCGCGAACGGCTTGTCACCGCGCGCCTTGCGGCGGCGCAGCGTCATGACCGCGTCCGGATCAGCCGCGTCACAGGCGAGGTGGTAGCCGCCGAGTCCCTTGACCGCCAGCACCGCACCCGCCGCCAGCAGCCGCCGGGCCCGGGCCAGCGCCTGCGCACCGGACGCCGCACGCTCCGGCGACGGTTCGAGCAGCCGCAGCCGGGGCCCGCAGGCGTGGCAGGCGACGGGCTGGGCGTGGAAGCGGCGGTCGGCGGGATCCGCGTACTCCCGGGCGCAGTCCGGACACATCGCGAACCGGGCCATCGTGGTGTTGGCGCGGTCGTAGGGCAGTCCGGTGACGATCGTGAAGCGCGGTCCGCAGTGCGTACAGGTGATGAACGGATGGCGGTGGCGGCGATCGTCCGGATCGGCCAGTTCGGCAAGGCAGTCGCGGCAGGTGGCGGTGTCCGGCGACACCAGGGTGCGCGGCTGTCCGCCCGCGCTGGAGGGCAGGATGGCGAACCCGGTGGCGGCGGTCGGCGCGACCGGCTCATGGACGACCGATTCGACCACGGACAGCGGCGGCGCGTCGGCCGTGAGCCGGTCGCAGAACGCGGCCAGCACCTGTGGATCGCCCTCGACCTCGGCGAGGACGCCCTCGGAGGTGTTCGTCACATGCCCGGCCAACCCCAGCTCGGTGGCGAGGGTGAAGACGAAGGGCCGGAACCCCACGCCCTGCACCACCCCTCGCACGGTGACCCGGCGGCGCTGTACCGGTGCGGCGCTCGGCACCATCTCCCGTTGCTGCGTCACGAGTGGTGGTGGGCGGACGGCACGGCCATCACCGGTCGGTGGACCTCGGCGCCGTCCCCGGCGGCCAGCGCCCGGTCGAGGAGGGCGCCGACGCCCTGTCCGCGGCGGGCGGAGGTGAGCAGCACCTCGACACCGGGGTTCACCTGCGCGACGTTGGCGCGGAACGCCGCCTCGTCGAAGCCGACGGCTCGCGCGATGTCGGTCTTGGTCACCACGACCAGGTGGGCCAGCCCGAAGGCGGTGGGGTACTTGAGCGGCTTGTCCTCGCCCTCGGTGACGGAGGCGAGCACCACGCGCAGCGACTCGCCCAGATCGTAGGAGGCCGGGCAGACCAGGTTGCCCACGTTCTCCACGAACAGCAGCCGGGTCGCCTCGGGCAGCCACCCGTCCAGGTGGCCGGCGAGCATCCGGGCCTCCAGATGGCACAGACCGTCCGTGAGCACCTGTTTGACCGGCGCTCCGGATCGGGCCAGGCGCACCGCGTCGTTCTCGGTGGCGAGGTCCGCGGTCAGCGCAGCCACCGTCAGGCCGCGCTGACGGGCCGTGGACAGTTCGAGTTCCAGCAGTGCCGTCTTGCCGCTGCCCGGGCTGGACAGCAGATTGACGACGGTGGCGCCGCGGGCGGCCATGTCGGCCCGCAACCGCTGCGCGTACTCGTCGTTCTTGGCGAGCACCGACTGCTGGAGGTCAACGACTCGGCACATGGCTCAGCACTCCTCACGGACGCGTACAGGCTCGGGTTCCTCAGGTTCACCGGCCCAGCGCACGCTGGTGATCCGCAGTTCCCTGCCGGACAGCAGCTGCCCGGTCGAGACCGCACAGCGCGGGCAGCGCAGCTGCGGCGGCATCCCGGTAGGCCACTCGGCCCGGCACTCCTCGCAGCGGGCCCGGCCCGGGACCGGCTCGGCGATCAGCTCGGCTCCCTCAAGCGCCGTTCCCGCGCAGGCCAGTTCGAAGGAGAAGTCCAGCGCGTCCGGAACCACACCGGCGAGTTCGCCGACCTCTAGCCGCACCTGCTGGACCGAGTCGACGCCCGCGTCCCGGGCGGCGGCCGCAACCTGCTCCACGACCGCCATGGCGATGGACATCTCGTGCATCGGTCTCTTTCTGCCGCGCGTGCCGACCGAGGGCCGCCGCTGCCGGGGCCGCCCGCTGTGTCCCATTACAGGCGGCGGCCCGGGGGCGGCGGTCCCGACGCGCCGCCCGGGCGCCCGGGCGTACGCCGTTCGCCGCAGCCCGATCTGCCGCGGCGGTCGCGAGCCGGACGCTCACATGGCGCGGATCCGCAGGTAGCGCCTGAGGTCCGGCAGGTTGCGGGCCGCGATGACGGCGAGCAGGCCCGCCACTGCTGCGCTGATGGTGATCTTCTTCATGGCTGGGGGTTCCTCTCCGGGTAGTTGCTGTCCGCCACGGTCACCGTGAGCGGCTCCTCATCCCGCACGACGCGCAGGACCAGGCGCACCGCCTCGTCCACCGCCGCGGCGACCGGCGCGCTGAGGCCGATGCCCTCGTCCACGCAGGCCGGTTCGCAGCCGACGACCAGGACCCGCCCCGGCGCGCTGCCGCCGATGCTCTGGCGCAGCGTGTCCAGCAGCGCCAACACGGCGTCCGGGGACATGTGATGGCCGTCCAGTTGTGTCTGCCGCGGTTCGACCGCCGCCGGTGCCGAGGCGTCGATCAGGTACACCGTTCCGGGCTCCGCGCCGCGAGCCGTGGCATCGACCAGCACCACGGTGCGGTAGCCGTCCAGGAGTTGGTACGCCAGGTGCACGCCGCGCACTCCGCTGTCCACGACCTCGACGTACGGCGGCAGTTGGTGGTGCGTCAGTCGCCGGACCACCTCCACGCCGAAACCGTCGTCGCCGAGGAAGACATTGCCGACCCCCGCGACCAGCACACCGTCTGCCGGGGCGTTCACGCGTCCTCCAGCGGAGTGACCTCGTCGGGCTGGAAGTACAGGAACCGGCCCTGCTCCCGGCGCAGGTCCGCGCCCGGGTCGCCGTCCACGGTCACCGCCAGGTGCACCAGGCCGTCCACGTCGTGCAGCACCGCCTCGACCATCGCGGTGCGGCCGTGCAGGAACAGGTCCTGGGCATCGGTGCGGCGCGATCCGGGACGCAGTCGCACCCTGCTGCCCGCGCCCACCTCCCGGCCGTCCACCAGGACCCGGTCGTGGGCGGGGTCGACGGAGGGGTCGCCCGCCGGGTCCCACCAGGGTGTGTCCGGTTCGCCCGCCGGTTCGGTGACCTCGCGCAGTGCGCGTACCGCGCCGTGCAGCCGTTCCAGGACCTCGGGTGGCATGGTGTCGGCCAGGTCGATCACCGCACCGGCCCGGTCGTCCGTGCCGCGTGCTTCCCGTTTCTCCTGGTCGGTCAGTGCCGCGGTGCGCAGGGCGAGGATCTCGTCGATCTCGGTGGCGTCGTAGAGCGTGCCGAGGCTTTCCGGCGCGATCCGCGGATGGTCCTCCAGGATGATCGGCGAGGACAGCATCACATCCGCGCGGTCGCCCTCTCCTGCCAGTACCGGCCAGGTGTGCTCGTTGCGGCAGTGCGCCGCGGCGCCCTTGGCCCACTCGGGCGGATCGGCCATCGACACGAACGATCCGTCGCTCAGTCCGAGCAGCAGATGGGCGGAGACCAGCGAGCGCAGCAGCGCGTCATCGCGCTCTGCCTCGCCGCCGTCCGACGGCCAGTCGCCGGTGTTCTGCACCACCGCGGTCAGCCGCAGCGCGGCGTACGGGCCGTCGATCTCGTCGGCGGACAGCCGCAGCGCCCCGTCGAGCCGCTCCCGGCGGCGTAGCAAGCGCCCGGCGATCCGGCCGTCGGCGCGCACCGATTCGGTCTCCTGGTGCGCGGGCCGGGTGAAGGGAACAGTGACGCCGTCACCGGTCAACTCCGCTACCGGGACCGACAGTTCCACGCTCTCCTCGACGCCCTCGTCCCAGGGGACGTACACGCGGTCATCGGCGTCCAGCGACTCGGCGGTCTCGAACTCCCCGTCCGAGCCCAGCCGTTGTACCGTCCGCCGCTGTGCGTGCAGGAAGCGCAGCTCCAGCGACAGGGTCGCATCGCGGCGCGGTTCCATCAGGCACTCGGTGCGCTGATACGTGTGCTCGGCGCGCCCCGCACCCCAGGCCGGGGGGACGAGCACCCCGAACTGCCAGCGCAGCTGGTTCTTCGCCGCCGAGGCCCGGTACGGGTAGAGCACATAGCCCTCGAACAGCACGGCGTCGGCGACCTGCCGGGCCAGGGAGAACCTCGGGTCCGTCCGTGCGGTGAGCGTCGGCGCCGTCATGTCGCGACCGCCTCGGCCCGCGCGTCGACCGGCCCGGCCACCTGGAGCAGGGACCGCAGTGTCGCCTCCCAGGAGGGCAGCGCCCGCTGCGAGCGGTACCGCAGCAGTGCGTCCATGGTGTCGCGGGGCAGGCGGATCCAGCCGCAGCCGGGGAAGTGCTGCTCGATCATCTCCCGCCATACCCCTGCCGGCATCCGGTACCGCGCCTCGCGGTCCCAGGGCACTGGTTCCGCCTGGAAGCCGCCGTGACCGGTGAACGCGGTGCCGGAGAACAGCATCAGCAGCGGCACCTCACCGTCGCGCAGCGCCCGGAAGTACCGCGTCGCGCCGATGTCCATGTCGTAGGTGCACGGGACCACCAGGTCCGCCTCGGTCTGTCCGGTGAAGCCCGATACGGTGAGCGGGACTTGGGCGAGCTGCAGCGGGTTCAGCGTGCTGCCCCAGCGGGACGGCTCACCGAACAGGTCGCCCAACTGGTCGGTCTCGGACGGCTCGTAGTGGCGGCGCGCCGGTTCGATGCGGATCTGGCAGCGCAGGGCGAGCGCATGCACCCGGGCACCGCCCGCGGCGGTGATCCGCAGCCGGAAGACAAGGGCCGGGCCGGCGGCGTACGGGTCGGCTCGTACGCCGGTGCAGGCGAAGGTCAGCTCGGTCACCGCTGTTCGTCCTTCCGCGGCAGCCGGGCGCGCGCCGCCACCTGGCCGAAGAAGGCGTCCAGATCGGCTCGCGCCGCTGATCCGCCGTCGAAGCCCTGCCAGTGCAGCCGCATCCTGCCCACCAGTTGGTAGCAGTCGTCGATCGGTACCAGGAAGCATTCGCCACGGCCTGCCGAGCGACGCACCAGCAGCGCTTCCACATCGGGTGCCAGCAGTTCCGCCAGCGGGGTCGCGGCCACGACGGTCTGCCAGCTCTCCGGGTCCAGTTCGCTCTCCGTGGCGCCCGCGGGGCTCGGGTAGAGCGCGACCGGGCGGTCCAGCGCGGCGTTGTGGAAGAAGAAGACCACGCTCACCGGGATCCGCAGCCGCTGCCAGGTGGCTTCGTCGAGGCCCGGCCCGGGGTCGGCGAGGTAGCGGTCGGGAACCGTGTGGAACCGGCCGCCGCCCGCTCCTGGCCGGGTGAACAGCACCGCGCACATGTCGCATGCGCAGGCGAGGGCGCGCTGCTCGGTGTCGGCCAAATGCCGGTGTCCGTCCGGAAGTTGGCGTCCGCACAGTTCGCACTGCTGCGGCGCTGGTGGTGTCGGGGCGAGGAACCGGCGCAGGCCCGCGCGCGGCGGCGCTGCCGTCTGTTGCTGCGCGGTCACCGTGCCTCCGCCGGCTGCGGCTCGGGGTCGGCGGACCTGGTGCGGGTCGGGCCGATGTTCAGCAGCTTGGGCTCGGACGCGCCGCCCTGGGCCGGTTCGACTTCCACGGCGGTCACTTCCGGCGCGAAGCAGGACAGGGCCGCTTCGACCTGCTCCTTGGCGGCCTGCGCGGTGTTGCCGCAGCCGCACCCGGAGCTTGCGGCCGGGCGCAACCGCAGGACGCCGGAGACTTTGTCGAGCCCGGCCAGCTCGAACGGTCGCCCGGCGACTGTGTTCACGGCCCGGGCGATCCGGGTCATGGTGTCCTCCGGGTGCAGATCGTGCAGCACCAGCAGACTGGCCACCAACTCGTCGCCCAGCAGGGCGGCCAGCGGACCGCCACTTTGCCCGGCCGCCGCGACCAGGTCGACGGCACGGGCCAGCCCCGCACCGTAGAAGTCCATCAGGATGCGCACCAGTTCCTCGGCGGCGGCGGAGACCGTGGGGTCACCGCCCTGTGCCAGGCGATCCAGTACGGCCTCCAACCGCTTGCCGGTCTGTTCCGCGTTCACCACGCCGGATCCGGCCGCTGTGCTCGGCGCGCTCATCCGGCCAGGCCGCTCAGCCCGGTGGGCATGTGCGTCTGCCGCATCGTCTTGCCGTTGCCGAGGTACATGTGCACACCGCACGGCAGACACGGGTCGAAGCTGCGCACGGTGCGCATGATGTCGATGCCCTTGAAGTTCTCCGGGCGGTTCTCCTCGAAGATCGGGGTGTTCTGCACCGCGTCCTCGTACGGGCCAGGAGTGCCGTGGCTGTCGCGGACGCTGGCGTTCCATGGGGTCGGCGGGTAGGGGTGGTAGTTGGCGATCTTCCCGTCGCGGATCACCATGTGGTGCGAGAGGAGACCGCGTACCGCCTCGCTGAATCCGCAGCCGATGCTCTCGTCGGGCACCTCGAACTTCTCCCAGGTCTGGGTGCGCCCGGCCCTGACCTCCTCAAGCCCCCGCTCGGCGAAGTGCAGTGCCATCGCCGCGCTGTAGGCCTGGAAGTAGGTGCGTGCGCGGTTGCGCTCGATGGCGTTGCTCCAACGCGGGATCTTCCACTCGAAGGTGGTCTCCGGTTTGGTCATGGAGCGCGGCAGGTTGATCACCACGCTGTTCCCGGTGGCCTTGATGTAGCCGATGTCCACCAGCCCGGACAGCGCGGTGGACCACAGGCGGGCCAGCGGGCCGCCGCCGGTGTCCAGCGCCAGGTAGTTCTTGCCGTCGAACCAGCGCGGCGACATCACCCAGCTGTACTTGTCCGAGAAGTCGCGCTTCTGCGGGGCCGGGATGGTGTGCTGGTTCCACGGGTGGCGCGGGTCGACCGGGTTGCCGAGCGGGTCGTGGGTGACGAAGAGTTCCTGGCCCTGCCAGTCCTGGTAGTAGGAGCTGCCGAGCAGGATGCGGATGCCGAGGTTGATCTCCGTCAGGTCGTTGGTGATCAGGTTGCCGTCCACGATGATGCCCGGGGTGACGAACATCCGACGGCCCCAGTCGGTCATGTTGCGGTAGGTGAAGTCGCAGTACTCGGGGTCGTTCATGGCGCCCCAGCAGCCGAGCAGCACGCGTCGCCGGCCCACCTCCTCGTAGCCGGGCAGCGCCTCGTAGAAGAAGTCGAACAGGTCGTCGTGCATCGGCACGACGCGCTTCATGAACTCCACGTACCGCATCAGCCGGCTGAGGTAGTCGGTGAACAACTGGACGGAGGCGACCGTGCCCACCCCGCCCGGGTACAGCGTGGAGGGGTGCACATGGCGCCCTTCCATCAGGCAGAACATCTCGCGGGTGTAGCGGCTGACCTGGAGCGCCTCGCGGTAGAACTCGCCCTCGATGGGGTTGAGGGAGCGCATGATGTCGGCGATGGTGCGGTAGCCGTGCTCCGCGGCGTGCGGGGCCTCGGTGCGCTCCGCCTGTTCCAGGACACCGGGGTTGGTCTCCCGCACCATCTTCTCGCAGTAGTCGACCCCGACCAGGTTCTCCTGGAAGATGTTGTGGTCGAACATGTACTCTGCGGACTCGCCGAGGTTGATGATCCACTCGCCCAGGTGCGGCGGTTTGACGCCGTACGCCATGTTCTGCGTGTACACCGAGCAGGTGGCGTGGTTGTCGCCGCAGATGCCGCAGATCCGGCTGGTGATGAAGTGCGCGTCCCGCGGGTCCTTGCCGCGCATGAAGACGCTGTAGCCGCGGAACACCGATGACGTGCTGTAGCACTCGGCGACCCGCTTCTGCTTGAAGTCGATCTTCGTGTGGATGCCCAGGCTGCCCACGATCCGGGTGATCGGATCCCAGGACATCTCCACCAGGCCGTCCCCGGCTGTTTTCGTCGTCGGTGCCATTGTGTGTGTCGCGCCCTTCTACAAGCCGTAACTGCCGGTCATCAAGCGGAAGTTCAACGTGGTGGCTGGATCCCTGGCCCGGTTCACGCGGGAGGGTGGTAGCCGGTGGTCAGCTCGCGGCCGGTGCGCCGCCACTTCGGTTCCTTGTCCACGGTCCTGGCGGTGATGGAACGCAGCTTGCGGATCACGCCCCCGTAGGTGTGGCTGGCGGCACTGGAGACCTTGCTTCCGGGCGGGGCGTCCATGAACGGCATGAACTTGTCGGGGAAGCCGGGCATCGTGCAGGCGATGCAGATGCCGCCCACGTTGGGGCAGCCGCCGATGCCGTCCATCCAGCCGCGCTTGGGGACGTTGCACTTGACCACGGGCCCCCAGCAGCCGATCTTCACCAGGCACTCCGGCGAGTTGTACGACTCGGCGAACTGGCCCTGCTCGTAGTACCCGGCCCGGTCGCAGCCCTCGTGCACGGTGGCCCCGAACAGCCAGGTGGGCCGGAGCTTGTCGTCGAGCGGAATCATCGGGGCCGACCCGGCCATCTGGTACAGCAGGTAGGTCAGCGTCTCCGAGAAGTTGTCGGGCTGGATCGGGCAGCCGGGCACGCAGACGATCGGGATGCCGGCCTTCGACTTCCACTCCCAACCGAGGTAGTCGGGCACCCCCATCGCACCGGTGGGGTTGCCGGCCATCGCGTGGATTCCGCCGTAGGTGGCGCAGGTTCCGATGGCCACCACCGCCGCGGCCTTGGGTGCGAGGCGGTCGATCCACTCGCTGGTGGTGATGGGCTGGCCGGTGTCGGGATTGTCGCCGAAGCCGCACCAGTACCCCTCGGCCTTGACCTTCTCGTTGGGGATGGAGCCCTCGACGACCAGGACGAAGGGGTCGAGCTCGCCGCGCTCGCCCTTGAAGAACCACTCGATGAAGGTGTCCGCGCCCTGCACGGGACCGGAGTCGAAGTCGATCAGCGGCCAGTGCATGGCCACCTTCGGCAGCCCCGGAAGGGCCCCCAGTGCGATCTCCTCGACGCTCGGCTGCATCGCGGCGGTGAACGATACGGAGTCGCCGTCGCAGCTGAGACCCGCGTTGATCCACAGCACATGGATCAAGGGGGCCTCATCACCCGCCTGCGCGCGCCCGTGGCCGGTGTCGACGGCGGTCTGCGGTGCACCCATCTGGAGGCCTCCTGGGAAGTCAGCGGCATGGACGAAAGGAATAGGAGTTACATAAACCTCAAATCAATCTCTGCCCTTCCTACCAGGCAAGCGGCCAATGCATGCCCCATGCGGGACCAATCCGGTGACGGTCACCGCGCCGACCGGCACCCGCCGCGGCGCCGCGGGCCGCTCACCGCCGCCGGGTGGTCGGCCGAGCCGACTCGATCCGCAGGTGCGGGGGCGTCTGCGACGGCGGCTCCTTCCGTACGAACGCCCTGCGCAGCGCGTGATAGGGCGCTTCGGGGTCGAAGAAGTCGCGGCGCATCCGGGTGAGTTCCTCCTCGCGGTACGCGCTCAGCGGCTTGACGGCCTCGTCGCGCTCGCGCACCGCCTTCTTGTCGGCGATGTACCGCTGCGTCCGCGGCAAGGAGGCGAGGTGCGCGGCGAGGCGGGCGGCCGCCCCGCCGAAGTCCTCGGGCGCGCAGCGCACCAGGCGGTCCACCAGTCCGAGCTGATGCGCCGTCGCCGCGGTCACCGGCAGGGCCTGCCGGGTCAGCCGCTCCGCCGCGGCCTCCCCGACCCGGCGGGGCAGGGTGTACGTCCAGTACTCGGAGCCGTACAGGCCCATCAGCCGGTAGTGCGGGTTGAGCACCGCGCCCTGGCGGCACCACACCTGGTCGGCGGCCAGCGCCAGCATCGCACCGCCCGCTCCGGCGTTGCCGCCGAGGGCGGCCACCACCAGCCGGTCGGTGGTGGTCAGCACCGCCTCGACCAGGTCGTCCATGGCGTTGATGTTGGCCCAGGACTCCTCGGCGGGATCGGCGGCGGCCTCGATCACGCCCAGGTGGATGCCGTTGGAGAAGAAGTCCCGGGCACCGCCCAGCACCAGGACGGAGGTCGGCCGGGAGCAGGCGAAGCGGTAGGCGGCGAGCAGGCGTCGGCACTGACTGGTGCTCATCGCACCGCCGGGAAAGGAGAACCACAGGAAGCCGACCGCGCCGTCCTCGCGGTAGCGCAGATCCGTCCAGGTCCTGCGGTGCTCGGGCAGCCAGAGCGGGGCGGGGACCTCGCGGAGCGCGGGCATCCGGTCGCCGAGCGCGAGCACCGCCGGGAGCTTGAAGGTGGCCGGACCGCCTGGTCGCCGCCGCGGCCGCAGTTGCGCGATCCACACCGCGCCGTCCACCGTCGCCCGGCAGACCGCGCCCGACCGGGTCGCCAGCAGTTCACCCGGGCGCCCCCGCAGGCTGTCCTCCGGGCAGCCGCCGTGCAGGTACCACTCACCGCCGAGCAGATCATCCAGCACTCCGGGCTGTGCGTCGGCGGCCCGCAGTTGGCGCAGCACGGTCTCGGTCGGATCGGACGTCCAGTCGATGCGCCGCAGGCTCTGGTGGAAGTACGGCCGAATGCGCGCCGCGCCCTGTGGCTGCGGGCGCGGCGGGTACGTGCCGGAGGCGAACCGTTCCACTGCCAGCAGCACCGCCTCCAGCGCGGCGTCGCAGACCTCGTTGCGGTACAGGTCGCTCTTGCCCACCGACGGCACCGGAAACGGCACCGCGGCCCACACATCCCCGGCGTCCATCTCCGCGTTCGCCTGCAGAACCGTCACGCCCCAGGTGTCCGCGCCCTGGTGAACGGCCCAGTCCAGCGAGGACGGACCGCGGTCCCCCACCGGCCCCGGGTGCACGATCAGGCAGGTGTGCGCGGACCACACATCATGTGGAATCGCGGTCTTGAGCATCGGGGCGACCACGACGTCCGGAGCGTGCCGCCGCACCGCCTCCCGTACGGACTCGTCCCTCAGCGCGAGCTCCACCGCCACCGTGTGGCCCTGATCGCCCAGTTCGACGAACACCCGCTGCGTCAGGCTGTTGAACGCGCTCGCGATCAGCAGGATACGCACCGCAACCTCCCGTGCGCCGCGGCGCGGCGCGAAACCCTGACCCGCCACGGCGATCATGACGCCCCGCCCAGCACCCCTTCGGCCGCCCCGCCCGCAGGGTCACCCGGTCGGCGGCGGGGAGGCAGGGGTCGGCGCCGCGTCCGGCCGCTCGGCGGTGCGTTCGCCCTCAACAGGTCTTGACAGGCGGATCGCACGCTGGGTTACATGACCGTGCGCATCACTAACCGAATGTTCGGTCGGCATGGGTGTGGGAGGCACGATGAGCAGTGACCTGACCGCCGCCCCGGGTCCGCGGCGGCGACTGGGCGAAGCCCCGCCGGCGGGACTGCTGGACGACGGCGAGCGGTTGAGCCGCGAGGAGCTCAGGGCCAACCAACTGGCCCACCTACAGGCCACGTTGCGGCACGCCTACCAGCATGTCGAGATGTACCGGCGCAAGTTCGACGCGGCCGGTGTGACGCCCAGCGACTGCCGGACGCTCGCGGACCTCGCGCGGTTCCCCTTCACCACCAAAGCCGATCTGCGTGAGCACTACCCGTTCGGCACCTTCGCCGTCCCGATGGCCGATGTCCGCCGTATCCACGCCTCGTCCGGCACGACCGGCCGCCCCACCGTGGTCGGCTACACCGAGCGCGATCTGTCGATCTGGGCCGATGTCGTCGCCCGCTCGATCCGCGCCGCCGGCGGCCGCCCCGGCCACAAGGTGCACATCGCCTACGGCTACGGGCTGTTCACCGGCGGCCTGGGCGCCCACTACGGCGCCGAGCGGGCCGGATGCACGGTCATCCCCGCATCCGGCGGCATGACGGCCCGTCAGGTACAGATCATCCAGGACTTCCAGCCCGAGATCATCATGGTCACCCCGTCGTACATGCTCACCCTGCTCGACGAGTTCGAGCGGCAGGGTGTCGACCCGCGGACCAGTTCGCTGCGGATCGGGATATTCGGCGCCGAACCCTGGACCGAGCAGATGCGCCGCGAACTGGAGGAGCGGCTGGATCTGCACGCGGTGGACATCTACGGACTTTCGGAGCTGATGGGTCCGGGCGTGGCCCAGGAGTGTGTGGAGACCAAGGACGGACTGCACGTCTGGGAGGACCACTTCTACCCGGAGGTGGTCGACCCGATCACCGACCAGGTCATGGCCGACGGGGACAGCGGCGAGTTGGTCTTCACCTCGCTGACCAAGGAGGCGATGCCGGTCATCCGCTACCGCACGCGCGACCTGACCCGCCTGCTGCCCGGCACCGCGCGCCCGGCGTTCCGCCGGATCGAGAAGATCACCGGCCGCTGCGACGACATGATCATCCTGCGCGGAGTCAATGTCTTCCCCAGCCAGGTCGAGGAGATCGTGCTGCGCACCCCCGGCGTCTCCCCGCACTTCCAGGTGCTGCTCACCCGCCGCGGCCGGATGGACCATATGACCGTCCGCGTCGAGGCCCGGCCGCAGGCCGGTTCCCGGGAACGGGACACCGCGGCGACGGCCATCGCCGAGGGCGTCAAGGACGGGGTGGGCGTGACCGTCGAGGTCGCGATCGTCGAACCCGGCACGCTGGAGCGCTCGGTGGGCAAGCTGCGGCGGGTGATCGACCAGCGGACACCGTAGTGCCGCGACGGCCGCGGCCGTCAGACGGCGAGCGGGCGGTCCGTCGGCCGGACCGGCATGGGCAGTTCGGTGCTTCCGGTCAGATAGCGGTCGACCGCCGCCGCGGCGGACCGGCCCTCCGCGATGGCCCAGACGATCAGGGACTGGCCGCGTCCCGCGTCACCGGCGACGAACACTCCCGGCGCGTCGGCGGCGAAATCCACGTCCCGGGCCAGATGGCCGCGGGCGGTGAGCTGCAGCCCCAGCTGCTCGACGAGGCCGTTGTCCCGTTCAGGTCCGGAGAACCCCAGGGCCAGCAGCACCAGTTGGGCCGGGATCAGCCGCTCGGTACCGGGTATCGGGCGGCGCTCCCCCGGCTCGGTGTCGGCCAGGTGCAGCGCCCGCACATGGCCGTCGGCGTCTCCCTCGAAGCGCAGGGTGGAGGCGGAGAACATCCGTACGTCGGCGTCGGTCTCCGGCAGCGGTAGCCCACCGGTGTCCACGTCGCGGTGCTCGGCGAGTACCTGGCCCTCCTCGTGCGCGGGCGAGACCCGGTGCACGCGCGGATGGACCGGCCAGGGCTCGTCGTAGGAGCGGTCATCGCCCGGTCGCGGGTTGATGTCCAGCTGGACCACCGAGGCGGCGCGCTGCCGCAGTACGGTGCCCAGGCAGTCGGCACCGGTGTCACCGCCGCCCACGATGACGACATGCTTTCCCTCCGCGGTGATCGGCGACTCGGTGAAGTCCCCCTCCTGCACCCGGTTGGCGAGCGGCAGGTACTCCATCGCCTGGTGGATGCCCGTGAACTCGCGCCCTGGCACCGGGAGTTCACGCCATGCGGTCGCACCGACCGCTATCATCACCGCGTCGTGGCGAGCCCGCAGATCGGCGGCGTCGACATCGGTGCCGATGGCGACACCGGTACGGAACTTCGTTCCCTCGGCCCGCATCTGGGCTATCCGGCGGTCGAGATGCCGCTTCTCCATCTTGAACTCGGGGATGCCGTACCGCAGCAGCCCTCCGACGCGGTCAGCGCGCTCGTACACCACCACGGTGTGCCCGGCACGGGTCAGCTGCTGGGCGGCCGCCAGGCCCGCCGGGCCGGACCCGATCACCGCCACGGTCCGGCCGGAGAGCCGCTGCGGGGGCAGCGGCGGGGCCAGGCCGCGCTCCCAGGCATGGTCCGCGATCGCCATCTCGACGTTCTTGATGGTCACCGGATCCGCGTTGATGGCCAGCACACAGCCGCTCTCGCAGGGCGCCGGGCACAGCCGTCCGGTGAACTCGGGAAAGTTGTTGGTGGCGTGCAGCCGGTGGCTCGCCGCTTCCCAGTCGTCCCGGGAGACCAGCATGTTCCATTCCGGGATCAGGTTTCCCAGTGGACAACTGCTGTGGCAGAACGGGATGCCGCAGTCCATGCAGCGGCCTGCCTGCGCGTTGATGATCGGCAGCAGGCTCTGGCCGTCGTAGACCTCGTTCCAGTCCTGCACCCGCTCCTCGACCGGGCGGCGGGCGCAGGTGCGGCGCGGGGTGGTGAGAAAGCCTCTGGGGTCGGCCATGGGGCCTCCAGTAGCTTGCTAAGGCTTTTGGTCACGATACGGCTAGTTTGTTCGGCTATCGACAGGAGTATTCGGAATTGCGACCGGGTAATTCGTTTGATGCGGCAGAATGCCGGGCGGACCATGGCCTCTCGTGACCGGCGACCATCCCGGCGCGCGCGGCCCCAGGCTGCGCGCCCTGCTCCCTGACCTGGCGCCGTGGCGCTCCTCCCGCGACTTCCGGCTGATGTGGTGTGCGGGCGTGGTGACGATCTTCGGCAGTTGTGTCACCGCTGTCGCGCTACCCGTACAGATCAAGGAGTTGACCGGCTCGGCGCTCGCGGTCGGGGCGATCGGGGCGGTGCAACTGGTGCCGTTGATCGTCTTCGGGCTGTACGGCGGCGCGCTCGCCGATGCGGTGGACCGCCGGAAGCTGATCCTCTACTCCGAGGCGGCCCTCGGTCTGCTCTCGGTGTTCCTGCTGGTCAACACGTTGCTGCCGCACCCCGCGGTCTGGCCGCTGTATGTGGTGGCGGCGCTGGACAGCGCGCTGAGCGGGCTACAGCGCCCGGCGCTGGACTCCATCGTGCCGCGGATCGTCCCGCATGAGCAGCTCACCGCGGCCGCCGCGCTCAACGCCATGCGCTGGCAGGCCGGTGCGGTCGCCGGACCCGCGTTGGCGGGCGTGCTCATCGTCTACGCGGGCCTGGGATGGGCGTACGGACTGGACATCGCGTCGTTCGTGGTCTCGCTGGCCCTCTGCGCGGGGCTGCGGCCGTCGCCCGCGGGTCATGACGCGGATCGGCCGTCGCTGCGCAGCATCGTCGACGGAGCGCGCTACGCGTGGAGCCGCAAGGAACTGCTGGGCACGTACGCCGTCGACCTGGCGGCGATGTTCCTGGCCATGCCGCTGGCGATCTTCCCCTTCCTCGCCGACGACCTGCACGCCCGCTGGTCGCTGGGGCTGATGTACGCGGCCGTTCCGTTCGGGTCGCTGGTCGTCAGCCTGACCAGCGGCTGGTCTTCGAGAGTGCACCGACACGGGCGGATGGTGGTGTACGCGGCGGTGGTGTGGGGCCTTGCGATGGCGGCCGCGGGACGGGTGGGCAACGTCTGGCTGGTGCTGCTGTTCCTCGCTGTCGCGGGCGGCTGTGACCAGGTCAGCGGTCTTTTCCGGGTGACGATCTGGAACCAGACGATTCCCGACGAGTTGCGCGGCCGGCTCGCCGGGATCGAGCTGCTGTCCTTCACGGTGGGGCCGCAGCTCGGTCAGGTGCGGTCCGGCGGCATGGCCGGCTGGACCTCCGCGCGCACCTCGGTCTGGTCGGGCGGCCTGATGTGCGCGGCGGCGGTCGGGCTGCTGGCCGCCGCGCTGCCGAAGCTGATGTCGTACGACGCGCGCACCAACGAGCACGCCGTGCGGATGCGGGTGGGCCTGTCCGGCGGATCGTGATCGGGGTGCGGTTGCGCGGCTGGAGGCCGCTGAGGGATGCCGCGACACCGCCGGTCCACGCCGTGGGACTACTCGCCGTCGCGGCGGCAGGAAGATCGCGCCGCGACGGGGAAGAGCATGGCGACGCTGTCCGGCGGGCATCAACCGCCGAGACACCCGGTGGTCAGGTCCCGCCGGACAGGACGGCGACGCTACCTGCCGCCGCGGATCGCGAACGGCACTTCCTGGGAGGTGAAGGGCAGTTCCCCGTTGCCAACCGACAGGCCCGCGTCCGCGTGGGTCACATCGCCGGGGGCGGACTTGGCGACGGCCAGCCGCAGCCGGTAGACGGCGGTGGCGCCGGGGGCCAGCGGTGCCTTGCCGGTCGGTCGCAGTTGGACTGCCATGCCCGGGTCGCAACCGTTGGGCAGCAGCGAGATCCGCACCCAGCCGCGGCCGGGCTGGTACTCCTTCAGCACCAGATCCTTCGGCACCAGTGCCTGCGCCTTGCCTTGGCCGTAGGCGAAGTAGGTGGCGTTCAGCGCGGGGTAGGCCCGGTTGGTGGTGTTCTTCACGGTGAGCGTGAGATCGCGCGCCGCGCCGCCGCGCACCAGCGTGGTGCCGCGTTGCCAGCCGCTGACGGTGACCGCTGGGCGGGTGGCGGTGGCGGTGCGGGCCGCCGCGCGGTAGGTGTGGCCATGGCCGTCGTTCACCGAGGCGGCGACGGTGAGGCTGCCCGGGCGGTCGAGGTCCTGGAGCCGCAGCGCCACGGTGTAGGGGTGGCGGGGGCTCGCGGCCGCGCTGACCGGGAAGGAGAAGACACCGTGCTGCGGCCAACTGCCGCTGCCGGGGCTGGTGTTCAGGTCGACCCACCGGTGGGTCTGCGGAACGTACCGCTGTACTTCGAGCGAGTCGGTGCTGAAGCCGCGGCTGCTGACGTCCAGCCGCACCATGCCCTTCGAGACGGGTGTGCGCAGGGTGACGCTGGAGGACGACCACAGGCCGATCGGCGCCTGCGAGGCAAGGCCGTAGGAGATCTTCTGCCCGGCGGTCCCCACCGCGGTCACCGACGGGGCCTGGGAGTCCGCGGGTGCGGTGGCCGCGCCCTGCATGGCGCCGCAGCTCGGCGCCGTCTGCGTGCCGTCCACCGACGGAACGGTGGCCGCCTGTCCGGTCCCGGCCGTGCCGACCACCAGGGCCAGCCCGGCCGTCAGCGCCACCGCCGAACCCGCGGCCGCCTTGTGTGCCTTCGCCGTACGCTGCTGTGCGATTCTTCGTGTCATCGTGGCTCCCCCCACATTCGGGCTGTGGTTGCGTTCGTACGCCTATGGAGTCAGGGACTGTCCACCCTGGCTAATGGTTCCCCCATAGACCGGACATCCCGCATATCGCGGAGAAATTACAACCTGATGGCCGGTCACCACGCGTGCTGGCGACCGATGTCCCTGGGGAGTTCGAGGCCGAGGACCCGGTCCACCCGCAGAAAGCTTTCGAACCTGGCACCGTCCGGGACACCCGGATCGGACTCCAGCTCCCGCAGCACGGTCAGCGCGGTGGCGGTGTCCAGGTCGTCGTGGAAGGCGGCGAAGGCCCGTCGTACCGCCTCGATGTGCAGGGGCAGGGAAGGCGCGTCCGCCCATGTGGCGACCAGCCGCCGCCAGCGGTCGAGGAGCGTTTGGGCATCGGCGAGCACCGCGGGATCTAGGTCCGCGGCCCGCTGGTGTGCCTGACCCAGCAGCGCCAGGCGGACGGCGAGCGGTTCGGGGGCGTCTGCCTGTGGCAGACGGTCGATGCCCGAGGCGTGGACGGGACCGGTGGTGAAGAGCGGTTCGTCGGCCGCCTTCCATGCCTCGGCCGAGTCCGCGACCAGATGTACGTCCACCGGACCGCCGAGGGCGGCCCGTGGATCGCGGGTGTCGGCGTGCTCGGCGGGCGGGTGGATGCCGAGTGGACCGGTGTCGCGCGCCCACGCCTTCGCCCGCTCCTCGGTGAGTCCGCCCGCGGCGTGGACGAGGACCACCTGTGCGCCCTCGGTCTCGGCCGTGCGGGCCAGCACATCGGCCACCAGCAGCGCACGTAGATCGCCGAAGCCGAGCGAACCACCGCGCGCCGACAGGTGCACGCACACCCGGAGCAGACCGCGGCGGGTGGACTGGATCTCGGCGCGTTGCCCGGTACGGAGATCGGTGAGACGCACGTCGTCCTCCACTCGTGCCGTCGGCCTCGTCCCCGCGGGCCGCCACCGCGTCCGCCGGGCGGGTCGGCCGCTCCGTCAACCACCGCCGCCAGGCGCGCGGTTGGGGCCCGGCCCGCTGGAGGCGCGGGCGCGACGGCTGCCGCGGCGGGCGTCGGCGCGGGTGCGCCGCATCCAGTGTCGGCCCGGCCCCGGCCGTCCGCTACCCCGGTGCGGGTCGCGTCACTTCTTCGGACCGCGCGCAACGATGAACTCCGTCAGCCGGGCGCACCCCGGAGCCAGCCCCGACCAGGGGCCGTCGACGCTGAGCACGGCGACCGCGGAGGTCGGGAACTTCTCCCGCGCGCGATCCAGCGAGTCACCCGCCGCATCACCGGCGAGCGCCAGCGTCAGCTCCTGCACACCGGGCTGGTGGGCGATCAACAGCACGGCGCGCACCTCCTCGGGCGTCTCGCGCAGTACACCGAGCAGTTCCGGCAGTTCGGCCGCGTACAGCCGATCGTCGTAGACGGCGGACGGCTCGGCCGCCAACTCGCCGCGCACCAGCTCCCATGTCTCGCGAGTACGCCGCGCCGGAGAGCAGACGACCAGGTCGGGCAGGCGGCCCGCGGTCCGCAGCCAGCGCCCGGCAGCCGGGGCGTCCCGGCGCCCGCGGCCGGCCAGCGGGCGTTCGCGGTCATCGACGCCCTCCGGCCACGCGGACTTCGCGTGCCGCAGGACGTAGACACGTTTGTACCCCGGCATCGTCATGGCGCCAGTGTCCCCCACCGTCCGCGGTCAGTCGTCGGGAACCGGCCGGGCCCTCACGCCTCTCCCGGGTGCCAGGGCGGCCACTCCCAGGGGCGGTCGTCCCAGTGCACCTGGCGCGGGTCGTCGAGGTTGAGCCACGGGAATTCCTGGTGCACCCGGGGCTCGAACTCCTCCCGTTCCAAGGGGACCCATCCAACTCCCTTCAGGTGCACGCGCCGGTAGCGGCTGTCGGTGTCGTACGGGGCCACTTCGACCGGGTAGTCCTGGCTGGTCGCCTTCGTGGAGTGCCTCATACCTTCAGGGTGCGGCCATCCCCCGGACGGCGCATCGTGGAGGTGGGGTCCGGCCGTGTACGTACGGATGATCACGGAGGTGCGTGATGAGCACGATCGAGAAGCAGATCGATGTCAGCGTCCCCGCCGACGTCGCCTGGGACTGCCTGCACAGCGTGGAGAGCTATCCACAGTTCGTCGACGGTGTCCGGGAGGCGCGACCAGAGGGCAAGCGCCGAGCACATCTGGATCTCGAAGGGGGTGGCAAGGTGCGGGAGGTGGACGCGGAGATCACCGACCGCGCGAAGAGCGGCACGAAGGGGAACGTGATGCTCTGGCACACCGCGCACGGTGAGGGGGCTGAGCTGAAGGGCGCGTTCACCGTACGCGCGATCGACGACCAGCACACCCAGGTCCAGGTGCGGGTGGAGTACGACCCGGAGAAGACCAGGGACACGTTCGGCGGCCCCAAGGGCTTCGCCCAGTCGGACGCCATCCAGGAGCTGGTCCAGCACGACCTCGAAAAGTTCAAGGACCTAGTGGAACACCAGCGCTGACAGGCGGGTACCGCCGTGGACATCATCGCCTACGGCGTGCTCGCCGACGAGCGTTCCGCCTTGGAGCAGGCCTTCGGGGAGCGGCACGATCTGCGCTGCCTCGACCTCGTGCTCAACCAGGACACCGCGCCGACCGCGGCCGGATACGAGGCGGTCATCAGCAGTGTGAACGACTGCCTGGCCGCGGATGTCCTGCGCGCACTGGCCCAGGGCGGCACCCGGCTGGTCACGCAGCGCTCCACCGGCTACCACAACATCGACCTCGACCAGGCGCGCAGACTCGGGCTGACCGTGGCCCGGGTCGCGCACTACTCCCCGTATGCCGTCGCGGAGTTCGCCTGGGCGCTCGCCCTCGCGGTGAACCGCAGGGTGGTACGCGCCGTCTGGCGGACGCGCGAGTTCGACTTCCGGCTGACCGGTCTGATGGGCCGCGACTTCCACGGCCGTACCGTCGGCATCCTGGGCACCGGCAGGATCGGCACCGCCTTCGCCGGTATCGCGAACGGCTTCGGCATGCGGCTGCTCGGATGGGACATCACGCAGAACGCCCGCTGTTTGGCCCTCGGCATGGAGTACGTGGACCTGGACCCCCTGCTTGAGGCAGCCGACCTGGTCAGCCTGCATCTCCCGCTGGTCCCCGAGACGCACCGGCTGCTGGGTGCGGACGCGCTGGGGCGGATGAGGCGCGACGCGATCCTGATCAACACCAGCCGGGGCGGTCTGATCGACGCGGGTGCCCTGGTGGAGACGCTGCGACAGGGCGGTCTCGACGGTGTGGGTCTGGACATGTACGAGGAGGAGGCCGGGGTCTCCTTCGACCGGTCCCTGGAGGTGATGGCCGACGACACCCTGGCCCAGCTGATGACCTTCCGCAACGTCCTGGTCACCTCCCACCAGGCGTACTTCACGCAGGACGCCGTCGGCGAGATCGTCGACACCACCGTTCGGAACGTCGAGGACTACCTCGCCGGGCGAACCGGCGAGAACACCCTCACCTCACCGCACGACCAGGCATGACGCGGTCCCTGCCGGAGGCCGGCCGACTTCCGGCAGGGACCAATGGCCCCATCGACCAGGGACCATCCGCTCTTCCAGCCGCTGCCGGATCCGGCCTTTGCTGAACGTGTCCCGGCCCGACGACAGCCGTCGGGCGCCAGCGCCACCAAGAGGCTGAGGCTGCGATGTTGGAGAGCCAGTCGTCGAAGGACGGCCAGTCAGCGACTTGTGCAGACGGCCAGCCGGTGCCCCACGTACGGGAGAGGGCGGTCGGCCGCATCCTGGTCGTGGAACTGCACGGCGAGGTCGACTTCGTGTCCGCTCGCGCCGTGAAGTCCCGCATCGACGCGCTGACCGCCGGGCGGCGCCAGGTGGTGCTGATGGATCTACGTCCGGTGACCTTCATCGACTGCGCCGGTCTGTCGGTGCTGTGCCGGGCCCGGCGCCGGGTCCGGATGCGCGGCGGCCGACTGGCACTGGTCATCACTGACCCGCATGTGCTGCGCACGTTGTCGCTGGCCGGGCTGTCCAAGGCGTTCGACGTCCACGGCAGGCTCGATGACGCCCTCGCGGCGCACAGCAGCGGCGCCGACGGGCAGCCCGTCTCCGCTCTCTCCGGCACCCGCGCTTTGGGGGACGCGGCGCCGCTGCCGGGATGACCCGTCGAGCGAGGCGGCGCGGATGAGCGATTCCCGCGACCCGTACATCGTCGTGGGCGCAGACGCGTCCGCGGGGGCGGAGACGGCACTGGACTGGGCGGTCGATGACGCCGCCAAGCGCCGCGCCCAGCTGCGCATCGGCCATGCGTGGAGCCTGGCCACCCATCTGCTGCCGGACGCCGACCGCGGGCACCTGGTGGAGGCCGCTCAGAAGGCGGCGGAGGAGCTGGTGGAGCGGGCCGCGCGGCGGGCGCTGGCCCGCCGTCCGGAACTCGACGTGACCGCCGAACCGCTGCCCGGCGAGCCCGCGGTGAACCTGCTGAGCATGGCGGACGGCGCGGATCTGCTGGTGGTGGGGGCTCGCGGACTGGGCCGGTTCGAGCCGGTGCTGCTGGGCTCGGTGAGTGAGACGGTGGCGGCACACGCGACATGTCCGGTGGCCGTGGTGCGATCGACCGGCTCGGCGGCCGGGCCGGTCGTGGTGGGCGTCGCGCCGGATGAGGCCCGAGGACCGCTGGAGTTCGCCTTCGTGGAGGCCGAACGGCGCGGCGTGCCGCTGCACGCGGTGCGGACCTGGCTGCATCCGCAGGCCCTGCCCGGTCAGGCGGTGGTGCCCCCGCACGAGACGGCCGAGCGGGATCGCGGCGAGGGCGAGGAGCTCGATGCCCTGCTGGCGCCGGTGCGCGAGTCCTTCCCGGACGTACCGGTGGAGACCGAGGCGCGGCTGGCGGAGCCGGAAGCCGCGCTGGTCGAGGCGTCACGAGCGGCGTCGCTGGTGGTCGTGGGGGCACGTCGGCACCGTGGCCGCTTCGGGCTGCCGTTCGGGCGGGTGACCCGACGGGTGCTCCATCACGCCCACTGCCCGGTCGTGGTCGTTCCGGTCTGACCTCCCGCGCCCCGGGTTGCCCCCGGCCGACGCGGGCGGGCTCACCACGCCGCTGACCGGCGCATGGCGGAATGCCGACACTGGCCGACACTGGAGGAAGAGACCGCGGACGCGATCGCGGTGCGCGGGTGCGTGCCCGTAAACGTCCGTGTGAAGGAGATCGCTCCCGTGATCACACGAGTACGCCTGCCGCATCGCCACCTGACACCGCCCGCCAAGCCGGGGCCGCCGCGCGAGCCGCCCCAGCGGCCGGGGGCGCCACCGCCGACGCCGTGGCGCCGATGGGTGCTGCCGCTGCTGTTCGCCACCCTGGCGATCATCGTGCTGCTGGCGCGCGCCCCGACCGGACCGCCGCACACCCAGCTGGCCTACAGCGACTTCGTCAACAAGGTGGGCGCCAGCCAGGTGCAGAAGGTCGACATCGACGACAAGGGCGCGGTGAGCGGCACCCTCACGGACGGCACCAGGTTCACCACCCGGATCCCGACCGCGTTGGGCACCGGCCAGTTGCAGCAGCAACTCCAGTCCCATCACGTGCAGATCACCGCGAGCCAGGGCGGCAGGGGCAGCCCGTTGATCTCGGTGCTGCTGGGCTTCCTGCCGTTCCTGCTGCTCATCGGCTTCTTCCTGTGGACCGCGCGCCGCACGGCGAGTTCGCTGACCGGTGGGCTGAGCGCCATCGGCCGGTCACGCGCGAAGATCATCGAGGCCGAGCGGCCGACCACGCGCTTCGACGACATCGCCGGATACGGCGGGGTCAAGCAGGAGATCAGCGAGGTCGTCGACTATCTGCGCAGCCCCGCGCGCTACGCGGCGGCGGGCGCCAAGGGACCCCGCGGTGTGATCATGGTCGGGCCGCCGGGAACCGGCAAGACCCTGCTGGCCCGGGCGGTCGCCGGAGAGGCGGACGTACCGTTCCTGTCCGTGACCGGCTCGGCGTTCGTGGAGATGTTCGTCGGTGTCGGCGCCTCCCGGGTCCGTGATCTGTTCGACGACGCGCGCAAGCGGGCGCCCTCGATCATCTTCATCGACGAGATCGACGCCGTGGGCAGCCGACGCAGCGGGGTACGGCTCGGTGGCAACGACGAGCGCGAACAGACCCTCAACCAACTCCTGGCCGAAATGGACGGCTTCGACGAGAGCACCGGCATCGTCGTCCTGGCCGCCACGAACCGGCCCGAGGCCCTGGACCCGGCGCTGCTGCGCCCCGGCCGGTTCGACCGACAGGTCACCGTGCCGCTGCCCAACCAGGCCGAGCGGGCGGCCATCCTCGCCGTCCACGCCCGCGGCAAGGTCCTCGCCCCCGATGTCGACCTCGACGCAGTCGCCCGCGCGACCCCCGGGTTCTCCGGCGCCGACCTGGCGAACCTGGTCAACGAGGCGGCCATCAACGCGGTGCGCGCCGACCGGTCGATCATCGGCGCCGAGGACCTGGACGCGGCCCGCGACCGGGTGCTGCTCGGCCGACGGGAGACGTCCAACGCCCTGCTGCCCGACGAGCGGCGTTCCGTCGCCGTCCACGAGTCCGGCCACGCGCTCGTCGCGGCACTGTGCGAGCACGCCGACCCGGTCGCGAAGGTCACCATCCTGCCCTCCGGTATGGCGCTCGGCGTCACCGAGCAACTCCCCGAAGCCGAGCGGCACTTGTACAGCGAGGGGTATCTCACCGATCTGCTGGCCGTACGACTCGGCGGTCGGGCCGCGGAGTTGGTCGTCTTCGGCGAGGGTTCCACCGGCGCCGCCAACGACCTGGCCGGTGCCACCCAGATCGCCACCCGTATGGTCCGGGAGTTCGGGCTGTCCCCGGAGTTGGGCCCGATCGGCTACGCCTCGTCCAATCCGCAGTACCTCGGCCAGAACACCGAGGACCTGCTGGCCCGGCCGCCGTACTCGGAGCAGACCCAGCGTGTCGTCGACGAAGAGGTGGCCCGGCTGCTGCGCCAGGCGGAGCAGCGTGCGCTCGCCCTGCTGACGGATCACCGCGCGGCCCTGGACCAGTTGGCCGAGTTGCTCGTCGCTCGGGAGACGGTGGACGGTTCCGCGGTCCTTGAGGTGTTGCGCCAGGAGCAGCGACCGGACGATGCGCACTCCTCCGGTGCCGCGCCCCGCGCCGCCCGGCTATGACCGGTCCGTCCAGGACGCGGTGAGCCGACCGTCCCGGTCCGTGATGTCGGTGCCGAAGGTGGCACACACCCGGCTGAGCCGGTCCCGTATCCAGGTGTAGTCGCTGCCCCGGGCCAGCCGGGTGTGGCAGTACTTCAGGGTCAGCGGAACAGCTTCGACGCGGCGCACCGCCGACGCGTCCAGGGTCACCAGGAAGAGCAGCCCGAGGTCGTTGCGCAGCAGCGGATGGACGGCGTAGTCGTCGATGAAGTCGCCGAGGTCGAAGAGCACCTGGCGGGTGAATCCGTGGAACACATGGGCCGAGTGGCCCACCACCAGGCTGGCACCGGCCGCCGTCAGCACCGGCGCGGCCTGGCGCACGTACGGCACGGGATGGCCGACCATGTTCGGCCCCCAGTGCACGGCGACCAGCGTGATGTCGGTGCGCCGGCGCAGGGCGCGCACCGCCTCGGTGAGCCAGGCCGGTACGCCGCTCGCGAGGTCCGCGTAGGCGGTCCCGGGCCGGCCGGGACCGGCGGCGAACTCCTCCGCGTGGTCGACGACGCCCATCAGTCCGATCCGTAGTCCGCCCACGGTCAGTACGACGGGGGCGCGGGCCTGCTCAGCGGTGGCGCCCGCCCCCACCACCTGGATACCGGCGGCGGCCAGCAGCGCCAGGGTGTCGGCGAGGGCGGTGGGGCCGAAGTCGAGTGCGTGGTTGTTGGCCAGCGACACGGCGTCCACACCCAGTTCGGCCAGCGCTTCGACGGCGAGCGGCGGTGCCCGGAAGAAGAAGGGCTTGCCCGGGACGGGGGCGGGGCGGCCGCGGTCGGAGACACAGCATTCGAGGTTGAGGACGAAGGCGTCGGCCTCCGCCACGGTCTCCTTCAGCTCTGGCGCGAACAGCGCCCCCGGCCCGTACCGCGCGAGCCATTCGGCGACCCCGCGGCCGAGCATCGTGTCGCCGGCCAGTGCGAGCTTGACGGTCATCACCGTCCATCGTGCGCCTGCCACCGGCCGGAGTGTCGGGCATCCCCGGGCCACGAGCCGTCCACGTAGGCCAACCGAGTGAATCCCGGGCGACCGGTGTATCGGACATTTGGGTGGTGAGCACAATGAGGGGTAATGCGGCTGTCCGTTTCAACGAGAGCCGGTCGGAAGACGACAGCACGCGGGGGGGTCCACATTCCATGACGCGGCGGATCGCGTATTGCGCCGCAGCAGGCCGCTGCTCTCGCCATGGCGCGGCCGGAACCATCGCGCAAAGGAAAGATCAGGGTCCATGGCACAGGTTCATTTCGGAACACTGCCACTGTCGGTGCTGGCCGCGGATGCCCGCGTAACGGTGGCGTATTTCTGGCCGGGCGTGGCGGACTGGCATACCTGGCAACGTGTGTCCGCCTCTCCCACCCCGCGCAGCGACGGAATTCCGATCGAAATCGAGAAGGAGGCGCAGGACTGGGACGTGGTTTCCGGCGACAGACGGTACGACAGCCTCGTCACCTGGCACAACGCACACTTCAACCCGCAGGAATTCCAGGCGGTCATGACCGTCGTCACGCCCTAGACGGCAGAAAGGAGCGGTATGAGGGTCCAGGTGCTCTATGACACCGAAGGCAATCTCATCGCCCTGTCGGGCACAGCCGTGGAGGAAGGCCAGCCCGGCCACCGGCTGATCGCCACGGACGGCCACGAGGTGGCCGAGGTCGAGGTACCGGCCGGGTACGTCGACTCCACTCTTCCGGACATCTTCAACCAGCTGCGGGTGGAGATCCATGCCGGGCAGCCCACCCTGGTGGCCAGGAAACCGGGGTAAACCGCGGGGTCAATCCTCACCGATGGTCAGCCGGTAGCCGGTGACGATGTCCGGGCTGATCCGGATGACATGCTCCACCCCGGTGTCGGTCCACGGTGCCAACGTCCGTCGGTAGCGGGCCAGTTCGGTGCGGTCGCTCACCAGGCGGGCCGCACCGGTGACGGTTACGCTCCATCCGGTGTGCCGCGACGGATCCAGCTCGTCCGCCTCGTAGGCGACCACCCCGCGTTCCCCCGGACTCAGGATCGCGGCACCGTCCTGCGCCAGGAGGACGACATTGCCGTCGTCAACGATGTGCTTGACCGGACGGATCGCCGGTAGTGCCTGGTGCGAGTAGACCACCCGCCCCAACGACACGCCCGCCAGCAACTCCATTGCCTCGCTCCTGGTGAGCTCGACCATGCGTGCGAGCGAACGCCTCTCAGCAGTCATCTGCCACCTCCAGCACGCGCACCGGCGCGTTCGCACGCGAACACACGGTCAACGGCACGGCCTGCCGCCACCGCTACCAGCACACGGCGCGGTTCCGCGCCGGGCCAGGGGCCGAACGGCTCTTTTCGAGGTCGGTCGGCCGGTGCCGAGTGGACACCGGCCCCAATCGACGCGTGGACAGCGGCCAACCTGCCCTGACGCAGCCGCGGTTCAGGCATGCCGGTGGGTCCACCGCGGTTCGACCTCGGCCCACGCGCGCTCCCACGCCCGCGCCCGCCACCTGTCCAACGCCCCCCGGACGATGATCCGACGGCCGCCCAGCAGCAGCACGCACACCCCGCCCGCGGCGCAGGCGCCCGCGAGGTCGGACAGCACCCCGGTCTGGTGCGGGGTCATCGGCTGGTGCCGGAGCCGCCCGCTGGGGTCGGTCCAGATCAGCGTGGTGGAACCGGCCTTCGCGCCCGCCGTCACCTGGGCCGGCGCGGTGCGCACCGAGTGGTCGGGAGCCGTCCAGCGAACCGTCGCCTGGGCCTTTCCGGTGTCCTGCCCGGTCGTCACCGCGGTCGCCGCGGACGCGGCGTCCTGGGTCAGTACGGCGGAGGTGCGGTGCCAGCCCTGCTGCTGGCTCAGCAACTGCGCATCGACATTCCCGGCGAGCACCGCCCCGGTCAGCGGGGCCAGCCCGGCCACCAACACGGCCGTCGCCACACCGATCCACCCCTCGGCGACGTCCGACCGCCGCATGAGCGGATTGTGCCGCCCTCTCCACATCCTCACCGTGGCGCCCATGGGCTTCACCCGCCCTTCCGAGGAATACGCGCCTGCCGTGGCGCGGTCCGTCCGCGCGGCTACCCGTGCGGGACGACGGCGACCGGGCACGGTGCGTGGTGCAGTACCGCATGGGCGACCGGCCCGAGCCGGGTGCCCATCGGCGTTCGCTGGGTGCGCCGCCCGACCACCAGGAGGGCGGCGTCGGGCGCTGCGGCGACCAGGTGCTCCGCGGGGCTCCCGGCGACGAGTTGCTCGCGCACCGCGATCCGCGGGTACTTCTCCCGCCAGGGCCGCAGCGCGGCGGAGAGCTCCTGCCGTTCCTGCCGCTCCGCGGTGTCGGCGGATTCGGCGTCGACGCCGCCCGCCGCGTAGTCGTACAAGGCCGGTGCGTGCCAGGCGAACACGGTCCGTAGTGGAGCCCCACGGACAGCCGCGGCCTCGAAGGCGAACTCGGCCAGGGGCTCGCAGGGGTGGCGCGGGTCGAGCCCCACGACGACCTCGCGCCGGTCATCGCGCGCCGCCCCGGCAGCTTCGGCGGCGGTCCCGGTGGCGCGTACCAGCACCACCGGCCGCTCCGCGCGAGCCACCACGCCGAGGGAGACGGAGCCGGTGAGATATCCGTGCACACCGCCGACCCCCCGGGAGCCGAGGACCAGGAGCTCGGATTCGAGCGCGGCCGCTACGAGCGCCTTGACCGGCAGGTTCTCGATCTCGCCGACCGAGACGGGCAGCCCCGGGTAGCGGGACTCGATGTCGGTCGCCGCGTCGTTCAAGATGCGTTCCGGCCAGCTCTGCCGTGCGCCGGTGTCCGGTGCGCGGTCCTGATGGGACGGCAGCCACTCCCAGGCGTACATCAGCCGTAGCGGCAGACCGCGCAGCTGTGCCTCACGCGCCGCCCAGTGCGCGGCGGCGGTGCTTTCCGCGGAGCCGTTCAGGCCGACGGTGAGGGGGCGAGCCATGGCGCGTACCTCCGGATCGCGTGCGGAGCGAGCCCCGTACCGGACGGGACCTGCTACCTCCAGCCTCCCTCGTGATGCGGGCCGAGCGGAAAGGGGCCGGTCGGCCCCTTGCCCGACCCTGTCAGCCCCTGTCGGCGGCACGCACCGCACAGAACCCTCGAAGCAGAGCGGCACGGTGCCGCCAGGAGGTGGCCGCGATGACCATGACAGCGAACGCCCGCCGAGTGCGCGTGGGGCACCAGCAGCCGGTCAGGCCGCTGGCCGAGCTGACCGCCGCGGACCTGGTCGGTCCGGTGGGGGCGGCCATCGGCGAGGACGCCACGCTGTGGGAGGCACTGCGGCGCTTCCTCACCCAGCACACCCGGCACCTCGCCGTCGTGGATGGCCGGCGCCGCTACCGCGGACTGCTGTCCGACCGCCATCTGGCGGCGCGCGCGCCGTTCGACGAGCGGTCGCTGCGCAGCCTTCGCGTCCGGGACATCGGCTGCCTCGACCGCCCCGCGCTGGCACCCGGCACCAGCCTGACCGCCGTCGCGCGGCTGCTGACCGACTACGAGGCGGACGCTCTCCCGGTGGTCGACGCGCACGGCGAGGTGCTCGGCGTGGTGACCCGGGACATCGTGGTCCGGGCACTGGCCGACCGCGGTCCCGACGGCCGTGCGCGCCCTGCGCCGAGGCAGTCGAAGCGTCGGTGACCGGGCCGCGCCACGGCTGCCCGACCGCCCGTTCGGCCCATGTGCACGGGTGACGGTACGGGGCAGGCTGTCAGCGGGGGTTCGGGCTACCCAAGGGGCCGAGATGGCTGAGCCGCACGTGTTCACGGCGCAGGCGCCGATAAGGGTGTTCCTGCTGGACGATCACGAGGTGGTGCGGCGCGGGCTGCACGACCTGCTGGACGTCGAGCCGGACATCGAGGTGGTCGGCGAGGCGGGGACCGCCGAACAGGCACTGTCCCGCGGGCCCGCGCTGCGGCCGGACGTCGCGGTGCTGGACGTGCGGCTGCCCGACGGCGACGGCATCACGGTGTGCCGTGAGCTCCGCTCCCAGCTGCCTCGGCTGTCCTGTCTGATGCTCACCTCGTTCGACGACGACGACGCCCTGCTGGACGCGATCATGGCCGGTGCCTCGGGGTACGTGCTCAAGCAGATCAAGGGTTCCGACCTGGTCTCGGCGGTACGCACGGTGGCGTCCGGCCAGTCGATGCTCGATCCGCACACCACAGCGCGGCTGATGAGCAGCCTGCGCGACGACGGCCAGGAGCACCGGCAGGACGAGACGCTCGCCGTCCTCACCCCTCGGGAACGGGAAATCCTGGTGCTCATCGGCGAGGGGTTGACCAACCGGCAGATCGGCCAGCGGCTCTTCCTCTCCGAAAAGACGATCAAGAACCATATCTCCCGGCTGCTCGCCAAGCTGGGCGTCGAGCGCCGCATCCAGGCCGCCGTGCTCGCCACCGAGGCGGCGAAGGCGGGCGCGCACGGCGAAGAGCCACGACACGGCCACAAGCCCGGCCCGGCCTGCGGACACCGCCCGGAGTCGCCCTACTAGCCCTCGGCCGGGGCCTCCCGCAACGGCACGCGCCAGACCAGTCGTGTGCCGCCGCCCGGCGGGGTGTCCAGCACCAGTTCTCCGCCGCGTTCGGCGGCCCGCTCGGCGAGGTTGGCCAGGCCGCTGCGGTGGATCCCCTCCGGAACGCCGACGCCGTCATCGGTCATCGTCAGGGTCAGTTCGCCCGAGCCGACCGCGAGTCGGATGTCGGCGGACCGCGCGTGCGCGTGCCGCGCGACATTGGACAGTGCCTCGCCCAGCACCGCCACCACATCGTCCGCGACCGGATGCGGCACGTCGGTGTCGATCAGTCCTTCCATCCGCAGCGAGGGCGTGAACCCCAGCGCCCGCACCGCGTCCTCGACCGCGCTGACGGCACGGACCCTGAGCCCGCGTTCGGCGGGCCCGCGTTCCCGCGCCCGCAGCCCGAAGATCGTCGACCGGATGATCTTGATCGTCTCGTCCAGTTCGTCCACGGCGCTCAGCAGCCGCTCGGTCGCCTCCGGATGCTGGACGAAACGCACCGCGCTCTGCAGCGTCATACCGGTGGCGAACAGCCGTTGAATGGCCAGGTCGTGCAGGTCGCGGGCGATGCGGTCGCGGTCCTCCAGCAACGCCATCTGCTCGGCGTCACGGCGCCGCTCGGCCAGTTCCATGGCCAGCGCGGCCTGCCCGGCGAAGGCGAGCAGCGGGACAGTCTCGGTCTCCCTGAACATGGGCCTTCCCTCGGCGCGGGCCAGCAGCACCACGCCGCGGGTCTCGCCAGCGGTGATCATGGGCACCGCCACCGCCGGGCCCAGCCCCTCCCAGCGCGGCGGACCCACGGTGACCCGTGGGTCGGCACCGATGTCGACACTGGTGACCGGCTCTGCGCCGGCGAAGGCGGCGCCGACGAACGACCCCTCCCGCGGCAGCACCAGGCCGCGGTGGATCTCCGCGTCGACGCCCACCGCCAGGGCGACCTGCAGGTTGTCACTGCCCTCGACCGGCAGTGCCAGCAGCCCCAGGTCGGCGGACAGGATGCGCCGGGCGTGCTCGACGATCACCTGCACCACCGGCTGCTCGTCCGCCCCCGACAGCAGACGGCGGGTCACCTCGGCGGTCGCCTCCATCCAGCGCTGCCGGTCGCGGGTCTCCTGGTAGAGCCGGGCGTTCTCCACGGCGATGCCGGCCGCCACGGACAGCGCCTGCAGCACCGCCTCGTCCTCCAGGTCGAACTCCCGCTGGCCGTGCTTCTCGGCGAGGTAGAGATTGCCGAACACCTCATCGCCCACCCTGATGGGCACACCGAGGAACGAGTGCATCGGCGGGTGGTTGGGGGGGAAGCCGTACGACGAGGGGTGGTCGGACAGCTCGCGCAGCCGCAGCGTCTTGGGGTGCCGGATCAGCTCGCCCAGTACCCCGTGGCCTTCCGGAAAGTGCCCGATCAGGCGCTGCTGCTCCTCGGCCATGCCCACCGGTACGAACTGCGAGAGCTTCTGCCGCTCCCCGATCACCCCGAGCGCCCCGTACTCGCAGTCCACCAGTTCGACGGCGGCCTCCACGATGCCCCGGAGCACCTGGGGGAGTTCCAGCCTCCGGCCGACCGACAGCACGGCCTCCAGCAGGTTGTGCACCCGGTCCCGGGTGTGGCGCGCCGCGTCCACCCGTACCTGCAGCTCCTCCAGCAGCTCATCGAGCTGCAGTCGCCGCAGGTTCTCAGCTCCCCTGGCACCTTCCGTCCCCACCAGCCACCGATCCCTCCGTCGGCTGTCGGACAACGAGAGCCACCCCTATGCGCCAGTAGACCCCAGCGACCGGCGATAGGCCATCCGGCCCCCCGGAACCGGACCGGTGGGGGCTCAGGGGGCGGGGCGTCGCAGCAGCAGTTGGACGGCGTCGCTGTTGGCCCGGCGCTTGCGCAAGGTCAGCTCGGGCTCGACGAATCCGGCCGCCACGGCATCGCTCACCACCTGCTGGGGCGGTACGCCGAGCACATGCCGGTGCACGGTGATCACCAGCCGCCCGCCGGGACGCAGCACACGCAGCAGTTCACGGAAACCGGTCGGGCGGTCCCAGAGCATCACGTTGTTCACCGAGATCACCGCGTCCATCGAGGCGTCCTGACACTCGGTCCGCTCGGCACGGCCGGGGCGGATCTGGACGCGCCCCGCGGCGATCTGCGCCGCGCACCGCGCCGCGGCCATCTCGCGCATGGTCGTGGACGGATCCACGCCCACCACCAGCCCGTCCGGCCCGACCGCCTCGGCGGCCAGGGCCAGCCCGACCCCGGGGCCCGGTCCGACGACCAGGACGTGCTCCTCCGGGTGCAGCCCGGCGTGCTGCACGGCCCAGCGTTCCTGCTCCACGTTGCCGCGGGCCATCAGCGCGCCGCCCAGCCGTCCGACCAGACCGCGCGGATGGCCGAACACCGCGTCCAGGACGCGCGTCAGTACCGCGGCCATGGCCCTGGACCATCGTGATCGCGTGCCCGCTGGGCTACCCGGGCCTCGGGTACCCGTGCCGTCCTGGTCTGCGCCTTCATCGTGGTTTGCCTCCGTCTCCCCCGGCCGGCTCGCCGGACGGCCCGGGGCGGGCCGTCCTCGGCACGTACTCCCCCCGGGCGGGCCGCCGGTGGGCGCCGACCACATCGTCCTCGATCCGGTGCCGCACCCGTCCGATCAACGCGGTCAGACCTTCGGACTGGGTCGCCCGGGGCGGCTCCGGGTGGTGGATCCTCCTGGCCGCGGCCGGCAGACCCGCCAGGTCCGCGGCGAACCGCTCCCGCGCGTACGGCACCGGATACGACTCGCGGGCCCGTCTGCCGCGCACCATCACGTGCTCCAGCAGCGGCTCACCGTCCGCGGGCGGGGTCTCGTCGCGCAGGCCGATCACATCGTTGTATCCAGGACGGCGGAACACCTGCTTGAGCCCGGGCGCCGTCTCCTTCGCCGACGAGAGCTTCATGACGGGCCGGTCGTGGTAGGCGACGAGCTTGTAGGCGGAGTCCAGATACGGCGCGTCGGCCGACACCCCCACCCGGGTGCCGACGGCGAACACGTCGATCGGCGCCGCGGCGCCGACGAGGTCGTCCACGGCGTACTCGTCGAGGCCGCCGCTGGCCACGATCCGCACCTGTGGCAGCCCCGCGGTATCCAGGATCCGCCGGGCGCGTACCGCCAGCGCCGCCAGGTCGCCGCTGTCCAGCCGGACGGCACTGCCCTGCCCGAGCCCCAGGTCGCGCAGCACCCGCGCGGCCGTGGCCAGGCCCTCCTCGGTGTCGTAGGTGTCGACCAGGAACGTCACCGGGCCCCGATGGGTGCGGGCGAAGGCCCGGAACGCCGCCTCCTCGCTGGGGAACACCTCCACGTAGGAGTGCGCCATGGTGCCCGTGGCGGCGATCCCGTAGGCGACGGCCGCCGCCACGTTGCTGGTTCCCGCGAATCCGACCAGCGCGCCGAGCCGGGCCGCCTGCATTCCGGCGTCCGCGCCATGGGTGCGCCGCAGCGAGAAGTCCACCACCGCTCGGCCGCCCGCGGCCAGTACACAGCGCGCCGCCTTGGACGCGATCATCGTCTGATGGCTGACCAGGTTGAGCAGGTACGTCTCCACCAGCTGGGCCTGCGGCAGCGGCGCCGTCACCTCCAGCAGCGGCTCGCCCGCCAGGACGATCCGGCCCTCGGGCACCGCGCGGACCTCGCCGGTGAACTCCAGCCCCAGCAGCGGCTCGACCTCCGTGTACGGCCGGCGCAGCACCGTCGCGAACGCCTCGACGTCCGCACGGGTGACATGGAAACCGGACAGGTAGTCGAGCGCGGGCTCCAGACCCGCCGCGACCAGGAAGCCGCGGTCGTCCGGCAGGTCCCGTACGAACAGGTCGAAGGTCGCGGGTGCCGTCATGTCCTCCGCCAGATACGACAGCGCCATCGTCACCTCGTAGAGGTCGGTGGTGGTCGCCCTCGACATCGGTGCCGTCTCCTTCCCGCGTGCGGTGCGCCCGACCGCGTCGCGCGCACCGCATCGGACGGATCAGGACCCCTCGTGCTTGACGGTGATCTTCTTGGTGCTGGCCTGCTTCTCCGACACGGGGATGGTGATGGTCAGCATGCCGTCCTTGTAGGACGCGGCGGCCTCGTCGGCGCGCGCGCCCGGTGGCAGCCGCAGGGCACGGGAGAACGACCCGTACCGGATCTCGGAGTGCCGTACGTCCTCGGTGCGCTCCGTGCGCTCGGCGCGCAGCGTGAGGACTCCGTTGTCCACCGTGATCTCCACATCCTTGTCCGGATCGATCCCCGGCAGTTCGGCACGCACGACGTACGCGTCGTCGGTGGTCCGCTCCTCGATCCGGATGCCGTGCATGCCCGGCGCGTGGATTCCGGGCAGGCCGGTCTCGAACCAGTCGAACACGTCCTGAAGTGCGAAGGGCCTCTTCTGGCGTCGCTCTACCACGTGGTTCATCGCCTACTCCCTTCCGTCGGGTGATCGCTGTCAGCCGGGTGGCCGGTGTCCCGCGTCCCGCAGGCCCCCGATGGCCTTCAGCCCCCGCTATCCAGCGTCGCGCGCGCACCGGCGGTACGCACACGGGCCGTCCTCGGCCGCGCTGACCGCCGCCCTATTCCGCTGGGGGCAGCGCCACCACCCGTTCCGTCCCCGGCGTGACGTGCCAGGCCCGGTCGACGAGGACGAAGCGGACCGGTGCCTCGTTCGACTCGGGGACGCTGGTCAGCAGCTGTCCGGGCTTCATCCGCAGGCCGATGCCCCATTGGCCGCGGTACCGCAGTGTGAGGCCGAATTCGGAGAGCTCCGGCAGCGGTGCCGGGTCGAGCCACAGGGTGTCGTCGCGGATCTCCAGCCCCGTCAGACCGCGTTGCACGAGGTCCAGCGTTCCGGCCATCGCCCCGAGGTGGATGCCCTCGGCGGTGGTTCCGCCCTGCAGATCGGCCACGTCGCCGGTGAGGGCCTCCTGGCAGTACTTCCACGCGTCGGAGTGCCGGGCCCTGGCCAGCACCCAGCCGTGCACCACGCCGCTGAGCGTGGAGCCATGGCTGGTGCGCCGCAGGTAGTAGTCGACCGTGGCCCGCCACAACGCGTCGTCGACGGCATATCCGAGGCGTTGGAAGACGGCCGCCAGTTCGGCGGGCGGGAACAGGTAACCCAGCATCAGCACATCGGCCTGCTTGGACGCCTGGTAGCGGTTGGTGGTGTCGCCCTCGGCCTCCAGGATCCGGTCCAGGCGGCGGATGTCGCCGTACTGTTCCCGGTAGCCGTCCCAGTCCAGCTCCGCCAGGTCGCCGTAGCCCTCGAACTGGCTGATGACGCCCGCGTGGAACGGCACCCGCACGCGCCGGGAGATGTCCTCCCAGCCGGCCAGCTCCTCGTCGGCCAGCCCGAGCCGCTCGAAGAGCTCCTGTCTGGGCGGTTCGGGCATCGTCTCAGCCAGTTCCAGCGCCCGGCCGAGCACCCAGGCCGCGGTCACGTTGGTGTACGCGTTGTCGTCCACCCCGGGCTCGGGGGCGCCCGGATAGGCGTCGTGGTACTCGTCGGGGCCGACCACACCGCGGATGCGGTACCGGTGCGCCGCGGGATCGTACTCGGCGGCGCTGGCCCAGAAGCGGGCGATCTGCAGCAGCGTCTCGGCGCCCTTGGTGTACAGGAACTCGGTGTCCCCGCTGGCCTGTCCGTAACGCCAGACGTTGTAGGCGATGGCCGAGCCGACGTGGTGCTGCAGATAGGAGTGGTCGGCCACCCAGCGGCCGGAGCGCGGGTTGAGGTGCAGCTTCTGGGCCTCCTCGCGCCCGTCCGAGCCGCTCTGCCACGGGTACATCGCACCCGCCCGCCCGGTCTGCTCGGCGGCCCGGCAGGCTCGCGGCAGTCGGCGGTGCCGGTACTCCAGCAGCGCCCGGGACACCTCGGGGAAGTGCAGGTTCAGATACGGCAGCACGAACAGCTCGTCCCAGAAGACGTGCCCGCGGTACGCCTCGCCGTGCAGTCCACGGGCGGGCACGCCGACGTCGAGTTCCGCGGTGTGCGGGGAGAGCGTCTGCAGCACATGGAACAGGTGCAGCCGCAGGATGCGGCCGGGCTCCCCGGACACGTCCAGCTCGGCCCGCCGCCACAGCCGCTCCCAGGCCGCCTGGTGCGACTCGAGCAGATCGGCGAAGCCCGGGGCGCGCGCCACCTGGTCGAGGGCCGCCGCGTCAGGGTCGCTGGTCGCCGGATCGTGCGAGGTGTGCAGTGCCACGACCTTCTCCACCACGACGGGCTGCCCAGGGGTGATCGGCACGGTCAGATGATGGGCCGCCGTGCGCTCCCCGAGGCGGACGCGCAGCGGTACCGGCTGCGGCGCCCTGCCGTCGGCGGCGTTCGGCCAGGCCGTGGTGCGGGCGGCCAGGGCGACGCGGATGCCGGAGGTCCTGGTGGCGCACCGCAGCCGCAGGATGTCCGGGCCTTCCGCCGCGGTGCGGATCCGGCCGAGATGGTGTCCGTCCAGCTCGCGGTAGCGCTCCACTCCGGCGTTGGTGGTCCGGCCGTCGATCGCGGATTCGATGAGGAGTGCGCCGGACCAGTCCTCGGCGGTGAAGGTGGTGCGCAGCGCCGCCAGGTGCGGACTGCCCATGTGGACCAGGCGCACCTGCTCGACACCGAGGTGTCGGCGGTCCCCGCGCAGCCGGTCGGTGAAGCGCAGCTGCCGGGTGAGGGTGCCCCGCCACAAGTCGAGCACCTGACGGTACGTCAGAAGACCGCGATGGTTGGGGCCGAACCAGGCGGAGGCGGGCCGGTCGACGGTTTCGGCGATGCGGTAGCGCAGCGGCAGCCAGTTGGGCAGATTGACCAGGTCCTCGTTCTCCACCGAGAGTCCGGCGACCGATGACACCAGGCGGTTGTAGCAGCCCGCCACATAGGTGCCCGGGTAGTGCGCCGGGCCGCCGGTGGTCTCGGGGGCGGCGCCCCGGGTGGCGAAGTAGCCGTTGCCCAGGGTGCACAGCGATTCCCGCAGCCGTTCCTCGGCCGGGTCCCAGCCCTCGTACTCCCACGTCCAGTCCTCCGGCATCGCGCCTCTCCACTCACCTCTCCCTGATCGCTGCCGTCCCTCAAGGGTCGCCGCGAGCGCTCTGGACGGCATCCCGTGCCGGGCTCGGGAGGGGTCGTTCAGCCGGTCCAGGTCCAGTCGGCCACCTCGGGCAGGTCCGTGCCGTGCTGACGGATCCACGCCTGGTGCCGGGTGCGGACGTCCGCCATCGACTGCCGTACCGCCGCCGCGGACACCGCCAGCCCCGGCACACGGTCGATGACGTCCATGACCAGCCGGTACCGGTCGAGGTCATTGCGGACCACCATGTCGAACGGGGTGGTGGTGGTCCCCTCCTCCTTGTAGCCGCGCACATGTAGCTGCGGATGGACCGCCCGGCGGTAGGCCAGACGGTGGATCAGCCACGGGTAGCCGTGGTAGGCGAAGATCACCGGCTTGTCCGGGGGGAACAGCGCGTCGAACTCCGCGTCCGGCATGCCGTGCGGATGGACCCGCTCGGGCATCAGCCGCGCCATGTCGACCACGTTCACCACCCGGACCGCCAGCTCGGGCAGGTGGGTACGGAGCAGTTGGGCCGCCGCCAGCACTTCCTGGGTCGGCACATCGCCCGCACAGGCCAGTACCACCTGCGGTTCCCCGTACGCGGTCTCGGTGCCCGCCCACTCCCAGATCCCGGCGCCGCGCGCACAGTGCGCCCGGGCCTCGTCCAGGGTGAGCCAGTCGAAGCAGGGCTGCTTTCCCGCGACGACCACATTGACGTAGTCCCGGCTGCGCAGCACGTGATCGGCCACCGAGAGAAGGGTGTTGGCGTCCGGCGGCAGGTAGACCCGCACGATCTGCGGCGACTTGTTGAGCACGTGGTCGACGAAGCCGGGGTCCTGGTGCGAGAAGCCGTTGTGGTCCTGCCGCCAGACATGCGAGGTGAGCAGGTAGTTGAGGGAGGCGATGGGTGCGCGCCAGGGCAGGGCGCGGGCCGACTTCAGCCACTTGATGTGCTGGTTGACCATCGAGTCGACGATATGCGCGAACGCCTCGTAGCTGGAGAACAGCCCGTGCCGCCCGGTGAGCAGATAGCCCTCCAGCCAGCCCTGGCAGGTGTGCTCGGAGAGGATCTCCATCACCCGGCCGTGGCGGCCCAGGTTCTCGTCGGTGGGCAGCACCTCCGCCTGCCATGCCTTGCTCGTTGCCTTGTAGAGGTCCTGCAGCCGGTTCGAGGCCGTCTCGTCCGGGCCGACCACCCGGAAGTCACGGCGCTGCGCGGTGGCCTCCATGACCGCCTCAAGCAGCGCGCCGAGCACCCGGGTGGGCTCGTGCAGCGTGCCACCGGGTTTGTCCACCGCGACGGCGTAGCGCTCCAGCGGCGGAAGCGGAAGCTCCCGCAGCAGCTGCCCACCATTGGCGTGCGGGGTGGCACCGAGCCTGCGGTCGCCGTCGGGTACGCAGGCCAGCACGGGCGGACGCGGCCGCCCATCGGCGTCGAACAGCTCCTCCGGCCGGTACGAGCGCAGCCAGACCTCCAGTTGCCGCAGATGCTCGTGGTTCTCCCGAACGGCGGGAAGCGGTACCTGATGGGAGCGCCAGGTGCCGGCCACCGGAAGGCCGTCGACCTCGGCGGGCCCGGTCCAGCCCTTGGGGGTACGCAGCACGATCAGCGGCCAGCGCGGCCGCTCGGCGGCGCCCTCCTCGCGGACCGCGCGCTGGATCAGGGCGATCCGCTCGACGGCGGTGTCCATGGCGGCGGCCATGGCCCGGTGGGCCCACTCCGGCTCGTCGCCGTCCTCGCAGGTCACGTAGAGCGGTTCGTGCCCGTGGCCGCGCAGCAGTGCGTCGAGTTCCGGCTCGGGGAGGCGGGCCAGCACCGTCGGGTTGGCGATCTTGTAGCCGTTCAGATGGAGGATCGGCAGCACCGCGCCGTCGTAGACCGGGTCGAGGAACTTGTTGGAGTGCCAGGCGGCGGCCAGCGGCCCGGTCTCGGCCTCGCCGTCCCCGATCACGCAGGCGACCAGCAGATCAGGGTTGTCCAGCGCGGCCCCGTAGCCGTGCGCCAGCGAGTAGCCCAGCTCACCGCCCTCGTGGATGGAGCCGGGCGTCTCGGGCGCGACATGGCTGGGCACACCGCCGGGAAAGGAGAACTGGCGGAACAGCCGCGCCATGCCCTGCCCGTCCCGGCTCACATCCGGGTACTTCTCGGCGTAGCTGCCGTCCAGCCACGCGCCCGCCAGCACCGCGGGCCCGCCGTGCCCCGGCCCCCAGACGCACATCGCGTCCAGCCCGCGGCCCTTGATGACCCGGTTCAGGTGCGTGTACACGAAGGTGAGCCCCGGCGAGGTCCCCCAGTGCCCCAGCAGCCGCGGCTTGATGTGCTCGGGGCGCAGCGGCTCGGTCAGCAGCGGGTTTCCCATCAGATAGATCTGACCTGCCGCGAGGTAGTTGGCGGCCCGCCAGTGGGCGTCCAGTGCGGCCAGCTCCTCGTCGGTGACGGGGCTGGCGGTGTCCGCCACAGCGTCGGTCATGACGTCCTCCGAATCGTCGTCGGTACACCGGATGCGGTCGCGGCGGCCGGGTGTCACGGGCGGCGGCCACCCTTCAGCTGGGGTTTACCCGTAACACCGGGCACGGGCCGTCCGGGAGGCCAAGGAGAGCCGAACGGCCCACGCCGAGACCCCGCACCGGCCGCGGGTACGCTGGCGGCACCCTGTACGGAAGGGATCGGGCAGGGTGCGCTACCGATCGTCTATCCGGCGAAGTCCGCCGGTAACCTCAAGGGGGCACACGTGACTTGCTTCTTCGACTCCGCGCACGCGCCGGGCAGTGTGAGCGTGATGTGGTCGCCGCAGTGGGGCGTGGCCCGCCCCATCCAGGCCTGCGGTCCCTGCGCCCAGCGTGTGCAGACCACACCCCCGCCGTACTACATGCCGCAGGGCGCGCCCCAGGCCGGGTACCCGCAGCAGGCGGGCTACCCGCAGGCCGGATACCCGCAGCCCGGGTACGCCCAGCCCGGGTACGCCCAGCCCGGCTATCCGCAGCAGCGCCCCGGCCACAGCACCGCCGCCGTGGTGGGCGCGGGCGTGGCGGGCCTGGTGGGCGGCGCGCTCATCGGCGAGATGCTGGAGGACGACGAGCCGCGCACCGTCATCGAGAACAACTACTACGAGAACACGGACGTCTACGAGGACGTCTCGGACGATGACGGCGGTTTCTTCTAAACCCCGGACGACCTCCACGCCCCGTCCGACCTCCACGCCCCGTCCGGCGCGGACGCGGATCCGCGACGGGAAGCGACGGCCGCGGCGGCGGACAGTTCCCACCGCCGCGGCCGCGCCGCACGGCGCGGGCCGCTTCGCCGCTGCCACCGGTGGCTCGCGCCAGCGGTCCCCCCACCGTTGAAAGGGCCACCACGCGCCCCCACTCGATCGGGCGTTCTTCCGGCGAACGACCGACACGGCATCGGCCGTCCCCAATAGCGTCCGGCCATCCCGTCGGGTGAAGCACCCCGACCTGAATGGGGGGCGCCATGGTCGAAACCACTGTTCCAGCGCAATCTGACGAGGAACTGGACTTCCAGCGCGACGACGACCAGCGCTGGAAGGCCGGAAAGTCCATCACCACACGGCAGATGGCACGCAAGCTTCCGCAACTGGTCCGCCGTTCACTGGCGTTGGCCTGGCGCGCGGACCGGGCCTCGGTCCTCGGGCTGCTGGTCTGCCAGGTCGTCTCGGGTGTGTCGCAGGCGTTCGGGCTGCTCGCCACCACCGGGACGATCACGGCGCTCATCTCCTCCGGCCGGATCGCCGAACGGCTGTGGGCGGCCTGGCCCTCGCTGGCGGTGCTGGCGGCGGCGGCCGGACTGCGGGCGGTGCTCGGCATCGCGGTCACCTGGCTGTCCTCCCGGCTGGCCCCGCTGATGTCCCAGGAAGCCGAACTGATGCTGCTGGACGCGGCGGTCAATGTGGAACTCGCCGCATACGACAGCCCCGGCTTCAACGACCGCAGGGAGGCGGCGGAGCGCGGCGCGCAGGTGTCGCAGGACCTCATCCAGGAAGGCCAGGACCTGCTCTCCGCGACCGCCTCACTGATCGCCGGAGCGGGCGTGCTCACCGCGTTGCACCCCGTCCTGCTGCCGCTGCTGTTCCTGGCGGGACTTCCGCAGGGGCTGGCGCAGGTGCGCAGCGCACGGATCAGTTATCTGGCGGCCATGGAGATGGTGGGCCACCGCCGGATGCTGTCGGTCCTGCGCTGGCACATGGCGGACACCCACGCCGCAGACCAGATCCGTTCCGGCACCATGGCGGGCTTCCTGCTCGGCAAGTACCGGCGGATCACCGACCGGGTGAACGCCTCGGAACGGCGGGCCGTCGGCAAGGGCGCCCGTACCGCCCTGCTCGGCGCGGCGGCGGGTGGTCTGGCGTCGAGCCTGGTGTGGGCGGCACTGATGCTGCTGCTCGCCACCGGGCGGATGTCGGTGGCATCGGCCGGTACGGCGATCTTCGCCCTGCGCACCGTCACCTCGTCGGTGCAGAGCCTGGTCGGCGGCGGCGCTCGGATGTTCCGTACCGGGATGTACGTGGAGGACTGGTCGCAGTTCCTGGACGAGGCCGGCGGCTACCGCCTGCGGCGCGGTGAGGCGCTGCCCACGGAGCCGCGGGAGGTCCGGGCGGACAACCTCGTGTACCGGTACGAGGGTGCGGACCGCAACGCGGTGGACGGTGTCACGCTGACGGTTCGCCGGGGCGAGGTGCTGGCGCTGGTGGGCGAGAACGGCTCCGGGAAGACCACCTTGTCCAAGCTGCTCACCGGGCTCTACCTGCCCACGTCCGGTGTGGTCCGCTGGGACGGGGTGGACACCCGGGAAGTGGATCCGATCGCCGCGTGGGAACGTGTCGCCGTGGTGCCGCAGGAGTACGCGCGCTGGCCGCTGTCGGCACGCCAGAACATCACCCTCGGGCAGCCCGCGGCGCACGGTGACGCCGCGGTGTGGGAAGCGTGCGAGGCCAGCGGCGCCCACGAGGTGGTCAGCGGTCTCCGCTACGGCCTGCGCACCCTGCTGGCGCGGGAGTGGCTCGGCGGCGAAGAGCTCTCCGGCGGCCAGTGGCAACGCATCGCGCTCGCCCGCGCGTTCCACCGGCCCGCCGGGCTGCTGGTCATGGACGAACCGACGGCCGCGCTCGACGCGCGAGCCGAACACCGGGTCTTCTCCGGTCTGCGCGACATCGCCGCGGACCGGGCGGTCGTGCTGGTAACCCACCGGCTGACCAACGTGACCATCGCCGACCGGATCGTGGTCCTCGACCACGGCCGCGTCATCCAGCAGGGCACGTTCGCCGAACTCGTCGCCGTGCCGGGCCTGTTCCGGGATCTGTGGTCGCTGCAGAACGACCGCGGTGTCCCCACCTCGCGCAGGACGTCCGCCCCGGCGAACGAGGTCTCCTGAGGGCCGATCGGACGACGATTCCTCACCAATACTTCGCCGGTTGTTCACAGGACAACCAACATCGTTCAGGCATGCTGTCCGACGGCGCGTTACTTGCTGGTAGCCCGGCGCCGGGGCCAAGGGGGTGCTCGGGCGACCCGCGCGCATGGAGTTGTCCCGATCGACCGTCAGGAGAACGCGGCATGCCCGCATACAGCAGACGCCAGTTCATCACCGGCGCTTCGGCCGCGGCAGCGGCCCTGGCCCTGAGCTACGGCCCGTTCGCGTCCGCCGCGACGCGCGATCGCGCCCTCGCCACCACCGCCACCCGAGCCGTCCGCACCGCGGGCACCACGCTCGAACAGGTCGCCACACCGACCGGCGGCGGAGCATACAAGCGGCTTCAGTCCGGACCCGGTTGGCCGCTCGTGGTGCGCACCGATCTCGCCGCGGCGGGGGCTGCGCGCGATGACCGGCGCACCGCACTGGCCTCGTTCGTACAGTTCACCGACCTGCACCTGGTGGACACCGAGTCCCCGGTACGGTTCGAGTACCTCGCCCAGTACCTGGACAGCGCGCACCGCCCGCACGAGGCGCTGACGGTACGCGGTGCCTCCGCCCTGGTGGAGCGGATCAACTCGCTGTCCGGCGGCCCTTTCACCGGCACACCGTTCTCCCTGGTCATGGCGACAGGTGACAACACCGACAACCACGAGCAGATCGAACTCGACTGGTATCTGTCCGTGATGAGCGGCGGTGCGATCACCCCGAACAGCGGCGATCCGAAGCGCTACGAGGGCGTGCAGAACTCCGGTGGTTCGGCGTACTGGAACCCGGAGTCGTCCTTCCAGGACACCTACAAGGCGCACGGCTTCCCCCAGATACCCGGCTTCCTGTCCGCGGCGGGCGGCACCTTCACCGCCCCCGGTCTGCGCACTCCCTGGTACACCACGGTCGGCAACCACGACGACAGCATCGAGGGCTCGCTGCCGGACCTGGGGCTGCTGAACTCCCTCTACACCGGCGACCGCAAACTCGAAGGGTGTGACGACGCCGACGCCGCCGCGCTGGCCGACGCCCTGCGCAACGATCCGGCGAAGGCGGTCGCGCTGCTCGCCCGGCTGCTGGGCGAAGGCGGTCCGGTGCGCCAGGTGACGTCCGATCCGCGGCGTCTGCCGTTCACGCCCAAGGAGTTCGCCCGGGCCCATCTCAACCCCGCCTACACCGGTCCGGGTCCCGTGGGCCACGGTTTCACCTCGTCCGCCGCCGACAGCGGGCGGCTGTACTACACGTTCCCGGTCTCGGACGGTGTCCTGGGCATCAGCCTGGACACCACCAACCGGGCCGGATTCGCCGACGGCTCCCTCGGCACCGCGCAGTTGAACTGGCTGGAGTCGGTGCTCCAGTCGCACAGCAACCACTGGTACGACACCGACGGCCACCCGGTGCGCGGCGGTCAGTCCAACGAGCTGATCGTCATCTTCAGCCACCACACCAGCGGGTCCATGGGTAATCTGCTGCCCGACCCGTACAACCCGTTCGAAGGGCGCCACGACGGCAACGCCCTTGTGGCACTGCTGCAGCGCTACCCCAACGTCGTCGCCTGGGTGAACGGCCACACCCACCAGAACCAGATCATCGCCCACGGCCACGCGGTGCCCGAGCGCGCCTTCTGGGAGATCAACACCGCCTCGCACATCGACTACCCGCAGCACGCGCGGATCATCGAGATCGCCGACAACGGCGACGGCACACTGTCGCTGTTCACCACCCTCGTGGAGTCGGCCGCCCGCTACGCGACCGACTTCGGCGACACCTCGGACGCCGGACTGGCCGCGCTCTACCGCGAGTTGTCCTACAACGACCCGTACGCCACCCCGGCCAAGAAGATCGGCACACCGGCGGACCACAACACCGAACTGCTCCTGGCCAAGCCGCAAGGCTGACACCCGCCAGCGGGTTCGGCCGGTCCACCGGCCGACCCACGCCAGCCGTGCGCGGTTGCCGCAGCGGAGGCAGGCGTGGACCTCGTCCAGGGTGCGGTGCTCGATGTGGGTGCCAGTGGCGTCATCCGGCGCTGCGGGCAGCAGCGTCGCCGCCGGGGTAGCAGCCAAACGACGGGCAGGACGCCAGCCCTGACTCCGGCACGCACCGGCCCGACACCCGGGCCGGTGCACCACACGCTCACGCTCCGCAGACCCCGCCATCCAACCGGGTCAGCTCCGGCATCATGTGCCCATGGACAGGGACTGGAACCTCCTAGCCGACGCGATTCTCGCCGCCCGCGAAGAGAAGGGCCTCACCCGGCACGAACTCGCCCTGCTCGCCTGCGTGTCCCCTGCCACCGTCCAAGGCCTTGAGAGTGGCCGCGAACTCGCGCGCCTCCCAAGGGCAATCGAACACATCGAGGAAGCACTGGGCTGGCAAACAGGCTCAGCCCAGATCATCCTCGTAGGCGGCCAACCGATCCCTCGCGGCTGAGCGACTCCAATTCACCGCCACAACTCCCGCGGCACCCCACCGAGGTACGCCCGGACCGGCCCGGACCGCGGGCCGGTGCTCTACACCGATAGCCCCCCGTAGACCTTGGCCAGATCGCGACGTAGCACGCCGGGGCGGCACTCGCCTTGTGCCATGATCACGCCGCAGTCCCGCGTCGGACGGGACCAAGGGAGGGAACGGCCATGTCAGGCTGGGCGGACTACGTGAAGAACATGATGGACAACGCTGACGCGATCAAGCAGGGAGCCATCATCGGCAAAACAGACGGCAGCCTCTGGGGGAAGCTCCCGGACAACTTCGCCATCACCACCGACGAATGCACCGCCCTCTCCAAAGCATTCACCGACCTGAACGGCGTCCCTGCCACCGGCGTCACCGTCGCCGGAACCAAATACATCGTCCCGCGCGTCGACGAAAACCTCATCTTCGGCAAGGCCGGCACCAAGGGCGTTTTCGCCACCTCAACCAACCAGACCATCATCGTCGCCCTCTTCGAGGGCCAGTCCTCCGAAGCTGCCCAGGCACGAACGGCCATCGAAAGCACGGCTGACTACCTGAAGCAATCAAACTACTGACACCACGGAGCCCGCACACAACGTCCGGGCGCTTTGGCGCCCGGACATCGGACCGTCAGCCCACACCCCCACCCAATGCCTCGTCGAGATACCCCCGCACAGGCCCGAACACCCCAGCGCTCTGCGAGCTGTACGCGGTCGGCCCAGGCCACCTCCGCCACCTCCCGCGGCGACCCCACACAGGCCGTGTCTGAGACCACCCGGCAGGCCACGTACACCATCCGACGCCCCGTCGCCGGATGTACCAGGCCGCCCAGCACCCGCAGCGCCTCCACGACCAGCCCGGTCTCCTCCAACGCCTCACGGACAGCAGCCGGTTCGGGAGACTCCCCGGCCTCGACCTTGCCCGCGGGGAACGCCCACAGCAGGGCACCCTCCGCGACCGCCCGGCGGAGCAGCAGGACACGGCCATCGAGGACAATGCCTGCAAGGGGGCTGCGGACGCCCACCCTTCACAAGCAAGGGTTGGGCTTACCGCCTCTGACAAGGTACGGAAGTTGAAGAAGGTGATCTGCAGGCGCCGTCACCGCCGATACCGTCCCGGGGCTGCCGTGCGACCTGATATGCGCCATCCGAGGGTTTTACCGCGCTACTTGCACAGACCGGGCCGACACAATTGTGCGACCTCAACTTACCTACATTGCGGGGCAATTGGGGCCACACAGATTACGACACCCTCGTTCATTACGATTGGCAACGGTCGCATTCGTGCGCAATCATCCCTGCTGACATTCCCCGTCCCTACGGCGGGGCGGTCCGGGGTACGCCGAGTCCTGTCGGCACTCGGACGCAAGGTCGACACCACAGAAACGGCAGGAACGAAGGGCCCGATCACAGTGCGCCTCCCGAGACCGCAGGACAGCCCTTTGGGATGGAACCGCAGCCGTGGCCGGGCATCATGGCCTGCCCGACCCCGGACAGGCCATCCTTCGCAGGCAAACGATAGGGGTGTGCATGACTGTTCGGTTTGCATCCGCCCTGTTCTCCCGGCCAGAGGCAACGTCGATCCTCGCCGCTGCAGCTCTCACCGCGGGCGCCCTCGTTCCCAGCCTTCCTTCCCAAGCCATAGGAACGACTGTGGCCAGGCGGGCCTTGGAGGTGGCAGCATCCAAGCAGGGATCACCGTATGAGTACGGCGCCGCCGGGCCGTCCCGATTCGACTGCTCCGGGCTGACCCTGTACGCGTTCCGCGCGGCAGGCAGGCTACTGCCACGGACCGCAACCGCTCAGTATTCCCGCACACATCATGTCGCTGCCGCCTCTCGTGCCCCCGGTGACCTGGTCTTCTTCCACCACGGAAGCAGCATCTACCACGTTGGCATCTATGCCGGGCACGACAGGATCTGGCATGCCTCCAGGGCTGGCTCACGTGTCCGCCTTGAGCGCATCTGGACGGCCCATGTCTGGTACGGACACGTGGAGTAACGCCCAGGGCGTCGTGGTTCTCGCGCTCTATCCGGTTGACAGGCGATCGGGTGGATCGCGATGTTTCGTGGTCGGCTGTCCGGCGGTGAGTCGGAGGTAGGCATGGCTTCCGGTGATCATGAGGTGTCGCGTCCCTGATCCTCACGACGGAAGACCGTGCCTACCCGCTCATCATCGCCCATCCCCGCCGGCCTGGGCCAACTGGCCGGCGCCGCACTCCCCGCGCCCCTGGACGACCAGTTCGGGTCCTGGCTGCCATCCCGTCTGCCATCGACCCATACGAACGTGAAGCGAGCTCGCCCCTGGGTGCCAAGGCTGCTTGGCTCCGCCTGGGTCGGTGTCAGACGGGATGGCCGCCCCCGAATCCTGTGCCAGCCTCTGCTGATAACGTCATCCGCGCTCACCGAAGCGGGCGGCCTGACCAGGCCGGCATCTCAGACGGTCAACGGGGGTTGAGAACCAACCATGATGGGTCACTCACACGCCGTCAGCGGAGCGATGCTGTACGCGGGCGCCGCGCCCTTCCTTCCGCCGCTGCTGTTGCACACCCATCTCAAACCCGCTGACATCGTGTTGGGCACCATCCTGTGCGCCGGCGCCGCGCTGCTGCCCGATCTCGACCACCACGACGGGACGATCGCAAACTTCCTCGGTCCGCTCTCCAAAGCGCTGTGCCGCATCGTGGCCTGGATCTCCGGCGGGCACCGGCACGCCACCCACTCGCTGCTGTTCACCGCGCTCGTCGGCGGCGGGACCTGGGCGGGAATCACCTACCTGGGACGCGACTTCACCCTGGGTACCACCTTCGTCCTCCTTGCGCTGGCGCTCAAGGCACTGCACGCGCACTGGCCCGGCCGCGGTCACCACACGTGGCTCACCGTGATGGTCCTCGCGGTCGCCGGCACCTTCGTGCTCGACCGCTTCATGCCGAGCGCTCCGGTCTGGCTCCCGTACACCGTGGCACTGGGCACCCTCGCCCATCTCATCGGCGACTGCCTCACCAAGATGGGTGCACCGCTGCTGTGGCCACATAAGCAGCGCTACGAGATCGTCCTGATAAAGAGCAGCGGCAACAGCGTCGAAACCAAGTTCCTGGTCCCGCTCATGTCAGTCGCGACCTTCGGACTGCTGGGGTACGCACTTTTGTCGCCGGCATTCCACAAGTGACGCCAGCCGACGGGCAGTTGAGCCTTCGCCACGTCGGTGCCGCGGGCGGTGCCCGGGCAGGCCTGCCCCTGAGCGCTCCGAGACGCCCGAGCAGGCAGGGAGGACACCGACCTCGGCGACGCCGAGTGGAACACCTCGAAAGTGCCGTGGTCGACGCTCTGCCACAAGGACAACCATGCCCGTCTGCGCCGGGCGAAGGCGAAGTGGGACCCGAAGAACGTCTTCCGGCACGCCCAGTCCGCACAACTGCCCTGACCCAGCGCCGCGCGGTGGCCGCTTCGCGTCGGCGCTTTCCAGCGGTCAGCGCGTACCTGCGGTGAGCTCGCAGGTGAAGCGCGGTCGGCACGGACGGCCCGAACACTGCGCACACCGTCGGGCTGGGCGCGACAATGGGACAGAGGGCAGTACGCCTGCCGGGACGGGAGGCGAGCCGTCATGGCCTACATCGCGGTGAGCGCGTTGAGCCACGTCGGACTGGTGCGGGAGCACAACGAGGACAGCCTGGCGGTCGGGCCGTGGACGCTGTGTGGCACCGTGACCGACAACCCGCAGACCCTGCTGTTCCCGTTCGGCACGCCGCTGGCCGTAGCGGTCGCCGACGGTCTCGGCGGGCAGCCGGGGGGTGAGGTGGCCAGCGCGCTGACCGTCCGCCGGCTGTCCAGGGTCGGCCGTGCGCTCGACACCGAGTCGGCCGTCCGCGAAGCCCTGAACGCCTGCAACCACGATGTGTACGCGGCCGCCGAGGCCAACCCCGACCTGCTCACCATGGGCACCACGGTCGCGGGTGTCGTCGTACTGCCGGAGTCTGTCCTCGCCTTCAACGTCGGCGACAGCCGGGTCTTCCACATCGGCCAGGACGGGCTGCGTCAGCTCAGTGTGGACGACAATCCACCGCTGGCTCCGGGGCAGCGCACCACACCCATCGTCACCCAGACGCTCGGCGGCACCATTGAGTTCAGCGAAGTCCATCCGCACGTCCTGCGTCACCCGCTGACCGAGGACGCCCGCTATCTGGTGTGTACCGACGGTCTGACCGATCCGGTGCCCGATGACGTGCTCGAGCGCCTGCTGCGCGAGTACGAGGACGGCCGAGCGGCCTTCGAGCTGTGGAAGGCGGCGATCGAGGCGGGCGGCCCGGACAACATCACGCTTGCCGTGGTGCGCATCGGTGAGTGGTCCCCCGCTTCCTGAACCGCTGCCCGGGCGGGACTCCACGACACAGGCGTACGGCCGCCGGTCCCCCCTGCAGACCGGCGACCGCAGCCCGTTCATGGCGCCCGTCTGACGACGGGTGAGCGCCATCACGGAACACCAGGTGCCGCGATGGGGGCAATTGATTCGAAGGGGCTCGAATCCTCCCTCGAATCCTTTTCAATTCCTGCGTCAGGTCCACCCTCGACTCAACCGGTACGCACCGGGAGGCCAAGCGACGGATCGAGCAGCAGCCGGTCCGCCCGGTGGGTCCGCTGGTACAGCACCTGGCGGGCGTCGCGGGTCTTGGTGACCAGGCCGCCACGGTGCAGGACTCCGAGGTGGTAGGAGACGGTGCTCTTGCTGAGGCCGTGCCGACCGGCGAGTTGAGCCGTGGTGCGCGGGGTGCTCACATCGGCGAGCAGTATCGCGCGGGTGCTGCCGAGGAGTTCATGGGCGGCGGGTGGGGCGGGCCGTGGGGCGTCCGGCACGGGCAGGGCGGGGTACATCAGCAGCGGCTGACGGCGGTAGCGGTGGTCGCGGGAGCCGCTGATGGTGATCAGGCTGGAACCGAACCCCCTGGGCACCAGCAACAGGGAGGTGGCGCCGCGGACTTGGGTACGGGCCGGACCGGCCAGCCGCACCTGATGGCCGCCCCACTCGATCCACGGGTGGAGGCCGACGAGCATGCTGACCATGCCCTGGCGGGCGATCAGCTGGGCCCGGTGCGCGATGTCGGCCTCCATCCGGGCCCGCAAACCGGGCCAGTGCGGGTGCACGACCGTCTGCCACAACTGGGCGAGCTCCGCGGCGACTTGTTCCGCCAGCACGCGCTCGCCGCGGCGTAACGCCCGCAGCAGCGGCCGGGGCACGGGGCTGCCGGCCAGCCCGCGGGTCCCGGGACCGCCGTGGATGAGCAGGGCCATTTCCTCCCGGACCTCTGCTGGCCGCGCCGTCGCTATCCGGTGGAGTTCGCCGTCCATGGACTCCTCGTAGCTGACCGGCCGCGGGGTGATGAAGTCGGGGATGTAGTCGCAGGGTTCGCCGAACAGTGCGGCCAGCAGGTCGAGTCGGCGGGCACGCAGGGTCTCCGCGACACGCCGTGCCACCCCGGCACGGCCGGGGGCCGCGGCGCCGCGCATCAGCAGCAGCGCCTCGGTGAGAGTGTGCAGCGGCGACAGGGCGAACCTGACGTGGCCCAGCGCGCGGGCGTCCAGCTCGATCCGCATCAGGGCCTGGCCCTGTGGAAGGTCCATCCGTTACACGCCACGACGGACCACGAGAGCACTGCACTTGAAACGATCGACAGCGTGGGGGCCCATGGGGTACTCCGGTTTCTCTCGCCGACGGCGGAACTGCGCTCACCACCGTCCAGGGCCCCCATAAGCAGCCGATAAACACCGCATCGGCGGGCTGATACCGCACTCTCACCGGCGCCGGGTCAGGCGCCGCGCAGCGTCGGCGGCGGCAGCAGGACCGGCCCGTCTCCCGACTGCTTGGTGCACCTGTCGTGACACCCGGCGTCCAGACTGCAGCACAGTGAGCAGACCGCCCCGCCGTGCGCCGGGCAGTCGGCGATGTCCGGCAGTTCATAGGCCGTCTCGCAGACCGCGCAGGTGTGGGTGGCGGTGATGTCGGCGACCTCAACGCCCGGACCGCTCACCGGGTTCGGCCGGGCCAGGTAGTAACGCCCCCGGGTCAGCCGGGCGATCAACGGGCTGAGCACCATCGCGAGCCCCAGTGCGATGAAGGTGCTGAACGCCTTCGCGAGGCTGCCGAACGCACCGAAGAAGGCGGCGATCGACACCAGTGACGCGACGGCCATGGACCCGAAGCCGGCCGGATTCACCGGGTGCAGATAGGCCCGCTTGAACTCGATGTACTTCGGGCTCAGCCCCAGCGGCTTGTTGATCACCAGGTCGGCGGCGACCGAAGCGATCCACGCGATACCGACGTTGGAGTAGAAGCCGAGCAGTGTGTTCAGCGCGCTGAACATGTTCAGTTCCATCAGCGCCAGCGAGATTCCGACGTTGAGGAAGATGTACCAGACCCGGCCCGGGTGCCGGTGGGTGATCCGCGAGAAGAAGTTCGACCACGACAGCGAGCCGGAGTAGGCGTTGGTCGTGTTGATCTTTATCTGGGAGACCACGACGTAGACCGCGGCCACCGGCAGCGCGGCCGCCCCGAACCAGGGCCGCAACGCCTGCACGTACGGCGCGATCGGTTCCAGGGCATGGGCCTTGCCGACCGCTTCCAGAGCGCAGAACGCCAGGAACGCGCCACCGAGTTGCTTGAGCGCCCCGATCACCACCCAGCCGGGCCCCGCCGCCAGCACGGCGAACTCCCACTTCCTGGCGTTCTGTTCGCTCCTGGCGGGCATGAAGCGCAGATAGTCGGCCTGTTCGCCGATCTGCCCGATGAGCGAGAGCGCGATGCCGATGCCCGTGCCATAACCGATGAGCGAGAAGCCGGATCCGGCGCCGTCCGTACCGCCGAACTGGGTGAAGGACGCGAATTTCCCGGGCGCGGTCGCGGCAAGGACGACGAAGGGCAGCGCCATGCCGATCAGCCAGATCGGCTGCGTCCACGCCTGCAGCTTGGCCAGCGCGCTCATCCCCCGGAAGACGAAAGGGATCACGATGAGCGTGGTGACCAAATACCCGACCGACAGCGGCAGATGGAGCGCCTCGTGGAAGGCCTGCGCCATGATCGAGCCTTCGAGCGCGAAGAAGATGAAGGTGAAGCTGGCGTAGATCAGCGACGTCAACGTCGAACCGAAGTAGCCGAATCCGCAGCCCCGGGTGAGCAGATCCATGTCCACACCGTGTCGGGCGACCGCACGGGCGATCGGAATCCCGGTCAGGAAGATGACCACGGCGGCGGTCGCGATGGCCGCCGCCGCGTTGGTGAATCCGTACGCCATCACGATGGAGGCGCCGATCGCGAAGTCGGCGAGATAGGCGATACCGCCCAATGCCGTGGAGGTGACCATCCCGGGAGACCACCGGCGGAAGGAATGCGGCGCGTAGCGCAGCGAGTAGTCCTCCCGGCTCTCGTCGGCGGCCGACTTGGCATAGTTGCGCAGCGGCGCCGCGCTTCGGTCGGCGGACGGCGAAGCGGTGGAGGATCCTTCGGCGGAGTGCACGGCTGTATCGGTCATGCGACGGACGGTAAGAGCCGGATGTGACAGCCCGTCGGCCTACCCGATTACCACGCGGTTACGGTGGTCGGCCCCGGATGACACGCCCGTAACGCGATTCGGACCATCATGGCGCGCCGGGCCGCCGTTGCCATGAACGGAGAAAACCGTGGGCGGTCACGGTGCCGGGTGGTGACAATGGCGTCATGGGAAAGACTCATGCGCGAATCGACGGCCGGTTGCGGGAGTTCATAGCGGAACAGCATCTGTTCTTCACGGCCACCGCGCCACTGGCCGATGACGGCCATGTCAATGTCTCGCCGAAGGGCCTCGCCGGTTCCTTCGCGGTGCTGGACGACCGCACCGTCGCCTACCTCGACCTCGGCGGCAGCGGCGCCGAAACCATCGCCCACCTGCGGGAGAACGGCCGCATCACCGTGATGTGGTGCGCGTTCACCGGCCCGCCCAAAATCGTCCGCATCCACGGGCGGGGTGAGCCGGTCTTCCGCGACGACCCACGCTGGGACGAGCTGCTCCCGCACTTCGGCGACGAGTTCCGCGGCCGCACCGACCTGCGCGCGGTCATCGTGGTCACCGCGGAACGCATCAGTGACACCTGCGGATACGCGGTGCCCTATCTGGACTACCGCGAGGACCGTACCCTGCACACCCAGCGCTTCGCCCGGGAGACCGAGGAGTCCTTCTCCGCCTACTGCGAGAAGAAGGAGCACGTGGGCTTCAGTCTCGACGGCCTGCCAGGTCTCCCGCTCCCCCTACCGCCGCGCACCACTTGAGGGGTTATGACTGTCGGCCGGGGCCGTCAAGGAGCCCGGAACAGCCATTACTTCCCCATGCCTTTGGGTCCGTGCAGCAGACGCGGGTAGCATCCACTGGCCTGCCTGGAAAGGATCCAAGACAATGGTTCAGCGCGTGATCACTCTTTTCACCGACGACATCAACGGTGAACCGGGTGACGACATTGCCACCCACACCTTCAGTGTGGACGGCATCGGCTACGAGATCGACCTCGGAGCCGACAACTACGACAAACTCCTGGAGGCGCTGGCGCCTTTCATCCGGCACGGCAGGAAGACCGGAGGGTCGCGCCGGAGCCTCGGCAAGCAGTCGGCCGCCACCGGCCCCGACCCGGTCAAGGTCCGCGCCTGGGCCAAGGAGCAGGGCATCGAGGTCAGCCCGCGCGGCCGGATTCCCCGCGACGTACTGGAGCGGTACGAAGCGGCGAGCTGACCTCGCCCGGCAAACCCCGTACGCGGCAGGCGGCTACTCATCGTCGTCCAGCGTTCCTGGCGGAAGTGCGACCACCGCCTGCCTGCCGCCGTCGGCATCCCAGTGATCACCGGTCACACGAACCACAGGCTTCCCTCACACATCATCTCCAGGGTCCAGGCCCCGCCACCCCGCAGCGCGGCCTCGCCGCCCGTACCGTGCACGCACCGGTGCGGAATCCCGCAACGCGCCCCCATACTGAGTGAGTTGAGGCAGCGGGGCTGCCGTCACGACCGAGCGGCCGGCGTCAGCCGAACGAGCGGAAACGTCACCCCGCCTCCCCTCATGTCACACGCGAGCCGTAGCGCATAAGGGACGTATCTCACATCCAAACAGCCTGGGCTGACCCACCACTCTTCCCCTACGGTTGACGACATAGTACGCAAATCGGACTCTCCGTACCCGATCCCCTGCATGGGGTGAAGCGGAGTTGAGCGAGCCAGCCGCCATCAGTCATAAGGTGCGGCCCGTCGCATCAGATGCTCGCGGCCGGACTGGCCGAACCCGACTCCCCGCCCGATCCGTACTGACCGCGCATATGTAGTTACTGAAGGTGCAACTCAGGCGTCCGTCAGGATGCCGTTGGAGGTACAGCTGTGGCATTCGCCAGTGCGAAGAAGGCGACAGCCGCCCTGGTGGTGGCCCTGTCCGGGGCCGCCTTGGCGGCGTGCGGTCCGCATGTGAGCGCACACACCGCTCCGGTCGCCCCGCCGTCCCCCTCGCCCTCCGCCTCCGCCTCCGTCGCCAACTCCGCCTCCGCCTCCGGGTCCGGCACTCCCTCGGCAACCTCGGACGGGCACTCCGCCTCCGCACCGTCGTCGACCGCCTCCTCGGCGTCGGCGTCCGCGCGGCACACCCCCTCCGCCACTCCGACGCCGAGTCCCACCCCGCAGCCGGGCACCCCGTCCGGCACCCGTCCGACCGGCGTGCCGCTGGTCAGCACCGCCATCCAGCACGGCACGGAGGACGGCGGGAAGTCGGTGGCACTGACCTTCGACGACGGGCCTGACCCGCGGTGGACGCCGCAGGTCCTGGCACTGCTGGAGCAGCACCACGCGAAGGCCACCTTCTGCGAGATAGGCCCCAACGCCCAGCGCTACCCCTATCTCACCAAGGAGATCACCGCGGCCGGCTTCCGGCTCTGCGACCACTCGGTCCACCATGACGAGCAGCAGAGCCACAAGTCCCTCGACTACAACACGCACGAGATAGTCGACGCCCAGCGCGAGATATCCGACGCCGCCGGGGCCGGGGCGAAGCTGTGGTACTACCGTGCGCCCGGCGGTGACTTCAGCCCGGCGATCCGGAACATCGCGGCGGACCACGGCCTGCGGCCGCTCGGCTGGACGGTCGACACCAACGACTGGAAGTGTCCGGGTGTGCCGGCCATCCTGCAGACCATCAACCAGGAGCTGAAGCCCGGCGGCATCATCCTGATGCACGACGCCGGCGGCGACCGCTCGCAGAGCGTCGCGGCGCTCGCGGTGCTGCTCGACCAGTTGGACGCCCAGGGCTACACCTACAGCTACCCGGCACGCTGAACCAGCCAAGCCCACGGCCTCGGCCTCGGCCCGCACCATGACCGGTGCGGACCGAGGCCGTTGTCGGTGGGGTGCACCACGGAACGGCCAACCACGTTTCGCATAATGCAGAGATGACACGCAATGGCGTCTTTGCCCGAACCAGTCGCGCGGCCGTGGTCTCGGCCGCCATCATCGGCCTGGGAGCGGGCTGTTCGGGTGGCCAGAGCCAGCCCTCAGCCCCCGCTACGTCCAGCAGCCCCACCACCCCGGGCGAGCTGGTGATCCAGGACGCCCGCACCGGCACCGACCTGGCGATCCATGACGCGGTCGCCCACATCGGACCGTCCGGAACCGGCCAGCTCACCATGACCCTCCGCAACAACGGCAGCGTGCCGGAGCACCTGGCCATGCTGGCGACCGCGGACGGCGGCCGCGCCACGCTGCGGGGCGGCAGTGCGGCCAACGGATCACTGTCGACCGCCGGCATCCTGCTCAGGCCGGGAACGACCATCACGTTCGGCAGTCAGGACGCACCCAGCATCCTGCTCCCCAAGGTGAACGTCGGCAACGCCAGCCACACCCTGCCGCTGACGCTCCAGTTCGGTGTCGCGGGACTGGTGCACCTGCAGGCGCGGGTCGCCACCCGGTAGGCACGAGGGAAGGATCCGCCCATGCGCAGCCACCGGCCCGCACCAGAGCACACCCACCCCGACGAGGTCCCGCTGCTGACCGCCCTGGCCGCCCTCTCCGACCCGGTCCGGCTGGGACTCGTCCGGGAACTGGCCGCTTCCGAGGACTGCCACGTGCCTGCGGCAGCTTCGACGTACCAGTGGGCAAGGCCGCGCTCAGCGACCACTTCAGCGTGCTACGGCAGGCCGGTCTCATCGAACAGCGAGACGCGGGCCCCAAGCGGGTCAACCGGCCGCCCCGTGCGGAGTTCGACCGGCGGTTCCCCGGACTGCTGGCGCTGGTGCTGCGCGAGGACCCGCCCCCGGTTGCGCGGCGGTGCCGCCTGCCCCAACACTGACCGCTACATCGAACGCTGCGCTTGCCGCCTTCGTTCGCCATAACGAACATCATGGGATGAAGGAGAGCGTGCGTGAGCGTCCCTGAGGCCTCGATCCGGGAGATGCTGGCAGCCAACCTCAAGCGGGTCAGAGCACAACGCGGGCTCTCCCTCTCCGAGTTGGCACGGCGTTCCGGAATCGGCAAGGCGACGCTGTCCCAACTGGAGTCCGGTAGCGGCAATCCCACCATCGAGACGGTGTTCAGCCTGTCCCGGGTGCTCGAAGTACCCATCGCCGACCTGCTGGACAGCCAGCCGCCCGGCGAACTGACCGTGGTGCGCGCCGCGCAGGTGGAGGTGCTCAGCGGTGCGGGCGTCGACCTGCGCGCACTGCGGCGCATCACGTCGGGCGATGCCGTGGTGGACGTCTACGACCAACTGGTGCGGGCGGACTGCCGGCAGGACTCGCTCGGCCACGTCGGCACCGAGCACACCGTCGTGCAGGCGGGCCGGTTGCGGGTCGAGGTGGACGGGCACCGGGTGGAGCTGGGCCCCGGCGACTACGTGGGCTTCAACGCGGCCCGGCCGCACAGTTACACAGCGCTCGGCGCGGCGGTCCGCTCGGTGCTGCTGCTGCAGTACCAGAAGGGCCAGCGGCTGCACCCGGCCGCGCCGCACGACCTGACTGTTGACTCTCCATCAGTGGCGCCATAGCCTCACCATCGTTCGTTTTATCGAACGAGGAGGGCTTCCATGCGGGGAACGCGGGTGGCGGTTCTGGGCGCCGGGATCATCGGCGCCGCCTGCGCTCGCGAACTGGCCCTCGCCGGGTTCGACGTCACCGTAGTCGACCGCGGTGGCGCGGCGGCCGCCACCACCTCGCACGGCGAGGGCAACATCCTGGTCTCCGACAAGGCCCCCGGCCCGGAACTCGAACTGGCCCAGCTCTCCCGGCGCTTGTGGCCCGAGGTGCTCGCCGCCGTCGCCGAGCGCTCCGCCCAAGCCGCCGAGGCGGTGGCGGCGGTCGAATGGCAGCCCAAGGGCGGCATCGTCATCGCGACCACCGACCCCGGGGCCCGGCGGCTGTCCCGCTTCGCCGCCGAGCAGCGCGCCGCGTCGGTACGCGCCGAGGTCCTCGACTCCGCGGCGCTCGCCGAAGCCGAGCCGTTCGTCACCCGTGACAACACCGCCGCCGTGTACTACCCGCAGGACGCCCAGGTCCAGCCGGCCGCCGCGGCCGTCGCCCTGCTGACCGACGCGCTCGCCTCCGGGGCACGGTTGCGGCGCGAATGCGAGGTGCTGGGCGCAGCCGTCCGCGGCGGCCGGCTCACCGCGGTGCGCACCCGTGCCGGACTCATCGAAGCGGATGCCTTCGTCAACTGCGCGGGCCCGTGGGCGGCGGAACTGGCCGACCGGCTCGGCGTACCGGTGCACGTCCGTCCGCGGCGGGGCGATGTCCTGGTGACCGCACCCCTGCCGCCGACGGTCTTCCACAAGGTCTACGACGCCGACTACGTGGCCGCGGTCGGCAGCGGTACCGAGGAGTCGCAGACCTCGGCGGTCGTGGAGTCCACACCGGCCGGGACCCTGCTCCTGGGCTCGTCGCGCCGGTACGCCGGGTTCGACGACCGGCCGCGCCCCGAGGTGCTGTCGTCGATCGCGGCCAAGGCGCTGCGGCTGTTCCCCTGCCTGGCCGACGTCCCCGTGATGCGCGCGTACGGCGGCTTCCGGCCCTACGTCCCCGACCATCTGCCGGTGATCGGCGCCGATCCACGGCTGCCCGGCCTGTGGCATGCCACCGGCCACGAGGGCGCCGGGATCGGTCTGTCGCTGGGCACCGCGCGGCTGCTGCGCGACCTGGTGCTGGGGCGGCCGACGCGGATCGACGCGACCGTGTTCCGGGTGGACCGCCCGGCAGTGGTGGGGCCGGGCACACCCGGTTCGAGTGAGGAGACGGTATGAGCCCACGACGTGTTCCGGCCGAGACCGACGCCGTCGGGCGGTGCGAGCGACCACTGCGGATCACCGTCGACGGCGAGACCGTCGAGGGCGTCGACGGCCAGAGCGTGGCGGGCGTGCTGCTCGCCGCCGGGCGGCTGGCCTGGCGGCGCGGCCCCTCCGGCGCGGCGCGCGGGGTGTTCTGCGGGATCGGCGTCTGCTTCGACTGCCTGGTGACGGTCAACGCCGAGCGCGATGTCCGCGCCTGCCGCCGCCCGGCCCGCGACGGTGATGCGGTGACCACCCAGTCCCGGACCGCGCCGGGGACGCTGCCCCGATGACGCGCCGCCATGTCGCCGTCATCGGCGCGGGACCCGCGGGTCTCGCGGCAGCCGAGGCCGCGCTGGGCGCGGGCGCCCGGGTGACCCTGATCGACAGCGAGGAGCAGCCCGGCGGCCAGTACCACCGGATGCTGCCGGAGCCCTACGCGGCCACGCACCCGGAACGCCTCCAGCACGGCTGGAACGCCTTCGACCGCCGCCGTCGGCGGGTGCTGGCCCATCCGCGCTGTGCTTGGTGGCCGCGGACCGCCGTGTGGGCGCTGGAGCGCCCGGACCCCGGAACGCCGGGTCCGCCGAGGGTCCATCTGCTGCGCGGCCCCGCCGACGGCGGCGGACGCAGCCGTCATGTGCTGGAGCCCGGGGCACTGGTGCTCGCGGTCGGCGCGCATGACCGGGTACTGCCGTTCCCCGGCTGGGAGTTGCCCGGAGTGTTCACCGCCGGAGCCGCACAGGCCTTGGCGAAGGGCGAGCGGGTAGTGGTCGGCGACCGGGTGGTGGTCGCGGGCACCGGGCCGTTCCTGCTCCCTGTGGCCGGGTCACTCCTCGAGGCGGGATCACGGGTGCTGGAGGTGCTCGAGGCCAATCCGGCGGCCACCGTGGCGCGCGGCTGGCTGCGGCGCCCATGGGAACTGCCCGCCCAGGCCGCGAAGCTTCCCGAACTCGTCGAGTACGCGGCCGACTTGGCGGGCCACCGTGTGCCGTACCGTACCGGCCGTACCGTGATCGAGGCGCGGGGTGCGGACCAGGTCGAGGAAGTGGTCATCGCGCGGCTGCGCGCCGACTGGTCGGTGGTGCCCGGCAGCGAGCGGACCGTACCGGTGGACGCGCTGTGCGTCACCCACGGCTTCAGCCCGCGGTTGGAACTCGCCGTGGCCGCGGGTTGCGCACTGCGCGCCGTGTCATCCGGCGAGTTCGTGGCCGTCGACCGCGACCAGCGCACCAGTTGTCCCGGGGTGTACGCCGCAGGGGAGATCACCGGGATCGCCGGGGCCCAGGCCGCGCGGGCCGAGGGCGCGCTCGCCGGATGGGTGGCCGGAGGCGGTGACTCCCGGCTGCCCGCCCTGCTCGCGCTGCGCCGCAGCCGTGACCAAGGGCGGGCGTTCGCCCGGCGGTTGGCCCGGGCACACCCCATCGGCGGCCAGTGGCCGGGGTGGTTGCGACCGCGGACGGTCATCTGCCGCTGCGAGGAGACGGATTACGACGCACTGCGCCGGGCCGCCACCGGCCAGGCCGGTGCCGATCCCCGCGTCATCAGGCTGCGCACCCGCGCCGGACTCGGCCCCTGCCAGGCACGGGTCTGCGGACCGACGGTCGCCGAGCTGACCGAGCGGCTGTCCGGCGAGGCCGCCGGACGCCAGGTCCAGGGGCTGCCGGCGGCCAGCCCGCACCGACGGCCGATCGCCCAGCCGATCAGGCTGGGCGAGTTGGCCGCCCCGCCCGAGCGGATCCCGAACTCCGATACCGAGGAGTGGAGTTGATGAACGCAACACGATCGCAGATCAGCGGTTTGGGCGGGGTCATCGTGGCCACCGCGCTGCCGTTCTACGAGAAGGCGTCCGCGCCCGCCGGTCTGGCGGTCGACCACGACCGCTACGCGGAGCACTGCGCATGGCTGGTGGCGAACGGCTGTCACGGGGTCGGCCCCAATGGCTCGCTGGGCGAGTACTCGTCGCTGACCGACGAGGAGCGGCGCGCCGTGGCCCGTACCGCGATCGAGGCGGTGGGCGGCGGTGGCACGGTGGTCGTCGGGGTGCACGGGGTCGGTGCGCACCAGGCCGTGCGGTGGGCCGAGGCCGCGGCCGAGGACGGTGCGGACGGCGTGCTCTGCCTGCCGCCGACGATGTACCGGGCGAACCGCGGTGAGGTCCTGGCGCACTTCGAGGCGGTGGCCCGGGTCGGCCTGCCGGTGATGGTCTACAACAACCCGATCGACACCAAGGTCGACCTGACCCCTGACCTGCTCGCCGAGATCGCCGCGATCGACAACGTGGTCGCGGTGAAGGAGTTCTCCGGCGACGTCCGGCGGGTGCTGGAGATCAGGGAGCGGGCACCCGGCCTGGAGGTGGTGTGCGGCGCGGACGACGTGGTCCTGGAGGGCCTGCTGATGGGGGCCGCGGGCTGGTTCGCGGGGTTTCCGAACGTCTTCCCCGCCGAGTCCGTCCGTCTGTTCCAACTGGCCGCCGCCGGGCGGCTGGACGAGGCCAGGGCGTTGTACGAGCCGCTGGTGGCGGCGTTCCGCTGGGATTCGCGCACCGAGTTCGTACAGGCCATCAAGGCCTCGATGGAGTTGGTCGGGCGGTACGGCGGCCCCTGTCGCCCACCGCGCGGCCCACTGGTCCCGGCGCACCGCGAACAGGTCGCGGCCGACATGGCAAGGGCTGTCGCGGCCCTCGGAAGGTAGGGCCCACGGATGCGTTCTGTCCGTACGATCAGCGCGGTCGACTCGCACACCGAGGGCATGCCCACCCGGGTGGTCACCGGTGGAGTGGGGCCGGTTCCCGGAGGGACGATGGCCGAGCGGCGCCGGTACGCCGTCGACCGGCTGGACGGGCTGCGCCGGTTCCTGGTCGACGAGCCGCGCGGGCATGCGGCGATGAGCGGTGCGATCCTGCAGCCGCCGACCCGGCCGGACGCGGACTGGGGTGTGCTCTACATCGAGGTCAGCGGCTTCCTGCCGATGTGCGGGCACGGCACCATCGGGGTGGCCACCGTGCTGGTGGAGACCGGAATGGTCACGGTGACCGAGCCGGAGACGGTCGTACGCCTGGACACCCCAGCGGGCCTGGTGGAGGCGCGGGTGGCGGTTCGGGACGGCGTCGCGGAGCGGGTGACATTGCGCAATGTGGACGCGTTCGCGCTCGCGCTGGACGCGAGGGTGGAGGTTCCGGCGCTGGGCGAGGTCCGCTACGACATGGCGTACGGCGGGAACTTCTACGCCATCGTCGAGCTGGAACAGCTCGGGTTGCCGTTTGACCGCGCGCGCAAGGACGAGATCCTCGCCGCCGGGCTGGCGACGATGCGGGCCGTCAACGAACAGCGCCGCCCGGTGCACCCCGTCGATCCGCTGATCAACGGCTGCAAGCATGTGCAGTTCCTGGCCCCGGGATCGGACGCCCGGCACTCCCGTAACGCCATGGCCATCCATCCGGGCTGGTTCGACCGTTCACCGTGCGGTACCGGCACTTCGGCGCGGATGGCTCAGTTGCACGCACGCGGCGAACTGCCGCTGCACACGGAGTTCAGCAACGAGTCGTTCATCGGCACCCGTTTCACCGGCCGGCTGGTCGGTGAAACGGAGGTCGGCGGTCGGCCCGCGGTGGTGCCGGAGTTCTCCGGCCGGGCGTGGATCACGGGCACCGCGAACTACCTGCTCGACCCCGATGATCCGTTTCCATACGGGTTCGTGCTGTAGGGGGAGGACGGTGGCATCCGCCGGGAAGATTCACCCGTTCGGCGGTTTCCAATGGTGTGATTCCCGCCGGGCGTCCAGTATGGAAGCGATCTGCACTTTTCTCGGTATGCACGGGTTCGCCCTGGCAGAGGACTACCGGCATGGCCGGGATTCACCGAGGAGGTGAGCCACAGTGGCGAAGCGGAAGTCAGCAATCCAAGGAAAAGCCCGCGACATCATGCATCAGGGCGCCAAGTGCGTCCAGGCGGACGAGAGCCTCCAGGAGGCCGCACGAACGATGCGTGACCTCCACGTGGGGTCGCTGCCGATCTGCGACCACGACAAGCTGACCGGAATCATCACCGACCGCGACATCGTGATCAAGTGCGTCGCGGAAGGCCGCGACCCGTCGACCGTCAAGGCCCGCGAACTCGCCAGCCATCTGCACTGGATCGACGCCGACGCGGACATCGGCGAGGCCCTGCACCTGATGGAGGACCAGAAGATCCGCAGGCTTCCGGTCCTGGAGCAGAAACGGCTGGTCGGCGTGATCAGCGAGGCGGACGTGGTGCGCAGCCTTCCGGAGCACGAGGTCGCCGAGTTCTGCGAGAAGGTGTACGCCGCACGGTGATCCCCGGCGTGACGGTGCCCGTACCGGTTCTTCCGGTACGGGCACCGTCTCTGCTGTGACCCGCCTCAGGACCGGGCGACGCGGCCACCGACGTCGATCCAGCCGCCGGGATGCACCCGGGTGAGGATCTGTGAGGCGGCGCCCTGCCGGATGTCCAGCGGACGGCCCAGTTCGCCGGTGAGGACGACGGCGGCGGCGCCCGTCGCCTCGTCCTCCACGATGTTGTCCCCGCGCCGCGGAAACGCCCGGGCCCTGACCTGTCCGGCCGCCTCGTCCAGCCAGGCCCAGGCGTACAGCCATCCCGTACCCGGTGGCGGTGCGGGCAGCGCGTCCACCTCGGCCGCCGTGGCGTACTGGTGCGTACGCCGCCCGGAAGCCCATTGCGCGCGCCCGCGGATCCAGGTGAAATCGTCCTCCGCCCAGGTCCGTACCTCCCCCGCCGCCGGACGCAGCACCTCAGCCGCCTGCCCGCGCTCCCGCATCAGCCACGAGGTGCCGACCAGCGGGTGCCCCGCGAAAGCCAGCTGGGCGCTGGGGGTGTAGATGTCGACCGCGCCACGTATGACATCGTCGATGAACACGGTCTCGCTGAAGCCGAGTTGGGTGGCCAGCCGCTGCCGGTCGGCGGTGCCCGGGACCTGAGCACCGTCGGTCACGACGCCGAGCGGATTTCCGCCACGCCCGTCAGGTCCGATGAACACGCGCAGCTCGACAAGATCAATCATCCGGCGATTGAAGCACGGCGTGAGACGCGGGCGCCGGGCGGGCCGACCGGACCGCCCGTCCCGCTACTGGGCCGACCTACCGCCGTCGCCCGATGCCGCCTGCCACGCCTGCATTCCCGCCAGGGACGCCTGCTTGGCCTGGCGCAGCTTGGCCGCCGCCAGTTCGCCCGGCGGCACCTCCATCCGCCGTACCCACCGCCGCCCGGCATTGACCACCGCGACACCGACGAGTGCCACACCGGCGAACGCCACCAGTGAGCCGCACATCGTGAGCATCGCTCCGGCCGTGACCAGGCGGGTGTCGATGTCGAGCGCCCTTGAGGAGCCATGGTGGTGGTGATGCTGGTTCATATGCTCACCATCCGCCAGGTCGGCGTACGGCGCATGTCGGGCGTGCCGTCCGGCAGCGGCGGGCCCGCGGCACGGGGCGTCAGCGACGGTCGGCGGCCGGGGGCTGGCGCAGACCGGCGAGTTCGGCGCCCTCCCGCAGCGTCTCGCGGAGCATGGCGGGGGTGAGTCTGCCGGTGAACACATTGCGCTGGCTCGGGTGGTAGCAGCCGAGCAGATACAGTCCCGGGCCGCCACGCGAGTCCGGCAGCAGCACCCGGGCCCCGTGGCCGAACACCGGACGGGGCCTGGGCAGCTGCCAGCCCGCGCCGGCGAGCACCGGCAGCAGCGCCTGCCAGCCGAACGCCCCGAGCACCACCACGGCCCGCAGCGTCGGCCGCAGCAGTTCCAGCTCCCGCGCCAGCCAGGGTCGGCAGGTGTCCCGCTCGGCGGGGGTAGGGCGGTTCTGCGGCGGTGCGCAGTGCACCGGGAGGGTGATCCGCACCCCGTACAGCTCCAGCCCGTCGCCGCGGTGGGTGACGGTCGGCTGCGAGGCGAGGCCCACGTCGTACAGCGCCGCGTACAGGACGTCGCCGGAAGGGTCACCGGTGAAGACCCGCCCCGTACGGTTGCCGCCGTGCGCGGCCGGAGCCAGCCCGACGATGGCCAGTGCCGCGTCCGGCGGCCCGAATCCGGGCACCGGCCGCGCCCAGTAGTCCCAGTCCCGGAAGGCTCTGCGCTTGACCCGTGCGGCCTGCTCCCGCCACTCCACCAGACGTGGACACGCCCGGCAGTCGGGCACCGCGGCGTCCAGCTCCGCCAGCGACGCCAGACGCGGCGCGCGCTGCGCCGGGTACCCCGGGTCGCCGGGCCCGGGGCGGCGCGCCTCGGGCCGCCGGTTCCGCTGCTCGTCGCGCATGCTCCACCTCCCGGGATCGCCTACGTCAGCGCGTCGGAGAGCCGTACGAAGTGGTGGCCGGATTCCAGCAGTCTCGGTACGGCGCCGGCCATTCCCCGAGCGGTGCCGCCCTTCGGGTGGTTCATATGGCTGATGATGATCGATCCATGCCGTGCGGTGAGCACGGCCTGGTGGACCTGCTGCGGGGTGAAGGTCGCTCCGCCGTCTCCGTTGACGTCGAAGCTGACGAACCGCTCGCCGAGGTCGGTGACGATACGTGCGGCCACGTCGTCGCAGTAGGCGGTGCCCGACCGGAAGAAGCGCGGTGGACGTCCGAGGAGGTTGGCGAGCTTCTCCCGGTTCCCCGCCACCTCGTCGTACACCTCTGCCGCGCTACGGGTGCCGGGAATGCCGTAGGCGGAGCGTCCGGAGACCGACAGCGGGCGGTGCCGGGTCCCGTGGTTGGCGATCTCGAACAGCGGGTCCGCAGCGAGTTGGTCGAACGTGGCCCGATTGGCGTCGATCCAGCGCGAGTTGAGGAACAAGGTGGCGGGTACCTTGTGTGCCCGTAGGAAGTCGATCAGTGCGCTGTCGTAGCCGCTGCCGCCCGGGCCGCCGCACGCGTCGAAGGTCAGCACGATCGCCTGCTGTGCGGCGGGCAGCCTCGCGACCATGCCGGGAACGCCGTCCAGCCCCCACTGGGTGGGGACGAGACGTCCATACCGGGCGACCACTTCGGCGCGCGTCGGGCCACCCGCCGCCGACGCCGAGGGCTCCGGGCTCGCGGCGCCGCTCCCCGAGGGGCTCGCCGCCGGTGTCGATGACGCGTCGGCGGACGTCTTCCGCGCGGTGCCGCAGCCCGCCAGGACACCACCCGCCATGACCGCAAGTGCCGCGCGGCGACTCACCGACATCCATTCCTCCACGCATGTTCTGATTCCCCGCCGTCCCGGCGACCGGCATGGACAACCCTAAGACCTGGATGAACGCGGCGGTCGATCGCCGGTTGCCCGGCGGAGGTACCGCGGCGGGCGGTAGGTGACGTACTACCGGGGCCAATCCGGAGTCTCATATTCGCATTAGATACACTCCTGTCGTGCGACTGACCAAGAGCACCGACCTGGCACTGCGCATCGCCATGCGCCTCGCCGTGGCGGACGCGCAGACCGCGCCGACCACCCGCGAGGTGGCCGACGCCATGGCGGTGCCGTACACCCACGCCGCGAAGGTCGTCACCCGGCTCCAGCACCTCGGCGTCGTCGAGGCCCGCCGCGGCCGGGGCGGCGGCCTCTCCCTCACCCACATCGGACGGACCAGCTCCCTCGGCCGACTCGTGCGGGAGTTGGAGGGGGTGGGAGACGTGGTCGGCTGCGAGGACGATCCACCGTGCCCGCTGCGCTCGGCCTGCCGACTGCGCACCGCGCTACGCGCCGCACAGGACGCCTTCTACACCACGCTCGACCCGATCACCGTCGAGGACCTGGTCGCCTCCCCCACCGGACCGGTCCTGGTGGGGCTGCCGCTGCGAACCGGCGGCGGCTGAGCCGACCGGGCGCCACACCGGTCCAGTCCCGTTCCATACCCGACGACAGGTTCCACTCGCCCGAAAATACGAATCTGACATACTCGTTTGGAGGCCCTTGATGCTGTCGGAGAAGTCGACCAGGACGATCCGCGCCACCCTTCCCGCGGTGGGCGCGGCCATCGACGAGATCGCCGCCGTGTTCTACACCAAGCTCTTCGCGGCACATCCTGAGCTGGAGCGCGATCTGTTCAACCGCGGCAACCAGGCCAACGGCGCCCAGCGGCAGGCCCTGGCGGGCTCCGTCGCCGCGTTCGCCTCCGCGCTCATCGAGCACCCCGACGTACGGCCGGACACGATGCTCACCCGCATCGCCCACAAGCACGCCTCGCTCGGCATCACCCGCGACCAGTACGAGATCGTGCGTACGCACCTGTTCGCGGCCATCGCCGATGTGCTGGGAGAGGCGGTGACCGATGAGGTCGCCGCTGCCTGAGAGGAGGTCTACTGGCTGATGGCCAACGCCCTCATCGCCATCGAGGAGCGGCTGTACGCGCAGGCCGGGGCGCCGGACGGGGACACCTGGCGGGACTACCGGGTGCTGGCCAGATTCCAGGAGACCGGGGAGGTCGTCAGCTTCCTGGTCCATCCGGCGGACGGCTCACCACCACCGTCCCGGCCGGGGCAGTACGTCTCCGTCCAGGTGCAACTGCCCGACGGTTCCCGGCAGATACGCCAGTACAGCCTGTCCGGTGGTCGCGCCGACGCGCTGCAGTTCACCGTGAAGAGGATCGACGGCGAACCCGACGGCGTCGTCTCCCACCATCTGCACCACCACGTCCACGACGGTGACACCCTGCGCCTGAGCGCCCCGTTCGGCGACATCACCCTGGACGACCGCGACACCCCCGTACTGCTGGCCTCCGCCGGGATCGGCTGCACGCCGATGAACGCCATGCTCACCCAGCTCGCCGCCACCGGCGCACGGCGCCAGGTCATCGCCATCCACGCCGACCGCAGCCAACGCAGCCACGCCTTCCGGACCGAGCTCGACCAGCTCGTGGCCAAGCTGCCCAACGCCACCGCCCATGTGTGGTACGAGCACCCCGAGGGCCCCTGGCCCGCCGACCGCACCGGCCTGATCGACCTTGCCACCGTCCCTGTTCCGCCGCACACCACCGCCTATCTGTGCGGACCGCTCCCCTTCATGCGCGCCGCACGCTCCCAACTCCTCGGACTCGGAGTCCGCGCGGCCGACATCCACTACGAGGTCTTCGGCCCCGATCTGTGGATCGGCCAGCCGGAAAACCGGGCGAAGCGGTCCTAAGCTGGAGGGTGCACGGCACAACGGAGGTGCGTCATGGCGCGTCCTCACCATTTCCACGTCGACCGCCTCGGCCATTCGATCACGGTGACCGTCCGGTCCGCGCCGACCAGTGAGATCGAGCTGCTCGTCGACGGCAAAGAGGTCTTCTTGCAGCGGGTGCGCGGCTCCGGCACCACTTTGGTCACCGGCGAGCTGCCCGAGGATCCGCCCCTGCCGTTCCGCATCCATGTGCATCAGGCGCGGTTCGGCTGCGCCATCCCCCACTGCACCTTGGAAATCGACGACGAAGAGGCGCTCATGCCGGAGCGCGCCATCGTGTGAAACCGTCGCACCGGCGGCGCCTGCCGCCGCCTCGCCACCGGCGCACGGCGCCCAACTCGCCGTCGCTCAGCGCTGTTCGGGCCGCGCAGCGGCCTACCGGGCGCTGTGGCCGTGCTCGCCCCTCGGCTCCGGCCCGGCTGGTGAGCCGCCCATCATCCGCAGCATGGCGATCCCACCGGTACGCGCGAAGCGCACCAGCAGCACACCCGCCAGGACGAGGAAGACGATGTTGAGCCAGGTCGTGTAGTTCCAGGAGACGCCTTCCGCCGGAATCCGGGCTCTGGCCTGCTCGGGGACGATGCCGAGGCCGTCGAAGAGGAACTCGACGCAGTACCCGGCGACCACCATCGAGACGTAGAAGGTGGCCAGCAGGAACAGCGCCGTCTTCGCGCCGTAGTACTTCCGGTAGATGTTCAGGATCGGGATGATCAGCAGATCGGCGAAGATGAACGCGACCACGCCGCCGAAGCTGATCCCGCCCTTCCACAGGACCACGGCCAGCGGCACGTTGCCGATGGAGCACACGAACGAGACGACCGCCACCAACGGGCCGATCAGCGGCCCCCACAGCTTGGCGGCGAGGGGATGCCCCGCGAAGAAGAACCCGCGCCAGAACCCGTCCGGGACCCAGGCGGCGACCGCCCCCGCGATCAGCAGCCCGATCACCAGGTCCTTGAGGATCGCGGCCCATTCCATGACGAAGACGTGCGAGGTCGAGGTGAAGCCCTCCCGGGACAACAGCCGCTGAGCGAACGGCCCCGGGCGCCGTACCGACATGTCCATCGCCGCATGGCCCTCCATGGCACCCGCCAGGCCGCGTTCCGCCTGTACCCGGGCGCCGCGCAGCAGCGGGTCCCGCAGCAGCAGCCGGAACAGCACCGCCAGCATGACGATCATGACGGGACCGCCGATGAACTCCGCCGCGGTGAACTGCCAGCCCATCAACAGGGCCAGGATCACCCCGAGTTCGACGACGAGGTTGGTGGAGGCGATCTCGAAGGCCATCGCGGCGGTGAAGTTCGCACCCTTGCGGAACAGCGAGCGGGCGAGCGCGACCGCCGCGTAGGAGCAGGAGGACGAGGCCATGCCGAGGCCTGCCGCGCGGGCGAGGGTGCGGGGGCGGTCGTCACCCAGCAGCCGCACGATCGTGGACTTGCGCACCACGGCCTGCACGATGGCCGACAGGGTGAAGCCCAGAATCAGCGCCCAGGTGATCTCCCAGGTCATCGAGCCGGTGATGGACAGCGCGTGCAGGATGGCGGGCATACCCCTATGCGGTATCACTCATCGACGCCCGAGCGGAAGGCGCGCGGGCACGTCGCCGGGATGGCGGGCTCCAACGGCGTTCGCGGGCTGTCCCGTTCCGGGCCCGCGTGGATGCTCGCCGTCGCGGCGGAGAGGTTCGATCCGTTGCGACGGCGAGCCGCCGGGCTACCGGATGACGTCGCGCGGCTCCTTGCCGTCCAGGTAGTCGGCGACGTTCCGCACCGCGGCCAGCCCGATACGGACCAGCGTCTCCCTGGTCACTCCGGCGACATGCGGCGACAGGACCACCCTCGGCGCGCGGAGCAACCGCAGTGCGGCGGTGGGCGGTTCGGGGTCGAAGACATCGATGCCCGCTCCGGCGAGCGCTCCCGCCTCCAGCGCGTCGGCCAGCGCGTCCTGGTCGATCAGGGCGCCGCGGGCGGTGTTGATGACGAACGCGGTGGGTTTGAGCAGGCGCAGCCGCTCCGCGTTGAGCAGGTGCCGGGTCTCCTCGGTCAGCGGGGCGTGCAGGGAGACGTAGTCCGAGGCGCGCAGCAGTTCGTCCAACTCCACCCGGCGCGCACCGAGTTGGCGCTCCGCCTCCGGCGATCCGGCCGACCGGTCAGTGTAGAGCAGGTGCATCTCGAAGGCGGCGGCGCGGCGGGCGACTTCCTGGCCGATGCGGCCGAAGCCGATGACGCCCAGGGTCTTGCCGGACAGCTCGGTGATGGACTGCTGCAGCCGCGGCAGTGCCCAGTCCGCCTCGACGAGGGCGGTGTGGGCGGGGATGAGCTGCTTGGCCAGGGCGAGCATCAGGGCGAAGGTCTGCTCGGCGACGTTCTGCTGCTCCGCGCCGCTGGAGCCGATGGTGCACACCGGGATGCCCCGGTCTGCGGCGGCGGCCAGATCGACGTAGTCGTAGCCGTGGCTGGCGCACTGGATCAGCCGCAGGTCGGGCGCGGCGGCGATGTGCTCCGCGGTCACCGGGCCCAGACCGGTGATGATGACCTGGGCCTGGCGCAGGGCGTTCGGGTCCTCGTCGGCTGCCTCGACGGCGGTGACCTGGGCCCGGTCGGCGAAGACGGCGGCAAGCGCGGTTCCGGCGGCTCGGCCGCCGACGTGCGGGGAGACGACGGCGAGCACATGTCGCAGGGTGTTCTGCTCGTTCGACAACGGAGGGCTCCTAGGCGTTGGCGCGGGTGAGGGCGTCGGGGGTCAGCTGTCCTGGCGCGGTGTGTCCGGACAGCGCCAGCGTGAGGTCGAACTCGGCCAGCACCGAGCGGATGACGTGTTCCACGCCGGGCTGGCCGTCCAGGCCGAGCCCGTACGCGTAGGGCCGACCGAGCAGCACGCCACGGGCGCCGAGCGCGAGGGCCTTGAAGATGTCGTCGCCGGTGCGGATGCCGCTGTCGAACAGGACGGTCAGCCGGTCGCCGACCGCCCGGACCACACCGGGCAGCGCGTCGGCGGCGCCGATCGAACCGTTGACCTGGCGGCCGCCGTGGTTGGAGACGACGATGCCGTCCATCCCCGCGTCGGCGGCGCGGCGGGCGTCGTCGGGGTGCAGGATCCCCTTGAGCACGATCGGCCCGTCCCAGTGCTCGCGGAGAAAGGCCAGATCGTCCCAGGTCTTCGCCGGGTCGGCGAACATCCGCACGAAGTGCAGTACGGCGGCGTCCCGGTCCTCGTGCACCGGCTTGGCCAGCCCCGCCTGGAACGCGGGGTCGGTGAAGTAGTTGGCGGTGCCGACACCGTGCAGGAACGGCAGGTACGCCTGGTCCAGGTCACGCGGCCGCCAGGCCAGCAGCCAGGTGTCAAGGGTGACGAACAGCGCGGTGTATCCGGCGGCCTTGGCCCGGCCCAGCAGGCTCTTGGTGACCTCGCGGTCCTTGGGCCAGTACAGCTGGAACCAGCGCTCCGCCTCGCCCATCGCCTCGGCGACCTCCTCCATCGGCGTGCTGGAGGCGGAGGACAGGACGAAGGGGACGCCCTGCGCCGCGGCGGCCCTGGCGGCGGCGGGTTCGGCGTCCGGATGCATGATCGACAGCACCCCCACCGGGGCCAGGGCGAGCGGTGCCGGCAGCCGGGCACCCAGCAACTCGACCGAGAGATCACGGCGTTGTACGTCGCGCAGCATGCGCGGCACGATCTGCCAGCGGTCCAGGGCCTTTCGGTTGGCCTCCGCCGTACGGCCGCTGCCCGCGCTGCCCGCCACGTAGCCGACCGGTCCTGGGCCCAGCCGCTGTTCGGCGACCTCCTCCAGCCGGGTCAGATCGGTGGGCAGCCGGGGCACCGCGCCCGTCATGCCGTTCAGATAGATCTCGTACTGGAACGCCGCCCACTCCCTGGCCGGATCCGTGCTGCCACTCATCGATACGCCCTGCCTCTCGCCGGGGTCCGGTACTGCCCTGCACGCCTGATCCTCGTCAGAGTGACAATGCCAGTCCATGGCGCTGCGCACTTGGCACCGCCAGGACTATCACGGTGTGACAAAGTCGGAAGGGGCTGCGGATGACGCATCGCGAGCGGGAGCGGATCCGGCGGGAGCTCGTCGGCGATCCCCGGACGATCGAGGCCGTCATCGACGCGGTGGGCGAGCAGGTGCCCGCCTACGCCGCGCTCGACGACAGCCGGATGGCGGAGGTCAGAGCCATCACCGGCAGGGCGTTGAACCGCGTGCTGTACCTGTGGACCACCGACGGCGCGCTGGACGCCGCGGATCTGCGTCGACTGCGCGGCATCGCGGCGGCCCGCGCCGCCGACGGCCGTCCGGTGCAGGCCGTGCTGCGGGCCTACCGGGTGGCGCTGACCAAGGTCACCGAGCTGATCGCCGGGCGAACCGGCGGACAGGTGGACGGCGATGACATCTTCGCCCTCACCCGACTGCTGCTGACCACGCTGGACACCCTCTCCGAGGTGATGGCCACCGCCTACGCCGCCACCGCCGAGTACCTGGCCAGCGACCGCGCTCGCGCGCTGCGCGATCTGCTCGACGACCTGATCGCCGGACGGCACGCCTCGACCGGTGCGATCACCGACCGCACCACCCGGCTGGGGGTACAACTGCCCGATCCATACTGCCTGTTGCTGGCCGAGCCGTGCAGACCCGACACCTTCACGGACGCCTCCGCGCACTCCGTCGCCGAGGCGACCGCGGCCGAGCTACTGGACTGCCTGGCACCCGCCGAGGGTGGTGCGACGATCCTGGCCACCACCCGGAGTCCGCGCGTCGTCCTGCTGCTTCCCGTGGCGGCGGCCGCCGGAGCGGCGGCGGCGCTGCACGCCCGCGAGTGGCGCGGGTGCGCCATCACCCGGGAGAGCCTCGATCGCATCGCCGCCGCGTACCGGTTGGCCGCCGACGCCCTGGACACCGCGCCCGCCCATGCCCATCAGCCGGAGCGGATGCTCACCGACGCCGACGCCCATGTGCTGAGTCTGCTCGCGGGCCGCGCCGCCGCCACGACGGACCAGATCGCCCGCGTGGTACTGGGCCCGCTCACCGAGCCCGGCCAACGGCACCTGCTGGCGGCTCTCGGCGCCTATCTGGACACCGGCTCCGCCACCGCCGCGGCCCGCGGACTCCATCTGCATCCGCAGTCCATGCGCTACCGCCTGCGCCGCGTCGGGCAGCTCACCGGGCGCGATCCGCGGCAGCCGTGGCAGCGCCTGACCCTCGACATCGCGCGGACGCTGGCCAACCGCCCCAGTCCGCTGGGCCTTTGACGGTTGGCCGGTCCGCTGCTCGGGCGGGGGTCACACCTCTGCTTCGCTCCGGTCCTCGTCGGCCCAGCGGGTGTGGAAGGTGCCCTTGCGGTCGACACGCCGGTAGGTGTGCGCACCGAAGTAGTCACGCTGCGCCTGGGTGAGGGCGGCGGGCAGCCGCTCGGCGCGCAGCGCGTCGTAGTACGAGAGCGCCGCGGAGAACCCGGGGGCCGGGATGCCGTGTTCACCCGCGGCCGCCACCACGGTGCGCCAGGCGCTCTGCGCCTCGCCGATCTCCTTGGCGAACTGCGCGTCCGCCAGCAGCGTCGGCAGTGTCCGGTCGGCGTCGTACGCGGCGCGGATCCGGTCGAGGAAGGCGGCCCGGATGATGCATCCGCCGCGCCAGATCGCCGCGACGGCGCCGAGGTCGATGTCCCAGCCGTATTCGGCGCTACCGGCCTGGATCATGTTCCAGCCCTGTGCGTAGGAGACGATCTTCGAGGCGTACAGGGCGTGCTCGACCTGGTCGGCGAAGCGCTCCGCGCTCTTGGGGTCGAGCGTGTTGCCCCGCGGACCGGGCAGCGACCGGGCGGCGGCCCGCAGGTGGGTGTGCCCGGACAGCGAGCGGGCGAAGACGGCCTCCGCGATGCCCGGGACCGGTACGCCCAGGTCGAGCGCGATCTGCACGGTCCACCGGCCGGTGCCCTTCTGCTCGGCCTGGTCTTCGACGACGTCGACGAAGGGCTTGCCGGTGGCGGCATCGGTGTGGGTGAGGATGTCCGCGGTGATCTCGATCAGATACGAGTCCAGGCGGCCGGTGTTCCACCGGCGGAAGGTCTCGGCGATCCGCGCCGGCGTCATGCCCGCCACACCGCGCAGCAGGTCGTACGCTTCGGCGATCAGCTGCATGTCGGCGTATTCGATGCCGTTGTGCACCATCTTCACGAAGTGCCCGGCGCCGTCGGCTCCGATATGCGTGCAGCACGGGGCGCCGTCGACCTTGGCGCTGATCTTCTCCAGCATCGGGCCGAGCGTCCGATATGACTCCACCGAGCCGCCGGGCATGATCGAGGGGCCGTGCAGCGCGCCCTCCTCACCGCCCGACACCCCGGTGCCGACGAAGTGGATGCCGTGTTCACGCAACGCGGCCTCGCGACGGCGGGTGTCCGCGAAGTGGGCGTTTCCGCCGTCGATGATCATGTCGCCGTCTTCGAGCAGCGGCGCGAACTCCCTGATGACCTCGTCGGTGGGCTCTCCCGCCTTGACCATCACCAGTAGCCGCCGCGGCCGCTCCAGCGAGGCCACGAACTCCTCGGGGCTCTCCGCGGGTACGAAGCTGCCCTCGTGACCGAATTCCTCGATCAGCGCTCGGGTTCGGGCGGGGGTGCGGTTGTGGACGGCGACGGTGTAGCCGTTGCGGGCGAAGTTACGAGCGAGGTTGCGGCCCATGACCGCGAGCCCGGTCACCCCGATCTGCGCTTTGGCAGTCATCTGACGCTCCTTCAAGTCAGCGCGTAGTGTAGCTGTCGTTGATGGAGAACGTCTGGACATTGCCTGGTGTTTAGGGGTGGCCACGCCCTGTGTCAGGGGTGGCCGCGGCCCCCGAAGGACCCCACCGAGCGGACAGCCCTCCACCCCACCATGTGGCAGCCGCACGGTTCGCGCGCGGTGGCGTCGCAGCGCCGGCCGGCCCGGCCGGGGGCGCTGCGCGGGGCGATTGTCAGTGCCCCCTGCCATGCTGAGTGTGTCCAAGGGAAGCCGCCCGGACGAGCTGGTCGGCGGGCGGTCCCACCAGGGAAAACGTCGAAGGAAGACCGTCATGCTCAGCACCTCGCACGTGCCCGGATCCCCCAACTGGGTCGACCTTGGCAGCCCCGATGTGGACGCCTCGGTCGCGTTCTACGGCGCCTTGTTCGGCTGGCAGTTCCAGTCCGCGGGGCCCGACGCCGGCGGCTACGGAATGTTCACGCTCGACGGGAAGACGGTCGCGGCCGTCGGACCCCTCATGCAGGAGGGCGCAGCTCCGGCCTGGACCCTCTACTTCCACACCCCCGACGCGGACGCCACCGCCAAGTCGGTGGAGCAGGCGGGCGGCACCGTGCGCTTCGCGCCGATGGACGTCTTCACCGAGGGCCGGATGGCTGGCTTCACCGACCCCACCGGCGCCGAGTTCGCCGTCTGGCAGCCCATCGAGAACCAGGGGCTGGAGGCGGTCAACGACCCGAACACCCTGTGTTGGACCGAGTTGCACACCGCTGCCCCCGACACGGCGAAGACCTTCTACCGCTCGGTCTTCGGCTGGCAGACCCAGGACATGCCGATGGAAGGTTTCACGTACACCGTCGTCGTTCCGGCCGGCGGCGGCGAGGACGCCGGTCAGGGCGGAATCATGGGAGTGAACGACGAGCTGCGCGAGTCCGGCTGGAAGCCGGGCTGGCGGCCGTACTTCGAGGTGGCCGACTGCGACGCCGCGGTCGCCGTCGCCAAGGAGAAGGGCGGCCAGGTCGTCGCACCGCCCGCGGACCTGGCGGGCGTCGGACGCATGGCCGCGCTCACCGACCCCTTCGGCGCCCCGTTCTCCGTGATCACCAGCGCCGCCGCTGGCTAGCCGTTTCCGCCAGGTGATCGGGAGGGACTTCGGCCGCGCCGCGGTGGCGCGGCAGGGGGCTTGGGGGTCTCCCGATCACCAGCACCCTGGGCGGGACCGTGAGGGGGAGAACTGCCACTGGTACCGGGGCCATGCGCTTGGTTCGCCGCCGTGCCGCGCCGCCGCGCGGACGGCGACAGCGGGATACGGCACCCTGCCCGCGTCGCACGCTCGGCCGCCGGGTAGCCCGGGCGGAGCAGCGGTCGGGATCTTCGTGCGCCAGACGGGGGCGCACAAGTGGCGGGGGCTGACGGGCACTCATAGCTTCGATTCGGCAGGGCCGTCCGACCCGCTGCGTTGTGCGCCCTGCGCCCCGCAACGTTCCCTCCCCGCCCGGGCGCGGAGCACCCCCGGTGCTCCGCCGCGGCATCCAGGAAGGCAGACACCGTCCCATGCGCAAGCGAAGAGCCCAGTACCTCGTGCCACTCGCCACGGTCCTCGTCAGCGGCTGGACAGCCGCCCCTCCCGCCGCCGCGGCGAATCGGCACATCGTCCACCCGGGCGAGTCGATCCAACAGGCGGTCGAACACGCCAGCCCCGGGGAGACCCTGTACCTCCTCCCCGGCACGTACCGGGAGAGCATCGAGGTCACCGTCCCCGGGCTGACCCTTCGCGGTGTGGGCCCCGAAACCGTGCTCACCCCGGGAACCACCAGGCCCGAGAACGCCTGCGCGAAGGCCGGTCACGGCATCTGCGTCACCGGCACCGGGAACAAGCCGCTCGCCGGTGTGCGGATCCAGTCCCTGACCGTCTCCGGCTTCACGAAGGACGGCATCTCGGCCTCCTGGACCGACCAGATGAGCGTCCGCGACGTACGGGTCGAGAACAACGGCCAGCAGGGCATCAGCCAACAGCTGTCCACGCGCGGGGAGTTCCGGCACAACGTCATCAGGAACAACGGTGAGTCGGGCATCCTGCTGGCGAACGTCATCGGCAGGGAGGGCGGTGCCATCGACACCCAGGGCGCGGTGATCGGCGGCAACTACCTGCAGGGCAACCACTACGGTGTGGTGATCCGGCGGGCCAGGAACCTGGTGATCAAGCACAACACCATCACCGGGAACTGCGGTGGCGTCTTCGTCGTGGGCGACGAGAACGTCCCGCGCGCGGGAGCCATCACCATCCGCCGCAACAGGGTGGAGGAGAACAACAAGCTCTGCCCCAAGTCCGCCCACCTGCCGAAGTTCCAGGGTGTGGGAATCCTGGTCACCGGCGCGGAGCAGACCCTGGTGACGCACAACCTGGTACGCGGCAACAGCGGCCGTTCGCCCATGTCCGGCGGGATCGTCCTGTACCGCAGTCATTTCGGGGCACCGAACTCCCACATCACCATCCGTGACAACACGGTGCGCGACAACAACCCGGCGGACCTGGCCAACCGGGATGTGGGCGAGGACAACACCTTCGCCAGGAACTCCTGCCGTGTCTCCGAGCCAACCGGCTCGTGCTGACCGCGGCTCCACGACTGGGAAGGCGGCTTCATGACCACCGCACGATCCACCTCACCGCCCGCGGGTATGCGGCTTCGGGAGCTTGTGTTCGGCGCCGCGTGTGCGGCTGCCGTACGCGCGGCGGCGCAACTGCGCATCGCGGACACCCTGCAGGACGCCCCGGCCAGCACCGCGGAACTGGCCGCGGCGCTGAAAACCGAGGCACGACCGCTGCGCCGGCTGCTGCGCACCCTGTCCTGCTACGAGATCTTCGCCGAGACCGGCAACGACCAGTGGGTGCACACCGAGATGTCCCGGCTGCTGCGCGAGGACGCGCCGAACAGCCTGCGCTACATCTCGCTGTGGTGCACCGAGCCGTGGACCTGGGAGGTCTGGCCGCGGCTGGACGAAGCCGTACGCTCGGGCAAGAAGGTCTTTCCCGATGTCTTCGGCAAGGAGTTCTTCGACTACCTGCACGACGGCGCGGGGGCATCGGCCGATGTCTTCAGCAAAGCCATGACGCAGTCGAGCAAGCAGTCCGCCGAAGACCTCGCGGCGTTCGTCGATCTCACCGGGGTGTCGACCGTCGTGGACATCGGCGGCGGGCAGGGGCATGTCATCGCCAGCCTGCTGGAGAAGGATCCCACCGTACGCGGCACGCTGCTCGATCTGCCCAAGGTGGTGGCGAACGCCGATCCACGGCTGCGGCCCGGCGGCGCGCTGGCCGAGCGGGCCCAGCTACTGCCTGGCGACTGCCGTGACGAGGTCCCGGTCCAGGCCGATCTGTACATCATCAAGAACATGCTGGAGTGGGACGACCAGAGCACCCGGATGACCCTGCGGAACGTGATGACCGCGGCTCGTCCTGGCGCCAGGGTGATCGTCATCGAGAACCTGGTCGACGACAGCCCCTCCATGCGGTTCACCACCGCCATGGACCTGCTGCTGCTGCTCAACGTGGGGGGCGCGAAACACTCCAAGGGGAGCATGGTCAAGCTGATGAAGGAGGCCGGTCTGGAGCTCGGCGAGATCCGGCCGGTCAACGCCTATCTGCACGCCTTCGACGCCACCGTGCCCGTCTGAGGTCAGGCCGTGCCGCCGCGGTCCCAGCGGTAGAACTCGTGGGCCATGGCGTCCTTCGGTTCCCGCCAGGTCTGCGGATCGTAGGCCTGGACGTAGGCGGCGAGCCGCTCGCTGACGGTACGGAACTCCGGGTGGCCGGTCAGGCTGGCCACCCGGGGGCCGGGCGGCTCGTCGGCCTCGATCAGGTGCAGGTACACATCGCCGAACTGGAACAGGCTGCGGCCGCTGACGCCTATCAGACGCGGCAGCTCGCCTCGGTCGGAGTCGGCGAAGACCTCGGCGATTCCGGGGGCCGCGCCGGGTTTCATCCGGGCGACGATCAGAGCGCGGTGCATGGGCGGTGTCCTCTCCTCGTCAGATCCTTCGGGCGTGCGACGGCCCTCCCGGCGCACCCCGGCCGGGGTGCGCCCGGCCGGGGTGCGCCGGGAGTCACCACTAGTTCGGCACCGCGGCTCGCGGGTGCGGCCCGGTCCGTACCCGGGCCCGGCGCTCGATCTTCTCCCGGATGAGGTCCATCTGGATCCGCGTGTTGCGGTTGAGGTGGTCCGTCATCGCGGCGTCGTCGACCGGGGCGGTCGGCTTCATGGCGAAGTCCTGGATCCAGCGCATCTTCGTGCCGCCGTCCGGGGTCTCCTCGTAGTGCCACCGGATGTCCATGAACTCGAACGGTCCGGGCTCCACCCGGCGCGCCCGCACGGTACGCGCGGCACGGTGGGTCTCCCGCTCGGAGACCCAGCTCCAGACCTGGCCGTTGTCGTCGGGGTGCATGGTCAGCCGGAAGGTCGTCTTGTCGCCTTCCCGGCCGAGCACTTCGACGTGCCGGTATTCGCTGAACAATCGGGGCCAGTTCTCCAGGTCGTTGGTGATGTCCCAGACGAGGTCGAACGGAGCCGCGACGGTGATCTCGTTCTCGGTGTGTCCGGACATGTTCACGCTCCTGCGGTCAGTGCCGAGTTGACGAGGTCGAGCAACTCGGCGGGGGTCTTGCAGGTCTCCGCCTCGACGGGCTGGCCGAAGCGGTGTTCCAGCTTCTCCGCGATGCCGAGCAGGCCGAGAGAGTCAAGGCCGAACTCGGCGAACGGAGAGTCCGGGTGGCTCTCCAACTCCGTGGCGTCCACAGTGATTCCGGCGCTGGTCTGCATCAGCGAGGCCAGTTCGCCGAACGTCAGTCGATCACTCACCAGTACTCTCCTTCCCTTCCGGTTCTGCTGACGGCGGTGCGGTCATGACGGCTCGTCGGCGCCGTGCCGCAGCACGAGCGCGGCATTGCACCCCATGAGTCCGCGGCTGAGCACCAGCGCGGTGCGCACCTGCGCGGGGCGCGCGAGGCCGGTGACCAGGTCGATGTCATGGACGGCCTCGACGACGTTGGGGGTGGGCGGTACGAGGCCGTGCTCCATGGCGAGTACCGCGGTGGCCACATCCAGTACCGGGGCCCCGCAGTACGCCCGGCCGATACCGGTCTTCGGCGCGGTCACCGGCACGTCGGCGGCGTGGCCGCCCAGGGCCTCGTTGATGGCCAGCGCCTCGGCACGGTCCGCGCTGGGCACCCCGAGGGCGTCGGCGAACACCACATCGATCTCCTCGGGTGCGCACCGCGCCTGGTCCAGTGCCCCGCGGATGGCGTGCACCAACCCGTCCCGCGACCGCTCCCAGGCGGACGCCCCGGTGAAGGTGGCCGCGTGACCACAGATGACCGCCCTGGCCGTGGCACCGCGCCGACGGGCCGCGCCCGCGTCCTCGACCACCAGCATCGCGCCGCCCTCCGCGGGCACGAATCCGCAGGCGTCCGCGGTGAACGGCAGGTAGGCGCGCTCGGGAACGCTCGCCCGGCTGAGTTCCGGATACCCGAGCTGGCAGACGATCGAGTACGGCGCCAGTGGGGCCTCGGCGGCGCCCACGATGATCGCGTCGGCACCGCGCCGGATGTTCCGGCAGGCGTGGGCGATCGCGTCCAGGCCGCCGGCCTCGTCGTTGGCCAGCACTCCGCAGGGCCCCTTGTGGTCGCCGCGGATCGAGATCTGGCCGGTGCTGGCCGCGTAGAACCAGGCGATGGACTGGTACGGGCCGACGTACTTCGGCCCCTGGCCCCACAGCTGCTGCAGTTCACGCTGGCCGAACTCACCACCGCCGGAACCGGAAGCGGTGGCGACCCCCACCGAGAAGGGCGGGAGGTCGGCCGTGTCGAGTCGCGCGTCGCCCTTCGCCAGGTCGGCCGCGGCCATCGCGAAGTGCGTGAAGCGGTCGGTCTGCACCAGGTACTGACCTTCTATCGCGTCCTTCGGGTCGAAGCCGCGGACCTCGCCCGCGACCCGGAGCGGATAGCTCTCGCATCCGTCGCGGGACACCGCGTCCAGGACGCTCATCCCTTCCTTCGACGCCTTCCAGAACGCGCGGGTGCCCACCCCGTTGGGGGCTATGACACCGATGCCCGTCAGGACCACCCGGCGACTCTTGCGCTGACTCATCGTGCCCGCCTCTCCCTGCGGTTGAGGACGACGGCGGACTGGAATCCGCCGAATCCGCTACCGACCGACAGCACGGTCCGCAACGGCATGTCGCGCGCGGTACGCGGTACATAGTCCAGGTCGCACTCGGGGTCGGGGGTCTCGTAGTTCGCCGTCGGCGGCACCACGCCGTTGGCCAGGGCGAGGGTGCAGGCCGCCACCTCTATCGCCCCTATCGCGCCGAGCGAGTGCCCCACCATGGACTTGATCGAGCTCATCGGTGTCGAGTAGGCGTGCTCCCCCAGCGACCGCTTCACCGCCGCCGTCTCGTGCCGGTCGTTCTGCTTGGTGCCCGAACCATGGGCGTTGACGTAGTCCACATCGGAGCTGTGCACGCGCGCGTGCTCCAGTGCGCAGTCGATGGCCCGGGACATCTCCAGGCCCTCCCGGGTCAGACCGGTCATGTGGTAGGCGTTGCCGAACGTGGCGAAGCCGCCGACCTCGCAGTAGATCCGTGCTCCGCGGCGCCGCGCGTGCTCCGTCTCCTCCAGCACCAGCACCGCACCGCCCTCGCCCATGACGAATCCGTCCCGGCGGGCGTCGAAGGGCCGCGAGGCGTGCGCGGGATCGTCGTTGTTGGGAGACGTCGCTCTGATCGCGTCGAAACACGCCACCGTGATGGGTGAGATGGGCGAGTCCGCGGCACCGGCGACGAAGATGTCGGCGTTGCCCTCCTCGATGGCGTGGAAGGCGTAGCCGACCGCGTCGAGGCCGGAGGTGCACCCGGTGGAGACCGTCTGGGCGGGGCCGCGGGCACCGGTCTGCTCGGCCACCTCTGAGGCGAGCGCACTGGGCGAGAACGCGCGCTGCAGATGCGGTTCCGCCTGCCGGTGGTCGACGTCCCAGCGCGTCCCGGAGGCACTGACCTGGACGTAGTCGTGCTCAAGCCGGGTGGTGCCGCCCACGGCCGAGCCCAGCGACACCCCGATCCGCCAGGGGTTCTCGGCCTCCAGGTCGAGGCCGGAGTCGCGCACCGCCTCCGCCGCGGCCACCAGCGCGAACTGCACGTACCGGTCGGCACGCACCACCTGGTCGGCGCCGAGACCGCACTCCAGCGGGTCGAAGTCGCACTCGGCGGCGATCCGCGAGCGGAATCCCTCGGGGTCGAAAAGGGAGATTCCCCGGGTCGCGGTGCGTCCGGCGGTGAGCGTGTCCCAGAACGCGGGCACCCCCACTCCGCCGGGCGCGACCACGCCGACTCCGGTGACGGCTACGCGTCGCATCATGACACCGCCTTCGCCGGGTCGGGCGGCCCGTCCTCGGTGTCCACATGCCCCAGCTCCGGGCGGGGGGCCAGCGGCCCGAGGTGGAAGACCATCCGGACCTCGGTGTCCCCGACGTTGCGGAACCGGTGGCGCACATGAGTCGGGATCAGCAGCGCGTGGTCGGGCCCCAGCGGATGCGGCTCCCCGTCCAGGTCGACTTCGACCTGGCCGTGGACGACGTAGACGAACTCCTCGGAGTACGGGTGGTAGTGCTCCGCGATGCGCTCGCCTGGCCGGATGATGGCGAGTCCCATGAACCCGCTCGTGGCGCCCACGGTGGTGGGGGTGAGCAGGGTGCGCAGGTCGCCACCGCGTCGGCGGTTGGGCTTGGTCTCGTCGATGTGCACGATGCGTGCGGTCTGTGTGGGCATGGGGCTCTCCGAAGGCGTCATGGCGTCGTGTGGGCTGTGCCTGGCCGCTGAGTCGCGTCAGGCGGCAGGCGTCAGGCCTCTTGCGCCCGGCGGTCGGTGACCAGGTCCATGTCGCAGTCGGCGAGGAAGCGTTTGATCCCTGCTTCGCTGGTCAGGTCGTCCTTCTCACCGAGGTCGACCAGTCGGCTGAGTACGGCGGGGGCGCGCGGTCCGTCGATGCCGAGGACGACCGTGGGGTCCGGTTCGCTCGGCGACCGCAGATCGACGACCCGGATAACGATGTCATCTCGCTGGAAGATGGTGCTGCTCACCAGCGGGGTCGGATGCCGGGCCGCGGCCAGCTGGTCCTGGCGGGCCAGCAGCAGAGCCACCGCGGCCCCGCAGCCGGGACGGGCGCGGTAGTTGAAGGCGCGCCGCCGAACGCCCGGCGCGGTGACGTCACCGACCGTCAGCTGGTGCACCGCGGGCAGCCCGGCCCGCATGAAGAACTCGCGCGCGGCCTTGGGGTCGTCGAGGTCGCGGGCCTCCTCCAGATGCGGGTTCAGCGCTTCCTCGGCCGCCTTGACCCCCGGCTGGCCGGCGACATGGCGCAGCGCGGCGCCGAGGTCACCGATCACCTCGATCGCCCGGACCACCCGATTGCCCTGCATGAACAGGGAGGTGCGGTGCAGCCGGGTGATCGCGTCGACCTCGGCCTCGGGTGAGGTGTACTCGGCCAGGATCTTCGCGGCGGCCCGCTCGCTGCCGGGCTTGACGGTGAAGGTGACGGCATGTCGGACCACGTTGTCGCCGGCCTGCGCCGCGCGGCGGCCCCCGTTGCGCTCCGCCCTGCGTGCGCCGTCGGCGGGTGCGGCGGCATCCGGCCGGCTCTCCCGCAGGACGCCGTAGCGCAGCGACTGGGTGTTGTGCACGCACTCGTGCATCGGCTCCACCATGCGTACGTGCTCGGCGCTGTTCACCCAGGCGAAGTAGGGAGCAGGGCTCTCCCATTCACTGGTGATGATCCACTCGGAAGGGTTCTGGATCGACTGGCACAGCTGGCCGCTGATGTGCCCCGGAACTTTCACCACCTGTCTGTTGAGCTTCTCGTAGACTTCCATGAAGCGCTTTTCCGCACCCTCTTTGATGTGCAGCACGAGAATTACCCGCAACTTGGAGTCACCGGGCGCGAATTCAAGCGCGTCGACCTTGGATCCGGGCTCTTCAGCTTTGGACAGCACCGTCATCTTCACCGCTCCTTCGCGGGCAGGGGACTCGGCGTCAACGGGCCTCGGGCCAGACTGGATGCCAAACACGCCTAAGCCGGATAAGCTTTTCCAGCGGGCCGCACTTATCGCTCCACGGCGCTCCACGGAATTTCCCCGGAACACCGGACCCGCTCCCCCGGATATCTTTCCGGATTTCGGGAATCAGGCCCGTGAATCGATGGTGATGGGATACCACGGATGCCGCAACGCGTATAGGCCGTTCGGGTGACATGGCCGGGCGGAATACCGGTGCGGGGGCAAGGATCGATGACGCGGGCCCCGCAGCCGCCGTGGTCGGCAGAACCGCTCTCGCACTTGTGAATCCCCGTAACGGCTGGAGCCATTGATGAACGCGAAGATCGACGACCACGTACCGGTGCTGATCACCGGCGGGTCCCTGGTGGGTCTGTCCGCCTCGCTGTTCCTGGGGCGCCTGGGCATCGAGCACATGCTGGTGGAGAAGCATCCGGGCACCTCGCGGCATCCGCGGGGCCGCGGCAACAACGTGCGCACGATGGAGCTCTTCCGCGTGGCCGGTGTGGAGCCGCAGATTCATGTGGCCGCGTCGGCACTGGCGGACAACCACGGCATCCTGCAGGCCGAGACGCTGACCGGAACCGAGCAGGAGTGGCTGTTCAAGGAAGTGGACCCAGGCGGTCGGCTGTCCCTGTTCAGCCCGACGAGCTGGTGCCTGTGCAGTCAGAACGACCTTGAGCCGGTGCTGGTGCAGTGCGCCCGCGAGCTCGGCGGCGACCTTCGCTTCTCGACGGAGTTGCGCTCCTTCGAGCAGGACGGTGACGGGATCACCGCCGTGGTGTGCCGCAGGGGCACCGACGAGTGCCGCACGGTGCGCGCCCAGTACCTCGTCGCCGCCGACGGCCCGCGCAGCCCGGTCCGCGAGCGGCTGGGCATCGGCCAGACCGGGCGCGGCGACCTCTTCCACAACGTCAGCGTCACGTTCCGGGCCAAGCGGTTGGCGGACGCGGTGGGCGACCGGCGGTTCATCGCCTGCTATCTGCGGAACCCGGAGGCCGACGGGACGCTGCTGCCGGTGGACAACCGGGAGCAGTGGGTCTTCCACATCCCGTGGCACCCCGAGCGCGGCGAGGAGTTGGAGAGCTTCAGCGACGAGCGGTGCGCCGAGCACATCCGCCAGGCGACGGGCGTACCGGACATGGAGGTGGAGATCACCGGCAAGGCGCCCTGGCACGCCGCTGAGCGGGTGGCGCGCAGCTATGGGACCGGGCGGGTCTTCCTGGCCGGGGACTCCGCACACGAGATGTCGCCCACCGGCGCGTTCGGTTCGAACACCGGCATCCAGGACGCGCACAACCTGGCCTGGAAGCTCGCCGCCGTCCTGAACGGCTGGGCGGGGCCGGGGCTGCTGGAGACGTACGGGTCGGAACGGCAACCGGTGGCGCGGGCGACGAGCGAGCGCGCCTCCGCCCGCTCCACCGAGCACCGGCACCCGGGGTACGACGCCGCACCGCCCACCGGCAGGCAACGCGGCGTCCTGGCGACGGCGCTGGGCTACCGCTACACCGAGGGTGCGGTCGTCGGTACGGATCCGGCCGCGCCGATCGTGCCCGAGCAGTTGGAGCTCAGCGCCGAACCGGGCAGCCGGGCACCCCACATGTGGCTGCGCCGGGACGGTGTGCGGCTGTCCTCGCTCGATCTGTACGAGGCTGCCTTCGTCCTGCTCTGCGGTACCGGTGGCCGCACGTGGTACGACGCGGGGCGGCGGGTCGGCGACCGGTTGGGGCTGCCGCTGGAGTGCTACCGGGTCGGGCCGGACGCCGACCACGACCTGGTGTGCGAACCGGGCGCCGACTGGGCACAGGTGCACGGCACCTCATCCGACGGTGCCGTGCTGGTGCGCCCGGACGGATTCGTGGCCTGGCGGACGGCCGGCTTCAGCGCCGAGCCGGAGGCGGCGCTCACCGAGGTCCTGGAATCCGTCCTGCGCAGAGGCTGACCGGGCCCGGGCCGCCGAGGACGGCAGGGGCCGGGCCGGATTCGCGTCGACGGATCGTCAGGCGCCGTCCGCGGTGACGACGGCGTCGATGGCGAAGCCCGTGAGCGGGCCCAGCAGGATGCACCAGGTGGTCAGCGACTTGAGGGCGGCCTTGCGGGCGACCGCCGGTAGCTCGATGACCAGGTACAGGATCGAGCCCGCGACAAGGGCCAGGAAGGCGATGGACAGCGTGTCGTCGACCAGGTGCGGACCGGTCAGGGTACCGAGGAACGTCGGGCCGCCGCCGATCAGGCCGAGCCAGAGCGGCGAGAGCCACGAAGGACGCTCGCCCCGGCCGCCGGCGTCCCTCGCCCCCGTTCCCCTCCGTTCAGCGTCGTCGCGGTACGGGGGCCCGCAACTCGACGGAGGCGCGGGAGGTCGTTGGGGCGGAGGCGCCCGGCCGGGGCGGTCCAGCCCGCCTACCAGCTGCTCTTGGTCACGCCCGGCAACTCGCCCGCATGGGCCATCTCCCGCAGTCGGATCCGCGAGAGGCCGAAGGCACGGAAGTGGCCGCGCGGGCGGCCGTCGACCGAGTCGCGGTTGCGGACCCGGGTGGCACTGGCGTCGCGCGGCTGGCGGCGCAACTCCTGCTGGGCCGCGGTGCGTTCCTCGTCGGAGGCGCGCGGATCGGCGATGACCGCCTTGAGCTGGGCGCGCCGCTCGGCGTACCGGGCGACGATCGCGCGCCGCTGTTCGTTCTTGGCGATCTTGCTCTTCTTGGCCATCAGACCTTCCCTCCCCTGGCTCGGATACGGGCCACGGCGGCCTCGATGCCGATGACGTCGACGGTCTTGACCCCCTTGGCGCTCAGCGTGAGACGCACATGGCGTCCTTCGCTGGGCAGCCAGTACCGCTTGCGCTGGATGTTGGGGTCGAAGCGACGCTTGGTGCGCCGGTGCGAGTGCGAGATGTGGTGCCCGAATCCGGGCTGACGGCCGGTGAGTTGGCAGTGGGCGGACATACGGTCCCTTCGGTGGTGAGTCGCGCTTGGCAGACCACCGTAGCAGCTAGACGAAAATGAAAACCAATTCTATATATCTGCGCCCCAGGCTCCCGGAAGCACCCGCACGACGGGCCCGCTCGCGCGTCCGCCGCATCGCCGGACGACACGGCAAGCGCTTAGTCGTATTTGCATAGTTGATCCCTAAATCCATGTTTGTAGTGATCTGTACGGGTTTGTCCTGGCATCTTGGGCGGGAGATCGGCGGGCCGACCGCCGTGGTCAAACATCGACCGTAGAAGAGGTGCCGTGTCTGGGCTGCCTGAGGAGCGCGCGGCGAAACTGAGCCGGCGCAGGTTCATGGCGTCGTTGGCGATGGCGTCAGCGGCGGCGGTGGGTGTGGACGGCGGCACGACCGCCGCGGCGCGGGCGGGGGTGGCGGTGCCCGAGGCGGTACCGCTGCCCCTGCCATACGACCTGGACGGGGCGTCGTACGACTCCGACCGCTCGGCCGGGGACTTCGACGGGCACGGATGGGCGTTTCCGGCCGAGGAACTGCCCTCCGGGCCCACCTGGATCGCCGGGGTGCCGTTCGTGTTCCCCACGTACACGCCGGGTGCCAACAACTTCCTGGCCGCGCGGGGCCAGACCCTCGACGTACCGGAGGGGCGGCACGCGCTGCTGTATCTGATCGGCGCGGCCTCCGGCGGTTCGGTCAGCGCGACGGCGCGGGTCGGTTACGCCGACGGCGACACCGACTCGGTACCGCTGCAGTTCACCGACTGGGCGCATCTGCCGCAGTTCCTGGAGGCGGTGGCCGTCGAGACCACCCACCGGCACCGGCCCGAGGGCGACGCGGGCCCGCGGGTGCGGCTGTTCCTCCAGGTGGTGCCCTTCGATCCGGCACGGCAGGCAGTGAGCCTGACGCTGCCGGACACCCCGGCGCTGAAGCTGATCGCGGTCAGCGCGCAGCCGGCGGTCGGCGGATCGGCGGTGAAGGTCACCTCGGTGGCCTCGACGGAGTTGTTCACCGGTTCCGAGCGGGCACCCAGGCAACTGGTGCACATCACCGTCGCCAACATCGGCGACCGCCCGGTGACTTCCCGCGCTCCGGCGACCGTCACCCTGACCGGCGACGGCATCAGCCTGCCGGAACCCGTCACCGTCACCGCTCTGCCACCGGGCCATCAGGACACCGTCGAGGTCGGCGTCGTCTACGCCTCGGCGCAGACCGAAGGCACGGTGCACCGGGCCCGCGTCCAGGCGCGGACCCGTGATGTCCGCGACACCCAGTCGGTGCGGATCACCGCGGCCGAGCCCGGCTGGACGATGTACATGGTCTCGCACTACCACTACGACCCGGTCTGGTGGAACACCCAGGGCGCCTACACCGAGTCATGGGAGAACTCCGGTTTCCAGCGCCCCGGGCTGGCGTTGGTGCGGGCGCACCTGGACATGGCGCGGCGCGATCCGGACTACAAGTTCGTGCTGGCCGAACTGGACTACCTCAAGCCGTTCTGGGACTCCCACCCGGAGGAGCGCGACTATGTGCGGCAGCTCCTTGGCGAAGGGCGGTTGGAGCTCGTCGGCGGGCTGTACAACGAGCCGAACACCAATCTCACCAGTATGGAGCTGACCATCCGCAGCGCCGTGTACGGCGTGGGATACCAGCGCGACGTCCTCGGCGGACCGCCGCGCAGCACCTGGCAGTTGGATGTGTTCGGGCACGATCCGCAGTTCCCCGGGATCATGGCGGACGCCGGGCTCACGTCGAGTTCATGGGCGCGCGGCCCGCACCACGAGTGGGGGCCGAAGAGCAGCGTCGGCGACAACCGGCGTATGCAGTTCCGCAGTGAGTTCGACTGGATCGCGCCCAGCGGGAGGTCGCTGCTCACCAGCTACATGCCCAACCACTACTCGGCGGGCTGGTGGATGGACACCGCCAAGGACCTGCCGACCGCCGAGGCGGCCACCTACGAACTGTTCCGCGACCTCAAGTCGGTTGCCGCCACGAAGAACTGCCTCCTGCCCGTGGGCACCGACTACTCACCGCCGAACCGATGGGTGACCCGTATCCACCGCTCCTGGGCCGAGAAGTACGTATGGCCGAAGTTCGTGACCGCCGTGCCCAGCGAGTTCTTCGACGCGGTACGCCGGGACCTGGCCCGGGACCGGGTGGCGCTCTCTCCGCAGACCCGGGACATGAACCCGATCTTCACCGGCAAGGACATCTCGTTCATCGACACCAAGCAGGCGCAGCGGCAGGCGGAGAACACCCTGCTCTCGGCGGAACGGTTCGCCACCATCGCCGCGCTGCTGGGCGCCCGCTACCCCGTCGAGGCGATGGACAAGGCCTGGCGCCAGCTCTGCTTCGGCGCCCACCACGACGCGATCACCGGCTCCGAGTGCGACCAGGTCTATCTGGATCTGCTCGGCGGCTGGCGCGAGGCGCTGGAACTGGGGCGGACCGCACTGGACAGCTCGCAGGCGCTGATCGCGGCACACGCGGACACCTCCGGGCCCGGTACCCCGGTGCTGGTGTTCAACGCCATGGCCTGGCCGCGCACCGACGCCGCCCGGGCCACGGTGGACTTCCCGGCGCCCGGCCCGGTGGGCATCTCGCTGCTCGACTCCACCGGCCGGAGCGTGCCCGTCCATATCGAGCACCTGACCCGCCACCCCGACGGCACACTCGCCTCCGCCGCGCTGGCGTTCGTCGCCCATGACGTTCCGGCCACCGGCTACGCCACCTACCGCGTCATCCCCTCCAACACCCCGCTGGACGGACCCTCCTGGAACAGCTCCGACGGGCTGGCGATCGAGAACGAGTACTACCACCTCGCCGTGGATCCCGAACGCGGCGGCGCCATCAGCTCGTTGTACGACAAGAAGGCGGACAAGCGGATGCTCCGCTCCGGCGGCTTCGCCAACGAGCTGCTGGCCTACGACGAGTACGAGGACGGCCCCGGCGCTCCCTCCGGCGGCCCCTGGGTGACCGTGCCCAAAGGCGGCCCGGTCGCGAGGAGTTCGAACTACCCGGCGACGGTCAGTGTCGAACGCTGCCCCATCGGACAGCGCGTCACGGTGTCCGCCGACTTCGCACTGTGTCGATACACCCAGGAGATCATGCTGTGGGACGGTGTCGACCGTGTCGACCTGACCACCCGTATCGACGGCTTCACCGGCACCAACCGCCTGATGCGGGTACGGTTCCAGCCCGACGTCGAGGGCGGTATGCCGGTCTCCGAGGTGGGCGACGCCGTGGTGGGGCGGGGCTTCGGGTTCCCCAACGTCGACTACGCCGAGGCGAAGTGGACGCTGGAGTACCCCGCCTACAACTGGGTCGAGCTCGGTTCGACGCTCGTGGTCGCGCTGGTGGACGCGGCGGGCGGCGACCCGGTGCGCGCCGCACGGGCGGTGAGCGTCGCCGAGGTCGTGGTACCCGGTATCACCGCCTACGCGGAACCGGCCCGGGACGCGGTCACCGCCCTGGTGGCCACCGGCGTCACCGCCACCACCTCCACCCATGACGGGTCCCGCTACGGCAGCCTCGACGTGGACTCCAATCTGCCCGATGTCCGCATCAGCGTCGGCGGCCCCGCCGAGAACGACTTCACCGCCGCGGTACTGGACGCGGCCCCGCCCGGATACCAGGCCGAACTGGACCGTCAGCTGACCCACGGCCGCACCGCACGCGTATGGGTACCGGCCGACAAGCCGCTGGCCGAGGCATGGATCCCGCGTGCCGATCTACGCGGCCCGCGCGCTCTGCCGGTGCTCGTGATCGCCGGACGCACCCCGGCCGACACCCGCACCGCACTGCACCGCCTCGCCGCCGAACTGCGCCGCGCGCCGCGGATCGACGTCGTCCAGCCCGCGGAACTGGACGGCACCACCGGCCAGGTCGAACCGTACGGCTTCGCCGTGCTCAACCGGGGCCTGCCGGGCTTCACCATCGACAACTCCGGCGACGTCTACCTGGGCATCCTGCGGTCCTCGACCGGCTGGCCGTCCGGTACGTGGATCGACCCGCCACGGCGGACCCTGCCGGACGGCGCGAACTTCGAGACCAACCACTGGAGCCACACCTTCGCCTACGCGCTGGTCGGTCACCGCGGCGACTGGCGCAGGGCAGGTCTGGCCCGGCGCGGCCACGCGTACAACAACCCGTTCACCACCCGGCAGGAGGCAGTGCACCGCGGACCACTGGGCGCTGCCGCGGACTTCCTGTCCGCCGACGGCGATGGCGTGGTGATCACCGCGCTCAAGCCGCACGGCAACCCGATGGCGTCGATGGCCGGTACCGACATGGACCCGGCGGCCGGGATCGTGCTGCGGGCCTACGAGTCCACCGGTCGGCCGACGACCGCCCGCTTCAGGTTCTTCCGCCCGCTCGACTGGGCGGCCACGGCCAACCCCCTTGAGCAGGACGCCCGTCCGATGGCACGCTCGGAGCACGGGATCACCGCCGAACTCGGTGCCTTCGAGGTCCGCACCATGGTCGCGACACCGCGCAAGCCCGCCGAGGGGCAGCGCGGAATGCCGCCGAGTACGGCCAGGCCGCAACTCGCGCCGAGCGCGGAGCCCGCCCAGCCGGTCTTCGCGCGGTACTGGCGGCACAACAAGGGTGCCGCGTCCATGGGTTACCGCATGACCTCGATCGAGGCCGAGCCGACCGCCGTCACCGGCCACGGACCGTACGACATCACGATCACCGTCGCCTCCTCACACACCGTCGAGCAGGTCGCCGGGATGGTGGAGGTCATCGTGCCGGACGGTTGGACGGCCGATCCCCCCACCCGTATGTACGCGCTGGCGCCGGGCGCGCATCTTCGCTACTCCGTCCACCTCCAGCCGAACGGGCCCGGCGGGCGCTACTTCGTCGCCGTCCGCACCGCCGACGGGAGCGGTCAGATCCACGAGGACGTGGTGACCGTCGACCACGTACCCGCCGCCCGGGCGGCGGCATCCCCGGTACGGACCGTGCTGCCCGGTTCCGACCCGACCGAGCCGGTCCAGGACTCGTCGGCGGAACGGGCGCTCTCGCTGTCCATCGACAAGATCACCCGCAAAGCGCGTCTGGTCGTACCCGAACACCCCGAGCAGTGGAACCCGGCCGGGGAGCTCGAAGCGGCTCTGGTCGCCCAGGACCTCGTGGTGTCCCCCGGCCAGACCGGACACCTGTCCGTGGCACTGCGCAACACCGCGCACTCGCGGATCCACGGCGAGGCCCAACTCATCACCCCGTACGCGATCTGGCCCATCAGCGGGCCCTGGAGCCAGCCCTTCTCGGTCGCGGCGGGCGGCGACAGCGCGGTCAGCTTCGAGATCAACGCCCCGGCGGGCGCCCGGCCCGGCAACTGGTGGGCGCTGGTGAAGCTGATGTACTTCGGCAGACTGCTCTACACCCCGACGGCGTCCATCATCATCAGCTCCTCCACGCAGACTCCGGCCCCCCGGCAGAGCGCTGACGGCGACAAGGGCCGCTCGTCCACCCACGGCCACACCGCCTGGAGGCCATCGTGACCGCCGAGTCGCCAATCGTCGCCCAGGTGGGCGGCCGTGTGATCACCACGGCCGAGCTGGAACGTCGGCTGGCCGCCATCCGGGGCGGGCCACTGGGCCCACGGTTGCCGAAGGACCACACTCCCGCGGGTGTGCGGCTGCGCCGCTGGGTCGCCCAACTGCTCGCCTCCGAGGCGCTGGTGTTCCATGAGGCACGCCACACCACCGTCCCGCCGCAGGCACCCATGGCGCATCCGGTGCATGACAGCGGCGCGGATCCAGGCACCCAGCAGGCGCTCACCCATGCGGCCCGAGCATTGTTCGACCAGGTCACCGCGGATGTCACGGTCACCGAAGCCGAACTGCGCCGGTACTACGACGCCAACCCCGACCTGTGGACCCGCCCCGAGCTGCGCACCCTGCGCCAGGCGGTCCGCGCCACCCGTGAGGAGGCCGCGGCCCTGCGCCCCGACGACCTCGCGCCCGCCGAGACACTCGCCCGCGGCCAGCTCAGCGGCCCCCTTGAGGACGCCCTCTTCGCCGCCGCCGCGGGCGACCGGATCGGTCCGGTGCGGACGGTGTTCGGCTGGCATGTCGCCGTCCTCGACCACATCGAGCGGGCCGGCACCCTGCCGTACGAGGCGGTACGGGACACCATCCACACCGACCTACTGGCCGCCGCCCGCGGCCTGGCCTTCGACGACTGGCTGGCCGGCCGCCGCGCCGCCCTCGTCCACTTGTCCCCGGGCTACGAACACCCCGGCGACCCCAGCCTCCCCGACCCCGTCCACCGCCACTGATGCTGCGGCCGCGGCCCACGACACCCCGTCGTGCGGCCGGGACCGCCGCACCCCGCCGTCAGGATCGGCCCGCCCGTGGCGCGGCGCCGCGGACCTCCAGATCCGCCAGCAGGGACGCGGTGGCTGACGCCACCGCGTCCACCGCTCGGTCGAAGGCGACCCGGTTGTGCGCGGCCGGTGCGCGGAATCCCGACACCTTGCGCACGTACTGCAGCGCCGCGGCCCGGATGTCCTCGTCGCCGACCTGCTCCATGACGGGCGGCCGCAAGGTCTTGATGCTTCTGCACATACGTCCAGTGTGCACTGGCGTAGACGACCCCCCTCGGTGGTCAGGCGGCCTCCGCCTGACCACCGAGTTCGGCACGGAAGTCCCGGAGCATCGCGCGGGCGTGCCGCAGCCCGATGCGCTGCAGGGTCTCGTCCAGTTCGGCCAGCTCGGCCGCCGTCTCGGCGTCCGAACGCCCCAGCCGCGCCCGGGACTTGACCAAGCCGAGCCGGGACAGTGCTGCGCCGCGCGGCTCGCCGATGGCGCGGAACTCCTCCAGCGCACCGGAGTAGACCTCGCGCGCCTCCTCGTACCGTCCTGCCCGGAACAGCACGTTGCCGCGCATCTTGTGGTTGTACGCGAGCGCGCTCTCCAGCCGCATCCCCCGGCAAACGGCTTCCGCCTCGGTGAGCAGTTCCAGCGCCCGCTCGGTCTCGCCGCGTACCGACAGCACATCGGCTATGCCGCGCAGCGCCCAGGCGTGACCGCGGGCGTCCTCCGCTCGCCGGGCTATCTCGGCGGCCTCCTCGAACATCGCCAGCGCGGTGTCGTACGAGCCGGTGTTGCGGTGCATCTGCGCGATGCCCTCCAGCGCCCACACCGTGTGCCGGGCCTCGCCGTGCGCGCGGGCCTCGGCGAGGAGTTGCTCGTGCAGTTCGGTGACGGCCGCGTAGTCGCCCTGGATTCGGCCGGTCTCCGCCAGCCCCGCCAGTGCGTACCCACGGGCGATCCGGTCACTGCCGCGCTCCGCGCACTCGGCGGCGGCCGACAGCCAGCGCCGGGCCAACGCGAGCCGGCCGCGCTGCCGGGCCAGGGTGCCGCCGCTCCACAGCGCCCAGGCCATCGCCGCACTGTCACCGGCCCGCCGGGCGGCGCGATAGCTGTCCCGCCAGGCCCGCTCCGCGTCGGCCACCCGCCCCAGGCGCCGGTTCGCCTCGGCGACGGCGAGCCCGGCCCGCGCGTACCCCAGCACTGACTCGCGCTGTTCCTCGGTCGCCTTGGCCAGCACCTCCTCGTACGAGGAGTTCACCGACAGAGCGGATCCCAGAACGCCTTGGTACTCGGGAGCGAACGCCTTGCTGTACATGTGTGTCTGTCTTCCTGATCGCCGGTCACCGGTCTTCGATCAAGAACCTATGGGCGCAGGGCAGTTCGCCGGATCAACCTGTACGCGGGTTGTGGCATCAAACTCCGGTACCACCGAAAGGTGGCTGTCATCATTGAGTCGTACGGGACGCCCGGTGCGGACCGAGTCCGCGCAGGACATCGCCCGCCCGGCGGTGGGCCCGATTGCCTGGCACCGCCGGTCCGCGCCTCGGCAGCCGTGTAGGGGGCAAGCCCCCAACCCTCAACGGGTGTTGGAGGCCTGCCCCCGGGGCACGCGATCCAGGTTCAGCGGGACTTCGTCTCGGCGCCGTGTGCGAAGGCGCCGGCGTTCTCCGCGTCGCGATGCGGCTGGGCCTGTGCCCGCAGGCGCGGCAGTACCCGGCGCAGGTCCTCCAGGAAGAGGTCGGCGAGGTCGTGTCCGAAGCCGTTGCGGATGACGACGCGCAGCGCCGCCAGGTCGGTGCGGTTGGCCGGGAAGGTGTATGCGGGCACCAGCCAGCCGCGTTCGCGCAGGGCGGCGGACACGTCGAACACCGTGAAGTTGGTGATCTCGTCGCTCACCCGGAAGGCGAAGACCGGAAGTTCACTGCCGTCGGTGATGAGGCTGAACGGCCCCAGCTTGGCTATCTCGCTGGCGAGCCGGGTCGCGACGTCCCGGCAGGTCTGCTGAACGCGGCGGTAGCCCTCGAACCCCAGCCGCAGGAAGTTGTAGTACTGGGCGATCACCTGGGCGCCGGGCCGGGAGAAGTTCAGCGCGAACGTCGGCATGTCCCCGCCGAGGTAGTTGACGTGGAAGACCAGGTCCTTCGGCAGGGCCTCGGCGTCCCGCCACAGTGCCCAGCCGACACCCGGCATCACCAGGCCGTACTTGTGCCCCGAGGTGTTGATGGAGGCGACCCGCGGCAGCCGGAAGTCCCACGGCAGGTCGGGGTCGAGGAACGGGGCGATCATCGCACCCGACGCGCCGTCCACATGCACCGGAACGTCGATACCGGTGCGCTCCTGGAACGCGTCGAGGGCGGCGCATATCTCGGCGACCGGCTCGTACGCACCGTCGAAGGTCGAGCCCAGCACGGCCACGACGCCGATGGTGTTCTCGTCGCACAGCTCGGCGGCGGCGTCCGCGGACAGGGTGAAGCGGTTGCCCTCCATGGGTACGTAACGGGGTTCGACCTCGAAGTAGTCGGCGAACTTCTCCCAGCACACCTGCACGTTGATGCCCATGACCATGTTCGGCCGGTCCGCCGGCTTGCCCTCGGCGCGGCGGCGGTGCTGCCAGCGCCGCTTGAAGGCGAGACCGGCCAGCATCGCGGCCTCACTGGAGCCGGTCGTCGAACAGCCCACGGCCGCATGGGAGTCGGGGGCGTTCCACAGATCGGCGAGCATGTGTACGCAGCGGGCCTCCACCTCCGCGGTCTGCGGGTACTCATCCTTGTCGATCATGTTCTTCTCGGCGCACTCGGCCATCAACCGCTGGGCCTGCGGCTCGGCCCAGGTGCTGACGAAGGTGGCCAGGTTCAGCCGGGCGTTCCCGTCGAGCATCAACTCGTCGTGCACGATCTGGTACGCGGTGTCCGGGTCGATCCCCCCCTCGGGCAACTCGAACCGGGGGACGCAAACGGGTTCCCGGGTGAAGACCGGGTTCACCGTCAGGTGGCTGCTGGCTTCGCGGTGCTGGTGCGGGCGCTTGAGCGGCATGGTGAGCATGTCCTTTTCGCCGACGTCGTTCCGTACGTACCGATTCATGCGGCGTCGGCCGGCCCGGCCGGGCCGGTCACGCGCGGCGGACAGGCTAGTGCCCGTTGCTGAGCGGCCCGGGGCCGCCCTCTCCAGTACGGCCGCACGCGGCGGCGCGTGCCAAGAGCAGAGTGCGCTCGCGTTCGTTTCCGGTGAGCGCCGCCGCGCGCTCGAACTCCCCGCGCGCCTCGTCCAGACGACCGAGCTTGGCCAGCAGGTCGCCGCGCACGCTCGGCAGCAGGTGGTAGTTCTTCAACGAGGGTTCCGAGGCCAGTTCGTCGACGAGTTCCAGTCCGGTGGCCGGACCGTAGGCCATGCCCAGCGCGACCGCTCGGTTCAACTCGACGACGGGAGACCGCGCGCGGTGCGCGAGCGCCTGGTACAGCGCGGCGATCCGCACCCAGTCGGTCTCCGGCGCGGTACGGGCCCGGGCGTGGCAGGCGGCGATCGCGGCCTGCAGGGCATACGGGCCCCGCGCGCCGCCGAGCTTCTCGGCACGCTCCAGGGCGGCGAGCCCTCGGTGGATCAGCAGTTGGTCCCATCGGGAGCGGTCCTGGTCCAGCAGCAGAACGGGCTCGCCGGAGGGGCCGGTACGCGCGGCCGACCGCGACGCCTGGATCTCCATCAGCGCCACCAGGCCGTGTGCTTCCGGTTCGTCCGGCACGAGCTCGGCCAGGACGCGGCCCAGTCGCAGCGCCTCCTCGCACAGCGCCGGGCGCATCCAGTCGTCACCGGCGGTCGCCGCATATCCCTCGTTGAACACCAGGTAGACGACCTCCAGCACGGAGGACAGCCGGTCGGCGAGTTCGGGTCCCTGTGGGACCTCGAAGGGCACGTTCTCCTTGGCGAGGGTCCGTTTCGCCCGCACGATCCGCTGCGCCACGGTCGGCTCCGACACCAGGAAGGCACGTGCGATCTCCCCGGTGGTCAACCCGCCCAGCAGCCGAAGCGTCAGGGCCACCCGGGCCTCGGTGGACAGCACCGGGTGGCAGGAGATGAACATCAGCCGGAGCAGGTCGTCACCGAAGTCCTCGTCGAGGGCGGTGTCGAAGTCCGGTGCGGCACCGCGCTGTTCGGTCTCCAGTTCACGGCCGAGCTCCTGGACCTTCACGTCGAGTCGCTCCTGCCGCCGCAGCAGATCGATCGCACGATGCTTGGCGGTGGCCATGAGCCATGCTCCCGGGTTGCGCGGGATGCCGGATTCCGGCCACTGCTCCAGCGCGGCGACCAGTGCGTCCTGAGCCAGTTCCTCGGCGATGCCGACGTCGCGGACGATCCGGGTGAGACCGGCGATCACCCTCGCCGACTCGATCCGCCAGACCGCGTCGATCGCGCGATGGGTGTCGGAAGCTGTCACGCCGCCCCATCAGAGCAGTGGTATCCCTGCCACCGCAAGGCCGACGCGCCCCACCGGACGGCTTCCGCCGGAGGTAGCGGGCTACGCTCTGCGAGGCGATCATGTCGCCTGCCCCCGTCCCCGTCACGGAAGTCGCTCCGGTGCTCGTCCTTCGCTCCGTCGTGTTGTTCGTCGTCGCCGCCCTCTTCGAAATCGGCGGCGCCTGGCTGGTGTGGCAGGGGGTGCGGGAACACCGCGGCTGGGCCTGGGTGGGGGCCGGTGTGCTGGCGCTGGGGATCTACGGCTTCGCCGCGACGTTGCAGCCCGATGCGGCGTTCGGGCGGATCCTGGCGGCGTACGGCGGTGTGTTCGTCGGGGGGTCGCTGGCCTGGGGCGTGGTCGTCGACGGCTACCGGCCGGACTGGGCAGACATCGTCGGAGCGTGCGTGTGTCTGCTCGGTGTGGCGGTGATCATGTACGCGCCACGCGGTCACTGACCGCGGCGCGGCTCATCCGGCGGCGGCGCCCGGTGCGGCGGCGAGGTGTCCCAGGAACCAGTCCTTCGCCAGCTCCGCCGCCTGCTCCAGCGTGCCCGCCTCATCGAAGAGGTGGGTGGCGCCGGGTACCACCGCGAGTCGGCTCTCACAGCGCATCCGCGCCTGGGCCTGCCGGTTGAGCGCGAGCACCTCGTGGTCCTGACCGCCGACGATCAGCAGCGTGGGCGAGGTCACCGCGGACAGCCGGGGCCCGGCCAGGTCCGGGCGACCGCCGCGGGACACCACCGCGTAGATCTGTGCATCGGGTTCCGCCGCCGCCCACAGCGCGGCCGCCGCGCCGGTGCTGGCACCGAAGTACCCCAACGGCAGGCCGCGCACCTCGGGCCGCTCCCGCAGCCACTTCGTGGTGTCGGTCAGCCGCCGGGCGAGCAGGACGGTGTCGAAGACATTGGCCCGGTCCACTTCCTCGTCCCGGGTCAGCAGGTCGAACAGCAGTGTCGCCAGTCCGGCCTGGTTGAGCACGCTCGCGACCAGGCGGTTGCGCGGGCTGTGCCTGCTGCTGCCGCTGCCGTGCGCGAAGACGACCATGCCCGTCGCCCCGGCGGGTACGGTGAGCCGCCCGGCGAGCTGCGCGGATCCGGCGCGTATCTCGACCTCGCCGTCGTACGGCTCGTGGTCGTGGGACGGTGACGAGGCGGCCCCGAGCGCGCCGCCGCGCTCCGCGGCCCGCGCGAGGCAGTCCATGACCTCCTCGTCGGTGGTCTGCGAGAAGTCCGCGTAGAACTGGCCCACGCCGAAGAAGTCATGGGGCGTCTCCAGGCACACCAGTTCATCGGCGTCCTGTCGCATCGGCACGATCCGGTCGGGCGGCGCGACGGGCACGGCGAGTATCACCCTGGCCGCGCCCTGTGCGCGAGCGATCCGGCAGGCCGCCCGGGCGGTCGCGCCGGTGGCGATGCCGTCGTCGATCACGATCACCGTGCGCCCTCCGATGTCCAGGCGGGGCCGATCGCCACGGTACTGGCTGGCGCGCCGGGCGAGTTCGGCCCGCTCCCGTTCCTCCACCTCGGCGAGTTCCTCGTCGGAGACCCGCTCCAAGCCCACCACCTCGTCATTGATGACCCGCACCCCGCCCTCGCCGATCGCCCCCATGGCCAGCTCCGGCTGGAACGGTGCGCCGAGCTTGCGCACCACGCAGACGTCCAGGGGTGCGTTGAGCGCCTCCGCGACGTGGGCGGCGACCGGGACACCCCCCCGTGGCAGGCCGAGTACGACCACATCCGTTCCGCGCAGATGTACCAGGCGCTCGGCGAGGCGCCGTCCCGCGTCCAGCCGATCGTAGAAGTACACGATCGCACCTCCTCGCACGCCGGATTCCGGCCCCTTCGGACCAAGGCGGACACCGCGCGCGGGCGACGACTCCGGTGAGCGACCTGCGTGTCTGCCCCGACCTGCTCCCTACCAGTGTCGTCCTCGCCCGGCGCTCCCGGCAGGGCTTCCGACGACGACCGGAAAGTCGCAGGTCGGGGCGGTCGTCAGGCGGTCGTCTTGGTACCCGCCTGGCGGGCCAGCGCGGTCACCCGCTCCAGGGTCGGCTCACGGAGGATCTCCGGCAGCGAGGCCATGAAGGCGGCCTCGCCGTCGGCGGTCAGCACCTCCCGGCTGACTCCGGCGAGCATCGCCAGCAAGGAGACGGAGTCGCCGCCCAGCCGGTGGAAGTCGGCCTGGCCGTCCAGCCGGACGTGCGGCACCCCGAGGGTCCGCGCCCAGACCTGGGCCACCGCCTGCTGCACCGGGTCCACGACGGTGTCCGCCGGGTCGGACGCGGCACCGGGCTGGTCGCCGAACGGGTCCGGCAGGGCCCGTACGTCCACCTTCCCGCTGACCGTGTACGGCAGCTCCGGCACCACCAGGGTCGCGGCGGGCACCATGTAGCCGGGCAGCCGGACCGCCAGGTGCTCTTCCAACTCCTCCGGTGTGACGGCCGAGTTGGCCAGCACGTACCCGTACAGCGCCTTGCCCGACTGGCCTGCTCTGCTCCTGGCCACCACGACGGCGCGATCCACGGCCGGATGGTCCTCCAGGACCTGTGCCACCTCCGCGGGTTCCACCCGGTGGCCGCGGACCTTGACCTGGTCGTCGATCCGCCCGATGAACTCCAGTTCCCCGGACGGCAGTACCCGGGCCAGGTCACCGGTGCGGTAGACCCGCGTGCCGTCCGCCAGGGTCGGGAAACGCTCACGGTTGAGGTCCGGTCGGCCGAGGTAGCCGCGGGCGAGTTGGGCACCGCCGAGATACATCTCGCCCACCTCGCCGGGTGCGACGAACCGGCGTTCGGCGTCGAGCAGGAACACCGTGGTGTTGTCCGCGGGGATGCCGATGGGCACCACCGGCCCGTCCCCGTCCGTCGCCAGATCGTAGGTGTGCGCGGTGCAGCCGATGGTCGCCTCGGTCGGTCCGTACTCGTTGATGATCCGGCACTTCGGCCCGAACATCTCCTGAGCACGAGCGGCGACTTCGACCCGCAGCTGCTCGCCCACCACCACCACACTGCGGTAGCCGGTCGGCGCGAGGTCAAGCCTGCCGATCAGATCGAGGTGAGACGGCGTCAGGTTCAGCGCGTTGGCCCCGGAGTCCTCCAACAGGCGGCGCAGCGAGAGGTGGTTGGGGTCGTCCGACATCAGCACGACCTGGCCGCCGACCAGCAGCGGCAGGAAGACCGAGGTGCCCGAGACGTCGAAGGACGGCGAGGTCAGCAGTGGCAGCCGGGTCCCCTCGTCCACATCGAACTCGCGGGTCGCCCAGTGGACGTAGTTGACCAGGTTGCGATGCTCGATCTGCACGCCCTTCGGCCGACCGGTGGACCCGGAGGTGTAGATGATGTAGGCGAGATCGGAGGGGCTGATCTCAACATCGGCGCTGTGTGCGCCCTCCGCACGCACCAGGTCGTCCAGCGGCAGCACATGGCAGCCTTCGGGGACACAGTCACGCTCCCGGTAGTGCCACTCCACCAGGCAGTACGTGCTCCCGGCGTCGGCGAGCAGCTCGGCGAGGCGCAGATCGGGATGGCGTACGTCCAGCGGGAGGTAGCAGGCGCCTGCCCGCAGCACGCCCCACAGCCCGGCGACGGCCGCCACCGAGCGACCCGCGAGCAGTCCGACGACCGTGCCGGGGCCCACCCCGCGGCGGCGCAGCTCGGCCGCCACCGCGTCGGCGCGGCGGCTCAGCTCCGCATAGCTGATCTCGCCTTCCGGTCCGCTGAGCGCGATCCGGTGCGGAGTGCGTTCGACCTGCTCGCGGAAGAGCCGGACCACCGACTGCTCGTTGGGCAGCGCACGCTCGGTACGGTTTCCGGCCCACTGGCGGTGCTCCCGGGGGGAGAGCGCCTCCTCGACGACGTCCAGCAGCGCCTCGGCGCGAGCGGGGGTGTCCGGGCCGTCGTACCAGGCCACCGTGATCTCGGTGCGTCCCGCCGTCTCCACCAGGTTGATCTCCGGCGGGCTGCCGGGGTTCGCACCGCCCAGCGTGTACAGGGACGTGGCGTGGAAGTGGTCGGTGGAGAACTCGTCGAGGTCGACGGAACCGAGGTGTGAGACGAAGGCCCGCCCGGTGTAGGTATCGGCACGGGCCGCGTTCTGGTCCAACTCCGCGATGCCGGTGCGCAGTAGGGGCAACGGCAGTTCCATGATGGCCGGGTCCGCGCCGGTGGCCAGCTCCTGCCGTTGGGCCATGGCGGTGAGCATCTTGCGCTGTACCTCCTCCCAGCCGTCGTCGGCGGCTGTCTCCAGGCGGAGCGGGTGTGACAACGTCGCTGTCGACCGGACTCCGGGGGCGTGACGGCGCAGATCGACCGGTACGAAGTACCGCCCGGGGCCGTATGCCGCGGCGAGCGCGGCGGTCGCCTTGGCGGTGGCACCGAGATGGGTCCCGTCGACCGTCCGGCGCCGCCACAGCAGACTGCTTGAACCAGCCGGGCGCGGTCCGAGCGGTGAGGGGAACTCCATGGCCGCCGCGTCGGCCGGCGGCGGTGGATCATCCGGTGCGCAGATCTGCCGCAGCAGATCGTCGTTGTTGACCGGTGCGGTCGCGCCCCGCGGCTCCTCGCCGCGCAGCACGCGGAACACATCGGCAGCCCACATGAGCAGACCGCGCCCGTCCATCACCGCGTGCGCAGCGCGGAACACCACGGTTGCCGGGTCCCCGGGAACCAGCAGCACTTCGCAGGTCGGTCCCGCATCGGTCAGCGCGGCGCGCAGCGCGGGCGCGTCGAGACGCGCCCGATTGAACGATTCTCCTGCGAGTAGACGCACTTCGGGCGCCTTCCCGCTGTCCACCCAGCGCTTGTCCTGGCGCACCACTCGAGCCCCTGGATTGGCCCGCGAGGCAACGGCCACGGCGCGGGCGAGTTCTTCGGCCCGGAGTCTGCCCTCCCCTTCGACGAGATGGTGGATCACACTGTGCTCCGGCTCGACACCCAAGAAGGTCCACTCAAGGGGTGAGACGGCCCTGCTGTAGGGGCGATTTCCAGCGGCGGTCGGTCCGCTGAACGATCGATCCCTGTTGGTTGGCGTACTCAACAGTAAATTCCCCGTTCTCTGCTGATCTGGCCTAAAAACACCGGCAAACAGTGTAGTTGGCCACCACGCTCGGTCTCCCTCGGTCAATTCCGACCGCTTTGCGGGGCATTGAGCGGCGGACGCATGTATTCCCGATGTACGGCAGATGACTTCGAACGGGTCGCACTCGGGTCGCCGCCTCGGCGGCCCTGCCACCGGTCAGCACCTGGCGTCAAACCCACGCCCCGGTAAAACCCACCGCGGCCCATCGCCGCCGAAAACCATGACCGAACGGACCCGGGCACCAAACAGACACCGCTGGCGGCGCAAAACCACCCGCTTCGCAACCGTTTGCCGCCGCTACCTGCGTAAACTCGATATCGCCCACAGAGAAAACCGGGCATAACTTTCCCAGTTCCGGGCCAACCCGCCGAAGCACCCCGTTGGTATAACTCTCGGGCGGGCATAAACGGGCCGCACATGCCCGATCAGGCAAAGCCGCCACCACCGCGCGGGAAAGGAGGCAAGCACCGTCATGACGGCTGAGGAACGGCAACATCGGATCCTCGCCCTCGCACGGCACGAGGGCCGGGTCGAGGTGTCGGCCGCTGCCACCGATTTCGGCGTGGCGCCGGAGACCATCCGCCGCGATCTGCGCGAAATGGAGCACAGGGGCCTGGTCCGCCGCACCCACGGCGGCGCCTACCCGGTGGAAAGCGCGGGCTTCGAAACGAGCCTGGCGCGCCGCGAGAGCCAGAACGTGGCGGACAAACGCCGTATCGCGGCAGCCGCGGTGCGGTTGCTCGGTGACGCGGAGACGGTCTTCGTGGACGAGGGGTACACCCCCCAACTCCTCACCTCCATGCTGCCATCCGACCGGAAGCTCACCATCGTGACCGCTTCCCTGGCGACGGCGGCCGCCGTGGCGGAATCGGACGACATCACCGTCCTGCTCCTCGGCGGCCGGGTCCGCGGCAGAACACTGGCGTCGGTCGGCTCCTGGGCCACCGAGATGCTCTCCACCTTCGTGATCGATCTGGCGTTCCTCGGCGCCAACGGCATCTCCCGCGAGTTCGGCCTGACCACCCCCGATCCGGCGGTGGCGGCGGTCAAGTCCCAGGCGATCCGGTCCTCGCGCAGGCGGGTGTTCCTCGGCTTCCACAGCAAGTTCGGGGCCAACAGCTTCTGCCGGTTCGCGGGCATCGCGGACTTCGAGACCATCGTCACGGACACCGGGCTGTCCGCCGCCGAAGCCCACCGTTATTCGCTGCTCGGACCCCAGGTGCTAAGGGTCTGACCCCCTTCCCCCTCCCCCGAAGGCACCCATATGACCGCCCTCACCGGCACCCCCATGCCCAAAACACCACCCACCAGGCGTTCCCTCAGGCGCCGCCTCGGCGCCCTGGGAGCCTGCGCCGCGCTGCTGCTCAGCGGCTGCGCCGGAGCGGGCGGCGACGCCCTCGGCGGCGGTTCGCACCGCCACACCATCAACGTCCTGATGGTCAACAATCCGCAGATGGTGGATCTGCAGAAGCTGACCGCGGAGCACTTCACCCGGCAGACCGGCATCAAGGTGAACTTCACCCTGCTGCCCGAGGACGATGTCCGCGACAAGATCAGTCAGGACTTCTCCAGCCAGGCGGCCGAATACGACATCGCCAGCATCAGCAACTACGAGGTGCCGTTCTACGCCAGGAACGGCTGGCTGTCACCGCTGGGCAGCCGCGCCGCGCAGGATCCGTCGTACGACCAGCAGGACGTGCTGCCCCCGATGCGGCACTCGTTGACGGCCGCCGACGGCCAGATCTACGCCGAGCCGTTCTACGGCGAGTCGTCGTTCCTGATGTACCGCAAGGACCTGCTCGCCGCCAAGGGACTCGCCATTCCCGCGCGGCCCACTTGGAGCCAGGTCGCCGACACCGCGGCCAAGTTGGACGGCGCCGCACCGGGCATGCGGGGCATCTGCCTGCGCGGCCAGCCCGGTTGGGGCCAGATGGCCGCCCCGTTCACCACCGTGGTGAACACCTTCGGCGGCACCTGGTTCGACAAGGGCTGGAAGGCGCAGCTGACCAGCCCCGCGTTCACCCGCGCCGCGAACTTCTACGTGGGCCTGATCCGCGCCCACGGCGAGGCGGGTGCCGCACAGGCCGGATACACCGAATGCCTCAACGATCTGCAGCAGGGCAAGGTCGCCATGTGGTACGACTCCACCGCGGCGGCCGGTTCGCTGGACGGCGCCGGGTCTCCGGTGGCCGGGAAGATCGGGTACGCGCCCGCGCCGGTGGACCAGACGCGCAACTCCGGCTGGCTGTACACCTGGGCGCTCGCGCTGCAGAAGGCCAGCAAGCACCAGGACGACGCCTGGAAGTTCATCTCCTGGGCCACCAGCAGCCAGTACGAACAACTCGTCGGCAAGGAACTCGGCTGGTCCCGGGTCCCCGCGGGGAAGCGGGCGTCGACGTACGCCAATCCGGCGTATCTGCGTGCGTCCGCCGCGTTCGCCAACCCCACCAGGACCGCGATCGCCGGTGCCGACCCCGACCACCCCGGCGTACAGCCGCGACCGGCCCCCGGAATCCAGTTCGTCGGCATACCGGAGTTCTCCGCGTTGGGCACCAGGGTCTCGCAGAACCTCAGTTCCGCCATCGCCGGACAGACAAGCGTCCAGCAGGCCCTCAAGGACAGCCAGACACTGGCCGCGAGAGTCGCCGCGACCTATGCCAAGTGAAAGCCGCCACGCCTCGGCGCCCCGTACGGAGCGGAGAACAGGCATGAGTACGAACGCAACCTATCCCCTCACCCCCACCGCGCCACTGGGCCGCGCCGGGGCCGCGCGGCAGGCCGGGTCACGGGCCAAGGCCTGGGCGCGCCGCGCCCCGCTGCTCCCGGCGCTGGTGTTCATGGTCATCGTCACCCAACTGCCGTTCGTGGCAACGCTGGTGATCTCCTTCATGCAGTGGAACGCGCTGGCGCCGCAGAACCGCCGCTTCACCGGACTCACCAACTACCAGACGGTGATCTCGGATCCGATGCTGCGTTCATCGGTGCTGACCACCATCGCGTTGACCGCCACGGTCGTGGTGGTGAGCCTGGTACTCGGATTGGGCCTCGCCCTCCTGCTCGACCGGCGCTTCCGCGGCCGGGGCATCGTGCGCACCCTGCTGATCACGCCGTTCCTCATCGTCCCCGTGGCCTCCGCACTGCTGTGGAAGCATGCCCTCTACAACGCCTCGTACGGTGTCATCAACGGGGTGCTGAGCTGGTTGTGGAGCCTGTTCGGCAGCCATCACGCACCGCAGCCGGACTGGATCTCGCACACACCGCTGATGGCGGTGGAGATCTCGCTGGTGTGGCAGTGGACCCCGTTCATGATGCTCATCCTGCTCGCCGGACTGCAGAGCAGGCAGTTGGACGCGGTCGAGGCGGCCACCGTGGACGGCGCGGGGAGTTGGCAGATCTTCCGCTATCTGACCCTTCCCCATCTGCGGCGCTATCTCGAACTCGCGGCGCTGCTCGGCTCGGTGTACGTGGTGCAGAACTTCGACGCGGTCTTCACCATCACCTCCGGCGGCCTGGGCACCGCCAACCTGCCGTACAGCATCTACCAGACCTTCTACCAGGCCCATGACTACGGGCAGGCGTCCGCGGAGGGGGTCGTCGTGGTCATCGGTTCGATCATCGTGGCGACCTTCGCGCTGCGTACCGTCTCGTCCCTGCTCAGCCAGGAGGCATCACGATGAGTTCAACGGCACGACGTGGCGCCGTCTGGTCACTGGTGGCCTGGATCGCGGGCGTCCTGTTCGTCCTGCCCGTGCTGTGGATGGTGCTGACCTCGCTGCACAGTGAGCAGGACGCGGCGACCAATCCGCCCAGCCCCGGCGCCGCCCTGACGCTCCAGGGCTACCGGGAGTTCTTCGGCGCGGGCACCGGGGTCAGTCCCTGGCCACCGCTGCTGAACTCCCTTACGGCCAGCGTGATGTCCACCCTGCTCGTCCTGGTCCTCGCCGTACCGGCGGCGTACGCGCTGTCCATCAAACCGGTGCGCAAGTGGTCGGACGTGCTCTTCTTCTTCCTGTCCACCAAGATGCTGCCGGTCGTCGCCGGACTGCTGCCGGTCTATCTGATCGCCGAGCACCTCGCCATGCTGGACAACATCTGGCTGCTGGTCATCCTCTACACCTCGATGAACCTGCCGATCGCGGTGTGGATGATGCGCTCGTTCCTCGCCGAGGTCCCGGTGGAGATCCTGGAGGCGGCCGCCATCGACGGCGCGCGGCTGCCGACCACGCTGGTGCGGATCGTGGCGCCGGTCGCGATGCCCGGGATCGCCGCGACAGCGCTGATCTCCTTCATCTTCAGCTGGAACGAGCTGTTGTTCGCACGGGTGCTGACCGGGGTGGTGGCGGGTACCGCACCGGTGTTCCTCACCAGTTTCGTCACCAGCCAGGGCCTGTTCCTGGCGAAGGTGTGCGCTGCCGCGACCTGTATCTCACTGCCCGTGCTGATCGCCGGGTTCGCCGCTCAGGACAAGCTCGTCCAGGGCCTGTCACTAGGAGCAGTCAAATGAAGGCAGCCATCATCACCGGCGTCGGTTCCGTGGAGGTCGGACAGGTTCCGGACCCCACCCCCGGCCCCCGCGAGGTGGTCGTCGAGGTCGCGGCGTGCGGGCTGTGCGGTACCGATCTGCACATCCTGCAGGGCGAGTTCGCACCCACCCTGCCGGTGGTACCGGGTCATGAGTTCGCCGGCCGGGTGGTGGCGCTCGGTGCGGACGTCGACGAGCTGCGCGAGGGCGACCGGGTCGCGGTGGATCCCTCGCTGTACTGCCATGAGTGCTACTACTGCCGTCGCGGCCGCAACAACCTGTGCGAGCGCTGGGCGGCGATCGGGGTGAGCACCGCGGGCGGCGCGGCGGAGTACGCGGTGGCGCCCGCCGCCAACTGCGTCAAGCTCCCGGACCATGTCCGCACCGAGGACGCCGCGCTGATCGAGCCGCTGTCCTGCGCCGTCCGCGGATACGACGTGCTGCGCGGCCAGTTGGCGGCCCATGTGCTGATCTACGGATCCGGCACCATGGGCCTGATGATGCTGCAGCTCGCCAAGCTGACCGGTGCCGCCTCGGTGGACATGGTCGACGTCAACCGCGAACGGCTGGCGACGGCCGGGCAGTTGGGCTGCAGTTCCGCGGTCACCTCGGCTGACGAGATCGACCGGCCGCGCGGCTGGGACGTCGTCATCGACGCCACCGGCAACGAGAAGGCGATCCAGGACGCGCTCGGCCGGGTCGGCAAGGGCGGTACGTTCCTGCAGTTCGGTGTCTCGGACTACGCGGCCCGCGCCACCATCGAGCCGTACCGGATCTACAACCAGGAGATCACCATCACCGGCTCCATGGCGGTACTGCACAGTTACGAGCGCGCCGCCGAGTTGTTCAGCGCGGGTGTGCTGGACCCGGAGGTGTTCATCAGCGACCGGCTGCCACTGGACGAGTACCCGACCGCGCTGGACCGCTTCCGGGCCGGCAAGGGCCGCAAGATCCAGGTCCTCCCGTGAGCTCCCCTAAGCTCCGTCCTCTGCGCCCGCCGCCGCAGCTCCCCCCGACGCCAAGGAGCACGCCATGACCTCGTCCGCACCACCCGTACTCGTCATCGGGGAGGCGCTCACGGACATCCTGTGCGGACCTGACGGGTCCCGTAGCGCCCGCCCCGGTGGCAGTCCGGCGAACGTGGCGCTCGGACTGGCCCGCCTCGGCCACCCGGTGCGCCTGGCGACCAGGGTGGGTCAGGACGGCAACGGGGCGGCGCTGCGGCGGCATCTGCTGGACAGCGGTGTGGAGTTGACGCACGGTTCCGTGGTGCCCGGTGCCTCGCCCACCGCGACCGCGGTGCTCGACGAGCACGGATCGGCCACGTACACCTTCGATCTGCACTGGGACATTCCGCCGAGCACCCTCGCCCTGGTGCGGGACGGCGCCCCGGGCCACCTGCACACCGGGTCGATCGCCACCGCGCTCGAGCCCGGCGCCCGGCATGTCGAGGCGGCGGTGCGGGCCGCGCGCGATGCCACCACCATCTCGTACGACCCGAACCTGCGGCCCAGCCTGCTCGGCGACGCCGCCGAGGAGCGGCCCCGGGTGGAGGCGTTCGTGGCGTCCAGCGACGTGGTGAAGGCCAGCGAGGAGGACCTCGCCTGGCTCTACCCCGAGCGGAAGCCCGAGGAGGTGGCAGCCCGCTGGGCGTCGTCCGGACCGTCCCTGGTCGTACTGACGCGGGGGGCCGACAGTACGGGTGCCTTCTGGCGGGTGGGCCGGTGCGAGGTGCCGGTGCCGAAGGTGCGGGTCGTCGACACCGTGGGCGCGGGCGACGCGTTCATGGCGGGCCTGATCAGCGGGCTGCTGTCGGCCGGGATGCTCGGCAGCCTCCCGGCCGGGGCCGAGCCGTCACCCCGTACCAGGCTGCGCGCGGCGACCGGCGCGCAGGCGCTGGACGCCGCCGTGGCGGCCGCCCTCGCCCGGGCCAGCCTGGCGGCGGCGCTCACCTGCGGCCGCCCGGGCGCCGACCCGCCGACGCTGGCGGAGCTCACCGATCGGCAGACGGCCGTTCCGCCGGTCGGGTGACGGGCTCGACGCGCTGACGGTCGCCGCGGGCTCCCGCCCGCCCGGCGTCCGGCGAGTTGTACCGGCCGGACTGCTGGCGGACGATGGATGGTGCCCCGGGGCCGGATGCGACGAGGTGAGCCATGGGGACGCCGGAGACCGAAACGGACAGCGCGGCGGCGCGGCGCTGCCCGCGAGCGGCGGACGGCCGGGAGCCGGTCATCCGTACGTCGGGGCTGACCAAGGTCTATCCGAAGACGGATTTCGCCGCCGTGGACCGGTTGGACCTGCGGGTGTACCAGGGGGAGATCTTCGGGCTGCTCGGGCCGAACGGCGCGGGCAAGACCACCACGGTCGGGATGCTGACCACCCGTGTCATCCCCACCGCGGGCTCCGCGTACATCGGCGACATCGACGTCATCGACCAACCCACCCTGGCCAAGCAGGTCATCGCCGTGGTGAGCCAGCAGAACACCCTGGACCGGGCGCTGACGGTGTGGGAGAACCTCTACTTCCACGGTCTGCTGTTCGGCGTTCCCGCTCGGCAGTCCCGGCGAATGGCGGACGAACTCCTTGATCAGTTCCAGCTGTCCAAATGGGCGGCGTCCTCGGTGTACACGCTGTCCGGGGGGATGGCCCAGCGGCTGATGGTGGCGCGGGCGATATTCCACCGCCCGGCCGTGCTGTTCCTCGACGAGCCGACGGCGGGACTCGATCCGCAGGGCCGACTGGCGCTGTGGGATGTCCTGGACCGGTTGATCGCCGACGGCCAGACGATCCTGCTCACCACACACAACATGGAGGAGGCCGACCGCCTCTGCGACCGGGTGGCGATCATCGACCACGGCAGGATCCTCGCGCTGGACACACCCGACGCGCTCAAGCGGAGCATCGGCGCCGACACCGTCGTCACGGTGGCCACCAGCGGCGACGCGGACGATCTCGCGGCGCGGCTGCACCGGGACATCGACGGGGTCGTGCGCACCCGTCTGGTCGACGGCGGGGTCGAACTCCAGGTGAAGGGGAACGACAGGGTGCTGCCCCGGGTGGTGGCGAGCGCCGAGTCCGGCGGCTTCAACCTGGTCGACCTCTCCATCGCCGAAAGCACCCTGGAGACGGTGTTCATCAGCCTCACCGGAAAGGAGCTGAGGGACTGATGACCGCACCCACCGCCCCCTCGGCGCCCACTCGTATCACCGTACGGCCGACCAGGTCCGCGGCGGCCGCCAGCCGCTCGGCGTTGGCCGCGCTGATCCGGCGGGATCTGACCGTACTGCGCAAGAACTTCGGCGAGTTCGTGGGCCGTACGCTGATGCAGCCGTTCCTGCTGGTGTTCGTGTTCCTCTATGTCTTCCCCACCATCGGCCAGGGCATCGGCTCCGGCGGCGGTACGGCGGGCGAATCGGCGTTCGCCACGGTTCTGGTGCCGGGGGTGGTGTCGATCGCCATCATGTTCCAGGGCATCCAGTCGGTGGCCATCCAGATGTCCCAGGAGTTCGGCTTCACCCGGGAGATCGAGGACCGGGTGCAGGCCCCGTGCCCACTGTGGCTGGTGGCGGTCGCCCGGGTACTGTCCGGCGCCACCCAGGGCCTGATCTCCGCGGTCATCGTGCTGCCCATCGCGGCCGTCGTCCACGCGCCTGGGGTGCACGCGCATCTGACCGTCCACTGGTGGATCGTGGTCACCCTGATCCCCCTGGCGTGCATCACCATGACCTCATTGGGGCTGCTCCTCGGCACCACGTTCGAGCCGCGGAACATCGGTGTCATGTTCGGTTTCGTGGTGCTGCCACTGGTGTTCCTGGGCGGCACGTACTACCAGTGGACCAAGCTGTCCCTGGTCCATGTCGGTGGTTTCCACTGGCTCCAAGTCCTGGTGCTCGTCAACCCGTTGATCTACATCACCGAGGGAATGCGCGCCGGGTTCACCGAGGCATCACATATGCATCTCTACGTGGTGTATCCGGTACTCACCGGATTCTGCGCGCTCTTTCTCGGCCTGGGCCTACGGAACTTCCGCCGTCGCGTGCTCTCCTGACAGCGACGTGTCGGAAGAAAGCGAGGCGTTGACCGCGACCAGGCGCTCGTCCTGTGCCGTCCTCGCCGAAGTCCAACTGCCGAGCGCGATCTCGGCGGTGATTCCGGGACCGAATCCGGCGATCACTCCGCGCGCGGAGTCGACCTGGGTACCGTCCGCGAACAACCGGGCCATGGCGTCGAAGACCACCGCGCTCGCGATGTTGCCGCGTTCCTCAAGCGTGGCACGGCTGTAGCGGAACGCGGCGGGTTTCAGCGACAACAGGCGGCACAGGTCGTCGAGAATACGCGGGCCGCCCGCATGGATTATGTAGAAGTCGAGGCCGGACACATCCCATTCATGCTGTTCCGCCAACGTACGCAACGCCGGGGCCAGCATTTCCATCGTCTTCGGAACCCGCTTGTCCAGCAGGAAGTGGAATCCGGTGTTGCGCACCCCGTAGGCGATCCAGTCCACCGTGTCCGGCACCAGATGGGAGCCGTTGCGCTCCAGCCGTATGCCGGTGCCCCCTTCGCCGCGTACCACGGCCGCCGCGACCGCGTCCCCGAACAGTCCGTTGGACAGCAGCGAGCCGATGCCCACATCGGTGGGCTGGTAGCACAGCGAGCAGAACTCGCAGGCCACGATCAGCACGTTGGCGCCGGGATAGGCCAGACAGAAGTCGTGTGCCCGGTTGATCGCGGCGCCGCCGGCCGCACAGCCCAGCTGGGCGATGGGCGTCTGCCGGGTGTCCGATCTGAAGCCCATGGTGTTGATCAGCCAGGCGGTCAACGAGGGCATCAGAAATCCCGTGCAGGACACATAGACGATCAGGTCGATGTCCTTGGGGCGCAACTGCGCGTAGTCCAGTGCCTCCTCGATGACCGGAGGCACGAGTCTTTTCGACCCGGACTCATAGAGCGCGTTGCGCTGGGTGAATCCCGGGTGTCTGAGGGTTTCCTCGATGGGCTGGAGGATGTGGCGGGTACGCACACCGGTGTTCTCGATCAGCCGCAGCACAAGGCCGAGTTGCGGATGGTCGGCATGCAGAGTGCGGGCGAGTTCCAGAGTCTGCTCCATCGTGATGACATGCTCGGGAACACGGATAGCCGGTCTGCACAGGGTTGCCATGAGATCTCCGCTATCGGGCGCAGGGTGCGGGAAGGAATCCGGTAAGCTCACCGGTTTCACCAGGAAACCGGTAGGGCCTGCGGATACCGCCAAATCGATCCGCTGTTCCAGTCAATCTCATCGCGAGGCACTGCCAACCGCAACTTCGGGAAGCGGTTCAGCAGGGTGCCGACGGCAACCTGGAGTTCCATCCTGGCCAGGTGTGCGCCGACGCAGTGGTGCGTGCCGTGGCCGAACGTCATGTGATTCGCGGCGCCCCGTTCCAGGTCCAACTCGTCGGGCCGGTCGAACATCCGCTCGTCGCGGTTGGCGGACAGGTACGAGACATGCACCGGCTCCCCCGCACGGATGGTCACGCCGCCCACCTCCACGTCCTCCATGGCGATCCGGGCGATGCCGACCCCCTGCCGGAACGGGATGAAGCGCAGCAGTTCCTCGATGGCCTTCGGCAGCAGGTCGGGCCGGGCCCGCAGGGTGCCGAGCTCATCGGGGTGGGTGAGCAGGGTGTAGACGATGTTGCTGATCTGGTAGGTACTGGTGTCATGGCCGGTGACCATCAACACCATGCCCATGACGGCCAGTTCGCTGTCGTCGAGCAACTCCTCGCCGTCACGTGACGCGGCGAGGGCGCTCAGCAGGTCGTCGGCGGGATTCCGCCGACGCCGACCGGTCAGTTGGGTGAAGTAGGTGCGCAGCTCCGCCTTGGCCGCGGCGGCGGCCGCCCGCCCCTCCGGTGACGTCGACATCATGGTGACGGCGCATTCGCGCAGCCTCGGGCGGTCCTCCTCGGGTATGCCGAGCATCTCGCTGATCGTCATCAGCGGTAGCCGGGACGACACGTGGCGCACCAGGTCGGCGGGACTGCCGTGCGCCGTCATCTCGTCGAGCAGGGCGTCCACGATCCGCTGGGTCTTCGGGCGCATCTCGTCGACCTGGCGGTTGGTGAACGCCTTCGCCACCAGCCTGCGCAGATGGCTGTGGGCCGGCGGATCCATCAGGTTGATCGACTCGACCTGAGCGATCGGTTCGGGGGTCATCCTGGGCAGATCGCGCCCGATACCGGCCGCGCGGCTGAAACGGCGGTCCGTGGTCACGGTACGGACGTCCTCGTACCGGGTGACCAGCCATGCCTCGCCCTCGCCGTGCGGCATACGGATCCTGGCGACCGGTTCCTCGGCCAGTAATCGCCGCATCAGCGGATCGAACTCCAGGTCGGTGTCGTGCTTGAACGGGCAGTCCCATACGGTGGCGGGTTTTTCCATGGAGCGACTCCAGGTCCGGCGGCGGCAAGGTTGTGGAGGAACGCGTTCCGCTTGCGTTCCGCCATTCGAATGACCACGCCTTGCCCCCGGCTCCGAAGACTCATGTGCGCCCGACGCCCAAACCACTCGTAGGTGTTGTCTGGCCGCATACCGCCATGATGCGCTGCCACCCGTCGTGCGCCACGGTTGAGCGGGGGCGGGCGCGGGGTCCGGTGCCGGAGGGATGCGCGGTGGAGCCGGTGACGGCGCTGCAGAGGATCGCGTTCCTGCTGGAGCGCGAGCAGGCGCCGACGTACCGGGTGCAGGCCTTCCGGAGGGCGGCCGAGGCCCTGCGCGCCCTGGGGGACGACGAGGTGGCGGCACGGGCCGCCGCGGGAACCCTGCGGGACGTACGGGGGCTCGGGCCGACCACCACGGCCGTGGACGGGTCCCGGTGTACCTGGCCCGGCTGGAGGAGGCGGCGACGCCACCGGCCGCCGGGGCGAGACGCTGCGGCGGGCGCAGCGCGGCGACTGCCACGCGCACTCGGACTGGTCGACGGCGGCGGATCGATTCGACGGCGAACGCAGCGGTGTCATGGTCGGTGCCCACATTGACCCAGCCGGTGCGCACATGACGTGACATCGGACCCGACAGGCAACCGTAGTGATTGCAGCTACGGCGGGCCCGAGGAGTAAACGAACAGCAGGCCGTCGCCCATTCCCCGTCCGAGACGTCTTCGTCCCGGACGGCCAACGGTGCCTATGAGTCGTTTTCAAGGCATGCACGTACAACGTGTTCATGCTCGCCGCCGCCAACACACCCAACTGGCAGGCCGACAGCCGAGCCGGCTACATTCCGCAAGTGGCGGAGCTCCGTGATGGCGACGCGATCTGCCTGCTTTCTGGTGTGGCTCTGTTGTCCCGGTCTGCATCGGCGGTGGATCGGTCAGCCCGCGTCATACGCGCGTTTCGCGAGGGCATCCGCAGCCGTGTAGCCACCGTCCACGGTGATTTCCGTGCCTGTGACAAAGCGAGCGCCGCCGGTGAGCAGGAACGCCACGACCGAGGCGATGTCATCTGGGAACCCGTTGCGCCTCAACGGAGTCAATCCGGCTGATTCCGCGGGTGCATCGACGTCGATATAGCAGGGCGAGACGGCGTTGACGCGGATCCCGGATGGCCCGAGCACGTTGGCGAGGCTCTTCGTCAGGTTGGTGAGCGCGGCCTTACTCGCCGAGTAGGCGAGTGAATCGAATGAGCCCATCGTCCCCGCTGTGCTGGAGATATTGACGATTGAACTGCCGGGCGGCATGGTCGGGGCAAGCGCGATCGTGGTGGCCAGTGGACCCCGGAGGTTGACGTCCAGCACCCTGTCCCAGGAGTCCAAACTGGACTCCCAGGAAGTGAACTCAATCACCGCGGCGTTGTTCACGAGCCCGTGGAAGGGGCCGGTAGCGGCCAGTCGGCCGAGCGTGGCCGCTGATTCCTCCCGGTCCAAGTGATTGAGGTGGACCATCTCCTTGACGCCGAGGACAAGGAGTTCCTCTGCGTCGGCCGCGCCGGTGTTGTACGTGCCGACGACGGTTGCTCCGCGCCTGACCAGGTCGAGCGCGATGCCCCGGCCGATGTCCTTCGACGCTCCGGTGACCAGGACCCGCTTGTCCGTGAGCATCACGCGTCTGCCTCCGATGTTGCTCGGTGTGATTGCTCGCCATGAGTGGCGGCCAGGAAGTGTGCTAGTCGCCGCGCGAGAGCCAGGGTGGTGAGCGAGGGGTTGGCGGCGCCCATGCGGGGAAAGGTCGCTGGCCCGCAGGCGTAGAGGCAAGGGATGGAGGCGAACACGTGACGGTTGTCAAGTACGTCACCCAGCGGCAACGTGCACCCCTCATGGTCCTCGGTACCCAGCAGGCTTGACCAGGTGAAGGGCCCTTCGGACGCCTCCGCGCCGATCGACTCCGGCAGCACGAACGCGTTGGTGCGAACCGGGTGGTCGAAGTCGTCGAAAGCCAGGGGCGTGGCGGTGAGACCGAACTCGGCGGCCAGTTGGCGCCAAACCTTGTCCAGCACCTGGCGCTGGCGTCCGACGACGTCCCGGTCGGCCGGGGCCAGATCCGCCGTGACAGTTGTGCGCCACGGGTACTCGCCGGTCGGCTCGCACGTAACGTGGCTACCAGTTCCGGGCATCTGCTCCCCGGTGAGCCGCACATCGAACAGAAGGACGCCGGGTTCGGGCCGTTCGACCGTGATGAACAGGTTCGACCGGACGACGTCCTCGCACGCGGTCACGTACGAGCCGGATGCGGCGTCCGACAAGCCATGGGATGCCCTGTCGTCGTCGGCGTCGCGCACCCGCACGAAGAAGCCCTGGACGATGTGGTCGGTAAGCCCGTCCAGCCGGGGCGGGCGGCAGGGGTCGATCGCGCACAGCGCCTGGATGGCCAGCCTGCTGTTCTCGATGGTCCCGGCGGCCAGGACCACCGAGTCCGCGGAAATCCGGCGGGCCCTGCCGTTCGGGCCGGTTTCCCGGACGAGGACGCCGCAGGCTCGCCCGTCCTTGATGTCAACCGAGAGGACGTCGGTGCCACACAGGAACCGGATGCCACGCGGGCCGTCCAGCACGGCGCCCGTTACCGGGTGTCGCCAATGGTCCAGCGGGGAGTAGGCGTACCAGCGGCCATCGTCACCGAACCGGGTTTCGGCCTGCGGGGTGCGGACGAGACGGAATCCTCCTAGCTTCAGAACCGGTTGCTGCGAGTCGAGTCGGTTCGGATCTATTCGGAGGTCTGCCGCGACCTGTTCGTAGAGCGGTCCGCCGCCCCGCCACGAGCCGCGCAGGTCCGTCACGATCGACTCCGGCCAGTCGGCCAACGCCCAGTCCTCAACCGGCAGTGACGCGCCGTACCAGTACAGTGAACGTCCACCGAGGCGCTTGCGCAGACCGGCGTTGACGGCGTAGTGCGGGGCGGATTCCGATGTCCAACAACGCTGGAAGTGTGGGTCGCTGGCGGGATCGAGGAAGGTGCGCAGCGCTTGATCGTGCTTGTGCGCGGAGTTGATGTGTAACAGATCCTGCGCGGGTCCAGCTTCGATGACCAGGACGTCGTCGACACCGAGAGCGGCCAGTTGCCGGGCCACTTCGAGGCCGGCGAGCCCACCTCCGGCGATCACTACCCGACAGTGCGGGTCATCGGTGCCTGGAACCGTAGCGGGCCACTGCCATTCGGCAAGACCTGGGGAGAGATCAGCTGTCGACACGATGGTTCTCCATTGAGTTCGTCGGGTCCGTGTATGCGGTCTACGGATCGGGTCGCACTCACCCTGAGGGCGGTTCCTCAGCCGCCGTCAGCGCGTCGATCTTCAGGCCAAGTTCGGCGATCGTCCGGTCCCGGGTGAGCATCCACGGCGTGAACGGGACGCGCAAGGCCTGGCCGATCGTTTTGGTGAGCTTCACCAAGCACCGACTCTCGAACGGCCGCCCACTTCGCCCCGAGATCATTGCTCCCCAGCTCGTCACTCTCGTACAGGGGGATTTCGCAGGCCGCGATGGCGGTGAGTGCCTGCGCGGTCGTGGTCCGGTACAGGGTCGGTGCGACATCAGCGCGGGGCTGTGGGCCGACGAGGGCGGTGCGGGTTCCGGCGCGGTGGCCGGCGTCGATGTCGCAGACGGAGTCGCCGACCATCCACGAGGAGGACAGGTCACGGCCGAGGTCGCCGGCGGCCTGGTGGAGCATTCCAGGGGCGGGCTTGCGACACGAACAGGCGATGGAGAACCGCGGCACGGTACCGCCTGGATGGTGCGGGCACAGGTAGATCCCGTCCAGCTGGACCTGGTGGTGGGCCAGGAGTTCCCGCAGCCGCTGGTGCATCGGTGCGATGGCGGCCTCGTCGACCAGGCCGCGGGCCAGGCCGCTCTGGTTGGTGACCACGACCAGGGCGAATCCGGCGTGCTGGAGGGCGAGTAGCGGTGGCCCGATGCCCGCCTGGAGTACCAGGTCCTCGGGGCGGGACGGGTAGTGCCGGGGTTCGGTGAGGGTGCCATCGCGGTCGAGGAACACCGCCGGCAGCCGAAGGGCGCTGGTGCGCGCCGGGTCGGTCATGCTGCTTCACGGGTGCCGAAGGCGTGGAACAGTTCGGCAGCTTGGGTTTCCACACCCTGGAAGGAGACTGTGGGTCGGCCGCGTAGCACGGTGTCCAGGGCGGTCATCTCCGCGCACGTGTAGTACTGGTAGGCGGCTGCGACTGCGTTCGGTACCAACGTCACCCGCAGCGGTGCCTCACCGGCGGTCTCGCGGTGCAGGCGGGCGCACCACTGGGTGATCTCGGCGAAGGAAACGGCGAAGCCGGCGCCGAGGTTGTAAACCGCGGCAGGGACGTGCTGTCGGGTGAGCTGGAGGATCGTGGCGGCGACGATCTCGACGGGGATATAGTCGCGGGCCGCGGTCAGAGAGTCGTCGAACAAGCGTACTTCGCCGGTACCGGCGGCCGAGCGCAGGAGCTGGGACAGGATCGAGGCCATGGGGCCTTTGTCTGTCTCATCAGGGCCGAACACGTTGGTATAGCGCAGACCTACCCAGTCCAGGCCCGTGCGGTACCAGGAGCGCATCTGCTGGTCGAGGGCGAGCTTGGATGCCGCGTACGGGTTCAGCGGACCTGAGCAACGTGTGAGGTCGGTGTCGGCGCGCTCGGGGATCGGCTTTCGGTGGTGCAGGGTGCCGTAAACCGAGTGCGAGGAGGCGTAGATCAGGCGGGCACCCCCGGTGCGGCAGGCCTCGGCCAGCCGCAATACGCCGTGGGTGTTGGTGTCGTCCAGTTCCGGTCCTGCCACCGCACGGGTGTCGCTGATCCCGGCCTGGTGGACGACAGTCTGGTACCGGCCGGATGCAATCTCGTCCAGGAGAGCCCGGGAGGTGAAGGGCATGCGCTGCCAGCGCGCTGACTCGGCGAGGTGCCCGGGGGCAGAGCGTAGGTCGAGTGCAGTGACCTGGTAACCGGCCTGGTGGAAGGCCGCGGTGGTGTGCCGGCCGATGAAGCCGGCCGCACCTGTGACGAGCACGCGCGGGTTCATGGTGTGCCTGCCTGCTGGGTGAGTCGGATGACGAAGGGGTTCGTGAAGTGCCCGTTCAGGTACGGAACGACGATGGCCTCACCGCCACGGCCTTCCGCCAGGCCGGCCTCGGAGATCCGCCGGCCCGCGTGGTCATCGCCCTTGACCCGGATATCGGGGCGCAGTTCGGCCAGGACGCGTTCGGGGGTGTCCTCAGCGAAGACGAGGACACCGTCGACGCAGTCCAGTGCTTCTGTTAGCGCGGCGCGTTCGTGGTCTGCAACCACGGGCCGGTCTGGTCCCTTGAGTCGGCGGACCGGAGTCGTCGCTGAGAACTTTCGGGTCGGCCCCGGAGGTCGAGAGCAGCAGGACGTCGCCGGGCGACCGTGGGCGCCCACCTGGCGGGCGAAGACCTCCTCGGTGCCGTGGTCGTTGGCGATGGCGGTCCCCGAGGAGGAATCCGCGTGCTGGGCGATGGCCGACGGCGGCGGGCGTTCGCTGTGGAACCGGCCGCCCATTTCGGAGGTCAGGTGTCGGGCCTCGGCCGCGCTCCTTCCGTTGCCCGCGACCGGCAACCGCCGGCCTGCCGGGAGCCGGTCGGCCAGGATGCGCGCCCAGGCATGGAGACGATCGGTGTCCAGCGCGGGCAGGACGGTGGCCAGTGCCTGGACGTGCTCGCGACCTGGCGTCATCACGGTCAACTCCTTGGCGGGACGGTCAAACGCGGGTAAGGGACGATCAACTGGCCGGGCGTTGACCCCACTTCGCTCAAGACCACGTTGGTGACGTCGTTGGGCAGGGACAGAGTGCGCCCTCAGATCGCATCCTCGGGTGCGGTCAGCGGTGGGGCGCGGCGAACGGCCGGGCTGATGGTCGCGCCGACCGCTGTGACGAGCATGATGGCGGAGAGGGCGAGGACGGCACCGGTGGGGCCTGCGGTGGTCAGCAACAACCCGGCGCCGAGGGAGCCGATGGGCATGACGCCCCAGGCGAGGGTCATCGCCGCACTGGTGACCCGGCCCAGGATCTCGTTGGGGACCAGGAGTGCGGTGTAGCTCATGATCACGACGTTCCATACTGGTCCGATGAACGCGGTGGCTGCGCCGATCGCCCCGATGTGCAGGGGGTTGGTGGTGAGCAGGAAGAGCGGCAAGAGCGCGGCCCAGATCCAGTTGACCCCGATGATGACCATTTTGGGGGTGAAGTATCGGTGGGCCCTGGTGGCAACCAGTGCGCCGATGAGCCCGCCACCGGCGTAGATGCCGAGCATTGTGCCGATGGCGCCGGGGGTGGCACCGTGGCGTTGGGCGAGGACGACGATCGTCAGGACGAGCGCCTGGAAGACCAGGTTGCTGGCGGTGATCAGCAGGATCGCGGTGCGGATGAGCGGGTGGCGCCAGATCCAGCGCAGTCCTGCCACGGTCGCCTGCCACAGCGGCTCGGCCGGCGCGGTCGTCGTGTTCTGCAGGTCCTTGCGGAGGAACAGCAGCGCGATGGAGGCGGCGGCGTAGGAGAGCGCATCGGCCAGGAAGGGCAGGGCGCGGTCGATTCCGAAGAGCAGGCCGCCGAGCGGCCCACCGGCCAGGGCAGCGCCGCGGCTGCGGGCCTCGTTCTGGGCCAGGGCCGCAGGTAGCAGGACGGCCGGCACGATTTTGGGAAGGGCGGCCGTCTCCGCCAGGCTGAAGAACACGAAGCACAGCCCCTGGACGAACGCGACGACAATGAGCTGAGCGACCGTCAGCAGTCGCAGCCACAGGGCGATCGGAACGGTGGCCAGAGCGAGGCCGGCCAGGATCTCGCTCGTCAGCAGGATCCGGTGACGGTTGTACCGGTCCACCAGTGGTCCGGCCGGTAAGTAGGCGACGAGAAAGGGCAAAGTGCCGGCGGCTCCGACAAGGCCCGCGTCGGCGGGCGAGCCGGTCGTGGCCAGTACGAGCAGCGGCATCGCTGTCGCGCTGACCCGGGCGCCGAGGGTGGAGACGACCTGGCCGCTCCAGAGCGTGACAAAGTCGCGGTTGCGCCACAGCGACGGCTCGGCGGCCGCGGAGGTCACGACGCCTCCGTCGGGTCGGGGGTGGGGAAGGCATGGAACAGCACGCAGATGTGCCGTGTGCCGGGGGCGGGTTCACGGTGCCGGCGGTTGAGCAAGGCGATGTACTCCTCGTCGAACTGGGCCGGCTCCTCCGAGGTGAGCGCAGTACCGCCGGAGCAGTGCTGGGCGGCTACGACGACCGCCCCAAACCTCTTCCGCTCCGACAGGTAGGTGTGCGGGTCGCTCTCAGAGCGCTCCAGCCACTGACGACCGGTCTCGAAGGCGACCGTCACGACCTCGGTGTCCGCCTCTCGGGTGGGCAGCCGCATGTCGTCGGCGGTGGAGGCGACCGAACCTCGTGGCTGCAACCGGGTAAGCAGCTGTTGGCCCAGGGTGTGGGCAAGGGGTCTGGATGCCTCGATGTCGGAGAGCACGCGCGGTTGCCAATCAGTCGTAGTGAGAAGATTCTCCTGGATCACCGGTGGGACGGCGCGTGAACGTTGATCACGTCGCGCAGGTAGTCGGCTGCCCCGGCCGTCTCGGCCAGGAGAATCGACCGCGCGCAGTGTGGTTCGAGCGTGAGGTACCCGTCGTAGTCCGCGCTCGCCAGGCTTTCGATGATCGCCGGCCAGTCCAGTTCCCCGGTGCCGAGAGGCGCCGTGTCGTAGGCCCTGCCGTGATCGGTGTACCGGGTCCAGCCATCGGGCGGGGTTTCCGCCGACGCTCGACACACGTCCTTCACGTGGGCATAGCGCACCCACGGCAGGAGCAGGGGCAACGCGTCGCGGGCCGGGGCGACCGCCGCGCAGAGGAAGTTTGCAGCATCGAAGTTCAAGCCGAACCAGGGCGAGTCAACCCGGGCGAACAGCGCCGCCAACGCTACCGGCCGCCTGCTGACGTCGGACGCCACCGGGTCCCATCCGAACGCGTCGAACTCGTTCTCCAACACGACCACCACGTCTTCGGCCGCAGCGTGGTCGAGGACCGGTGCCAGCGCGCCGGCGTAGGCCGCGATTGCCCTCTGGTCATCGACCACCGGCGCGTGACCGAAGTAGGTGTTCACCCGGTTGCCGCCGGTCCGTGCCGCTATCGTGATCGCCTCGTGGAGAAGCGAGACGGCGTCCGCTTCGCCGGAACCGTAGAGCTGGCTGGGGGTTGATACGCAGGCTATCCGCAGCCCGGCACGGTCCAGCTTGCGGAGTGTGGCGTCGACACCGTCCCGCAGGGCGTTCTTCGGATACCAGAATTCCACCGCGTCGCATTGAGCGGACCTGGCCATTTCGATCAGGCCGTCCACGCCGTCGGTGTCCGTGAATTCGGTGCCGGAAACCGCGATCGACATTCCTTGCATCGGGGCTGCCTCTCTGCTTGCTGCTTCTGGTGCTTGTCACCGGGCGAGGATCGCTCCCAACCGCTTGCTGAGCGCGAGCGTTGTCATTGACGGGTTCGCCGCTCCGGTGCGTGGCATCACCGACGGCCCACACGCGTACAGACCCGGTACGGCGGTGAACTGGTGGTCCTCGTCGAGGACTTCGCCGAGGGCCAACGTGCCGGCCTCGTGTTGCTCGGAACCGAGCGGGAAGCTGTAGGTGAGTGGCGTCGGTTCGCGGACCGCTGTCAGCCGGTCGGCCAGGTCAGGCGAACCGTGCTGCGGCGAGAATTGAAGCGTGTCAGCCGGAACTCCGAGTAGGTGCGACATTTCAGCCCACAGTTCGCCGAGCAGGTGTTGCTGGCTGGTGCGCACCGCCTCGTCGGCCGCTTCAAGTCGGGCGTGCACAGTCGTCGACCAGGGCCATTCGCCGCCGCCGTCGCACCGCACCCGGCCGTGCGGGCCGCGGCGCTGCTCGCCCATGGTCCAACTGTCCATGGTGACCGTGCCGTTCACGCTTTCGGTGAATCGCACGAACTGGTTGGACCGGGTACTGACGGTACCGATCCGATGGTAGACGTGGCCCTCATGAGCAGCCGCCCGGACTGCGTCGGGAAGCCGTTCGACATCGGTGAAGGCGACCGTGAACCCTTGTGAGATCTTGTCCACGAGTCCCGGCAGCTCACGCGGTGTGTCAGCGTCCGAGGCAGCCAGGGCCTGGATCGCCAGCCGGCTGTTCACGACCGTACCGGCGGCCAGGACTACCCGGTTCGCACGTAGGTCGCGCAGCTCACCGTCCTCGGTGCGTACCAGCACGCCCGTCGCCCTGCCGTGTTCGACACGGACCCCCAGAACGTCATGGCCGGCGAGGATCGGCACACGGCGCACCCTTGAGTCGCCGTCGTCGTCCCACCATGCCAACGGACTGAACGCGCTCCACCCGCCGGCAGGTTCCGTGCGGGTGGCGTGCGGCGTTCGGTCGAACGCCAGTTCACCGATGGTCAGCCCGGGTGCTCCGGGAGGCTCGGCGCCCCAACTGACCACGTCGTCGACGACCCGCTGGTACAACGACGGCCCCCCATCCCATGTCTCGGTCAATTCGGTGACGACCGCGTCCGGCCACCCCTCGGAAAGGGCCCAGCGTTCGATGGGTAGCAGTACGCCACCCCAGTAGAGCGAGCGGCCGCCGACCCGGCGACGCAGGCCGGCCAAGTCGCGGTAGACCCCGCCGACTGTCTGGTACGGACGGCGGAAGTCGGGGTCGGTGTCCGGACGCAACCAGAGTTGGAGCGCTTCGGCCGAAGAAAATTCGTTCTGGATATGTGTGCGACCTCGGTCAGGCCCAGCCTCCAGTACGGCCACCGAACCCCGGTCCCGTCGGCCGAGTTCTGCCGCTGTCGCGAGGCCGGCCATGCCTGCGCCGACTACGACTGTCTCCACGTCAACCGACGATCCCACGGACACCCCACAGTTGTTTGTAGTCTGAGTGTTGTCATCCGGCAGTGAGGCGACCGCGTGGGCGGTGCGCATCAGCCCCGCTGATGCGCAAGGTGCACGCATCGGCACCATGACCAGGCCCCGTCCTCTCTGTCCCACCCCGACGATCTCGTCCTCCAGTCGGGAATCCGCCCGCCGCGCGCCCTCCAGGCCGCCGGGTTTGCCCGGGTCGTCGTCACCAACTGGGGAGGACGGGCACGAGGGTTGTCCTCCGAGGCTGCCTGGCTCGAATGCACCGGCGACTCCGACGGCTTGTTGCTCTCCGCAGCGTTCGGCTCGACGGAATCCAGGCCTGTCTGCACGGTCCGGACCGGGCGGTGCCACACCTCGTCGTGGCCGGACGAACGAGCCGAAATCGTCACCGTGTTCAGCGGTCCTCGGCCGCCCGTCGAGGTGACGCAGGATGTGCACGGGACGACCACGGCCGATGGCTCCGCCAAGTCGGCGAGGCGGTCCGGTGCCCGAGGGCCCTCGAGCGACGGGGGGTCACACCCGGCACGGTTGCTCCAGACTTGCCGCCATGGTGAGCGCGCGGATGCTGGGCAGTTCGAGCTTGTAGGCGTGGGCACCGCGCGTCAGATCGAAGGTGTCCGTCCCTTGGGCGACGAGTTCGGTGACCATCGCGGCCACCAGTAGGTGCCCCGGCGAGTCGCGGCCGTGGCCCGTGTTGTAGGCCGCACGGTAGGCGTAGTACGTGCGATCGTGCCAGAAGCCGAACCATCCGGCGAGCAGGGTTTCGTCCAGCCACAACTCGTGTAATCGCGCGGCGCTGGACGGCTCGGCTGCGACGGCCGCGAACGTCCGGTCGACCACACCGCCGTCGAATGGCGCCACAGCATCAGGCCGGTCCCGCCACCGTTGAGTATGCAGGTCGATGAAGGCCGGCAGGCGGGCGGCGACCCGCGCCGAGGTGTCTGCGCAGGTGAGCCGGAGCGTGCCGAGTCGCTCGATCCGGCGGCGCTTTCGCCGCATGTCGCGCCGCTCGCTGACGCGTTGGACGACGTCGGGGTCGGTGAGGTCGAGCCGGACAACCACCTCCGACGGCCGGGGCGCGGCGCCCAACTCGGACACGGCGCGTAGCAGCGCTCCATCGGCAATCAGGTCACTCAACTCCAGTCGGGCGCCGAACTCCCGCTGACACCGGTCGATCGCCTCGGCCAACCACCCGATGTCGGGCTCGGGGCCGGTGGGCGACGCGTCGCCCACCACAGCGACCTCGTGGTAGTCGGCCCATGGCCAGGACAATGGGCGCAGGACCGCCGTACTGCCGTCCTGGTGCAACTGCAGGCCGACCACCAGGATGGGCCGGTCGGTACGCGTCATATGGACCAGCACCGGGGTCGCGCCCTCGGCGTCCGCCGCCTCACGAATCCACGCTCGCCACCAACCGCGCGTCTGGAACGGCGTCCGCGCCGAGAGCCGGTGCGCGTCCAGGAAATCCGTCGCCGCCCGCGCGCCGTACTCGAACGCAACTGTACTCATCCGGTGCGTTCCTTCCACCGCAACGCCTGCTCGACGCAGGCCGGCAGAGCCGCGTCAGCCTCCGCTTCCGTAGCGACGGCCCAGCCACGCAGTGCGACGGTCGGCAGCAAGGTCGTCGCGGCCGCCTCGAATTCGGCGTCGGTATCCCTTCCCACACTCATGACGCTGCCTTGACAACGTCCTCAACTGTGTTCTTGAACAGCCGTGCCGCTGCCTCGATCGCGTCGTCATCGGCGGTCACGTCGATGCCTACTCCGCTGCCGAGGTAGGAGTCGACCACCCCGACGCTCAACGCGATGCTGCGGTTGAGCAGGTCGTCCGTGCGCGGCAGGCTGCCCGGCGGATAGGACCGACGCAGGGCGGCGCGATCCGGCCTGCGCGTCCCGGACGCCGTCGAGATCAGTCGATCCGGTTGTAGTTGGGACATGTTGGCGTAACTGTGTTTGCCCGACTGGCTCAGGGTGATCGTGCCCAGTCGGGTTGCCACCTCGCCGGCCGTGGCCGCGGACGCGAACGTGTACGCGAGCACCGTGGCGCAGTCGCCGTCCGGGTCGTGCAGTGGGCGACGCGTCACCCCGGGCAGGTCGCCGATCGCGTCCGCGAACTTGTCCCGGTTGGCTCGCAACGTCCGCAGGGTGCCCGGCAGCTTGCGGACCTGGGCAAGCGCGACCGCGCCGGTCAGCTCGTGCATCCGTAGATTCAGACCGAACAGCGGGGGCCCCTCGGTGACGCCCGACCGCAACGGCGCGGCGCCGTGATCGTGCAGGGCGAACGCCGTCTCGTACAGATCGTCGTCCTCGGTGAGCAGGACGCCACCGTCGCCCGCTGTGAAGGTCTTGAAGACGTTGAGACTGAACGCGCCGAATCGGCCGAAAGTCCCGAGGTGTTGGCCGTGGTACGTGCCACCACCGGCCTGCGCGCAGTCCTCCACGAGCAGCAGCCCGTGCTCACGTGTGAGGGCGTCGAGGTCGTCGAGGTCGCACGGCGCTCCGAGCATGTGCACGGCGATCACCGCCTTCGTGCGCGAGGTGATTCTCGCAGCCACGTCCGCCGGATCGAGCAGGAGGCTCTCGTCGATCTCAGCGAGCACCGGCTCGGCTCCCGTATGCGCAACTGCGGCGATCGGGGCGATAAAGGTGTAGCCCGGCACGATCACCTCGTCGCCCGGACCGACCCCTGCCGCGAGCAGACCGGCAAACAAAGCGCTGGTGCAGCTGTTCATGCCCAGGCAGTGGCGCGCACCGGTCAAGGTGCGGAACTCCTGCTCGAACCGCGCAACCTTCGACAACCGCGCAGACCCGTCGTGGTCGTCGAAGCGGTACCGGCTCAGCTCTCGCTCACGTAACACGTCCAGAACCTCGGCCTCCTCTTCCGGGCCGATGCGGGAAACTCCTGGTCCGGCCATGGCGATCCTCCGTTCGTCTCATACATCGCTTCTTTTGGCTTGCTGCGTCGTTGGTCGGTTCGCGCTTGATCTGGTTGAGCGGTTGATGCCGGACGAGTTGTGGGAGTTGTTTCGGCGGGTGGTGCCTCGCACGGAGGTCATACGACCGCAGGGCAGGGGCCGACGACGGGCCGGTGACCGTGAATCGTTGGCCGCGATCATCTTCGTGGCTACGTCGGGCTGCACCTGGCGGCAGCTCCCGCCCGTGTTCGGCCCGGCCTGACCCACGGTCTACCGGGCTTCGCCCAGTGGAGCAAAGCCCGGGTCTGGGCCAGGCCGCACCGTGTCATCCTCGACGAACTCGGCGCCCGCGGGGAACTGGACCGGTCCCGGTGCGCAGTCGACTCCGTCAGCGTGAGGGCTGTACAAGGGGGCCACTGACGGACCGAATCCGACCGATCGCGACAAGGCCGGATCGAAGACCAACCCGATCACCAGCCACCACCGCTGGGTGGTCGAGAGAGTTATCCGTACCCGACCTCGATCTCCGGTGGCCTGGACGACCTGCCGGCCAGGTCGCTCGGGACCAGATCCATCAGCAGCGCGTCCCGCCACGTACCGCGGTGGCGTTCGTACGCCCTCATCAGGCCGACCTGCTGGAAACCCACCTTATCCAGGCACCGCACGGCAGCCCTGTTGTCGGGATGGGGCGCCGCGGTGATGCGGTGCCGGCCGGCGGCGAAGACCGACCCGGCGAACAACCTCAACGCTCGTGTCCCGATCGACCGGCCCCGGTCGGCCGCGTCGGCCACCGCCACCGCCTCGACCTGGATATGGTCGAGCTCCGGATCAGCCTCCGTGCGGTACTCCAGGAAGCCGACCGGACGATTCCGCTCGAGCATCACCAGGCAGCGTTCGTGCTGGAATCGGCTGAGCACCCCGTCGGTCGGCTCCAGCGCTCGCCACGCCAGCACGTCGGCGTCGCCGAACGCTCGGCGGAACAGCTCCAGGTCCCCCGGAATCGCACGTCGCAAACCGATACCGCTCTCGTCGACCTGGTCGTCCTCGACGACGGCGGCACCGGGCCGTACCGATGCCTGCTCGCCGGCCGCGATCAGCGTTTCCAGCAGGTCGACCAGCTCGGAGGCGTCCTCCGGCCGAGGGTCCGGCACGACGCGGCAAGTGGGCGCCGCGAACGCCTCTGCGGTGAGAAACGGGTGGTTACCCAAGACCAACAGAGGGCGTCCCGTGTCCAGGGCGAGACCGATCTCGGTGAGCGTGCCGTAGCGGCCTTCGAACGCGATCATGCCGTCACCGCACCAGTTGAGGATGTTGCTCCGGGCCAGGTCCATCGACGTGGGCAGGGCCCAGGTGGTCCCATCCTCGGCGTCGGACAGACGGTTCCACTTCAACAACGCGAGTGTGTCGCCGCCGACGGCCTGGCAGCCCTTGTTGGCTGCGGCCGCTACGCCGCCCTCGCCGCCGCTCACCACGCCGTAGCCACGTTTGGCGAGCTCCTCGCCGATCATCTCAGCCAGCCGGAGGACGTCGGCTCCCGCATTGCCGGGCCGGCCACCGAGCACCGCGATCGCCCGCCGGCGGGTCATTTGACCACCTCCTGGTGACTGGCTTGCCGCCCACTCCATTCCAGCTGGTCCAGTTCGATCAGCACATCAGCCGGGCGCACACCGGCCGCGCACGGAGCCGGACAGCCGACGTAGTAGCGCCGGCAGGTGCCGTTCGGCTTCATGTAGGAACAGGACAGCGCGATAGCGCTCTGCACGGCCCGCGAGACATCAGGGGCCGCCGCCGGTGACCAGATGTCACCGTCGGTCGCCAGGTACAGCGTTACTACCGGGCAACCCAGTGCGGCCGCCAGGTGTACGGCCAGCGTGTCGTTGCTGACCAGCACGTCCAGCCCGGCGATCCAGTCGCGGAGAGCTTCCAGAGAGTGCAGGAACACCGTGTCGGCGACGGCCGGCACCGACGACAGCCGATGTGCCAATGCCTGCTCGTCCGCTCCCAGGCCGACCGCGACCTCGACGATCAGTCGCCGGTCGCCCAGATGCGAGATCAGAGTCGACCAGTCACCCAGCGGCCAGCGTTTGACCGCGGCACTGGCACCGACGTAGCAACCGACCACGCCCGGACGTGGTCGCCGTCGGTCGGCGAGCCAGGCCGGGCGATTCAGCTCGACGGGGACGTTGTGCGCGCGCAGGAGATTGGCGGCCTGTTCACCGAAGGGCAGCCGCTGCGGCCGCCCGCCCAATTCGTGCAGATCCCAGCACTCGACTCCCCTTTTCGTCGCCTCCGCCCGGAATTCGAAGTAGTTTCCGTCCTCTTCGGCGAACTCCATTCTGAGGTTTACGACCAGTTCCACCCCAGTGCGATCGATAAAGTTCCACAGTGCCTCCCGGTCCGCCGGTAAGAACCGCCGCCACAGCGCCGGGAACGTCCCGGAAGCACCATGTATGCCGACCGCCGAACGCACCCATTCAGCGTCGAGCGCAATGTTCGGTGCCATGAAGTAGCGCCATCCCGGATAACATCGCTCGAGCGCCGCCAGTAGTGGCGCCACAATGATCCCGTTACCCACGCCTTCGTTTATCACGACCATTGCAGTACGCATACTCGCCCTTCTAGGTCAGCGTCTAACTATCGGCTCCCGGTCGAGCACTCTGACGGCTGAGTAGCTGGGGGGTAGCGAGTAGGTCCAGGTACTCTGGCTCGCGGCGCGCGCGCTCGATGCCGGGACGAAGGTCCACCAGGTAACGCACCGAGGCCACCTCCTTGCAGCCGATTCCCAATTTCTTCGCCATGCGCTCGTAGAGTTTCCGCGCGGGACGGTTGTCGGGGTCGGTCTCGCCTTCGGCGAACTCATAGCCGCGCCGCATCGCCTCCGCGAACCCCGCAACCATCAGGATTGCTCCGATGCCCCGGACACCACGAAGGGACTCGGTCACAAAGACGTCGTGCACATACGCCACCTTATCGGCGAACTGGAGGTTCGGAATGGGATCGACCATCACGAAGCCCACAGCGACGTCGTCTTCTGCCGCCATGATCTGGAAGCTCGCCTCATTGTCGACGATGCCCTCGAAGAAGGTGCGGGTGGTGGCGAGGTCGACCTCTTTTCCGCAGTCATACTGCTGCTCGACGATCAGAGGCATGAGCATGTCCAGCTTATCCTTGCTCACCACGACCGTATCAATACTCACGTGATCTCCATCCCTTCGGAAATTCCATCGAACGGCTTGTTCCGCGCCCCGACTGACGCGCTTTCAGGATAGTTTTGTTGGTGACGTGGTGAAGTCCACCGTGTGACCCGGTACTCGGCGTCCAGAAAGGCCCCGCGCCATACGTCTCCCGGTGAATCCGGCTGCTCCCGTGACCAGCACGCTCTGTTGTCTCATCACGGTGTCCGTGCCGACTCGATCAGCGACGACGTCGACCAGCCGGCGACGAAAGGTACGACCACGGTTCGTCCGCCCAGGGAGCTGACCAGCTCGTTCTCGGGAATTTCCATTCCCGAGTAGTCGCCACCCTTGACCCAGATCGCGGGTCGCAGCGCGCGTATGGCCGCTTCGGGGGTGTCCTCGTAAAACACCAGAACGGCGTCCACGGAAGCGAGTGCTTCGAGCACGAGAGCGCGTTGTGCCGCCGGTACGATCGGGCGCGACGGGCCTTTCAGCCGGGACAACGAGTCGTCGCTGTTCAGGCAGACGATCAGGCAATCACCCAGTTGGCGCGCCTGTTCGAGCAGCCGGATATGCCCGACGTGCAAGAGGTCGAAACACCCGCCAGCAGCGACCACGGTACCGCCCCTCGCACGGACCGCATCGGCGAGCTCGATCGCTCCGTGCGCGGCCGCCGCGGGCCCGGCGCCCGAGAGCCCGGTCATCGGTGAGCCGTCGTCGGGCGGGAAGTCTAAGGACCTGGGACCACCCGCCGCGACGTACGCCGACGCTGCCCACACCGCCGATGCCACCGCCTCGCTGGGTAGCTGGCCGCAGGCCAACATGGTGGCGAGGTGACCGGCGAAGAAGTCGCCGGCACCGCAGGGGTCGGCCTTCCGTCCTGCGGCAACCTTCGTGGGCACGACCAGCGGCGGCAGATCCGCGTCGGCGAGCAGGACAGCGCCATGCTCGTGCCGGGTGAGCGCCACCTGGACCGGCCCCCACGCGCGCCATACCGCACGTGCCGCTTCGATGTCATCTGAGAACGTGTCGCTGCCCGTGAGGGAGGCGATCACCCGAGCTTCTCGGCTGTTCGGCGTCACGACAGCCGTATGGGGGACCGGAACCGCGCCGCGCGGATGCGGGTCCCAGACCAACGGAGACCGCCGGGCAGCCTCAGCCAGTGCGGCACGCAGGTCGGTATACGCGGCGACGCCTCGACCGTAGTCGGACACCAGGACGCCGCCGGCTGCCATCAACGCGCGCCGTGCCGCAGCCAATGCCGTTTCGCCCTCCCGCCCAACGGGCGGGCAGACGTCGTGCTCGTCCAGCATCATCAGGGTGCGCCCGGCGGCGCGGATCCGCGTTTTCACCGCGGTCGGGCCGTCCAGCCCGAGATCGACCACCCCGACTCGCGCTTCGTCCAGCAGCGTGCGCAGCCGGTCGCCGACCGCGTCCTGGCCGAGCGCGGTGACCAGGGTGACCGGGTAGCCCCGTCTCGCGCTCAGTACAGCGGCCAGGGCGGCACCACCGGGGCGCATGTGTGTGGTGCCACCGGACACGACCAGGGCCGGCTCGTCGGATGCGACCCGCTCCACACGGCCAAGGTGGTCGTGGTCGACGAACGCGTCGCCGACCACCACCAGGTTCGGGCGGACTCCGCGTGCCGTAGCCGGCTGGCGTTCCCTCACCGGCTCCGGTGACGAGGTGGACAAAGGTGGCGGCACGGACGGGGCGGAACCGACGGCGTCCGTGGCGGTGGCGTCCATGGCAGCGACGGCGGCGTCCATGCCGGCACACATCAGGTGGATGACCACGAGGTGGCATTCCTGCACCGTGGATACCGCCCGCGCCGGTACGGTCACCGCTTCGTCCACCAGCGTCGCCAACGGGTTGGGTGCTGGTCCCGTCAGCGCCCAGGTCACCGCGCCGACCTCGCGCGCGGCCTCCGCAGCGCGCAACACGTTGGGGCTGCGACCGGAGCCGGACATGAGCAGCACAGTGTCGCCTGGACGCGCGTGTGCCCGGACTTGCCGGGCGAAGACGTGCTCGTAACCGTAGTCGTTGCTGATTGCGGTGACCGAAGACGTCTCGGCGTGCAGCGCTAACGCGGACATCGGAGGGCGTTCCGTCTGGAATCGACCCACCAGCTCGGCCGTCAGGTGTTGGGCTTGCGCTGCGGACCCGCCATTGCCGGCTACCAGCAGACGCTGACCGTTGCTGCGTAACTGAGCCAGCCGTGATCCCCAGTCCGCGACCCGGGGCAGGTCTATCTCGCTCAGGGCTGTGGTGAGCTGGTTCAGGGAGTCCGTAGCGGTCGAGGTGTCGGCCGTCATGCCGGTACTCCTGCTGTCGGGCGTCCCAGGAAGTCGTTGAGTTCGATGGTGTGGCGATCCGGGTCGGCCACGAACGCCACCGTCTCTTGCTCGATTCGGTATGGCTCGGTGACCACTCGGTAACCGAGCGCGCGAATGTGTTCTACCAATGCCGGAACGTCGGCGACGCGAAACGCGACGTGGTGAGTAGGATGCGGGTTCGGCACGAGATCTCGTTCCTGCCATAGTTCTATACCCGCTGGTATGCCGTCCGGCGCCATCTGCAGGATGACGCGATCGGCCAGATCGTAGCGCACGACGCTAGACAGCCCGAGCGCGTCGGCATAAAATCGTTCGGCGACGTCGATGTCCGCTACGTCCAGCCTGATGTGGTCGAAGGCGGTGACCGAGGCAGCTGCGTACACACGGTCCTGCGATTCGCTATCCAAGCCGCGATCCTCCTTCAGCAGTGACGGAAGTTCCGCCACCTAATTCGGCCACATCCGCTTTCACGGAATCCAATTTCACAGAATCCAAGACACCCTCCGATCACAGGCTGGCTGGAGTGGACGGACGGAAATCTGTGAGGTGCTGCGTGCCGTGCGGCGCCGTACGGATCCATCGGCTGCCGCGGTGATACCCCCGGGGGCACCGGGTCGGCACGGTGCTGGTGCGCGAAGGCAGGCCGGATTCGGGGCGGAAGTAGATCCGCTGGCCATTACTGCCGGCGTATGCCGGCGAGGACACCAGCACGCTAGCGAGCGCGAACGCACCCACGGCAGCGGCCGTCATAGCTGGCTTCATGGATTACTCCCTACTTCCGGAACCGATGAAAGCGGGGCGCTCGCACAGCAAACGTCTGACGAATTAACCTGACGCCTGGCGCGCAGGCGGGGACCAACGAACACTCTGTATGAGAGCTGCGATATGCGGTGTGCATCTCCCGCGCTGCCTGCTGTCCAGCGCCAGCCGCATCAGCGATCACGATCTACAACTGCTGTTTCATTTCGCGATCGTTTCCGCCACAGACAATATTGAGGGTGCCCGAGGTGGCTGGGGAGGTGTGAAAACCGGGCGCTCGAAGCATTTCCTGAACGCTTGGAGCCCAGCCGTCAGCATGCGCGCTACTCAAGTTCGAATATTTTCCTACTGTAGTAATGCAAACTATCAGTAATCGGACAGAAAGTGGCCTAGAGGGCGTGCTCGTGCTCGCTGGAAGGAGTGGAAGGAATGTCGAGCTGGTGTCGGAGACCTGCCCCGGGTCTTGAGGAAGGGAGAGAATGACTGGAGATCGACCTTGGCGCAAAACGAGCGTCTCTTCTGCGTCAGCCGCAGGACGATGGCGTCTTCGTAAAACTCTCGATCCGGCGTTGCACTGCTGGAATCCTCCGGTGCGGCGCCATGCCTGTCAACCCCCCGGCCAATTGCCGGATGGCTGTGCCGAATATTTCAAGACGGGCACGGTGGCTGGGCAAGGACAAGGGTCCGCAAGAGGGCGAAGGACGTCCTGTCACTGATCAGCGGCCAGATCGCCCGCCGCCAGGTCGCCGCCTTCCCCGCCACGGGCGCCGACATCCTCGTTGCCGCAGAAGGCACCATCCGCCGCAGCCACAACCTCCTCAACGCCCGCCGCGAAGCCGTCCTCGGCGCGATCTTCTACCTGATGCGGCCTCACCCGCCGGGCGACGACTCGTCGTTCGTCCTGTCCCTGCTCGGTACCCACGCGATGCATCGCCCCGCCGCCCCCGCCGATCTGTCCATCCCCGGCCCGGATGCCGACGACCTCGCCCGCCGACTGCGTCACGGGACCCCGCCACCTGGACCCTGTTCTGCCGGCCGGCGCTCATCTCCCGCCTGGCAGAACAAAGACTCCGCGACGCCTTCGCCGGCAACCAGCTGATCTCCACCTACTGACCGCCGGCCGCGGCATCCGCGGGGACGTCCCCGTCCACTCACAAGGCGCTTGCGAAGCCCAAGCGAACCAGACCGGAGTTTGCGGCCGAGCCAGATCGAGGCGGCCCGACGCCGCTTCGATACTCAGGACAGCACCTCCACTCGGTGATCCCTGAGACGACGGCAGAAGACAGGGACTGCCCGTGTCGCCCGTCGCTCACCGGTAGGAACGTCGAGAACCTGGACACCGGCTTCCCCCGTCCCCAGGTGTTCTCCTCGGGCAAGCCGGGCGAGCGCGCGCACCGGCAGACCGGCACCGCTCAGCCGCCCAGCAGTTCTTCCAGGTTGTAGCTGACCGGTTCCTCCAGTTGCTCGTACGTGCAGCTCTCCGGCGAGCGGTCCGGGCGCCAGCGGCGGAACTGGGCCGTATGGCGGAATCGGGAGCCCTCCATGTGGTCGTACGCCACCTCGCAGACGCGCTCCGGACGCAGTGGCACCCAGCTAAGGTCCTTGGCCCCACTCCATCGGCTAGGGCCGCCCGGCATCCGCAGGGTCGTGTGCGCGGACTCGTCGCCCCAGTCGGCCCACGGGTGACCGGAGGTGTCATCGAGGCGCAGTGGCGCCAGCTCCTCGACGAGCACACGCCGCCGCGCCATCGAAAACGCGGCGCAGACCCCGACGTGCTGCAATCGGTCTTCGGCGTCGTAGAGCCCCAGCAGCAGGGAGCCGATCACCGGACCGCTCTTGTGGAACCGGTATCCGGCGATGACGCAGTCCGCAGTCCGCTCGTGTTTGATCTTGAACACGGCGCGGTCCCCGGGCCGATACGCCAGATCGAGTGGTTTTGCGACCACTCCATCAAGACCGGCGCCTTCGAACTGACCGAACCAGGTGCGGGCCAGCGCCTGATCCGTGGTGGCGGGTGCGGTGTGCACCGGAGCGGCGGCGTCCCGCAGCGCGGCCAGCAGCGCCTGGCGCCGCTCACTCTGGGGTGTGTCCATCAGCGAGTCGGATCCCAGGGCCAGCAGGTCGAAGACGACGAACGAGGCGGGCGTGCGCTCTGCCAGCGTACGGACCCGGGAGGCGGCCGGATGGATGCGTTCCAGCAGCTCCTCGAAGTGCAGCCGCCCGCCGTGGGCGATCACGATCTCACCGTCCGCAACGCACCGCGGCGGCAGCTGTGCCCGTACCGCCGCCACCACTTCCGGGAAGTAGCGGGTGAGCGGCTTGCCCGTACGGCTGCCGATCTCCACCTCGTCACCGTCCCGGAAGACGATCGCCCGGAAGCCGTCCCACTTGGCCTCGTACTGCATGCTCGGCGGGATGTCGGCCACCGACTTGGCGAGCATCGGTGCGACGGGCGGCATCACGGGCAGGCGCATACTCCGATGCTGCGTCCCAGCGGTCCACCGCGCGCGCCGACGGCCGCCAGAACCTAGCGTGGAGCCATGGCAGGAGCCGTCGAGCTGGATGTGGCCGGGCGAACGGTGCGGTTGTCGAATCCCGACAAGGTGTACTACCCGCAGCGCGGATTCACCAAGCTGGACGTGGCCGAGTACTACCTGGCGGTAGCCGACGGCGTGCTCCGCGGCCTACGCGACCGTCCCACCACGATGCAGCGCTTCCCGGACGGCGTCGAGGGCGAGTTCTTCTACCAGAAGCGCGCCCCCAAGAACCTTCCCGACTGGCTGCCGACCGCCAGGATCACGTTCCCCAGCGGCCGTTTCGCCGACGAGGTGTGCCCGACAGAGCCGGCCGCCGTGCTCTGGGCGGCCAACCTCGGCTGCCTGACGTTCCACCCCTGGCCGGTACGGCGTTCCGACACCGAGCACCCCGACGAGCTGCGGATCGACCTCGACCCGCAGCCGGGCACGGACTACCAGGACGCCGTGCGCGCCGCCCACGGGCTACGCGAACTGCTGGCGGAGTACGGACTGCGCGGCTGGCCGAAGACCTCTGGCGGGCGCGGTGTGCACATCTACGTACCGCTGGTCCCCCGCTGGACGTTCACCGACGCCCGGCGTGCGGTGATCGCGCTGGCCCGGGTGCTGGAGCGGCGCATGCCCGGTCAGGTCACTTCCGCTTGGTGGAAGGAGTCGCGGGGGGAGAAGGTCTTCGTGGACTACAACCAGATGGCCCGGGACCGCACCATCGCCTCGCCCTACTCCCTGCGCGCCCAGCCGCGCGCCACCGTCTCCACCCCGCTGCGCTGGGAGGAGTTGCCGGAAGCGGTACCGGAGGATTTCGACCTGCGTACCGTTCCGGCCCGATTCGCCGAACTCGGCGATGTGCACGCGGATATGGCCGAGCACGCTTTCAGCCTGGAACCACTGCTGGAACTGGCCGAACGGCAGGCCCACGACGAGGGCTTGGGCGATATGCCGTATCCGCCGGACCACCCGAAGGTCGAGGGCGAGCCGACCCGGGTCCAGCCGAGCCGGGCCCGCCGGCACTGATCGCTGATCAACTGATCGCTGATCGACTCAGCGTCGGCTGACTCCGCGTCGACTGACTCTGCGTTGACTGACTCAGCGTTGACTGACTCAGCGTTGATCGACGCAGCCCTGATCAACCGGAGCGTTGATCAACCAGTAACCACACCGTCTGGCGTCCCGCAATTCCTGCGCGCCCAATGCGGCGAGTACTTCCGCCATGTAGGGATATCCCCGCTAATCAGAGCGAATTCACGGGTATTCGTCTGGATATCCGGTATCCGAAGAGGACTTGGGGAAGTCGTGGCCAGTTATGCGTGCCGTCTGCGTACGGCGTGGGTGTCCTTGATCCTGTCCGGTGTGTTGAGCACCGGGACCGGGGTGATCAACGCTTCCGCCGACAGCGCGGTGCGATTCACCGAACGGTCCCAGGTGGCGCCCGGCGTCGAGTATCGGGGCTTCATGGCCCCCGCTGGACACGGCATAGCCTACGGCCATGTGCTGATCGCCGACCTGAGCGACCACCGGGTACGGGTGGGTCTGCTGCGTCCCGGCGCGGTGGCGGCGCGGGACACCGTGTCGCGAATGGCCGACGCACAGGGCGCGGTCGGCGGTGTCAACGGGGATTTCTTCGACATAAAAGGCGCGGCGGCGACCGGCGCCGCCGTCGGCCCGGCGATTTCCGAAGGCGAGATGCTCAAGGCGGCGGCGCCCCGGAGCCAGCGCATGGGACCGCGCCTGCCCAGCGGCGCCTCGGTGGAGGACGTCATCGGTGTCGCCACCGACGGCGTGGCACGACTGGACCGGGTGTCCGTGTCGGGTTCGGTCGGCACCGCACATGGCACCCTCGCGTTGCGCGGACTCAACCAGTACGCGATTCCGGAGGGAGGTATCGCCGCGTTCACCGAACGGTGGGGCAAGGCGTCCCGCTACCGCGCGGTCTGCGGCCCGCGCGCCACGGGATGCGGCGCGGAGACCTACGAGGTGGTGGTGCGGGGTGGCCGGGTCAACTCCGTTTCCGACCAGCCCGGTTCCGGAGCCATCGGACATGACACCGTCGTGCTGGTCGGACGGGAGGGCGGCGCCCAGGCGCTGCGTCGGCTGCGCGTCGGCGAACGGGTCGACGTGCAGCACCAGCTCGCCGGATCCGCGCCGGTCACGCCGCCGTTGACGATGGCCGCTGAGACCGTCTCACAGGAGGGCGGCGAGCCGACCGGCCTGGCCCAGACCCTGCAGCAACTGGCCGAGGGCGAGCAGGCGAGCCTGGCACACCAGTTGGCCCGTGTGCAGCCCCGGCCACTGCGGTTCGCGATAGGAGCGGTACCGATTCTGCGCGACGGCCGCTCGCTGCGCGGACTCGACGACCGGCAGAGCGCGGTCCGGGCGGGCGCCGGGTACGGCTCCGGCGGGCGCCGCCTGTACCTGCTGGCGCTGGACGGCAATCCGCAGGGCCACCACGGTATGACGCTGACCCAGTTCGCCCACACGATGCGGGCCATCGGCGCGGACAACGCGGTGGACCTGGACGGCGGCGGTTCGGCCACCCTCGTCGCCCGAAACCCCGGGAGCGACCGGGTGACCGTACGCAACCATCCGTGCGACGGTACCGAGCGGCTGGTGCCCGAGGGCATCGGACTGTTCTCCAGGCCCTAACCCCCTGCCTGTACGTCGGGTTACCGCCGCGGCACCTCAAGCAGGATCTTCAGCAGGTCATCCGCCCCTTCGCGCATGACGTTGTGGCTGTCGGCCTGGGGTCCACGACGCCATCGGGAGTCGAAATCCATGTCGTCGCGGACGAGTTGCTGGTCACCGCGGTCAGCCATGGCCACACACTGGACGGGCGGCGGACCATTACGCTCTCGGGGCTGCGGGACCTTCCGCTGATCAGCCTCCCCCGCGGCACCGGCCTGCGCTCACGTGTTGATGATGCCTGTGCGGCGGCGGGCTTCCCGCCGCGTGTCGCCTTCGAGGCCAGCGATCCGCGGGTGCTCGTGCAACTCGCCGCGCGAGGGCTGGGCGTGGCCGTTCTGCCTGCCTCCCTGGCGGCCGCGCACCGGACGGAACTGCACGCGGTGCGCATCACCCACCCGCGGTTGCGCGGGCGGATCGCGCTCGCCTGGCGAGCGGAAGGACCGATCGGCCCGGCCGGCCGGGCCCTCATCGGCCACGCCAGAACCGCGTTGCGCACCCCGATCCGCGCGGACTGAAGGGATCCGCGCCCTGCCGAGAGCTACCGCCGTGGATCGGTGACCTGACCGAGGAACAGGATCTGTCCGGACCGCAGGTCGCGGATGAGGAAGACGAACGGGCGGTCCGCCCGGAACACCGTGTGCGAGGGGCGGCGGCCACGCCCACGGCCACTCCGCTGCCCGCCGCCGCGGTCGTGCCGTCCTCGTCGACCGCCACATGGGCCTTCTGCACCACGTTCCGGACGTGGATCCGCTCCGCGGGATCGGTCGCGATGCCGCCGAAGTCCGCCTGCCCGTCGCTGAAGGCGGTGGGCATACCCAGCCGCGCCAGGGTGGAGCTCAGCGTCTGCTGGTAGTCGAAGGTGAAACGGGGCAGCGCCAGGCGCACTCCGGTCTCGTGCAGACCTCCGGCTATCTGCACAAGCCGCCCGGGAGTCAGCGAGCTGACGAACCCCTGCAGGCCCTGCAGGCCGCCACTGTTCGGCAGCAGGACGTCCATGGCCAGGTGCCCACCCTGGTACGGGAGTTCAACGGCCTGCCAGCCCGCGCCCTCGGCATATCCGTACCGGCCGTCGTGGTTCATCAGCCGGGCATCGCTCGTTGACCCGTCGAGGCGGTGGAAGTGCTCGCCAGTGGTCTCATCAGCGCGGAAGGACTGCTGCCACTTCGCCTTGAAGGTGACCGCGTCGGTGAGCACCAGCCGGGTGCTGCCGTCGATCGACCCGGACGGGAAGAGGCCCTTGATCTGCCCGTCGGTCTGCCGCTTGACCAGATCGTTGACGGTCCTGCGGGCTCCGTCGGGATCGGCCCGGAAGTCGACGGCGTGCACGCCGGTGTCGAAGGCAGCAGAGAGCGGCCGGTCACAACCCCAACCGGGGCGGTCACTGTCCGACCAACCGGGGCCGTGTCGCCTGCGTTGACCTCGCCCGGCAGCTGAGCTGGATCCAGGACGGCCGCAGGCTCGTCTACGGCCCGGTGCCGGTACGTACCGGGCGCGCGGGCAGCACGACCCGGACGGGACTGAAGCGCGTCTACTGGCGCTCGCTGCACTACTGGTCGACGCTCTACAAGGTCGACATGCCGTACAGCCAGTTCTTCGACGGCGGGGAGGCGTTCCACTCCATAGCGAAGAGCGTCTGGTCTCCGCCGGGCTCGGGCGGCTGTGTCAGCATGCGGCCGAACGACGCCCGGAGGTACTGGGGGCTGCTGAGGAACGGCGACGACGTCTTCGTCTACGGCCGCAAGCCCGGCACCTGAACCATCCGGTGTCCTTCGTGGACCCCGATGGACGACGGCCGCTCGGGTCGAGACAGCGGTCGGCGGCTGTCCGCACGGCGGCTACCAGCGCAGCAGAACGAGTTCCGAGCTGAGCCCGGGGCCCAGCGCGAGCAGCAGTCCCGGGGTTGCCGGGGGCGGCGGGCGCAGGCTGAGGGTGTCGCGCAGTACGTGCAGGACCGAGGCCGAGGAGAGGTTGCCGACCTCGGCCAGTGAGCGCCGGGACAGCTCCAGTGCGTCCTGGGGCAGGCCGAGGGACTCGGCCAGCGCGTCGAGCACCTTGGGGCCACCGGGGTGGCAGACCCAGCCCGTCACATCCTGCGGCTTGAGGTCGTGCTCGGCGAGGAACGCCCGGACCTCCTCGCCCACCTGCAGTCTGACCAGGTCAGGCAGATCGCCGCCGAGCACGATCCGGAAGCCATGGTCGCCGATGTCCCAGCCCAGTGCCCGGTCGGTGCCCGGGTACAGGCGGCTGCGGGTCGCCACGACCGCCGGGCCGCGGCACGCGTGGTGGCGGGGCCGCGCGCGGCCGACGGCGACCACCGCGGCCGCGCCGTCGCCGAACAGGGCTCCCGCCACCAGGTTGGCCATGGAGTTGTCGGTCTTCTGCAGGGTGAGGGAGCACAGTTCGGTGGACAGCAGCACCGCCACCGCACCGGGATGGCCTTCCAGATAGTCGTGCAGCCGCGCGATTCCGGCCGCGCCCGCCACGCAGCCGAGGCCGAAGACCGGGACCCGCTTCACATCCGGCCGCAAGCCCACCCGCCCGGCCAGCCGGGCCTCAACTGACGGTGCGGCGATGCCCGTTACGGAGGTGGAGATCACCAGGTCGACCTCGCGGGCTTCGATCCCCGCCTGTGCGAGCGCCGTTCGCAGGACGCGTTCGCCGAGTTCCAGGGCGGCCTCGATGTACATGTCGTTGGCGGCACCGAAACCGCCCAGCGTCTCGTACCGCTCAAGGGGCAGCGCGAAATACCGGCTGCGCACCGTGGAAGTGGTGTGCAACCGGTCGAGTACGCCTCGGTCGACGCCGGAGGGCACACACATGGCGGCCAGCGCGTCGGCGATTTCGCGCTGCTCGTAACGATGCGGTGGAAGCGCCCCGCAAACGGCCGCGATTCGCGTCATCGCTCAGGGGTATCACGGCTCACCACGATCGACGGGTATTGCTATCGGGCTTCGCCTTGCGATGTCGCCGCGGCAACGGCGCCCGGCCCGCGGTTTCAGCCCGTGGTCCGCCGGTGCCCCGGCAAAACGCGGTACCCGGCAATGGGCGTTGGTGCGGTGGCGGTGCCATAGCATCCCCGGGTGCCCATCGACCAGGCCGCGGAATTCGACGCCCAGCCGCGATTTCGGTACGGGGCGCGCCCTGTCCCGTTGCTCGGGCTGTTCCGCGCCTGCCATCCCGCTCCGGCCATGGTCGTCGCCGTCTTGGCGACCGCCCTGACAGCGCTGAGCGGGCGCGGTGCGACGGGGTGCGCACTGGCCGGGCTCGCGGTGCTGTCCGGACAGCTTTCCGTCGGCTGGTGCAATGACCGCGTCGATCTGCGACGGGACATCGCCGCCGGGCGTGCCGACAAGCCGCTGGTGACCGGAGACATCCGCCCGGCCGCCGTCTCGGTGGCGGCGGGCGTCGCGCTGGCGGCCTGTGTGCCGTTCTCGCTCGGATACGGGCTGCTCGCGGGTACCGTGCATCTCGTCGGGGTGGCCGCGGCCTGGAGCTACAACCTCGGGGTCAAGGCAACGGTCGCTTCCTGGCTGCCGTACGCGATCGGCTTCGGCCTGTTGCCGGCGGCCGTGACGCTCGGGCTCCCCGGCCACCCCTGGCCGGCTGCCTGGGCGGTGCTCGCCGGGGCGCTGCTCGGCGTGGGCGCCCATGCGGCCAATGTGCTGCCGGATATCGAGGCCGACACCAGCGCCGGGGTGCGCGGCCTGCCGCAGCGGCTGGGGCGGCGCCGTACCAGGGTGCTGGCGGTCTGCGCGCTGTTCAGCGCGTCGGCGGTGCTGGTCTTCGGGCCTGCCGGGCCGGTGGGCGCCGCCGGATGGGCGGCGCTCGCTTTCGCCGCCTCGCTGTCCGGCTACGCGGTGGCCGCGCCGGGCTCGGGGGCCGGCGGCCGTACGCCGTTCCTGGCCGCCATGGCCATCGCGGTGGTCGATGTCGCGCTGTTGCTGCTGCGCGGCGCCACGCTGGCCTGAACCGGTCGGCCGTCGAGGTCTGAACCTCGCGGGGCTGGGTATCCGCAGGTCAGCGGGGGGCGATCGAAACCGTCGAGGGCAGACGGAGGCCGCCATGGCACACGGTTGGGCGCCGGAAGCGTATGACGCGGGTCCCCACGTACCCGATGGGGCCGATCTGGCGGCGCTCGCGGCAGCCGCGGCCGACTGCCGGGGGTGCCCCCTGTACCGCGAAGCCACGCAGACCGTCTTCGGCTCCGGTGATGTCGCGGCTCGTATGGTGCTGGTCGGCGAGCAGCCCGGGGACCAGGAGGACCGCCAGGGCAGGCCGTTCGTCGGCCCGGCGGGGAAGGTGCTGATGCGCGCCGTCGACGAGGCGGGCATCGATCCGGCGCAGACGTACATCACGAACGCGGTCAAGCACTTCAAGTTCGAGCGGGCAGAGCGGGGCAAGCGGCGGATCCACAAGGCCCCGAGCCTTCGCGAGGTGTCCGCGTGCAGGCCCTGGCTGGTCGCCGAACTCAGGCTTGTGGACCCCGAAGTCGTCGTTGCCCTGGGCGCGACGGCGGGTAAGGCCCTGCTGGGCCCGTCGTTCCGGGTGACCCAACAGCGTGGGGCCCTGCTGCGGCTTCCGCCGCTGGACGGGGACGACGGGGCGGACAGTGGGAGCGGTTGCCGGCTGGTGGCGACGATCCACCCGTCCGCCGTGCTGCGGGCCGACGATCGGGAGGCCGCGTACCAGGGGCTGCTGTCTGACCTGCGGGTGGCCGCCAAGGCGCTGGGCTGAACGGCGAGTTCACTTCAGCAGTTCGAGGAAGCGGCGGCCGAACAGGTACGCATCACCCGGCCATCGTGCCGACAGGTAGTTCCGGTCCGTGACGACGAACGCCGGTGTGTCATCGGTCGCCGTGCCGCGGCAGGTGAGGACCCTGGGCCCGCGCTGGAACTGGCTGCCGGAATCGTCCAGCGCGGACTTGACCTCGTCCTCCACATACGCCGGGTACGTCCGGTAGTAGCGGCCGAGCCGCCAGGCGGTGGTCAAGTAGGCCGTGCGTTCCATGTACTTGGGCAGGCAGGTGGTACGGCGGTCCGCGAGCAGGCCGCGGCCGGTGGCGGGGTCGGTGGCCCGTGCCAGCACCAGCACTCCGTGGCAGATCGCCCCGACCGGCCGGTCCAACGACCAGAAGCGCGCGACCAGTTGACGCAGTACGGGCGAGCCCAGGTACTGCCGCATTCCCGGTGCGTGCCCGCCGGGCAGTATCAGTCCGTCGAAGGCGGCCGGGTCCAGATCCGACCACGCGGCGGTGGCAGTGAACTCGTCGGCCCGGGTGAGCTCCTCGTAGCACCGCTTCGCCTCTTCCGTGGCGCCGAGTTGCCCGAAGATGACGCCCGACAGCAGCCGTGGGTCGGCGGCGGGGCGGGTGCCCGCCCGTTCGGTGGCGAAGACCACGTCGTGCCCGGCGTCACGCAGAATCCGCCAGGGCACCGACACTTCGGTGACGTCGAAATCCCGGTCGGGAACGGGAAGAAGAACACGCACTGGTCGTCCTAGAGGTGAGAGGTCGGCAAGGGCAGAAGACTCAGGCAGTCCTATTTTCATCCTGGCGATACCCCGCTGGCCGATCGGGGTGCGGCCCGCCAGGAGATGGCGGGGCGCGCGCGAGAACAGCGCCCAGTGCGGGACGGGCGCCGCGCCGAAGATCAGCCTGTCATGCCGTCCATAAATCATTTGTTATCTTCTGCCTGAAATTAGACATTCGCGTCTTTTAGGGCGCCAGTCTTCACTATGCATACGGGGATGCTGTGACGATTTCGCAGGACAGCGACCGGCAGACGACCGGCCGTACAGCTACGAACACCCGCTTGCCGGTCCCGGCCATCGCACCCGGTCCTCGCTCGCCGAGCGGCGAGCCCAGCAACCAGACCACCACCAGCAGACGCGGAGTGCGACGCTCCGCCAAGTACGACTACGAACACTTCAGCCAGCTCGCCGGACCGCTCACCGAACCCGAACCCGGTCCGGACGGGACGTACCGGGTCCGGTACCGCAACCTGCTCGCCAGGGGAGGGCACCGGGTGCGGACCGCCCTGCTGCTGTCCGCGGCGCCGGTCCTCTCGCTGCTGCTGCTGGTGTGGCTGATGCTGCCGGAGCACTGGGTGCACCGGCGCTACGTCCCGGAGTGGCAGTCCGCGCTGGACGTCGTGATGCTCGTCTCCATCGGGCTCATCGAAAGCTTCCGCGTGGTCAACGTGCTCTCCAACGCACACGCCACACTGGTCGCCCGCGACCCGATCCCGGTCCGGCCCGAGCCCGGCACCCGGGTGGCGTTCCTGACCAGCTTCGTACCGGGCAAGGAGCCGCTGGAGATGGTGCGCGCCACCCTTCAGGGCGCGGTGCGACTGCGTCATGACGGCCCACTGGACATCTGGCTGCTGGACGAGGGCGATGTCCCCGAAGTGCGGGCGCTGTGCGCGGAGTTGGGGGTACACCACTTCTCCCGCAAGGGCGTGGACAAGTGGAACCGGCCCAGCGGACCGTTCCGGGCCAAGACCAAGCACGGCAACTACAACTCCTGGCTGAACGCGCACGGCCGCGACTACGACTTCATGGCCTGTGTGGACACCGACCATGTACCGCTGCCCGAGTTCCTGGAGCGGATGCTGGGCTACTTCCGGGACCTCGACGTGGCGTTCGTCGTCGGCCCCCAGGTCTACGGCAACTGCGACACGGCGGTCACCAAGGCTTCGGAGAGCCAGCAGTTCCTCTTCCACGCGCTCATCCAGCGCGCCGGGAACGCCTACCGCGCGCCGATGTTCGTGGGCACCAACAACTGCGTACGCATCAGCGCGCTGCGGCAGATCGGCGGGCTGTACGACTCCATCACCGAGGACATGGCCACCGGCCTGGAGATCCACCGCAGACGCAATCCGCGCACCGGCAACCGGTGGTGCTCGGTGTACACCCCGGACGTGCTGGCCGTCGGTGAAGGCCCGTCGTCATGGACCGACTTCTTCAACCAACAGCTGCGCTGGAGCCGGGGCACCTACGAGACGCTGCTGCGGCAGCTGTGGAAGACGCACTTCATCCTGTCTCCCGGCCGTCTGTTCAACTACTTGATGCTGGTCTCGTTCTATCCGATCTCGGCACTCAACTGGATCCTCGGCGGCGTCTCCTGTTTCCTCTTCATGGTCCTGGGCGCCTCCGGTGTGCACATCGAGTCGCAGATCTGGATGATGCTCTACAGCGACGCCGCGGCTCTCCAGATCGGGCTGTACCTGTGGAACCGGCGGCACAACGTCAGCCCGCATGAGCCGGAGGGCTCGTCCGGCGCCGCGGGCATGGTGATGTCCGCACTCTCCGCGCCGCTGTACGCCCGATCGCTGGTCGGCGCCCTGCTGCGGCGCAAGGCGGGCTTCGTGGTCACCCCCAAGGGGAACTCCGCCAGCCCCGACCGGCTCGCGACCTTCTCCACCCATCTGGGCTGGGCTGCGCTCTTCGGCGGCTCACTGGCCGCGTCGTTCTTCCTCGGCCACACCCATGTGGCGATGCGCATCTGGGCGGTGCTCGCCCTGCTGACCGCCCTCGCACCACTGCTGGTGTGGCGGGCCACAGCCGCCAGACAGCGGTTGGGCGCGCCGCGCCGGCAGGCGCCCCGGCCCGTCGCCCAGCGCACCAGCTAGTACACCGCACCAGTCAAAGGAAACATCCCGTGAGGTACCGCCCCAGCCCGCAGACCCGTAAGACCGCACTCGGTGCCACGGCGTTCGTCGTCCTCGCTGCGATGAACGGCCCGGCCGCACTGGGTTTCGCCGAGCACTCCTACCACCAGTACAGGATCAACCAGCCCCGGTACAAGGCACTCTACGGGCACTGGGACCTGGTCGACGTGCCCAAGCAGTACCGGATCAACTCCATCCACGCCGCGCTGCTGCACACCGGCAAGGTGCTGCTGATCGCAGGATCGGGGAACAACGAGAAGAACTTCAGGGCGGGGACGTTCCAGAGCGTGCTGTGGGACCCGGTGAAGAACACCTTCAAGGAGATCCCCACCCCCAAGGACATGTTCTGCGGCGGTCACGCCCAACTCCCCGACGGTCAGCTGCTGGTGGCCGGCGGGACGGCCCGCTACGAGAAGCTCCAGGGCGATGTGAAGCGGGCCGGCGGCGCGATGCTGGTCAAGAACGAAAGCCCCGACCGGCCACAGGTGCTCCCCAAGGGCACCGTCTTCCGCGGCTCGACCGGCAAGGAGTACGCCTCCCAACTCCCCATCGTGGTACCGGCGGCGAAGAAGACGGTGACCGGGTCCGGCCCCACGCAGAAGGTCACGGTCACCGCGAGCGAGGCGCGGGTCTACGTCGAGGCGGTGAACGAGGGCGAGGCCGGGATCTCCAACACCGCCGACCAGTACGAGATCGTCGGCCTCAAGGGCAGCGAAGCGCGCAACCACTACGGGCTGGCGACCAAACTCGGCCTGGACAAGAAGGACTTCCAGGGGCTGAGGGAATCGTATGCGTTCGACCCGGACACCGAGCGCTACGTCCAGGTGGACTCCATGTCGGAGGCCCGCTGGTACCCGACCCTGGTCACGCTGGCGGACAACAGGGTGATGGCCGTCTCCGGACTGGACGACATCGGTCAGATCATTCCCGGCAAGAACGAGATCTTCGATCCGGCGACGCGCAAGTGGTCCCCGGGCCCCACGCGCTACTTCCCCACCTATCCCGCGCTGTTCCTCACCAAGAGCGGCAACCTGTTCTACTCGGGTTCCAACGCCGGGTACGGACCGGCCAACCAGGGCCGGACACCCGGTGTGTGGGACCCGCACACCAACACCTTCGCCCCGGTCCCCGGCCTGCACGACCCCGACCAGACCGAGACCTCCGCGTCCGTGCTGCTGCCCCCGGCGCAGCGGCAGTCGGTGATGATCCTCGGCGGTGGCGGAGTCGGTGAGTCCCACAGGTCCACCGCGCGGACCGCGGTCGTGGACCTCGCCCAGCAGCACCCGCACTACACGGACGGCCCGGACCTCCCGCAGGGCACCCGCTACCTCAACGCGGTGCTCACTCCGGACGACTCCGTCTTCACCTCCGGCGGATCCGGCGACTACCGGGGCAAGAGCGCCAGCGACATCCTCCGGGCGCAGTTCTACGACCCAGCCCACGGCACGTTCCGCCCGGCCGCCGCGCCGACCGTCGGCCGCGACTACCACTCCGAGGCACTGCTGCTGCCGGACGGGCGGATCGCCGTCTTCGGATCCAACCCGCTGTTCGCGGACAAGGCCAACACCCAGGACGCGCCCTTCGAGCAGCGCATCGAGGTCTACAGCCCGCCGTATCTGTACGGGAGGACCAGGCCGGAACTGGGCTCCGGCCCGGTGGAGGTGGATCGCGGGCAGTCGATGACGTTCGCCAGCTCATCCGCCGCCGGGGTGCGAGCGGCGCGGCTGATGCGCCCGAGCGCGGTCACCCACGCCACCGACGTGGAACAGCGGTCGATCGCGCTGGACCTGGTACGGCATGACCGCTCGGTCACCGTCACGGTGCCGCAGGACCCGTCCTTGCTGCAGTCCGGCTGGTACATGCTGTTCCTCACCGACCAGCGGGGGACTCCATCACAGGCCCGCTGGGTTCATGTTCACTGACGGACGGCCAGTCCCCGGACCTGCGGGCCAGTTGGAGGGCGTAGTCGGGCCACCACTGTCCCGCAGGCGGGCCGCCCCGGCAGGCTCCGTCGGACTCGCCGGGGCGCTTGACCCACAGGTAGGCGTCCACCTGACGGTCGCCGGTCGCCGTGGTCGGCGGTCTGCCCAGGGCCCGGTTCGGCGGGTTGCACCAGGGCTGCGCCCCCTCGGGTTCCGTGCCCGCGGAGCGCCGCAGGGGGCCGCCGCCGTTGCGACTGGTGTCGATGACGAAGTGCGCGCCGCCCAGCAGCGCGGAGAGCCGATGGCCGTAGACCCCACTGGCCCGTGTGGTCTGGAAGTTGGACACATTGAGCGCGAACCCGTCGGCGTGCTCGATGTCCGCCTTCCGCAGCGCGTCCGCCAGTTGCTCCGGGTTGCGGATCCAGCCCGCGTTACCGGCGTCCAGGTACACGGAGGTGTTCGGCCGCGCCTTGAGCGTCCGCACCGCGTACGCCAGCAGAGCAAGCCGCTCGCCGTCACCCTGGCTGGCGGGACAGGTGACCAGCTGGGCCACCGCGTCCGGTTCCAGCACCACCCACGCCGTGCGGTTCTCGATCCCGTCGGCCAGCTTGTCCACCCAGGCGCGGTACGCGGCGCCGTCCGCGGCTCCCCCCGCGGAGTACTGGCCGCAGTCGCGGTGCGGGATGTTGTAGGCCACCAGCACGGGAACCCGCTGGGCCAGTTGGGCCTGCATCGTGACCTGTCGCGCGCGTTCCTCCGGGTCCCCCTCGCCGAGCCAGGTCGCTGTCGGCTGATCCGCGATCCGCCGCAGCAGATCGGCGTCGTCCTCCCTGCCCCGCTCCTGCCACACGGCGGCCTGCTCGTCCGCCCGGTTCTGCGGATCCACCCAGAAGGGCGAACCCGGGCCGGATGCGGGCTGGTCCAGTGGTACGACCAGCGGTCCGCCAGCGGCCGTGGACCACGGGGTGAGCAGCCCCTGGACCCCGAGCAGTGCGGCAGCGATACAGGCGGACGTCGTATAGCGAGCCGACAGACGCACCAGTACTCACCCTCTTCTCCGTCAACGGCGGCAGCCGGATACCGCCGGCATCCCTCCTAGACTCACATATGGCGATTAATCAGACATGATTCAACGTGTCAGGCGCGTCGTGTCGATGACCGGCCGGCCGTCCTCAACGGCCGCTCAGCGTCCACCCGTCAGCGGCGAAGGCGCCGGGATCGCGGTCGCCGTCGAGCAGCAGGCCATGGCCGTCGGACACCCGGACTCCTGACACGTTCACCCCTCGACCGGTGTACGCGGGGTCCGTTGTGTACCGCCAGCGCAGCAGCAACTTGCCCGCTCCGGAGGGGAGTTGCGCGGACGCCCGCCACCAGGAGCGGGCGCCACCGGACAGCGCGGAGACCGTGCCGGGCGGCGCGCCGCGCCCGGTGACGGTCACCGGGACCGGCTGCCAGGTGGTGCCGCCGTCCGTACTGGACTCCAGGTAGACGAAGTCGGAGTCGGCTTCGGTGTCCACGAAGGTGTTGTAGCGGATGGCGAGCGGGCCGCCGAGCGGGCTGAGGGACGTGGTGAGCGTCGCGGTGGTCGCGTCGCCGATGCCGGAGTACCAGGACGGTACGTCGTGCGGCGCGCGGACCGCCATGGCGTCGGCCAGGCCGTTGGCGACGGCGCGGCGGGCCGGGTTGGTCGAGCCCCAGTCGCGGGTCGGGTGGACGCGATTGCTGAACTGCAGCGCGATGGACCGCGATTCGGGGTCGATGACGACGGTGGTGCCGGTGAAGCCGGTGTGCCCCGCCGTGGCGGGACCGTCCAGCCGGCCCATGTACCAGCGCTGGTCGAGTTCGAAGCCGAGGCCGTGGCCGTCGCCGGGGAACCCGCTGTTGAAGTCGGTCAGCATCTCGCGCACCCAGTGCGGGCTGAGGATGCGGCGGCCGCGGTAGGTACCGCCGTTGAGGATGGTCTGTGCCAGCACCGCGATGTCGCCGACCGTGGAGAACACCCCGGCGTGACCGGCGACGCCGCCCATCGCCCAGGCGTTCTCGTCGTGCACCTGGCCCCAGACCAGTCCACGCGGCGGCTCGCCGGGCCCTTCCTCGTACTCCTCGGCGGCGATGCGCGGCCTGAGGGAGGCGGGCGGGTTGTACATGGTGTCGTGCATGCCCAGCGGGCCGGTGATGCCGTCGCGTACCAGGGCGTCCAGTGGCTTGCCGGAGATGTGCTCCAGCACCTGCTGCAGCGTGAGCATGTTCAGGTCGGAGTAGAGGTACGCGGTGCCTGGCGGGTGCTGCGGTGTGGTGTCCAAGATGGCCTTGATCCGGGAGCCCATGTCGGGGTACTGCCACAACGGCGGGCTGGGGTCCGGCGGTAGGCCGGAGGTGTGGGTGAGCAGTTGCTCGACGGTGATCGAGCCCTTGCCGTTGGCGGCGAACTCCGGCAGGTAGCCGGCGACGGTGGCGTTCAGGTCGAGGCGCCCGGCCTGGAGTTGCTGGACGGCCGCGATCGAGGTGAACAGCTTCGACAGTGACGCCAGGTCGAAGATGGTGTCGGCGCGCATGGGGATCTGCTGGTCGGCGGGGAGCGGATCGCCCTTCTGGTCCGCGTAGCGCAGTGCGTACCCACTGGGGTGGTCGGCCACCACCACCCCGTCATGGGCCAGCAGCGTCACCTGGCCGGAGAACATCGGGTGGCCGGTGCCCGGGTCGGGCCGGGTCCAGGCGTCCACCTGGTCCACGGCGGTACGCAGCGGAGCCGGGTCGAGCCCGGCCTGCTCGGGCGTGCCATGGCGCAGCACGGTCCAGGCGGGCGCGAAACCGCGGTACGGCTGGTCGAACCGCCCGGCGGCGGGGGGACGGACCGGGCGCGCCGATGTGGCACCGGCGCTCGCGGTCCCGGCGATCAGCCCTGCGGTCGCGGCCACCGCCACGGCCGCCAGGGCGGCTCGGCGAGCGAACATCGCGGGTCCTCCCCTCACTCGGACATACGCACTCGGCGCCCGCGCGCCTAGCGGTACAGCAGGAACGGTTCGCGTCGCTTGCGGAAGTGCTCGAGTTCGGTGTGCCAGGCGCCGACCACCTCATCGGCCGAGGCGCCCGCGTCGACCATGGTGCGCAGTCTGCTGGAGCCCGTGAGATCGTCGATCCAGTGGTCCGGGCGCCAGCCGAAGACCGACGGGTACAGCCGACGGGCGGTCACGATCATGGCCACCGCCGTGCTGATGGCATCAACCTGGCGGCGGTCGGTGAGATGCACCTGAACGCCGCCGCATGTGGTGTTGGCGAACTTGTCGAAGGTGGGGACGGTGTAGTTCTCCCGGAACCGCACGCCGGGCAGGCCCATCGCGTTCAGCTCCTGCGCCCAGCGCCAGTCGATCCCGGGAGCTCCGATCATCTCGAACGGCCGGGTGGTGCCGCGCCCTTCGGACAGCAGTGTGCCCTCGAACATGCACGTACCGGGATAGAGCAGCGCGGTGTCACCGGTGGGCATGTTGGGGCTGGGCGGCACCCACGGCAGACCGGTGTCGGTGAACAGCATGGCGCGCCGGTAGCCGCGCACCGGCACGATGTCCAGGCTGCTCAGTCGCCGGCCGCCGGAGTCGCCGGGCAGGAACAGCGCGTCGAACATCCTCGCCAGCTCACCGGCCGTCATGCCCGGTTGCTGGACGATGGGTTTGAGCCCGACTCCGGTGGCGAAGCGCGGGTCCAGCAGCGGCCCGTACGCCTGCCCGCCGATCGGGTTGGGGCGGTCCAGCACGACGAACGCCGCGCCGGTCCGTACCGCCGCCAGCATCGCCACGTACATCGTCCAGGTGTAGGTGTAGAAGCGCGCGCCGACCCCGGCGATGTCGAACACCACCGTGTCCACGCCCGCCTTGCGGTACATCGCCGCCAACTGGTCCGCGGACGCTCCGTAGGCGTCGTACACCGGGATGCCGGTGCGCGGGTCGGTGTAGTCGCCCTCGGAGCCGCCGGCCTGGGAGGTGCCGCGGAAGCCGTGCTCCGGGCCGAACGCGGCGACCGGGCGCGCACCCGAGGCGGTCATGGCGTCCACGATGTGGGTCAGATCGTGCAGCACACCGGTGGGGTTGGTGAGCACACCCGTCCGGCGTCCGGCGAGCGGGCGCCAGCCCTGCGCCGCCAGGACGTCCGCGCCGGTCACCAGCCGGTCGCGGCCGGGCACCGCGTTCGCCGGGTCCGCCAGGCCGGCGGCACCCGCGCCGAGCGCGGTCGCGGCGATGAGAGCGCGTCTGCTGAGCGGTGCCATGACGGCCTCCTGCGTCGGCGTACCGAATGGCAACGTACGCATGCGACGGTTCCCGGTCAATGATGTGTGCGGGGTTGCCGACACCGTTGTCGGGTGGTGTGCCGGGATCGTTGACAGAGGGTTGGGTGCGCGGTGAAATGCCTGCGCACCACTGCACCGTCCTGGTCGGATCCCCACCTCTCGTCGGGAGGCTGCTGATGCGTGCTCGTGCGGTCACACCCATCCTGCTGACCGCCGCCGCGGTCGCCCTCACCGCCGCCGCTCCGCCGCTCGCTCCGGCCACCGGCACCGCCTTGCCGACGGACCGTCAGATCCGTTCCGTGCTGGCCCGGATGACACTGCGGGAGAAGGTCGGCCAGCTGTTCGTCTCCGAGGTCTACGGGGACTCCGCCACCACCACCAACCCCGCGGATGTCGCGGCCAACCACCGGCTGTACGGCAACAATGTGGGCAATGGTGCGCAGTTGCTGGCCGCGTACCACCTCGGCGGCATCATCTACTTCTCCTGGAGCGACAACCTGGGCGACCCGCGGCAGATCGCGGCGCTCTCCGCCGGTCTGCAGCACGCCGCGACCGCCTCGCACGCCGGCGTCCCCCTGCAGATCAGCACCGACCAGGAAGGCGGCGTGGTCAACCGGATCGGCGCGCCGCTCGCGGTGTCGCCGGGCAACATGGCCATAGGCGCCACCTTCGACCCGGGCGACGCCTACCGGGCCGCCTCGGTCAGCGGGGCGCAGCTGCGTGCGCTGGGCATCAACGTGGACGACGCGCCAGTGGTGGACGTCAACACCAATCCGCGCAACAGCGCCGACGGGCCCCGGGCGTTCGGCGACCGCACCTCCTGGGCCGCCCGCTTCGCGGCCGCGGCGGTGAACGGCTACCGGTCCAGCGGAGTGGGCGCGCAGGCCAAGCACTTCCCTGGGCTCGGCGACACCACGGTCAACACCGACAACGGAGTCGCCGTCACCCACGAGTCCCGCGCCCAGATCATGGCCAGGGACGTACCGCCGTTCCGGGCGGCCATCGCGGCGGGGGCGCCGTCCATCATGGCGGCGCACATCGTCGCGCCCGCACTCGATCCGTCGGGGCTGCCCGCCAGTCTCTCCCGGCCCATCGTCACGGGCCTGCTGCGCGGCACCCTGCACTACGACGGCGTGGTGATCACCGACGCCCTCAGCGCCGCCGCCCTGAGTGGGATCGCCCCCGGGCAGGTGATCCTGGACGCCATCAACGCGGGCGACGACGAGCTGCTGATGCCTCCCGATCTGCCGGGTGCGGTACGGACGGTGCTGAACGCCGTGCACGCGGGCACGATCAGCACCGCGCGCATCGACCAGTCGGTGTACCGCATCCTGCGGATGAAGGCACGGCTGGGCCTGTTCACACACCCGTACCCGGCCCTTCCCATGGGTCCACTCGATGACGCGGGCACCATGGCGGCGATCGCCCGGCGCTCCGTCACCCTGCTGCGCGACACCCGCCATCTCCTCCCGCTGGCCCCGCACTCCGGAGCGCACGTACTGGTCACCGGTTGGGGCACGGCCACCACGCAGAACCTGGCGGGCGACCTGTCCGCGCGGGGGCTGACGACCCAGCGGCTGTGGACCGGCTCGCCGGACCAGGCCACGATCGACGCCGCCGTGGCGGCGGCCAGGGCCAATGACATCACGGTCGTGACGACCTACAACGCCTGGAGCGACCCCGCCCAGCAGAGCCTGGTGCGCCAACTGCTGGCGACCGGCAAGCCGATCGCGGTGGCCTCGGTCGGCGGGCCGTACGACATCGCGTACTACCCCACCGCGGCAACGTACTTGGCCGCCTATGACTACCAGCCGGTGTCCGTCACCGCGTTGGCGAACACGCTGCTGGGCACGGCTCCGGTCGGTAGGCTTCCGGTCACCGTCCCGAAGGCGGCCGGCGGCGGGACACTGTTCGGCTTCGGCTCGGGGATCGGATACCAGCGATGAGACGTACCCGTCGAATGCTGCCGCTGGTTCTGCTGCCCCTGGCGGGAGTTGTGGCCGTCCTGGGACTGGCCGCCGCGCCCGCGCAGGCCCATGGCGGTGACACCGCCCGGGTGGTCGCCGAGCAGCGGGTCGCCGCCCGCCAGGTCGATCTGACCATCTCCTCCCCCGCGCTGGGCACCACCGCCAAGGTCCGTCTGCTCACCCCCGACGGCTGGGCGCCGAGGACGCGTCGCAGCTGGCCCACACTGTGGCTGCTGCACGGATGCTGCGACGACTACACCGGCTGGACGGCGAAGACCGACCTGGCACGCATCCCGGCACTGCGCAATGTGCTGGTCGTCATGCCGGAGGCAGGCCGGACCGGCTTCTACAGCGACTGGTGGAACTACGGGACCGGCGGCTCGCCACGGTGGGAGACGTTCCACCTCACCGAGCTCCGGAACCTCCTGGAACGCTCCTACGGCGCCGGTTCCGACCGGGCGGTCGCGGGGCTGTCGATGGGCGGTTTCGGCGCGCTCTCCTACGCCGCCCGGCACCCGGACATGTTCCGGGCCACCGCCTCCTACAGCGGGGTGGCCGATCCGCTCTACCAGCGCGGCGGCCCGGACAACGTGCTGGCCATCGTCCGTGGTCAGGGCGCCGACCCGGACGCGCTGTGGGGCGATCCGGTGGCCGACCGGACCGTCTGGGCAGAGCATGATCCGTACGTCCTGGCGGGTTCGCTGCGGCGGCTGCCGGTCTTCCTGTCCTGTGGGGACGGTACCGCGGGGCCGTTCGATCCGCCGGGCGTCACCAGCCCCTACGAGACCCTCTTCCTGGCCGAGAGCCGCCATGTGGCCGACCGTCTGCACACGCTGGGCGACCACCGTGTGGTCACCGACTTCTACGGCCACGGCACGCACAGTTGGCCGTACTGGCAACGTGAACTTCACCGCTCGCTACCGCTGTTGCTCGGCGCGATGGGTGTGCGGGCCTGAGGTCAGTCGTCGGTGGTGGACCGGGCGATGAGCAGTGCGACGTCGTCGTGGTCGTCGGGGTGGCGCAGGATCCGCAGCAGGATGTCGCAGGTGGTCTCCAGCGGCCGGTGCGGGCCGGAGAGCACGTCGAGCAGAGCGTTCAGCCGGATGTCGATCGAGGTGTCCCGGGTCTCCACCAACCCGTCGGTGTACAGCACGAGTTGATCACCTGGGGCCACGTCGACGACGATGGTCTCGAAGGGCACTCCGCCGACTCCCAGCGGGGCGCCGGTGGGCAGGTCCAGCAGTTCGGGGGCGCGGCCGGGCCGCATCAGCACGGGAGGCAGATGTCCCGCGTTGGAGATCCGGCACTGTCCGCGTTCCGGGTCGTGGACGACGTACACGCAGGTGGCGATGGAGCGGCCCAGGCCGTCGGCGACACGGTCGAGGTGTCCCATGAGGTCCGCGGGGTCCAGGCCGAGTTCGGCGAGCGTACGGGTCGCGGTACGCAACTGGCCCATGGTCGCGGCCGCGTTGATGCCGCTGCCCATGACGTCGCCGACGACGAGCGCGGTGCTGTCGCCGGTCAGCGGGATGACGTCGAACCAGTCGCCGCCGACCTCGCTGGTGCCCGCGGCGGGCTGGTAGCGGTAGGCGACCTCAAGTCCCGGGCGGTGCGGCGGACTCGGCGGCAGCAGATCGCGCTGCAGGGTCAGCGCCGCCCGGCGTTGGGCCTGGTACCAGCGGGCGTTGTCGATGCACACGGCGGCGCGAGCGGCCAACTCGCAGGCGAGCACGGCATCGTCCTCGGTGAACGGCAGCGGGTTGCGGGCCCGTTTGAGGTCCAGCGCGCCGACCACCGAGCCGCGGGCGATCAGTGGCACCGCGAGGTAGGAGTGCAGTCCCGCACGGGCCAGGAGTCCGGCCGACACCTCGTCCCGGGCGATGCTGCGCAGGTCCTCCGGCCGCACTCGTGGGATCAGCACGGGGCGGCCGGTCTTCACGCACTGGGTGATCAGCCGGTCCGGATCGTAGGCGGCGACCTCGCCCGTGGGGTCCGCCGCCCGGGTGGCCTCGGTCGGATAGCCCGCCGCCACCGCGAGGGCGCGGAAGACCGGGCGGTCGCGGTCCGCGCTCGAATTGCCGCGGCGGTCGTCCATTATCGAGTCGAGTACGTCGACCGCCGCGACGTCGGCCAGCTCCGGTACGCAGACGTCGGCCAGCTCACACGCGGTCTGGTCGAGGTCGAGGGTGGTGCCGATGCGAACGGTGGCGTCGGCGATGAGGGTGAGCCGCTCCCGTGCCTCGGCCGCCTCGGTGGCCGCGCGGTGCCGTTCGGTGATGTCCACCACCGAGGTGGCCAGGCCGAGCACTCGCCCGGCGGGGTCGTCCAGGCGGTAGTACGACACCGACCACGCGTGCTCGGTTTCCGGGTCGGCAGGGGTGCGGCCGGTGGCGAACTGGTCCAGCACCGGAACGCCGGTGTCCAGCACCTGGCGCAGCAGTGACTCGACGTTGTCGGCGTCCAGGAACGGCAGCACCTCGCGGACATGGCGGCCGATGTGCTGGTCTGCGGGGATTCCGTTGATCCGTTCCAGCGCCGGGTTGACGGTCACGAACCGCAGGTCGGTGTCGAGGACGCCCAGTCCGATCGGTGACTGGCTGACCAGCCGCACGGACAGCGAGAGCTCCGTCTCCAACCGGCGCAAGGTCGCCTGGTCGGTGGCTATCCCCAGGGCGTAGAACCCGTGGTGCGCGTCCTGGAGCCGCATGTTGCGGAATTCGACCAGCCGGGTGCTTCCGTCCTTGTGCCGGACGGGGAACACCCCGGCCCAGTACGTTCCGGCCTCCATGACTTCGGCGAACAGCTTGAGTATCTGGTCCCGGTTCCGCTCGTCGACCAGCAGCCGTGCCGCGTACCTGCCGAGCGCCTCCTCGGCGCTGTAGCCGAACAGGTCCTCCGCCTGGGGGCTCCACAGGGTGATCCGGCCGCTGGCGTCCAGCACCACCGCCGCCACGCTCAGGACGTCCAGCAGCCCGCCCGGCGGGGCAGCCGCGTCCGTGCTCTCGGGTCCCAGGCCGGCCGGGAACGCGTCGGTCGCACTCATTCCCGGTCACCCCTTCCGCCCGTCGTGACGCCCGTGGCCCGCGCCGTCCGCGCGACCCGTCCGTGCCGTCTGTGCTCGCGACCCGGTCCACACCGGTCCGCACCGTGATACTCCGCTCCATCCTCTCTCGGCATTGCCCGGCACCGCAGCCCCTGGACTGCGGTGATCTCGTGGAGCATGCCGTTGGGGAAGGCTTCGCACCGCTTCAGCGCGCCGAAGATACCGCATAACGGAAATAGAATTCCGTCTACCTGTCCACCCGGTCGTACCACTGACGGCCGGGTGCGCTCTGGCGAGCGTCAGTAGTGTCCACCGGAATCGGTCCTGTCGCACCAAGGGCGGCGATACACAGGGCGCCGAAAGAGGGGACGAGCTGATGTCGAATCAAGAGCCGCACCACGGCGGACACGGGGATTCGGGGTCGCCGGAGCGGATCATGCGAGTGGGGCTTGGGTTCTGGGAGGCGAACGCGCTGTTGAGCGCGGTGGAGCTCGACGTCTTCGGCACACTCGCCGCGGCCCCGCTGGGCGGCGAGGAGTTACGGTCCCGGCTCGACCTGCATCCGCGCGGGGCAGGGGACTTCTTCGACACCCTGGTCGCGCTCGGGTTGCTGGACCGGGACGGCGGCGGCCGGTACACCAACACCCCTGACTCGGCGCGCCATCTCGTCCGCTCCGAGCCGTGCTACGTCGGCGGGATGCTGGAGATGGCCGGGCAGGCACGGGTTTCGACCTGGCTCCGGTGCGACCGCACTTCGAGGAGTACGTGGCCGCGGCGGGAACCGCCGACCGGCTGTCGTTCACGGCGGGGGACTTCTTCACCGATCCACTGCCCGCCGCGGATGTGCTGGTGTTCGGGCACATCCTGCACGACTGGGATCTGCACACCAAGCGGATGCTGTTGAAGAAGGCGTATGACGCGCTACCGAATGCGGGGGCGGTCATCGTCTTCGAGTCGCTGATCGACGACGGCCGCCGGGAGAACGCCTTCGGGCGGCTGATGAGCCTCAACATGCTCATCGAGACCAAGGGCGGATTCGACTACACCGGCGCCGACTTCCGAGCCTGGCTCACGGAGGCCGGTTTCCGGGACTGCCGGGTGGAACACCTCGCCGGCCCCGACTCGATGGTGGTCGGCATCAGGTAACGCACTGCGGAAGGCGGTGCGGCCATGGCCGCACCGCCCGCACCGGCCGTCGAGCCCCAGCAGGCCGGGTAGCTCGGCAATGGATTCCGTAGCCATCCGGCCATAGACGGCCAAGCCCGCCACACGCCGCATCCGGCTCAGGGGCGGAAGCCGAGTACGTCCTCGACGGCGTCCGCCTCCGCCGCCGTCTTGTCCTCGCGGTAGCGCAGGACGCGTGCGAAGCGCAGGGTCACCCCCGCCGGGTAGCGGGTGGACCGCTGCACCCCGTCGAAGGCGATCTCCACCACCAGTTCAGGTCGTACCACCACACCCCACGGTTCGGTGCGCACCGCCAGCTCCCGTAGCCGTTCCGTCTGCCATCCGAGCATCGCATCGGTCAGCCCCTTGAAGGTCTTGCCCAGCATCGCGAAGGTGCCGTCCGGCTGCCGGGCGCCCAGATGCAGATTCGAGAGCGTTCCGGTGCGTCGCCCGTGGCCCCACTCCGCGGCGAGTACCACCAGATCGAGGGTGTGCACGGGTTTGACCTTCAGCCAGGAGGCGCCGCGCCGACCCGCGCTGTACGGGGCGTCCAGCGCCTTGACGAGCACCCCCTCGTGGCCGCGCGCCAGGGTCGCGGCGGTGAACTCACCTGCCGCCGCACGGGTTTGCGGGTCCTGCGGATCGCTGGCGACCAGTCGGCGGACCCTGAGCGGCTCGGGGACCAGCCGGGCCAGCTCGGCGTGGCGCTGTGCCGTGGTGTGGGCCAGAAGATCGCGACCGTCGACGGACAGCAGGTCGAAGAAGACCGGCGAGAGCGGCAGTGAGGCCTGCGCGCCCGCGACATCCAGCCGGGAGCCGACCCTCCCAGCGGTCTCCTGGAACGGCTTCGGCCGCCCGTCGGCGCCCAGCGCGATGACCTCTCCGTCGAGTACCAGCCGCTCGGCAGCCAGTTCACGGGCCGCGGTGACCACTTCGGGCAGCCGTGGCGTGATCTCATCGAGGGTCCGAGTGTAGATCCGTACGGTCTCGCCGTCCCGGTGCACCTGGATGCGGATGCCGTCGAGCTTCTCCTCGATCGCGCAGGGACCGAGCCTGTCCAGTGCCTCGTCCACGCTCTTGGCGGTGTGCGCCAGCATGGGCAGTACCGGACGGCCGACCTCCAGTTGGAAGTCGGCCAGCGCGTCCGGGCCTTCGGCCAACAGCGCCTCGGCGACCGCGCCCAGTGATCCGCCCAGCATGACCGCCCGGCGCACCTCCTGCGCCGGGACATCGGCCGCCGCCGCCAGCCCCTCGACGGCCAGCGCGTCCAGTGCGCCCTGCCGCAGCTCACCGCCGATCAGGGCGAGCAGGAAGCGCTGTTCCTCGCCGGTGGCGGCCGCCATCAGCTCACGCACCTGCCGTCGCCGCTCGGTCTGCGCGCCCTTGCCGGTGACGGCCGCGATCCGGTCGAACGCGGCGTGCACCTCGGCCACGGCCAACCGGGGTTCGACCGCCGGCGGTACCCGTTCGGCGAGCGTGCTCCAGCCCACTCCGATACGGCGCTGGGGCAGCCGCCCGGCCAGATACGTGATCACGATCGGGGCCTGCGCGGGCTCCGTCGTACGGAACAGCCGGGCCAGCAACGCGACCTTCCGCGAGCGCGCGGAGGCCTCGGCGACCTCTCGCGACGTCCGGGCGACATCGGCCAGCAGCATGGCTCCATGGTCACTCGGACCGCGCCGAAGCGCAGTTCCACCACCGGTGCCCGCGAAACGGCTCGGGTCACGATCGCGGCCCGATGACCTCCTCCCCTTCGGTGACGGTGATGGCCATCGCCGGACACGCGTCGGCGGCGTCCAGGGCCCGCTCGTCGGCGGGGCCGTCGGGGTGCAGCGGGCGGGCGTGGTCGTCGTCGAGCGCGAACAGCTCAGGCGCGATGCCCGCGCACATCCCGGAGGCCATGCACTGGTGACCGTCGATTTCGATATGCCAGGTCATCGAGCGTCACCACCCCACCGGCATGCTGCGCGGGCCCCGGACCAGCATCTGCGTCTTCCACTCGATGTCCCCCGTCAGACGCAGCCGTGGGAAACGCACGACAAGGGCTCGTAGCGCCTCCTGCAGTTCCAGGCGGGCCAGGGGGGCGCCCAGGCAGTGGTGCACGCCGTGACCGAAGCCAAGGTGCTGGTTGCCCTGGCGGGTGATGTCGAGCCTGCCTGGTTCGGTGAACCGCAGCGCGTCCCGGTTGGCCGCGCCCACGGCGACCAGCACCGGCTCGCCCGCGCGGACCAGCGTGCCGCCCACCTCGACGTCCTCCATCGCATAGCGGGGGAAGCCCGCACCGCTGCCCAGCGGCACGAACCGCATCAACTCCTCGACCGCCGTGGGAATGAGGCTGGTGTCGGCCCGTAGCCGAGCGAGCTCATCGGGGTGTTCCAGCAGGGAGTAGACGAAGTTGGGGATCTGCGTGGCCGTGGTCTCATGACCGGCGACCAGCAGCCCCACGCACAGATCGATCAGTTCCAGCTCGGAGAGCCGGTCCCCCACGTCCCTGGCCTCGATCAGCGCGGTCATCAAGTCGTCTTGCGGGCAACGCCGATGATGCTCTATCAGCTGAGCCATATAGGCGCGCAGTTCCTCGCGGTTGGCCTCGGACTCCTCGGCGGTCAGCGAGCTGGTGGACAGCTCGGCGTCGCTCCACACCCGGAATCGCGGCCGGTCCTGCTCCGGCACCCCGAGCAGTCGGCAGATGACGGCGACCGGTATCGGCAGCGCGTAGTCCTCGACCAGGTCTGCTGGCGGCCCCGAGGCCTCCAGCCCGTCCAGCAGCTCCTCGGCCAACTCCGTTACGCCGGGCCGCAGTTTCTCCACCTGGTGCACGGTGAACGCCTTGGCCACGAGCGTGCGCAGCCGGGTGTGATCGGGCGGGTCCATGCTGAGGATGCCGGAGTCCGACCGCGCCTCGCCCTGGCGGGGAGGGTCCCGGTGGACGCTCTCGGCCCGGCTGAACCGCCGGTCGCCGAGCACCAGCCGGGCGTCCACGTAGCGCGTGACGAGCCAGGCGGGCTCACCGTACGCCATCCGTACCCGCAGCAGCCCGGTGCTGGTGCGGGCTTGCTCATAGGCCTCGGAGATCCCGAGACCTTTCGCTTCGTTGAAGGGGTATGTGAGGGGCTCTACGCCGGCTAAGCGCTCTGTGTCAGCTGTGGTCACCCTGGGCCTCCAAGTGTAAGCACGTGCTTACATAGCGTAGATCCAGCCGTGCGACGCGTCAACGGTCCTGGTGGGCCGCTATCCTGACGGACTTCCGGGGAGGGATGCACAGATGGCCGAGATCCAGCCGAAGCGGACGCGCGACGCCCAGGCGACCCGGCGGGCACTGCTGGACGCGGCGGCCTCGCTGTTCGCCGAGCGCGGCTTCGAGCGCGCCACCGTACGGGACATCGCGGCTCGCGCGGGCGTCAACCAGGCCCTGTTGTTCCGTTACTTCGGATCGAAGAAGGCCCTGTTCGGTGAGGTGCTGGCGCGCAACGGCCGCGAGCAGCTGGAGACCACCGCGCCGGAAGGCCTGCTGGAGGCGGCGCTGCGCGGAATGCTGCTGTCCGATGATGCGCGCCGGGGCGACCGCTCGCTGGACGCGTTCTTGCGGTCGACCGGCGGCAGCGACGAAGTGGCCACGGCGGGACGGCTGTTGGGGGACGAGTACGCCCGGGTCCTGGCCACCCTCAGCAACCAGGACGACAAGGGACTGCGGGCCGACCTGGTGCTGTCCTGGCTGCTCGGCATAGGACTGATGCGGGTGGTGGTCGGCAAGGAGCCGCTGGCCAGCGCCGACCCGGACGAGATCTGCGGCCTGGTACTGGGCGCGGCCCGCACCCTGCTCGAAGGCCTGGCCGCGCCCGTGCCGCCGTCCTCTTCGTGACGGACCCGGCCAGACCTCGGTGAGCCCGGTCGGCCTCAGTGCTGCGTGGAAGCGGAGAGGGAGAAGTCGGCGAACTCCGCGCTCTCGGTCTTCTTCGGTCCCCAACTGGTGTCATGGCCGCCGAAGAAGGTGGAGAAGAAGACACCGCTGAAGGTGATGCCGGAGATGCCGGAGGCGGCACCCTTGGCGGCGAGTACCTGCTGTCCGTCGTACCAGACGGTGATGTCGCCGGTGGCGCGGTTCACCAGCTGCTCGACGGTGTGCCAGGCACCGTCGGCCCGCCAGTTCCAGTCGCCGAGTCCCACATCGACGCCGTACCCGGTGGGCCCGGAGTTGGTCGGCGTGTAGAGGTAGACCTCGCCCTCGTCGGGAGCCGACTTGGCGCGGAACATGTACCGCGTCGACCAGCCGTTGCCGTGGTTGCCGCCGGACTCCTGGCCGATCTGGCCGCCGTACAGTCCCGGCAGCTTGCCGCCCTTGCCCCAGTCGAAACCGGACGGGAACTTCGCCGAGTACTTCAGGTCCAAGGTGGTGGAGTGCACCAGATCGGACCGGCCGAGCTTGCTCAGCTGGGTGTAGAACTGGCCGCCGCCCGGATTGGCGCAGTCGGAGCAGGAGTTGGCCGATGACCCCGCGCCATAGGTCACTTGGAGCGCCGAGCCGTCACCCGGCGCGGACGGGTCGGAGACCGCCTTGAGGTCGGACTTGCCCCAGGAACCCTGGGAGGTGTAGCCCCAGGACCGCTGCCACGCGGCGGAGTTGTAACCGGTGAACTGACCGGTCCAGGTGCCGGATGCGGCCCGTGCGGGCGCCGCGGTCAGCGATCCGGCCGTGACCGTGGCCGCGAGGGCCGCCACCGCCGTCGCGACGAGGGCCGTACGGCGCTTCCGGGGCGCTTGCCGATGGGAGTTGCGGGACATCTCGCTCCTTGGGTGGATGGGGTGCGGTGATGTACCTGGCAGGCCGTTTGTTCAGATAGCCGAATGCTAGTCACGTATACGTAACGACAAGGGTGAAGCTAGCCCCGCCGGACACCGATGTCCAGTGGTGCGGCCAATTTGCGCACCAGGAACCTGATCGATGGTCAGAAGGATGAACAGCCGTCCCTATCGTGGACGGTCCGAAGGCGCGCACCGCGCGCATGGCAGTCTTGACCTTCCGCGGACAACGACGGAGGAGACCCTTTCGTGTCGGATCACTTGATGGGCGAGGCCGATGCGTCGACCGTGGCCACGCAGGAGCACCGGTTGCGCCGCGACCTCGGGTTCTGGGGTCTGACCGCGATCGGCTTCTCCAACATCGTCGGCTCCGGCTGGCTGTTCGCCGCCATGTACGCGGCACAGACCGCCGGTCCCGCCGCACTGCTGTCCTGGGTCGGCGCGGGTGTGCTGTCCGGGCTGGTGGCGCTGGTCATGGTCGAACTCGGCGCGTCACGGCCCGAGGGCGGCGGCACGGTGCGCTGGCCGCTGTACGCCAGCGGACGCCTGGTGGGCACGCTGATCGGCTGGTCGGCACTGCTCTCGGTGGGCGGTACCGCGGCGGAGATCAGCGCGATCATGCAGTACGCGGCGCACTACCTGCCGGGCATCTACCACGGGCACCGGCTGACCCTGTCGGGACTTGGGCTGGCGATCGCGCTCAGTGTGGTGCTCACCGCGCTGAACTGGTTCGCGGTACGCATGTTCGCGCGGCTCAACAACGCCGTGTCGATACTCAAGATCCTGGTCCCGATCGTCACTGTGATCGCACTGTTCGCCTCCGGATGGCATTCCGGTCGGCTCACCGACCACGGCGGGTTCGCGCCGTACGGGTACGCCGCCTGCCTGAGCGCGCTGGCGAGCGGCGGCATCGTCTACTCGGTCAACGGATTCCAGGCGCCCCTGGACTTCTCCGGCGAGGCACGCAACCCGCGCCGCACCGTTCCCGCTTCCGTCCTGGCCGGGATCGGCCTGGCCCTGCTGATGTACCTCGGGCTCCAGTCGGCGTTCCTGTTCACCGTGCCGGACAGCCTGCTCGGTCACGGCTGGCATGGCGTCAACTTCGATTCGCCCTTCGGCCAGTTGGCGTTGATCCTCAATCTGCAGTGGCTGGCGAGCCTGCTGTACGCCGACGCCGTGCTGTCTCCGGGCGGTTCGGCCTACGTAGGTGTGGCGATCGATGCCCGGCACACCTACGCACTGGCCAAGAACGGTCTGCTGCCGCGTTTCTTCATGCAGGTCAACCCGCGGCATGGCATCCCGCATCGGGCGCTGGCGCTGAATCTCGCGGTGATCGCGGTGTTCCTGCTGCCGTTCGGCGGCTGGCAGGACATCGTCAGCGTGATGGGCGACATGTACCTGCTGATCTACGCGGCCTCCGCGGTGGCCGCGGCCGTGTTCCGTACCCAGGCGACCAGCGCGATCCCGGAGCGGGTGCCGGGGGTGCGGTGGATCGCGCCGGTCAGCTTCGTGGTGTCCAGCGAGTTCGTCTACTGGTCGGGGTGGCACGACCTGCGGCTGGCGCTGCCGCTCGTGCTCGCCGGACTGCTGGTGTTCCTGACCATGTGGCGTGGCGGCTTCGGGGCGTCACTTCGCGACGAACTACTCAGCGGGGCCTGGCTGGTGGTGTACCTGACGGCGCTGACGCTGCTGTCGTGGCTCGGTACGTTCAAGGGCTCGGGCCGGCTGCCCGCTCCGTACGACTCGCTCACCGTCGCGGTCGTGTCGCTGGGCATCTTCTGGTGGGCGGTGCGTTCGGGTGCCCGGCACCTTTCCACGACGCCTCCGGCCGCGCCCGTGCCTTCGGCGTAGCCGCGGGGTGGGAATCCCGCCGTCGGGGCGGGATTCCCACCACCACGGCGGGCACAACTGCCGAAAGGCGGCCCACACGGTCTTGGGCATTGCTCAATAGCGTGCGATGCCGGAATCCGGAACCAGGAGGCCACATGGCGACCATGACGGCGCCCTCGGGGTCGGTCGGCGGAGCGTCACGAGGGCGACCCGGCGCGGATCGTGGTCGCACCAGGTCCCGCCGGCTAGCTCCTCAGCCTCCGGTCGACGGCGGCGCGGGCGGCCATACCGCGGGGTCCAGCAGCCCGAGCACATACGCCCTGGCCACCAGCCCCGTGCGGTTCGTGGCACCGACCAGCGTGCACAACCGCTTCAGGTGGTAGTTCACCCCGTCCGCGCTCAACCCGACGATACGGGCGACCGCCGCCGTGGTGTTGCCCGCCGCGACCAGTGCCAGGATGCTGGCCTCCTGCGGGCTGACCACCACCTCGTGCGCCTGTCCGAGCGGCCGTGCCGCCGCGCGGCCGCCGACCGCCCGCGGTCCTTCGTCGGGGTGCAGGGTGACCAGCAGCGGCGGCGACTCCTCTTCCGGATCGCTCACCGGCTCCACGACGAGCTGGCCGTCATGGCTCGTACCGCTCGCCGTCCATCTCACCCGCACCGGGTAGCGGGACCGGCGTCCGAGCCGCAGCGCCTCGTCCAGCTTGCGCAACTGCCCGACGCTGGTGGGCGTGAAGAGCTCTAACAGCTGACGGCTGGTCAGCTGCCCGGGGTGCAGCCCCCAGACGGCGGCGAAGGCGGGATTGGCGCCCGTGATCACACCGTCGGTGCGGCTGATCGCTATGGGCACCGGCGACCGGTCGAGCAAGCTGATGAACCGGTTGCGCCAGAGGGCGGCCCGCTGCTCCGGCGTCTCCGCCATCGTGCACTCCTCTCCCTTCCCTGTCCTCGGCTCCGCGCTCGCCGTCCGGCCCGGAGACTCCCTCCATAGCACACGAGCCCGCCCGGCGCCCGCACGGACACTCTCACGCCACTACAGAATTATGTAGTTCTTCCGCCGGAACGGTCGCTGAACTCGGCAATCGTGGAGTCAGCAACAGCCCCGACATCACCGGGAGAGGCATCGGGCATGATCGACACGCAGTCCGCCAGGATCCAGGGCCTCCGGGCGTACCCGGAGCTGGAGTTGCCCACCGTCGACCTGTCGACAGCGGCGCCCACCAGCACTCCGCTGCAACGGGCGATCGCACTCGCCCGCCGCCATGGCCCGTTCTTCGTACAGCGCTTCCACGACCGGGACACCGCCTTCGCCTCCTCGCTGGAGCTGGTCGAGGAGATCTCGGACGAGACGCGGTTCCGCAAGGGGATCGGCCCGGCGCTGGAGAACGTCCGGGGGATCACCGCGGACGGCCTGTTCACCGCGTACAACGAGGAGCCCAACTGGGCCAAGGCGCATGACATCCTGCTGCCCGCGTTCGCGCTCGGCTCCATGCGGACGTACCACCCCACCATGCTCCGGGTGGCGCGGCGGCTCATCGCCTCCTGGGACGCGCACCTGGCGGATGCGGTGCCGGTGAACGTCGCGGACGACATGACCCGGATGACGCTGGACACCATCGGCCTGTCGGGGTTCGGCTACGACTTCGAGTCGTTCCGCCGGACCGATCCGCATCCGTTCGTCCAGGCGCTGGTGCGCGCGCTGGCGTACAGCCAGGAGAGCCTGGCACGGGTCCCGGGCGCCGACCACTCGCGACAGGACGCGCAGTTCCGTGCCGACGCCGCCTTCCTGGCCGAGGTGGTCGACGAGGTGATCGGCAAGCGCAAGGCGAACGGGGACACCTCGACCGATGACCTGCTCGGTCTGATGCTGGGCTCACCTCATCCGGACAGCGGGGAGTTGCTGGACGAGGCGAACATCCGCAACCAGGTGATCACCTTCCTGATCGCCGGACACGAGACCACCTCCGGCACCCTGTCGTTCGCCCTCTACTACCTGATGAAGAATCCGCAGGTGCTGCACCTGGCCCAGGCCGAGGTCGACGCCCTGTGGGGGGACACCGCAGACCCCGAGCCGTCCTACGAGGACATCGGCAAGCTGCGCTACGTACGCCAGATCCTCAACGAGACGCTGCGCCTGTGGCCGACCGCCGCCGCCTTCCTGCGTCAGGCGCGGGTGGACACCGTGATCGGCGGGCGGTATCCGATCAAGGCCGGGCAGAGCATGGTGGTGCTCACGCCGATGCTGCACCGCGACCCCGTCTGGGGCGACAACGTCGAGGAGTTCGACCCCGACCGCTTCGCACCGGACGCCGAGGCAGCGCGCTCGCCCAACGCCTTCAAGCCGTTCGGCACCGGTGAACGCGCCTGCATCGGACGGCAGTTCGCGCTGCACGAGGCCACCATGCTGCTCGGCCTGCTGATCCACCGCTACCGCTTCCTCGACCACGCCGGTTACCAGCTGCGGATCAAGGAGACACTCACCCTCAAGCCCGAGGGCTGCACCCTCACGTTGGCACCGCGCACGGCGCAGGAGCGGCAGCGCGGCAGGGCCGCTCGGGCGGTCGGCCAGGTCACGGCCGAAGCGGTCCGGGCCGACGGTACCACCGACGCCCCGCTGCCGTCCCGGGTGCTGCCCGGTACCGCGCTCACCGTGCTGCACGGCTCCAACTTCGGTACCTGCCGTGAGTTCGCCGCCGAACTGGCCGACACCGCCGACCACTTGGGCTTCGACGTCAGTGTCGCGGCGCTGAACGACCACACCGCCGCGCTCCCCACCGACTCCCCCGTCGTCATCGTCGCCGCCTCCTACAACGGGCAGCCCACGGACGACGCCGACGCCTTCGTCTGCTGGCTGTCGCAGGCCGCACCCGGCGCCGCCGACGGTGTGCGGTTCGCCGTACTGGGCGTCGGCGACCGCAACTGGGCGGCCACATACCAGCGGGTGCCCACCCTGATCGACGACCGGCTCGCCGAGCTCGGCGGCACCCGGATGCTGGAGCGGGCGGAGGCCGACGCCTCGGGCGATCTGGCCGGATCCGTCGAGCGCTTCACCGCGGCGCTGCGCGGGACGCTGCTGGAGCGGTACGGCGACCCGGACGCGCTCCCGGAGTCCGCGGACAGCGCCGGTCCCGGCCGGACGTACGAGGTGACCGAGGTCGCCGGTGCGCCACTGGACGCGCTCGCCGAGCGGCACGGTATGACCCCGATGACGGTGCTGGAGACCGGCGACCTCGCGGATCTGCGGCACCCGCTCGGCCGTTCCAAGCGCTTCGTGCGCATCGCCCTCCCGGAGGGCGCCGCATACAGGACCGCCGATCACCTGACCGTGCTTCCGGTGAACGATCCCGCGCTGGCCGAACGGGCGGTCCGGCTGTTCGGTGCCGACCCGAGTGCGGTGCTCAGCATCCGCGCCCACCGGCCGACCCGGGCCACGCTCCCCCTCGACCGGCCGGTCACCGTGTTCGAACTCCTCAGCCGCTACGTGGAGTTGCAGGGCTCCCCCACCGCCGCCCACCTCGCCCTGCTGGCCGAGCTGAACCCGTGCCCGCCCGAGCAGGCCGCACTGCGGCAGTTGGCCGGCGAAGGGACGCGCGGCAGCCTGCTCGACGTCATCGAGGACCATCCGGCCCTCCAGGGCCGTCTGAGCTGGCCGGTGCTGCTGGAACTGCTGCCCGCGATGCGCCCCCGGCACTACTCGGTCTCCTCCTCGCCCGCCGCCGACGCGACGCACGTCGACCTGATGGTCTCGCTGCTCAGCGCTCCGGCCCGGTCCGGGCGCGGCACCTTCAACGGTGTGGGGTCCTCGTATCTGCACCGGGTACGGGCCGGGGACACGGTGTACGCGCGGATCCAGCCGTGCCGGGAGTCCTTCCGCGTCGAGTCCGGGCCCAGCACACCGGTCATCATGATCAGCGCCGGTACCGGCCTGGCACCCTTCCGGGGCGCGATCGCCGACCGGGTGTCGCTGATCCGCCAAGGCACGGCGCTCGCACCGGCGTTGTGCTACTTCGGCTGCGACCACCCGGAAGTCGACTACCTGCACCGCGACGAGTTGGAGAGCGCCCAGGCGCAGGGGGCGGTCTCGATGCGGCCGACGTTCTTCAAGGCCCCGCAGAACGACTGGTCGTTCGTCCAGGACCGGATCGCCACCGAGGCCGACGAGGTGTGGCGGCTGCTCGAAACCGGCGCCAAGGTCTATGTCTGCGGTGACGGCGCCCGGATGGCACCGGGAGTGCGCGCCGCGTTCCAGCGGCTGTACGCGGACCGCACGGGAGCGGACGCGGCGGCGGCCGAACGGTGGTGGCAGGACCTGGTCGAGCGGGGGCGGTACGTCGAGGACGTCTACGCCGGCAGCTGACCGCGTACGCAACGATGGCCCCACCGCGGCTGCGGTGGGGCCATCCGCGTTCCGGTCAGACGGTCAGTGACTGCTCCTCGACGGCGGGGGCAGCCTCGACCGGTGCCGTGGTCGCGCCGCGCAGCGGGACATGGCGGATGAACCAGGCGAGGACGAACCCGATGGCGGCGATCGCCGCGCCCCAGGCGAAGATCGCCCCGATGCCGTTGACCACGGCGTTCTGGAACAGCTGGCGGGCGGCCTCGGGCAGGGCGCGTAGCGCGGCGGGGGTCATCTGGGCGGCCGAGCCCGAGCGGTGCGCGGCAGCCGAGCCGTGGGCCGTCAGGTAGTCGCTGAGGTGGCTGGTGTAGACCGCGCCGAGCAGCGAGACGCCGAGCGAACCGCCCATGTTGCGCAGGAAGGTCGACGCTCCGGTGGCGGCGCCCACGTCCCGCATGGGCACGCTGTTCTGAGCGATGAGCGCGGTGGTCTGCAGCAGTCCGCCCATGCCCGCGCCGAGCACCACCATGTAGAGCGCGGTCGTGGTGCTGGAGGTGTGCGTGTCCATCGTGGCGAACAACAGGAGGCCGACGACGATCAGTGCGCTGCCGACGATCGGCAGGGCGCGGTAGCGGCCGGTCCTGGTGATGAGGGCGCCGCCCACCAGCGAGACGACCATGACGGAGATCATCATGGGCATCAGCAGCAGACCGCTGTTGGTGGCCGAGGCGCCCTGCACGAACTGCTGGAACTGGGGCAGGAAGGTCACCCCGCCGAACAGCGCGAAGCCGGAGATGAAGCTGAGCGCCCCGGCCAGCGAGAAGTTGGTGTCCTTGAAGACGTTCAACGGCATGATCGGGTCGCTCGCCCGCCGCTCGACGGCGACGAACACCGCGAAGGCGACCACCGTGATGACGCCGAGTGCGGCGATCTGCCAGGAGCCCCACGCGTACTGGCTGCCGCCCCAGCTGGTGATCAGCACCAGGGCGGTGATCCACGTGGTCAGCAGCGCGGCGCCGCTCCAGTCCACCCGCGCCGCCCCGCTTCCCGAGGGCAGCCGCCTGAGGGTGAACCAGCACACGACCAGGGCGATGACGCCCAGCGGCAGATTCACGTAGAACGCCCACCGCCAGCTCAGGTGGTCGGTGATGAAACCGCCCACCAGCGGCCCGCCGATCATCGCCACGGGCATGACGGCCATCATCACGCCCGAGTACTTGCCCCGCTCGCGGGGCGGCACCAGCTCGGCCAGGATCGCCATCACGCCGACCATCAGGCCACCGGCGCCCAAGCCCTGCAGGGCACGGAATCCGATCAGTTCCGCCATGTTCTGCGACATACCGGCCAGTGCGGAGCCGACCAGGAAGATCACGATCGAGAACATGAAGCTGGACCGGCGGCCGTACAGGTCGCCCAGCTTGCCCCAGAGCGGGGTCGCCACCGTGGAGGCCAGGATGTAGCCGGTGGTCACCCAGGCCAGATGGTTCAGACCGCCCAGATCGCCGACGATCGTCGGCAGCGCCGGGGCCACGATCATGTTGTCGAGCTGGGCCAGCAGCATCGCGATGACCAGGCCGCTCATGGCGACGAGGATCTGGCGGCTGCTGAAGCGGGCGCGCTCGGGCGGTGCGCCGCCCGTGCCCGCCAGGGTGTCCGTGGCCATGAAGTCCGTCCCATGGGGTCCGAGGTTCTCGCGCCTACTTACCGTCCGGTCAGTAAGCCGTACCCTTGGAAGGTAACTTACTTACCGGACGGTCGGCAAGTGCGGCCTTGCGATGGGGGAAGATCGAGGTCGACGGACGAGAGATGAGGCACGACATGACCGAGCGGCGACGCAAGGGCAGCGACACCAAGGCGGAGATCCAGGAGGTCGCGCTCCACCTGTTCGCCGAGAATGGCTACGAGGCGACCTCGATGCGGGAGATCGCCGAGCGCCTGGACATCTCCAAGGCCGCGCTGTACTACCACTTCGCGGGCAAGGAAGACATCATCCGCGCCCTCTTCGACGAGTACGTCCAAGAACTGGACGATCTCCTCGCCTGGGGCCGCACGCAGCCCCGCAGCGCCACCCTGCGGGACGAGATCCTGTCACGCTGGGTGGACCTGTCCGGACGCCGCGGCCTGCAGATCGCCCGCTTCGCCACCACCAACCAGCACGTCATCCGGGATCTCGCGCCCGACCGCGGGGGCGTGAAGGGCCGGATCGCCGAGCTCGTCGACCTCATCCTCGGCCCGGACGCCGCACCGGCCGACCAACTCCGCGCCCGGGTCGCCCTGTTCAGCGTCAACCTCGCCAGCTTTGCCGCGCAGGACCTCTCCCTGCCCGACCTGGACATCCTCACTGTCGCCCGCGAGGTCGCCAACACGCTGATGCCGGGGGGCGAGGGCTGACCCGGGTCGCCGGGCGGTATCCGTATGTTGCGCGTCGCGCCGGGCGCGACGCGTGGAGACTCAGATGACCGGCGGTCGGCCCAGGCGGGTCATCCTCCATACCGTTGCCCACCGCATCGGATGGCGGGGCGGGCACGGGGTACGCAGGCCCTCGCCGCACGTGATTGCGCGTGGATCACAGGAGCAAGTCAAGGGCCTTGGTGATCAATGCGCGGGCCTTCGCTCCATAGACCGCCATGTCAGCCATTGTGGTGAACGTGTCCGCGTACATGGCTATCTCGCTGGGCTGCGTGATCGTGAGGTGCCCCGAGACAAGCTCAACGTTGACTTGCGAAGTATCGAAGATCCAGAACCCCTCGACTGGCATTCGCGTTCGGCCCAGGCGAGTAGGTACCACTCCCACGCTCACGTTGGGCAGGGCGCTGACCGTGATCAAGTGTTCAAGCTGTTCCGTCTGTGTGTCAGCGCTGCCCAGTCCATTCCTCAACACCGACTCCTCAACGAGGAACGCAAAGCGCCGTTGTCCCTCGTACAGGACGCGTTGCCGATCCATGCGGACGGCCACAGCGTCGGCCACGTCATCGACTGTGACCCGCCGTCGTTGGACAGCGCGCAACACGTCCTCCGTGTAACCGTAGGTCTGGAGCAATCCAGGCACGAACCACGAAGAGTAGGCCCGGAACCAGCGTGTGCGCTCGAACAGGGGGAGAACGGCCTCCTGCGCCCGCCGCAGTCCCGCATGTTCCATTCGGCGCCATTCCACCCACATGCCTTCGACAGCCCGCAGCGAAGCGACCAGATCGTCTGTCTGGTCCTCCCTGCCGCACGCCCGGCACCATGCGCGGATGTCGTCGGCGGACGGTGCGGTCCTCGCAGTCGAGATTCGCGACACCTTGGATGGGTGCCAGCCGCACGCAGCGGCGAGGGCCCTGCCGTCCAGCCCGGCGTCCTGGCGCATCTCCCGAAGGCGATCGGCAAGGACTCGCCGGGCTGCTTGAACACTTGAAGATCCTGAGGCGGGCATGGCGAGTCAGACCGGCTTGTACTCCTCGTGCGGTGTAGCCCGTGCCCACACCGCTTCAAAGGCCGAACTGACCAGACCCACAACAGCCGGTTCGGTGCACCACTCCCGATCAACTACCTCGCCGATTCCGGAGAAGAAGGTGAACAGCACTGACGACCCGTCGAACAGCCACAAGTCAGTCCCCGGTAGCGCAAGGTCGGCAGCCTTGCGTCGGGGCAGCCAGCGGACCAATTCACCCGCTGCGACGTTGGCGAACGTGAGGTCATGCTCATACCGGATGTAGTCCGTGACCGGCTCCGAGACGATGCGGGCCCTTCGCATCACGACGCCGCGTGCCGTCGTCTCGGTCACGAGGTCACGCCAGGACCCCCACCAGTCGGGCAGCTTCTCGGGGTCGTTGCCGTATCGATGGCCAGCCCGCCAGCGGGCGAACTCCGGATCGTCCGGGGTGTAACTGTCACGCATCTCCAGGTGCACGGCGGAGCGCTGCGCCTTGGCCAGTCCCTCACGTACGGGGTACTTCACCGTTGCCACCCTCCGGTCGCGGGATGCACTTCAGCATCACGGCTGGAAGCCGGATGATCGTCTCGTGAACCGGAACATCCGTGGAGTGACCGGGAATCGACCCGATCTCCTGGCACGCCTTCACCTCTTCCTCCGTGGCCTTGTAGGACTGGATCAGCAGATCCCCCGTGTCCTCGTCCAGCCAAATAGTCGGCGAGTCGTCGACGGGCGTGTTAGGGATGATCCCCAGGAAACGCAACCCCATATCCTCTCCCGGTGCCGATCCGATTGCGCTCGATTGCATGAGCGTCACCCGCACCGCCGAGGCCGTCAAGGGCGCGTAGGGTCGCGTACGGGGCGAGAAGCAAGCTGTACCCCCCACGGCAACCGTGATCCCGTTGCGCACACCTCTTGAAAGGATTCCTCCCCTTCTGCTTGGCTTCCGCTCAACACCTGAACGTGGCGTTTTCTCAGGCAACATGAGCGAACGTCACACCCCCCACACCTCAGGGACCACGCAATGCTCAAGCGACGCTCGTTCCTCGTCGGACTGGCGGGAGCGACCATCCCCACCGCCGGAATCTTCACTTCTCGTGCGTTCGCCGGACCGGCGGCGGCCAGCAGCCTGCCGCTCACCGTGGTGAACAACTCCGGTACGTATGCCAACAGTTCGGTCCGCCTCTACATCGTGGGCACCGATCTGGCCACCGGTCAGCAGGCCTACGTCAAGCCGGACGGCACGCTCACCCCGGTAGCGCTCTCCGACAACGGGGCCGACGGCTACACCGACTACTCCATACCGCTGGCCGCCTCCGGGGACACCCGGCTCACCCTGCCCGCCATGTCCGGCAGGATCTACGTCGCCCTCGGTGACAAGTTGAAGTTCAAGGCGGTCGCCGACGGCGCGGGCCGCCCCGCCCTCCAGTACCCGGCGGGGTGGGTGTCCTTCGATCCCAACTACCAGGTGCTGCATGACTTCTCGGAGTTCACGTTCAACAGTTCCGGGATGTACTGCAACACGACGGCCGTCGACCAGTTCAGCGTTCCGCTCGCGCTTCGGCTCACCGGTGCGGCCGACCAGACCACCGGGACGATCCGGCAGGGCGGTCGCGATGCGGTGTTCTCCGCGGTGGCCGCAGCGCCCGGCTTCGACAAGCTGGTCGTCGGGAACAAGCTGCGGGTCATCGCCCCCGGCCACGGCCTGGACACCGGGCTGTTCTCGTCCTCGTACTACGACGCGTACATCAGCCAGGTCTGGGACACCTATCGCGGCACGGATCTGACGGTCACCGTCGACTCCGGTACCTTCACCGGCCGGGTCGGCGGTGACGCCCTCACGTTCAACGGCCCCCGCTCGGTCTCCTTCTCCCGGCCGTCCACCCGTGACGTGCTCTACTGCGACGGTGCGCTCGCCGCGCCCAACGACGGTACGACCGGACCGGTCGCCGCCGTGCTCGGCGCCGGGTTCAACCGCTCGGTGCTCGCCTCCCAGCACTCCCAACCGGTCACCGACGCCGGCGCGTTCTACAGCATCGACACCACCAACCACTACGCGAAGGCGATCCACGCGGCCACCACGGACGGCAAGGCGTACGGCTTCGCCTTCGACGACGTCGCCGGGTTCGCCAGCTACATCCAGGACACGGCACCGACGGGACTTACGCTCACCCTGACCCCCTGGTAGAGCCCGTTATGAACCAGTGACAGACAGGGCGGCAACGGTACCTGGCATTCCGCCATCCAGGCGGTCGTACGGGTCACGAGCCCGGGAGAAGCCCGACCCTCTTCCCCGGGCTCGCGCCAACTGCTGTACAGCAAGGGGGAATGCGAAACCATGAGCAGGTTCAACCGGGTCGCGCTGCGCACCGCCGTCGTCGCCCTGGCGGGCTTCTCGGCGGTCGGTCTCGCGGCCGGCGCCGCCTCCGCCAAGTCCGACATCTCGCTGTCGGCGGGCCCGCGCACCGTGCACGTCGGCGGGCAGATCCATCTGAAGGGGACCGGCGACAACGACGACTTCCACATCAAGCGCTTCTGCGTCCAGGAGCGGACCGGACACCACGCCTGGCGCGACCTCAAGTGCACCAAGCCCGGCATCGGCGGGGGCGGCAGCCTCACCCTGCGGGTGAAGGCGACGCACCGGGGGACCTACCAATTCCGCGGCGTGCTGTTCGAGAAGTCCCACGGCAACCGCTTCGAGCCCGGCCCGACGTCCGCGGTCCGCACCGTCACCGTGCGCTGAACGACGTCCGGTGTCCGCCGGCGGTCGGCGGACACCGGACGTCAGTCGCAGGTCCCGCCGTCGGCCGGCATCAGACCGGTGCGGAAGAACCGGTCGGTGCGCTGCCGGACGCACTCGCTGAGCCGGTAGGCGACATGGCCCTGGCCGCGGTAGGTCAGCACCACTCCGACACCGGTGGCCGCCGCCATCCGCCGCGCGCCCCGGTACGGGGTGACCGGGTCGGTTGCCGTCGTCACCATCAGGATCCGCGGCGCGCCCTCCGCCCGGACCTCCCGCCATGAGTTGTCACCGCCGCCCGTCCATCCGGTGCAGGCCAGCATCTCGTGCAGGCTCAAAGCGCCGAGGATCGGCGAGGCACGCACCAGGCTCGACAGTGCCGTCTGCGCCTCCTGGGGGGTGTAGCGGTCCGCTGTGTCCCGGCATTCCACGGCAAGGCTGACGGCGTAGGCGTTGTCAGCCGGGGGATCGACGCGGGACGGCCCGGACGGCCGGGCAATGCCACCGGCCACCGCGGTCACACCGAGCCGGATCAGTGGTACGGGCTCCTGCTGGACGAGCAGGGCGCGCAGCGCGGAGCGCAGCGCGGGCCACGCGTGCTGGTCGAAGACCGAGTCCGCGATGGCGTGGCTGAAGGTCTGCTGGTCGAGTTCCGCGCCCGGTACGGCCAGCGGATGGCGGTCCAGCGCGTCGTAGCTGCGCTGGAGCCGCGCCTCGGCGGTGTCCACCTTGCCGTGGAAGGGGCATTCGGCGGGGTGCTCCCGCAGGCAGTCGGCGAGGAAGTTCCGGATGCCGCGCTGGTCGTCCTTGGCTCGGGCGAGGGCCGTCAGCCTGGTGTCGAGGGAGGGATCGACGATGCCGTCGAGGACCATGCGTCCTGTGGTGTGCGGGAACTGGTGGGCGTAGACCGCACCGAGTTTGGAACCGTACGACATCCCGAAGTAGTTGAGCTTGCGGTCGCCCAGGGCCTGCCGCAGCACATCGAGGTCCCGGGAGACGCTGGTGGTGCCGACGTAGGGCAGGATCGGGCCGGAGATCTCCGCACAGGCGCGCGCGTGCTGGGCGTACTGCTCGGCCTCGGCCCGTAGTTGGACCCCCGCGTCGTCGACCGGATCACGGCTGCGGAGCAGCGCCGCGGCGTCCGCCGATGCGGCGGCGGGCGGTTCGCCCTGCGGGCCGGTGCAGGTCAGCGGGTGGCTGCGGCCCCAACCCCGTGGATCGAGGCCGATCAGGTCGTAGGAGTCTCGCAGGCGGGCGAAGCTACCGATCCGCGCGGCCAGTTGGTCGACGCCCGAGGTGCCCGGGCCGCCGAAGTTGAAGACCAGTGAGCCCAGCCGGTGTCCGGAGGCATGGGCACGGAAGCGGGTCACGGCCAGCGAGACGGTGCCCTTGGCCGGGGCGGCGTAGTCCTGCGGCACCGTCAGCCGAGCGCACTGCATGCCGGAGACCGCGGCGGCCAGCCCCGGGCGCGATGCGACGCTGGTGCTCACCCCGTGTCGTCCGCAGTGCGTCCAGGCCAGCGTCTGCTGGTAGAAGGGGTGCAGATTCGGCTGGGGGCCCCGCGCGTCGGTCGGCGGCGGTATGAACGGCGCGTAGGGAAGCGTGGCCGCGTACGCGAGCGTGGCGATCACCAGCACCACCCCGGCGAGCGCGGCCAGCAGAATGCTGCCGATGCCGCCCGGTCCCCGGGGTCCCCGCATGCGGGACAGCGGCGATCGTGACCGGACGAGACCCATGCCGTGACACTAAGTCGACGCCCTCTCCCCCGCACCCGGGACGCGTCCAGTCCAGCGACGCCGGTCTGCTGGCGGAATCCGCCCGAGGCTGACTTCACAGCTTGAACACGGCAACCCCGCCCGGATGGCATCCGCTTGAAGTATTGACAGGTACGCGTCGCCGGAGGAAGCTCACGCAGCACCGTTCTCGCACCTCAGGGCGGTGACACTCCCTCCGGTGCTTCGATCGTGTGCGGAGTCGCGCAAGGTCCCCCACCCCTGGCGACCGAAAGGCATAAGTGCAGCGATATGTTCAACATGTCGAGCAAGAGGCCACCCGGCAGGGCCGCGAGGCCACCCAAGAGAGCGCCGTCGTGGCTCCGTAGCACCTCGCTCCTCACCGCCGCGGTCACCCTGGCCGCCGCGGCACTCGCCGGTTCGGCGGGCAGCGCGGCCGCCGACCCGGCGCCCGGAGCGCCGGGTGCCGACGCGTACTGGAACGAGCCGAACGTACAGGGCTTCGCCGACGCGCTCTCCGCGCAGTCGAAGGTCTGGTACACCCTCGGCAACGGCGAGCTGCAGAACGTCCTGTATCCGCAGCCCGACACCCCCGACACCTTCGGGCTGCAGTACTACGTCACCGACGGCTCGTCCTTCACCGACAACGAGGTGGCCAACACCAGCCACGCCATCTCCCTCGTCGATCCGACCTCGTTGGAGTGGCAGCAGACCAACGCCGCGGCCAACGGCAAGTACAAGATCACCAAGACGTACGTCGCCGATCCGGCCCGTTCCGTGGTGCTGATGCGCACGACATTCGAGAACCTCTCCAGCACACCGCTGTCGCTGTACGCCCAGTACAACCCGGCACTGAACAACGACGGCATGGGCAACACCGGATCCACCGACGCCGCCAGCGGCGATCTGACGGCCGCGAACGGATCGGTGGCGAGCGCCCTGGCGGCCTCCACCGGATTCACCGCGTCCGCCACCGGCTACGCGGGCACCGCCGGCGACGGAGCCAGTGAGCTGATGAACAGCCACCAGCTCACCACACCCGGTCAGACCGCGCCGACCGCCGGTCATCTCGCGCAGACCGCCCAGATCCCGGTGTCCGCCAGCGGCTCCACCAGCTTCACCCTCGCCCTGGCCTTCAACACCAGCACCGGCGCGGCGGTCAGCGACGCCGCCGCCTCACTCAGCGCAGGCTTCCCCAGCGCCGAGACCGCCTTCCAGTCCGGCTGGCACGGCTGGAACGCCGGACTCAACGCACCGCCCTCCTCGGTCACTTCGGACGCCAAGCTCAAGCAGCAGTACCAGGTCTCGCTGATGGAGGTGAAGGCGGACGAGGACAAGACCCACGTCGGCGGTTTCGTCGCCGCGCCGCTCACCCCGTGGGGCGGGAGCGTCAGCGCCAACAGCGCCGGGGTACACGGCTACCACCTGGTGTGGACCCGCGACGAGTACCAGATGGCCACCTCCCTGCTCGCGGCCGGTGACAGCACCGACGCGGCGGACGCGCTCAACTACATCCTCACCAACGAGGTGACCTCCAGCGGCTACGTCAAGCAGAACAGCTGGCTGGACGGCACCCAGGAGTGGGGCGGCGTCCAGGAGGACCAGGTCGCCTTCCCCATCGTGCTGGCCTACCAGCTCGGCAAGACCGATGCGGCCACCTGGTCCAAGGTGAGGTTGCTCGCCGACTACATCGTCAGCAACGGCCCGGCCACCGGCCAGGAGCGGTGGGAGGAGAACGGCGGCTACTCCCCGTCGACGATGGCCGCCGAGGTCGCCGGACTGGTGTGCGCCGCCCAGATCGCGACCGCGAACGGCGACCCGTCGCACGCGTCCACGTATCTGGCCGACGCCGACGCCATCCAGACGGCTGTCGACTCCCACACGTACACCACCACGGGATCGATCGCGGGCGGCTCGTACTACGTACGGATCACTCCGAACGGCAACCCCAACAGCGGTGACACGATCAGCATCTCCAACGGCGGTGGCACGTACGACCAACGGGCCATCGTCGACCAGGGCTTCCTGGAGCTGTCCCGGCTCGGTGTGAAGCCCGCGTCGTCACCACAGATCACCAACTCGCTGGCGGCGGTGGACGCCACGATCAAGACGGTCATCCCCGGCTACGGCACCTATTGGGGCCGCTACAACCACGACGGCTACGGTGAGACCTCGTCCGGCGCCGACTACACGGGTGCGGGCGTCGGCCGCCCGTGGCCGGTGCTCAGCGGTGAACGCGGCGAGTACGACGTGCAGGCCGGTGATCTGACCGGCGCCCAGGCGACGCTGGCCTCGATGGCGAACGCGGCCAACTCCGGTTACCAGATCTCCGAGCAGATCTGGCCCGGCGCCAGTGCGGACGGATTCACCCAGGGGCAGCCGGACAACTCCGCGACCCCGCTGATGTGGACGATGGCGCAGTTCGTGCGACTGGCCGTCGACATCTCGGCGGGCAAGACCGTCGACACCCCGGCGATCGTGGCCCAGCGGTACGCCAGTGGCGGTCCGCCGAACCAGGTCTCCGTCACTTTCGACGAGAACGCGACCACTTACTGGGGCCAGAACGTCTTCGTCGTGGGCTCGGTCCCGGCGCTGGGCTCCTGGGACCCGGCCAAGTCCGTACCGCTGTCCTCGGCGTCCTACCCGGTGTGGAGCGGCACGGTCTCCCTCCCGGCGCAGACCACTGTCCAGTACAAGTACCTGAAGAAGAATCCGGACGGCTCCGTCACCTGGGAAAGCGATCCCAACCGCTCGTATACGACCGGCGCTTCGGGATCCGTCACGCTGAACGACTCCTGGCGCTGATCCACCGGCCCGCCGACCACCCGGCCCGTCCCGTTCATTCGGGACGGGCCGCAGTGCTTTCCAGCCGCGCCGCCTATACCACGGTACCCGCACAGGGGTATCCCAGCGGCCCGCGAGCACGGTTCGAAAATGGGCCGGAAGGGGTGGTACCGTTATTGTTCTGTGGGGACATCAAGTGGCCCGAGCTCATGGCGAGTTGGCCAGAACACGACTATTCACCTTCTGTTTTCTTTCCAGCCGGAACCGGCCGGAAATCGCCTGCCCGCTTGCACCGGCCACCGCGGTTACAGCTAGCGTGCTCCCCGCCCGTCGGAAATAGCCCCGAAATCCGGGGTACGGACCGCTGCCGCCAGCAGGGCCCGTACGACGGCCACACCCGTCAAAGTGATCTCACCACCATGTGACATCACTCTCCTTCGCATGCCACAAAGCAGGGATCGATGCCCGTTCAACAAATATCGGAACTCATACGCTTCGTGCGTCACAACTCACCGTTCTACTCCCGGCTCTACGCCGATCTGCCGGATCGGGTCACAGAGCTGACGGACCTTCCGGTGGTGCCGCAGACCGAGTTCTGGCGAGCCAACACACCACGCGGCAATCGCCTGTTGACCGGGCCGCTGGACGAAGCGGTGGTCTTCAAAAGCGGTGGCACGACCGGGGCACCCAAATTCTCCTTCTATACACGTGAAGAGTGGCGCGAATTCACCGCCGCCTTCGGTGAGAACCTGGTCGGGGCCGGGCTGCGTCCGGGGCACCGAGTTGCGGACCTGTTCTACGCGGGCGAGCTCTACGCCAGTTTCACGTTCATTCTGGACGCACTCCAGCACTCCCCCGTCGGCAACGTACGACTGCCGATCGGCGGTGCGGCCCCACTGGAGTCGACCGTACACACGCTGACGGAATTCGACGTCGATGTGGTGGCGGGGACTCCGACCACACTGTGCTCGCTGGCCGACCACCTCATCGCGTCCGGTCGCCAACTTCCCCGGGTTGAACTGCTGTTCTTCGGCGGGGAAAGTCTCTTCTCCGATCAGCACCGGCTGTTGTCCCGGGCACTCCCCAACGCCGCCCCGCGCTCCATCGGTTACGCGAGTGTGGACGCCGGGCTGCTCGGCGCCGCCGTGCCCGGCGGGGATCCCCGCATCCACCGCTCGTTCACCCCGTACGCCGTCATGGAGATCCTCGACGAGCACACCGGGCAGCCGATCACCGCGAACGGTGTGCCGGGCCGTGCCGTGCTGACCGACCTGCGGAGACGGCTGATGCCGATCCTGCGCTATCCGGTCGGTGACCGCGCGGAATGGGTGGACGCCGACGCCGGGCACTTCCGCATACTCGGCCGCTCCGAGGAGGGCGTGCGCGTCGGCCCGGTCTCGCTGTACACGCAGGACGTCCATGACATCGTTGGCGCCGCGGACCTCGCGGGACATGTGGTCGGCATCCAACTGGTCACCCGGCGCTGGGACGGGCGTGACGGACTGGTGCTGCGGCTGGCGACCGACCAGGACACCACCGGACTGGGCGAGTTGGCCGATGCCATCGCCAAGGAGCTGATCGCGGCCCGCCCGCTGTACGCCGAGGCCGCACTGGCGGGTCATGTGCACCCGCCCGCCGTGGAGTGGGCCCGGATGGGCGGGCTTGCGGTCAACGCCCGCTCGGGCAAGCTGATCCGGGTGCTGGACGAGAGGGCGCAGTCATGACGGCGACCCCGAGAAGCGCCCGGCGGCTGCCCGTGGTGCTGCGCAACCGGGCGTTCGGCGCCGTATGGGCCGCCCAGGTACTCACCCAGGCCGCCAACCGGATGTTCCAGGTCGGCGCCGTGTGGTGGCTGGTCGGCTATGCGATCGGCGGTGACCAGGGCCTGGCCTCCGGTGCCTTCCTCGCGGTGAGCACGCTGCCCGCGGTCGCGCTGGCCCCGCTGGTCGCCCGGGTTATCGCCCGGTACCCGCACCGGGAGGTACTCCGGGTCTCGGCCGCCGTGGCGGGGGTGGTCGCGGCCGGGGTGGCGGGCTGGGCCCATCTGCACGCGCTGCCGCTGGTGACCGCGTACGCGGCGGCGCTGGTGCTGGCGGCGTGCCAGGCGCTCTTCGACCCGTGTCTGACCACCTCGGTGCCGGAACTGGTCGATGACGCGGACATCGAGGCGGCCACCGGATTCGAGCTGGCCACCCAGTCGCTCGCCGGACTCGCGGGCGGGCTGCTGGGCCCGCTGGTGGTGGACGCCGGAGGTTTTCCCGCGGTGCTCGCGGGGTGCGCCGGGGCCTACCTGGCGGCGGCCGGTGTGCTCGGCCTGGCGCGCTTCGCGGCGGCCCCGGAGGAGGCGGCCGACGGCCAGGCCACCGCCGCACGGCGGACGTTGCGCCAGGTGCTCGGCGGTCGCCCGCTGATCCGGTACGTGTTGTGGTGCCTGACGGCGGCCAACCTGTTCACCACCGCTGTGTACGTGGTCATGCCGCTGTACACGCGCTCAGTGCTGCACTCCGACGGAAGCACGGTCGCCACCTTCGAATCCGCCCTGGGCATCGGCGCGTTGGTGGGGTCGTTCACCGGCCGTCTGCTGCCCGGCGGCCCGGCGACCACCGGCGGCGCCTGCCTGGTGGCGATGGCAGCCGCGCTGGGCGTGCCGGGCGCGGTCGCCGACCAGGCCGTCGTGGCGGCCTGCCTGGTGGTCGCCGGGTGGTGCGTCGGCGCGATCGGGGTGCGGTTCGTCGCCCTGTTCCAGCGGCTGGTGCCCACCGCCGACAAGCCGGTGTTCTTCGCCGCCATGCAGGCCCTGCTGGGCGCGACGTTCCCGGTCTCCTCGCTGGTCTTCGGCCTCCTCGGCGACCACCTGTCGCCGCGTTCGCTGTGCCTGCTGCAGGCGGCCGGGCTGGTTCCGGCGGCCCTGGCGCTGTGCTGGCTGGGCGGACGTAGCCAGCACGAATCCGTCGCGGACGACGGTCTGGACGAGCCGCTGGAGGCGGCCGCGGCGATGGCTGGTGACCAGTGATGACCACGACGCTCACCTCGGCGGCACTTCGCGACATCGCCGATCTGCGGCAGTTGTACTTCGACGTCTACGGCCACGGCTACCCCGTCGCGCTCGGCAGCGATCCCGCGGTCATGCGGCGGCTGATCGCCGACCCGCACACGTACTGGCTCACCGCCCGTACCGGCAGCGGTGAACTGGCCGGTTCCGCGGTCGTCCAGACCGATCCGGGGACCCGCGTCGGCAAACTGGTGGGGCTCGCGGTGCATCCCGCGCACCGCCAGGGGGGCCTGGCCGGGCGGCTGACCGGGTCGGTGTGCTCGGCGGCGTTCGACGGCGGCGGCGTGGACTCGGTGTACGCCACGGTCCGTATGGTCACCCGCGGTCCGCAGAACGTGGTGCTGCGCAACGGGTTCCGGCCGGTCGGCCTGATGCCCAACGCGGCCGAGGTCGAGGGTTGCGAGAGCCTGGCGCTGTTCGTCCGCTACGCGGACGGCGTCCTGACCCGCCGGGAGACCGTGCCGGAAGTGCCCGAGGCGCTGCTGCCGCTGCTGCGGGCCTGCGAGGAGAGCACGGGCGTCGGCTTCGGCGATCCGGCGGCCGCCCGGCCCGGCCCGAACGCGCCGCGTTCCACGACCCGTTCGGGGGCCGACTTCGAACTCGTCGACGCGCCCGGTTTCGTGCGGCGCCGGTTCCTGGAGCTGTTCCCCGATCCGGCCAGCCGCTTCTTTCCGCTGCACACGCCCAACGCCGTACTGCTGCCGGACGACGGCCGCTTCGAGGCGTACGCCCAGTTGGACCGGGCGGCCGGTAGCTGCGCTCTGGTCGCGGTGCATCCGCACCTCGGCGCGGTCACCGACTTGCTCGAACCGCTGATGGACGCCGTCGCGCGGGCCGGCGCCGACTATGTGGAGGCGCTGCTGCCGCTGGCCGACAGCACGGGGCTGGCAGCCTTCCTGGCCCAGGGTTTCGTACCCGGCGCCGTCTACCCGGCCATGCGGCGGTCCGCCGACCGCTTCCACGACTATGTGGTGCTCTCCCGCACCAGCCGTCAGATCGACTTCCGCAACGTCGCCGCGGGCGGTCTGCTCCAGCCGTATCTGACGGCGTATCTGACGGCCTGGACTTCGACTTATCTGCCCCTCCCCGAGGTTGTCTCATGAACCCCGCCAATCCGCCGAACCCGCATCTCGCCCCCGTCGAGGTCCCCGACCCCGCGGCGCTGCCGAACGTGCAGCGGCTGTGCGACCTGGCCGATCCCTACGCGCAGGACGAGCGGACCGACGCGCTGTTCGCAGCCGCCATGGAGGAGGCCAACGCCTGGCACGCGCAGCGCTCCCCGTTCTTCCGCTCGCTGCTGGCCGACACCCCGGGCGGCTCGCTGCCGCTCGTACACGCCAACTTCTTCAAGCTGCACGAGGTGCTCTCCGTCCCCCGGGACGAGGTCTTCCTCCATCTGACCTCGTCCGGCACCAGCGGCCAGAAGTCGCAGATGTTCTTCGACGAGTGGACCATCCGCGCCGCGCAGCGCATGGTCGGCCGGATCTTCGACTCCTACGGGTGGATCACCCCCGAGCAGCCGGTCAACTACCTTCTGTACAGCTATGAACCGGCTCCCGAGATGCGGCTTGGCACCTCGTTCACCGACAACTACCTGTGCGACTTCGCACCCGCGCGACAGGTCTCGTACGCCCTGCGGCACACCGGCAAGGGTCATGAGTTCGATGTGTTCGGTGTGCTGAACGCGCTGCAGCGCTACGCGGACGAGGGGCTGCCGGTCCGGATCCTGGGCTTCCCCGCCTTCTTGCACTTCACCTTGGAGCGGATGCGCGAACTCGGCGTCCCCGCGCTGCGGTTGCCCGAGGACTCGCTGGTGGTGCTCGGCGGCGGCTGGAAGGGACACGCCGACCGGCAGATCCCCAAGGACCGTTTCCACGCGGCCGTCACCGAGCGACTGGGCATCCCCGGCGACCGGATCCGCGACACCTACGGTTCGGTCGAGCACTGCGTGCCGTACGTGGAGTGCGAACGCCACCGGTTGCATGTGCCGGTGTGGTCCCGGGCGGCGGTGCGCTCGACCGAAACGCTGCGGCCGTTGCCGTACGGCGAACGCGGCTATCTGCATCTGGCCTCGCCGTACATCACCTCGGTTCCGGCGCACAGCGTCGTCATGGGAGATCTCGCCTCGCTCCAGCCGGGCGGAGAGTGCGAATGCCCGCTGGGCACCGACTGGTTCACCATCCACGGGCGTGCCGGACTGAGCCGCAACCGCAGTTGCGCGGTCGCCGCCGCCGAACTGCTGAAGGGAATGTCTTGACCGGCAACGACCACTTCTGGCAAGGCGCGTTCATCGACGACGCCGAAGCGGCCAAGCGACTGGCCGATCTGCCGACCACCGTGGAGCGGGCGCTGGCCGAGCCGTTGGACACCGACACGGTGCTGGCCGCCTGTGACGCGCTGAGCACCGCGCTGCGGGACCCGGCGCGGGGCGTCCGCACGCGACTGGCGGAACCCCTGATCGCGGCGGGTACGGACGGCGAGGAGGCGGACGCGGTACTCGCCGAGATCGCGGAGGCCATCAGCCGTACGGCGCTGACCCGCAAGCTGCGCAGGGAACTCGGCGGCCCCGCGCCGGACCGGTTGACCCGCCCGGACGCGCGTACCACGGTCTTCGAGGCCTGGGCCCCGGTCGGACTCGTGGTGCACATCGCGCCGGGCAACTCGGCGGGCGTCGCACCGCTGAGCGTCATCGAGGGCCTGCTCGCGGGCAACGTCAACGTGCTGAAGACCAGCAGCGGGGACACCCTGCTCGCCCAGCACCTGCTCGCCGAGCTGGCCGCGGCCGACCCGTCCGGTGCCATCGCCGCCCGGCTGATCGCGCTGCGCTTCCCGTCGCGGCGTCAGGAGTGGCTGCGGGACATCTGCGCGGCCGCCGACGCGGTGGCCGTCTGGGGCGGCGAGGCGGCCGTCGAGGGGGTGGCCGCGCATGTTCCGGCGGGCTGCCGGTTGATCGAATGGGGTCACAAGATCTCGTTCGGCTATCTGACCCGCGACGTCTGGGCCGCGCCGGACACGCTGGCCGCACTGGCGGCGGACGTGTGCCGCTTCGAGCAGCAGGCGTGTTCCAGCCCTCAGGTGATCTACCTCGACACGGACGACGCGGAGGAGGTCTTCGCCTTCGCCCGGCGGTTCGCCGACGTACTGGCCGGGGTGTCGGCCGGACGCCCGGCGCCGGTGATCGACGAGGCGGCCCGGGCCGAGATCACCACCACCGAGTTGGTGGCCCGGCTGGAGAGCCATCTCGGTCTGACGAAGGTCATCGCGGCCGAGGACGGTTCATGGCGTGTCCTGGCCGACTCCCGGGCCGCGCTGACGGCCTCCCCGTTGCACCGCAGCATCTGGGTCAAGCCGCTGCCCCGGGCCCGGCTGACCGCGGTCCTGCGGCCGATGCGCCGCTATCTGCAGACCGCGGCGATCGGCGGCAGCAAGGCCGACATCGCGGCGCTGTCCCGGGCCGCCATCGCGGCCGGGGTGCTGCGGATCACGCCGGTCGGCGCGATGCCGGACAGCTATCACGGAGAGCCGCACGACGGGGTGTACGCCCTACAGCGTTACAGCCGCCGGGTCAGCGTGCAGGCGGACGGCCAGTTCGCCGACGTCGCCTGCCTGGACGACCTGATACGCCCCGTCGCCCAGCCCGCCCCGCCCACCGGGCCGCTGCTGGACAAGGCGGGCGTGCAACGCGCCCTGCGTGACATCGATCCGGACGACGCCCAGCTGTACTTCCGCAGCGGCGGCACCACCGGGGCGCCCGCGCTGTCGGTCTTCACCCACGACGACTACGACACGCAGATGCGCGCCGCCGCGCACGGCCTGCTGACCGCGGGGTTCGATCCGCGCCGTGACCGGGCGGCGAACCTGTTCTTCTGCGGCGGGATGTATGGCAGCTTCATCAGCTTCTTCTCCATCCTGGAGCGGCTGAGCGCCACCCAGATCCCGATCGCGGCTGGCCCCGACCACCGGGCCATCGCCGAGGCGCTAGTGGAGTACCGGGTGGACACCGTCTTCGGCATGCCGTCCTACCTGTGGCAGTTGTTCCACACCCAGGCCGATCTGCTGGGCCCGTACGGCGGGATCCGCAAGGTGTTCTACGGTGGTGAGCACTTCACCGCGGAGCAACGCCGCACGCTGGAAGAGGACTTCGGGGTGGAGGTGATCCGCTCGGCCGCGTACGGGAGCACGGACCTCGGACCGCTCGGCTACCAGTGCGACCACTGCGAAGGCTCGGTACACCACGTGCTCACCGAGCTGCACACGCTGGAGATCCTCGATCCGCAGGAGGACCGGCCGGTGCTCGGCGGGCAGCCGGGGCGGCTGGTGTTCACCAGCCGGACCCGGCGGGGACAGCGCCTCGACCGTTACGAGATCGGCGACCTGGGCCGTGCGGTGCCCGGTGTGTGCGGCTGCGGCAGTCATACCCCGCGCATCGAACTGCTGGGGCGGCACGGCGATGTGGTGCGGGTGGGTACCTACTTCTACAACTACCGCCAGTTCGTCCGGACCGCGGAGGAACGCCTGGGCTACCGCGGTGAGCTGCAGATGGTGCTGTCCTCCGGCACCGGACGCGAGCAGCTGACGCTCCGTCTCGACCGGCGCTACGCACCGGCGCCCGACGTGGCGCGCGAAGCCTTCCTGGACGGCTGCCCGGAGTTGCGCGGCGCGGTGGACGAGGAGTTGCTCAGCTGCTCGGTGGAGACGGTCGACACGCTTGACTTCGAGCGGACCGCCACGAGCGGGAAGCTTCGTTCGGTCATCGACCGCCGACACGTCGCACCCTGACACCTCGCACCCTGACGCCACGCCCGCGCCGCCGCGCTGCACCGCGGCGGCGCGGCGGCCACCCCCCGCGGTGTCCGGCCCATGACGGCGGGCGGCATCCCTGGTCTGACCGGGATGGTCGCCGCAGCGCGCGCTTGGGCAGGACACGGCCTCCGGCATTTGAGAGGATGGAATCGACGGGGACGATTCCTCTCGGCCCGACCCCCAGGAGGGACGGCCATGAGCGTCTTCAGGTTGCTCGGCACGCGGGTGCGCTGCCGGAGCCACTACCGCTGGAACTCCAGAGTTCACCGCTGCGTGATCGTCAGGTACTGAGTAGGAGCTCCTCACCCAGGGGGCGGCGGAACTCCAGCCACCGCCCCCGCTACCCGCCGCCGAACAACCCAGCGATCAGACGGAACGGCGCGGGACACCGCCGTCGCGATCCCGGCCGTCTCAAACTCACGCTTCGGCCTGCGAAGACGCCCGCGGCGGCAGCAGCCGCACCGGCTGGCTAACCCCAGACTTCGGGTCCACCGCCGCGCCACTCGATCAGATCCGGATCATCCAGAGCCACGTCGTCCGGATTGATGCCTGCACGGCGCAGGAGTTCCTCGACGTCACCCGGTGACTTGGCGACGCCGACCGGCTCACCAAGCACCGTCATCAGCCGCCCACCGTCCTGAGGCGGATGCACCACAAGAGTCGGATACCCCATACCGCCAGCGTGCGACGACCGCTCCCGAGTCGCACGCCGACCGGCCGTTTCCCCAGCCGCACGACGATCACCCGGCACACCGCCCCGTTCCGCCGCCAGACGCTCCGCCGGGCCGCACGGATCGCGGTCGTCGCCTACGCCGAGACCTGAAGACATTGACTGGCCATGCTGCGACATGACGACCCCCGAATTGTTGAGTGTTAAACGGGATTATGGCAGTCACATGGGGAACTTGTGACCACCTTGCGAGGACGTGCCGAAGCCTGCCGCGCGGGCAACGAACCGCCCCGGCCCAGGAGTTCAGCAGGGCCCCGAGCCTCAGGCGGCGGCCACCGGAGCAGTGGTCGCCGCTCGTGTCACGTCGGCGACCAGTTCGGCCATGTCCGGACCGTACGCATCGGAGTTGACCACCTTCAGCAGCAGGCAGAAGGTGGCGTCCGACCCATGACTGCGCGCGAGACGGCCGTGGTGACGGGCGAGATACCGCACCGCCGCCTGGTTGGTTATCCCGCGCTGACCACAGGCGAGGAACACCGGCCGGTCGTTGCCAGCGCCCTTACCCGCGGTGAGCCGCGCCAGCAGAACGTACTCCACGACCCCCCTCTCCATGCGGTACGTCTCGCCACCGATCGTGAACGCACCCTGATCCGGGCCGAGTTCAGCACCGGCGTTCATGGCGACGCCCGGCAGCAGGGACCTCAGATGCGCCGCTGTGCGCAGGTTCGACGACGGTCCGCCGACACAGAACTCCGTACGCGAGCCAAACCCCTGCTGCCCCAGGTCATGCGGCAGGATCTCGGCGTGCGCGCCGCACTCCTTGACCACTGCCGCCAGTTCCATCAGCGCGACCGCGTCATGTCGGCTCACGCTTGAATCCCGCTCCGCCTTCGTGTCCCTGTTGACCACAAGAAGGCACTCGGAGCCGGTCGGCAGCCCGAAGAAGCGCTGCTTGCGCCTCAGTCGCCGCCGCCAGACATAGGTGCGTACGAACCAGCCGAAACCGGCACTGATGGCGCTGGCCGCGAGCCCGAGGATGATGTTGCGCACGTCGTCGCTCATGGGCGGGGATGGTAACGCCCCCGCATGAAGCCGTCGCCAGACCGGCCTTGCACCGGAATCGGAGGAGGCTGAACTCTGGGCGCCACTGATGGAGCCACAACGTCCTGATCCGCGAAAATGCCGCCTGAGCGCGACCAAGAACGCCTCCGTCGCGGCCCCGGACCAGGGCGGCGACGGCCTTGCACGCAGGGCCGGGAGGATGCCGTGTCCGCCCGCGTCAGCGGCCCTCAGACGCGCCCTCAGGATATCCCGCCATGCCGTTTGACGTGGTCTTTTACCTGAAGCCGCCCTACCATCGCCGTACCACGAGAGGGGGCCGGATGAACCGGAGCGTGCGCACGATCGACGACGTACTCAGGCTCATGGACAGCCTGTTCGCGCCAGATGCCGACCGATGGACGACGACCGACGGAAGCGCCTGGTGGGACGGCTTCTACGCCGATCGGTCCAAGCCCATACCGTTCTTCGTCGCCAAGCCGGACGAGAACCTCGTTTCCTATCTGGATCGCAGCCTGCTCACCCCCGGACGTGCCCTCGACCTGGGCCAACCGTGGGCGGCAGACCTGGTTCCTCGCCGATGTCGAGGAACTGCGGGAGCGGCTGCACGGGTAGCACCCCAGCCGTGCTGAGGCGGCTGCGTTCGGCTACCGCTCGTAGCAGCGCACGCCGCAGCCGGAGGGTGCGGATCCGCACCTCCAGGGCGTCGGCGTGCGCTGCCGCGGCCTCGGGCACCGACATCATGCAGCGCGTCCCGTCCTCCATGCCCCCACCTTCGCGTCTCCCCTTACGGGAATCCCAAGTCCATCTTCCGTGCAGCCTGTCACCCGCTGAGCCGGAGGTGCCCACCGTCGGCACGGTTCACGTGACGGTCATGCGCTGGGCGTTGACCGTGTCCGCGACAATGCGCGATGGTTGGCCCGTCAGTGCCTGACGAATGCGAGTCCGACCGGTCCACGGACAACTGGAGGATGCGGTGAGGCAACGGTTATCCCGTTTGACACCCGCGCTGGCGCTCCTCGTCGCCGGAGCGACGCTGGCCGTCGGCGCGGCGGGGACGGCGCAGGCAAGCGGCGTCCCAGCCCAACGACCCGCCGCCGTCGGCGTGTTCAACGACGACCCGACACCGCAGCAACAGGAAGACCTCCGCCAGGTGGCGGGCGCCATCTGGGACGACTCGCTGGCCGCCGGATGGAACATGAACAGCGACGTGAGCGACGTCCTGTCGCAGGCGACCGGCGAGATCCTCAAGTGCTCCGCTGCGTTCGCGCTGGTGCCCAGGCCCCCAGGCTTCGTTCCCGGGCTGGGTTACCTGGTGAGCTACTGGAAGAACCTGCGCGACTACTTCCTGGTGGTCAGCAAGAACCGTACTTACGGCGCCTGTGTGAAGGCAACAGCCCTCAACTACCGCTCGGCCATCGAAATGGCCTCGGCGGGTATCTGACAACGGCTTCAGACTGTCTGAAGGCCGCTGCAGCCGCGCTCACGGAACGCGTGCCGCACGGATTCCGCCACGCCGACCTGGCGCGCGGCGCCCCGCCAGGTGTGAAGGGGTGTGACTCTGCGCGGGGTATGGCATACTCGTTGTGCGGACCTGGCCTGCGTACGCGGGATCACCGGGTCTAGCTTTCTCAAGGCCCGGCCAGAGTGCCGGGCCTTTGTGCTGCTCAGATCTTCCGGGGCGGGTCGGCGGCCGGCAGCAGCCTGGCCCACCAGTCCCACATGAACCGCTTGCCCTCGTGGCGCTGCACCGCTTGGTACGCGGTGTAGGCGAGCAGGTCGGCGGCCTGTACGGGCTGGCTGGTGTTGGAACCGAGGAACCAAGGGTCCTCGACGATGTGCCGGGTGGCCAGCTTCAGCTTGCGGTGCTCACGCTGATAGGTCGGATCGCTGCCGTCTCCGTCCATGACGATGACGCCGTGGTCGCCGGTGGCACCGAGCCGGGCGTCGAGGTCCGCGAGGAGTGCCTCGTACACCGCGGCGCGCTCGCCGTGGTAGGCGCGGCCCCTCTTCGGTGTGTGACGGTAGACCGCACCGGCGAAGGTACCGGGCATGGCGGCGATGGTGGCGAGAGCGTTCTGCGCGACCTGCGCTCGGTTCTTCTTGCGGCGGTCCCACGCCCGGTTCCCGGATGGCTCACCGCGGCCGGGAATGAACTGGGTGGCGTGCAACTCGTAGTCGGCGGGGATGCCGGCGTCGGTGTACAGCCGCTTACGGAAGTCCAACCAGCGGCGCAGCGCCTTGCTCCACTGGGCTATGTCGACCTCGGCCCAGCCGTAGACGACATAGCCGGTGCTCTCCGCGCCGGAGTCGTCGATGTAGAAGATCCGCGCTGCCACGCGTCCAAGCTACCTATCGCCATACATGTCAGGGGAGTTATCCGAAGCCCCAGTCGTCGTCCCGCGTCTGCGACCCCACGCCTGGCAGTCGGCTCTCCAAGTCACCCCCTTACGACCTGCGCCGGGCGCCGCCCGGCCCGGTGGTCCGACGTTCCGTCCGCGGCCGCCACCGTTGGCTTTGCGGCGGCGACTCGGGATCGATGCGTGCACGGCCTTCGCCGTCCCACAGCAGTGCCACGCCATGCCTCATCACAGCAGTTCAGAGGGTGGGACGTCCCGAGAGGACACCACTTGCCCGAGCGCCTCTCGCCCTTCGGCCAACCGCCGTGCACCGTGGTCTGCACGCCAGGGCTCAGCGGTCAGCCGCACAGTCCCACCACGACGGAAGGTACCGAGGCCATGAACGTCCGCAAGGGCATCACCGCACTCGCAGCCACCACAACCCTCGCCGGGCTGGCAACTCTGGGCCTGACAGCCCCCGCCCAGGCAGCGGCCAGGGTGGCCGCCCCACAGCCCGCGTCCGTGGCAACGTCCTGCTACGGCGGTTCCGTGGCATTGTCCCTTCCGGAAAACGGCTACAGCAACACGTACACCACCACGTCCCGCTGCAACGACATCAACCTCCGCCTCAACACGGAGGACGGCCTTGAGGTGCGTGTCTGCTGGGCCAAGAACCACACGTGCCAAAACGGCTGGACAATCGTGAGCCGACTGACCGAGTGGTCGGTAATAGCCAGTAACGTCACGCACGGGACGCGGTTCTACTTCCAGACGCAACCACTCGTCCAGACCGGAAGTTCATACCAGGGCCGAGCGGCCTTCTGACCTCGGCTCGGAGAGGCCTGCCCGGTGCGACGGGGGATGCACACCGGGCAGGCGCTGGAACCTTCATACCGCATCCGATCCTGGTCGCGCATCAAGCGAGTGTACTTTTGGCCGTCACCAGGTGACCGGGAGAGAGGTCAGGCCTCGAGCACGTACCGAGGGCCGCCACCGCAGCTCGTCGGGCGGCACGGCGAGTGCCGGGCCTGGGAAGCGGCGAAGCAGCGCCTCGATGGCGGTCTCGGCCTCCACCCGGGCCAGCGCCGCGCCCAGGCAGTGATGGATGCCGTGGCCGAACCAGAGGTTGCCGCTCTGCGCGCGCCGCGGGTCGAGCTGGTCGGGGTCGGGAAAGCGGTCCGGGTCGCGGTTGGCCGAGGCGATGGAGAGCAACACCGTCTCGCCGGCCGGGATGGTCACGCCTCCGATCTCGACGTCCTCAAGCGGGAATCGACGGATGGCGAGGGGTACTGGACCGTCCCAACGCGCGAACTCCTCTACCGCCGCCGGGATCACGGCCGGATTCCGTCGCAACTGCGCTGGCAGCTAGGGGCGTTGCAACAATCCCAGCACCGAATTTCCGATGAGGTGGACGACGTTCTCGACACCGGCGAGCTCTCGCAGCGCGGTGTCATCCCGGCTGATGAGGCGGTCGCCTCGCGACCCGGTGGAGCACTCGGCACCAAAGCTCGCTGCGTTCGTCCGCAGGTCCCCACGCGGGGAAGCCTGGCTGACACTGGCAGGGGCAGGCGGGCCGCGGTGCCCGCGCCCATACTCGATCACATGGACAGCAAGCCGCAGTTGGGGCGGTTCCTGCGAGCCCGCCGTGCGCAACTCCAGCCCACAGACGTAGGGGTGGCGACGTACGGCGAGCAGCGGCGGGTGCCGGGCCTGCGACGGGACGAGGTGGCCCGTCTGGCGGGCGTCAGCGAGTCGTACTACATCCGGCTGGAGCAGGGGACATCGCTCCACGCCTCCCCCGAGGTGCTGGACGCGATCGCGCGCGCTTCAACTGGACGACACCGAAAGCCGACACCTGCACGACCTCGCCGAAGCCGCTCACCAGAACGCTCGCTCACGAACCCGACGTCCGGCGCCGGAGCAGCTCACCGCCGCGACCGAACAGCTGATCGCCGCGTTCGGAGACACTCCGGTCATCGTCCTCGGCCGCCGCAGCGATGTGCTGGGCTGGAACCGCACCGGACACGCGCTGTTCGCCGGCCACCTCGCCCCCGACAGCCCCGCTGACCCGAAGGGGCGCCCGAACACCGCGCGCCTGGTCTTTCGCGACGCGCACACCCGCGAGCTGTACGAGGACTGGCCGAAGAAGGCCAGGGACGTGGTCGGCCGACTCCGCCTGGCCGTCGGCCGCTACCCGGACGATCCGCAGTTGGCCGCGCTGATCGGCGAACTGGCCATGCACAGCCAGGAGTTCACCACCTTGTGGTCCCAGCACCGGGTCCGTGCCTGGGACATCGCCGCCTACCGCATGCACCACCCGCTTGTCGGATCCCTTGACGTCACCCAACAAGCCCTGTCCGTCCCTGCGAAGCCGGGGCAGCGCATCGTCGCCGTCACCGCCGAAGCCGGGTCGGCCTCGCAGGCCGCACTGACATTGCTCGCCCAGGCCGCCGCAGCCGCAGACGGGCACGCCCGTCCTGCGGACTCCACGCCGCCGCGCGCCCCTTTGGCCACCGAACCGGCCCCATAGCCGCTCGGTGTGCCGGCCGAAAGACAACGCCCGGCAGCGCCACGTCGTGTCGGCCCGCACCGTCCACATACCCACAGCAACCCTGATAGGAGTCACCATGCCCGTGCTCTACACCACCGAGGCCGTCTCGTCCGGCGACGGCCGCAACGGCGAGGTCCGTTCCACCGACGGAGTCCTCGACGAACTCCTCGCGGTTCCGAAGGAGATGGGAGGTCCCGGCGGCGAGAAGACCAACCCCGAGCAGTTGTTCGCCGCCGGTTATGCCGCCTGCTTCCACAACGGGCTGCGCCTGATCGCCAGCGAGCGCAAGGTCCGCGTGGCCGACTCGACCGTCACGTCAACGGTGAGCCTGCTCGCCCTTGACGACGCACGCTTCACCCTCGCGGTCGAGCTGCACGCGCACCTGCCGGGCCTGGACCAGACCACCGCCGACGAACTCGTGCAGGCCACGCACCAAGTCTGCCCGTACTCCAATGTCACCCGCGGCAATATCGAGGTGGCGCTCAAGACGACCATCTGAGCCAGGCGTCTCCCCTGACGACACTGCGGCTGCCCTGCCACGGACAGGTGGCAGGGCAGCCGATCGGCGTCGTACCGGTGATCGCCGAGCGTGGTCATGTGCACGGAAGTGGCCTCGGCGTCCACCGCGGGGGAACGGCGCGCCACCGACATGATGTGAGGGGCGGCCATCGCACCGGCTGGGGTCCGCGTATCGCGCGGACCCTTGGAGTGCCCAGCACCGCCGCGCTACTCACGGCCGACCACACCGCCGCCGGCCAGAGCGTCGTGCGGGCGCCCAGCGGCGCGGCGAGCAGGCCCACGAGGCCACGCATTGGGCCTCACGTCGGACATGCCCGCTCGCGGCGCCTGCATCGCCTCCCTGGGGCGGCCGCGCATGCTGGTTCCGGTGTCCACACGGTCCGTTCTCGCCGCCTTGGCCCCGAACCTCGACCGGCTTCGTGATGCCTGCGACCGCCTTGGGCTGCTGGGCTGCTACGTGTACTGCACACCGACGGCTTACGGCCGCGCCATGGCCCGAATGTTCGCCCCGTCGATCGGCGTCCCAGAGGACATCGCCAACGCCAACAGCACCGCTTGCCTTGCCGCCCGTCTGGCCCGTGAGGGCATGACCGACATCACCGTCGACATGGGCGATGCGCTCGGTATCCCCGCCACCATTACCGCTTCCGCTTGGCAGCGCGAGGCCGGTCCACTGGTCCACGTCGGTGGCACCGCAACCATTGAGCGAATCGTCCGGCTCCAAAGCGTGTGGCAGAAGGCCGGGTGACCTGCTCGACGCTACGGGAGCGGCAGCGGCGAGCAGCTCAGCTCCCCCAGTACAGCCCGCACGACCTGCGACATGGATGGGCCACGGTGGCGTTGACCACCTTGGTGCTGACCTCGTAGGACGAGAGGAGCGCCCGACGCCTGCACAGGGGACGGCGCGGTGGCTCACGCCCGCGAGCCAGGGCGGCCTGCCGACACGTACGGTAGCGGAACACACCGTCCGGCCCATTGGGTAATCTCCCGCTATGTCCACACCTACGATCGGCCGTTTCGTCACCATGCGCGCTCAACCCGGCAGGGGAGGCGAGTTGGCTGACATCCTGTCGAGGGTCGCGGCGGCGCTGGCGGCGGCACCTGGCTGCCAGATGTACGTCATCTGCGAGGACAAGAACGATCCGGACACGGTCCGGGTCGTCGAGATGTGGGCTGACCAGGACAGTGTCACCGCCGCCCTGGCCGCCGTGACGCCGGAGGCCGAGTTCACCGTCGAGGATGTGCTGAACATGCTCTCCGGCAGTCCGGAAGTCGTCGAGTTCACTCCGCTCAGCGGTCCCGGGCTGCCCTCCTGAATGACCCGTCGTGAGTGACCCATCGCGGACTTTTCCGTTCTTCCGGGCAGAAGGCCTTACGGCGAGTGTCCGTAAGGCGCACGGAAGCGATGTAGAGGAGCGCCCATGGTCAGCAAGCCCCACTGGTCCGCGGCCACCGCAGTGCTCGGCGTCGGCCTGGTGCTGACCGCCGTGAGCCCGGCGTCGGCGGCCGGGCCGCTGGGCACCGGATCCACGGACGGGCGGCACTGCGGACTTCCGTTGGCCCATCAGGCGCTGAGCGGCAGCATCGTGTCCCGGGACTCGTTGACCGGGCTCTGCGAGGCCATCCACACCAACGGCACCTCCTGAGCGGGTGCCTCAGTGGCCGAAGAGGTGTAGCCCGTGCCGGTGCCGGGGCCTGCCCTCCGCGGCGCCTTCGTCGCCCCGCACGGGCGTCGCGTCGGGCTCCGCCGCCCGGCGCGCGACCCGCCGCTTGTCCCTGCGGTGCCGGGCATGCCTGGCACCGCCCCGCATCATCGCCAGGCCGAGGCAGAACACCAGCGCCAGCGCGAGCCCGGCCAGGAACACGTCGAGTGTGCTGAGCGTAGCCACGTGCTGGCCGAGCATGGTCACCCCGTAACCAGGCCCACCGGCGAAGTTCTCAGCGATCGCCAGGGCGGTGAACGCCGCGGCCACGCCCACCAGCAGCATCCCCAACAGGAGCATCACGGTCACCTCGCTCTATCAGTCCTCACCGGTACGGGTACCCGTCCGGCGCCGTCCGATACGGCGCTTCCGCACATGCGGGACACGCCGGGACACGCCAGGCTGGACACGGATGTACGCCCGATGGACACCCCGCTGGACAGGAAGGGAGCCGATGGACACCCCCACACGAGCAGCGGCCGCCGGGGGCACGGTCGCCCACCAGCTCATCGCCGCCCATCTGGTGTCCGGGCGGATGGCGCCGGGCGAGGAGATCGCCCTGCGGGTCGACCAGACCCTCACCCAGGACGCGACCGGCACCCTGGTGATGCAGGAGTTGGAGGCGCTGGGCCTGGACCGGGTGCGCACCGAGGTCAGCGTGCAGTACGTCGACCACAACCTGCTGCAGGCCGACGAGCGCAACGCGGAGGACCATCACTTCCTACGGTCCGCGGCCCGCCGGTTCGGCATCTGGTACTCCAAGCCGGGTAACGGCGTATCGCACCCCACCCATATGCAGCGCTTCGGTATCCCGGGCAGGACGCTGATCGGCTCCGACTCCCACACCTGCGCGGGCGGTTCGCTGGGCATGCTGGCGATCGGCACCGGTGGCCTGGAGGTCGCGCTGGCCATGGCGGGCCGTCCGCTGTACGTGACCATGCCGCGGATCTGGGGCATCCGGCTCACCGGCGAACTGCCGCCGTGGGTGAGCGCCAAGGACGTCATCCTGGAGATGCTGCGTCGCCATGGAGTGCACGGCGGCGTCAACCGCGTTCTGGAGTACCACGGCCCCGGACTCGCGTCGCTCACCGCTATGGACCGGCATGTCATCGCCAACATGGGCGCCGAGCTCGGTGCCACCGCCAGCGTGTTCCCGTCCGATGCCGCCGTACGCGACTTCCTTCGGGCCGAGGGCCGCGAGGAGGACTTCACCGAGGTCACGGCGGAGCCGGGCGCGCGCTACGACCTGGAAGAGGAGATCGACCTCGGCTCTCTTGTGCCGCTGATCGCCAAACCCACCTCACCGGGGAATGTCGTACCGGTGCGGGAGGCCGCGGGCGAGATGATCAGCCAGGCGGTCATCGGCTCCTCGGCCAATCCGGGGCTGCGCGACTTCGCGATGGCCGCCGCGATGGTCAAGGGGCGGCAGACCGCGCCGGGTGTCAGCTTCGACGTCAATCCCACCTCGCGCGAGATCCTGCAGGACCTGACCCGCTCGGGGGCCACGTTCGACCTGATCGCGGCGGGCGCCCGGATCCACCAGGCGGGCTGTCTGGGCTGTATCGGCATGGGCCAGGCCCCGGCGGCCGGGCGCAATTCCCTGCGTACCTTCCCGCGCAACTTCCCAGGCCGCTCGGGCACCGAGGACGACGCGGTGTGGCTGTGCTCGCCGGAGACCGCGGCGGCCTCGGCGCTCACCGGCGTGATCACCGACCCCCGCGACTGGGCCGAGGACCGCGGTGTCGACTACGCGGCGCCGCGGCTGCCGGAGTGCGCCTCGGTGAACACGGCCATGCTGGAGCCGCCGCCACCGCCCGCCGAGGCGGCCCGGGTCAAGCTGGAGCGCGGTCCGAACATCTCCGCGCTGCCGGACTTCGATCCACTGCCGGACACCATCGAGGGACCGGTGCTGCTGAAGGTGGGCGACGACGTGTCCACCGATGAGATCTCGCCCGCCGGTGCGAGGGCGCTCCCGTACCGGTCCAACATCCCCAAGCTCGCGCAGTTCACGCTCACCCGGATCGAACCGGAGTACCCCGAGCGCGCGGCCCGGACCCGGCAGGACGGCGGCCATCTGATCGTGGCCGGTGACAACTACGGCCAGGGATCCTCCCGTGAGCACGCCGCGATCACCCCGCGGTATCTGGGGTTGCGGGCCGTCATCGCCAAGTCCTTCGCGCGGATCCACTGGCAGAATCTGGCCAACTTCGGGGTACTTGCCCTTGAGTTCGACGACCCGGCCGACTACGACCGCATCAGGCAGGGCGACCGGCTGCGATTGGACGGTCTGCACGCGGCACTCGCCCCGGACGCGGAGCCGAAGCTGCGGGTACGCAACACCACCCGCGACGAGGAGTACGGGGTCCACCACCATCTCTCGGCGCGCCGACGGAACGCGGTGCTCGCGGGCGGCATCATTCCCGCCCTCGCGCGAGAGGACTCGTCGGATGACCGATGACCTCGTGACCCAGGCCTGGGTCGTGGACACCCCCGGGCCGATGGCGACGTCGCCGTTGCGCCGGGTACGGCGGACCGTACCGAGCCCGACCGCCGAGGAGATCCTGGTGGAGGTCCTCGCGTGCGGTGTCTGCCGGACCGATCTGCATCTCGCCGAGGGCGATCTGCCGCCACGCCGCCCGCAGTGCACCCCCGGCCATGAGATCGTCGGCCGGGTACTGGCCGTCGGAGCCGCCGTGCGGGACTTCCAGCCGGGTGACCGGGTGGGCGCCGCCTGGCTGGCGGGCACCTGCGGTGTCTGCCGGTACTGCCGCTCAGGGCACGAGAACCTCTGCCCGAAGTCCCGGTACACCGGCTGGGACATCGACGGCGGATACGCGGGCCATACGGTGGTCGACGCGCGGTACGTCTACCGGCTTCCCGAAGACTGGCCGGAAGACGAACTCGCGCCCCTGCTGTGCGCGGGCATCATCGGGTACCGGGCACTGCTCCGCGCCGACCTGCCGCCGGGCGGACGTCTGGGCCTGTACGGATTCGGCGCCTCCGCACATCTGACGGCACAACTCGCCATCGCCCAGGGCGCCACCGTGCATGTCCTCACCCGCGGCGAGAACGCACGGCGGCTCGCCCTGGAACTCGGCGCCGCGTCGGCGGGCCCGGCGACCGCGAGCCCGCCGGAACCGCTGGACGCCGCGATCCTGTTCGCACCGGCCGGCGAGCTGGTGCCGGTCGCCCTGGCCGCACTCGACCGGGGCGGCACGCTGTCCATCGCGGGGATCCACCTGTCCGACATCCCGACGCTGAACTACGCACGGCACCTGTTCCAGGAGCGCACCGTCCGCTCCGTCACCGCCAACACCCGTGCGGACGGCCGCGCCTACCTCGCGGAGGCCGCCCGGATCCGACCGCGGGTGCACGTCCAGCGGTACGGCATGGGGCAGGCCGACCGGGCGCTCACCGACCTGGCCACCGGCCAGGTCAACGGCGTGGCGGTGCTGTTGCCGGACTGACCGGTCACTCGTCCCACAGGTCAACGCAGTTGCGGCCGACCAGCGCCGCGATCCGGGCGACCGCTTCGGACACCGGCAGCGCGTCGATCCGGCGGCCATCGCGCAGCCGCAGTGCCACCAGGTCGTCGGCGGCCTCCTTCGCGCCGACGACGGCCTGGTACGGCACCAGCCGCGCGGCGCGCACCCGCGCCCCGAGCGAGCCGCGTTCCGGGGCGGACAACTCGGCGCGCAGGCCGAGCCCGACGCATCGCCGCACCAGCGCCTCGGCGTAGGGCAGTTCGGCGTCGGAGATCGGCAGCACCACCACCTGAACCGGCGCGAGCCAGCCGGGAAACGCCCCACCATGGGTGTCGATGAGATGGGCGACCGCCCGCTCGACGCTGCCGATGACGCTGCGATGCACCATCACCGGCCGGTGCGCCGCCCCGTCGGACCCGGTGTAGTGCAGGTCGAACTGGCGCGGCTGGTGGAGGTCGACCTGAACGGTGGACAGGGTCGACTCACGGCCGCTGGCGTCGGCGATCTGCACATCGATCTTCGGTCCGTAGAAGGCGGCCTCCCCCTCCTCGGCCTGGTACGGCGCCCCGATGGACTCCAGTACCCCGGTCAGCAGGGCACCGGCACGTTGCCACATCGCCGGATCGGACACGTACTTCCCGCCCGGCCCGGGCAGCGAGAGGCGGTAGCGCGCCGCGCGGATGCCGAGGGCCTGGTAAGCGCGGTCGATGAGTTCCAGCGCCGCTCGGGCCTCGTCGGCGACCTGGTCGAGGGTGCAGAAGATATGGGCGTCATTGAGCTGGATCGCCCGCACCCGGGTGAGCCCGCCCAGGACGCCGGACAGTTCCGAGCGATACATTCCGCCCAACTCGGCGATCTTCAGCGGAAGTTCGCGATAGCTGTGCTCACGGGAACGGTAGATCAGCGCGTGATGCGGACACAGGCTGGGCCGCAGCACGAACTGTTCACCGCCCAGTTCCATCGCGGGGAACATGTCCTCGCTGTAGTGCGCCCAGTGCCCGGAGATCTCGTACAACTCGCGCTTTGCCAGTACGGGCGAGTAGACATGGCGGTAGCCCGCCCGCCGTTCTGCCTCCCTGATGTACTCCTCCAGGGCGTGCCGCACCGCGGCGCCGCCCGGCAGCCAGTACGGCAGCCCGGCGCCGATCAGCGGGTCGGTGTCGAAAAGGTCCAGCTCGCGGCCGAGCTTGCGGTGGTCGTGTACGGGGGTTCGCATCACGGTCTCCTCGTCGTGCCGGTGCGAGTGACCGCGACAAGAAGCCCCGGGGCACTCGCCCCGGGGCTTCTCGATGACAGCTGTCAGCGCGCCGGGACTGGGTCCGGCGTCGTCGTCACAGCAGCGCGCTTCATGATCCCGAGCATAGCCGCCGGTGACGGAGTCCGGGATCGTTTTTTCTCCGGCGATCGATTTCCGCGGCCGAGCCCCCCAGGTCCCCGCCGACCGGGCCTAGGATTTCCCTCAGGACACCTTCCAGCCCATGCTTGGAGGCATTCCGCCATGTCGATCCAGCTCAACCACACCATCGTCGCCGCCCGCGACAAGGCGGCGTCCGCACGTTTCCTGGCAGGCCTGCTCGGCCTTGAAGTCGGCGCGCCCTACGGTCCGTTCATCCCGGTCACGGCCGCGAACGGCGTCACGTTGGACTTCGCCGACAGCGGTACGGAGCCGATCACCCCGCAGCACTACGCGTTCCTGGTGTCGGAGGACGAGTTCGACGCCATCTTCGAGCGCATCCAGCGTGCGGGCCTCACCTACTACGCCGATCCCCGGCACCACCAGGAAGGCCGTATCAACCACAACGACGGCGGCCGGGGCGCGTACTTCGACGATCCCGACGGGCACCGGCTGGAGATCCTCACCCGCCCCTACGGCAGCGGGGGCTGAGTTCCGGCGGCGAGCAGCCCGCGGCGCACCGGTCCCGCCGCCGTCAGCGGGACAGCGAGCGGTGCCATCGGCGGGTGGCCCACGCCGATCCGGCGATCACCAGCAGCGAACCCACCACGACCACCGAGGCGTCGGTGGCGCTCCATCTGCCGTTCGGCGCCTTCCACGCCGCGCTCTGGGCGGTCGGCCCCGGGCTGCCCGCGGTGGCGCCCGCGAGGGGGTGGCAGGCGCGCACCATCGCGAGGTGATGTGCCACGACCCGCCGCGCGGCCTGGGCTGCCGTGACCACCTTCGCGTGATCACCTGGTCCGCCCGAGGCGATCTCCTGATCGAGCAGTCTCAAGGCGTCGGTGTTCGCCGCCGACTGCGCCTGCAGCCATTGCGTGTCATAGCCCGGCGTGCCCGCGCTCCTGCTGATCCGGGCGAGCTGGTCGTTCTGGGCGGGGTTGGGGCCCTGCGGAAGCCCGATCCTCAACTGCCCGCCGAGCGTGGTGACGGCCGAGTCCACCGCGGCGCGGTCGCGCAGCAGCGCCTCGCCCACACGCATGACGCACGCGGCCGCGGCGCGGGGCAGGGCGTCCCGGCCCGCGCCGATCTCGGCGAGATCTCCCTGGTGAAGCGCGCTGAGGAAGGCGGCGTCCCCGGGCCCCACGGTGGAGGTGGCGCTGTCCGAGGGGCTGGCGCTGCCGTCCGAGGGGCTGGGGCTGCTTGGGGCGCTCTGACTACCGGAGGCGCTGGGACTGTCTGCAGGGCTGGGACTGTCCGAAGGGCCGGGCGCACTTGACGCGCTGGGTTCGTTCGCTGCGGGACTCGGGTCCTCCGCGCCGGCGTAACCGGCGATTCCACCGGCCATGACCAGCCCGGCCGCTACCGCGGAAGCCCAAGCCCGGGTACGTACCATCACGCGCTCCGTTCGTCTTCTGTGCGCACCGGTCGGCGCCGTGGAAGCCACATACGTCCCCGATGGGGCGGCGCCCGACACGGCCCGGCCTACGGATGGCGCAACGGCCGTGGCCGCCGGGGGCACTTCCACCCGGATCCGGAGCAGATCAACCGTGAAACTCCAGCGCTCATCGGCGCTGCTGCGGCTACCGTAGAAAGTGGGAAGGAATGGCCCCTTCGGGAGCGGTCACGGAGGTGTCGGCGATGGACGGACATCGACTCTCCGACGAGGAGCGCCGGGCTCTGGAGCAGATCGAGACGATGCTGCGGCAGGACGACGGTCTGGACCGCCGACTGCGGACGATGCGTCTGCGGCGGATCCCGAACGCCGCGGTCTGCCTGCGCTACGTGCGGCACTGGCGGCCACTGCTGGTGGCCCTGGTCCTGGTGGCGTCCACCGCGCTGATGGTCGTGGCCGTCTCCACGCTGGCCCCCGGTGTCATCGCGGCCGTCGCCGCGACCTGGCTGCTCGCGGTCGTCCTCACCGTGGACATGGTCCGCGCCTGGCGCCGGGTGCGGCGGGACCGGATCCGGGAGAACTGACCGCGGCGGGGGCAACGAACGCTCTTGGACAAGGCGGCGATCAGCCATGCCGACGAACACCAGCACCACCCGATCACTGCTCCATGACCACGGGCGCACCTTCGCCGCCGACGCGGGCATCCGCGTCCGGAACACCCCGCAGCCGCTCTACCAGTTGCTGGTGCTGGCGTGCCTGCTCAGTGCCCGTATCCGGGCCTCGGTGGGCACCGCCACGGCCCGGGCGCTGTTCGAGGCGGGACTGCGGGATCCGCAGCGGATGGCCGACGCGTCGTGGCAACAGCGCGTCGATGTCCTGGGCGAGGGCGGCTATCGGCGCTACGACGAGCGCACCGCGACCCAGCTCGGGGACGGCGCGCGCTATCTGCTCGACACGTACGGGGGCGATCTGCGACGGCTGCGCGCGGAGGCCGACGGCGATGTGCAGACGCTGCGCCGCCTGCTGCGCAAGCTGCCGGGGCTGGGCCCGGTGGGCGCCGACATCTTCCTCCGCGAGGTCCAGACGACCTGGCCTGAGGTGGCACCGTACTTCGACGGCAAGGCGGTCCAGGGCGCGCACAAGCTGGGCCTGCCGGAGTCCGCCGAGGCACTGGCCCGGCTGGTGGGCGCCGACGAGTACGACGTGTTCGCCGCCGCGCTGGTCCGTGCCGCCCTCGACAAGCGCGTCGTCTCGGGGGTCACTGCCGGGTAGCGCCACCGGACAGGCCGGTGGCGGGGCGGAGTTGTCCGCAGCGGGCGGGCGGCCAGCGGGCGGGCGGCCGACGGGCGTGGCCAACGGCCGCCAGCCATACCGGCGTTGGCTCGCCGTCGACCCGTCAGCGTGACAGCATCGCACCGCAGCGGGCACAGCGGGTGGGCGGATCCCGGTCCGCGACGGCATCGCACCGCGGGCAGACGCGGGCCAGCCAGCACGCGGGATCTCCGCCTTCCGCTCCCGCGGAACCGGCGCCGTTCTCCGCCAACTCCGGCTCACTCTCCGGCTGTTCGGCGAGCACGGGAAGCAGCGGTGCCGAAGGATCTGCCGGATCCACGGCGGCGGCCTGCCGCTGGCCGTCCAGACGGTCGCGCATCGCGGTGGCGATCCGTGCTGCCTGCGCCTTGGCCCGCTCCGCGACCGGGCCGGACCACCGTGCGTCGACGGCACGGTTCCACAGCAGCACCCAACGGGTGAAGTGCGCCTCGGTCAGCGGGTGTTCGGTGTGGACGCGCTGATGGGCGCGGAGCAGTCCGCCCCGGTAGGCGCTGTGGCCGAACAGCTGGCCCGCCCAGAAGTCCGCGATGATCGGCAGCTGCGCGGGGACGTCGGCGCCGACCGCCTCGAACGCCGGGGCCAGTACCTCGTCCGTCAGGACGTCGCGGTAGAAGTCGTCCAGCAACGCGAGCACATCGTCGCGATCTGCCAGGTCCCGGCGGCCCGCAGGACGGACGGCGGGCGGTTCTGCCATCACTCCACCACCACGAAGTCACAACGAGGGCCCTAGGACCCCCCACTGTAGCGGCGCGTGAAGGGCGGCTGAGGCGCTGCGGGGTGCCTCAAGCCTGTCCGGTGTCGAACCGGCTGACCTTCCCGTCGGTCACGGTGAACTTCCAGGCGGTCCGCATCTCGCCCCAGGTGTTGTTGCGGAAGCGGGCGATCAGCGACAGCCCGTCGTCGGTCTGCGACTCGACGTCCATACGGCCGTCCGAGGAGAAGATCTCGCTTTCGGCCCACCGCTCCAGGTCTCTGTCGGTCCCGTCGTCGGACATGGTCGCGTCCTGCGTGAGGGCCTGGAAGAACGCCCGCTGGTCACCCGAGTTGACGGCATCGACCAGGGTGCGTACCGCGGGGTTCGAGAGCTGGTCGGTGGTGATCACGCACGGCTTCCCTTCGGGTGCGATGGTCAGCGTTATCCGCCGAACGAGTGATGGTTGACGGTTTCACCAGTTCGCTATGCCGCCGCGCTGTGCCTGCAGATCCATCAACCGCGAGCGTGCGATCTGGAGCCGGTGGGCGAGGACCTCCGCGACGGCCCGGACCAGGGCGTAGCCGAGGACCGGATCCTCCTCGCACAGGGCACGCACCTGAGCGCCGTCGAATTCGTAGGCGCGCACCGGGCTCAGCGCCTCCGCTCCGAAATCCCAGGTGTAGGGCGGAAACATCCATGACCAGCCCAGCAGGTCGCCGGGGCCCAGCGTTGCGACGGTGGCCGCCCGGCGACCGGGTATCCGCAGGTCGAGGGTGACCGCACCGGAGCGGATGACCCAGAACCGGTCGGCGGGGCCCTGCTCCTCGAAGATCCGGGCGTCCTGCGCGAAGGAGACCTCGCTGGCCAGCTCCATCAACCGGTCGCGGTGCACCGCCGGAAGGGCTCTGAGCAGGCGCGTCGCAGCAGTCATAGCCGTAGGCCTCCTCGCCTGAACGCCCGCCGCCGGGCCGGATCCGGTACTGCCATTGGACCCAGGATCGGCCGTCACGGCATCCCGAGCGGTGCGGCCTGCAGCTGCGCCGCGGCCGCCCCAGCCACCGAGACGCCACCGCACGCCCCCCCGGCCAGACGGCTACCCCCACCCGGCCGCCCCACGAAAGGCCTCACCCGCCGCAAACGGCGGGCTCACGGCGCGCACCCGCCACGACGGCGAAGGCCCCCTCCGGGCCGCAGAGGCGCGCCCCAGAGCGACCACGCGCCACGACGGCGGAAGCCGCCTCTCCTCCGCAACGGCTATGGCGACACAATCTTCCCCCGCCGCAACCGCGAGCACCCCCCACGGCGCAGCCCGGCGGTACCAAGCCCCACCGCACCCCGGCAAGGAACCCCCGGCCGCCCCGGCGAACAGCCGCCATCACGCCGAACCCCCGCCACGACAGCACAGTCTTCCTCTGCCGCAACCGCGAGCACCCCCCACGGCGCAGCCCGGCGGTAAGCAAGCCTCACCGCAACCCGATAAAGATCCCTCGGCCGCCCCTGGCTCGACAGCGTGCACGCGGCGCAGCAGCCGCCGAACACCGCAGCCGCGGCGCCGCCCTCCCCACCAGACGCGGCGTCGCCGCACGGGCGCCACCGCGAAAGCGGCGCTCAGCCGCTTACGCGCTCGTACCATCGTCGGGCCCGTTCCGCCGCCACCGGTGGCGACGCGGCCATGATGTCGGCGAGCGTCTGGGCGGCGAGCTCCCGCCGCCAGGCCAGTTCGGCCCGTCGCATGGCTGTGGCGACCCCGCATGGCGTGCGGAACTCCCGCAGCGGGATGTCCGCACCGTCGCCGCGCTGGCGGATCTCGGTACAGCGGAAGGCGTCGTCAGGGCCTTCGATGGCGACGACGACATCCATCAGCGTGATCTTCTCCGGGGGCCTGCCCAGCCGGAACCCACCGCGGATGCCGGGCGTGGAGGTGAGGATGCCCGCCCGGACCAGTGCCTGCAGCCGCTTGTTCAGATACGCCTGAGGCAGTTCGAAGCGCGCCGCGAGCTTGGCCGTCGGCACCGGTTCCTGTCCGCCGAGCCAAGCGAGCGTCAGACAGCAGTGCAGCCCCCACTCGACCCCTTCACCCATCCGCATAACCAGGACACTACACCTCTAGGTTCACCACGGCTCAGGCCCGACCTCCCGAGCTGCCACCGCCAGCCCGGGCGGGAAAACCGCGTCCCGGCGACCGCTGGGTGAGATGCTCGCGGAGTGAACAAGGACAATTCGCCAGGCAGTGACGACCCCTCGCACCACGAGCCGCACACCGGCGGCCTCGGTGCCCGGCTCAACTGGCTGCGTGCGGCCGTCCTCGGCGTCAACGACGGCGTGGTGTCCACCGCTGGACTCGTGGTCGGCGTCGCCGGGGCGACCACGTCCCGCGAGACCCTGCTGACGGCAGGTCTGGCCGGGCTGCTGGCGGGCTCGCTGTCGATGGCGGCGGGCGAGTACGTGTCGGTGAGCACCCAGCGCGACTCCGAGAAGGCCGCGCTCGCCCAGGAGCGCGAGGAGCTGGCCGCCGCTCCACAGGCCGAACTCGACGAGCTCACCGACCTGTTGGCGGGCCGCGGCATCAGCCCCGAACTCGCCCGCGAGGTGGCGAGGCAACTCACCGAACGCGACGCCCTCGCCGCGCACGCACGGGTGGAACTCGGTATCGATCCGGAGGAGTTGACCAACCCCTGGCACGCCGCCTGGGCCAGCTTCGCCGCGTTCACCTGCGGTGCGCTGCTTCCGCTGCTGGCGATCGTCCTGCCACCGGCGTCGGTGCGGCTGGCCGTCACGGTGGTCGCGGTCCTGGGCGCGCTCGTACTGTGCGGTTGGGCCAGCGCCCGACTCGGCAGCGCTCCGGTCCGTCCGGCCGTACTGCGCAACGCGGCGGGCGGCGCCGTGGCGATGGCCGTAACCTACACGGCAGGCACTCTGCTCGGCGCGCTCGGCGCCTGACCACCGCGCACCCACCCGGCAGGAGGGATCGAACATGACACGTACCGCACAGGACGTCCTGGCCGACGCCGTCCGCGAACTGGCCCCGGATACCGGCGCCAATCGGCTCGTCCCGCGCATCGCCTCCGGACAGGCGCCGGTCGAGGTTCTGGCGGCGTTCGCGATGGAGCAGCGCCACCTCATCTCCAGCGACCGCCGCAGCTTCCTGCATCTGGCGGATCGTTCGGCATCCGATCCGGCCGCCGCCACCTACTTCACCAGCCTGGCGCACGGCGAGAACCTCGCCCTGGACAAGCTCGACCCACTCGCCGACGCCCTCGGTCTGGACGACGAGTCCGTGGACGGCTACGAGCCGAATGCGGGCTGCCAGGCATATCCGGCATACGCGGCCTGGCTGGCGCTGGGTGCCGAGCCCGTCGACGTCATCGTCGCGCTGACCGCCAACTTCGCCGCGTGGGGCGGCTACTGCCGAACCGTGGGCCGGGCGCTGCGCGAGCGGTACGGATTCAGCGACGAGGCGTGCGGCTTCTTCGACTTCTTCGCCGAACCCGCGCCGCAGCTCGAACAGCAGGCACTGGCCGCGGTACAGGCCGGTCTCGACGCCGGACGGATCACGCCGCTGGCACACCGCCACGGACGGCTGTTGCAGGCGTACGAGCTGATGTTCTGGAACACCCTCGCCGAGCAGGCTGGATGATCAGGGGACCGACCTGCGCCGACGCCTGCCACCCGGTCGACGAGCGCACAGCCGACGTCCGTATCATCGCCGACGCCATGTACTCGGGGGCCTGGTGCGGATCTGGCGCGGCCGGTCTCACAACGCCCGGCCTCCCCCGCCTGCTTGAGGAGACATTCGGTGTCCGACGGACTCGGCAACTTTCTGGGGATCGCCCAGCAACTGCTCGGCAACCAGCAGCAGAGCGGCCACGGGCCGCAGCACGACAACTTCCTTCAGGACCTCAGCCAGCGGCTGCTGAGCGGTCACGAGCCGGTCCACAACGGTGTGACGTACGAGATCGACGAGAAGTTCTTCTCGCCCACCCATGACTTCTGGATCAAGAACTCGGCCGGCCAGAAGGTCTTCCAGGTCGACGACAAGCTGTTCAGTTTCAGCGGCGCCATCGCCCTGCAGGACGCGCACGGCAACGAGCTGTACCGCATCTCCGAGAAGATCGTCACGCTGCGCGACATCCGCTACATACACCGCGGCGAGCAGCGCATCGCCACCGTGCACAAGGCCCTGTTCTCGCCGCTGGTGTACAAGTTCACCGTCACCTTCGAGAACGGTGCGGAACTCCACGTCACCGGCAACATCACCGACCACCAGTACGCCATCACCTATGGCCAGCAGGAGGTCGCGCACATCGACCGCAAGTGGTCGCTGCTGAGCGAGCACTACGGTGTCACCATCATCCCCGGCCAGGACGACGCACTACTGCTCACCATCGCCGCCTGCGTCGAGGCCATGGTCCTCGACGACTGACCCGGTCAGGCCGAACACGGCCGCCCGGTCGGCGGGAACGTCAGCCCGGCGGCCGTGATCCGGCGCCGATGGCGGCGACCACGATGGTGTGCAGCGCCTCAATGCCCTCTGGCGGTACGGGGAACGGACTGCCCGCGAGCGTGTGCCACTCCGCCGCGCCGACCTCCCGTACGGTCACCTGGGCGCGCTTGGCGGGAAGTGCCGTGGTGACGACGGTCAGGACGCCGGTGAGAGTGACGCCCTCACGGGTCATCGCGCCGCTCGGACCCGCGGTGACCTCGTCGACCAACCGCGTCGGCTCGCCGCCGGTCACGTGGCGCCCGCCCCGGTTCCGCATCGGAAAGTGGTCATGCCGCCAGTGGTAGTGGACCGGGGCCCAGGACGCCTTCATTGTCACCGTTACGAGGGCGAGTCACCGTCCCGCCACCGGCTTGCGGGCGGTCACCACCCCTCGGTGAGCCGCCGTGCGACCAGCCGCGCCTGATCGCCCAGCACAATGGTGTAGTGGTTGCTGTCCGGCAGCAGTTCGGTGCGCAGCGACGGGACACGGTCGCGCCACCGTGCCACCAACTCGACCGGCAGCAGCCCCGGCGCCTGGTCGAACATGCCCAACGGCGCGTACACCAACAACGCGGGAACCGGCAGCCGTTCGAGGTCCGCGGCGAGCGAGGGCGCCGAGGCCAGCAGGTCCCGGCCGTCCGCGCGTACCGCGTCCTCCCTGACCCGGGAGCGCAGCGCACCGTCGGGGCCGGTGAGGTCGGCGCGGACGTACGCCTCGATGTCCTCGTTCCAGTACGGTCCCAGGGCGGGGTGGGCGCGGAAGAAGTCGACATACGCCGCGGCGCTCCCGAAGGTCCGGCTGAGGCGGGCGACCACCGGGCCCAGCGACTCGTCCATCACCCGGTCCGGATCCGCGCCCGGCGGAACCGGCAGCGGCAGCCCGCCGTCCACCAGCAGCAGCCGGTCGAACAGTTCCGGGCGTTCGGCCGCGGCGTGCAGCGCGACGTACGCGCCCATGGAGTGGCCGGTGAGCGTCAACGGGCCCGTGGTGCCGAGGTGTTCGGCCGCCCGGTGCAGATCACGGGCGTGCCGGTCGAGGCCGTACGGTCCCGGCAGGTCCGCGCTGCCGCCCCGGCCGCGCAGGTCCAGGGCTATCAGGCTCCACTGCTCGGGCAGTTGGCGAGCGACGGCGCGGAAGGCCATGGCGGACGCGGTGATGCCGTGCGCGGCGAGGGCCAGTCGCGGCCCGGCACCGAACCGCAGCGCGTGCAGGGTACCGCCGTCGACCGGGACGTCCAGCTCGACGGGCTTCCGCACGGTCTCCATGGCTCCTCCTGGGGGGAATACTCGCCGGGTCAGCACGGTGGTGCCGCCTTGTGCCGAACGTTTGGGTGAGGACGACTGGTGGTACGGGGGTGGCATGTCCGAGACCATGCGCGCGGTGGTGCTCAGCCAGCCCGGCGGTGTGGAGAACCTGAGGGTGACGAACCTGCCGCTTCCCGAGCCCGGACCGGGTTGGGTGAGGATCGCGGTGCGCGCGTTCGGCCTCAACCGTTCGGAGTTGCACACCCGGCTCGGTCTCGCGGAAGGTGTCACGTTCCCCAGGGTGCTGGGCATCGAATGCGTTGGCGTCGTGGACCAAGCGCCGGACGGCGGCCTGGCGCCCGGCCAGCAGGTGGTCGCCATGATGGGTGGAATGGGGCGGACCTTCGACGGCGGCTATGCCGAGTACACCGTGGTGCCGCGCTCGTCGGTGATCCCGTTCCGTTCGGAGCTGCCCTGGCATGTCATCGGCGCGGTACCGGAGTCGCTGCAGACCGCGTACGGGTCGCTGGCCACCGGTCTGGATCTGCGGGCGGGGCAGACCCTGCTCATCCGGGGCGGCACGTCCTCCGTGGGGCTCGCTGCGGCGGCGCTGGCCAAGGATGTCGGGGCGACCGTACTCGCCACGACGCGCCGCCCCGAGCGCACGGAGTCGCTGCTCCGGCACGGGGTGGACCATGTCGTGGTCGACGACGGCCGGATCGCCGAACAGGTGCGGTCCCTGGTGCCGGGCGGTGTGGACGCGGCCCTGGAACTCGTCGGCACACCGACGCTGCCGGACACCCTGGCCGCCACCCGTGTCCACGGAACGGTGTGCTTCACCGGGATGCTCTCCAACGAGTGGATCGTGCCGGACTTCTACCCCGTCGGCTACCTGCCCAAGGGGGTGCGGCTGACCGCGTACGGGGGCGAGAGCTCGGACCTGCCCGCGGACGTACTGCAGGCGTGCCTGGACAGGATCGCGGCCGGGGAACTCAGCCTCGGCGAACCACGCGTCTATGCGCTGGACGAGATCCGGCAGGCCCACGATGACATGGAACACAACCGCGCGGTCGGCAAGTTGGTCGTCCTCATCGACGGCTCGGTCCAGGAAATGCCGTTCGGGGCGGAGGTCTGACGGCACGACAGCCAGGGCCGACAGCGGTGGCTCCGACCGCCGCTGGGTCATGCCGGCGACGTCGGATCCGGGTGAGACGACGCGCCAGAGCAGCGCTGCCCGCCCGTCCAGCGGCGGGCGCTGCGAAGGCGTCATGACGGCATTGTGCGCCTGCTCGCCTTCTGATGGGCGGTCCAACTAGATTGAACCTTCGTGGAACACCGTCATCTCGGCCGAGGCGGCATGCTCATCAGCGAGATCGCCTACGGCAACTGGCTCACCCATGGTTCCCAGGTCGAGGAGGACACCGCGACCGACTGCGTGCACGCGGCCCTCGACGCCGGTATCACCACCTTCGACACCGCGGACGTCTATGCGGACACTCGCGCGGAATCCGTCCTGGGCCGCGCGCTGAAGGGCGAGCGGCGCGAAGGACTGGAGATCTTCACCAAGGTCTACTGGCCCACCGGTCCCGGCCCGAACGACCGTGGCCTGTCCCGCAAGCACCTCATGGAGTCCATCGACAACTCGCTGCGTAGGCTGCAGACGGAGTACGTCGACCTCTACCAGGCGCACCGCTTCGACCGGTTCACCCCGCTCGAGGAGACGATGGAGGCCTGCGCGGACATCGTCCACGCCGGTAAGGCGCACTACATCGGTGTGTCGGAGTGGACCGCCGCCCAGATCCGCCACGCACATGCGCTCGCCCGCGAACTGCGCGTCCCGCTGGTCTCCAGCCAGCCGCAGTACTCCATGCTGTGGCGGGTCATCGAGGCCGAGGTGGTCCCGGCGTGCGCGGAACTCGGCATCGGCCAGATCGTCTGGTCGCCGATCGCCCAAGGGGTGCTCACCGGGAAGTACCAGCCGGGGCAGCCGCCGCCGGACGGCTCGCGTGCCACGGACGACAAGGGCGGCGCGGACGTCATCAGCCGGTTCCTGCGCGACGAGGTGCTGGAGCGGGTGCAGCTGCTGCGCCCGCTCGCCGCCGAGGCCGGGCTCACCCTCGCCCAGCTCGCGGTCGCCTGGGTGCTGCAGAACCCGAATGTGTCGGCCGCGATCGTTGGCGCCTCCCGCCCGGCACAGGTCGGGGAGAACGCCAAGGCTTCGGGCGTCCGGCTGGAGCCGGACCTGATGGCGCGGATCAGCGAGATCACGGCACCGGTCGCCGTCACCGACCCGGTCAGGACCTACGAGCAGACACCGGCGCAGCGGCCCTGAACCCGTCCCTCCGGACAACGAGCGACATCGCATCGCCCGGCATAAGCTGAGTGAGGTCCGCGAGGGCCGGACAGGTGTTGCTGCCCCGCGGACGGGAGATCAGACGTGTCCGTAATGCGGAAAGGCTGCGTGTACGGCGCTCCCTGCTGGGTCGGCCTCATGGCCCGCGACCTGGGTGCGGCCACCGGCTTCTACGGACCACTGCTCGGCTGGCGCTTCGAGCCCGGGCCGGAGCGGTGGGGGCCGTATCTGCGGGTGTACTCCGACGGCTGGGAGGTCGCCGGAATCGGTGAGGTGGCCAAGCGCTGGGAGCTCGCCGTCACCTGGACCACGTACTTCGGCACCGAGGACGCCAACGCCACCGCCGCCTCGATCAGGGAGCGCGGCGGCACCGTGGCCGTCGGCCCGCTGGAGTTCGACGCCGGGCGGCTGGCACTGGCCTCCGACCCGGCGGGCGCCTCCTTCGGCGTCTGGGAGGGGAAACGCAGCTCCCGCACTCGGGAGCAGCCGATCGGATCCCCCGTGTGGATCGAGCTGCGCACCCGGGACGCCTTCGACTCGGCTCTCTTCTACGGCCAGGTGTTCGGCTGGGACCAGGAGGACCCCGAGCGCTACGAGGTGCGCTACGAGCACGACCGGGTGGTGCTGCGGGTGGACGGGCACAGCGTGGCGGCCCTACGCGGTGGCGGTATGGAGGCGGCCATGGACCCCCGGGTCCGCCCCCGCTGGCATGTGTACTTCTCGGTGGCCGATGTCGACGCCACGGTTGAGCGGGCCGTGAAGCTGGGCGGCGAGATCACCGGCGAGCCGCAGGACTCCGCCTACGGCCGGGTCGCCGGACTGCGCGACGCCGAGGGCGGGCTGTTCTCCGTGATCAGCAAGCACCGCTAGCTCGGGAAGTACCGGGTGAAGGCCTCCGCGTCGACGCCGAGCGCACCGCCGAACGGTATGTCGAGCTGGTGGATGAGCACGATCAGAAAGACGATGAAGCAGGTCAGGCCCATCACCATCACCAGATGGCTGGCCCGGCGCTGGACCCCGAACAGGAACATGAAGCCCACGGTCAGTCCGCCGCCGATGAACAGTCCGGCCCACAACACGTTCGACAGCCGACTCTGTGCGTCCGACTCCCGTCCACGGCGTGCCTCGTCCAGCACCGACAACTGGGCCATCGCCTCCTGTCCGGCGTTCTGCTGGGCGGCGCCGGTGGGTTGCGCCGTCTCGTAGGTGTCCCGGAGCCGGTCGAGGAGCTGCCAGCCCGAGGGGCTGAGCGGCTGGCGCCGGGTCATCTCGACCCATTCGCCGCTGGTCACCTCGTGCGCGTAGGAGCGGGCGGTCGCCCTGGCCTGCTGTTCCGCGGCGGGCGGCAGCGCGTCGGCGAGCAGATAGACCTGGTGCAGGGCGCCCGCCTCGGCCTGCACATGCGCCTCCGCGCTGGAGTGGGTGTCCCACACCGATACCAGCGCGAGCCCGAGGACCAGCGCGTAGATCACGCCGATCATCATGGAGATGTACTCGGCAACGGCCTCACGCGGCTCCTCATCGGGTTTGGGCGGGAAGACGCGGTGCTTGACCACGACACAGGCGACCGCGACCAGGCCACCGCCGAGGACGATGCCCAGGATGCTGAGCAGAGCGAACAAACGAACCTCCCCAACTGTTCGCCACGCAGCCGTCCTTGTGCGGCTGCCGTGGCACCGGATCCGGCGGCGCGGCGGGCGGCGGCGCCACCGTGGACCTGGTCACCGAGCCCGCGAGGCGGAACGGGCACCCGCCGCGACCCCGGCCACCACGGCCGGAAGCAGAACGAGGAAGAGCGCTCCGGCGGTGGACAACCCCGCCGGTGCCGCCACCGCGGCCCGCGGCGCGCGCCGCGGGAACACCACCGGATGAGGCACGACCACCCTCGGGGACGGCGCGGCGTGAGCGATACCGGGCGGCGGCCCGGAGACCGGCGGTGGGCTGGGCGGATTTGATGGTTGCGCGGCAGGCGGATCCCGCCTCGGCGGATCCTGCCTAGGCTGATCCTGACTCGGCGGATCCGGCATCCGCTGTTCGGGCACACCGCAGCTGCGGTCAGCCATCCCGGTGAGCCGCCGCAGTACCGGCGCGCTGTCCGAGTTGCGTACGGTGGCGATGCTGCCCGAGACATCGACCGAGCGCAGCGGGCCACAGGCGGCGGCCCGCACGGACGACTCACATGCCCTCGGGCCCAGTGCGGGCAGCGCCATCGCGCGGCCCAGACCGTGCGGGCAGCGCAGCGGACGGCCCAGGCCCGGCGCGGTCGGCGACCAGGAGTGCCGGAAGGCGGATCGTCCGAAGCCCGGCAGCCCTGGAACTGGCGGAGGGCGGACACCCCAGCCGGACATCGCGGCTCCCCCGGTCCCTGATCCGGGCGCCCCCGGCCAGCTCATCGCGTACCCGACCCCGCCGCCCGCCACGACCAGCGCTCCCCCGAGCAGCAGTCCTACGGCAACCGCGACCAGGCGGCCGACGCCCCACCGGTGGGGCGAGCACGGTGCCACCCACCGCACGCCCCCGCCCGTCATCGCACCGCGCCGCCCCATCTCGTCCCACGCGAACATGGGCCCCGCCCCCTCACCGCCGTCCCCAGACGCGGAACGGTTTCCGCGCCACTCCCCCGGCGAGCGGGCCCTCGCGTCCCCCTGGCCGCGAGGTGGCCCTGCTCGCCCCGCGATCCAGCCTGTCCACGAGAAGCGTGGGCTAGGCGGACACGCCGAGTAGATTCACGCGATAGGCGGGCATCGCGGCTGACCAGGTTTGACCTGCCGGGCGGCACTGAGTCCCGCCCCGCGGTTCTCGACCACCGGGGGCGTGGGCCGCGGCGGACAAGGGGTGCGGACGTGTGCGGTGCCGGTCAGGGGGTGTCAGCAGGACTCATGCGCTTCCGGTACCGCTTGGCCGCGTTGTGGAGCTCCTGGCAGCCGGGCCCAGCGCTGGTCACGGTCCCGGTGGCGCTGATGGCCGTGATCGCCGCTGCCGACATCCTGTCACCGCCCGACATCCATCTCGGACCGCTGCTGGTCGTCGCCCCCGCGCTCACGGCCTCCTTCGCGGGCCCCGGCCCACGGCGCTCACTCGGTCTCCGAGGCCACCCACCGCGTGGTGCTGCGCCCGCTGCCCACCCAGCTCGGGCCGCTGCGGATCGCCTCGCGCCATCGCGCCGCCGAGGCGGAGTCGCACATCGGGAGTGATCTGTACGCGGTCGCCCGCACCAGCAGCAGTACCGGCTGATCATCGGAGACGTCCGGGGCAAGGGCCTGGCGTCGATCAATGACACCGCACTGCTGCCGGGGGCGTTTCGCGCGGCGGCACACCGCCAGGCACCGCTTCCCGAGCTGATGGCCCATCTGGAGGGCAGTGTCTGCTGGGCGCTGGCCGAACTCGCGGAAACCGGCGGCGCGGGCGGGGAAGCCGAGCAGGAGGTCGGGGAGCGCTTCGTCACCGCCGCCCTGCTCGACATCCCCGACGACCGGCCGGAGGTCCTTGTGATCAGTTGCGGGCACCCGACGCCGCCGCTGCTACCCGACGGGCGGGTGCCCCCGCTCAACGTGCCGTACCCCGCACCGCCGTTGGGGCTTGGAGACCTGTCCGCGGCGGAGTACGACGTGGTCACCTTCGCCTTCGTGCAAGGCGATCTGCTGCTCCTGTACACCGACGGCGTGACCGGGGCCAGGAACCGCGACGGCGTCTTCTATCCGCTCGCCTCCCGTGTCACCGGCTGGACGAAGTGCGAACCGGAGCAGTTGCTGAGCCACATCACGGACGACCTGCGGGCGTACGTCGCCGGGCCGTTGGACGACGCCGCCGCGGCGATCGCGGTGCGGCGCACGCGGCCGGCGGAACCGGGCGGGGATCTGCCGGTCCGGCGCTAGTGGTCGATGCTGTAGCTGTCGCCGTACACCTTCCAGTGCAGCGGCGGGTTCAGGTCCAGGTTGCCGTTCCTGACGAAGACCCGCTGCTCGGTGTCCACGCGGCTGGTGTCGCTGTGCGCCTCCTCCGACTTCATGGCGACCTTGCGGGCGTCGAGGTAGGCGTTGAGGTACGCGGTCTCGTCACCGCCCTGCGCGGGCGTCTTCGCCTTCCGCATCGCGGTCGCCCGGATCCAGCCGAAGCTGTACTTGTCGTTGCCGGGGCCGTGCATCACGATCGCGTCGTAGTAGATGAACTGGCCGAGCGTGCCCAGGCCGTCGGATTTCGCCTGGGACACCGCGGGGTTGAAGTAGACGCGGTCGCGCTCGGCGTTCTGGGCCTGCTGGAAGACCGGATCGGCGGCGGCCTTCTTCCAGTCACTGGTGAAGTTCGGGTCCAGGCCCGCGTGCGAGGCCGTCCCGTTGACCTTGCGCAGCGCGGGCAGGTACTTGGCGAGGATGTTGCCCGGCTTCGTCCGGGTGTACGCGTTGACCAGGTCCAACATGTCGCCGGTGCCCGAACAGAATCCGATGATGCCGGCCGTGTAGCCACGGCCGTCGCCTATGTCCTCGATGTACTTGTACTGGGCCTTCCAGTCCAGCGTGGAGTTCTCCGCGCTGGAGACCAGCTCCATCGCGATCTCCTTCTTGCGGGGATCGTCCAGACCTGCCCCTGACGCCTTCTGGGTGACACTGTGGCTCGCGGCCGGGACCGGCTCGGTCGCGTTCCCGGCGGCGGCCACGGCCAGTGGGATGGCTCCCGCGACGAGCACACCGGCCGAGACAAGTAGCGTGAGGTGCTTACGGGATCGTCCTGCGGGGTGATGGCGCACGTGTCTCTCCGTTTCCATCGGCTCCGTTAGGAAAGTTTCCTAACGTATTGCCGGGCATTGAAGCACCATCACCAACGATCGCCAAGTACCTCGCCGCCATAGACTGGTTGGGCACAGGCCGCAGCACGTTGCCGCGGCACTGTCAGACCCCGGTGACAGGATGGCGACCATGATGTCGACACCCGAACGACCCATCCCGCCACTCAACCCCGATGAGCGCACCACGCCGGGGAGTTGACTCGACTTCCACCGGACCACCCTCGCCATGAAGTGCCAGGGCCTCGACGAAGCCCGACTACGGGAGGCCTCCGCGACAGCCTCGCCGATGCCACTGCCGGGCATCGTCCAACACAGGGGTGACCTCCGCCCCGCACCAACGCCGCGTTCGCGCAAGCGTCACGCCTCCGGGGCGACGTCCAAGCCCACTTGACCGCAGGGTACGAAGAGTTGTCCGAGCCTTACCGACGTGCCGTTGTGCGCGGACGGGACGGTGGGGCGCCGGTGGAAGGGACACGGCAGGCCGAGGAAGGATGTCAACGCCTGGGCGGCACCGCGTAGTTACGCCGTCCGACCAGTGGCACCAGCGCGCGCCGCCGGATACCGCTGGGCCATGGCGGCTGCTCCGCCAACGCCGCCCACTCCCTGTCGTGCTGGCCCGGCACGCTGCGCCCGGCGCGAACCCAGCCCCGCGCCAGCGCCTCATAGATCGGCACCTCGGAGATCAGCGCGCCAGCGTGACGCGGAATCGATTCTTCGCGGCGCGAGTCCACGTGCCGCGCGGAGAGGCCGCCGAGAAGCCCCCAGTGCGTTGTCACCGTCGTCATATACGGACAACGCCCGTTTTCGGCAGGCGGTCACAGCGCGCCGCGGGCGTTCACCCGGACGGGACGCCGCCTCACGCCAGTTCGATACCCACCCACTGGGCGGCGCCCGGTGCGGCTGTTGCAAGACGGTGACAATGCGCCTACAACGCATTCGTGTGATGGAACGTCTTTTCAGGTGAGACCACACCAATGGCGAATTCCTCGCCTTTGACGCAAAGACTGATGTTCCACACTGAAAGGAACATATCCATGATCGCTACCAAGCGGCACTCCCTGCGCATCGCCGCGGTCGGCGCCATCGGCGCGGCCTCCGTCGCCCTGGCGGGCACCGCCATGGCGGCCACCCCGGCCGCGCACACCGCCCCCTCGGCCGCCGTCACACAGCAGGCCGCCGCGACCAAGGCCAGCATCACCGCGAAGCCGTCGGTGTCGTCGGTCCGCGCGTGGCAGCTGTTCCGGGTCACCGGCAAGACGACCGGCCTCAAGGCGGGCAGCAATGTGACCCTGCAGCAGAAGCAGCACGGCAAGTGGGTGACACTGCCCGCCTCCGCACCCATCTCACGGAGCGGCAGCTACTCGCTGGGCGTCAAGCTCGGCCTGAAGGGCAAGAACGACCTGCGCATCGTCAACGGCAGCACCGCCTCGGCCGTGTTCAACGTGACGGTCCGCTGACGCTCGTCCAGCGAACCCCGCCGGGTAAATCGTTTGGCCGCCCACATGGTGGCCGACTCGCGCCGCCCCGACGCCGATAGCGGCGTCGGGGCAGTCGCGTTACGGCGCCGGGCGGCCGCGCAGGCGTTCCATATCGCGGCGATCGCGCTTCGTCGGACGGCCGGTCCCGCGGTCGCGCTGGGCGACCGCGGCGACATCCTCGCGCGGCGGTGGCGGGGGGCTGTTATCGATGAAGCACTCCGCGGCGACGGGCGCTCCGACGCGCTTTCGCACAACACGCGTGACGACGACGATCCTCTCCCGACCGGCGTGATGCAGCCGCACCTCGTCGCCGAGCCGCACCGCGTGGGCGGGCTTGACGCGTTCGCCGTTGACGCGGACGTGTCCACCCTTACACGCCGAGGCGGCCAGCGAACGCGTCTTGGTGAGCCGTACCGACCAGATCCAGCTGTCGACCCGTACGGTCCCCTCGCCTGAAGCCATGCCATGACCTTACGGCGAACGGTAATCGAACAGAGGTACTATTCAAGGGTGGCATCCTTTTCCTTCCCCGACGACCTGCGCGCCCTGCAACGCGAGCTCCACGCCGTGCGCAACGAGCTCACCGCCCTGCACGCCCAGCTGCCGCCACACCCGGCGGGCACCGAGGCGCACGTCGACGAGGACGGTGTCGAACACCTGGCGACCCGCGCCTGGACCGACGAGGAGCGACGCACGGTGGACGCCCTGTGGGTCCGGCAACGGCAACTGGCGCACGCGGTGACGGTGCACCCCTTCTGGTCGACTCTCGACACCGACCGCATCGCGGCCCGTGCGGCGCTCAAACACCTGGACGACGACACCGCCGAGGCAACGCAGCCCTGACAACGCCGCACGTTTGAGCATTACTCGGCCGAGGAATTAGTTACTCATGCGAGTAACCAGGGGGGACGCCGGGGACACACCGGCACCAGCACAGCATTCACCCGCCGCGGCCGCCCGGCGGACGCAGATCGTGACGGCGGCGATCGAGACCATCGCCGAACTCGGTTACGCCCAGGCGTCGTTCGCCCGGATCGCCGAGCGGGCGGGCATCTCCAGCACTCGACTGATCTCCTACCACTTCGGCACCAAAGACGAGCTGATGGACCAGATCGTCGCCGAGATCGCCATCGGCGCGGACCGGATGATCGCCGAACAGGTGGCATCGCAGACGACCTCCGCCGGTGCGCTGCACGCCCGGATCGAGGCGCAGTTGCACTGGATCGCGCGCTGTCCGGCGCAGGTGCGGGCGCTGTACGAGATCTCCATGAACGCCCGCGGAACGGACGGTTCGCTGCGCTACGGCATGGCCGCTTCGGCGCGCGCCAACGTCGGCGCCCTGGGGCCGATCCTGCGCGAAGGGCAGGATCGCGGGGAGTTCCGGGCGTTCGACACCGAGCTGATGGCGCTCACCATCAAGTCGGCGATCGACGCGGCGATCGTACGGATGTGGCAGCCGCCGTGTCTGAGCGTCGAGGAGTGCGTCCGTGAGATCACCACCATGGTCGCGCTCGCCACCCGGCAGGAGCCATGACCACACCGGCCTCCCGGCCGAGCGGCCGGCGGACCGCCATGACCCTGCTGGCCGACATCGGGCTTCCGCTGCTCCTGTACTACGGGCTGCGCGCCGCCGACGTGGGCATCCACCCGGCGCTGGTGGCGGCGGCCATCGCTCCTGCGGCCAGCGCGGCCCTGCAGTTGCTGCGCGATCGCAGGCTCGACGGCATGGCCGTCTTCATCGCGGCGATCATGCTGCTCGGCCTCGCGGCGTCCCTGATCTCCGGGAGCACCCGGTTCATGCTGGCCAAGGACGGCTGGGTGTCGGCTGTCGCCGGTCTGTGGTTCCTGGCCTCGGCGTGGGCCCGTCAACCACTGCTCTTCCACGGTGCGCGCCCGCTGCTTGAGGGCCGGTTCCGCTCCGATGGGACCTCCTGGGACGTGCTGTGGGAGCGGGAGCCCGCCTTCCGCCGCATCTGGCGGGTCTCGACCGTCATCTGGGCGGTGGCGATGCTGGCCGACGCCGCCGTACGCGTGGTCATGGCGTACACGCTGCCGGTCGACACCGTGCCCGCGCTGGGTGCCGCACTGTGGCCCGCCACGCTGCTGCTGCTCCAGGTGGTGAACGGGGTCTACTACGAGGTCGCGGGCCTGTGGCGGATAACCGGCGGGTTGCCCCGCGACGGCGGTCGGGCGCACGGATCGCCCGACATGCACACTCGCGCGCCTCGTGCCAGCCTGGGGAGCACCCAGAGATCCACAGGAGGTGCGGACATGGGCGTGACGGACGACTTCAAGCGCAAGGCCAAGGAAATGGCGGAGAAGGCCAGGGCGCAGCGCGAAGCCCAGCGCGCCGGCAAGGCCCGGGAGAGCGCCGCGCAGACCGAAGAGGACCTGCCCAACAAGACGCAGGACCTCAGGGACAAGCCCGAGAACAAGTAACCACCGCGGTGTGTCGGACGAGTGAGGGGCCCGCTGTACGGCGGGCCCCTCCTCCGTGTCCCGCCCCCTGGCGCCCGCGCCGGACCTCCCGCGGCCGGAAATTCGGTGGTCATCGCCCGTGCACTGCGCGAGGCTCGGGGCCATCCGCGCACCGCGTCGAAGTGAGGAACCGATGACCGCCGAGGACAGCTCCGGCACGCCCGTACCGTCCGTACCGCTCACGCCGGGCAGCGAGGTGACGGTGCGGCTGGTCAAGCATCCGCGCCCGGATGTCCGCTATCCCGCGGTGGTGATGTCCGACGACGGTACGCATCTGGTGGTGCGTGCGCCATGGGCCGGACCGGCGGTCCGGGACTTCGGGTACGTGGCGTTCGAACGCGGCGATGTCTTCACCGAGCACTACTGGCGGGACCGCTGGTACTCGGTCAAGGAGGTGCGCACCGCGTCGGGTGCGCTGAAGGGCTGGTACTGCGATGTCGCCCGGCCCGCACGGGTGGCGACGGGTTCGGTTGTCGTCGAGGACCTGGACCTGGACCTGTGGCTGTCCGCCGATCGGTGCACGGTGCTGCGGCTCGACGAGGAGGAGTTCCTCGCCAGCGGCCTCGCCGGGCGCGACCCTGCGGCCTGTGATCGCGCCCGGCAAGCTCTCGACGAACTCGAACGCCTCGCCAGCGAGGGCTTCGGCGATCTGCTCGCCGCCTAGCGGGTCAGCCCGCGGTGATCGCCCGCAGCGACTCCTTGAGCGAGCCCATGGTGGCCAGTACCGCGGTGGGCTCGTATCCGCAGTGCGCCATGCAGTTGTCGCACCGCGGGTCCTTGCCACGGCCGTACCTGTCCCAGTCGGTGGTGTCCAGCAGTTCCTGGTACGTCGCCGCGTAGCCGTCCGACATCAGGTAGCAGGGCTTCTGCCAGCCGAACAGCGAGTACGAGGGGATCGCCCACGGCGTGCACTCGAAGTCGGTGCGGCCCTCCAGGAAGTCCAGGTACAGCTCCGAGTGGTTGAGCCGCCACTTGCGGCGCCTGCCGTCGGCGAACGCCTTCCTGAACAGTTGCCGCGTCTGCTCGACGCCGAGGAAACGGTTCTGGTCGGGTGCCTTCTCGTAGGCGTAGCCGGGCGAGATCTCCATCCGGTCGACTTTCAGGTCGTCATTGAGGTAGTCGAGCACCTCGATGATGTCCTGCGGGCTGTCGTTGTTGAAGAACGTGGAGTTGGTGTAGACCGCGAATCCGGCCGCCTTGGCCTGCCGGATCGCCTCGATGGCCTGGTCGAACACGCCCTCCTTGCTCACCGACTCGTCATGCCGCTCGCGCAGGCCGTCGATGTGCACCATCCACGCGAAATCGCGGTGCGGGGTGAACTTGTGGAGGTGCTTGGGGAGCAGCACGGCGTTGGTGCACAACACCACGAACTTGCCGCGTTTGATCAGCTCGCGGGTCATCAGATCGATATGCGGATGCATCAGCGGCTCACCACCGGCCAGCGAGACCATGGGCGCGCCGCACTCCTCCACCGCGCCGATCACCTGGGCGACCGGCATGCGCTGCTTGAGCACACCCGCCGGGTGCTGGATCTTGCCGCAGCCGTTGCACTTCAGGTTGCAGGCGAAAAGCGGTTCCACCTCCACGATGAGCGGGAACTTCTCACGCCGCCGCAGCTTCTGCCTGACCAGGTAACTGCCCATCTTGACGGTGAGGTTGAGCGGGAGTGCCATGATCCATGTCTCCGTTCCCGAGCCTCTACTGCTGACCCTGAGCCGGGACCGGCGATCCAGGAGCCCGGCCCCCTTCCAACATACAGTCTGTATGGAACAGGATGTACGTATGAAAGGCCCCCGATTTTCCGCCGGCCGCGGCAGCCGCCGTGCGGAACACGTCAGCGACACCCGGCGCGCCCTGGTGGAGGCGGCCAGAAGGCTGTTCGCCGAGCGCGGCTACGCCGCCACCGGAACCGAGGACATCGTCGGCGCGGCGCGGGTCACCCGAGGCGCGCTCTACCACCACTTCCGGGACAAGGCAGACCTGTTCCGCGCGGTGATGGCCGAGTGCGCCCAGGAGATGGCCGAGCGGCTGGTCGAACAGGAGACCCGCAGGGCCGAACGGGAGCCCGGAGACGCCTGGCAGTTGCTGCGCACCGGCTTCCAGTCCTTCCTCGACGCCTGTACGGACCCCGACTTCCAGCGGATCGTGCTGATCGAGGGGCCCGCGGTGCTGGGACACAGCGCCTGGGACGCGCTGGTCGAGGAGCACGGCTATCTGCTGCTGGCCGAGGCGCTCACCGAGGCCATCCGGGACAACCAGATCGAGGAACTCCCGCTCGCACCGCTGACCCGGATGCTCGCCGCGCTGATCTCCGAGGCCAGCCTCTACATCGCCCGCGCGGAGGACCATGAGCGGGCCCGCCAGGAGGCCGGACTGGTACTGGACCGGCTGCTGGCCGGGCTGTCCGCCCCCTCGGTGCCGAGCGGGGCCTGAGCCGGCGCTATCCCCGCCGCGGGGGCACGCAGTCGCCGCACGGCCCCGCCCCCGGGCACCCGGTAGTACAGGCAGCAGCCGCGGCGTGTGAAGGCGGGGTCCGGATCGCCGGACGCCGCCCGCACCGTCCCGGTGCCGTGCAGCGGCCGACGGATGAGCAGCCGTTCCGCCAGCTCCAGGGCTCGGTGGGCCGGGTCGGGACGGCCGTGGGTACGGCACCAGCCGTGCGGCAGGCGCAGCGACCCGGCCAGTGCCGAGCCCGCCTTCCCGCACAGCAGCCGCTGCGAGACATGGCAGAGCGAGCGGATCGCCCCGTGCAACGGCGCCAGGCGGCCGTCATCCACCGCCGCCTCCGACTGCCCCGCCGACTCGGGATCCGCTACCGGGGGCGCCACCGGCTCCGGCAGCCACAGGTCATCCGGTGCCATCCGGTCCGGATGCCACCACACCCGCTCCGGGGCCAGCGATGGCATCCGGCCGCACAGCACGGCCGAGCCGAGCGCGATCGACCACAACCGGGCGGCCAGCCCCTGGAAGACCAGCGCCCCCGCCACCCTCCGCTCTTCGGTACCCAGCCGCTCGGCCACCGCGGTCACCCGCCCCGCAAGCGGCGCCGCCGGATCGCGCGGACCGTGGCAGTCGGCAAGCGGCCGATATCCCTCACCGCCCGGCCCGTCCGCGGACGCCTCGGTCCGTAGGCCGAAGAACGGGCCGACCGCGGCGACCCGTCGCAGATCGCCCGCCGGCGACGGCTCATCGGGCGGTCGGGGCACGTTCGGGTCCTTCGCGAGGGGCGGGGCACAGGATCGCAACGCGGCGTCCCAGCGCAACCAGTCCGGTGGGCAGAACAGTTGGCCGAGCCCGTCCGCTCCCCACGATCAGCGGTACGCCAACTCCCCGCCAATGCCACGTCGTTACCGGCCGGAATCCGCCACCGCAGCGCACGGCGGCAGCTGTGCGCCGGGTGTATGCGTTCGATCACCACCAAGTGCGGTTCTCCGGCTACCGGGAGGGGTGAACTGGCCAGTTCCCGGGAAGTCTGGAGGCGAGTCTTCCGGTCGTCGGCGCACGTATCTGGTACGCAGGGCCAAACCCTCGCATCCGCGGCATCCCGGCATGCCCGGCCATTTGAGAGCAAGGAGTACGACCATGGCCGAAGCCAACCCAAGCTCCACCGCGCAGCTCGATGAACCGCGGCAGCTCACGGGCGACTCGATCGCCGATCCCGGCCCACTCGGGCTGGCCGCGTTCGCCAGCACGACCTTCGTCCTCAGCTGCTTCAACGCCAATCTGGTCGACGCGAGCCTGTCCGCCGTCGTCCTGCCGCTGGCCCTCTTCTACGGCGGCCTCGGCCAACTCCTCGCCGGAATGTGGGAGTTCCGCAAAGGCAACACCTTCGGCGCGACGGCGTTCAGCTCCTTCGGCGCCTTCTGGCTGTCCTTCGCCGGATACGTCAGGTCCATCGCACCGCATCTGCCCCCGGCCGACGCGCACCAGGCGACCGGCCTGTTCCTGCTGGCCTGGGCCATCTTCACGGTGTACATGACGGTGGCGGCGCTGAAGACGAGCGGGGCGGTGCTCGGTGTCTTCGTCTTCCTCTCGCTGACCTTCATCCTGCTGGCCGTGGGAGAGTTCGCGCAGTCCACCGGGATCACCAAGGTGGGTGGCTGGTTCGGTCTGGTCACCGCGGTGCTCGCGTGGTATGCGTCGTTCGCGGCGGTCACCAACGCGACCTGGCGGCGTCCGGCGCTTCCGACCTGGCCGAGGGGCTGAAGTCGGCGGCGGCTGCCCGCACGTCAAGTCCCCGGTCTGCCCGGCTGGCGCGGTGAACGCCAGCCGGGCAGTCGGCGTGCCGTCGTGGGACGAGTAGTACCAAGGTGGCCCGCGCCTCACGGCGCCGTACGGCGCGTCGCGCGAAGGTCGCGGTGATGGCGAGCAGCGAAACCGTAACAGCGTAGACAACAGCTGCCGCCGCGGACAGGAGCCCGAGATTCATCGGGCACGCACCCTTCTCCCCCTGTTCGGCCCAGGGCCCGGTCACGCTGACGCCGGGGTGGGCTCCGCACCCCCATGCTACCCGCCGTACGTACGGCACGGCAGCTGTTGTCCCTTGCGGGGCATGGGAGTTGGGATGCCCAGCCGTGAGTCGGCGAACTGCCGGGAACCGTACGGGCATGGCCTACTCGCGGTACGCCTCCAGCAACCGCAGCCACACCTCGCTGATCGTCGGGTAGGAGGGCACCGCGTGCCAGAGGCGGTCGACGGGAACCTCGCCGGCCACCGCGACCGTGGCGGAGTGCAGCAGTTCGCCGACGCCGTATCCGACGAACGTCACACCGAGCAGCAGCCCCCGGTCGAGGTCGACGACCATGCGCGCCCGGCCCCGGTAGCCGTCCGCGTAGAGCCCCGCGCCGGCGACCTGGCTCAGGTCGTAGTCCACGGTGCGGATCCGGTGGCCCGCACGCTCGGCCTGTTCGGCGGTGACTCCGACCGCGGCGGCCTCCGGATCGGTGAAGACCACCTGCGGTACCGCGGCGGTGTCGGCGGTGGCCACATGGCGGCCCCAGGGAGCGGTGTCCACCGGCAGGCCGCCCGCCCGCGCGCCGATCACCGCGCCCGCGATCCGCCCCTGGTACTTGCCCTGATGGGTCAGCAGCGCACGGTGGTTGACATCGCCCGCCGCGTACAGCCAGCCGTCCGGCACATCGGTGACCCGGCAGGTGTCGTCAACCGGCAGCCACTGCCCCGGCCGCAGCCCCACCGTCTCCAGGCCGAGATCGTCGGTGCGCGGCGCGCGCCCGGTGGCGAACAGCACCTCGTCCACGACGAGTTCACCGCAATCCGCCAGCACGACGGTCACCGGACCGGAGGGATCCGGCCGTCGTACGCTCGCGACGTTCGTCCCGGTGCGGATCTCCACCCCGGCCTCCGCGAGCCCCTCCGCCACCAGTTCACCGGCGAACGGCTCCATGCGGGGCAGCAGTCCCGTACCGCGTACCAGCAGGGTCACCCGCGAGCCGAGGGCCTGCCAGGCCGTGGCCATCTCCGTTGCCACCACGCCGCCGCCGACCACCGCCAGCCGACCGGGCACCTCCTGCCCGCTGGTCGCCTCCCGGCTGGTCCAGGGACGGGCCTCGGCCAGCCCCGGCAGGTCGGGCAGCGCCGCCCGGCTTCCGGTGCACACGGCGACCGCGTGCCGGGCGGTGAGCGTCCGTAGCTCGCCGCCCGGGGTCTCGACCACGACCCGCCGCACCCCGTCGAGCCGCCCATGACCGCGGACCAGGTCGATGCCCGCACTGTCCACCCAGGCGACCTGCCCGTCGTCCTTCCAGTACGAGGCGTACTTGTCGCGGTGCTCCAGCACCGCCGTCACGTCGAGCGACCCAGTCGCGGCCTCACGGGCGCCCGGCGACCGGCGTGCGTCGGCGAGCGCGGTCGGCGGTCGCAGCAGGGCCTTGCTCGGCATGCACGCCCAGTACGAGCACTCGCCACCGACCAGTTCGCTCTCCACGAGGGCGACGGTCAGTCCTGCGGCGCGGGCACGATCCGCGAGGTTCTCCCCGGTGGGTCCCGCGCCGAGCACGACGACGTCGTACTCCTGGGTCTCGGTGGTCACGTTCCGGCCTCCCGGTCTGCGTAGTTCGTACGGTGCCGTGGCCTCATCCTCCGGCCATCGGCGGCCTCCTGCCTGTGTCCCCGTCCACCCGGGTGACCGGCCACCCCTGATGATCGACGAAGATGGCCGGTACGGGAAGACGAAGGCCGAAGACGCACCGAAGCCACGACGTAAGAAGGACGCATATGGGCGAGCTGATCCTCATCCGGCATGGCGAGACCGAGTGGAGCCGGGACCTGAAGCACACCAGCTGGACGGACCTGCCGCTGACCGCCCGGGGTGAGGAGCAGGCCCGTTCGCTCGCGCCGCTGCTGGCCGCCCGCCGGATCGCCGTCACGTTCAGCAGCCCGATGGCACGCGCGCTGCGCACCGCCGAACTCGCCGGTCTCGGCGGTCCGGTCATCGAGCCCGACATGCGGGAATGGGACTACGGCGGCTACGAGGGCATCACCACCGAGGAGATCCACCGGACCCGCCCCGGTTGGGACCTGTGGACCGACGGAGTGGCTCCGGGCCCCGTCGACCATCCCGGTGAGTCGCCCACGCAGGTCGGCGAGCGCGCCGACCGGGTGCTCAAGGCCGTCGAGGCGGCGTTGAGGGACGCGGAGGACAGCGGGGAGGGCGGGGACGTGGCACTGGTGGCGCACGCCCATTTCCTGCGTGTGCTCACCGCCCGGCGGCTTGGCCTTCCGGTGTCCGGCGGGGCGCGGTTCCGGCTGGACACGGCCACGGTCAGCCGTATCGGCATGGAGCACGGCCGCCCGGTCATGACGGCCTGGAACATCACGCCGCCGGAGCACCACGCGGACTGAGGGTCCGTCTGCTGCCCCCCCGGGGGCCCCGCGAAGCCGTCGCGTGCCGCGCTCGGGGAGCGGCCCCGGCGTAGCACATGCTGCCAGGGGTCGTCCGTGAGGCGCTCGGTGATGCTCGCCGGCGTCCGGCGGCGGCCGTGCGGTTCCGGGTCCTTCAGCTCCGACCGGTCGATGGGCGCGGCGACCGGCGCGCACGGTGCGTCTGCTGGTTTCGGCCGCCACGTCAGACGCCGTACCAGACCGTGGTGATGTTGCAGAACTCGTGCATCCCGTGCCCTGACAGTTCGCGCCCGTACCCCGAACGCTTCACTCCGCCGAACGGCATGGCGGGATGTGAAGCGGTCATGCCGTTGAAGTAGACGCCGCCCGCCTCCATGTCCCGTTCGAAACGCCGCTGTTCTGCCTCGTCGCTGGTCCAAACATTGGAACTGAGGCCGAACGGCACGTCGTTGGCCAGTTCCACGGCCGCGTCCAGGTCATCCACCCGGTACAGGGTGGCCACCGGTCCGAAGGCCTCCTCCCGGTGGATGCGCATGGTCGGGGTGATTCCGGTGAGCACGGTCGGCTCGTAGAACCAGCCCGTGCCGCGGCCCGGCGGGCGCCGTCCGCCGCACAGTACGGTGGCGCCCTGCGCGGTGGCGTCGTCCACGAGTTGTTCCAGGTCGGCGCGGCCGCGTTCGCTGGACAGCGGGCCGACGTCGGTGGTCTCCAGCATCGGGTCGCCGACGGTCAGCGCCGCCATGGCCGCGGTGAACCGCTCGGCGAACTCGTCGTACACGTCGGTGTGCACGATGAAGCGCTTGGCGGCGATACAGGACTGCCCGTTGTTCTGCACCCGGGCGGTGACCGCGGTGCTGGCGGCGCGGGCGATGTCGGCGGACGGCATCACGACGTACGGGTCACTGCCGCCGAGCTCCAGCACGGTCTTCTTGACCTCGTCACCGGCGATCGCGGCCACCGACCGCCCCGCGGGCTCGCTTCCGGTGAGCGTGGCGGCGGCGATCCGGGGGTCGCGCAGGATCTTCTCGATGGCGTCCGAGCCGACCAGCAGGGTCTGGAAGCACCCTTCGGGGAAGCCCGCACGATGGAAGAGGTCGCCCAGGTACAGCGCGGTCTGGGGGACGTTGGAGGCGTGCTTGAGCAGCCCGACGTTGCCCGCCATCAAGGCGGGCGCCGCGAAGCGGATCACCTGCCACAGCGGGAAGTTCCACGGCATGACGGCGAGCACCACACCGAGCGGCCGATAGCGGACGTACGCGGTACGGGCACCGGAGTCCTGGATGTCGGCGGCGGAGGGGTGTTCGTCGGCGAGCAGCCGTTCGCCGTGCTGCGCGTACCAGCGCAGTGCCTTGGCGCACTTGGCGGCTTCGGCGCGGGCGGCGACCAGGGTCTTGCCCATCTCGGTGGTCATGGTCCTGGCGATCTCGTCCTGCTCCCGCCCCAGCAAGTCGGCGGCGGCGCGTACCAGTTCGGCCCGGGTGTCCAGGTCGGTGGTGCGGTAGTCGCGGAAGGCGGCCGCCGCTCGGGCCAGGCGTTGCTCGATCTCGTCCGGGCCGTGGGCCTCGAAGGTCTTCAGGGTCTCCCCGGTCGACGGGTTGACGGTTGCGATGGCCATGGCGGTTCCTCCTCGGACCGGGACGGTGCCTCTGATCATGTGCCCACTACGTATGCATTTACCCCTTGTGGAGCGGGATCGCAGCCGGGCGCGGCCGGGTGTGGCGGTACGTCGTGATCAGGACCGCCGCCAGGACCAGTACGGGCGGGGGAACGGCCGCCCAGGCCGGAGCCCACCGGTGCAGCACGGCGGCCACGGCCGCGCCCGCCACCAGTGCCGCGAGCCGTACCGGCACCCACCGGTCGCTCGCGCCGCTCAGCACACCGGCGTTGCGGGCGACGTAGGTGGCGAGGCTGCCGGTGAAGTAGGTGGAGGGCCGTGCGACGCGACCCGCCACAAGCATCGCGGCGGACTGCCCGCCCATCGCCACGGCGGCCACGCAGAGCAGCACTTCGCGCAGCGTCCTGCCCGGCACGCCTCCGCTGCCCGCCCAGATGGACGCGTGTACGGTCAGCAGCCCGGTCTCGGCCGCGAGGCAGAGCAGCGCCCGGGTCGGCCACCCCGGCCGGGTGTCGGCGGCGCAGCCGCGGCAGGTCAGCGCGGTGGCCCAGATGCCCGCGACGAACCCGGCCAGCGCGACCAGCGGCGCCGTCAGATCGATCGGGTGCCCCGAGGCGAAGGCGATGCCGAGCAGCGCCAGATTGCCAGTCATCACTCCGGCGAAGACATGGCCGAGGACGGTGAACGCCAACGCGTCCACCGCCCCGGACGCCGCGGCGAGCAGCACCAGAGCGACATGATCCGCGGTGCCGGGACCGAGTCCCTGCGCGCCGGGCAACGGCGGCGGCTACCGCAGCGGCCCGGGATCGGGCACCGGGCTGGGCGCCGGCCCAGGCGCGGGGCCGGGCGGCGGGGCGGGCGGGACCGGTTCCGGCGCCGGGCCCGGCACGGGCTCGGGCGGGGGTGCCGGGATGGGATCGGGCGCGGGTCCGGGCGGGACCGGGCCCGGCCTGGGCCCTGGACCGGGTGGCGGCGTCGGCGTGGGCGGCACCGGATCGGGCCGCGGGGCGGGGTCCCTCAGGTCCGGACGGTGCACGGTGGCCAGGGACTGCCGTGCGGTGTGCTGCTTCATGACGTCCTCCAGCACCTTGCGGGTCTGCGCCGGTGTGCTCACCGGCGCGGCTCCTTGCGCCCCGCTTCTGCCCGGGATGCGTTGGCGTACCCCTCACACCCTGGCCACAGCCTCAGGCGGCGCGCGCGGAGGCCTAGCCCGTCGGTAGTACCGCGTCACCGGTGCCCGAGGGGGCGGTCAGGGCGGGGCAGGTGGGCGATTGCCCCGAACGCCAGGGCGAGCGACGCCGTATGGGTGACCCGTGGAGTGTCAGGTGCCGACCGCACCGCATCCCGTCGGATCATCTGCCTTAACCAGAGGTCACGGGAGGGCCAGCGGTGGAGCGGATCGGCACAGCTGCGGCTGCGCGCGCGGGAGGCGTCGTACTCGCCTGCCTGGCCGCGGCCGTCCTGTCATCCGCCGCCCTCAGCCCCGCCGACAGACCCGCAGCGAAACGCACCGCAGCGCACACCGCACAGCGCCCGGGCGCGAAGCACCGTCCGGGCCCGGCCCCCAGCCGCACCCCGTCGCCGGTCGGCCGGGTGGCGACGCTGCGGGCGGCCACCCCCGCACCCACCGCCACCTTCCCGCCCGACTACCGGGTGGGCGCGGTCTTCTCCCTCGCCGGCCAACCGCACCACTACTGCACCGGCAGCGTGGTCGACAGCCCGCACCGCGATCTGGTCATCACGGCGGCGCACTGCGTGCACGGCGGCGCGGGCAGCGGCTACCGCACCGGACTCGGCTTCGCGCCCGGATATCGGGACGGCCGCAGTCCGGCCGGTCTGTGGCGGGTGCGCACCACCCTGGTGGCGCCCGAGTGGGCCAACTCCACCGACTCCTCGGCCGATGTCGCCTTCCTCGTCGTCGAACCGCTGGACGGCCGCAACATCCAGGACGTGGTGGGCGGCAACCGGCTGAGCACCGGCCATGACCGCGGTCCGATCCGTCTGGTCGGCTATCCGCGGAACGCCAATGACGCGATCTCCTGCGAAGGCACGGCGCAGCCCGCGCAGCGACGCGGGGTGGACCAACTGCGCGTCTTCTGCCCCGGGTTCACCTCCGGCACCAGCGGCAGCCCATGGCTCGCCGACCCGAACCCGGCGGGCGGCGGCTCCGTGGTCGGGGTGATCGGCGGCTACCGGAACGGCGGCACGACCCCCGACGTGTCCTACAGCAGCGTGTTCGGCGAACGGGTCCAGGACCTGTACGAGAGCGCCGTCGCCCTGGGATAGATCCTCCCGCGGGGTCGCGGTCAGCGGCGCCGTACCAGCGGGAAGGGCAGGGTCTCCCGGATCGTCAGACCGGTCAGGAACATCACCAGCCGGTCAACCCCGATGCCCAGGCCGCCGGTCGGCGGCATGCCGTACTCCAGCGCGGTCAGGAAGTCGTCATCGACCTCCATCGCCTCCAGGTCACCGCCGGCCGCCCGCAGTGACTGCTCGGTGAGCCGCTTGCGCTGCTCCACCGGGTTGATCAACTCCGAGTAGGCGGTGCCCAGTTCGGTACCGAAGGCGACCAGGTCCCAGCGCTCGGCGAGCCTCGGGTCGCTCCGGTGCTGGCGGGTGAGCGGGGAGACCTCGGTCGGGAAGTCCTTGTAGAAGGTCGGCAGCGTGGTGCGCTCCTCGACCAGCCGCTCGTACATCTCCAGCACCAGATCGCCGCGGCCCATGCCCGGTGCGTACGGCACCCCGGCCCGGTCGCACAGCCGCATCAGCTCGATGGTGCCGGTGTCCGGTCCGATCTCCTCGCCGAGCGCCTCGGAGATCGCCCCGTACACCGTCTTGACCGGCCAGTCGCCGGAGATGTCGTACTCGGCCACCGTGCCGTCCGCATCGGTCCTACGGGCGATCTGCGCGCCGTTGGCCGCGGTGGCGGCGGCCTGCACCAGTTCCCGGGTGAGGTCCAGCATCACGTTGTAGTCGGCGAACGCCTGATAGGCCTCCAGCATGGTGAATTCGGGGTTGTGCTTGTACGAGGTGCCCTCGTTGCGGAAGGTGCGGCCCAGCTCGAAGACCTTCTCCACGCCGCCCACGCACAGCCGCTTGAGGTAGAGCTCGGGTGCGATCCGCAGATACAGGTCGAGGCCGTAGGCGTTGATGTGGGTGGTGAACGGACGGGCGTTGGCGCCGCCGTGGATCTGCTGCAGCATCGGGGTCTCCACCTCCAGGAAGCCCCGGTCCAGCAGACCCTGGCGCAGCGCCTGGACGGCGGCGCTGCGGGCCCGTACGACCTCGCGGGCTTCGGGGCGGATGACCAGGTCCACGTAGCGCTGGCGCACTCGGGCCTCGGGGTCGGTCAGACCGCGGCGCTTGTCCGGCAGCGGGCGCAGGCACTTTGCGGTGAGCCGCCAGGAGGTGGCGAAGACGGACAGCTCGCCCTTCTCACTGGTGCCGATCTCACCCTCGACCTCGATGTGGTCGCCGAGGTCGGTGCGGGTGGTGAAGCGCGCCAGCTCGCCGGGCCCCAAGTCGGCGCGGGCGAAGGCGACTTGCAGATCCGCCGACCAGTCCCGCAGTACCGCGAACACCACTCCGCCGAAGTCGCGCCGCATCATGAGCCGACCGGTGACGACCACCCGCTCTCCGGTACGGGATCCGGGCACCAGGCCCGGGTGGGCGGCCCGGATCTCGGCGAGCGTATGGGTCCTGGCGGCATCCACCGGGTACGGCTCGACGCCGTCCTCGACCAGGCGGTCCAGCTTGTGGCGGCGCACCCGTACCTGTTCGGGCAGCGCCGCCAGGTCGTCGGCGGCCAGGGCGGCCGTCTCGTCCGGCTCGGTGGGCACCAGCTCGGTGAGCGGCGGCAGCGGCGCGGCGCTGACCGGCGGCCGTACCCCCTTGTGCCAGCGCATGCCGAGGCGCGGGAAGTCCACGAACCCCTCGGCGATGCCCGCCGCCAGGCCGATCCGGGCCACCTGCCGGCCTTCGGCGAAGCACAGGAAGCGCGGATACCAGTCCGGCTTGTACTTCACGTTCGACCGGTACAACGCCTCCAGCTGCCACCACTTGGAGAAGAACAGCAGCATCCTGCGCCACAGTCGCAGCACCGGGCCCGCGCCGATCCGCGCACCCTCCTCGAAGACCGCCCGGAACACCGCGAAGTTCAGCGACACCCGTTTGATGCCGAGCCGCGGCGCCCGCTCGGCGATCTCGGCGACCAGGAACTCCATGACTCCGTTGGGTGCGCCGCGGTCCCGGCGCATGACGTCCAGCGAGATGCCGTCCGGCCCCCAGGGCGCGAAGGACAGCAGCGCCATGGTCTGCCCCTCGGGGTCTACCGCCTCGGCGAGCAGGCAGTCATCGTCCGCCGGGTCGCCGAGTCGGCCGAGCGCCATCGAGAAGCCGCGCTCGACCTCGGTGTCCCGCCAGGCGTCGGCCAGGGCGATGACCCGCTCCATCTCCTCCGGCGCCAGGTCGCCGTGGCGGCGGATCCGGCAGGTCATCCCGGTGCGGCGGACCCTGTTCACCGCCTGCCGGGTGACCCGCATGTCGCGTCCGGCCAGGTCGAAGCGGGCGGTCTCCAACACCGCCTCGTCGCCGAGTTGCAGTGCGCTGAGCCCGGCCCGTGCGTAGGCCTTGGCGCCTTCCTCGCTGGCGCCCATGACGGCCGGGACCCAGGCGTACTTACGGGCCAGGTCCAGCCATGCCTCGATGGCCGCGTCCCACGCCCCGCGGTCCCCCACCGGGTCCGAGCTCGCCAGGCAGACGCCCGCCTCCACCCGGTAGGTGACGGCGGCGTCGCCGCTGGGCGCGAAGACCACGGCCTTGTCACGGCGGGTGGCGAAGTAGCCGAGGGAGTCGTGTGCGCCGTGTCGGGCGAGCAGCGCGCGGATACGTGCCTCCTCGTCACCGTGCAGCGCGGCCAGCGCCCGCTGCGAACGGAACAGCACGGCCGCCGCGTTGAGCAGTGCCAGGGCGCCGAACAGGCCGAGCAGGAAGCTCACCGCCATCGGCGGGTGCCGGGGGAAGCGGCGGCCGCTGATCAGTCCGCCGAAGACCCGGTTCGCGGCCCAGGGCAGCCGTTGGTCGGCGGGCAGTCCGCCGTGGAAGAGCTCGACGAGCCCCCAGCCGAGCAGCACCGCGACGGCGAGGCCCAGCGCCAGTACGCCCAGGGCCCGCCAGAAGGCGCCGCGCCGCACCCGCGCCGCGAACTGCGACCTGGACAGCAGCAGCGCGGTCATGATCAGGCTGGTGATGAGCAGGGAGACGGCGGCCTCCACCGGACTGACCAGGTCGATGGTGAGGATCTCGGCGACCAGCACCAGACCGGTGTAGAAGGTGACCACCCACCACGCGGCCCGCTTGCGGGCGAGCAGCGCCCCGGCGAGCAGCAGCAGGAAGACCGCGTAGGCGAGGTTGGGTGAGGCCGGGACGATCCAGTCGTCGATCAGTTCCAGCACCGGGGAGAGCAGCCAGCGCAGCGGACTGACCAGCGCGGCGAGCGCGCAGGCGGTGCCGAGCAGCCCGAGGAACCCGCCGAACCAGGCGGGCACGCGCTTCGCCACACGTTGCAGCAGGCCGGGCCGGGTCCGTTGATCACCGCCGCTCATGGCCCTCCAGGTGTCATCCGGCCGGACATCGTGCTGTCGGTCCGGTCACAGGTCACCACCACACGTCACGGTATCCACGTGCGGGCCACTTCGCACGGCACATTCGGTGCGGTATTCCGCGGGATTCAGCGGATGGGACCTGTCTGGCGGAGCGCACTCGGGCCCGACCTCCGCGGCGGCCGGGCCCGGCCGCCTTCTCACGGTCGCTGCCCGGCGAACGATGGAAGGCGGCCGTCGGCACCCGCGCCGACGGCCGCCCGGCACCACACCGCGTCAGTGTCCCCCGCGGGTCTGCGCGTAACAACGCCGCAGCCAGCGTGCCGTCCCCTGTGCGGCAGGCTGGAACGGGACTCGGCGATGCAGCACTCGGCGGTTGTCGAAGATGTGGAAGTCCCCGGCGCCGATCAGCACCGCGGTGCCGTCCAACTCGCCCAACCGCCGTTCGAATTGGGTCAGCGCCCGGGTGGCGCGCAGCGTGAGGCCGGTGATCCTGTCCGGCCCGTACCGTACTGCGTCCTGTCCGTCCGGCAGTGTCCACAGCACGGGGACGCCCTCGCGCGCCAGCGGACCGTCATCGGAGCCCGACGCATAGGACTCGGGAGCGGTCACCAGGAATTCGGGCAGCCGCAGGTCGTCGATGACCCACTGCGGCAGGGTGGAGAGCACCTCGCTGAGCGGGAGCAGATCGGTGGGGACCTCCTCTTCGTTGCGCATGCCGTAGAAGGAGAGGTACTGCGGGATCGCTATCGACGACTCCGCGGTCTCCGTGTGGTCCAGGACCGAGTCGTCGGTGTGCCAGTCGAGTGGCGCGGAGTAGCCCCAGGAGGTGAGTGCACGGCCCGAGTCGGGGCGTGGTGCGACGTTCCGGATCAGTCGGCCGTCGTTTTCCCAGCGGTAGGCGACCGGAATCAGCCCCAGCAGGTGGAGCACGCCGAAGTGGACCAGGTTCGGGACGATGAGGGTGGATTCATCGCAGAATCCCTTGTCCGGAGTCGGAATCCATTCCTCCGCTTCCGGCAGATTCGACACCGTCAGCCAGGGCGCCGGGTCCCGCCGCCATGCGGTCAACTGTTCCAGTACGGCGGCGGGCAGATGATTCCGCAGGTGCTTGGCGCCGGTCTCGGCGTAGGCGCGCGGGTCGGAATCCGGGGTGACGTCTCCGAGGCCTGGGTGCGCACGCAGATCCGCGGAAATCGACACCTTTACGGTGTCGGTGACGCGGACCGCTTCCCGAAGAACGTCGTGCATGCCGTCAAGGTCTCCTTGGCAGGGGCTATTTGAGTGAAGTCCTGGGAAATTCAGTGACCCATTCTGAAGGTACCCCGGGGCCTTCGGCGGCAAATGTTGTTCATGATTCCTTGAGGAAGATCTGAGCTTGCCGGTCTCCGCCGCCGACCGCGGTATCCGCGGGGCAGCGGAAACCGGCGCGGAATATGAACTTCCGCTAAATGATGCCCAGTTGGCGGGGCGGCCCCGGTGCGGCGCCACCGCGGACATGTCAAGAGGTCGCGCGCCCCCGCCCCCGAACGGCCCAGAAGGGTCCACACCCGGCATTGCGCGCGGATGACTTCCACCCGCCCCGGGCAGGATGGATTCCACCGTCAGGAGGTTGTGCCATGCCACTGCACCGCGTCGACCAAGCGCGGCAATACGCGCCCGACGACCTGTACGCACTGCCCGGATCGTTCGAACCGCTCCCCCGCTACCGCATCCCCGAGGGGACCATGCCCGCGCGGGCGGCGTACCAACTGGTCCACGACGAACTCCTGCTGGACGGCAACTCCCGGCAGAACCTCGCGACGTTCTGCACCACCTGGGCCGAGCCCGAGGTGCAGACCATCATGGCCGAGGCCCTGGACAAGAACCTGATCGACAAGGACGAGTACCCGCAGACGGCGGAGATCGAGTCGCGGTGCGTGCACATCCTGGCGGACCTGTGGCACGCACCGGACGGCTCCTCGGCGGTGGGCTGCTCCACCACTGGCTCCAGCGAGGCGGCCATGCTGGCAGGCCTGGCGATGCAGCGCCGGTGGCGCGCCCGGCGCCGCGCCGCCGGGCAGTCCACCGAGCGGCCGAACCTGGTGTGCGGCCCGGTCCAGGTGTGCTGGGAGAAGTTCGGCCGCTACTTCGACGTGGAACTGCGGCAGATCCCGCTGCTGCCGGACAGCCTCACCATGCGGCCGGAGCAACTCGCCGACTACTGCGACGAGAACACCATCGGCGTGGTGGCCACCCTGGGCGTGACCTTCAACGGCGAGTACGAACCGGTCGCTGAGATCGCCGGCGCCCTGGACGAGTTGCAGCAGCGCACCGGCTTCGACATCCCGGTACACGTGGACGCGGCAAGCGGCGGCTTCGTCGCCCCCTTCCTGCAGCCCGACCTGGAGTGGGACTTCCGGTTGGAGCGGGTGAAGTCCATCAACGCCTCGGGGCACAAGTTCGGCCTGTCGCCGCTCGGCGTCGGCTGGGCGATCTGGCGCGAGGCGGCCTATCTTCCCGAGGAGCTGGTCTTCCATGTCGACTACCTCGGCGGCGACATGCCGACCTTCGCCCTCAACTTCAGCCGACCCGGCGGCGAGGTGATCGCCCAGTACTACAACCTGGTCCGGCTCGGCCGCGACGGCTTCACCGCCGTACAGGAGGCCTGCGCGAAGGTCGCGGCCCGACTCGCCGACGCCATCGCCGAGTTGGGCCCGTTCAGCGTGCTGCACGACGGCAGATCGGGCCTGCCGGCGGTGTGCTGGACGCTCACCCGGCAGCCGCGCCCGGACAGCGACGACTGGACGCTGTACGACCTGTCCGAGCGGCTGCGGCTGCGCGGCTGGCAGGTGCCGACCTATCCGCTGCCCGCCGACCGGTCGGACGTCGCGGTACAGCGCGTGGTGGTACGGCACGGGGTCAGCCGCGACCTGGCGGAACTGCTGCTCGACGACCTGAAGGCAGCGCTCACCGACATCCGGCGCCGCCATCTGTCCGGCGCCGAGCAGCAGCCGGGCTTCCATCACTGAACCTCGCGGGAATCGGCCTCAGAACGGGAAGGCACTTCGCCCGTGCTGGACGGAGATCCACTTGAGCGTGGTGAACGCCTCGATGGTCGACTCACCCCCCAGACGTCCCACGCCGGAGGCCTTCTCCCCGCCGAAGGCCACGATCGGCTCGTCGGCGATGGTCCCGTCGTTGATGTGGATCATTCCGGTGTCGATCCGCTGCGCCACCCGGACGCCACGCTCGACATCACCGGTGTGCACGGCGCCGCTGAGCCCGAAGGGCGTGTCGTTGGCGATCCGCACCGCCTCGTCCTCACCGTCGAACGGGATGACCAGCACCACCGGGCCGAAGATCTCCGTCGACAGGATGGGCGCGTCCTCTGGCACCCCGGTCAGCACCGAGGGCTCCATCAGCGTGCCCTCGGTGCGGCCGCGCAGCAGCGCCGTGGCGCCGTCGTCGATCGCCTGGGTGATCTGTGCCTCGATGGCATCGGCCTGGTTGGGGTTGATCAGCGGGCCGATGTGCGTCGTCGGGTCCTGGGGGTCGCCGACTCGCAGGCTGCGGATCTTGGCGACGAACCGCTCGGTGAACTCCTTCTCCACCTTGCGGTCCACCAGCACCCGGTTGGCCGCCATGCACACCTGGCCCTGGTGGGCGAAGCGGCTGAAGACCGCGGCGTCCACGGCGTAGTCGAGATCCGCGTCGTCCAGCACGATGAGCGCGCTGTTCCCGCCGAGCTCCAGCACGGTGCGCTTGAAGTGGCCCGCCGCGACCTGGGCGACATGCCGGCCGACCTTGTCCGATCCGGTGAAGGAGATGACCTTCGGCACCGGGTGCTCGATGAGCGCGTCACCGATCTCCGCGATGTCGGTGATCACGACGTTGAGCAGACCCGCCGGGAGCCCCGCCTCCTCCAGGATCCTGGCGATCAGCGTGCCTCCGACGATCGGGGTGTTCTGGTGCGGCTTGAGCACCACGCCGTTGCCCAGCGCCAGGGCCGGGGCGACGGACTTCAGCGACAGGAACAGCGGGAAGTTGAACGGGCTGATGACCCCGATGACCCCGACCGGCAGCCGGTAGAGCCGGTTTTCCTTGCCGTCCACCGGTGACGGCAGGATCCGTCCCTCGGGGCGCAGCGAGAGCTGCATCGCCTCGCGGAACATGTCCTTGGTCAGCGCGAGTTCGAAACCGGCTTTGACATGGGTGCCGCCGAGCTCCTCGATGATGATTTCGGTGATCTCGCGCTCACGGTCCTCGACAACGCGCAGCGCCCGCTCGAAGACCAGTCTGCGGGCGTACGGATTGACCTGTGCCCACTCCTTTTGCGCGCGCTCGGCGGCACGGTAGGCCTGGTCGACCTCGTCCACGGTGGCGACGGTAATGGACGCGATCTTCTCCCCGTTGTACGGGTTGAAATCGATGATCTCCCAGGAGCCGCTACCGGGTTTCCACTGCCCGTCAATGTACTGGAGCGCCAACTCGGAAGAATAGGACATGCCATCCCTTTCACGCGGGCCCGGTGGACACAACTTCGAAACCTGATGCGGCCTCATACTACTTACCGCACAAGTCGGTTGCGGATCACTGTCGGCGTATCAGGCTTTGCGGAGAATGGTCCGCAGCAGATCGCGGGTGCCCGCCTGGGTCAGTCCCTCGGTCCGCAACCGGTCCATCAGCCGGGCATACTGCGCCACCTCGTCGCGCTTGTCGAGGTACAGCGCGCTGGTCAACTGCTCCAGGTACACCACGTCCGGCAGATCGCTCTCCGGGAAACGCAGCATGGTGAATGCTCCGCACTCCGCCGCATGGCCGCCGAACTCGAACGGCACCACGTGCAGCGAGACATCGGGGTGGTCGGACAGCTCCAGCAGCCGCCGCATCTGCCCGCGCATCACCTCGGACCCGCCGAACGGCCTGCGCAGCGCGGCCTCGTCCTGCACCACCACCAGGTGCGGCGAGCGATCACCGGAGAGGATCTTCTGCCGGCGCATCCGCAGGTCGACACGGCGTTCGACCTCGTCCTCCGAGGCGTTGGGCTGCCCGAGCCGCACGACCGCGCGGGCGTACTCGTCGGTTTGCAACAAGCCGTGGATGAACTGCACTTCAAAGGTCAGGATGTGCGACGCGGACTCCTCCAGGCCCACATATGTCTGGAACCAACCGGGCAGCACATCACCGTAGGAGTGCCACCAGCCCGCGACGTTGGCCTCCCGGGCCAGCGCCAGCAGTGCGTCGCGGTCGGACTGTTCGGTGACCCCGTAGAGCGTGAGCAGGTCCGCGACATCGCGCTCCTTGAAGCTCACCCGCCCCAGTTCCATGCGACTGATCTTGGACTCGGACGCACGGATCGAGTACCCGGCGTCCTCGCGGGTGACGCCCTTCGACTCCCGCAATCGGCGCAGCTGGGAGCCGAGAAGTATCCGGCGGACCACCGACCCGCTTCCCGGCTGATCTGTCGTCATCTGATTGGCCCCTCCATCCATGGAACAGGCGAAGTGTGTCACCTCCGGGGCGCGGCGGACTCCGCTTCCCGCCACCCCGTGACCGAACGGTGCACGTGAGTCTGCGCGTGCATATGCCAACTCTGCAGCTGCACGTGCATTCGCTCTTGCATCCTGCCCGCGGGTTGGGGACGATGTGAACCGTGCACTTGTCGACCAGGCCCACGACAGCCCGAGGTGTCGGACATGAGGAGTGAGGGCTCGGTGGCGCTCGCGCCCTTGTGGGACGTGGTGCTCCCGTCCGAGAGACTGGCGTCGTCGGCCTGCGAGCTGGCCGCCGCCTACGAATCGGTCCGGGAGGCACGGCACTTCACGATCTCCACCCTGCAACGGTGGGGGCTGTGCGAGCTGTTCGACAACGTCGCGCTGGTGGCTTCGGAACTCGTCACCAACGCGCTGCGGCACGGCGTCGGGACGGACACGGGGCCGCACCCGACGGCCGCGCAGACTTCACCGCCCCCCGTGGTCCGGCTGAGCCTGGCTCGCTGGTCCTCGCGGGTGGTGTGTTCGGTACGCGATCCCAGCAGCCAGGGCCCGGTGCCCAGGACCCCCGACTTCGTGGCGGAGTCGGGCCGGGGGCTGCACCTGGTCTCGTCGTGCTGTGAAACCTGGGGATGGCATCCCCTCACCGGTGCGGGAAAGGTCGTCTGGGCCCTCTTCCCCGCACCGCCGAATTGATTGGCTCCGCTTCCGCTTCGCCCTCCCGCCGGGCTCCGCTTCCGCGGAATGCGGGATTCTACTGGGTGCCCTGGACCAGGTGGTCGAACTCCCCGTCCTTCACGCCGAGAAGCAACGCCTCGATCTCCGCGCGCGTGTATATCAGCGCGGGCCCCTCGGGAAAACGGGAGTTGCGCACCGCCACATCGCCGTCGGGCAGCCGGGCCAACTCCACGCAGGTCCCTTGGGAGTTGCTGTGCCGGCTTTTCTGCCAGACAGCCCCATGGAGTTCACTAGCTGCCATGCCGTTGTATGTGCGGCGCACAGATACCTCCTGGGACGTGCGGTTCTCACCGGCCGGAATGATAGCGCGATGCACTTGCAGAGGCCCGTGCAGATGACTGTGCGACAACTCTCAGATGCGGCCGTTTACCGAGGCTTCCCTCGCTGACGCCGCTTCGGTTCGGTGGCTGGCCTGCGGTTTGGGCCGGGGCCCGGGGGCTATACCCCGGGGACGCCCGGAAAATCGGCTGCGGATAACTCCCTGTATCCGACACGTGCACCATGGGTTGGACAACGACACATGATTTGACGACGTATGACGCGACGGCACGAGACTTCCCGCGCTCAAGGCCCGTCGAGCACGCGGTGTTTCTGACGGTCACCGCCCGGCTGCGGATTCAGGGGCCGGGCGCCTCCGGCGACCGGAGACCGGAGTTCGGTTGGTGGACCGGAAGGGACGGCGCGGTCACCGCCGCTTACCTGCGTACACCGCCCTACAACCTGCTGCTGACCGGCTTTCCCGCGGACGCCGCGCAACCGCTTGCTGACATCCACCCGGCCGCGGATCCGGCCCTGCCTGGCGTCAGTGGTCCGACCCCCTCGGTGGCCTTCGGCGCCGCCTGGCAGCGGACGACGGGCGCCCGCCCGAAGGCCTCGCGCAGCGAACGCCTCTACCGGTTGGGCGAGTTGGCGCCGCCGGCACCGGCGGCCGGGCAGCGCGGCCGAGTGGCCGGCTCCGACGACCGCGAGCTGCTGGTCGACTGGTGGACCCGGTTCGCTCAGGTGATCGGGGGGCCACGGCCGTACCACGCGGGCCGCGCCGTGGACGACCCGCTCGCCTACGGCGGAGCGTCGCTATGGGCGGACGGCGAACAGCCGGTGTCGCTTGCCGGCGCCACCCGGCTGGTGGCCGGCACGGTGCGGATCGCCCCGGTGTTCACGCCCGAGGCACTGCGCGGTCGCGGGTACGCGTCCCAGGTGACCGCGCTGGTCTGCCGCCAGGCGCTGGAGGCGGGCGCGCGAGGTGCTGCTCTTCGCCGATCTGGCGAACCCCACCAGCAACGCGCTCTACCAGCGCCTTGGCTTCCGCCCGGTGACGGACTTCACCATGGCGCGCTTCGAAGCCTGATCAAGTGCCCTGCGACAGACGGGAATCGATCACCCGGCACAGCCGGTAGGAGACCGGGGTGAAGCCGAGGGCCGGCCAGTGCCCCGCCGCCAGTGGCGAACCGGTGGGCCAGTTCGCCGTGATGTGGCGGTACCCGCGGTCGTACGCCCAGGCCAGCGCGGTGGCCAGCAGGACCCGGCTCACCCCTTCGCCGCGGGCGTTCGGCTCGACGTACGCCTCGACCAGCTCCACCGCCGACTCCGGGGTGAAGGGGCCGGGCGGCACCGGAGTGAGCACCACCATCCCGGCCTCCTCGCCGCGCCGCACCGCGAGCCAGGCCGCGCTGTGCGGGTCGGCGAGCGCCTCGGTGTACCGGGTGCGCAGCTGCTGGAGGACCTCCTGCGGCTGCGGCTGGAAGATCGCCGCGTGCTGCCGGTACCCGGCCGACTCCGCCGCCATCCGCCCTACCGGTCCCAGATCGGCCGGGCTCGCGCGGCGGATGGCCAGCCCGTCCACCCCGCGCGGCTGACGGCCGCTGGCCTTGACCGGCATCAGCCCGCGTATCCGCTCCAGACCGAACCCGAGCCGGAACCAGGCCATCGCCACGCTGTCATCGGCCGGAAGATCGACATGATGGACCAGTCGGCCGCGCGCCACGAACCGCTCGGCCACCGCCGCGTACATCTCGCGCAGCACCTCGGGCTCCCGGCCCGGGTGCAGCGCATGCCCGCCGTGGGCGACGAGCGCCGAGCGCGGATGGCTGTGTTCGTCCAGCCGGTCGCCGGAGCCCGGCTCGTCCGGGGAGACGACGAGATAGCCGCTGAGCCTGCCCCGGCTGCCGCGGGCCGCCACCGCCTCGGTTCCCGGCCCGGCCAGCAGCTTGGCCACCAACTCCTCGTACGTGTAAGGACTTTCGGCCTGGCCACCGGCGGGCAGCGCGCGCGGTCTACGGGCCCTGGCGTACCAGCGGTCGAGGAGTGCGGCGGACTCGGGAACGTGCTCGGCCGTCATCGGCGCGATGGCGAAGGTCATGGTGCGACCGGACGCTAACGGGCCTCGGACCGCCGCGGCAAGGCCCGTACGCCATCATCTGCGACCGTCAGCGAACGCCCCAGGTGCACGCTCAGTGGTGAGTCTCGGTACACACCGAACTTGGTCACCGGCGTGTAGCCGCACGAGCTGTACAGGGAGATCGCCTCGGGCTGCAGCTCACCGGTCTCCAGCACCATCCGCAGGCGTCCCGCGGCGCTCGCACTGGCCTCCAGCTCGGCCAGCACCCGGCGCGCCAGTCCACGGCCGCGGGCTTCCGGAACCACGTACATGCGCTTGAGCTCCGCGTCACCGTCCGCATGGCCCTCGGGCGCGGCATCCTGGGCACGCCAGCCGCCGGTCGCCACCGGTTGGCCGTCGAGATAGCAGATCAGGAACAGCCCGCCCGGCGGGTCGAACTGCGCCGGGTCCATCGGCGTCGCGTCCGGCTCGCCGTAGCGCTGCACATACTCCTGCTGCACCCGCTCGGTCAAGGCCACCGCGTCCGGGTGGTCGTAGCGCACGGTGCGTATCTCCACTCGTATGTCCACCTGGGCATGGTACGGGTGCCGAATCGGCGGTCGAGTAGGCTGTCGCGGCGTTGTCCGCGACTCAGGAGCGTCTTTTGTTCACCGTGACCACCGTGAACGTCAACGGGCTGCGCGCCGCAGCGAAGAAGGGCTTCGTGCTCTGGCTGGAGGCGACCGGCGCCGATGTGGTGTGCCTGCAGGAGGTGCGCGCGGAACCGGCTCAGCTGCCCGAGGAGGTACGTGAGCCGGCGGGCTGGCACACGGTACACGCACCGTCCTCGGCGAAGGGGCGCGCGGGCGTCTCGGTGTACTCACGGCAGGAGCCGGAACGAGTGCGGGTGGGCTTCGGCTCCGACGAGTTCGACGCCTCGGGCCGCTATGTCGAGGTCGATCTGCCGGGCGTGACGGTGGCCAGCCTCTATCTGCCGTCGGGCGAGGTGGGCACCGAGCGGCAGGCGGAGAAGGAACGCTTCATGAAGGAGTTCCTCGCCTACCTGGTCGAGCTACTGGCCCGCGCCGCCGTCGAGGGGCGCGAGGTGCTGGTGTGCGGTGACTGGAACATCGCGCACCGCGAGGCGGATCTGAAGAACTGGAAGTCGAACACCAAGAACTCCGGCTTCCTTCCGGAGGAGCGGGCCTGGCTGTCCCGGGTCTTCGACGAGGCGGGGTACGTGGACGTGGTGCGCTCGCTGCATCCGGACGCCACGGGCCCCTACTCGTGGTGGTCCTACCGCGGAAAGGCGTTCGACAACGACGCCGGCTGGCGGATCGACTACGTGGTCGCCACCCCGGGTATCGCGGCCCGGGCCGAGTCCGCGGTGGTGGAGCGGGCCACGGACTACACGCTGCGTTGGTCGGACCACGCTCCGGTGACCGTCGCGTTCCGCGTCTGACACGCGGTTTCCGCATCGGACGCCGACCCGCGCCCCGCCGCGCCCGGGGATCTCCGTGCGCGGCGGAAGGCAGCGGTCATCGTCCTTCGAACAGCGCGACGAGATCGCTCTTGCCGAACATCCGGGCGGTCTCGATGGCGGACGGAGTGCCCGCGGTCGGATCGGCGCCCGCGTCGAACAGTTCCCGGACCACCTCCTCCTCGCCCTTGAAGACCGCTCCCGCCAGCGGCGTCTGGCCCCGGTCGTTGGAGCGGTCGGGGTCGGCGCCCCGGGCGAGCAGCGCGGCGACGGTCTTCGGGTGGCCGTGGTAGGCGGCGAGCATCACCAGGGTGTCGCCCCTGTCGTTGGAGAGGTTCGCCGGAACGCCCGCGTCCACATAGGCGGCCAGGGTGTCGGTGGCGCCCTGTCGGGCGAGGTCGAAGACCTTGGCCGCGAGTTGGATGACCTCGGGGTCGTGCGCGGGCTCGGTCCCGTTCTCAGGTGTGGGTTGCGTCATCTGTACCGGCTCCTGGGTCGCTTGTCACGGGTACGGAGGTCCGCGTGCGGAATTCCGTGCCGCTTCACCCTATGTATCGTCACCCCGTCGCACACGCCGCGGCGCCCAGCGCGGCCCGGGCCGCGCCGGGGGCCGGGCCGGGTGCGGCTCGCGCAGCGAGAAGACGTACGGGGACGGCCCGTTGGCCCGCAGGTGCGGCAGGCGCTCCTCGGCCTCGGCGACGGACGGCCGGTGCCCGGTGGCACCCACCACAGCGCGGTGACGGATTCCCGTACCCACTCGAACCACTCACGGCGGCGGCGCAGCAGCTCGCGGTGAACCGGGGCGGGACGTCACTGCGCGAGGAGCCATGACCGCACCTTCGATGGCTGGTTCACCCGGATGGGCGGCTTTTCTGTTGCGATACCCAGCCGGTACATGGTCCACCGTGAACCCGGTAATGCTCGCGATGTGCGGCCTTCCACGGAGTGGGCCATAGCGGTGAAAAAACAAATAATTCACCCGAACGGCATCTTTAATCGCTTATTACTTTTTGTAATCCTGGAAGAACTCATGGTGACCGTCCCCACCCCACTGGAGAAACCCCATGATCCTGACCATGTCGGGCGTGCTACTGCTCGGTGTCATCGTCTTCCTGTTCTTCCGCAAGGACGGCCTGAAGGTGTCCCACGCCCTCGTCTGCGCACTCTTCGGCTTCTATCTCGCGAGTTCCGCCATCGCGCCGAGCATCAAGGCCGGCGGGGCGAGCCTCGCCAGCCTCATTGGAGGGATCAAGATCTAGCCGGACCACACGGACGGCCACGCCTCCCGCCGGGCCCGGAGCGGTTCTGCCCCGCTCCGGGCCCGCTCACCGCATCCCACTTCCAGCCGCTTTGGAGTCCACGTGGCCCGGCGCCCTCTCCCCGGCATTCTGAGCAACCGGCCCGCCCTGCACCGCGGCCGCGAACTCGCACGGTTCGCCGCCGACAGCGCCACGGACGTCCTGCACCCCGTCATCACCATCACCCGCGGGCTGCGGCGCCAGGCGGCCTGGCTGCACCGCTGGTGGCGTACCGCGCCCAAGGACCGCCGCAACACCACCCTGTTCATCACCGCCACCGCGCTCTTCCTCCTCGCACTGCTGCCCCTCGGGCCGATCCTGGTGGGCGTCAGCCTGATGGGCTCCGCCGCCTGGGCCGGACGGGACCGCGCAGGCAGGCCGGACGGGCCCGGCGCGGCCGAGACCATCAGGCTGCGCAGCGTGTACGAGGCCCTGGTGCCGTATCTGTCGGCCGAGGGTGACCCGCGTCCGCTGTACCGGCACGAGGGCGACTGGCGGCACGCCTTCGTCTCGTACGACTTCGAGCACGGGCGGCTGGTCTCGCTGCGGCTGCGCTACCCGGCGTACTTCACCGACGGCGAGCCCGAAGCCCGGACGCGCATCGAGCAGTTGCTGCACGCGAAGGCCGGGCGCGGGCGCGAGTACCGGTTCGACTGGAACGAGGAGGAGAACCACCTCACCCTCACCGCGCTGCCGCCGCTCCCCACCACCATCACCGCCCAGCGGTTCGTCACCGCGCCCGGTGAGACGATCCTCGGCTTCACCGACGCGGCCACCGTCCAGCGCACCATCCCGGTCCGGGTGGGCGACACGGTGCGGGACGCGCCACCGGTGGCCTGGCGCACCGGGCCGCGCTCGACCGAACCGCACCTGCTGGCGATCGGCCGCCCCGGCAGCGGCACCACGACGCTGCTGCGCTCGATCGCCCTGCAGGCCCTGTACCACGGGGACCTGCTCGCCATCGACGGCGGCGGCACCGGCGAGTACCTGTTCCTGTCCGGACGGCCGGGGGTACTCGCGGTGGAGAGCGGACTGGCGGGCGCACTCGCCACACTGGAGTGGGCGGCGCACGAGACCGAGCGGCGGCTGATCGCCGTCAGCCGGGCCCGGCAGGCAGGGCGGCCCGCGCCGCAGGACACCCGTCGGCCGCTGTGGATCATCGTTGACCGGCCAACAGGACTGTCCCAACTCGCCCACGCGGAGGGGCGTTCGGATCCGCAGCACCTGCTGGAGGTGCCGCTACGGCACGGTCGCGCGGCGGGCGTCGCGGTGGCTATCGGCGAGCAGGCCGAGTGCCTGGACGCGCTGGGCCCGGCCGTACCGCAGCACACCCGTGCCCGGGTGGTGCTCGGGGCCATGACCGCGGCGCAGACCCGGGCTGTACTGGGCACGCTCCCGCACACCACGCCCGCGGCCCACACCCCACCGGGCCGCGGCTACGCCCGGCTCGGCGACGGCCCCGTCCACCGCCTCCAGGTACCGGCCACCCCGGACCCGTACGACGAGGACACCGCGGACTTCCACCGGCAGGCGGTCCTGGCGCTGCTTCCCACCACGGCCCCGCAGCCGGTCTCGATGGTCAAGTCCCCCGAACGGGGCGGGTAGTTGCCGGTCCGACGGCTGCGCCGGACATTTGTTGCCCGGCGATGCCGAACCAATCGCAACCCCCAACCCGCGACCCCGCCGGGCAGGCCTACGCCACCAAAGACCCCGCCGACTGCAAGTCGATCGGCCCCCCGGACCGCACCGCCTCCGCGGCAGCGGCCAGACGGGACACCGCCTCATCCGCGACCGAGGCGGAAGCCGAGAACGGCAGACGGATGTACCCCTCGAACGCGCCGTCCACCCCGAAGCGCGGGCCGGACGGCACCCGCACCCCGTACTGCTCCCCCGTCACGGCAAGCCGGGAGCCGGACACATCGCCGGTACGGACCCACATGGTCAGACCGCCCGCCGGGACCTCGAACTCCCAGTCGGGCGCGTGCCTGCGCAGTGCGTCGACCAACGCGTCGCGGTTGGCACGGGCCAGTGCGCGGCGCAGCGCCACCGCCTCCGTCCAGCCCTCGCCGCGCATCAGCCACACCACCGCGAGCTGTTCGACCACCGGCGAGCCCAGGTCCAGATAGGCACGGGCGGCCGCCATACGGCGCACCAGCTCGGGTGCCGCCCGTACCCAGCCGATGCGCATGCCCGCCCAGAACGCCTTACTCGCCGAGCCGACCGTCACCACGGTGCCGCCACCCCGGTCGTACGCGGCGAGTGGCCGCGGCATACCGCCCTCGGGGTCGATGGAGAGTTCCGCCATCGTCTCGTCGGCGACCACGGCGACGCCCGCGGCACGGGCCGTCTCGACCAGTTCGCGGCGCTGGTCATCGCTGACCAGCGCTCCCGTGGGGTTGTGGAAGTCAGGGATCACATACGCCATGCGCGGCGCGACATCGCGCATCACCCGGCGCCATGCGCCAAGGTCCCAGCCCGCCAGCCCGTCCGCCATCGCCACCGGGACCAGGCGGGCGCCGTTCTCACGGAACAGTTGCAGCACGTTGGCATAGCTGGGGGCCTCGACCGCGATCCGCTCCCCGCGCCCGGCGAACAGCCGGGCGGCGGCGGCGACCGCTCCCATGGCGCCGGTGGTCACCATGATCTGCTCGGGCATGGTGGGTACACCGCGCTCGGTGTAGCGGTCGGCGATCGCCTCCCGCAGCGACGGAAGTCCGGCCGGGTAGTCGCCGTGGGTGGCGGCGTAGGCGGGCAGTTCGGCGAGCGCGCCCTCGATGCCACGGGTGAGCCATGGTTCCGGCGCCGGAAGTGCCGCGCAGCCGAGGTCGATCACCGATGCGGCGGCCTCCGGCGGCAGCGGCTCCAGGCCTCCGGCGGGCACCGGGCGGCCGTCCGGTACGGCGGTCCAACTCCCCGCTCCCCGACGGGACTTGACGAATCCGTCGACACGCAGCGCCTCGTACGCGGCGGCCACCGTGGTGCGGCTGACGCCGAGCGCCACCGCCAGTTCCCGCTCAGCGGGCAGCCGTGCGGCGACCGGCACCCGGCCTTCGAGCACCAGGAGTCGAACGCCCTCCGCGAGCCCGCGGTATGCCGGAACCCGGCGGCCGTCGCCTCGCCCGGCCCGTTCGCCGCGTTCACCGTGCGGAGCCAGTAGCCGTGCCAGATGGGCGGCGCTCACCGCGGCAGTCCACTGCGCCATCAGAACCAGTCCACCTTCCCTGGATTGGCCGTGGAATTGGACCATGGCCGTACTTCAGAGTGACACGGAGCCAGCCACTTCACCAGGGGGGTGTCCGCTTTGCCAGTTTCCCGTCCGCGCTTTCCCCGTCTTCGCCTTCCAGGGCCCCTTCCGCCAAGGGGATCGCGCGTCTGCCGCCGTCTTGTCCACCTTTATGGGGGACTCGTGCTGTACGGCGCGAGCGACGCTCTGCTCGTCCGGGCCGGGCTCGGCCTCGACCCGTGGGACGTCCTCCATCAGGGCGTCACACGGCGCACCGGACTGAGCATCGGCACCGTGTCGATCATCGCCGGTGCGCTGGTGCTGCTGCTGTGGTGGCCGCTGCGGCAACGGCCCGGTCTCGGCACGGTCTCCAACGTCCTGCTCATCGGGCTCTCGTTGGACGCGACACTGCGCGTGGTCCCGGTACTGCACTCCATGGCGGTGCGGGTGCCGCTGCTCGCCACCGCGATCGTCCTCAACGCCGTCGCGACCGGGCTTTACATCTCGGCCCGCCTCGGCCCGGGACCGCGCGACGGGCTGATGACCGGGCTGCACCGGCGCACCGGACGTTCGATACGCCTGGTGCGCACCGCGATCGAAGTCGCGGTGCTGGTCACGGGATTCCTGCTCGGTGGTTCGGTGGGCGCCGGCACGGTCGCGTACGCGCTGGCCATCGGCCCGCTCGCCCAGGTGTTCCTCAGGGTCTTCGCCCTCCCCGGGCCGGGCTCGCGGACGGTGGCCACCGCCGCTGCGGGGTCGTCGGCTCCGGCCGGCGTCTAGCCCGCCATACTGCGGGGGTGTCCCGTCATCCCTTCCTCGACCAGCCGGGACCGCTTGCCTTCGCCCATCGGGGCGGGGCGGCGGACGGCCTGGAGAACACCCTGACCGCCTTCGGGCGCGCGGTCGCCCTCGGCTACCGCTATCTGGAGACCGATGTACACGCCACCGCCGACGGCCGGCTCGTCGCCTTCCATGACGCGACGCTCGACCGGGTGACCGACGCTCGCGGCGCCATCGCGGAACTGCCGTGGCGCGAGGTCCGCGCCGCCCGGGTGGCGGGTCAGGAACCGGTCCCGCTGTTCGAGGAACTGCTCGACGCCTTTCCCGAGGCCCGGTTCAACGTGGACGTCAAGACCTCGGCGGCGGTGCACCCGCTGGTCGCAGCCATAGACCGGGCCAACGCATGGGACCGGGTCTGCGTGGGCTCGTTCTCCCAGGCCAGGGTGGACCGGGTACGTGCGCTCGCCGGTCCGCGGCTGGCGACCTCGCTGGGCACCAGAGGCGTCGCGGCGCTGCGGCTGCAGAGCTACACCGGGCGGTTCCCGGCCTCCGCCGCTGTCGAGGCCGCCGTCTGCGTCCAGGTACCCGAGCACCATGCGGGCCTGCGGATCGTGGACCGGAGGTTCCTGCGCGCCGCCCACCGCCGGGGTCTCCAGGTGCATGTGTGGACCGTGAACGACCGGGAGCGGATGGGCATGCTCCTCGACCTCGGTGTGGATGGCATCATGACCGACCAGATCGAGACGCTGCGCGCCGTACTGGCCGAGCGGGGGGCTTGGCCGCAGAGCTGAGTCCCGCGGTCTGGGACAACGGCTGGGACCACGGGGTCGAGGACCACGGGGGACGACGAGGGGACGGCGTGGGCGGGCACGGGACACAGGGCTCCATCGGGACGGCGGCGGGCGGCGGGAGCGGCCAGCCGCCGCCCACCGACCGTACGCCCGAGGAACGGCGGCGCGAGCAACGGGGTTGGTACGTTTACGACTTCGCCATCACGGTCTTCTCCACCAGTGTGCTGACCGTGTTCCTCGGGCCGTATCTGACCGAGGTCGCCAGGGCCGCGGCCGATGCCCACGGCTATGTGCATCCGCTGGGCATCCCGGTGCGCGCGGGATCCTTCTTCTCGTACGCGGTGTCGGCGTCCGTGTTGCTGTCGGTGCTGGTGATGCCGCTGGCGGCGGCCGTGGCGGACCGTACCGGGCGCAAGAAGCCGGTGCTGGCACTGTTCGCGTACCTGGGCGCGGCGGCGACGACGGGTCTGTTCTTCCTGAACGGCGATCGCTATCTGCTGGGCGGCGCGCTGCTGATCGTGGCCAATGTGAGCTACGGCTCCTCGGTGGTGGTCTACAACGCCTTCCTGCCGCAGATCGCCGAGCCCGAGGAACGCGACACGGTGTCTTCGCGCGGCTGGGCCGCGGGCTATGTGGCCGGGTCGCTGGTGCTGGTGGCGAATCTGGCGCTGTTCCTCAACCATGACTCCTTCGGCGTCTCGAAGGGCGCGGCGGTACGGATCTGCATGGCCTCGGCCGGGTTGTGGTGGGCGGTGTTCGCGATCGTGCCGCTGCTGCGGCTGCGGGACCGACCGCTGGTGGGCACGGACGGCTCGGCGTCGATCGGCCAGGGCTGGCGGCAACTGGTCGCCACCGCGCGCGAGTTGCGCCACTACCCGCTGACGTTGAGCTTCCTGGTGGCCTACCTGGTCTACAACGACGGTGTCCAGACGGTGATTTCGCAGGCCTCGCTGTACGGGTCACAGCAACTGGGACTGAGCCAGACCACCTTGATCGCGGCGGTGCTCCTGGTGCAGGTGCTGGCGGTGGCGGGGGCACTGCTCCTGGGCCGACTGGCCCGGCGGTACGGGGCGAAGCGGACGCTGCTGGGGTCGTTGGTCGCGTGGACGGCGACCGTCTCCGCGGGCTTCTTCCTGCCACCCGGCCGCCCGGCCTGGTTCTTCGTGCTGGCGGCCGCGATCGGCATGGTGATGGGCGGCAGTCAGGCGCTGTCCCGATCGCTGTTCTCGCACCTGGTGCCGGTGGGCAAGGAAGCGGAGTACTTCGCCGTGTACCAGGTGAGCGACCGCGGCACGAGCTGGCTGGGGCCCTTGCTGTTCGGTCTCGCCTACCAGCTGACCGGGGACTACCGGTACGCGATCATCTCGCTCGTGGTGTTCTTCGCTGTCGGATTCGCCCTGCTCGTACGGGTTCCGGTGGAGCGTGCGGTGGCCGCGGTGGGCCGTTCGGAGCCTGGCCTGATTTAGCCCTTGAGGCAGAAGGGGGGTAGTGTACGCGGTTGACCAGCCGGATGGACCGTTACTGCGCGCTAACGATACAAAGACGACGGGTGATATCTCCTGTCAGATGTGACAAAACGGGCGGCGGCGGGTACAACAAAGGGCGGCACGAACAGGCGGTGCTGCGGCGCGTAGCGCCTCCGGCGAGGGCGGCGATGGGCGACGAAGAGGACGTCTCTACGGCGCCTAGCGCCTCCGTTGCGGGGGGCGGTAGGTGACGGAGAGAGCATCTGTGCGGCGCGTAGCGCCTCCCTTGAGGGTGGCGGTGGGTGACGCAGAGGCAACTGTGCGGCGCGTAGCGCCTCCCTTGAGGGTGGCGGTGGGTGACGCAGAGGCAACTGTGCGGCGCGTAGCGCCTCCCTTGAGGGTGGCGGTGGGTGACGGGTGGGCGCATGTCCGAATCGGGAATCTTCACCGCCGACCGGACGTTGACCGGATGACGACGACAGCGACACCTGTCCTGTGGGCGACAAGCCCGGGAGGCACGATTCATGAGTGAGCGAGCTCTCCGCGGCACGCGACTCGGGGCGACCAGCTACGAGACCGACCGCGGCATCGATCTGGCCCCGCGCCAGACGGTGGAGTACGCATGTCAGAACGGACATCGATTTGAGATGCCGTTCTCTATGGAGGCCGAGATTCCTCCGGAGTGGGAGTGCCGTGCTTGCGGTGCCCAAGCGCTTTTGGTGGATGGAGAGGGCCCCGAAGAGAAGAAGACCAAGCCCGCGCGCACACACTGGGACATGCTCATGGAGCGCCGTACCCGTGAGGAGCTCGAAGAGGTGCTGGCCGAGCGGCTGGCGGTCCTTCGATCCGGCGGCATGAACATCGCGGTGCATCCGCGCGACAACCGCAAGTCCGCCTGACCAGGCTTAACACCGAATACGACCCGGGCGGCGGCACATCAATCTGTGCCGCCGCCCGGGTCGTATCCGTCTGCGTCAGGTTTCCGCCGCGCTCAGGGGGCCAGCGGCGGACGGGGCGCGTCCTGCGGGCCGCGCGGCCCGGAGTCCGGCGAGCCGCCGTCCTGGGCACCGTCCCGGATCACCTCGCCCTGGACGACCTTGCCGTCCGGCCAGCGCATCCGCATCTGCTCCCCCGCGCTGCGCGCCTGCTGGAAGGTCTCGCCGAAGGAACCGGGGGCGGGTCGACCGGACCGTCCCAGCAGCCTGACCGCCGCCGCGCCCAGCGCCTTGCGGGTGGGCGGGAACAGGCACAGCAGCCCGGCCGCATCCGATATGAAGCCCGGCACCATGATCAGCAGGCCGCCGAGCATCTCCGTTCCGGCGCCGTCCGCGCTCGACGCCGGGCCACCGGCCTGGAACGAAGCGGTCAGGCTCTGCCAGGCGCGCCGCCCGGCCCGCTTGACCGCGTAACCGCCGACCAGGAATCCGGCGAGCAGCAGGAGCAGCACCATGCCGCCACCGATCGCCCCGGCCACCACGGTGAGCAGCCAGATCTCCAGTACCGCCCACACCGCCACCCCGAGCAGGGCGATGGTCCGGACACGGGAGCGGGCGGGCTGCGGTGGACGGGACGGGTCAGGTGCGCCGAAGGTCATAACACCCATTGTGCCTGGCGCCGCCGAAATGCTTCCGGCGGTGCGGATCTCGGCCGTCGGGCCGCTCCCTGGGATGTACGGCGGTCGGCGGCCGCCAGGCGCGCGGGGACGGTTCCGCCGGTCCCCGTCGCCGTGGTTGCCGCCGTGGCCGCGGGAGGGGGCTTGCCCCCCCCCCACCGCCACCCGGCCGGGGCGCGGGGGGCGGGGCGGCGACAAAAGCCCCCCCCCGCGGGTGTGGGGGGGATAGTAGCCCCCCCGGGTGACCCGCCACAGCGCCTCCACGACGATGTTGCGGCTCATCTTGCTGTCGCCGCGCTCGCGCTCGACGAAGGTGATCGGCACCTCGACGACGTGGAAGCCCTTCTGGACCGCGCGCCAGGCCATGTCGACCTGGAAGCAGTAGCCCGCCGAGGCCACCTCGTCCATGCCCAGGCCCTCCAGGGTCTCCTTGCGGAAGGCCCGGTACCCGCCGGTCACGTCGCGGATCGGGACACCCAGCATGAGGCGCGAATAGGTGCTTCCGCCACGTGAGAGGAACTCGCGGGACTTGGGCCAGTTGACCACCCGGCCGCCCGGCACCCAGCGGGAGCCCAGCACCAGGTCGGCGTTCTGCAGCGCGGTCAGCAGCCGGGGCAGTTCCTCCGGCTGGTGCGAGCCGTCGGCGTCCATTTCCACCAGGACGCCGTAGCCTTCCTCGATGCCCCAGTGGAAGCCCGCGAGGTAGGCGGCACCGAGCCCTTCCTTGCCCTTGCGGTGCAGCACCTTGACCTGGTCGTCCTCGGAGGCGAGCTCATCGGCGATCTTGCCGGTGCCGTCCGGGCTGTTGTCATCAGCGATCAACAGGTGCGCCTCGGGTACGGAGTCCCGCACCCGGGCGACGATCGGCTTGATGTTCTCGGCTTCGTTATAGGTCGGGATGATGACCAGAACCTTGCCGAGCGGACCGAACTGCCGCCCCTGGGCGCCGCCTTGGGTGACGCCGTCGCCGTTGTTCACTACTTCCCCTTATCCTCCATACGTCCCCGCCGGCCGAGCCAGATCGCGACCGCGCAGGACAGGACGCCCACCATAGCGAGAGTCCACTCAGGTACCGCGCCGATCTTGTCGGCAACGGTGGTTCCATCGCGTAGCGGCAGGTGCACATTGAGCACCTCCCGGGTGAATTCCTTGCTCTGCCGCTTGACGGTGCCGTCGGGTTCAACTAGCGCACTGATACCGCTGGTTGCGGCCGCGACCACCGCCCGGCCGTGCTCGACGGCCCGCAGCTGGTACATGGCGAGCTGCTGCTCGGGTTGACCGGTTCGCCCGTAAGTGGCGTTGTTGGTCTGTACGACGATGGCGCGGGCCCCCGCGTTCACGGTGTCGCGGACGATCCCGTCATAGGCGACCTCGAAGCAGATCACATCACCGAGCCGGGCGCCGCCCATCGTCATCACACCGGTGTGATTGCCCGGGTAGAAGTCGCGCTGGATCTCGTCCAGGCGGTGGATGACCTTGGTGAGCTCCTTGCGGAACGGTACGTACTCACCGAACGGCACCGGGTGCTGCTTGGTGTACGAGGCGCCGGGACCGGTCACCGGGGACCACAGGATGCCCTCGTTCTGCACATGGTCGGCGTCCGGCCCGTCGACCAGGGCACCGACGAGCACCGGCACACCGATCGTCCGCACCGCGCGGGTGATCGCGTCGTACGCCTGCGGGTAGGTGAACGGGTCGAGGTCGGAGGAGTTCTCCGGCCAGATCACCAGGTCCGGCCTGGCGACGCGGCCCGCCTTGATGTCACGGGCGAGTTGCAGCGTGGCGTCGACATGGTTGTTGAGGATCATCATCGGGCGGCCGAGGAAGTGCATGCCCGGCTGGGCGACGTTGCCCTGGACCACGGCGACCTTCAGCTGGCCGTCGGCCTTGGTCGGCACGGGCACCGCGTAGCCGCAGGCCGCCACGGCGGCGGCGAGCACGGCGGCGCCGAGCCCGATGAGCGCCTGCCTGCCCCGGCCGCGTGAGCGCCACCCGGCGAGTACGGCCGCCGCCACCAGTCCACCGGTCAGCGCGACGCCGAAGCTGACCAGCGGAGCGCCACCGAGCGCGGCGAGCGGGGTGAACGGCGAGGCGGAGTTGGCGAACGCCAGCCGCCCCCACGGAAAGCCGCCGAACGGCAGCCGGTCCCTGACCAGTTCCTCGGCGACCCACAGGCAGCCGCCCCACAGCGGCCAGCCGGGCAGCCGCGAGGTCAGCGCCAGCGCGGCGCCGAGCGGGACGAAGAAGACCGCCTCGATGATGGACAGCCCGATGACCGCGTCCCAGCCGACCACATGCAGCCACTGCAGCAGCCAGACGAAGAACGGCAGCCCGAAGGCGAAACCGGTCCATGCCGCCTGCCGTGCGGTACGGCGATGGGTGAGCAGCGCGAGCGCGGCCACCGCGGCGATCGACAGCGGCCACAGGCCGTAGGGCGGGAAGGCGGCGGTGAGCGCCAGACCACTGGCGGCCGCGAGGGCGCTGCGCCGCCAGTCCGCGCGGCCCGCCCGGGCCAGCCGCCGCAGTCGTCCTGGCCGGTGCTCCGGCTCCACCGGGCGGGCCCGCTCGGGCACGCCAATGGCACCATCCACGGTTTGAGCGGTGGCGGTGTCGGGTCGCGGTGGCACGGTCGCGGCCATTCCTCTTCTGCGTACGGGCGACGTCCGCGGCTAGGGGAAGCGGGAGTGCTTCCGGGGACGCTGAGTCGCGATGGTCGTGCAGTGACCGTACAACGACTGGGCACCCGCCGTCGCCGCAGGTACGCAAAGCCTTGGGCACGGCAGGTTTTGCCGACCCTTTCCGCGACAAGTGGAACGTTCCGCTCCGCGTTTCCGTGCGGGCCGCGAGCAGCGCTCTTCACAACACGGCCGAGCGCCGGGCGGCGGGGTGCGGTGGACTGCGGATGGGGACCGGAACGCCCTTCGGGCCGACCTGGGAACCGCTGGCTGCGGATCGACCGAGAGCCGTTGTCTACTGAACGTCCGGGCCCCACCCGGGTCACACCTGCCGCCCGGGCGGCACCCTTCCCCCCTGGCCCGCCCGCGAGCGGAGAGGGGCCCTGACAGGCCGCGTTCCGTGCCGCGGGCGCTGGACCTGGCTCCCAGCGGCGGTGCGCCCATGCGGCGCGCCACCCCATGGCCCAGCGGCGGTAGACGGAAGACACGGAGGATCCCGGTCGGTCGTCCTGGTGGACTCGGCCGAACCTACTCGCCCGCGACCGCAGCCTGTCAACACCCGTGTGACCTGCGGCAATTCGGCAAATCAGCAGGTCAGTGCGGGACCGTCGGCCGGGACGCGACAGGCCGAGGGGGCATCGTTCGGCGGTACGGCCGCGAGGGGCGTCACTCGTTCGGACCCTCGAAGATCGTCAGTCCGCCGACAACCGTCCGCACACAGCGCGGCAGCGGCTCGCCCGGGGTGAGATCGGGCAGGCCAGGAGTGCCGGAGCGAGGGTCGGTCGACCAGTTCGCGACCCGCTCGTCGGGGGCCTGGACCACCAGCTCACCGGCCCGCCAGACCGCGTAGTCGGCCGGGGCGCCCGGTACCAGTACGCCGGCGTCATCACGGCGGACGGCGCGCCACCCGCCGCGGGTATGCGCGGTGAAGGCGGCGCGGACCGAGACGCGGTGCTGGAGGGTGCGGTGGAAGGCGGCGGCGCGCACGGTTCCCCAGGGGTCGAGCGGGGTGACCGGACTGTCGGAGCCGAGCGCCAGCGGCACCCCGGCCTTGAGCATCGCCGCGTACGGATTGAGGGTGCGAGCCCGCTCGGTGCCCAGCCGGGCGGCGTACATACCGTCCGTACCGCCCCAGGTCGCGTCGAAGGCGGGCTGCACGGAGGCGACAAGGCCGAGGTCGGCGAAGGCCGCGATGGCGTCCGGGTCCAGCATCTCGGCGTGCTCGACGCGGTGCCGGGCCGCGCGTACCCGGTCGATGCCGAGGCGTTCGGCGGCGGCCCTCACACCCGCGATCACGGCGGTGATGGCGGCATCCCCGATGGCGTGGAACCCGGCCTGCAGCCCGGCCTCGGTGCAGGCGCCCACATGCCAGGCGATCTGACCCGCGGTGAGATAGGCGCTGCCGGTGTGGTCGGCGTCCGCGTACGGCTGGTGCAGGCACGCGGTATGCGAGCCCAGCGCCCCGTCGGCGAACAGGTCGCCTGCCGCGCCGAGCGCGCCGAGGTCCCGCACCCGGTCGAGCACGCCGTCCGCGCCGGGCACCGCGGCCTCCGCCCAGTAGGCCAGGACCCGCGGACCGGGCTGCTCGGCGGCCAGCCGCAAGAGAGCGGTCAGGTCGTCCTCGCCACTGATCTGCGGCCCGGCGCACTCGTGCAGCGAACCGATGCCGAGGGAGGCGGCGTGGCGCAGTGCTGCGTGCTGGGCGTCACGGCGCTGCCCGGGCGCGATGGCGTCCTGCGCGGCGCGGCGTACCGCGTGGTGGGCGTCGCGGGTCAGCGGCCCCTCGGGGTGGTGGCCCGGCAACGCCTCGACCCCGGGAACCAGGTCGAGCATCGCGGTGGTCACCACGGCGGAGTGCATGTCCGCGCGGGTCAGATACAGCGGCCGCCCGCCGGTGGCGGCGTCGAGTTCAGCGCGGGTCGGGGTGCGCGACTCGGGCCAGCGGGACGCGTCCCAGCCGTGCCCGAGCAGTACCCGATGTCCGGGGTGCGCGGCGGCGTACGCGGTGACCCGGGCGAGGGCGTCGTCCAGGTCGCGGGCGGCGGACAGGTCGAGGCCGGTCAGCGCCAGACCGGTGGCCGTGGTGTGCACATGCGCGTCGGTGAACGCCGGGGTGACGAGTGCGCCGTCCAGCCGTACGACCTCGTCCACCGAGTCGGCGAAGCCGTCGGCCGCGCCTTCGGAACCGATCCAGGCGACGGTGCCGCCGTCCACGACCATGGCGGTGGCGAAGGGGTCGGCGGGGCTGTACACGGTGCCGCCGCGCAGCAGCACGGTGCCCGGGGTGCGCTCGTTCATGGTCACCAGTCTGGCGCCTGTGCTCCGCGCGCCTGCGCCAGGGTGGTCACAGATGCGGCGGGCGCGCCTCGTACGGAGTGGACAGCACCACGGTGGTACGGGTCGACACTCCGGCCAGACTGCGGATGCGGGCCAGCAGGTGCTCCAGGGCGCCGGGCGTGGCGACGCGCACCTTGAGTATGTAGTTCTCCTCGCCCGCGACGCTGTGGCAGGCCTCGATCTCGGGAACATCGGCGAGCCGGTCCGCGATGTCGTCGGGCGCACTGGGGTCGAACGGCGCCACAGAGATGAACGCGGTCAGCGGCAGGCCTACCCCTTCCGGGTCGACGATCGCCGCATAGCCGCGGATCACTCCGCGCTGTTCCAGCCGCCGCACCCGCTGGTGCACCGCCGACGTGGACAGGCCAGTGGCCTTGCCCAGGTCGGTGTAGCTCATCCGCCCATCGGCGACGAGCAATTCCACGATCCGTCGGTCCAACTCCTCCACGACGGATCAACCTACTGCCACCGCGCCGCTCCGGCACAACGAGCGGAACGCATGCGCCCCGTGCGCCCTCTCGTGTGATAAACGCCACAGCCTGTGCCCCCGCTCGGCGCGAGTGTTGCGATTATCGGCCGGACGTGACGGGAAATGCTCAGCTCAGGTCGTGGCCACGAGTCCGGCCTTCCCACCAGAGGGTGTCACAGGGGGAGATCCACCATGCGCGCAGGCAAGCGGCAACCGGTGCTCGACGAGGACTTCGCCGACGACGTCACGGACAGCGTCGACGGCGACGGTGCGGAGTGGGACGCCGTGGAGGCGTCCGGGGATGTGGACGACGAGGTCTACGGGATCTTCCGGGTGCACTGCCCGGAGTGCGGCCGTCCCATCGCCTTGCTCGCGGACGAGGACGTGCTGCCGGAGCACGCCCTGTGCGCGACCCCGTGGAATCCCTTCGGGCTGACGGTGTGTGCGGGTTCCGGCAGTGCCGTCGAGGACGCGGCACCGGTCAGCGAGGACGGCACGGATGAGCAGGACGTGGCGTCGCTGCTCACGCTGCCCGAGGGGCTCGACTGGCGCACCCAGCCGTTCTCCCATGCGAACCGCCAAGGGCTTGGCAGCCCCTGGCGGTAAGGGAGTTGCCCCTGGGGGCCCTGCGGGCCCCCAGGCCCCCGGCCCGGGGGCTGCCGCCCCCTGGACCCCTGCGGGTCCGGGGCACCGCAAGCCCCCCGGGTCCGGCGGGCCCCTGGGCCTCTGCACCTGAGGGCTGCCGCCCCCTGGGTCCGGCGGGCCCTGGGCCTCTGCGAGGGCCTGGCCCCTGTGGGGCCTTGGACGGCCGGCGTAGCGGCGGTGCTGATCGGTCAAGGTCCGCCGGAAGGGCGGCTAGTGGGTTTCGGGACCTGCCAAATGGCGGGCGATCACCATGCGTTGGATCTGGTTGGTGCCCTCCACGATCTGCAGCACCTTGGCCTCGCGCATGTAGCGCTCGGTCGGGAAGTCGGCCGTGTAGCCGTATCCGCCGAGAAGTTGGACGGCGTCGGTGGTGACCCGCATCGCGGTGTCCGTGCAGTGCAGCTTGGCCATCGCGGCCTGCTTGCTGAAGGGCTGGCCGGAGTCCCGCAGCCGGGCGGCGGCCAAGTACAGTGCCCGGCCCGCCTCGATGCCGGTCGCCATGTCGGCGAGCATGAACCGCAGGCCCTGGAAGTCCGCCAGCGGACGGCCGAACTGCTGGCGTTCCGCGGTGAACGCCAACGCCTCGTCAAGTGCCGCCTGTGCGACGCCGATGGCACACGCCGCGATGCCGAGGCGGCCGGAGTCGAGCGCGGACAGGGCGATGGTGAAGCCCTGGCCCTCCTCACCGATGCGACGGGCGTCGGACACCCGCACCCCGTCGAAGTGCACCTGGGCGGTGGGCGATCCCTTCAGCCCCATCTTCCGCTCCGGCGCGGCGGCGCTCAGCCCCTCCGCGTCGCCGGGAACGAGGAAGGCGGTGATGCCACGCGGCCCCTCGACTCCGGTGCGAGCCAGCACGGTGTAGAAGTCGGCCATCCCGCCGTGGGTGATCCACGCCTTCGTACCGTTGATCACCCAGTCGCCGCCGTCGCGTACCGCACGCGTACGCAGGCTCGCGGCGTCGGAGCCGGACGCCGGCTCCGAGAGGCAGTACGCGCCGAGGAGTGAACCGCCGAGCATCGCCGGAAGGTGCTCGGCGCGCTGCTCCTTGGTGCCGAACTCGGCGACGGCATGGCACGCCAGGGTGTGCACGCTGGTGCCCAGGCCCACGGTGAGCCGGGCCATCGCGAGCTCTTCGAGTACCTGCAGATACACCTCGTACGGCTGCTCACCGCCGCCGTACTCGTCCGGGTACGGCAGGCCGAGCAGACCGGCGGCGCCGATGGTGGCGAAGGTGTCCCGCGGGAAGCATCCCGCGTCCTCCTCCTCGGCGGCCCTGGGCCGGATCTCCCGCGCGGCGAGCTCGCGGGTGAGTCCGAGAAGATCGCGGGCCTCCTCGGTAGGCAGTTGTCGTTCGACCGGCTGCGGGCCGTCGTATGGCATGGCGGCGCTCCTCCCTGTCGGGCGGGTCGGCGGCGGACGCAGGGGGGTGGCCGACGTCGCCGCGATGGATTACCCAAAACCGATGATCTCCCACCGGGTCACGGTCCTGGCTGATCAGCGGCTTGTGGCGGTTGGAGTATGCCCGATCAAGGGCCGTCCGTCACGGGGTGCGGATCACGCCCCGCGGCAGTCGGACGACGTGCGGCATCGCCACGGCGTCAGGACGGGCGTTCGAGCACCACTGTGAACACGGTGAAGGTGGCCAGGAGCGGTCCTTCGGTGAGAGCGGCGATCCAGCGGTCCGCCGCCCGGCGGTCGAGGTATCCGGCGCGCACCGCGCGTTCCGCGTTCCGGCTCAGCCCCAGCACCTGGTCCGCGACGGGGAGATCCCGGAAGACGGGCGCGGTCCCGGTCACGTCGCGCACCGTGAACCCCGCCGCGGCGCCCAGCCGGGCCAGCTGCCGCCCGATGGTGGCGTTGCGGACCTGGTTCCCGGTGACGAAGCGGTTGAAGGCCCGCACCGTCTCCGGATCGCCGGGGTCCACCACCAGGGTGTCCCAGTCCGGCTCCGCGAGCCCCACCAGACCCCCGGGCCGCACCACTCGGCGTAGCTCGGCCAGCACCTCGGCCGGGTCGGTGACATGCATCAGCACCCGGTCGACGCGGGCCCGGTCCACGCTCGACGTGTCCAGCGGCAGGTCGTGGGCGTCGCCCTCGCGCACCTCGACGCCGGGTGTACCGGCCAGCCGCTGCCGCGCCTCCCGCACCATGTCGTCGGCGTGGTCGACGCCGATCACCCTGCCGCCGGGCGCCACCGCCGCCGCCATCGCCGCCAGGTCCGTGCCCGGGCCGCAGCCCACGTCCAGCACGGTGTGGCCGGAACGCAGCTCCAGTTCGGTCAGCAGCCGGGCCTTGTAGGCGCGGGCGGGTGCGGTGGCGGCGGCCTGGTCGAGGTAGGCGACGCGGTCAGGGCGCGGTACTCCGTAGGTCCTCGTCATCCGGGCACCCCATCACAGGCTGAACATGCGCTGTTGACACCCGCACACATTCCCGTCGCCCGGAATTCACACCACATGTCTACCCGCGTAGCGACCGGCGTTGTGTCATGTACGCACCTACTCGGCACCCCGTCGAGTTCATAACCACCTCGGGAGACCCCACATGTCCCGACCGCCTCTCACGTGGCGAATACCGCGCCAACTCACGGTAGCCGCCTGCTCCGTGGCGCTGGCCACCGCAGGGCTGATCACCGGCACCGGCGCCGCGCACGCCGCGACCTCGTGCTCACAGTCGAACCTGCCACTGCCCGACCCGTCCTGCACCCCGGGCGCGTACAACCCCGACGTCACGCAGTCCACCATCAACTCCACGATCTGCGTGTCGGGTTGGACCTCCACGGTCCGTCCGCCCGCCTCGTACACCAACGCCCTGAAGGTCAAGCAGATCGCGGAGTACGGGTACAGCGACACCAACACCGCGGACTACGAGGAAGACCACCTCGTACCGCTGGAACTCGGCGGCGCACCCAAGGACCCCAACAACCTTTGGCCCGAACCGCGTTACGGCAGCGGTACAGCGGGCAACAAGGACCAGGTCGAGAACAAGCTCAAGCGGGCGGTCTGCAACGGCACGGTCAACCTTGACGACGCGCGCAGCGCCATCGCGACCGACTGGACCACCGCACTGGCCCAGCTCGGACTGAGCTGACCCATCCACCTGACCTTACGTCAGATCGATCCACCTGACCTACGTCAGGGCTCTTGGGCCGCCCCCGCCCCTGACGCGGGGGCGGCTCCGGCGTACGATTGCCCGGCGTTGCCGGTACGGGGGCGCGGCGTCGCACCAGCCGGTTCCGGCCAACCGCACCCGGGCATTCTTGGAGCGGTCCGATCTGCCCGGCCCGGAGGGAAGAGTCACCGTGCCCAACACCACCCGCTGCGCCCTGCTGATCGTGGCATCGGCGCTACTGATCACGTCCTGTTCCAGCTCGAAGGGCTCAACAGGCCATCAGGACAACGGCAACAAGGGCGCCGTGCCGCCCGCGTCCGCCCCTGCCGGTGGCTCATCCTCGGGGCCGTCCGGCGGCTCGCTCCCGACGGGTCCCGGCCCGCAACCCGCCTACCGGGTGCAGCAACAGCCCCCCGCGGGGTCCTGCCACTACCGGTACGAGCAGAATCAGCCGCTTCCCGATCCGTCCTGCACCCCGGGCGCGCTCAACCCCAAGGTCACCCAGGCGACGCTGGCCTCGACCATCTGCCGGTCCGGCTACACCTCCGACATCCGCCCGCCGCTGAACATCACCAGCCGCGAGAAGGACGCCAACGCCAAGTCCTACGGATACACGCAGTCCCTGCACGACGCGGAGTACGACCACCTGGTCAGCCTGGAACTCGGCGGCGACCCGAACGATGCCCGCAACCTGTGGGTGGAACCGCCGTCGCCCGGGCACACCCCGGGTTCCGGCCCCAACAACGACAAGGACCGGGTCGAGGCCCGGCTGCACAGCGCCATCTGCAAGAACCAGGTCACCCTGGCCGCCGCTCAGCAGGCGATCGCGCACGACTGGACGACGGCCGAACAGGCGCTGGGCATCGACCAGAAGAACGGCTCGAAGAACGGCCAGCACAAGTAGCACCCCGGCGGCGGACGCGAGTCCGCGCTCAGCACCTGAGCACGGCAGAAGGCTGACCGCGCTGTCGCCGACACCGATTCAGGGGACCAGGGTTTTGGCTGAGCTCGGCTTTGCGTACCGCCGTAACTACAAGGTCGGTCGGGTGAGGTCGCTGCGCAGTTCGTCGACGAGCGCGGGCAGTTCGGTGAGAGTGTCCGCGGCGCCGTAGAGGTAGAAGTCCGGACGGACGATGGCCGCGGCGTGATCGACTTCCTTCAGATGGGGCAGCAGGAAGGTGTCGACGTCGCCGATCGTGTGCAGTCCATCCTCCTGCGCGGCCTCGGGTCTGAGCTGGTCGGCGGGGACGATACGGACCAGGCGGGCGCCTATTGAGGCCAGGAAGTCGAGCTGGTGGGCGGACAGGCAAGGGCGGGGGTCGGCCATGGCCGCGATGCGGAAGCCGGTGCCGACGAGGTCGTCGAGCAGTCCGGTGCGCCCGTCCGGTGCGCGGGCCCGTCCCTGAGCGGCAAGATGTCCGGCCGGACGCGCGGGCCATCCGTCGGGGCCGCGGTGAAGCAGACCGGGGCCGAGGACGGGTGGCGGGATCTTCGGAAGCGCGCTCTCGGGACGGGCACCGGCGTCCAGCATCGCTTGGTCGCGGGCGGCGACGATCTCGGGATCCGTGGCGCAGATGATCTTGCCGAGCGCTATGGACAGGCCGATGGCGTGCTGTACATGCGCGCAGCGTTCGCTGGTGTAGGTGTCCAACAGATCGGGGTGGGCCGTTCCACCCAGGACGAGGTCGATCTTCCAGGCGAGGTTCGCCGCGTCCCGCAGGCCGGAGCACATGCCCTGGCCGGCGAACGGGGGCATCAGATGGGCGGCGTCCCCGGCCAGCAGCAGTCGGCCGTCACGCCAGCGGTCGGCCCAGCGGGCCTGGAAGGTGTAGACGGCGTGGCGTTCGAAGGTGGCGTTGTCGGGGGTGATGTTCCAGGAGGCCAGCAACCGCCAGGCGGTTTCCGGGCGGTTGAGGTCGTCGATGGTCTCACCGGGCATACGCATGAATTCCCAGCGGCGCCGACCGGGCCCGCCGGAGACGACCGTGGTGGGCCGGGCCGGGTCGCAGATCTGCAGGTTCACTGGTGGCCAGGCCTGGTGCGGAGTGACGTCCACGATCAGCCAGTCGTAGCAGAACCCCAAGTCGGTGACGGATGTCCGCATCCGATCGCGCACGAGGCTGTTGGCGCCGTCGCATCCGATGACGTACGCGGCGCGCAGCGCGTACTGCTCGCCGGAAGGGTCACGGACGGTCACCTCGGCGTGATCGCCGAGGTCGAGCAGCTCGGTCGCCTCGTGTCCACGGCGCACGTCCACCTGGGCCAGCTCACGGACCCTGGCGTCCAACACCTGTTCCAGATCGGGCTGATGGAAGTTGTTGGACTGGGGCCACCCCGACGCGCCCGGCCGCTGCCGGTCGAAGCGCAGCAGGGTCTGGCCGTCGGCGTTGCGCCACTCGTAGTCGGGCGCGGGAACGCTGATCGCGCCGATTTGTTCGACGAGCCCGGCGGCGGCGAGAATCCGGGCAACCTCGTCGTCGAAGTGCACGGCTCGAGGCAGCTTGTAGGGTTCCGGATGGCGCTCGACAACGCCAACCCGCCAGCCTCTGTCGCCCAGCAGTATCGCCGCCAACTGCCCCACGGGCCCGTAGCCGACGATCGCCACGTCGTAGTCGAGGGTGTTCTTCTCCACCGCAGACCGGGCGGTATCGCGACGCACTGCAGAGGACATCGCAGACTCCTCGTGTCACGCGGCGGCGACTCGGGCCACCTGCCACATGGTGGGTCACACGGCGTCGATGGCCACTCCCCCTACACGGCAGGGTCCATGGGGCGACTCTACCCGCCGATCGCCGAGATCGCCTGCTGTGATCCATCGCCCGTCGCGCGGGACGGCGGCTACGGCGTGCCACGGGGACGGCGCGATAGTGCGGCTGCGGCTCGCATGCCGCGACGGTGTCCCGATCACTGCTCACACCTGACAACTGACACGGCGTCCCCCTGCGGCAACCGTGGGCAGGGGCCACAGAGTTGAGCCGGACAGGCAGACGGTGAGTGTGCCCGCCGCCGGGCTCGCGATGTGGCTGGCCCAGGACAACGGGCACGGCGTGGTGGCCTGCTACGGATTCGCCCTCGGCGCCGCCGTCCTGCCCGTGACCCGCCGGTTGCCACACCGACTCGTACCGACCGTGGCCGCGCCAGCAGGCGGACCCTCGCGCGCCCGAGCGCAGCGGTAACTGGGAAGCGACACCAGCAGTTCGCTCTTTCCACGCCCCCGAACGTGAGGTGGCCAACCGCGGCGCGCAGTCTCAGCCGAAGTGTGACTGCGCGCTGGTTGGCCACTCGGTACCTCGCAGTTGGCCGCACCCACTGACCTACGCAAGCGTGGTCCCGGCCCTGGGTATGGCCGGGCTGCTGAGCAGGCGGGGACGGCCTCCCGTCCGCCGGGGGTCCGGGCAGGCCGGGCCGATCTCTTTGAACCGGTGGATGAGGTCCCTGACGGTGTCCTCGTCGGCCTGGACCAGCTGGGCGATCACCGGCACCCTGTTCCCGCCGGCCGAGGCCAGCCGCATCATCGCGCGTCAGTAGCGCACCGAACTCGTGATGCCGCGGCACACGATCTGCTGCAGCCGCTGCGCTTCCTGGTCCGTCAGCCTGCGCACACGGACCGGCTCAGCCACCGCGCCCCCGGCGAGCCGGTGCGGCCACCGCGCCAGCCCGCCGGCCCGCTGAGCCGTTTGGGTGACGGCACGTCAAAGGGGGTAGACGCATGGCCACTCCATCGGGTTAATGGATACATCTGAACCGGTGGGCCGCCCATCCTTTCCGGGGAGCTCAGCAGTCGGCCCGCCCGTTTCCGCCGCCCTCATGAGCCGTGCATGGGGGCCATTGGTCGCGCCCCCGCATCCGCGTACCAGCCTCCTGGATAAGGCATGGATGCCGCCAGTCGCCTGACGCCTTGAGGGCAGCAGGCAACTGATGGCGCGGGCCCCTGGCCAGCGTCACGTATGCGAGCGCCCACGGATGTCGCGGCCACGGGCCCATGGGCATCGGTCCAAGCTGCCGGGCCACTCGCAATCACCCGGCATACCGGCCCGGCCGCCCCCTGGACCTGTCCGCCGTGGCATGCCATCACGCTCGCGGGCGCGCCGCGAAGGCCGGTGCCGGACCGCTATCAACGCCATCTGGCAAGGAGGAACAAGCATGACTGCCCCCGCCCCACAAGTGAGCGCTCCGGGCCTGGGCCTTCCAGGCCTAACGCTGCCGTGGCCTTTCGGACCCGTGTTGGTCGCCGACGCGCCCAACTTCGGCCCCGCCGCCGGAGGCAACCTCGTCACCCTCGTCGGTCTGGGCCTCAACGGTGCAACCCAGGTTCTCTTCGGCACCAGCCATGCGACCATCGTCGGCGGCGACTTCCTGGGTTTCACATTGCAGGTCATCGCACCGCCCGGAACCGGAACCGGAACCGTACAGGTGACGGTCACTACCCCGAGCGGCACCAGCAATACGGTGCCCTACACCTACATCGGCGCACCCCCGCCCACAGCGACCAGCATTACGCCCGCCTCGGGCCCGACCACCGGCAGCACCCCGTTCGTGATCAGCGGAACCAACCTCACCGGGGGCACGGTGACCTTCGGTGGGACATCAGCCACCGTCCTGTCCATCAGCCCCACCCAGATCATCGGCCTCACGCCGGCACACGCCACTGGCAACGTACCGGTCGTCGTCACCACCGCAGGCGGCAGCGTGACGGTACTGGGCGGCTTCACCTACCTGCCCGCGGCGCCGGTCGTGACCGTTACCGTGCAACCCACGACCAGCCTGGCGGCAGGCGGCGGCACCTTCACCATCGTCGGCACGAACCTCACAGGCGCCACCGTCACCTTCGGCACGACGACAGCCACCATCACCGCCAACACCGACACCCTCATCACCGGCACCATCCCAGCAGGCACCGCCAGCACCACGGTGAACGTGACCGTCACCACACCAGGAGGAACCGCCTCAGCCGGAACCCTCACCTACCTGCCCGCAGCGCCAGTCGTAACCGTTACCGTGCAACCCACGACCAGCCTGGCGGCAGGCGGCGGCACCTTCACCATCGTCGGCACGAACCTCACAGGCGCCACCGTCACCTTCGGCACAACGACAGCCACCATCACCGCCAACACCGACACCCTCATCACCGGCACCATCCCAGCAGGCACCGCCAGCACCACCGTGAACGTGACCGTCACCACACCAGGAGGAACCACCTCAGCCGGAACCCTCACCTACCTGCCCGCAGCGCCAGTCGTAACCGTTACCGTGCAACCCACGACCAGCCTGGCGGCAGGCGGCGGCACCTTCACCATCGCCGGCACAAACCTCACAGGCGCCACCGTCACCTTCGGCACGACGACAGCCACCATCACCTCCAACACCGGCACCCTCATCACCGGCACCATCCCGGCAGGCACCGCCAGCACCACCGTGAACGTGACCGTCACCACACCAGGAGGAACCGCCTCAGCCGGAACCCTCACCTATCTATCCGCGGCGCCGGTCGTAACCGTGACGATCCAGCCGGTCAGCGGGCCCTCCGTCGGAGGCACCCCCTTCACCATCGGCGGTACGAACCTGGCAGGTGCCACAGTCACGTTCGGCACGGCGACAGCCAACATCACCTCCAACACCGGCATCCTCATCACCGGCACCACCCCGGCAGGCACCGCCAGCACCACGGTGAACGTGGTCGTCACCACACCAGGAGGAACCGCCTCAGGCGGCGCCTACACCTACATCGGAGCGTGACCCTGACGTAGCCGCCGCAAGTCGCCCCACACTCGGCGCGCGGCTCAAGACGAAGGCGCCGGCCTTCGGCCTCATCACCGAAGGCTGGTACCTGCGTTGTGGTGGCGCGCTTCTCCAGGCAGTGGTGGGCACAGCGACCGGCCGGACGTCTGCACCCGATCAAGCCTGATGGACGGGGCCACGAGGCGCGATTGCGAGCCCGCCCGTCATTCATGGATCAACTCGCGGGCCAGGACGACCTTCACCGGCTGGGCGACTGGGAGCGGGACCGGGTGATGGGTCTGCTGTTACGGGAAGACCATGCGCAACGATCCGTGAGGGGGTGCCGTACTCGCCGCTGGAGTCGCGGTCGGATCCGGCGGGCCCCACGGAGATGGATGCGTTGTGCGGCTACCTGACAAAGGTGCGCGGGTGCCTGCCCCGAGACTCGCCCACTGCGCCTCTGCCCAGACCGGACGTCGAAGAGCGCGTTGAGGCGGTTCGGCGATCGGATGCCCCGCCCGCGCCGTCAGCCGACCCGCCGGGCCAGCGCCTGCCCCGGCCAGTCCCCGGACAGAAAGCGGTCGGTGGGGTTGAAGCCGTTGCGCTCGTAGAACGCGACCAGTTCGCCCCCGCCGCCCGCCCAGCAGTCGACCCGCAGCAGTTCCACACCGGCCCGGCGAGTCTCCTCGGCGGCATGGGCCAGCAGCGCCGCCCCGATGCCCAGCCCGGCGTACCGTCGGTCGGAGACCAGCAGCCGGACGTACCGCTCGGGTTCCTCGACCGGCGCGATCGGCATCTGCGGGCTTGGCCCGGAGTCCAATACCAGGGCTCCGACAGGCTTTCCGTCCAACTCCGCGATGTACGGGGCGTTTTCGGTCGTGTACCGCTCGACCCGCGCCACCCCGCCGGGCTTCTGCGAATACGGTGTCGTGCCCCACTGCTCGGTGTTGCCGCGACCGTTCATCCAGGCCACCGCGGAGTCGAGCATGTCCAGAATGGCCGGTGCGTCGGCCAGGCTGCCTGGTCTGATCCGTATGCCATGTGTGGTGACGTTCACGGCGGAAGCATAGGCACTGTCGGGCGGATCACGGGCGAAGCCATCGCGCCCGTATCGGCTCCAGGTTCCTCCGGCTTCAGGTGTCACGATGGAGAGCACGACATTGGTGCTGTAGAGGATGAGCGCGCTCGTGACGCGGGCCGCCAGGTGTTCGACCACTGCGCCGCAGCATCACCGACCCGACCGAGATCACCTACTACGCACGCTACGGCCCCCTCAGCACCCGCCTTCGGCACGACGCCGTCCACACCCACCCCACCTCGACCGAGGCGTTCAACGACGTACTCGCGACCATTGTGCGAGCCGACTGACACGTGCGGGCGCATCTCCGCCTCGGGGGCCTCGGGGGTTTGATCACTAAGGCGATCGTAAGGTTGCGCGAGAGTTCTCATGAGGTTGACGCGGTTTTGTGAGGGCCAGGCGCCGAAAGGATCGTTCGGCGGCGCCATACGACTCACAGACCGAAGGAGAATGCGCATGCGTTTCACGATGCGTATGGCGGTGGGCTCGGCCCTCGCATTGGCGACGGGGGTTGCCGGGACCACGATGGCGATGGCGGCGACGCCGGCTCACGCCCGGACCGTCACCGCGGCGCCGGGGAAGGGCGTTCTGCCCTGCGGGCCGGTTAGCGGGCCGGTCCAGGGTGCCAAGCCGGGGAAGACGGTGATCCCGATCAAGGGAACGCCGGTCAGCGGGCCGATCAAGGGCGCCAAGCCCGGCAAGACAGTGAACCCGATCAAGGGAACGCCCGTCAGCGGACCGATCAAGGGCGCCAAGCCCGGCAAGACAGTGAACCCGATCAAGGGAACGCCCGTCAGCGGACCGATCAAGGGCGCCAAGCCCGGCAAGACAGTGAACCCGATCAAGGGAACGCCGGTTAGCGGGCCGGTCGAGGGTGCCAAGCCGGGGAAGACAGTGATCCCGATCAAGGGAACGCCCGTCAGCGGACCGATCAAGGGCGCCAAGCCGGGCAAGACAGTGACCCCGATCAAGGCGACCAACGGCGACAGGAGCACCACCGTGTGGTGCGCTGTCGGTGGTCACGGCCAGGGCGGCGGCTCCGTCGTCGTCACCCGGCCCGGTCAGATGGTCCCGCTGCCGGGCGCGGTGCGCGGCCGCGGCTGACGCCGAACCAGTGCCGGGTCCGTGCTGCGCACGGACCCGGCACGTTCCATACCCCTGTGTTCCGCGCGTTCTTGGTGCTCTCGGCGTTCCCAGCGTTTCGGCTGTTCCCGGCGTTCCGGCCGTTGCAGTCGTTCCAGTTGTTCCGGCCGTTGCAGCCCGTCCCGTCGCTCCAGCCGTTCCAGCCGTTCCATGAGAACGGCTCTCATGTTGGTGAGAGAACGTTCATCTATGCGCGTACTGGTAGTCGATGATGATGAGGACGTCCGGCGTTCGCTGGCCCACGCCCTCGGCAGGGACGGCTTCGAGGTCTCCAAGGCCGCAGACGGCAACTCGGCCCTGGAGCAACTGAACCGCGTGCGGCACGACGCGATCGTGCTCGACATCCTGATGCCGGCCCCCAACGGTCTTGAAGTCTGCCGTCGGTTGCGTGGGCGCGGCGACCGCACGCCGATCCTCATGTTGACCGCCCGCGACCTGGTGGAGGACCGGGTCGCCGGGCTCGACGCGGGAGCAGACGACTACCTCGTCAAGCCGTTCGCCCTGGACGAACTGCGGGCCAGGCTCCGGGCGCTGCTGCGGCGCAGCGGAGCCGACCGGGAACTCCTCGCCTTCGCCGACATCGAACTGGACACCGCTGCGTGCCGGGCGCGCCGCGGTGACCGCGTCCTGGACCTCACCCGCACGGAATACGCCTTGCTGGAGCTGTTCTTGCGCAACCCGCGCCGGGTGCTCAGCAGGACCCTGATATTCGACTCCGTCTGGGGCTTCGACTTCGGGCCGTCGTCCAACTCCTTGTGGGTGTACATGAGTTATCTGCGTGCCAAACTGGAGGGGGGCGGTGAGCCCCGGGTGATCCAGACGGTCCGGGGGCTCGGCTATGTGCTGCGGGAAGAACCATGAGCCTGCGTAACCGGGTGGCATTGGCCGGCGGGGCGGTGGTCCTCGCTGTGTTGCTGCTCGCGTCGTTGGTGATCTACCCGGTGCTGGGCGCGCAGTTGACCTCCCAGCACGACGCCGCGCTGGTCGCCGCCGCCAACCAGGCACCCAAACTGCTCGGCGCCTTCGCCACCGGCAAGACCGCCGTCGAAGGCGGCCGGGCCGCGGTCCCCACCAGTCCGCTCCCGGCCGCCGGCGTGGGCACCGCGGTTCCGGCCATCCCCGCCAAGGTGATCCAAGTGGGCGGAACGAGCTTGCAGTTCCTGCTGCCGCCGGTCTCGGTCGGGCCCACTGACGGCTTCCTGGCGGTCTCCCAGACCGACACCGAGGTGGCCGACGGCCGCCATGCGGCGTACTTCAGCGACGCGGCGTACGACGGCGTGCGCTACCGCGTGTACACCGCACCGCTCGCGCAGTACGCCGGGGTGGTGGTTCGCGCCGCCGTCCCCGAGTCCGAAGTGGGCGACACCCTGAGGCAGTTGCGGATACTGCTGGCCGGGATCGTGGTGGGTGGGATGCTGCTGGCCGCGGCGGGGGCGCGGCTCGCCGCGGGCCGCGTGCTGGGCCCGGTCCGGCGGCTGACCGAGTCCGTCGAACACGTCACCGCGACCGGAGACCTGAGCACGGTGGTCGAGGCACGCGGCCGGGACGAGATCGCCCGGCTCGCGGGGGCGTTCGCCACGATGATGTCGGCCCTGGACGACTCGGTAACCACCCAGCGTCGCCTGGTGGCCGACGCCTCGCACGAGTTGCGTACCCCGCTGACCAGCCTGACCACCAACCTGGAACTGCTGGCGGACGGCGCGGGACTGGCCGATCCGGAGGCGCCGGTGCTGGTCTCCGACGCCCGCCGGCAGGCCGGGGAGCTCGCCGGACTGGTCAACGACCTGGTGGACCTGGCCCGTTACGGCCAGGCCCGGCTGCACACCCAGGACGCCCGGCTCGACCTGCTGGCCGAGCAGGTGGTGGAACGGGCCACGAGGCGCACCGCGCGCGTAGAGTTCCGCACCGAACTTGAGGAGTGCCTGGTGCACGTCGATCCCGACGCGGTGGAACGGGCGATCGGCAACCTGGTCGACAACGCGGTCAAGTGGAGCCCGGCCGGTGGCCGGGTGGTGGTGCGGGTGGAGTCGCGTGGGACGGTCTCGGTGGCCGACGAGGGACCGGGGATCCCTGAGGCCGACCTGCCGTACGTCTTCGACCGCTTCTACCGCTCGCCCGCCGCGCGGGCCATGCCCGGTTCCGGTCTGGGGCTCTCGATCGTGCGGCAGATCGCGGAGAGCCACGGCGGCACGGTGACCGCCGAACCCCTGGCGCCGGGGGTACGGCTGCGGATCGCGCTGCCTGCGATGACGTGACGGCAGAGCGAGGCACGGCCGCCGGTGCCCGGTTACTCGCCGGCACGCCCCACATATCGCAGCGTCAACGCCGTCCTCACCGCGAAGCACGCGGCCACCGCAGCCGCCCCGAGGCGCATTCCGGTGCGCCCGTCGGGCAGCGCCAGGAACGATCCGAGGAGGGCGACACCCACGGCCATACCGATCTGGCGGGCGGTGTTGAGGATGCCGGAGCCGAGTCCGGCGTACTCGGCGGCGATCGCGGCGAGGGCGGTGCCGTTGAGGCCGGGTGAGCAGACGCCGCAGCCGAGCCCGGCCACCGTCGTGGCGACGGCGAACAGCGGCCAGGATGCCGGACGGTTCACGCCCAGCAGAAGCACCGTTCCAAGGCAGGACCTCCCGAGCCACAACTGCGCGCTCAGCTGACGCCGGCGCCGAACCACTTTGGCAGCCGGCTGAGCAGATCCTGCTGGTCTTCACCGACCCACGCCACGTGGCCGTCCGGCCGCAGCAGCACCGCGGGCACGTCCAGTTCCTCGCTGACGTCTACGACGTGGTCGACTCGATCTGCCCAGCCCGCCACCGAAAGCCGGCCGGTCTGGTCGAGCAGCAGCCCGCGGCCGCCGTGCATCAGCTCGTAGAGGCGACCCCGCTTCAGCCCCACGTCGCGCATCCGCCGGCCGAGCAGTTCATGGCCCTCGCCGAAGTCGTAGCGGACCCTGATCGCGGTGATCTTTTCGATCAGGTACCGGTTCACCTCCTCGAAGTCCGCCAGTTCCGACACCAGCCGGCGCACTGCCCGGGGACCCGGCTCAGTAGACAACAGCTCCATCTGTGCGCGGGTGTTGTCCAGCACGTCGGCGGCCACCGGATGCCGTTCGGCGTGGTAGCTGTCCAACAGCCCCTCCGGTGCCCGTCCGCCGACCTCGGCGGCAAGTTTCCAGCCGAGGTTGAACGCGTCCTGGACGCCGAGGTTGAGGCCCTGCCCGCCGGTCGGCGGGTGGATGTGCGCCGCATCGCCGGCCAGCAGCACCCGGCCGACCCGGTAGCGCTCGGCCTGCCGGGTGGCGTCGCCGAAGCGGGACAGCCAGCGCGGTGAGTGCACGCCGAAGTCGGTGCCGGCGATCACCCGCAGCTGCTGCTTGAACTCCTCAAGAGTTGGCGGGACCGTGCGGTCCTCTGCCACCCCCTCGGCGGGCACGACGACGCGGTACACCCCGTCTCCGAAAGGCCCGGCGCCGAACCGCAACTGGGTCTTGCGGACCTCGGCCACCACGGCGGCCAGCGTCTCCGGCGAAACGGCCACCTCCATCTCGCCCAGCAATGTCTCGACCCTGGAGGGCTCACCCGGGAAGCCGACGCCGAGCAACTTGCGCACCATGCTGCGGCCGCCGTCGCAGCCGACGAGGTAGCGCGAGCGCAGCCGCGTGCCGTCGGCCAGCTCGGCGGTCACCCCGTGGTCGTCCTGGCTGAGCCCGACGAGTGCGCAGCCGCGCCGGATCTCGGCGCCAAGCTCGGTGGCGCGCTCAGCCAGCAGGCGGTCGGTGATGGTCTGCGGGATGCCGAGGACATACCCATGTGCGGTGTCCAGCCGGTCAGGTGACGGCTTACTGATGCCGGCGAAGAAACCGCCGACCGGGTACCGCTGGCCGTGCGCGAGGAACCGCTCCAGCAGACCGCGCTGGTCCAGCACCTCGATGCTGCGCGCGTGCAGGCCGAGCGCGCGGACATACCTGGGCGGCTCCGCCTCCTTCTCCAGCACGAGCACATGCACGCCGTGCAGCCGCAACTCGCTGGCCAGCATCATGCCGGTCGGCCCACCGCCGGCAATGATCACGTCAATCATCAGACCCCCCATTCAACAAAGTTGCGTTTCGCCAGCTGCTCCGCGCAGTCCGGCGGCGCGCGCACCCGCACCTCCGCGCCGAGTGCCCGCAACCGCACCGCGAGTCCCACCGACGGATCGCGTCCCGTGAGACCCATACACCGTCAAAATCACATGTACTTCGCGAATCCATGATTTCCGCAGGCTCTGGCTTCGGCTGGAGATTCTGCAGCACGAGCCGGGTCTTGCCGCAAGGCCCCCGGTGCGCTATATGTTGAGAGTGGCAAGGAGTGGGCAACCTCCTTGCCTTTGTTTTTTGTGGTCCGCTGTGGACGGACAAGCTCCTCCCGAAGCGGTGATGCGCCGCGTACGGCGATGCCGGCGGGCCAGGAGGATTTCCCATGGGCCTACGGATACAGCCGCGGAACGAGAGGTTCTTCACCCTCTTCGGCAAGGCTGGCTCGAACGTCGGCAAGGCTGGCTCGTCGGTCGGCAAGGCTGGCTCGAACGTCGTCGAGAGCGCGGCCATCCGGCACTCGGCGGACGGTAGCCGGGCCCTCGCCAGCGACCAACGATCCTCCGGGGAAACCCGACGCGGTGTGCCGCCCCTGCGCTGGACGACCAAGATCAATCTCAGCGCCAACCACGGTTCCATTGATCCCCGAGGCCGGACTTCAGGGAACAGTGTCGAGCTGCGGCGTGTCATGTGAGGCTCGCGGCCTGTTCCCTTGTGTTCTGGGGCGCGTTCTCGCGGCGCGGGAGCAGCAGCGGGGTGGTTAGGAGGAGGACTCCTGCGACCGCGATCGCGGTGCGGGGGCTGGTGATGGCGGCGAGCAAACCCCACACGGCGGTCAGGGCCGCGATGGTGGCGCTGCTGCTGACCGACCACGCGGACAGGGTGCGGGCGACCCGGTCGGGGTCGGTGTGGTCGAGCCGGTAGGTGGCCAGCACTGGGCTGAACACACCGCAGCAGGTCACCAGGCCGAGTTGGACCGCGATGATGAGTACGATCCCGGGGACACCGGGCCGGACGAACGCCAATCCGACAGGCCAGCACGCACGCAGCACCCCGGCGGTGAGCATCACCTTGTGCTGCCCGAACCGCGCCACGAGTCGGCGCGCCAGGCGTGAGCCGACGAGACCACCGACGCAAGGGGCCGCGAACACGAGACCGTACTGCCAGGGTGCGAACCCTAGGCGGCCCAGCAGGAGTACGGCGAGCAGCGGCTCGGAGGCCATGATCAGGCCGTTGACCACGATCGTGTTGAAGAACAGCGGGCGCAGCGCGGGGTGGGTGAGGATGTGGCGCCATCCTTCGAGCAGATCGCCTGCCCGCAGCCGCGGTGCACCGGTCCGCGCGGGGCGCGGTTCCGTCCCGCCGATGGCGCGGATGCCGAGCGCCGAGAGCAGGTAGCTGACCGCATCGGCCAGCACGGTCGTCATCGGGCCGAGCAGCCCGATCGCGGCCCCGCCGAGCGGTGGTCCGACCACAGACGAGGTCCACGCCGTGGACTCGAACCGGCCGTTCGCGACGAGCAGGTCCTCCGGCGGCACCAGCGCCTTCAGATACGCACCGCTGGCCGCGTTGAAGGCGATGTTGGCCGCGGCGACGACGACGGAGACGACGAGGAGCTGGGCGAAGCTGAGCCAGCCGAGCGCGAACGCGGCGGGGACGCTCATCAACGCCGCGAACCGGGTCAGGTCCATCGCCACCATGACCGACCGCTTACGGCGGAACTCCACCCACGGACCGAGCGGCACCGCCACCACGGCCCCCACTGCCCGCCCCGCGGCAGACAGCGCCGCCACCTGGGTCGGCCCGGAGTGCAGCACGCGGATCGCGATCAAGGAGAACGCACCGAACCCGAGCCATGTGCCGTATGAGCTGACGGCATACGCCGCCCACAGCCACCCGAACCGCCGCCCCAGCGCCCGCCTACCCGTCATACCCAACGCACCTCTCGCCGATCTGAACAACCACACGCTGACCATCGGCATCAAAGCGAGTTGTAGATGGCGAGATCAAACAACCGATCCGCCATGCAAGCACAACCATTCGTTGTGTCGATACCCTGGTCGGCGTGGATCTCGCAGCTGTGCGCACCTTCGTGGCCGCCGCGGACGCGGGGCGGTTCCAAGACGCTGCCGCCGAATTGTCGATCACCCAGCAGGCCGTCTCCAAACGCATCGCCACGCTGGAGAAGATCCTCGGCGTGCGGCTGTTCACCCGGACCGCGCGCGGAGCGAAGCTCACCATCGACGGGCAGGCGTTCCTGCCCCACGCCCGCGACCTCCTACGGGCCGAAGAGCGGGCAGTCGCCTCCGTTCGTCCCGGCCGCCGCGCGCTGCGCGTCGACGTGATCGGCCGACGACTCGCCCCGGCTGCGCTGCTGGGCGACTTCCATCGCGCGCACCCCGAGGTCGAACTTGATGTCGTGACCCTCTTCGACGCCGACGCGGCCATCGACGCTATCCGCTCCGGCACGATCGACGCGTCCTTCCGCGCCGTCACCATGCCCGGCCGGCAGCTCCCCGACGACATCGGGGTCGCCCGGGCCTTCGACGAGCCCGTCCAGCTTCTCACTGGACCGGCCCACGAACTCGCCGCCGCCCGCGCGGTCACGCCCACCGAGCTTGTCGGGCACCGGATCTGGATGCCCGGCATCGTTCCGGGAACCGAGTGGGCCGCCTACTACGATGCCCTCGCCGCCGCGTTCGGGCTCACCATCGAGATCACCGGCCCCGACTTCGGCACCGAGCCCCTGCTGGACACCATCGCCGGCTCCCGGTCACTGGCGACCTTCGTCGGCGAGCAGACACGCCTCGTCTGGCCCGCCGACCACGGCCTGCGGCGGATCTCCGTGCGCGACCCGGCACCGGTCTACCCGCACTCACTGGTATGGCACCGCGCCAACCCGCACCCGACACTTGTCGCGCTCCGCGACCACCTCTGCTCCGGGCAGTTCGACCACTCTGACGCCGAGACCTGGACACCGACATGGGCATAGTGGTCGGGACCACCGCCTTGCCCAGCGCCAACAACATCGTGGGCAACAGTGCGAACGCATCGTCGCGTTCTGCCGAGCCTCCCATTCGTACCGGGCTGACATTCGTGCCCCGTGCGGACATCACCTGCGGCCTGAGCGATGTCGACTTCTTCCTGCTCTCGCTGCGGCGGCCGCAGAGGGTGTGCGAACCAATGCGCGGGAGCGCACTGCCCGCTGGCCCCTTGCGCCAGGCCATGGCCAACTTCGACAGGCAGGTCGCGCCGGTGACCCGGGTACGCAACGCGCTGGAGCACCTGGATGCCACCGCCCTCGGCGGCGGAGGAGGATTCGGCTACGGCATCGGGGAGGACAGGGTGCTCATCACTCACAACGGCACTCAACTCGACACCATGGCACTGTTCATCGCTGCCCAGGACGTACACGCGGCCATCCGGGCCGTCGTCGATCGGATCGCCGGCGCAGACGTTCATGACCAGCACCCGATCGCCGTCCCCGCTGGGGCCTGACCGAGTATCAAGACGCACAGCGAGTTCGTGTCGGCTCTGGCCTCGCTCCCGGAGGAGAATGCGGGCACCACGTCCATGATTGCCGCCCTCAGCGGACGGATCCAGCGGCGCGGCGCTGGTCCTGACCTTCAGGCACACGGCGTCCGGGACGATCCCGCGACACGCCTGTCCACCGTCATCGCGCTGCTGCGCGAGCTGACCACGCCGCCCGGTGCCGTTATGCGTACTTCGAGGCCGACCACACCCCACGCAACCATCGCCTCCGGATATCACCGGACCGTCCGCTGCGACCACAGTCACAGACCTCCAGGCCCACCGAATCCGCAGGCAACGCGCCTTCCACTCCTCTGTCGATCAGCACGAGGACGGCGGAAACGAGAACCATGGCGCCGACGAGGGCCAGGCCGGTCGGAGGCTCTCCACCAAGGCTGCCGAGACCACGCGCGGCCATCCGATCGGTCCGGACGATCATCGAAGGGCAGGAGTGACACTCCGTGGTTACCACCGTGGTCCAGGGTGACCGCGACTGCGCCCCGCGCCGACACGTAAAGTGGAATGGGTGAGCCCGAAAGCCTGATCAGCCGCTGGTGGTGGGCAACGTGATACGCCGGGTCCACATCGAGTCACAGTGGCGCAGGGAGGCGCTGCGGACGAACCTGTGGCTGGTGCCCACTGTGGAGGTCGCCCTCGCGACCGGACTCTTCCTCGGTACCTGGGCGCTGGACTGGGCGGCGTACCGGGGCTCACTGGAGCTGCCCTCGTGGGTCATCAGCGGCACAGCGGACGCCGCTCGGCAGATCCTCGCCGCGATCGCGGCGGCCCTGATCACCGTCGTCGGCGTGGTGTTCTCAATCATGATCGTGACCCTGACGCTGGCCTCCACCCAGTTCGGACCGCGGATGCTGCGCACCTTCATCCGCGACCGCACCACCCAGCTGACGCTGGGGACCTTCGTCGCCACGTTCGTGTACGCGATCCTCGCCCTCGTCGCCATCAGCCCGGGCCCGCACGGCGACTTCGTGCCACACCTGTCCATCACGGTCTGCATGGCACTGGTGCTGACCGACCTGGCGGTGCTGATCTACTTCATCCATCACATCACCACCTCCATCCAGCTGCCGCACGTGATCGCGAGCATCGCCGCCGATCTGTCCGAGGCGATCGAAACCGGCGCGGGAGAACCCGAGTGGGCGGGCGGGGTCGAACGCGGGCCGTCCGCCGCAGAGCTGCACGCCCGGTTGGACGACTGCGGCGGCCCGGTGCTGGCACCGGCCAGCGGCTATCTGCAGTTCGTCCGGCACAGGACACTGGTGCACATCGCCACCGAACTCCAGGCAGTCATCCGTCTGGAAAACCGTCCCGGACACTTCCTGGTCCAGGGACACCAGCTGGCCACCGTCTGGCCACCCGAGGCGGCGCCCGAGGTGGCGCGCACCTTCGCCCAGGCGCACATCACGGGCCCCGCCCGGACCCTCACCCAGGACATCGCCTTCGCGGTCGACCAGTTGGTCGAGATCGCCATCCGTGCGCTCTCCCCCGCGGTGAATGACACCTTCACGGCCCTGACCTGCATCGACTGGCTCGGGGAAGGCCTGTGCCGGATCGCGGCCCGGTGGCAGCCCAACCCGGTCCACCGCGATGAGGCCGGCTACATCCGGGTAATGGCCGTACCAGTCGGCTACGAGCGACTCGTCCAGCGCGCGTTCGAGAAGATCCGGCAGGCAGGTCGTGGCATGCCGGCCATCCTGATCCGGCAACTCGACGCTCTCGCCGAGATCATGACGGAGACCACATCCCCCGAACAGCGCCAAGTCCTCGTCTCCCAGGCCGAGATGATCGAGCGGGTGAGCACCGAATCGGTACCGGAACAAGCCGACCGCGAGGACGTCCACCGCCGCTACCTCGCCGTGCTGACGCTCAACGCGTCTGTCGGCAACGAGTCCTGACGCCTCGCCCAGGGGAACCTCGTTGGCACATCGGGCAGTGATCCACCAGCACCACACTCGACGTGACGCTGCGCAACACCCGGGCTGTGCACAGATGGGGCTCCATTCCGAGCACCATCGCTACCAGACCCCGCCCAACACACTTGGGCGCGCATTTCCAGACATGACTGCAAAGCCTTACGCATCGTTGATTGACCTGCGTGTTCTTGCAGTGCAGATGCCAATCAAGGCGGACATACCGCCACAAAGATGCGCGGACAATGTCTGATTTTCATCTCGTCATAACGAGACAATCACAGTATGCATCCGCCTCTGCCGGACCTTGAACCCGCGGCTTAGATTCACCGCCAGTTACCGCGCCCCCCGATTCCGAGCCCATGCCGGTCGAAGCGCGCGACTCGGTGTCTCATCAGAGACGGCCGTGCCAGGGGAAAGGACTGATCGTGCGACACCGTTCCTTGCTGATACTGACCTCCGTGCTCACCACCGGGGCCCTCACCCTCACCGCCTGCGGATCGCGAAACGGCGGAGGCGGTAGCAGTGCCAACGGCAACACCACCGTGGTCATCGGAGTCGACGCTCCGCTCACCGGCCCGCTGTCCGCCCTGGGCCAGGGCATCAAGAACTCCGTCGACCTCGCGACCAAGAACGCCAACAAGAACAACGAGGTTCCCGGCGTCACCTTCAAGATCGAAGCCCTCGACGACCAGGCGCAGCCCTCCTCGGGCCAGCAGAACGCCACCAAGCTCGTGGCCGACAGCAGTGTCGTCGGCGCCGTAGGCCCGCTCAACTCCAGCGTCGCCCAGTCCATGCAGAAGGTGTTCGACGAGGCGAACCTCACCGAGGTCTCCCCCGCCAACACCAACCCGAGCCTCACCCAGGGGGCCGACTGGCCCACGGGCAAGAAGGTCCGACAGTTCAAGTCGTACTTCCGCACCGCGACCACCGACGCCATCCAGGGCCCGTTCGCCGCCGACTACGCCTACAACACAGCAGGCAAGAAGAAGGTCTTCCTCGTCGACGACAAGCTGACCTACGGCGTCGGCCTCGTCGGAACTTTCAAGACCGAGTTCACCAAGCTCGGCGGCGCAGTCGTCGGCCAGGACCACGTCAGCGGCGGGCAGAAGGACTTCTCCAGCATCGTCGCCCGCATCAAGTCCTCGGGCGCCGACATCGTCTACTACGGCGGCCAGTACCCGGAGGCCGGTCCGCTCAGCGCCCAGCTCAAGAGCGGCGGCGCCAACATCCCGCTGATGGGCGGCGACGGCATCTACGACCCGACCTACATCAAGCTGGCCGGCTCGCAGGCCAACGGCGACCTGGCCACCTCGGTCGGCCAACCCGTGGAGACCCTCGACTCGGCGAAGAAGTTCGTCGCCGACTACAAGGCAGCCGGCTACTCGGACCCCTACGCGGCCTACGGCGGCTACTCCTACGACAGTGCCTGGGCGATCATCGAAGCCGTCAAGGCCGTGGTCAGCGGCAACGGCGGCAAGCTGCCGTCCAACCCGCGCGCCGCGGTGGAGGCCGCCATGTCGAAGGTCTCCTTCGACGGAGTGACCGGCCAGGTCGCCTTCGACCAGTACGGCGATGCCACCAACAAGCAACTCACCGTGTACGCCGTCAAGAACGGTCAGTGGGCGGCGGTGAAGTCGGGCACCTTCAACGGCTGACCCCGCTCGGCCACCAGATTTGCACGCGACCGTGCGGAGGAGCTGAACGGTCAGTTCCTCCGCACGCTCGTATCGGGGGCACAACCACAACCAAGCCTCATGATCCCGAGATCCGGGAACGAAACGACACGGAGGCCCTGCGGTGCACGAACTGCCGCAACAGTTGGTGAACGGCCTGTTGCTCGGCTCGATGTACGGGCTGATCGCCGTCGGTTACACGATGGTCTACGGCATCATCAAACTCATCAACTTCGCCCACGGCGAGATCTTCATGACCGGGGCCTTCGGGGCCCTCACCATCTACACGTACATACTCCCCAACGGCACCAGCCTGTGGATAGCCCTGCCGCTGATGATCATCGGCGGAATGATCGTCTCCATCGCGGTCGCGGTGATCACCGAGCGGTTCGCCTACCGGCCGCTGCGCAACGCGCCTCGCCTAGCGCCCCTCATCACCGCCATCGGCGTCTCACTGACGCTCCAGCAACTCGTCTGGGCCTTCTACCCGGGCGCCAAGAAGGAGCGGCTCTTCCCGCAGTTCGGCGGAAGCGGCTTCCACCTCGGAGCCGTCACGATCCAGCCTGCGGACATCTTCCTGATCGTCGCCGCTCCCCTGTCGATGGTCTTCCTGGCCACCTTCGTCATGCGCACCCGCACCGGCCGCGCCATGCAGGCAACCGCCCAGGATCCGGACACCGCGAGGCTGATGGGCATCGACACCGAACGCATCATCGTCATCGCGTTCGCCATCGGTGCGGCATTCGCCGCCATCGCCGGAGTCTCCCATGGCCTGCGCTACGGCCAAGTGGACTTCCGCATGGGCTTCATCGCGGGTCTGAAGGCCTTCACCGCCGCCGTCCTTGGCGGCATCGGCAACATCTACGGCGCCATGCTCGGCGGTCTCGTTCTCGGTGTCGCCGAATCCCTGGCCGCCACCTACATCCAGCACATCCCCGGCATGAGCCACTTCGGCGGAGGCGCCTGGCAGGACGTCTGAGCCTTCGTCCTCCTCATCCTCGTACTGCTGTTGCGGCCTCAGGGCCTGCTCGGCGAGCGCGTCGCGGACAGGGCGTGATCACCATGACCACCACCACAGAGACCACACGGTCCGCGGTTCACCGAGCCATCCTGCCCATTCCCATCACCACCGCGCGGGCCCTCATCATCATCGGCGGCGCCCTCACCGCCGCCTCCGCCTTCCTGTCCTGGACCTGGACCTCCGCCTTCCCCGGCGACCTCACCGTCGACGGCTACCCCGGCGGCCTGCAGTGGCTCACCTTCGCCGCCGGTGTACTCACCGCCGTCTTCGGCCTCGCAGGCCACGGCATCCGTGGACTGCGCCGGCTCAACCCAGCGGGCAGCAGCTCCGCCGAACTGCTGCTGGCCGTCGGTGGCCTCGCCGTCACCTGGTTCACCCTCGGCGCGATCAGCGTCGAACTCGGCGGCCTGGTCAACCTCACGGTCGGCGGATGGATCGCCGGTATCGCGGCCCTCGTACCGGTAGCAGGGGCGCTCGGCCTGCCTATCGAGGGTGAGCCCGGCAGCGCTACGAGCCGCGGCAGCGCCCTGTGGCGGCACATCAAAAACCACCCGAGCATCAAGCCGACCCGGCCGCTGCCCGCCTACGCCGAGATCCTGATCATCGCCGCCGTGCTCGCCGTCGGCCTCGGCCTGTTCACCTACGGCATCGACACCGGCTACGGCGAGTTGTTCGTCGGCTTCCTGATCACCGTTGTCTTCGGTGCCTGGGCCCTGTACTCCGCGGGCCTGACCGACCAGTTGTCCGCCATCACCGCACGGCACCGCTCCGTCACCGCCATCGGCGCGTTCGCCGCGGCAGCCGCCTTCCCCTTCACCCAGAGCAGCGACCAGTACACCAGCATCGGCGTCAACGTACTGATCTTCGCCACCGTCGCCCTGGGCCTCAACATCGTCGTCGGCCTCGCCGGCCTTCTCGACCTCGGCTATGTCGCCTTCCTCGGCGTCGGCGCCTACACCGCGGCGCTGGTGTCCGGCGCCGCCACCTCCTCCCTCCACATCGTGTTCCCCTGGTGGGCGGCCGCCCTCACCGGTGCCGTGGCGTCCATGGTCTTCGGCCTGCTCATCGGCGCCCCGACCCTCCGGTTGCGCGGGGACTACCTCGCCATCGTGACCCTCGGCTTCGGAGAGATCTTCCGGATCGCCGTCTCCAACTTCGACGGCGTCACCGGCCCGAACGTCACCGGCGGCCCCAACGGCATTCCCAACATCCCCGACATCTCCGTCTTCGGGATCGACCTCGGCAAGTCGCACTCGCTCGGCGGCTTCACCCTCGGCCGCTTCTCCAACTACTTCCTTCTGATGCTGCTGTTCACGGCGATCGTGGTGCTCGTCTTCACCCGTGCCAGCGACTCCCGCATCGGCCGTGCTTGGATCGCCATCCGGGAGGACGAGACCGCCGCTCTCGCGATGGGTATCAACGGCTTCCGCTTCAAGCTCCTCGCGTTCGCCCTCGGCGCCGGACTCGCCGGACTGGCCGGAATGGTCCAGGCGCACATGGCCTTCAGCGTGGTGCCCGATCCGTACCAGTTCGCCGGCTCGGTGCCGCCCAACTCCGCCTTCCTGCTCGCCGCCGTCGTCCTCGGCGGCATGGGGACGGTCAGCGGTCCGCTCGTCGGCGCGGCCCTGCTCTACCTCATCCCGGCCAAACTCCAGTTCCTCAACGACTACCAACTCCTCGCCTTCGGTGTCGCCCTGATCCTGTTGATGCGCTTCCGGCCGGAAGGCCTCATCGCCAGCCGCCGACGTCAACTGGAGTTCCACGAAGCCGAACAGCCCATCCTTCAGACCACCGAAGAAGCCGGCCTCACGAAGGCGAAGGCGTGAAAGCGATGACCACCACACTCACCGAAAACAGCACGGCGCCGGAGCCCGCCGCGAGCACCACGCTCCTGGAAGCCAAAGGCGTGATCATGCGCTTCGGCGGTCTCACCGCCGTACGCAACGTCGACCTCACCGTCGGCAGCGGCGAGATCGTCGGACTCATCGGACCCAACGGCGCCGGCAAGACCACCTTTTTCAACTGCCTGACCGGCCTGTACGTCCCCACCGAAGGCCAAGTCACCTACAAGGGCACCGTCCTGCCGCCCAAGCCCTACAAGGTCACCCAGGCCGGAATCTCGCGCACCTTCCAGAACATCCGGCTCTTCAGCAACATGACGGTCCTGGAGAACGTCCTCGTCGGCCGCCACACCCGCACCAAGGAAGGCCTCATCTCCGCCCTCCTGCGCGGCCCCGGCTACCGGCGCGCCGAAGCGGAAGCGCGGACGCGGGCCATGGAGATCCTGGACTTCGTCGGCCTCGCCGCCAAGGCCGACCGGCTCAGCCGCAACCTTCCCTACGGCGAGCAGCGCAAGTTGGAGATCGCCCGAGCCCTCGCCGGCGACCCCGGCGTGCTGCTGCTCGACGAGCCCACGGCGGGCATGAACCCCCAGGAGACCAGAGCCACCCAGGAGTTGGTCTTCGCCATCCGCGACCAGGGCATCGCCGTCCTCGTCATCGAACACGACATGCGCTTCATCTTCAGCCTGTGCGACCGCGTCGCCTGCCTCGTCCAAGGCGAGAAACTCGTCGAGGGCACCCCGGCAGTCGTGCAGAGCGATGAGCGCGTCATCTCCGCCTACCTCGGCACCCCCTACGACGGCGCACCGGGCAGCGAGGAAGTCGCCGAAGTCCAGGCCGCCGAAGCCGCCGCCGACGGAGCCACCAGCGAGGAGGAAGACCGGTGACCGCTCTTCTCGAAGTCGAGGACCTGCGGGTCGCCTACGGCAGGATCGAAGCCGTCAAAGGCATCTCGTTCAGCGTCGAGGCAGGCCAAGTGGTCACCCTCATCGGCATCAACGGTGCAGGCAAGACAACAACGCTGCGCACGCTGAGCGGACTTTTGAAACCGGTCGGCGGCCACATCAGGTTCAAGGGCAAGCCACTCGACAAGGTCCCCGCACACAAGATCGTGGAACTGGGGCTGGCCCACTCCCCCGAGGGGCGGCACATCTTCCCCAGGATGACGATCGAGGACAACCTGCGCCTCGGCGCCTACCTGCGCAAGGATCACGAAGGCATCGAAAAGGACGTCCAGCACGCCTACGAGCGCTTTCCCATCCTCGGGGAGCGGCGAAAGCAAGCCGCGGGCACCCTGTCGGGCGGGGAGCAGCAGATGCTGGCGATGGGACGCGCACTGATGTCACGGCCCGAACTGCTGATGCTCGACGAGCCGTCCATGGGCCTGTCCCCGATCATGATGCAGAAGATCATGGACACCGTCGCCGAACTCAAGGCACAGGGCACCACGATCCTGCTCGTCGAGCAGAACGCCCAAGCCGCGCTCGCCCTCGCCGACCACGGCCACGTCATGGAGGTCGGCAGGATCGTACTGTCCGGCACCGGGCAGGATCTCCTGCACGACGAATCCGTTCGCAAGGCATACCTGGGCGAGGACTGACCTTCTGTACGCGGCAGGTCTGAGGGCCGGGCCATCAGGCCCTCAGACCAAGCAGTGGTAGCGCCTGCCGTCAACTCCCGTGCCTACGGCGTGCGGGACGGCATGCTGCGAGCCGAACTGATCGTCAACGGGGAACGCCTCGGTGGCCTGGCTGTGGATCCGATGTGACGTGGCGGGACCGCGCCTCGGTCGGTGGACCAGGCCGGTCGAGGACGGTCACACGGCGACGCTGGGAGCGCGCGCCCGGCGGCAACCGACGAACGGGCGCACTTCCGCGCGACTCGGCCGCCCCGGGGGCCGCCCTGAGCGCTCGTCGTGGGAACGCGCACGGGCGTTAGGTCCATGTTCAGTCCACGCACAGCGCGGTCCGCAGAGTTGTTCGCGAGACGCCATGTCCTCGTTGGTGTCAATGCGCTGGGGAGGAGCACGGATGGAGCGCATTCCCGTCTGCGTTCGCGCGGACGATCCCATCTCGCAGGTCGGTGTGGCCGGGGCGCTCAGGCCCCGGCCGGAGGTGGAGGTACTGGCTGATGCGGAGTTGGACCAGGCGAAGGTCGCCTTGGTGGTCACTGGCGCGGTGTCCGACGACAGCCTGCGGGTCCTGCGATCCGTGGCTCAGGCGAGCGCGGCTCGGCTGGTACTCGTCACCGCGCAGATCGATGAGTCCGACCTCGTGTCGGTGGCGGAGGCCGGTGTGGTCGGGGTGGTTCGGCGCGGGGAGGCCACCCCTGAACGGCTGGTCACCGTGGTCAAGTCGGCCGCGGCGGGAGAAGGGGCGGTACCGCCGGATCTGTTGGGAGGACTGCTCGGTCGGGTCGGCCGTGTGCAACGGCAGGTCCTGGGACCGCGCGGGCTGAACTTCAACGACCTCACTGACCGGGAGGTCGAGGTGCTGCGGCTGGTCGCCGAGGGGTTCGACACCGCCGAGATCGCGGCCAAGGTGGCCTACTCACCGCGCACGGTCAAGCAGGTCCTGCACGACATCCAGAACCGCTATCAACTCCGCAACCGCTGCCATGCCGTCGCCTACGCCATGCGTCATGGCCTGATCTGACGGGCGTACGACAATCGTTGTGAGCACGATTCTCCGAACCGGCGAACGTCGATGCGCGAGGCGGCTAGTGTTCCTTCCCTCGGAGGCCATCGAGGTCGTTGGGACCCGAGCGTCCACCGGCCAGAACCTATGGCGGGTTCAGAGGAGTGGGGGCGATGGCAGGCAGGCCGAGGCCCGAGGGGCTTGGGAGCCAGCGGGACGGCGCACCAGCGGAACAGCCCGATGAGGAGCTCGTCCAACGTGCCCGGAAGGGGGACGACGCCGCCTTCGGACTTCTCTACGAGCGGCACCTCGGACCAGCCTGTTGTCTGGCCCGCCTCTACGCGCCCAGTCCGGCGGACGCGGAGGACATAGCCTCCGAGGGGTTCACCCAGGTACTCGGCGCGATCCGTGCCGGTGGCGGACCCAATCAGGCATTCCGGCCGTATCTGCTGACAGTTGTACGACGGATCGCCACCAACGCGGCGGTGCGCGGAAGGCGGTCCACGCCGACGCCGGAACCGGAGGACTACGCCTCCGCGGTCCCCTTCGAGGATCCGGTGCTGGCCGATCTGGAGGCGTCACTCGTCGGGCGGGCCTTCGCCGCGCTGCCCGAACGCTGGCAGACCGTGTTATGGCACACGGAGGTGGAAGAGGAGAGCCCGGCCCAGGTCGCGCCACGACTGGGACTGTCCGCCAACGCCGTTGCCGCACTTGCCTGTCGCGCTCGCGAAGGGCTGCGCAAGGAGTACCTGCAAGCGCATCTGTCCGAGCTGGACATGGAGCGCGAGTGCCGCAAGTGCGCCTCGAAACTCGCCGCTTACCTGCGTGGTTCCCTGGCGGAGCAGCATCGCGACCGAGTCGAGGAGCATCTCACCCAATGCGAGCGCTGTACCGGACTGCTGCTGGAACTTCGCGAGGTCTCCGACGGTCTGCGCGGCATTCTGGCCCCGCTGGTCCTGGGCCCGGCGTTCGCCGGCTACTTCGCCTCGCTGGTCGACACCGAGCCGTCACATGGATCGCCAGACGGCGCAGGGCCAACACCCCAGCCACACGACGGAGGTTGGGCCTGGTGGAGGTTGGCAAGCGGCAAAGGGGCCAGGGTGGCCGGCAGTGCCATGGGCGTCTCGGTGGCATCTGGTCTGTTCCTGGTCGCGGTGGCCGTTTCCGTGTTACCGCCGGAGGGATCTGCCCCACGCCCCCACGCCGAGGGCCGCAGGCCCGTATCGCCATCCGTGCCCACGTCACGGTCGCCGGTGTCGCCCAGCACGACGCCGCGTGGGCCCCTGGAGCCTCGGCCGAGCACTGGTCCGGGGTGGCCGCATGCGAACCCGTCGCCGGGCGCCCCGAGGGAAAGCTCCAGGCCGTCGCAGACCGGCGTGAGCCCCTCGGCGCCTGCGTCCAAGTCCCCCAACCCCACTCCACTGGTGTCCGACGGCGATTTCGAGGCGCCGGCGGCGAACGCCCCCGTGGTCCTCTACCGTGCCGGCCAGTTCATCGGCCCATGGCAGGTGACTCAGGGCTCGGTGAACATCACGCGTTCGGACGCCTATCAGGCCGCCGACGGCCAGCAGTCGATCGACCTGAACGGCGACCCTCCCGCTCCCATCAACGGGGCGCTCGCCCAGACCTTCAACACCACCGCCGGTCAGCAGTACATCGTCAGTTTCTACTTCGCCGGTAACTTCACATGCGCGCCAGCGGTCAAGCACATGGCGGTACAAGCCGCCCAGACCACAAGGGACTTCACCTTCGACACCACGGGACGCTCCGCGACCAACATGGGCTGGCGGCCGGAGACCGTACCGTTCACCGCGACAGGTGCCCGGAGCACGGTGCGCTTCACCAGCACCACCGACCCGAACAGCAGATGCGGGCCGACGATCGACGCCGTCAGGGTCGTGCCGGCGTAGCACGCCGACGGTGCCGGCGGTGTCCGTGGACACCGCCGGAGGCATCGAACCAACCACCTAGCGCTTCGCCACAACTCCCCGGTGTGCAGCGGGAGATGGAGCCTTCGGTGACGCTATGACCGGCTGGTCGGTGCCGATGCCGAGTGAGGCGAGCATGTCGGTGTAGCGGCGCCGAGCCCGCTCCGCCGCGGCGGGGGCGCCGATGCGTCCGTAGGCCTTGATCAGCAGGTGCCAACCCTGGTCATGGCAGGGGTCGACGGCCAGGCACATCTCGGCCGCGGTCACCGCCTCCTGCGGGTTACCGACCTCAAGTTCCGTGGCCGCGAGTTCAGCGGCGGCTTTGGCCGCCTGGTACCGGTACATCTCCCGGTCCTGTTGCAGCCATTCGGCCGGTCCGTCCTCGGGGAGCAGTTCTCCGCGATATACGGCGAGCGCGTTCCGCAGGCCTTGCAGGGTCATGGCGGTGTCCCCGGCGGACCTCGCCCGCCGTGCGTAGGCCAACGAGGTCTGGAACGCGAGAGTATCGAGGTAGGCGTCGGCAGGAAGGTTGAGCAGGTATGCGTCGCCGTCGCGGACCACCAGCCGTGGCTTGCGTCGCTCCCGGTCCGGTTCCAGCAGGCTGCGCAGGCTGGAGATGGCCACCTGCAGGTTGGCCGTGGCCGACTCGGCGGGCGTGTCGGGCCAGAGCGCCTCGATCAAGGTCTCCCGGTGTACTGGCTGCCCGGCGCGCACGGCGAGCAGTCGTAGCGCGGCGCGGGCGCGCGGGCGTACCTTCGTCCAGTCGATCAGCCGGTCGCCGACGGCCATCCGGAATCCGCCGAAACACCAGGTCGACACTTTGGGTTGGTGCTGGGTGAGATGCATGGATGTCGGCTGGGCCAAATGCTGCCAACTGGTCGGGAGGAAGGGTACGGCGTCCAGAGCGGCCTTGGGTTCCTGCCTGGCCGGTTCCTGGTCGGCATCGAGCAGCGTGAGGAACGCGCGGACCCAGACACGGAGGACTTCCACCTCTGGCGTGTCCGCTCCCTGAGACCTGCCGGCCCAGGCGGTGCGAAGCGCCCGCCGCAACCAGTCCGTGGTGACCGAACCAATGCTGCTTGCCACCTGTTCGAACCGCGCGGTGTCCGCGCCCCCCTGGGCGTCCTGGACCAAACGCGAGGCGATTCCCAACAGCCCTTCCGCTACGTCGACCGTTGAATCCTCGGCCCGTCGCGGGTCGGTACCGCGGTACCCCCTCGGGCCACCGGTGCTGTCATTTCCGGGTATGGGCGTCTCGGCCCCTTGCGCATCGACAACCGTCATCGCTCGTCGCAGTGCTTCACCGTTCGTGTCCACGTCTACACAGTGGGATCCGGTGCCGGACTATGACGGAAGAAGTACAAGAATCTTCTGACGGCTACTCAGGCATGGTCGCGCCTGCGGTGCTTCGCCACTGAATGCCCCATGTCGCCCCAATACCGCTGCTGCGGAGGGCGGCCGGCGAAGGCGCCGAAGCACAACGCGGCGGCAGTGGCGGCGACCACCCCCGGCACCATCGCGTACACACCGGTCCGGAACGGGCCGAGGAGCGGATCGATCTGGCCCCACAGGAGCACGGTGAGCGCACCCGTCACGATGCCCGCTGTCGCTCCGGCCTTCGTCATCCGGGGCCAGTACAGCGACAGCAGGAGCACCGGCCCGAAGGCGGCGCCGAAACCCGCCCAGGCATAGGAGACGATGTCCAACACGGCGCCGCCGCTCAACGCGATCAGGTAGGCGACCGCCGCAACCCCGATCACGCCCGCACGTGCCACCCACAACAACGCCGCGTCCGATGCGCGTCGGTGTACGTATGCGTGGAAGAAGTCCTCGGTGATGGATGTCGCCGTGACCAGCAACTGGCTGTCGGCGGTGGACTTGATCGCGGCGAGCACGGCCACCAGCAGGACACCCGCCAGCCAAGGGTTGGCCAACTGCGTGGACAGCGCGATGAACACCGTCTCGGGATCGGTGAGCGGCTGGTGGATCAGGACGGTGCCCAGGAGTCCCGCCAGGCTGGTGCCGGCCAGCGCGAGGACCACCCAACCCGCGCTGATGCGCCGGGCTTTGGGAATGTCGCGTGGGTTCTGGATGGCCATGAAGCGGGCCAGGATGTGCGGCTGTCCGAAGTAGCCGAGCCCCCAGGCGAGCATGGAGATCACCGCGGTGGCGTCGAGCGGCTTGCCGGCATCCCATTGGCCGTTGGCGAAGCTGGCCTGCGCCCCCAGGTCGAGCAGTGCCGGAGACCCGTGGGCCAGCGAGCGGTGCAGCGCGCCCGGGCCCCCGAGCCGCCAGACACCGATCACGGGAGCGGCGAACGCCCCGAGAAGCATCAACGTGCCCTGTAGCAGATGCGATGCGCTCACGGCGCGAAAGCCGCCCAGCACGGAGTAGGTGACCATCACGACGGCGAAGACGGTGACCCCGAACCCGAATCCCACGTCGAATATCTGGTTGAGCAGCAGGCCGCCGGCGACGAAGCCGCTCGCCACGTAGACGGTGAAGAACACGACGGTGACCGTTGCCGAGATGGTGCGCAACGTCCTTCCGTGGTCTTCGAAGCGTTCTTCCAGGTACGCGGAGAGCGTCACCGCGTTGTTCGCCAGTTCCGTGTAGGTGCGCAGACGGGGGGCGACCAGCCGCCAGTTCAGGTACGTTCCGATGGCAAGGCCGACCGCGATCCAGGTAGCGCCGATCCCCCCGGCGTACACGGCTCCGGGCAGGCCCAGGAACAGCCAGCCGGACATGTCACTTGCTTCCGCGGACAGGGCCGCCACCACTGGGTTGAGCCGACGGCCGCCCAGGGCGAAGTCGGCGAAAGTCTCGGTCTCCTGATGGACACCGATCCCGATCATCACGAACATGAACAGCCCGAAAGTGATCAATACCGGTGCGGTCTGTAGTTCCATCTGTTTCTCCGTTGACGGTGGAGCTGGACGAGCCCCGCCGACTGCGTTGACAGTGGCCCGCGCTCGGGCGGGCCACTGTCAACGTCGAGAGCCTGAGCAAGGGGTGGTGTCAGGCAGCGGCCACGTTGGCCGTCATCAGCCGCAGCAGCAGCACGAGGGCTTGCAGCGGTGGACCGTGACGTCGTCGATGACCGGTCCGCTCGGGGTGTGGGCGGTGGTACTGGCGAACGTCAGGGTCGTCGAACTGCCGGTGGCCTCGAAGGTCACCTGCCGCTTCACCCAGCCCATGTCCGTGGCGGACTTTCCGGTGGTGTCGAAGGAGAAGTCCTGGAAGTCCTGCCCGTCGACGAGGACCTTGCCCGTTTTCACGGCCGGTCCTCGTTCGTGGTTTCCGGCGAGCGCGTACGTCACCGTGTACGTGGCCCCCGGGGTCGTGGCGAAGGTCTGCGACACGGCCCCCGGGTGGGTGTTGGGGAGGTCCTGCTCGGTGCCGTTGAGGTCCACGGTCTGCTGTCCGTCAGCCGCCTGCCAGTGCCCGTCGACCAGATCGACCGTCGCCTGGGTGACCTTCCACGGGCCTATGGACTGCCCCGTCGTGAAGGTCCGCATCGAGTTCGGTGCCAGCCTGGGGTTCTCGAAGCTGCCGTCGCTGAAGGGGGCGGCAGCGCTGGGAGCGGCGGCAAGGTGGCTCGCCCGGCCACCGCCGTGCGCCGGGGCGGCCAGCGCCGTGCCGGTGGTCCCGGTGAGCAGGACAGCCGCGGTGACGGCGGTGACGTAGGTGCGTGAGGCCAACATGGGATCCTCTCAGAGATGTGCTGTGATGTGCCTGGTGCTCGCTGCCGTTGAGCACGTGGGCAGCTCGCTCACCACAGAATCCGCGCGCCGGACGGCGTTGCGAATGGCTATCGGCGCGGCGCCTGGGACGGCTTGGTGCGCACGATCGGGTGACCGAGGTCGTGCCGGCCTCGTGACGGGGCAGCCGACCGCCCGGGAGCCCCTTCGTGCGGGCCGACTGCCCGGAAAGCCACCCCCATTGAGGCTGTGCCGGATCCCGCGAGCGTTCACGCTGTGACAAGACGCCTGCTCGACGTGTCGAACGAGTCCACCGAGGACGACGACGAGGAGTCCGAGCCGCATGCACTGTCACAGATCCAGATCGTTGACCCTGCCTACCGTGGCCGACTGCCGGTTGGTGCCCGCCGGAGTCGACTGGGACGCCATCCGCGTGCCGCGCACCATCGGCATGGACGTGCTGAGAATTCTCGGGAGACACAGCGGCGCCGTCATCGAGGACCCGTGCGGGTCCGCCCTCTATTGGTTCGTGAGCAAGGGTGCGGCCACCGCGTGGGATGTCCCCGAAACCCGTCCACTCGGTGTGACGCATCACTTGGTCGTGCCGTCGACGCACCGTGTCAGACGGCCAGGACCGCACTGGCTGTTCTCCCCCGCTGACCGTCAACTCATCACCGACGTAGGGAACTTACGGGCCGCCGTCAAGGACGCGAGCGCATTGCGTCGCAATCCGTGACGGGAGACAGGACAACAGCCCGTCGCCGAACCTTGCTCAACCGTCGGCCCCGCTGCGCGGACGGCCGACCGCACAGCTCCGTCTCTCCCCCCTCAGAGGGACGGTGAGGGTCTGCCCGATTGGGGCGGGCAGACCGGCGCAGGCCGCCCCGTCCCTCGTCAACCCCATAGCGGGGAACGTGGCACGGGGCGGTCTGTCGAAGGTGCCCCTGTCAGGGCCGCACCACCCTGGATTCTCGGAGGTCTGCACGGTGATACGGCGTGACCACATCGCTTTGTCCACCGGTACCGGAACCGCCTCCACAGCGACGGACTGGGTGAGTTCGGGCGAGGCGCCCGGATTGCGGCACCAGCGGTGCCCGGCTCGCGCGGGATTCGGCCACGACTCGGATGTTCTGGGACGCCGCGAGCGTCAGCGTCATGCCTCTGCGGGCGATGTCCTCGTCATCGAGAAGCATCACCGTGGCGAACCGCTCCTCGTCGCAGTGGCCCTGGTTGTGGTGGTGCTGGGGCATGGCAGACGTCGGCGCTCGCCCCTGCGGTGGCTCAGCTGGCCGCGGTTGGGCGTAGCCGGTCGGCGCGCGGGTATTCCCCGTCACGGCAGGGCCGCAACGTGCCAGTTCACTCATCCCACAGGAGACGAACAATGTCGTTCAGTCCGTCCGGCCACCATATGTCCGTCAGCGCGACTGCCGTCGCATGCGCGACCATCCTGTCGAGCACCGCGTGCAGTGGGGCGCAGGGCGACCGCAGCCACCGGCCTCCCCACACCGTCAACGTCCTGATGGTCGACAACCCGCAGATGCTCGACCTGGAGAGACTGACCGCGACCTACTTCACCAAGGCCACCGGTATCAAAGTCAACTTCACGGTGCTGCCCGAGGATCACTTACGAGACGAAGGCAACAAGGACTTCTCCCGCCAGTCCGGCCGTTACGACGTTGCCTCCCTCAGCAACTACGAAGTACCCATCTACGCCAAGGCGGGTTGGCTCGCTCCACTCACCGGCTACGCCGCGGATGACAGGTCCTTCGACCAGAACGACATCCTCGCGCCCATGGAAGAGTCCCTGACCGTTTCCCGCCAGGTCTACGCGGAACCCTTCTACGGTGAGTCGTCCTTCCTGATGTACCGCAAGGACCTCCTGGCCGCCAAGAACCTTGCGATGCCGGCCCATCCGACATGGGCCCAAGTCGCCAGCATGGCGGCCCGGTTGGACGGCGCGGCGCCTGGCATGAAGGGCATCTGTCTGCGCGGGCAGCCGGGTTGGGGCGAGGTGATCGCACCGTTGACGACGGTGGTGAACACCTTTGGCGGCACCTGGTTCGCCGCGGACTGGAATGCGGAGCTGACCAGCGACCCGTTCAAACAGGCAACGCGCTTCTATGTCGACCTGGTCCGCCAGCATGGCGAAGCCAAAGCCGCGCAGGCCGGCTACTCCGAGTGCCTGAACGACATGGAGCATGGCAGAACGGCCATGTGGTACGACTCCACCGCGGCCGCGGGAACGCTGGAGCAGTCGGATTCCCCAGTCAAGGGAGACATCGGCTACGCACCCGCTCCGGTCGAGGACACGACCGACTCGGGATGGATCTACACCTGGGCCTGGGCCGTGGAGAAGGCGAGTCAACGCCGGGACGACGCATGGAAGTTCATCTCATGGGCCTCCAGCAAGGGCTACGAGAACCTCGTTGGCAACACACTGGGTTGGTCCAGGGTCCCCGCAGGAAAACGCGGTTCCACGTATCGGAATTCTCAGTACGCCCAAGTGGCCGCGGCATTCGCGAACGCCACCCTGAACGCCATCAACACGGTGAATCCCGACTTCGCCGGCATTCAGCCGCGGCCGACCACCGGGGTTCAATTCGTCGACATACCGGAGTTCTCCGGCCTGGGTGACGAGGTTTCCCAACGGATCAGCGCGGCAATCGCCGGAAGGATGAGCGTCGACGACGCGTTACAGCAAAGCCAGGAACTCGCGGAGCGGATCAGCACGAAGTACACGGGCTCCGGCTGACCTCGCACTATGGGCAGCGGTACGCGGACCGCTGCCCAAGGACGCGATCAGAACCGCTGGTTGAGCGTGAAGGTCTGGGCGCCGTCGTTGGTTGTGCACTGCCACTGTTGGAGTTGCGTGCCATTGGATGTGGACTGGTTGGTCACGTCCGGACACGAGCCACTGTTCTTGGCGATGAACTCGCACTTCCCATCTCCGAGCGGCACCGGCTTCCACAGCTGGTTGATGACGCCACCGTAGGTCCGGAGTTGAATCGGTGTGCCGTTCGCGGTCGCGCTCGGCCCACCGGCGACGTCCAAGGCGAGCGAGGGTGCGTTGCGGTTGATGACCGCGTGGTAGCCGTCGCTGGTAGGGATGAACTTCCACGCCTGGTTGGCCTGGGCGTTGCCGCAGGACCACTGCTGAACGGTGGTGCCGTTGCTGGTGCCCGCGTTGGTGGCGTCGACGCACTGGCCGCTGTTGGTGTTGGTGATCGCGTACCAGGCGCCGGTGTCGATTCCGTTCGTTGGCGACGGTGTGGCGGGCGCGGTCGACTCCGAGGTGGGCCGTTGGGAGGCGGGGGAATCGGTTGTGCCCTTCTGGCCGTCGTGCCCGGATGCCATGACTGCGGCGGCCACGGCGCCCGCCATGCCGACGATGCCGACGGCGACGACCCCCGCGGCGATCGTGGACCGCCGCCGGACGGGCGCACGCGAAGGTGCCACCTCGGTGGGCTGCAGACTCATCCCACGGTCTTCGTGCTGGTGATGTGCGTTCCTTGGTCGGAGCACATGGTCAGACGAAGGCCGCCTGGGTGTACGGCAGTTACCCACGCGAGTGATCAAGTTCGACGCATCGTTCGAGACTCGAGGTTAAAGATCAAGCTAGATGGTGATCACGACCTTGCCGCGGGTCCGTCCGTCCAGCAGGTGACGGATGGCTGCGGCGACTTCGATGAGCGGGTAGGTCCGGTCGATCGCGGGTGTGACCTTGCCGGACTCGATGAGCTCGCGGATGGCCGTCAGGTCTGCGGAGTTCTCCGAAGCGACGAAGGTGCCGAGGTTCTGGCCGACGAACGGAGACAGCGCATGAGCCCGGAGCTGACGGTCGATGCCGCCGAGCCACCGTCCGTCGGTCTCGCCTCCGACGATGACGAGTCGCCCCGTCGGGGTCAGGGCCCGGCGGAGATGTGACAGTCGGCGGTTGCCCCCGATATCGAGGATGACGTCGTAGCAGCCCTGACCTTCAGCGATGTCCGCTCGCGTGTAGTCGATGACATGGTCGGCACCGAGGGCGCGGACCAGGTCGAGCTTCGAGGTACTGCTCACGGCAGTCACTTCGGCTCCGTATGCCTTGGCGATCTGTACGGCGAAGGTACCCACGCCCCCGGATGCGCCGACGATCAGCACCTTCTGTCCGGCCCGGACTCGCCCGTGGTCGCGCACCGCCTGCAGGGCGGTGATCCCGGAAACGGGCACGGCGGCCGCCTCGCCGAAGGAGAGGTTTGCCGGCTTGAGGGAGAGCTTGTCGGGTCGCACGTGCGCGTACTCGGCGAACGAGCCGCTGCCGATGCCGAACACCTTGTCACCCGGCTTGAAGCCGGTCACACCGGCGCCGACGGTGTGGACCGTTCCAGCGAGAGCGCGGCCCGGGTTGGAGCTCTTGGGTCTGCGCAGACCGAACCCTGCCATCCGGATGGGATAGGGCAGGCCGGCCATCACATGCCATGTACCCCGGTCCACGCTGGCCGCGTGCACTCTGACCAGGACCTCGTCTGGCCGAATCGTGGGCGTGTCGATCTCCGCGAGCCGCAGTACGTCCTCGGGCGCCGGCCCGTACCGGTCCTGGACGATCGACTTCATCGTCGTCCCCGCGGCGGCCAGAGTCGCCGACTGGGTTGGGCTGTCGAACTGCTTGCGCTGCATTGCGACGCTCCAGAGTCTGATGTCCTTACGTCGTAAGGTTGATCCTTACTCTGTAAGGTTGTCAAGGTCGACGACAGGAGGACCCAGATGCCCCCGCGGCCCGCGCGCGACCGAGTGCCCCGCATCCCACTCAGCCGCCAGAAAGTGCTGCACGCGGCTGTCGCCCTGGCCGACGAGAACGGGCTCGAGGCGCTCACCATGCGCAAGCTGGGCGAGGCGGTCGGGGTCGAGGCGATGTCGCTCTACACGCACGTGGCCAACAAGGAAGATCTCCTCGACGGCATGGTCGACCTGATCTTCGGCGAGATCGACCTGCCATCCCCTCAGGACGACTGGAAGACAGCGATGCGGCAACGGGCGGTCGAGGTTCGCCGGATCCTGTCCCGCCACCGATGGGCGATCGGCCTGATGGAGTCGCGGAGCTCACCCGGTCCGGCGACGCTGCGCCATCACGACGCCGTCCTCGGGTGCCTTCGCAAGGCGGGTTTCTCCGTTGCACTGGCCGCGCACGCGTACTCGGTCCTCGACAGCTACATCTACGGGTTCGCCCTGCAGGAGCGCAGCCTGCCGTTCGACACTCCCGGCTCGGCCACGGAGCTGGCGCAGGCCATCCTGGCGCAGGCCCCCGCCGACCAGTACCCGCACATGGCCGAGCTGGTGACCGAGCAGGTGCTGCACCCCGGCTACGACTACGGCGACGAGTTCGCATTCGGGCTCGACCTGATCCTCGACGGGCTGGAGAGAGCAAGCCGACAGGGGTGACGCCTCGGATTCCCCTTGCCCACCGGCCCGCCACCGGGGGCCACGGGAACGGTTTTGTTGTAACCAGTCAGCCGGACCAGCTGACTTACGGCGCCGGAGTGAGCAGTTCGGCGTCGATGACGGTGAGCGCTGTCCCGCTCAGCAGCGTGCGGTCACCGCGCAGTTCGGTGCGTACCAGGCCGCTTCGAGCTGAAGCTTGAAGACCGGTGGTGCGCTCCAGGGGCTTCATCTCCCCTGAGAGTTTGTAACACGCTCTTGCGAGGCGCTGAGGTGCTCACGGTGACGCCGTGTGCTCGAGGATGATCTCCCCGATCCGTCGGGGCAGTCCAGGGGAGAGCAGTGAGTGTCCCATGCCGGGAATCACCTTCAGGCGGGCGTGCGAGATCTGCTCAGCGAGCGCCTGGCCGTGCGGCAGCGGGCGCAGTGGGTCTTCTGTGCCGTGGATGACCAGGGTTGGGGCCTTGATCGAGGACAGCGGGGCCAGGCGGTCGTCGGTCATCTGTCGTGCGGCCACGTCGTGGTGGTCAGCGGCGGCGAGGTCGCGGGTTCGGTTGTAGGAGGCTTCGAGGAAGCGGCGGGCGGCGGGCTCGTCGAAGGGCAGGGCGTCGCCGTTCAGGACGCGCCAGGTCTCTAGGTTCGCGGCGAGGTACTCCTTGCGGGTCGTCTGGGGCAGGGCGGCTCGATGCGCAAAGTCGGCTTGCGGAAACGCGGCCGACTGGCGCGCGTCACCACCGGCTCTCTGACTGGCCGCTCCCGAAACCGGAGCAGGTTCTCAAATCCCGACCGGGTCCAATCCACCCCCCGCTCTGAACACCACATCAGATAGAGAGCAACCCGGCCCGCGTACACGCGCTCCGTGTTCGCCGACCCGCCCCGTCCCTGCACCGCAGCCAAGAATGCCGTGGCTCCCGGATGCAGTTGAAAGCCCTCATCAACTACGACCCACGAAACAGCACCATCCCGCGGGAAGACCGCCCGCTCGGCATGAAATCTCACGAGCTGGCCAACGACGCCAATGCCGCCCGGACATCACTGATACCAGCCATGTTCAGCCCGAAAGCCAGCACCAACTCACGTGCCTCACAAGGTGATCGAAGTAGAGATACTCGTACCATCAGCCGCCTTTCACCCGGCGGCGCCCGGTCACGGCCACCCGCAGGTTCTGGCCGCGAGGCAGCTGCACGCGCGCCCACGGCCCGGCGCCCGCGTAAATGCCCTCCTCAGCCATGCCGTAATCGTACAAACGATCGAATAGCGGAGCCCGTCAGGGCGCCGTCACAGGCGATCTAGTACTGCTGTCACGGATGGACAGGGCATGGGTGAACCCGCTGCAGATGTGGTGCCCGACAGGCTCACGCGCCATGGGCCGTTCGACCCCCTCGCGATACCAACACCCCGCCGTAGCCTCAATTAAAAGAGAGTCGAAATGTTAAGGAAAAGTTGAAATGTCCAGCAAGTCCGCCAAGCAACGCAAGCGAGCGGCCGGTGCCGCCATAGTCGCCGCGCTGGCGACCGGCACCCTCTTCGGCGGCGTCAGCCCAGCGCTGGCAAAGGCTCCCCCGCCCCAAGTGCAGGCACTGGTAGCAACCCCGGCCATCCACGACTACGTCGGACAAGGAGGCCAATCCAATCCCAACGACTACAACGGCGGCTTCGCTGATGGCTACCACCTTGGAGCACAGCAAGGCAAGACCGACTATTACAGCGGGAAGTCCTACACGCCCGTTCCAGCCCCCTCGGGGCATATGACCCAATACGACCTTGGGAAGTACCGTGGTCAGGCCGAGGGGTACGGTTTCGGTTACAACGAAGCAAAATCTTTGGGAAATATCGGACTCTACGGAATAACGCATGCCGTAGTTACTTCCGGGCCCTCAGCAACGACTACTGCGCCGGCGACAGCTCCGCAGCAGGGCAGCACACAGTCGACCACGCCCTCGGCAACGACTACCGCGCCCGCGACAGCTCCGCAGCAGGGCGGCGCACAGTCGACCGCACCCTCGGCAACGACCACCCCGCCGGCGACCGGGCCTGAAAGTGTTTCTAGGCCGCAGCAGAGTGGACCTTATTCACAGCTGACAAACGTTCCTGGAAACCCTCTAGCGTCTCCGCTCGGAAAGATTCCTGGAAGCCCTCTAGCGTCTCCACTGACAGAGTTCGGTGCGCCGCAAACCACGCAGCCCACCATCTCACCTGGGGCCGCGTCAGCAGCCGCGGGAGTACTAGGGCTTACTCCCGAACAGGCCGCCGCATGCGGCTGTGAGTCCGGGGCTGCTGCCTCAACACAGTCCGGGGCTGCTCCAACAGACACGGGGACCGCTCCGTAGCAGGCGCGAGGGCCGGTGTATCGAGGAGTGCCCTTCCCCGGGCCAGCTGCCGACGGGGAAGGGCACCCAATGGCCAAGGCCGATAACTGCCGACAGCTCGGCAGCACGTCAGAAAGCCGACCGGCTATCGTCGCCCGCAGGTCGCAGCCGCGTTGATCAGCTATTGCGCCGCCCCGGATGCAGCCAAGCACCACCGGAGCCAACTTCAGGCGGCTGCGGTAGAAGACCGGCAACGGCGGCACGACGCCACCAGCGAAGAGCGATCACACTCGTACGGCGACCAGCCGCACACCCGAACGTGGCCGCAGGTCACCCACACGCGGGTGCGGCCCACATAGACGCAGCAGAACGTCCCCGCCCGGCCGTGAGGCCAGACGGGGGCAAGCTCAGCAGATCAGTCGACACGGGGGCCGAGCCGCCGGTACGCGGCCGACAGCAGCAGCGTCACCGCGCCCAAACCACCCAGAGCAGGCGATGACAAGGGCCCTGAGCTGGATCCCGGTGTGCAGCCGTGGTGGGCCGAACCAGGACTGTCCGGCGTGCAGTTGCACGTCGCGCTCTTCCCGAGCGCATCCGTGTAGGTGAACGTCCAGCCGCTCGGCGGCGGTCCGGCCGGACCCTGGGCGTCGTCCCGCCCGTCCTTTCCATACCTTCCTGGGGGCCCGGCGGGCGGTGAGGAGTTCGAGCAGGATGCCGGTCTTCTCCCAGGTCGGCGGAGAGCTGCATGAGCTCGGCCGCGTTGCGGGCCAGGCGCTTCATCTCGTGCACGGCAGGATGACCACCTGGTCCGGCGCGGTCTCCTTGATGTCGTGCGCGAGCTTGAGCGCGGCCGCCATCTCGGGGCGGTGCTTGACCCGGGTGCTGATCTTCTCCTGCGAAGATCTTCGTGCAGCCGGCCGCCTCCAGGGCCTCGATACGCTCACTGGCCTGCCGGCGGCGGTCGCCTTGGAGTTGGAGCGATCGGTGAAAGCCACGCTGCGGCTGGCTGGTGAATTACCCGTGCGCGGCCGGGAGTACTACAGCGACCGGGTGACGGCCCTCGTTATTGCTGGACAAGTGGCTACTGCCGGGCGGCCACCTGGAGGCCGATGACGCCACGCTGCTGGGCGCGGCGCTGCGGGAGTTGACGGAGGAGACCGGCATCCCCGTCGCCGCTCGTCTCCGCGGCGGGTGGTCGGCCCGTGCACATCGATGGGCACCCGATCCCCGCCGACCGGGCCAAGGGCGAGGCGGATCACCAGCACATCGACTTTCGGTTCCTGTCCCGCACGGACGCGGATGTGGCCGAGTTGCAGACGGAGGAGGTCACGGACGCTGCGTGGCGGGAGACGCCGAGCCTCAGCGATGAGCGGCTGCGTGACCGTGTAGCGGAGACGCTGCGCTAGGCCCGGCACGACAACGGCCCGGCGGTCGTCATCCGTCGGGCCGTTTCCGAGAAGCGCGCTACGGGAGGTTGACCCACATTGGACAGCAAGACATCAAGGCGGGCACGGCGGAGGTGAGCGAGCAGGCCACCGAGCGGGGCGAGCGGGTCGCCGCGATCGATATCGCCAAGGCTTCGGGGATGGTGTGCGTGCGCACGCCACCGAACTCGTCGCTCGCCTGCGCGCATCATCGTGGGAGAACAGGCGTCTGCCCGTCACTTCGCTGCGGCCAGGTCGCGATCCACGATCACCGCCACCTTGCCTAGTGTGCCACGGCCCGCCTTAAGCGACTGCAGTCCTGCATTGATCGCCTCAACGGTGCTGTCGATGGTCTGGCTGACGTGCGGGACCACAAGTCCCTGCGTCGCCCACTCCATCGCCAGAGCCATCCCGCGTTGGAGAAGGGCAAGCGCCTCGCTGTCGAGCGTGGCGGGTTCAGAGAAGTAGCGCAGCAAATTGACGTTGACATGCTGGGCGCCGCGCTCGGCCAGGATGGCATCCACCGGGCTGTGCGTATCGACCAAGCGTGTCGTCTTGCCGGGGCCGACGCCGAGCACGATCCAACTGCCGCCCCGCCGGACGGTCTTCGCGGTCTCGACAAAGCCCTGCTCGCTGTAGGTGGCGTCGAAGACGAGGTCAACGCCCCGGCTGCTTGTCAGCTTCGCGATTTCGGCCGGGATGTCGTCGCGCTTGTAGTCGAAAACGTGTTGGGCTCCGGAATGCCGGGCCAGTTCGATCGATTGCGGCGTACTGCCGCTGCTGATGACCAGTCCGGCCCCCAGGGCACGCGCCGCCATCTGCACGGCGAGATGCCCGACGCCGCCGCCACCGCCCGGGATATAGACCGTGTCACCGTCCTGGACGGCCCGGAAAAGACTCGCGAAAGCGGACAGGAAGGCCATCGGAAGCGCCGCCGCATCGCGGAAGCTCAGGGATGGCGGCTTGCGGGCGGTGAGGAATTGGCGGGCGACGGCATAGCCGCCTTCGCTTCCGCTCCCGCCCGTTGCGGCCCAGCCGCCATCACCGTTCAAATCGGCCATGGCCGCCACCGCGTCGCCGACGGCTACGCCACTCACACCATGGCCCACGGCGACCACCACGCCCGCGAGGTCAAGACCGAGAACGACGGGGGGCGTCCGTCCCATGAAATTGAGGTCGGCCAGCTTGTACTCCAGCGGGTTGAGCGACGAGGCGGCGACGCGGATCAGAACCTGGTCGGCCGTCGGCTGCGGGACGGGAACACGCACCGCCTCCAGCGGCAGCCCAGCTCGGTCTCTTGTGTAACCGACGCCGAGAAACGTCTTCGGAGTCTTTTGAGTCTGCTTCATGTTTCCGCTCCCATCTGATGACATGCCCGGCCGCGACGGCGCCGGCAGGGCGGGCGTGATTTCGCGTAAGATCTCGAGGAGCACCCGAACGAACGGCGGCCCTCCACGAGGTGCTGCAGGGCCTCCGCCGCGGACTCGAGCGGGAATGTCTTCGCGACAATCGGCTTGACTGGCCCGACTGTGGCTCGGACCTGTGTGTTCGCCCCTCGCTGGGGCCGCACGGAACCCCCTGCGGGAAGCTGAAGGAAACGGGCGACCTCAACATCACCACAGCGCGCACCGGGGGAGGCCATCGGCACGCTCAGCGGACTTCGCCCATCGCCCGTTCGTGCGCGCCCAGCTGTAAAGACGCTGAATCTTTTGGTGGCAGCACGACGTGAGCGGCCGTCACAGTCATCGGTATGACTCTCCCACCCAACGCCGTGCTCGTCCTTGAAAAGAGCGAAGACCTTCCTGGCAACGGGTGACTTAAGCGACTCAGGCCACATAGCAGCACACCCTCGGCGGCACGGACGTCAAGGCTGAGTGACCCATCCGACGGCGAGCGGGGCGGCTCATGCCCCACGGGAATCGCCCCGACCGACGGCTGAGGCGCCGGTCTTAAGTTAAGGTCGACCCGCCGTGAACCGACGTGAACCGGCGTGAACCCGTTCGGCGGACACCGCACGAAGTCTGCACGACCGTGCACTTTTCCGCCGTTCGAGACGGGCCGTCCGAGTGGAAACCTCCGGCCGAGGTGAACACGTCGAAAGTGTCCGTTAGATTCCATGATGACTCGACGACGATTCGGGCTACCGGCGTCACCGGTAACGCGTTCGGGAATATGTGAACGCGTTCGGAGGAGGTGACCTCGGCGCCGCGATGACAGGCGCCGCTCTCGCCAGCGGCCTTTGACGAACGCAGCGGCCAGCCCCTGCCGCAACCTCTCACGCCACGCGGCACAGACCCCACAAGCCAAGAGCCCGGTGGCAGCTTTCTACGCGGGTTATCCGCGGTCGGCGACCTGACCACAAGGAGTGGCCATGCCTGCGAAACCCAGCTTGGCCCTCGCGATCGTGGCGGCGGTCGTGTACGCGTCGATCGCCGGTTGCACGACAACCAGAACGCAGCAACCGTGGGCCTCCCACCTCGGTCCGGTGCCGAGACCCACGGTGGGGTCAATCGACGGCCCCTCGCAGACGGACAGAGCGGTTCCGCTCTCTGAACCAGTGCATGGCACGCCGATCGAACCCCCGGCGCTGCCCGGGGCGCAGCCGATCTCGGGGAACGATCGGGTGTACACCGCCGACCAGGACTCCAACACGGTCAGTGTCATCAATCCGGCGACGAACACGGTGCTGGGCACGATCGCTCTGGGCAAGCCGCGGTTGAGCCCCGGCGCGGACGTGCTGGGGGCGATGTACGACGGGCAGATCGACGTGCACGGCCTGGGCTTTTCCCGGGACGGGAAGTGGCTCGACGTGATCGACGTGACCACCAACGCCGTCCATGTCATTGACACCGCGACCAACCGAGTAGTGCGCACCGTGTACGTCGGGCGGGCGCCGCACGAGGGATTCTTCTCGCCCGACGGCACGCGGCTGTGGGTGGCGGTGCGCGGCCAGGACTACGTCTCGGTGATCGACTGGCGGGCCGGCAGGGAGGTCGACCGGATCCACACCGAGGACGGGCCGTCGAAGGTGGTCTTCAGCCCAGACGGCAAACTCGCCTACGTCAACCACCTGCGCGCCTTGGTGCTGGACGTGATCGACGTGGCCTCCCGCCGGATCATCAGGCGCGTGCCGATCCCCGAGCAGGCGGGTGGGTCCTCCGACGAGGCTGTCTCACCCGACGGCCGGGAGATCTGGCTCGGCATGCCCACCAACGGCCGGACCACCGCTGTGCTCAATGCACGCACCTACCGTGTGGAGGCGGTGCTGCGCACGGGGCCGCGCACCAACCACCCCAACTTCGTCACGGTCGGCGGCGTCGACTACGCCTATCAGACCGTGGGCGGACTGAACGAGACCTTGGTGTACCGCCGGTCGCCCAACGGTGCGCCGCCCACGCTGGTGAAGGTCATTCACAACCACGGCTACGGTTCCCACGGCATCTGGCCGAGCCCGGACAACACCAGGGTCTACGTCGCCCTGCAGAACTCCGACGCGGTCGACGTCATCGACACGCAAAGGATGTCGGTGATCACGACCCTCCGCATCGGCCAGTCGCCGATGGGGCTGGTGTACGTGGCGCGCAGCACTCCTGCCACCAGCACACTCAACCTGGGCCGGCAAGGTCTGGGCATGCGCACGCAGAACCTCGCCCTGCGCGTCCTCGGTAGCTCCGGCCGGGGCACGGCCCTGATCCGGGCACTCCCCGGCATCGACGAAGTCGACATCGGCGCCACTGGCATGCCACCCAACCAGCAGTTCACCGCCTACGCCGGCGACGGCACCCGCACTACGGCGCTGATGACCATGATGAGCGACCAGTTCGGCAATATCGACGAAGGCCTGTCCTACGCATATTTCTTCGCCAACCACTACACCTCCGTCATCCTCAGGCCTGGAACTCCGCCCTGACGAAGCTAAGCTTGGCGTTTAATCCCGGCAAGATCGTTTCTTGTTGGGGTTCGCTGTTCGCCTGACATCGGGCACAGCCGCAAGGGTCGTACCGCGCTCGTCACTCTCAACCGGCCCGCGGCGCTCAACGCGCTCAATCTCCAGGTCATGAACGAGATCGTGGCGGCGACGGAGGCGCTCGACCGCGACCCCGACGTCGGCTGCATCGTCATCACCGGCTCGGAGAAGGCCTTCGCCGCCGGGGCGGACATCGAAGAGATGAAGCCGCAGGGCTATATGGACATGTATCCCAGCGACTGGTTCACCGCCTGGGACCGGCTGGGTCAGCTACGTACCCCCACGGTCGCAGCCGTCGCCGGTTACGCGCTCGGCGGCGGATGCGAACTCGCCATGCTGTGCGACATCCTGCTCGCTGCCGACACCGCGGTCTTCGGCCAGCCCGAGATCAAACTCGGCGTCATCCCCGGCATCGGCGGCTCCCAGCGCCTCACCCACGCCGTGGGCGAAGCCAAGGCCATGGAGCTGTGCCTGACCGGCCGCACCATGGACGGAGAGGAAGCGGAACGGGCGGGCCTGGTCTCCCGGATCGTCCCCGCCGACGCTCTGCTCACCGAGGCCCTCGCGGTCGCCAAGACCGTGGCAGGCATGTCCGCACCGGTCGCCATGATGGCGAAGGAAGCCGTCAATCGCGCCTTCGAGACCTCGCTCACGGAAGGCGTGCGTTTCGAACGGCGCCTGTTCCACGCCCTGTTCGCGACAGCCGATCAAAAAGAGGGCATGGCGGCCTTCGTGGAGAAGCGGCAACCGGAGTTCTCCCACCGGTGAGCTCCGAACCACCGCTTGGCGCCGGGCTCCCAAGGCCCAGGCGCCAAGCGACGGTTCACCTTGTGCCGCTCAACGCCGAGCCTTCACCCGTCATCGGAGCAAGTCCGCTGAGCGACCGGACCGCAGGATCAGTTGGGTTCCGCGGCCTTTGGCTTCCAGCGGTGTTCGACCTTGGCCAGTCGCCAGTAGCCCAGGGCGCAGGCCCAGACCACCACGAACAGGCCGACGATGATGAAGCCCACGTTGTTCAGGTCGATGCCGGAGATCCAGTTGGTGACGGCGTCGTTCAGGTTGAGCTGGTCGTGCAGCACGCCGACCAGTTCGATGGTGCCGATGAGGAAGGCGACCGCGATGGACAGGCCGGTGATGGTGAGGTTGTAGTAGACCTTGCGCACCGGGTTGGAGAACGCCCAGTGGTAGGCGAAGTTCATGAAGGTGCCGTCCAGGGTGTCGAACAGGCTCATTCCGGCGGCGAACAGCAGCGGCAGGCACAGGATCGCGTACCAGGGCAGTCCGGCGGCCGCACCCGAGCCCGCCATCACCATCAAGGCGACCTCGGTGGCGGTGTCGAAGCCGATGCCGAACAGCAGGCCGACGGGGTACATCTGGCCGGGGCGGGTGATGGACTTGGTCAGCCGTCCCAGGATGCGGTTCATGAAGCCGCGGGAGTCCAGGTGCTTTTCCAGTTCGTGCTCGTCGAACTGGCCTGCCCGCATGGCCTTGAAGACCCGGTAGATCCCGGCCAGGGAGAGCAGGTTGAGGGCGGCGATCAGGTAGAGGAAGCCCCCCGAGACGCTGGTGCCGACCACGCCGAGGGTCTGGCGGGTGCCAGAGTTGTCGTTGGTCAAGGTGGTGGCGAAACGCGCTCCGGCAGCGATGCCCCCGGCGAGGACGATCACGATGGTGGAGTGGCCGAGGGCGAACCAGAAGCCCACCGAGATGGGACGCTTGCCGTCGGCCATCAGCTTGCGGGTGGTGTTGTCGATGGCGGCTATGTGGTCGGCGTCGAAGGCGTGCCGCATGCCCAGGGTGTAGGCGGTGACGCCCAGGCCGAGGCCGAAGACCTGCTTGCCGACGGCGTAGTGGTGCGGGGCGACCATCGTCACCAGGATCGCGAAGGCGACGACGTGCAGTGCGGCTATCGCGGCCAGCAGTCCGCCGGTGCGTATCCAGTCCTTGCGCTCCCAGCGGATCAGCGGCGTGGCTGGAATCACCACTTCTGCGGCGGATGTGGGGGAGTTTTCAGACAGGGTCATCTCAGGGAGCCTCTCCAGCACCTCGTGGACGGGGACTTGTGCGGTGCCGTGGCCGGTCTCCTGGCTGACGGGTCAAACGCCGACGTACCCGACCTTCCCGGCGACCCGAAGGCCTCCAGTGGCAACCGCCTGGTGGCGGAGGTATGCCCACTCCCCGATCACAGTGGCGAGGGCCGCTCCGGACTTCAGCCCCTGTCAGGGGCTGTCACCGGTCTTCCCGAGCACCACGGCGGGACCACGGTAGAGGTCCGGCCACTGTGGCTACAAGTCTGCGAAGGTACGCAGGTGTCTTGGTTACCAAGGTGAAATGCGGTGAGAATGGGGCGCATGCACTTGGTTCCTGCGGACCGCGCGCATCAACGCGCCATTGACGAACACACCGTGTGCCATGCGATCGAGGGGATCGGCGACCCCCAGCACGTGCGCACCTGGGCCGAGCGTTTCGCCCTGCTCGCCGACCCCGGCCGCCTCTCACTACTCCTCGCCGTGCACAAGGCCGGCCCCATCGCGGTCTCCGACCTGGCACTCGCCACCGGCATCCGCGACACCGCGGTCTCCCAAGCACTGCGGCTACTCCGCGCCTCCGGCGCAGTCCAGGCCGACAAGGACGGCCGCATCGTCCGCTACAGCCTCCGCGACCCCGAGATCGCGCGTCTCCTCAAGGCCATTCCCCCAGCCGCCACGGCGCCATCGCCCACCTGACGAAGCCCGCTCCGCCCCCGGTTCCGCCAGTGCGTCAGGCCACGGCAACGGGAAACGATGGGAGGGTTGATCTCGTCGCACCTCGGGTTCGGTCAGCCAGCTGACCATTCACCGGGTACGGAACGAACGTGCTGGCGTTCTGGTCGATCCGCTGGGCGCGACCAAGGGGTGGCGCGGCGCGCTGGGCCGCGGCGCTTCCCGCCCTGAGTGCGTCCAGCGGTCACGGACCGCGTGTCCCACCTCACCATCCGAATGGTGGACGAAACCCACCGATACGACGCCCGGCCCTCTACGCTGACCTCAGCAGCTGGTTCGCCCCGTCCGCCAGGCGGGAGCGTCGTAAGAGGGAACCCGGTGGGAATCCGGGACTGCCCCGCAGCGGTGAGCGGGAACGACCGCCGTCATACGCACTGGGCCCAGCCGGGCCTGGGAAGCGACGGCCAGTAGGTGTCTCGTACGAGACGTGCCCGCGAGTCCGAAGACCTGCCCGCTGCCCGCGCGCGAACCCTCGCGTGCGGACATCCCGGTGGCCTCGAGGGCGGGTCGGCGTACACACCAGACGGAAGACCGCGCTGTGCCGCGCGAGGTCGTGCCGTCCGGTTCGTCTCCCCTTCGCGTTCTCGTCCCGTCTCCGGGATCTCATGGGATTCATCTCGCGAAGGAGATCTCCGTGACCACCAAGTCCGCAGCCGCGGCAGCACGGGCCACCGTGTACGGCTACCCCCGTCAGGGGCTGGGCCGGGAGCTGAAGAAGGCCATCGAGGGCTACTGGAAGGGCCGCGTCACCGCCGCCGACCTCCGCGCCACCGCAGCCGAACTACGCCGGACGAACTGGCAGGAGCTGGCCGGAACCGGCATCCACGAGGTACCGACCGGCGACTTCTCCTACTACGACCACGTCCTGGACACCACCGTCATGGTCGGTGCGATCCCCGAACGCCATCGCGCCGCCGTCGAAGCGGGCGCCCTGGACGGCTACTTCCCGATGGCCCGCGGCACCCAGGACGTGGCGCCGCTGGAGATGACCAAGTGGTTCGACACCAACTACCACTATCTCGTCCCGGAGTTGGGCCCGGACACGGTGTTCACCGCCGACTCGGCCAAGCAGGTCACGGAGTTCAAGGAGGCCCTCGCCCTGGGCCTGACGCCCCGGCCCGTCCTCGTCGGACCCGTCACCTATCTCCTGCTGGCCAAGCCCGCGCCCGGCGTGGCCGCCGACTTCGACCCGCTGACGCTCCTGGACCGGCTGCTGCCGGTGTACGCCGAGGTCCTCGCCGACCTGCGGGCCGCGGGCGCCCAGTGGGTGCAGCTCGATGAGCCCGCACTGGTCCAGGACCGCACCCCGGCCGAACTGAACGCCGCCCGGCGCGCCTACCGCACCCTCGGCACGCTCGCCGACCGGCCCAAGCTGCTGGTCGCCTCCTACTTCGACCGGCTCGGCGATGCCCTGCCGATACTGGCCAAGGCCCCGGTCGACGGGCTCGCCCTGGACTTCACGGAGACCGCGGCCGCCAACCTGGAGGCACTCGCCTCCGTCGGCGGACTGCCCGGCAAACGCCTGGTCGCAGGCGTGGTCAGCGGCCGCAACATCTGGGTCAACGACCTGGGGAAGTCCCTGGCCACGCTCGGCACCCTGCTGAGTCTGGCCGACCGGGTCGACGTGGCCGCCTCCTGCTCGCTGCTGCACGTCCCGCTCGACGCGACCGCCGAGCGGGACATCGAGCCGCAGATCCTGCACTGGCTCGCTTTCGCCCGCCAGAAGGCCGCCGAGGTCGTCACCCTCGCCAAGGGCCTCACCCACGGCACCGACGCCATCGCCGCAGAACTCGCCGCCAACCGGACCGACCTGGCCTCCCGCAGCAGCTCTCCCATCACCCACGATCCCGCCGTACGGGCCCGCGCCTCCGCCGTCACGGACGCCGATGCCCGCCGCTCCCAGCCGTACCCGCAGCGGTCCGCCGCACAGCGCGCCCACCTCAACCTGCCACTGCTGCCGACCACCACGGTCGGCTCCTTCCCGCAGACGGGCGAACTGCGCACCGCGCGCGCCGACTTGCGGGCGGGCCGGATCGACACGGCCGGCTACGAGGAACGCATCAGGGCCGAGATCCAGGACGTGGTCTCCTTCCAGGAGAAGACCGGCCTGGACGTGTTGGTGCACGGCGAGGCCGAACGCAACGACATGGTGCAGTACTTCGCCGAGCGGCTCACCGGCTACCTCGCCACCCAGCACGGCTGGGTGCAGTCCTACGGCACCCGCTACGTCCGCCCGCCGATCCTCGCGGGCGACATCTCACGGCCGGAGCCGATGACGGTGCGCTGGACGACGTACGCCCAGTCACTCACCGACCGGCCCGTCAAGGGCATGCTGACCGGTCCGGTCACCATGCTCGCCTGGTCCTTCGTCCGCGACGACCAGCCCCGGGCCGAGACCGCCCGCCAGGTCGCCCTCGCCCTGCGGGACGAGGTCAACGGCCTTGAGTCGGCCGGCACTTCGGTCATCCAGGTGGACGAGCCCGCGCTGCGCGAGACCCTGCCGCTGCGCGCCGCCGACCGCCCCGCCTACCTGGCCTGGGCCACGGAGGCGTTCCGGCTCACGACCAGCGGGGTGCGCCCGGACACCCAGATCCACACCCACATGTGCTACGTCGAGTTCGGCGACATCATCCAGGCCATCGACGACCTCGACGCCGACGTCATCAGCATGGAAGCCGCCCGCTCCCACATGCAGGTGGCCTGCGAACTGGCCGCCCACGGCTACCCGCGTGAGGCCGGACCCGGCGTGTACGACATCCACTCACCGCGCGTGCCGAGCGCCGTGGAGGCGGCCGATCTGCTGCGCACCGGCCTGAAGGCCATCCCCGCCGAACGCCTGTGGGTCAATCCCGACTGCGGCCTGAAGACCCGCGGTTGGCCGGAGACCCGTGCCTCCTTGGAGAATCTGGTCGCAGCGGCCCGCACGGTTCGCGCTGAGCTGCACCCGTCCTGACCCGGACGCCCCTGAAGGGCCGGGGCGCCTCGCGCGTCCCGGCCCCCGCCGTCTACCAGCGGTGCAGCCGCGACAGTGGCACGAAGGCGGCCAGCCGGTGAAGCACGAACCGCAGCAGGTCTTGGTGGACGGCGTGCGCATGGTCGCCGTGCCCGCACGTGACTTCGAGGGCCTCCTCGCGGTGTCGACGTAAGCCTTCGCCCGGTCGATCGCCGCGCCGAGGCCCTCGACGGCGCGGGTGTCGGTGCGGGCCATCAGCAGGAAGTCCGGGTCGCGGCGGGCGTCGACGGCGGCCCGGATACGACGGGCCATCTCCTCGCGGGGTACGACCGACTTGTCGTCGAGGTGGCCGCAGCGCTTGGGGTTGACCTGGTCCTCCAAGTGGAGACCGGCCAGGCCCGCGTCCTCCATCAGCTGGACGGTACGGGCGGCGTTCATCGGCTCGCCGAAGCCGGTGTCGGCGTCGATGAGGACGGGCAGATCGGTGACGCGGGTGGTCTGCTGGGCGCGGGCGGCGATCTCGGTGGAGGTGGTCAGTCCGATGTCGGGCAGGCCCAGGTCGGCGGCGAGGACGGCGCCGGAGCGCGCGTCGCCCGAGTTCCCCGGCGTGCACCGGAAGAACGCCCGTTCCCGCGCCTCGTTGACACGCTGCCGCGCCAGGCGGACACATGGGGTCCGATTGACGCGGCACAGCGCCATGGGCGACCATCCCGCCGGAGGAAACATGGACGTCACCCACGCCGTCACCACCACCGTCTATCCCGGTGAATCGGCGCTCACGATCGTCGAGGAGTTCGTGCATCTGCGGCGTCTGTCATCGCAGGGCCACTCCCCGCAGCGCGTCGAACAGCAAATCGGTGGCATGCGCGACCGGCTCGCCCAGGACGCCCGCAAACCGGGCTTCCTGGCTGTGACGGCGCGCATCGGCAGTCGGCTGTGCGGCTTCGGTACGGCCGTGCGGTCGACGGACCCCGTTCCTGCGCATCCCGCGCCGGACGCCTGGCTCCCGCACCAGTGGCCGGCGGACGCGATGCAGATCACGGACCTGACGGTTGCGCCCGTGGCCCGGGGCAGGGGTGTCCGCACGAGGCTGCTGGACGTCCTGCTGCTGCCCGCGCTGGACGACCGGGCCTGGGTGGCCGCCGATCCGGGCGACCGGGCCACGCTGGTCTTCTTCCGCTGTCAGGGCTGGCGTCAGACCGTCTTCCCGTCTCCCGGCAATCCCTCCGACGAGCGTGCGCAGGTCGTCCTTCTCGCGCCGCGCCATCCAGCGCTCGCGGACGCGTCGGCCGCTCCGTGGTGAGGGCCGGGCGCCATATCCCGGCATGTGCGCGGTGCACGTCTCACGCTTGAGACGAGAACAAGGTCACAACCGCGCCCCCTGCCGCTCGTCTGTCGACCTGCCCTAGCATCCGGGCATGACGGTCCTGCCTGACGACGGGCTCTCCCTGGCAGCCGATTTCCCTGACGCGACACATGAGCAGTGGCAGCACCTGGTAGCGGGTGTTCTACGCAAGTCGGGCAAGGAAGTCTCGGACGCCGAGGCGGAGCACGCCCTGTCCACCGCGCTGGAGGACGGGCTGCGCACCCTGCCTCTGTACACCGCGCGCGACACCGCGCCCGACCCCGGCCTGCCCGGCTTCGCTCCCTTCGTGCGCGGCGGCCGGGCCGAGGGCAACACGGCCGGCGGCTGGGACGTGCGCCAGCAGCACACGGTCGCTGACGCCGGCTCGGTCCTGGCCGACCTGGAGAACGGCGTCACCTCCCTGTGGCTGGCCGTCGGCGAGTCCGCTGCCATCCCCGTCCCGTCGCTCGACCGCGCCCTCGACGGCGTCTACCTCGACCTGGCGCCCGTCGTCCTGGACGCGGGTGTCGAAGTCGAGCCGGCCGCGCGGCGGTTGCTGCGGCTGTACGAGGAACGGGGCGTCGCGGCGGACGCGGCGCGCGGCAACCTGGGCGCCGACCCGCTGGGCCACGAGGCCCGCACCGGGCGGTCGTACGACTTCGCGCCCGTGGCCGAGCTGGCCCAGCTGTGCGCCGCGCGGTATCCGGGGCTGCGGGCGCTGACCGTGGACGTGCTGCCGTACCACGAGGCAGGGGGTTCGGCGGCGCAGGAGCTGGGCTGCTCTCTGGCGACGGGTGTCGCCTATCTGCGCGGGCTGACCGGGGCGGGGCTGAGCGTCGAGCAGGCTTGTGCCCAACTGGAGTTCCGGTACGCCGCGACCGCCGACCAGTTCCTGACCGTCGCCAAACTGCGCGCGGCGCGCCGGCTGTGGGCTCGGGTGGCCGAGGCTTGCGGGGCACCGCAGGCGGGCGCGCAGCTCCAGCACGCCGTGACCTCGCCGGTGATGATGACGCGCCGCGACCCGTGGGTGAACATGCTGCGCACCACGGTCGCGACACTGGCCGCCGGGGTGGGGGGCGCCGACGCCGTGACGGTGCTGCCCTTCGACCACGCGCTGGGTCTGCCGGACGCGTTCGCGCGCCGCATCGCCCGCAACACCTCCACCATCCTCATCGAGGAGTCGCACCTGTCCCGGGTGATAGACCCGGCGGGCGGCTCCTGGTACGTGGAGAAGTTGACGGACGAAATCGCGCACGCGGCTTGGGAGTTCTTCCAGGAGATCGAGCGGACGGGCGGGCAGGCGGCTGCCCTGCGCTCCGGCATGGTGCGCGATCGGCTGGCCGACACCTGGTCCGTGCGCAGCGCGAAGCTCGCCAAACGGCGTGAACCGGTCACCGGAGTCAGCGAGTTCCCGCACCTGGCCGAGAAGCCGGTCGTCCGCACGCCCGCGCCCGAGCCGCCGTCCGGGGGCCTGCCCCGGGTGCGGCGGGACGAGGCGTTCGAGGCGCTGCGCGCCCGTTCCGACGCCCATCTGGCCGCGACCGGCGCCCGGCCCCGCGTCCATCTGACCGCTCTGGGCCCGGCCGCCGCGCACACCGCGCGGCTCGCCTTCGCCGCCAACCTCTTCCAGGCGGGCGGCATCGAGCCCGTCACCGAGGGCACGTTGGAGGAGAGCGGGGCGCGGGAGGTCTGCCTGTGCTCCAGTGACGCGGTGTACGAGGAACAGGCCGAGGCCACCGCACAGACGCTGCGGGCGGCGGGCGCGCGGCACGTGTTCCTCGCGGGCCGTCCCGCAACGTACGCGGGGGTCGACACCTACGTCTTCACCGGCTGCGACGCTATCGCCGTACTCTCCGCCACGCTCGACCGCATGGGAGTGTCCTGATGTCCATCCCCGACTTCTCGGCGATCGAGCTGGGGACCCCGGCCGCCGACGGCGGTCCCGACGAGTGGCGTACGTCCGTGAAGAGGGCGGCCGACGGCGCCGACCTGCTCTGGGAGACGCCCGAGGGCATCACGGTCAAGCCGCTCTACACCGGGCAGGACCTGGAGGGGCTGGACTTCCTGGGCACCTACCCGGGCATCGCGCCCTACCTGCGCGGCCCGTACCCGACGATGTACGTCAACCAGCCCTGGACGATCCGCCAGTACGCGGGCTTCTCCACCGCCGAGGAGTCCAACGCCTTCTACCGGCGCAACCTGGCGGCGGGTCAGAAGGGCCTGTCGGTCGCCTTCGACCTGCCCACCCACCGCGGTTACGACAGCGACCACCCGCGGGTGACCGGTGACGTCGGCATGGCGGGCGTGGCGATCGACTCGATCTACGACATGCGGCAGCTGTTCGACGGCATCCCGCTGGACCGGATGACGGTGTCGATGACGATGAACGGCGCGGTGCTGCCGGTGCTCGCGCTGTACATCGTGGCGGCGGAGGAACAGGGCGTACCAGCCGAGAAGTTGGCCGGGACCATCCAGAACGACATCCTCAAGGAGTTCATGGTCCGCAACACCTACATCTATCCGCCGAAGCCGTCGATGCGGATCATCTCCGACATCTTCGCGTTCACCTCGCAGCGGATGCCCCGCTACAACTCCATCTCCATTTCCGGCTACCACATCCAGGAGGCGGGCGCCACGGCCGACCTGGAGCTGGCCTACACCCTCGCCGACGGCGTGGAGTACATCCGGGCCGGGCGGGACGCGGGCCTGGACGTCGACGCGTTCGCGCCCCGGCTGTCGTTCTTCTGGGCGATCGGCATGAACTTCTTCATGGAGGTGGCCAAGTTGCGCGCGGCCCGGCTGCTGTGGGCCAAGCTGGTCAAGCAGTTCGAGCCGAAGAACACCAAGTCGCTGTCCCTGCGCACTCATTCGCAGACCTCGGGCTGGTCGCTGACCGCGCAGGACGTGTTCAACAACGTCACGCGCACCTGCGTGGAGGCGATGGCGGCGACCCAGGGCCACACCCAGTCGCTGCACACCAACGCCCTCGACGAGGCGCTCGCGCTGCCCACCGACTTCTCCGCCCGCATCGCCCGCAACACCCAGTTGCTGATCCAGCAGGAGTCCGGCACGACGCGCGTGATCGACCCGTGGGGCGGCAGCGCGTACGTGGAACGGCTGACGTACGACCTTGCCCGCCGGGCCTGGCAGCACATCCAGGAGGTCGAGCGGGCGGGCGGCATGGCGCAGGCCATCGACGCGGGCATCCCCAAGCTGCGGGTCGAGGAGGCCGCGGCCCGCACCCAGGCCCGCATCGACTCCGGGCGGCAGCCGGTGATCGGCGTGAACAAGTACCGGGTGGACTCCGACGAGCAGATCGAGGTGCTCAAGGTCGACAACTCCTCGGTGCGCGCCCAGCAGATCGCCAAGTTGCGGCGGCTGCGCGAGGAGCGGGACGAGACCGCCTGCCAGGACGCGCTGGACGCCCTGACCCGGGCGGCGGGCGGTGAGGGGAACCTGCTGGAGCTGGCGGTGCGCGCGGCCCGGGCGAAGGCGACCGTCGGGGAGATCTCATACGCCCTGGAGAAGGTGTACGGACGGCACGCGGGCCAGATCCGTACCATCTCGGGTGTGTACCGCAACGAAGCAGGTGAGTCCCCGTCCGTGGACCGCACCCGTGGTCTCGTCGACGCCTTCGCCGAGGCCGAGGGCCGCCGACCGCGCATCCTGGTCGCCAAGATGGGCCAGGACGGCCACGACCGCGGGCAGAAGGTGATCGCCACCGCCTTCGCCGACCTCGGCTTCGACGTGGACGTCGGCCCGCTGTTCCAGACCCCGGCCGAGGTGGCCCGCCAGGCCGTCGAGGCGGACGTGCACATCGTCGGGGTGTCGTCGCTGGCCGCCGGGCACCTCACCCTCGTACCGGCGCTGCGCGAACAACTCGCCGAGGAGGGGCGCGCGGACATCATGATCGTGGTCGGCGGAGTGATCCCGCCGCAGGACGTGCCGACGCTGCTGGAGATGGGCGCGGCGGCCGTGTTCCCGCCCGGCACGGTGATCCCGGACGCCGCCCACGACCTGGTTTCGCGGCTGGCGGCCGATCTCGGACACGGCGACCTGTGAGGCCGTGAGTCCATGGCCATCGACCTCGACGCGTACGTCAAGGGCGTCCTCGACGGTAAGCGGGCGGTCGTCGCCCGCGCGATCACCCTCGTCGAGTCCACCCGCCCCCAGCACCGGGCACTTGCCCAGGAGTTGCTGACCGAGCTGCTGCCGCACAGCGGGAACTCCCGGCGGATCGGGATCAGTGGAGTACCGGGCGTGGGCAAGTCGACGTTCATCGACGCCTTCGGCACACTGCTGACCGGGCTCGGGCACCGGGTGGCCGTGCTCGCCGTCGACCCGTCCTCCACCCGGACCGGCGGCTCGATCCTCGGCGACAAGACCCGGATGGAGCGCCTGGCCGTCGACCCGGCGGCCTTCGTCCGGCCCTCCCCCAGCGCCGGCACGCTCGGCGGTGTCGCCAAGGCCACCCGCGAGTCGATCGTGGTGATGGAAGCCGCCGGCTACGACGTGGTACTGGTGGAGACGGTCGGCGTCGGCCAGTCCGAGACAGCCGTCGCGAACATGGTCGACTCCTTCCTTCTGCTCACCCTGGCCCGCACCGGAGACCAGTTGCAGGGCATCAAGAAGGGCGTCCTGGAACTGGCCGACGTGATCGCCGTCAACAAGGCGGACGGTCCACACGAACGCGACGCCCGCGCGGCGGCGCGTGAACTGACAGGTGCGCTGCGGCTGATGCACGGCAAGGACGCCTTCTGGACGCCGCCCGTGCTCAGTTGCAGCGCACGGGAGTCGACCGGCCTGGACACCGTCTGGGAGCGGCTGGAGCAGCACCGCACTCTGCTGGACTCCACCGGCCGCCTCGCCGCCCGGCGCCGCGACCAGCAGGTCGACTGGACCTGGACCATGGTCCGCGACGAACTGCTGGGCCGCCTGCACTCCGATCCGGCGGTCCGGTCCCTCGCCCCTGCCCTGGAACAGCAGGTCAGGAACGGTGAGCTAACGGCCACACTAGCCGCGGAACGCATCCTCGACGCCTTCAGGGGGGAGCGGAGCTGAACCTTGGTCGGTCGACTCCCGTCAGTCGCCGATCCCTCCAGGAGATCGCCGCCTTGGCCCAAGGAATCGGCGCACGCCGCGAACCGTCAATCTGGCTCATGGCTTGCTGCGGACTGCGCACAGGGTGAATCCCTCTGCGTCGGATCTCCCCACTCGCTCCCTGAGGGTGTGTGGATCACGGTTTCGGGCCCCTCCCCTGCTCCGGCGAATTCCAGGGATCGTCGCAACACGTGATCACTGACGTGTGGTGGCGAGAAGTTTAGACAGACGCTCGGCTGGGGTTTCCCAGCCGAGCGTCTTGCGTGGGCGGCTGTTGAGTTCGGCGGCGGC